>NZ_JAVRIE010000001.1:0-1196162 GCF_031846165.1 Brumicola blandensis
GAATTAACTCTGACCCCTTTTTTAATTCACTCTGACCCCCTTTTTTGCTTTGTAGTAAATTCGATACACCTATTAAAGTGTTTAAAAACAATTAGATAACCATAAATTTCGATGAATGAACGTTGAGGTGTAGTGAATAAGACACAAGCTATTGAGGATTTTGTGGCTTAGAATATCAATTAATGAGTTAAGTGGTTGAATTAACTTGTATTAAATATGTTGGCATGGAATGTGGTATAGCCTAGTTGTGAGGCAAACAATTCTCACTAATCAAAATTATCATAGGAGATTTACCATGTTAAATACAAAACGGAACATATTATTATCACTAAGCGCTTTCGCATTTACACTAGCGCTAACTTCTACATCAGCGTTTTCATCAGAAGATCTTTTCAAAAAACTGGATACAAATACTGATGGTATGATCTCTAAAGCGGAAGCAGAGGCACATCAAGTATTAAACGAATTATTTGATTCTCTTGATTTGGACGGTGATGGTTTCATTAGTCCTAGCGAGTTTACTACTGCTAATCTTGATAAATAACTAGGCAGGCTCTACCTTCTTTGCCTCAAGGATGAGGCTTCTTACATTCCTCATTTATACTTCTATAGTCTAATTCAAATATTTTTAAGAATAGTCGATACTGATATATCGGCTATTTTTTTTGCTAGTAATACAACGGAGGTCACTGGCTAACAATAATCAAGGGCTAAACTAGTGACAACACAAAAACTATCTATCCTCATAGCTGCACCTATCTTTGCTGTAATTTTTTATCTGATTGACTCACTAATAGATCTCCTACTAGTGAAGACTATCCTGGTCACTGCTGTTTTTTTGATAACTACGACTGCAATCTCTAGCTTAGCACCAGGGCAAAATAAAATTGCGGAAGAGCCTCATCAAGGAAATGAAGCGCTTCAAGAGTCAGCTAAGATCATTGCTAAGCAAAGCAGTGAAATTGCAATTGAGAGTGCAAATGTCTCTCACTTTGTAGACAAATTGGCATCGCTATTTGAGGCTCAAGTAGATAGTACTAAGGAGATAGCTGAACGAGTGCAAGGTATAGAGCAATCTAACCAAACAATTATTGGATTCAGCGAAACAGCTTCATGCCAAATATCTGAATCATCTGTTTTTTCCGATGCATCAGTAAATCTTTTGCAACAAGTTTCAACACAACAAGGCAATCTCAAACTGCAGATAGAAAACACAAATACTTTGTTGTTGAGTCTCCGGGACAACGCAAGCGATATTGCGAATATTGTTGAAACTATTAATCAACTAGCCGACCAAACGAACATGTTAGCCCTAAATGCTGCTATAGAGGCTGCGAGAGCGGGTGAACAAGGAAGAGGTTTCGCAGTTGTAGCTGACGAAGTACGAAACTTAGCTAAGCGGACTACAGAAGCAACACAGGGTATAGAATCGGTGTTAGAAGAAATTACAAAGGGAAGCAATGCATCAGTACAAGCTATATCTACCGTTTCTGAAGCTGGCGAAACAATGTCTAATCTAGTCGCAGAGGCCTCTGAAAAAGTGGAGCAATCTAGTGCAAGTTTGTTGACTGCAAAAGAATCCATGGATGAATTATCCGTCTGTGTGACCGAAATGAAGTCACTCAATAGTGGGATTTCAAAAAATGCAGAAAATCTATTTGTATCAACTGATTCGTTAAAACATGAACTCACCGACGTATCCGAAAGAGTGCTGGGCTTGAGCTATCATACAGAAAGTATATTTAGAACCTTACACGTGTTCGAGATAAAAGATAGGAACTCTACAGTACAAAATATTGCGATAAATGCGGCGTCTAGAATTGGTTCGCTGTTTGAGCATGCTATTGAAAAAGGTGAAATTAATGAACACGCCCTATTCGATGAGAACTACCAGGTTATTCCAAATACAAACCCGGTAAAACATGCGACACAATTTGATAAATTTACAGATAAAGTCTTACCTGATATTCAAGAGCCTCTGTTGCAGCAAAATGATTTCATTATTTACGCCGGTGCTGTAGACCGGAATGGCTATTTTCCCACCCACAATAAATGCTTCTCAAAACCCCTTACTGGTGATTATGATACTGATTTTGTTGCTAACAGAACGAAACGAATCTTTGACGATTACACTGGTTCTCGATGTGGTAGCAATACTGAACTATTCCTTTTGCAGACCTATAAACGCGATACTGGTGAAGTAATGCACGATCTTTCAGCACCTATTTACGTTAACGGGAAGCATTGGGGTGGCTTTCGTATTGGCTATCAAGCAGCCCATATTTAAATGCCTTCTAAACAATGTCTAACCTTTCAGTTTTAAAGGAAGAGAGTCGTTAAGCATAGAAGAAAAACTTCTAGTCAGATAAGCATGAAAACCTGTTTTTTTTGACCTCGATCAAGTAATATTCACCGCTCTTAAATTACTGTCAACAAACAAGGTAATTCTCATGGGTGATAACACTGAGTTCAAAGAAGTTTTTAATGGCTGGTACTTTCTTGGTATCCTAGCTGCCTTAGTAGCGTTTCCGCTCATGCATATCATTGCTGGATGGTATGTGTTTTTCTTCTAGCAATTATCCGAATTAGGTAAATACGTGACAAAAGAATTAATTAGGTCTGCAATTACAACGATTCCAGACCATCCAAAACCGGGTATCATGTTTCGCGATGTAATGAGTGTACTTCAAGATCATGAAGCATTTACTGCATGTATCGATTTATTAAAAGCGCAGTTTGCCGGTCAAACCTTTGATAAAGTAGTGGGTACCGAAGCGAGAGGCTTCTTATTTGGTGCGCCGCTTGCCCTTGAAATGGGAATTGGCTTTGTTCCTGTTAGAAAACCGGGAAAGTTACCACGAGAAGTTATCTCTGAGGCGTACGAGTTAGAGTACGGCACAGACATATTAGAGATGCATAAAGACGCAATAAAGCCAGGCGATAGAGTCTTAATGATTGATGATTTGCTCGCAACAGGCGGAACCATGGTGGCTACGGCTAATTTGATTAGACGTTTAGGCGGTATTACGGAACATGCTGGATTTGTGATTTCACTTCCTGATATTGGCGGTGAAACTAAATTAATCGATCATGGCGTTCAACCATTCAGTTTAGTGGAATACGAAGGCGAGTAACTAACAAGCATGAGTTATCAAGTATTAGCAAGGAAATGGCGTCCTCAGAAGTTCGCTGAGCTGGTTGGGCAAGAGCACGTAGTTAGTGCTATATCTAACGCGCTTGATAATGACAAACTGCATCACGCTTACCTATTTACAGGGACGCGCGGTGTGGGCAAAACAACGATTGCTCGTATCTTTTCCAAGAGCCTGAATTGTGAAACAGGTCAAAGTGCAACTCCCTGTGGTACTTGTAATGCTTGTACTGACATCGACGAAGGTCGTTTCGTGGATTTATTAGAAATAGATGCCGCATCACGAACGAAGGTGGAAGATACTCGCGAGTTGCTGGACAATGTTCAGTACAAGCCTACACGCGGTCGCTTTAAAGTGTACCTCATCGATGAAGTTCACATGCTTTCTAAGCACAGTTTTAACGCTTTGCTCAAGACTTTGGAAGAGCCGCCTCCGCACGTTAAGTTTCTATTAGCAACGACTGATCCACAGAAATTACCAGTAACTATCCTGTCGCGTTGTCTCCAATTCAGCTTGAAAGCCCTATCACGTGAGCAAATTCAAACGCAGCTTGAGCACATCCTGAAGCAAGAAAGCATACCATCCGAGGCGTCAGCTCTTGGACATTTAGCACGTGCCGCACAAGGTAGTATGAGGGATGCTTTGAGTCTTACCGACCAAGCCATTGCTCAAGGAAACAACCAAGTCACATTGGCGACAGTGACTGAAATGCTAGGTCTCTTGGATAAAAACCAAGTAATGCGTCTTGTGAAAGCGGTGATTGAAAAAAACAGCACACAGGCCATGCATGAGTTAGATGATATATGTGTACATGCACCTGATTACAGCCAAGTGTTGGCTGAGCTTCTGAGTTTGTTGCATCAAGTTTCGTTGACGCAGATTGTGCCTGATATTTGCAAGATTGAAACACTGAGTGCAAGAGCTGTTTATCAACTATCAAAATCGGTAACTGCTGAACATATACAATTGCTATATCAGATTGTGCTGCAAGGTAAAAAAGATCTGCCATTTGCTCCAGATCCATTTTCTGGTCTCCAAATGACAGTGCTAAGAATGTTAGCCTTCAGTCCGGCGAGTAAGGTTGAACTCGACTTAGAAGCCGGTCACGCACAAGCACAGGCTGAAAAAAAAACACTTGAATTAAGTAGTGATGCAAAGCCAAGGAATGAATCAGATAGCAAAGCAGATGAATCTGACGACGCATCTGAGTCACCTCAGTTAGCTGAGCCAGCTAAATTAGATGAAACTCCCGCACTGGTTCAGCCCGTCAATTCAGTTGAATCATCGCCAGTAGTCGTGCAGTCACCACCAAACGACCCCCTTGTTATCGCTAAAGACATTGCTCAAGATGAAGGCCTTGCTACTGGCGATAGCAAGAATAAAACCGATGTGTCTCACGAGCCTGAGCTCGATAAAACGACGCAGCAACCAAAACAATCAGAAGCCGCAATGCAGCCTGATTCAATCGAACATACTCACTCTCAGCATGCAGACGCTACTGACGACAATTATCAGCATGACATGATGAATATGTCGTTTATGGATGATGAAGCAGAGTCGTCTATGTTTTCTGAATATGACGAGCTGGCTTCGGATGCAAAATTGCAGCGAGATGCTGCACAACAACTCATCTCACAAGATTCTATCTCAACAGATAGTGGTGCTGATCAGCTAAGTACAACCTCTGATTTACTAGCACTGGCTGATCAACTCGATAATGAAGAGCCTGAAGATGAGGACGTTAAAGAGGAAAGAGGCGAGGCAACCACATCCTCCTTGTTCGATCGTTTGATGAATCAAGAAAACACGGTGTTTAACGGCGATGCAGATTTACCTACTCAAAATAAGCAAAGCGCGGAGCAATCGCAAGAGGAAAAACCCTACAGAAACCCATTAGAGCCCGAAGCTGCAGTTGAAGATAAGTCATTAGAAGTAGCTGAACCAAGACTTCAAGAAGATAAGAGTTCGGAAACCCCGCCTTGGGAAACGCAAGAGCTTACTCAAGATAAAGAAGAAGTGATAAGGACTGAAGAAGTCGATACAGAAGATGAAATAGATTTATCATCATACGATGAAGATATGCCTTTCAGTAATGATGAGGAATTGTCTTCAGAAGGTGCTTCTACTCTTATCGATTCCAACATAGATGTACAGGCAGAGTCCCCACAAGATACAGAAGTTCAAACACATAAAGACGTTCAATCCGATACCACTTCTGAGCAAAATGTGTTCCCTGAAACTAAGGCTTTAGATCCAGCAATGGAAATTGCTGCAATGTTTCAGGATGAATTTTTAGATTTAAGTAAAGTTGAGGTGACGCACCCGAAGGTGGCTCCTTATTTAGAAGATGGCAATAAGCTCCTACAAGCGAAGCAGATAAATAAGTGGAGTGACTTCATTGAAGAACTTGGTGTTGGCGGTCTCAACAAGCAGTTGCTGTTGCAATCAAATTTGATTGAGCATGGTGATAAATTTGTTATTCGCATTGCTGAAAGAAATAAACATTTGGATGAAGAGCAACATCGCACTACGATTACAGAGGCTTTGAGCACATTCTATAAGAAACCAATCGAGTTCGTTGTAGAGTATGGGGAAGTATCTGAGACACCGTTTCAGATCCAACAACAGATTTCCTTAGTGAGACACAATCATGCGCATAATGTCGTTGAAACTAATGACTCTATTCAGGAACTGATTAAGGCTTTCGAAGGTCAGATAGTCGAAGATTCGATAAAACCAAGATAATAAAAAACGAAATTGAGTTTGATATTCTTATGACTGCCTATATATCTTCGTAGTCGCAAAATATTTGTAATAGTTGGAGAAAGGTTATGTTTAAAGGTGGCATGGGCAATATGATGAAGCAAGCCCAGCAAATGCAAGAAAAAATGAAGAAAGCGCAAGACGAACTCGCCACATTAGAGGTTGTTGGAGAAGCTGGCGCTGGTTTGGTAAAGGTAACCATGACCTGCAACCATAATGTGCGTCGCGTAGATATCGATGAATCATTGATGGAAGACGAAAAGGACATGATCGAAGACTTGGTAGCAGCGGCACTTAACGATGCTGTTAGACGTGTTGCCGAGACTAGCCAAGAGAAAATGGCTTCTGTGACCGGAGGGATGAACTTACCACCCGGCTTTAAGATGCCGTTCTAGGAGCTTCTCAAAAAATGTCATTTAGCCCACTAATTAACGAACTAGTTTCGGCGTTCAAAATTCTACCAGGTGTAGGAGCAAAGAGCGCACAGCGTATGGCATTTAGTTTACTTGAGAGAAATAGAGAAGGGGCTTTGCATTTAAGCAAGGTCCTTCATGACGCAATGGAGCACGTGAGCCATTGCGAGCAATGCCGTACCTTTACTGAGTCTCGACTTTGCAAAATATGTGAAAACCCAATGCGTAGCGAGTCGGGCCAGCTGTGTATTGTTGAATCACCACAAGATGTGTTGGCGATCGAACAAACATCTGAGTACAAAGGTAAATATTTCGTACTCATGGGGCACCTTTCGCCCATTGATGGTATTGGTCCCGCCGAGATAGGCTTAAACGAACTTGCTGAATTGCTCATCGCGGAGTCTGTTTCTGAAGTTATTCTTGCGACTAATCCTACGGTAGAGGGAGAAGCGACTGCGCATTACATCGGCCAGATGTGCAAGGAAAAGGATATCAAAGCCACTCGAATCGCACATGGTGTGCCTGTAGGTGGCGAGCTAGAATATATCGATGGCAATACACTCACTCATGCATTTACCGGGCGCAGACAGTTCTAAGTCAGAATAATCATGTTCTCGTACAGCGCTTCCGATAAGCAGTAATCATTACCCATTCGCAATGATGCTAGTAAATGAAAAGATATTTGCTAAGCGCTCTTGAAAAAAATCACAACGACCTTACATCATCCCTCATCTAACGGCATTTCTGGCAGCGGTGAATCAGTAGCATTAAACTGATGTAGCGGCATTTAGCCAGACCTTGCTAATTTAAACAATCAGATGAAGTAGGAGATACTTGGCAATGGCTGAGACAGTCCAACAAGAAACCCATGGATTTCAAACCGAAGTAAAACAATTGCTTCAACTTATGATCCACTCATTGTATTCAAACAAAGAAATTTTCCTTCGTGAACTAGTGTCAAACGCAGCAGATGCGGCTGACAAGCTTCGCTTCAAAGGATTGTCTGACGATAGTTTGTTTGAAAAGGACAGCGACTTACACGTTAAAATTAGTGTGAATAAAGATGCTGGCACATTAACTATCTCCGACAACGGTATCGGGATGTCAAAAGAAGACGCCATCGCTAACTTAGGAACGATTGCAAAATCAGGCACTGCCGACTTCTTTAGTAAGCTTTCTGGTGACCAAACGAAGGATTCTCAACTAATCGGGCAATTCGGTGTAGGTTTCTACTCAGCCTTTATCGTAGCTGACAAAGTTGTTGTAAAGAGTCGTGCTGCCGGTGCCGATAAATCTGAAGGTGTTCGCTGGGAATCAGCGGGTGAAGGCGAATTTAATGTTGCAACGATCGATAAAGCTGATCGTGGTACAGAAATCACTCTTCATTTACGTGATGATGAGAAAGAGTTTTTAGACGATTGGAAAGTACGTTCAATCATTACTAAATACTCAGACCATATCAGCATTCCTGTTAAAATGTTTAAAGACGAAGTGCCTGAGAGTGAAGGCCCAGACGGCGAAAAAACACCTGCCATTCCTGCAGAGTGGGAAGCGGTAAATAAAGCAACAGCCTTATGGACTCGTGAAAAATCAGACATTAGTGATGAAGAATATAATGAGTTCTACAAGCATGTCTCTCATGACTTCGCTGATCCACTAACGTGGTCACACAACCGTGTTGAAGGTAAAACAGAATACACTAGCCTATTGTATATTCCAGCGAAAGCACCATTCGATATGTGGAACCGTGACCAGACTCACGGTCTGAAGTTGTACGTACAGCGTGTATTTATTATGGATGATGCTGAGCAGTTCATGCCAACCTACTTGCGCTTTGTGAAAGGTCTACTTGATTCTAACGATTTACCATTGAATGTATCTCGTGAAATTCTACAGGACAATAAGATTACACAAGCTATTCGTCAAGGCTGCACTAAACGTGTTCTTCAAATGCTTGAAAAAATGGCGAAGAAAGATGCCGATAAATACCAAGCATTCTGGAGTGAGTTTGGTAATGTGATTAAAGAAGGCCCAGCGGAAGACTTTGCTAATAAAGAAAAAGTCGCTGGTCTATTACGTTTCTCTTCAACGCATGATGAGAGCGGTGCACAAAGTGTCTCTTTAGAAGATTATATTTCTCGCATGAATGAAGGCCAAGACAAGATTTATTATGTGACAGCAGACAGTTATCAGGCTGCGAAAACTAGCCCTCATTTGGAAATCTTCCGCAAGAAAGGGATTGAAGTGTTGCTAATGGGTGAGCGCATCGACGAATGGCTGATGTCACATCTTACCGAATTTAACGAAAAGCAATTCCAATCTATTGCTCGAGCAGACCTTGACCTAAGCGATCTAGACGATGAAGAGTCTAAAAAAGCAAAAGAAACTGCCGAGAAGGAAGTTGAAGGAATTCTAGAACGAGTGAAAACGGCTTTAGGTGAAAAAGTTGAAGAAGTGAAATTTACGCATCGCCTTACTGATTCACCAGCGTGTATCGTTGCTGACGAAAATGGTATGACTACCCAAATGGCTAAACTGATGGCTTCTGCTGGACAACCAGTGCCAGAGCCTAAGTATCACTTCGAGTTAAACCCAGAGCATCACTTAGTTAAGTTGATGTCTGAGGTACAAGACGAAGACCAGTTTAAACAGTGGTCGGAAGTACTCTTTGACCAAGCTGCGTTGTCTGAACAAGGTAGCTTAAAAGATCCATCTGCGTTTGTTCAGAACCTGAACAAGTTGCTAACGAGCTTAGCAAAGTAGATTGGTAAGACCATAAAAAAGCGAGCCATTGTGCTCGCTTTTTTGTGTTTTGAGCTTGGGCTAGGTCAAAATATTCGCTATTAGTCTTAAGTTGTTATTTTTCGGTCTAATTTGACTTGTGAACTAGCAGTCTAAGTTGTACAGTTTGCAGGTCAAAAATTTAAACACTTTCTGGGAGGACGCTTAATGCGCATCATACTTCTTGGCGCACCGGGTGCGGGTAAGGGAACGCAAGCTCAATTCTTAATGAAGAAGTTTGGTATTCCCCAAATTTCTACTGGTGACATGTTGCGTGCAGCAATTAAAGCAGGCACTGAAATGGGTTTGGCCGCCAAACAGGTGATGGACGCAGGTAAGCTAGTATCTGACGACATTATCATTGGCTTGGTTAAAGAGCGTATAGCTCAAGAAGACTGTGCAAATGGTTTCTTATTAGATGGGTTTCCTCGAACTATCCCACAAGCGGATGCAATGAAAGAAGCTGGCGTGAAAGTAGATCACTGTATCGAATTTGATGTTCCAGATGACGTAATCGTTGACCGCATGGGCGGGCGTCGTGTTCATCCTGCATCTGGCAGGGTTTACCATGTTGTGTATAACCCACCAAAGAATGAAGGGAAAGACGACGATACAGGTGAAGACCTCATTGTTCGTGATGATGATAAAGAGGCAACTGTTCGCGACCGCCTTGCAATATATCACGACCAAACAAAGCCTTTGGTGAACTATTATCAAACAGCTGCTACTGAAGGTTTGTGTGAATATCACAAATTGGATGGTACTAAATCAGTTGACGTCGTGAGTGCAGAGTTAGAGCAAATAGTCAGCTAGATACGAATATATTATGTATAAGCCGAGCGTAGATTTTGAATCTTTCTCGGCTTTTTTTGTGTATCTCCGTTAGCAATCTTCTTAGCCCCGTTCAAGGTGTCATACCGAAGAGCTAAAGCTCACTTAAAATCCACTCAGCGGCCTTCTCAGCGATCATAATCGTTGGAGCGTTGGTGTTGCCGCCAATGATATTCGGCATCACTGAGGCATCTACGACCATCAGTTTGTCTATGCCATTCACTTTGAGCCGCTCACTCACCACGGCCATAGGATCATCTTCAACACCCATTTTGCATGTCCCTACTGGGTGATAAACCGTTTCTGCATGTTTGCGAAGGTAATCTTTAATTTCTTCATCGGATTGAACCTCGGTTCCTGGTATCCACTCTGATGCTGAGTCTCCCAACGGCGAGGTATTACTGATTTTTCTACACCATTTAAATCCGGCCACCAAAGGCTCAATATCTTCTTCGCACGATAAATAATTTGGCCGTATGTCTGGCTCAAGCTTTCCATATGTTCTTTTGAGCTTTATCTCCCCTCGGCTCTTGGGGTATAAATTACAAAAATGAATTGTGAAACCATGGCCCCAAGGCTTGCTGCGTCCGTGGTCGACTAATAGTGCTGGCAGAAAATGTAGCTGCACATCTGGTAAGGCTAAGTCTGGTGACGATTTAAAAAAGGCCGCACCTTCCGCAATATTTGAAGTAAACATGCCCTCTTTATTTAACCAATAATTTACGGGTTCATAAGCGTTCTTTAATAAGGCTGGCACTGATAATCCATAAGAACGTCGATTGTCTGTTCGAAATAGAATTGTGCCATCTAAATGGTCTTGCAAGTTCTGACCAACGCCAGGCAAGTCTTTCACTACTTCGATATTCAATTCTTTCAAATGTGCAGCATTACCAATGCCCGACTGCATTAGTATTTGGGGAGAGCCTATTGCGCCAGCACAGAGAATGATTTGTTTTTTAGCGAAAAGATGCTGAGTGGTCTCGTTGGCAACGATTCTCAGGCCCGTTGCTACACCGTCACGTACATCCACTTTTTCAACTTCAACTCCGGTCATTATGTGCAGGTTTGGTCTAGCCTGTATTTCGTCAGACAAAAAGCCTTTTGCCGTGCTGCAACGACGACCGAGCCGTTGAGTAACTTGATAAACACCCACGCCTTCTTGGCTGTCATCGTTGAAATCTTCCTTTTCTTGCAAGCCATTGCTGACCGAAGCGCGAATGAAGTCAAAGGTGAGGGGATTGATGTGTTTGAGGTCTGAAACACCCAAGCAACCACCAATAGAGTGGTATTCTGAAGCTTCTCTTGTATTGTCTTCACTTTTTAGAAAGAAAGGCAGTACTTTATCCCATGACCATTCCGATAAACCTAAATCGGCCCACTCGTTGTAATTTTCGGCGGCCCCGCGTATGTAACACATCGCATTGATTGAACTAGAACCACCTAAGGTTTTACCTCTTGGCCAGAATAACTTTCTATTATTTAGTCCGGGCTCTTCATTGGTATCGTACGCCCAATTGATCGACTTCATATCTGACAAGAATGCCAAGCCGAAAGGGACATGAATTGCGGGATTAGTATCTTTCCCGCCAGCTTCAAGTAAGCAAACTGATAGCCTTGGGTCTGAAGAGAGGCGGTTGGCGAGCACTGAACCTGCGGAACCTGCGCCAACAATAATGATATCGAATTCAGTCATAAGAAAATTATAGCTTGTCCTAAGATTTTGTTAATAAGATATTAACAGCTAATTCTTGTCAGACCAGTATAAATTTTATGTTTATTGCTTACGCCACGTAGCTAACGCCAATCAAGCTCAATCACCAATGATTCATCGCTACTTTTTAAACCACACATTTCTTCATATGGCGTGTTTTGCTTTAACCAAATTTTATCAAAATGCATGTTCTCAACCTGTAATTTGATTGAATTAATACACTGAAATGATAATGAATCGCTGTGCTTCTCTCTCAAATAGGTGTCAGCACCGCTTTCACCAACGGCCGCGATATATGTGCCACCTTCTATCGACTCTATGTATAAATTCATACGAAATAGCCTCGCTTTATTTATGATGGTCAAACCACGTAATTGCGCTTTAACTCGTATAAAATTTAAACGCGTTTACGATGCGAAGGATCACAATAGTACTTTGATGGAGGTATCGAATATCGAGAAAGACAGAGGATTACTTACTTCCACCAGTGCTCACGGCATATTGGAAAACCCAATTCTTCCAAGTTTTCTCGAAGCAAAGCCATATCTTCTGAGTTTAGAAATTCACCGATTTGTAAACGCTTTGAGCCGTTGTGAAGCGTTATTTTGGGTGTTGTCCAATTGCGTTCTGTTTCACTGTAGAATATGTCTGTTCCCAAACGAGGGATAGTTTGACTGCTCAATCTTCGATTAATGCCCATTTCCACTCTTATTTGCTCGTCATTAAAAGTAACAATTTGTTTTAGATAAGTGGAACGAGTAACTTTGTACATGAGCAATACAAATAGGCCAACTTCGACGCCAGCGAAAGGTAGTACTATCCAAGCTCCCACAAAAGTCCAAGCAATGGCAATGATCATCACTACGGCGACCATAATCGCCATAATCCATTTTGCTTCGGCCCACGTAAGAGAACGATTGGGCGATAGCGTGAGAATCGATTGGGTAGAGCGCTTTTCGAGTTTAACCATATTAAATCTTAAAATTTAAAAAAAGGTAGCTGAATTTCCTCTCGAGATCTGGCAAAGTTCGTCATCAATTTTTAGAACGCGAGTGTCGTTTGTACAATATAACTAGAGGTGCTGTTAAAAGTCACCCTTTCCGAATTATTCTGTTAATTACATGGTTGACCCTAGTTTTTAGCGTGCCCGACAGTTTTCAGGTCATTTCTGACTATTTTGCGTTCTTGTTTATCGGGATCACAGGCGCTATTTTTGCTAATTCTACCGGCGCCGGTGGCGGTGTCGTATTTGTGCCGTTCTTTAATCAATTGAAAATAGATAATAGTGCCATTATTGCAACCAGTTTTGCTATTCAGTGTTGTGGTATGACCGCAGGTGCTATCACTTGGCATAAATACCGACTGCAATTAAAAACTGAAAACGGCAAGGAGCACTCACAGTGGCAGTTTTTAAATCGCGGTTTGGCTATCACTGTCCCTTGCTCTATTTTCGGTATCCTTGTTGCGCAGTTCCTGCTTGGTAGCTATACAGAACAAGCACAAACTTCTTTGCATCTTGGTTTTGGCATTTTCTCAATACTACTAGCGATAGCAATTTATGCTTCAATTCCATTGCTGAGTAGAACAAAAGTGACCTTATCATTTGTGAAAACTGACTTTGTTATATTGTCAGCGCTTGCATTTTTTGGGGGAATTATTACTGCGTGGTTATCAGTTGGCGTTGGCGAACTTGTGGCTGTCTATTTGATTCTGAGAGGATTCAATATTGCCTGTTCAATAGCTTTGGCAGTTATCTTGAGCGCATTTTCCGTATGGTCAGCGATTTATTACCATTTAACGGTATCTCATGCTATTTACTGGGAAGTGTTATTATTTGCTGGAGCTGGCGCCATTGTTGGTGGGATTATTGCCAAGCGAGTTGTTTTGTATTTCCCCGTTGTTAAATTAAAAGTATTTTTTGCAACTTGGGTTTTGATCATGGGAATAGCCGGCTTATTTACATGATCAATCTTGCGCCTTACTTGTGGCTTAGGTATCGTTTTTCTTTTCCGTGGGCAGGATAAGTTTAGGCTCTTCTTTCTCTTTCTTACCAAGAGCCTCTTTACGTTCTTGTTCATACTCTTCAAAAGTCATTTGATAACCGCGCAAACAATCTTGTCTTGCTTGTCCTTCTGCACTTCGCTCGCATTCTTGTATTTGGGCTTGGCGAACTGACTCATAGACATATCGATTGGAGCACGCCCCTAAACCTAGGATAATGGAAGCAAGAAGACCCCAAAAAAAGAAATATAGTTGTTTGTGGGAAAGTGTCTGTGTCATGAGTCCTATTTGTCCTGAAATTCAGTCTGTCTTACATTATAGACCACGCTTGATGAATTAGTTCGCGTTTTACTTCAAAAATTCTGCGATTTGCCGACAATTTAAGAATATGATTACATGTAAATCCCTTTACTGATTGAACTAGGTTTCCCTTTGAACTTGCCAATTATTCCTTATGTAAAACATAGCTCACCGCTCTGGACCTGTCACGCTAGCATTTATCAAGTTAATACTCGACAGTTTAGTGAGCAAGGTACTTTTTCTGAAGTCACTAAAGCATTACCTCGCATTAAAGACTTGGGTGTTACAATTGTGTGGCTAATGCCAATTCATGAGATTGGAGAGCAAAATAGAAAAGGAAGTTTAGGGAGTCCATACGCGGTGAAAGACTTTCGTTCGATCAACGCTGAATTTGGTAATGCTGAATCTCTCAAAGAGCTTATCAATGAGGCCCACAAACTCGATCTCAAAGTTATCTTAGATTGGGTTCCCAATCATAGTGCTTGGGACAACCACTTAGTTCAAGAACACCCTGAATGGTATGCGCGAGACTACAAAGGTGACTTCCGGCCTTCACCATGGTGGGATTGGGATGACATCATCGAATTTGATTATGATCAGGCTGGTTTGCGCGAGTATATGATTGAAGCTATGGCATATTGGATTAAAGAGTTTGATATAGATGGTTTTCGTTGTGATGTTGCGGGGTACGTACCCAACGGTTTTTGGCGCCAAGCGAGGGAACATCTAGATAGAATTAAGTCTGTGTTTATGTTGGCTGAGTGGGAAAATCGAGACCTTCATGAATATGCTTTTGATATGACCTATGCTTGGTCTTGGAATGAGGTGCTGCATGATATTTGTCAACAAAAAGCCCCTTTAGACAAGTTACGTAAATATTACTCTTGGAATGAGCGTTCTTGGCCAAGAGAAGCGATGAGAATGACATTTGTGAGTAACCATGACGAAAATGCATGGGAAGGGACGCCGGATGAAAAATTTGGTGATGCGCAAAAGGCATGTATTGTCTTATCCTGTCTAGGCGAGGGGATGCCATTGATTCATAACGGACAAGAGGCCGGTGAGTCGAAACGTTTAGCTTTTTTTGAAAAAGACAGCATTGATTGGCAGCATCATGAAATTGGGGACCTATATACACAACTGTTAAGTTTACGAAACTGTTATACAGCGCTTTGGAATGCCCAACATGGTGCCTTGATGCAACAAGTACCTAATTCTAATCAAAAAGCCATTTTTAGCTTTGTGCGACAGGACAAAGAGAGTAAATGGTTTATGGTCTTTAATTTCAGTCCAAAAGTGCAAAACGTGACTTTCAGAGACACCTTATTTACTGATCAGTATTCTGATGCTCTTAAAAATGATCAGCAAGAATATGACTTTTTCGGTGATACCGAGCTAAGCTTGCCACCCTGGGGATACAGGGTTTTCTTGCGCGAGTATTAGGCGTTTTAGTCGAACTATTTAGAACTTGTATATATCACTAAAAAGTTGGCTAGTGCAGGGCTGTGAGGTCTGCTCATTAGTCATATACTCAAGTAGGTAGGCAACAGTACTAATTTAATCGTCGATGGTATATTCTGACGGTTAAAGAAGAACAATAAACAGTTTAACCGCAGGGATCGCGTTATTATTCATCAATCACGAGGTAAGTGACTTAGGTGCGCGATTTAAAATTTTCTAGTATTTTGGTTCGTATTGCGGCAATCATTGCGGTTGGTCTTGTCTATTTATACGTTGAATATGCTGAATACCGAACAGCCTTATCCAATCAAAAGCTTGCCGTAGCGCAGCAACTTGCCGTGATTAAAAGTGATATAGAAGCGCGTCTACAAAATAATATTGAATTAGTGAAAGGGTTGGCTACCTACGTCATCGTTAATCCAGATCTCGGTCAGGATGAGTTTTCTCTGTATGCCCAAAAACTGCTGACTTCTGAAAGTAATATTCGTGTTCTCGCTGCATCAAACGCATATATCGTGACTCATTTGTACCCTTTTGAGGGCAATGAAAAAGTGTTTGGTATGGATTACCGCGAGCTAGAAGATCAATTACCCTCAATTGAGCTTGCTCTGGAAATTCAAAAAGCCGTAGTTTCTGGACCTGTCGAGTTGGTGCAAGGTGGGCAAGCGCTTATTGTCAGATTGCCTATATCGATAGATGAAAAGAACTGGGGCATAATTTCAGTTGTTATCGACTATGACGACTTTATTGCTCAGTTGGAATTAAATACTCATCCTGATCTGCATATTGGTATTAAGGGCAGACATGCACTGGGCATTGACGGCGAAGTCTTTTTTGGCAGTAAAACGCTTTTTGATGATTCGAAAGTCACTACAGACATCCATCTCCCTTATGGCAATTGGATAGTTTCTGCCAATCCAAAAGAGGGCTGGGAGCAGCTAAGGTTTCATCCGAGCTATTTTATTTCAGCGCTGGTTATTTGGTTATTTATTTACTACAACATGTTATTGATGCTGCGCAATGAAAAGCTAGCCGCTGAATCACGTCAATCTTTACAAGCTTCTGAACGCAAGTTTAGACAGTTTTTTAATTTAAATAATGCTGTAATGCTAATGGTTGATGAGGCAGGGAAAGTTATCGATGCGAATAAGGCTGCTAAGGATTTCTACGGCTTCGACAAAAGCGCTTTGTTGTCCCGCTCACTTGGGGATCTTCGTCACTTTGTTGGAAGCTCCACAAAGGAAAATACGATTGAGTCTGCCTCTATTTACAACGATGTTCATTTAACAGTTGATGGGACTGTAAAAGATGTTGAAGTCTTTAGCACACCTATTGAATTAGCCGGAGAAATGAGTACCAGTTTGATTGTGAATGATTTGTCCGAAAAGCGTCAACATGAGCAAAACTGGAAGTTATATGAACAAGTCTTCAATTATGCACAAGAAGGCATGTTCATCACCAATAGTGATTTACAAGTTGTCTCGATAAATCCAGCATTTGAACGTATTACAGGAATACACAGACAAGAAATATTGCAGCAACAACCTAATATGTTTAGGAACGCTGACCGCTCTCAACATTTTTATGAAATGGTATTTCCGATATTAAAAAAGCGAGGAAACTGGCGGGGAGAACTCTGGTTCTCAGGTCAACCGTATGAAGATTTCCCCCTGCTTTTCTCTATCAATGCAGTAAAAAACAGCAAAGAAACAATCATCAATTATGTTGCCGTATTTTCTGATATCTCTCAACAAAAAGCAGTAGAAACACAGCTAGAAAACTTAGCGCACTTCGATAGTCTAACTGGTTTGCCGAATCGATTTATGTTAGCGAAAAAGCTCGAGTTCGCGATTCAGGGTGATGACAATTTCGGTAAAAATTTTGCGCTGATGTTTTTGGATTTAGACCGGTTTAAAGTTATCAACGATAGCTTAGGGCACAAAGCAGGTGACGAACTTTTGATGATTGTTAGCCGACGTTTTAAAGAGATTATCGGCTCAGAAAATACCTTGGCACGTTTGGGGGGCGACGAGTTTGTCGTACTGATAGAAAATTGCCGACAGGATGAAGAAAAATTGCAAGTGATGGCAGAGTCGCTTTGTGATGCTGCGAGGTTACCTTTTCAGATAGCTGACGAATTAGAAGTGAATATTGGGCTATCAATTGGCATTTCCCAGTATCCTAAAGATGCTAGCTGCAGTTCTGAATTACTCCGCTGCGCTGATGCTGCAATGTATAAAGCTAAAAAATCACTTATGGATGATGTTGTATTTTACTCCCAAGATATCAGCGATGACGCAGCCGCTTTGCTAACCATAAGTTCTGAACTTAAACAGGCTAAAGCCCAGGATCAGTTTGAATTGTTGCTGCAGCCGCAGGTGAACATTGTCAGTAATCAAGTTGTTGGTGCTGAAGCATTAGTCCGATGGCATCATCCGAAACGCGGTTTTCTTACGCCAGATAGGTTTATCCCATTAGCTGAAAGCACAGGTTCAATCAGATTTGTCACTGAGTGGGTGTTTCAACACGCTATTAGAATTATCCAAAACTGGCGCGAGCAGGGCGCAGAGATGACTCTCTCAATCAATGTGTCGGCTATGGAGTTATCTAACCGGAAGCTGTTCAATCGCATTGCTCAAGCGGTGAAATTAGATCCAACAATAGCGAGTGCAATTACAATTGAAATAGTCGAAAGTGCAATTGTAGAAAATATTGAATTTACTAAAGTGTTACTAGCAGATCTGCGTGCGATGGGTTTTAAGATCGCGATTGATGATTTTGGTATAGGGTTCTCGTCACTGTCTTATTTGAGTCGATTGTCGGTTGATATTCTGAAAATAGACCGTGCTTTCGTCAATAAGATGGAATTTGAGAAAGACTTAGCCATCGTACGTTCGATAATTGGGTTAGCAAAAAATTTCAATTTATCGGTGATTGCGGAGGGAATTGAGACTCAGGAGCAGGCTCGAACACTGTCCTCTCTCAACTGCACAAAAGCCCAAGGTTACCTATTTAGTAAACCCATTTCTGTTGATCAGTTTAATAAGCAGTATTTGGACAAATAACCTTTCACTGTTTTAATGGCCTACATCCGACTGGCTTTTATAAAAACTGAGTGACAAAAGCCATAAGAACTAATAATACAAATCCAATTGCCATACGCAATGTCATGGTTGCTGCGTTGGCGTCGTTGCCTCTTTTCATTACAGGGATTGCATTAAGCAGGCTAAGGGACGAACTGACGGCAACACGCTTAGCACTAGAGGCCAAGCGGTAAATACCATTTCCAATACCAGGCAAAGCTTTCCTGAATATCCACTCTACGTCCAAATTCACTGACTTTAACTCAGGAGGATATAAACCTTTTTGATTTAGCCAGACAAATGCGAGTGCTGAGAAGAACAGGAGTTGTAACTGTGTCAGGGTATGGGTGATGTCGTACGCTACGTAATTGTTTTCCCATGGCAATAGCGAGTATAGTAAAGCAGGGTAGCTTCCTACTAAGATACACAGCGCAGAGGCAATACCCATAGCAACCAACATATTCGTAGGTGCCTCTTTAGGACGCAGCCCAGAATCGTGCGCAAAGAAAGCAAAGAATGGGATCTTTATACCGGCGTGATGGAAGACACCTGCAGATGCGAATAAGAGCATCAGCCAAAGGTATTCATGCCCAGCTTCTATCATCGCAGCCATCACCATGCTTTTACTAACAAAACCACTGAATAACGGAAAGGCAGAAATTGAGGCCGCACCAATAATACAAAACAGCGTGGTTTTAGGCATTGTTTTATACAAGCCACCAAGGTTTGAACCATTCACGTGACCGACACGCGTTAGCACAGCCCCCATCGTCATAAACAGTAGCCCTTTAAAAATCACGTCATTGAACGCATGAGCTACAGTGCCGTTGAGCGCCAAAGCGGTGCCGATACCAATACCACAGACCATAAAACCAAGTTGGTTAATTAGGCTGTAAGCCAATACTTTTCGTAAATCGTTTTCGATAACAGCGTAGAAAATGGGGAAGCAAGTCATCGCAGCACCAATATACACTAGCAAATCTTCGCCAGGAAAGGTGCGCGCAAGCATGTAGATCGCGACTTTGGTTGTGAAGGCAGATAAAAATACCGTACCCACTGGTGTTGCTTCAGGGTATGCATCTGTTAGCCAAGAGTGCATAAATGGGAAAGCGGCTTTGATACCAAAGGCGACTAAGAATAACCATGAGGCTGTAGAACCCAGTCCAATGTATCCAATATCAGTTGAGCCAGTTTGCTGGAAGTAACTGATCGCACCAATTAATAAGAGCACGCCAGAGAGTACTTGTATAATTAAGTACCGAATGCCAGCCGCTTTTGCTGCCTCTGTGCGTCGAGCGAATACCAAAAAGGCCGAGGTCAGTGCAAGTAGCTCCCAAAAGATAAATAAGGTGATAAAGTCCCCAGCAAATACAGCACCAATAGCACTACCGGCATACAATAGACCCGAAACAAGCTGTACTTTGTCTTTTACATGCAAGGCATAAATGAGGCAAATAAAGCAGGCAAGGTGAAACAAGTAAGCAAACAAGAGGCTTAGTTTGGCGTCCTGCTCCGTGACCGCGGGGCCAACGTCCATTATCTGCAGGGTGAATGTGTGCAGTTGAACAGTGATAGGACTTAGCTGGTCAGCATTTAAAAACAGTAATATGCCGTTAATTAATGGGACTAAAACCAAAATGTACCGAAAGCGAATAGGTGCAATTGCAGCAAACAGGGCTGCGATGAAAAATGGCAAGAATGCCGGGATAGCATAACTCATTGCTGCTTCTCCTCTGGTTTCTTACTCGAGTCATCTTCATCTTCTCTGGCATCGTAGTATTTCTCATCACGCATCACGAGTTTTCGCATTTCTTTGGCGATAACAACTAAGACGACACAGGCTACAAAGCCATATATTGCGTAAAATGCAGGTATCTCTTCAAAGGAAACATAAATGTGACGATGCACGATAAAGTCTGCAATAACGAGTACAACACACAGTACATAGAATACTCGTAATATTATTTTAACGTTTTCGGGCTTATCAAAAAATGCGACTTTTTGTTCTGGTTTATTCATTTTTATGGCCCTTACAAGGTTGTTAGCGTTGAAGCTAATCGGAAAAATACTTGTGGATCAAAGAAAAGATACAAGGTAATTACCGTGGGTATAGCCATGCCAATTAAACACGCAACAGGTGCTTCAGAAATTCCTGTTGCTTCTGCGTGCCCTTCTTCGCCTTGCTCAGGTTGACTGGGTTTGTTAAAGAACGCAGTCATTGGAATGCTTAACAAGTAGTAAGTGTTAAGTATTGAGCTAATGGCCAAGCCAGTTAGAATCGCCCAATAAGTGAATTCAGGCCCGGAAAAGCTCAGAGAGCCGGAGAGTAGATACCACTTACTCCACATCCCTCCAAAGAATGGCAAACCGATAATGCTCAAGGTGCCTATTGTAAACACGGTGAAAGTAAATGGCATCGTTCTACCCAAGCCGGATAGTTGGCTAACGTACTTTTTATGGGTTGCAACAAGGATCGCACCAGCAGCAAAGAATAATGAAATTTTTGCAAATGCATGCATCGCAATATGCATAGAGCCGCCTAGGATACCAGCCTGATTTGCTAGCAAAGCACCCAATATAATGTAACTCAGTTGGCTAACTGTCGAATATGCCAAACGTTCTTTAAGGTTGTCTTTACGAAGTGCAATAAAGGAGGCGAGTACAATAGTGATGAGAGGTAACCAGATAAGCCAATGATTGGCACCGGTTTCGCTAATGAAATCGGTACCAAAAATAAACACTACAATCTTCATGACGGAGAAAACACCCGCCTTTACAACTGCAACAGCATGCAGCAGCGCACTCACTGGAGTCGGGGCTACCATGGCCGAAGGTAGCCATTTATGCAAAGGCATGAGGCCTGCTTTGCTGATTCCAAATAAGAACAATAACAGTAAGGGAGCGGCCCAAATCGCATCCAAATTATTAGCGAGTATGCCACCTTCCTGAAAGCTCAATGTGCCAGACACGAACCAAGTGATTATCATCGCAGGCAGGAAGAATAAGATTGATGAGCCCATTAGAATCAATATATAAGTTCTACCACCTTTTCGTGCTTCTCTTGTACCTGAGTGAGTGACTAATGGATAAGTAGAGACTGTTAAGATTTCATAGAATAAAAAGAGTGTGAATAAATTGTCAGAGTAGGCGACAGCCATAACACCAGCGATTGCAATTGCAAAAAGAACATAAAAGCGCGTTTGGTGTTTTTCATGATGGCCTCGCATATATCCGATAGCGTAGATAGATGTGGCAACCCATAAGCTACTTGCGATGATAGCGAATAAACTACCAAAAGCCGTAGCGGAAAATGCAACCGCTAAGCCTTCAATGGGTTCAGCAAAAGTAAAACGAGAGTTAGCGACATCCTCTGTATGATTAAGCTCTAAGCTCAAATAGATATCAATGTTGATAAGCAGCAAAAGAACAGCAGTAATTAATGTCACCGCCTCTCGAATATTCACATGCTTGTCTAGCCTAGAGATAATTAATGAGCCAACAATAGGCACAAGAATAGATAGGATAAGTAAATGAGTCATAGCAATTTGCGTCATTGTTGCTCCTATCGCTCTAACAAAGCTTTGGCAGCTGACGAGGCAGCTTCAAAAGATAGCTCGGTGTTCAGTCCGAAAACGATACACATAATCGCACCAATCCAAAGTGCGATAGTCATTGTTCTTGGCGCGCGAGCGACACCAGAATCGCCACTGGGTACATCTTGAATATGCAATTTGCGCTTACTTCTAAAATATAAGTTTTCAATGATTTTCCAGACATAGGCGATAGCTAAAACAGAGCCAATGACTATCGTACCGACAACTATCCACATGCCTTTTTCGACCGCAGCTTCGAGTAGATACCATTTCGTCACGAAACCGACCGTTCCAGGAACACCAATTAAACTTAAACCTGCTAGGGTGATTGCAGCAAATGTCCAAGGCATATCTTTGCCGAGTCCACGAAGGCTTCGCAGTTCAGTCGTATTAGCGCGATACAATAAAATACCAGCTCCTATGAACAAGGTAGATTTAATAATGGCATGGTTAAACAGGTGTAAAATTGAGGCTGTTAAACCAAGTTGATTGATAAGTGCCAATCCAATGACCATATAGCCTATTTGAGCAACACTAGAAAATGCGAGTAGGCGCTTCATTTCTACTTGTTGCCAAGCTCTAAATGACCCGTAAATGACAGCCACACACCCAAGCGAGAGCATGATTTGAGGTAACAACATATCTACCCAGTAATCGATTGGATAGAGGTCGAACAAAATGCGATATAAAACGTAAATACTGACCTTTGTAGCGGTTGCAGATAAAAATACGCTAACCGCTGATGGCGCCTGACCATAAGCATTCGGTAACCAGCTATGTAAAGGGAAGATAGCGGCTTTCAGCGCGATTCCCATTACCATAAAAATGAGTGCGGTTTCGACCAATTGCATGTCTGCAAAACTTGGAAAGCGATTAGCAATATCTGCTGTATTTAGACTTCCTGAGGCAGCAAAAAGGAAACCGACACCAATTAAGAAAAAGGTTGCACCGATAGTGCCCAAAATAAGATAAGAAAACGCAGCAGTAAGTGCTTTTCTATGTTTGCCCATGCTGATAAGTGCATAGGTAGATAGTGACGATATTTCTAAAAATACGAAAAGATTAAAGATATCGCCGGTCAGTGCAATGCCTAATAAACCCAATAAGCAGAGTTGAAATGCCGCATAGAACAAGGGGATAGTTTTCTTGTCGATCTCGTCGGGAACACTGCGATAGGCAAACAGGCATGATAATGAGGCAATACCACTGACTATTACAGCGATGAATGCATTCAATGAGTCAATTTTATATTCGATACCCCAGGGTGGACGCCAACCTCCTAATTCATATATGACATGACGACCGTCACTGACTTCATACAGTATATATAGAGAAATGAGGAGCGATATAGAGGAAACGATTAAGGTCAAAGCCCAAGTGATTTTCTCCGATGGTATCAACGCAGTAATCGGCGCTACCATCAATGGAATAACAATCAGTAAAATGGTGAGTTGTTCCATTATTCTTTTTCGTCCATTTCGTTAATTTCTGATTCTTCCACACTGTTGTAAGCTTCTTTAATTCTGATCACTAATGCGAACCCCAGGGCAGTCGTGGCAACGCCAACAACAATTGCCGTTAGCATCAATACCTGAGGTAATGGATTTGAGTACAAAGTGTATTTATCGTCAACTATGGGAACGGTGCCGCCCGTTACCTTTCCTAAACTCACGTAAAACAAAATAACCGCTGTTTGAAAGATGGCTAAGCCTGCTAGCTTCTTAATTAAATTAGAACGGCTCATCAAAGTATATAAACCGACCATCATAACGGCCACTATCAACCAGTAATTGATATGACCAAGGATGTATTCCATCATTCTGGGGCAACCCTCCGCGCAAAAGTAAAGAACAATAGCACCATCACAGAAGCAACGGTTAGACCTACTCCGAGCTCAATGATAATGATGCCAATATGTTGTCCTGCAATTGCAGTAGAGGCGAGTACACTATAGTTCAAAAAGTTGCCTCTCAATATCATAGAAACAACACCGACGCCGCCATATAAGAGCACACCTAAGCTAGCGCCAAGTCGCAACACCCATTCAGGGATGAGCTGTAAAGCAGCGTCCAAACCGTAGGTTAATGCATATAAAAGGATCGCCGAGCTAAAGATAACCCCTGCTTGGAAACCACCGCCTGGGCTATAGTCGCCATGGAACTGCACGTACAATGCGAATAAAATAATAATAGGAGAGAGCCATTTGGTGACGACGCGTAAAATGAGATCATTTGACATTTGATACCTCCTTTACTCGGATTTTTTTTCTGGCACCTAGTAGCATCAATACACCTATGCCCGCAGTCAATACAACGGTGACTTCTCCCAATGTATCAAAACCTCGATAACTTGCTAAAACAGCCGTAACCAGGTTAGGCACACCGGTTTCCTCTTGTCCTTTTTCGATGTATCTTGCAGCGACTTCTCTGTGAGGGGCACTGGCACCGTCGCCGAGTTCAGCAAGGTCATGAGTTCCGTAAATCAATAGGCCACCCATTACCACACAGATAATTAAGGGTGCTGCCCGTGATTTCTGCCTAGACACTAATTCATGTCCACTTTTTGTAGAAGCCAGGGTTACCAGCATCAGCACGGTTGAAATACCTGTTCCCACGGCAGCTTCAGTGAAGGCAACATCCGGCGCGTCAAGCACAACGAATAAGCCAGCAACAAGTAAACTATACAGGCCAAATAACATTGCCATAGCGAACAAGTGCCCTGTTTTCAGCACGGCTAGCGCCATGACCAACAAAAAAACTAAAAGGACTAAATTAACGACAAGGCTCATTTTTGCTCCTTATCAGAGTGGGCAGGAGTCACATGGATTTTTTGATTATGTATTAAGCCCCAACGCCATGCATTATTTGCTAAGGCATAGGAAGAAACTGGACTTGTGAATAATAGGAATAAAAAGATGAGAACTAACTTCGCAATCACGTTAACTGAGTCTGCGTGACAAGCTAAACCACTCAGTATGAGGAAAGAACAAAGGGTGTCAGTGATCCCAACTGCATGCAAGCGAGCATACATGTCCGGTAATCGAATTAGCCCAAATGCGCCGACTACGCCAAGAAAACAACCTATTCCAATGAGAATAAAGCCAACTATCTCAAGCATCATGTTTCTCCTGTACTTTAGGAACATCTTCTTTGGTCAAGCCCTGGTCTTGCAGTTCCTCTTTGCTGTTGGCAAAAAACTTTCCGCGTTCGACTAGACGCAAAGCGGCGATAACCCCCACAAAATTCAGCAATGAGTACAACAGAGAAATATCAAGCAAGTCATGTCGACCGGAGAAAAAAGCATAGATGGCAACTAACAATACCGCTTTGGTCCCGAACAAGTTGACGGCAAGTATTCGGTCGAAGACGGTTGGTCCAAGCAAGGCTCTGCAAACACCCAGCGCCATAGCGATAAGAATGGCTAATCCTGCTACTAAATAATATTCGGTCATTAACTATTGTTCTCTACGGTTTTAACTTGATATTGGGCAGGCATGATATTCAAAATATCGCCATCAGCTAAATCTTGAGCGCCTTGCTCGCTGATAGTATGCACAAGCAAAGTGTGGTCAGATAGGGCAATACTCGCAGAGCCAGGTGTGAGTGTTATTGCATTCGCATATACCACTTTCGCTACATCATTGTCGTAGGGCATATCAATAGTAATAAAAGTTGATTGAACTGGCCTAATACCTAGCACTCTCAGTGTGACATCAATATTAGATAGAATGATCTTGTAGAACAGTTTGAATAAAAACTTGACTAAGCTGATGGTCACAAAGAAGGTGTATTGCTCTTGGTCAATGCGCAGCATGCGCTTTGTTAACCATAATGAGATAAGGACAGAGAAGGCTCCAAAAGTTAGCATTAAAGGCTCATACATGCCGGATAGTAGTAGCCAAACGACGACAAGTATGACGCCCAATCTAAACAAATGACTCAATTCTACTCTCCTATACCTTAGTTAAACTTGCACACTTAATGTGGTGCTAATTTTTACAATGAACCTAGAGCTTTGAACTCGCAAACAATTTATTTGCAGATAATTAATGTAGCAATTCAATCAAACTAACACAATAATTGATGATAAGTCCTTACTTTATTTCATTTTGTTGGCCAATTAGTATAGGCTCTCGCTCAGGTTAACTGTCATTTATTGGGAAGTGTTTTACATTATGAACTTACAAATTACTGGTTTGTATGCGGGTTTATTAGGCTTGTTTTTTCTCTTTTTATCTTTTCAAGTAGTGAAAGCAAGAAGACGAAATGCAATTAGTTTAGGTGATGGAAATATAGATGACTTGCAGAAAGCAATTAGGGCTCATGCCAATTTTGCAGAGTATGCTCCACTATGTTTGATATTGCTTGCGATAGGCGAGCTTACCTCTTTCGCTGATGTTTTCCTGCACATTTGCGGTGCGCTTCTTCTATATGGAAGAATTGCCCATGCTTTTGGCCTTATCACTAAGTCAGGGCCAAGTTGGGGACGAGTAAGCGGTATGCTCGCAACTTTCGCAAGTCTGCTAGCGTTGTCGGTATGGAATATTTTCGTGGTAGTTTCAAAAACACTTTAAGCTCTATGAAGGGGTCGATAACTCTTTTTGCAGTGATAAAAAAACCATCGCAAAGGCGATGGTTATCATTTTTACAATCATGTTTACAATAATACTCAAAGGGTAGCCAAGGTCAGGGAATACCTTGGCTACCTGTTTTTCCTCTATTGATTCTCGATTAGGTTTGAGCCAATCTCTATCCGTCTAGGCTTCTTGGCCTCTGGAACAACGCGTTCTAAATCAATGTGTAACAAACCATTCTCTAGATCTGCATTCAGCACTTTTACGTTATCACCAAGTTGGAACTTCCGTTCGAAGTTTCGCTCAGAGATTCCTTTATGAAGAAATTTTCTCTTTTCTTCAGGGGCTTGCTCTTTTTTACCACTGACCAGTAGGGTGTTTTCCTGAACTTCGATAACGACGTTCTCTTTTGAAAAGCCAGCTACTGCCATGGTAATTCTGTATTTGTCTTCTTCCAACAGCTCAATGTTGTATGGAGGGTATGTATTTTGTTTCTCGTTCCGGGCTGCGGCATCTATCATAGATGCGAGATGGTCTGAACCAATAAAAGAACGGTAAAGTGGAGATAGATCGATAGTACGCATAGTCATATCCTTTTTCATTTAAGCAATATGTTTTTAATAATTTGCCCCGATTAATCGGCGGCGGTTTTTGTGACCCTTTCGGCGTTCACAATATAGATGTAGGTATGGAACCTTGAATTTCAAGAAAGTTTTATATGAAAAATTAAATTTTTCATATAAGTCTATGAAAAATATAAATTAAAAAATTTTATTTTTTGACTCGAATTATACTATTTCTTCTGCGATAACGCGATTACGGCCTGTGTTTTTGGCCTTGTATAAACAGCTATCAGCGTGTTTGAATAATAGCTCTGTGGTTGTTTCTTCCTTAGGAATGCAAGTTGCCACTCCTATGCTGACTTCAACTGAAAGATGTTCATCATCAAATTCAATAGGTGCTTTTTCCACTTTTCTACGGATTTTTTCAGCTAGCTGAACAACCAAGTAGTGCGCAGTATTTGGCACAATAACAGCAAATTCTTCACCGCCAATTCGAGCAACATCATCAGATTGCCGCTTAAATACACACGCAATTTCATTAGCTGTTTGTTTGATCACTTCATCGCCCGCTGCATGACCAAAGGTATCATTAATATTTTTAAAAAAGTCGATATCAATGACGAGTAAAGACAAGGGAGCTTTAGCTTGTACTTGTGTTTTCCACTCCTGTGCGAACCTATAATCGAAGGCTCTTCGATTGCTAACACCCGTTAGGCTGTCTTGATTATTGATACGTTCAAGCTCTATTTGCTGTCTAACCCGTTGTTCATACTCCTGTCCTAGTCGTCTACTCAAAGCCATCATAAACAAGCCATAAGTAACAAGCATTGCTCCCTCCAAATAGTGGGACGTTGAAAAAAACGCGCTGGTAATAAAGGGCGGAGTAACTAACGCGGTTAAATACGTGTAAGAGAGGTCCGAACGGGGTGAAAAGTTGACTAATCCACCGCTAATAATGGCGAATAAGGTCATCAATAGATAGTTGAACATAGGTTCGAAAAGCGGATTGACAAAGCTTAGTGAGAATAAAATGCTGGTCATCAGTGCGGGGACAACGGCACTAATATAAATACTTGCAACCCAAAACTTAAATGGAATGAGTTTGGTTTTAGCTCTTAATTGCGTAATCAATAAGCGGCCTGCGCCAAGAATAACAAAGCCTGATAAAATCGAGTAAAAAACGACTGGAGCGGTGTCGATAAAGCCGGTACCAAAACTGATCAAAAACCATGCCGCGCCGTAAATGAAGGCGCCATTTCTTGAACGGTTTTCAATATCCTGAAAAACTAATTGATTGTTTTTCTTTTCCATTTTTCTCAGTACTTAAACTTTAGTTTATGTTTTGACTTTAGCCTTTTAGGGGCGTTTACGCAAACCAAGCGAGAATAAAAAGGGGCGTCGTTTTTCATTGTAGCTGGTCTACATGATTAATCTTGCTTTGAAACACCACGAACCAACTCATGCTTGGGATCAGTGCCGATGCTAGATACATGTTTTTGTCTTGTTCGTGTCGTACTTCGTTAGCGGCTTGCTTGCGCAACAATACCGTCGCAATATCGCTACCAAACTTTGCTTCCAGTGAACTACTGCCGGCAATGTCAGGGTCATTGTGTACTTGGATTTTGCCCAAACTGTCAACAATAAATAGTTCGCCAAACTGGTTTAGTTCCGAGTTACTGAGCATACTAACAACACCATCAAAAGAAGTTGCTATGCCAGATAAACCCAGACCATTCTCTTGCCGATAGTTGACATACAAATCAACACGATGTTTGTTCTTGTCGTGATAAACGCTGATTAAGTCTTGTTGATTACTGGCGAGGTAATTGAAGTACCAGGTATCAATTTTCGGGTCCAATACACGCAGAAAACCCTCATGATTCCAGTACTTGTTGCTCTGCGTGTCGGCGAATGAAGCACTGGTCAGTTCATATTCTCCTACAACGTACGCTAGTTTTTCGAGTAGTATCTTTTCTTGAACTTCAGGGTGCCCAGCGTCAACCCACTGATGAATATGTGTATCGTTGGCGATGGTATTCGCCAGTATTTTCATGTTGGCAATGCGTTTATCTATTTTTAGAGCGATATTTTGTAAGGATAAAGTAGAATCTAGCTCTGTTGCCTCTAGTACGGGCTGTTCCAACGGCTTTTGCAACGCTAGCGCAGAATAACTTTGCAAAATAATAGATAGGAAAATGATGACAGAAGAGATGGTACTCTTGTGCGGAGTCTGTTTTAGCATATTGCGGGTGCGCTTTAAAAATTATTGGTATGACTTATAAAACGGTCAAATTCTACTTAAAGTTCATTATTAAATAGCGCGATGAATCTGTTGTATCGAGAAAGTTTGTTTACTCTGAGCAGTATTTCAAAACTAATAAAACAGTAATGTAAAATGCAACAAGACGACCAGTTATCTGTGCCGCCTTTGTCGTTTTATAGCGATGCCTTATTTATGTCTAGCTTTCAGTACATCAATCGCATCATTTAAAGATAAATTGCTCGCTTGTAGCAATACAATCAAATGGTAGAGTAGGTCGGCTGATTCATTCTTTAACTCTTCTAAGTCTTGAACAGTAGCTGCTAGTGCAGTTTCAACGCCTTCCTCACCTACTTTTTGCGCAATTCGTTTAATCCCTTTACTGTACAACTGAGCAGTATAACTTGTCGATGGATCGGCGTCTTTGCGTTCAGCCAATACATTTTCTAGTTCAGCGATGAAGGTCATAGTCGGTGCTTCACTGTTAAACCAACAGGTCGTTGCACCAGTGTGGCAGGTAGGGCCATTTGCATTCGCGAGGACCAATATAGAATCAAAGTCGCAATCTGCAGAAATATCCACTAAATCAAGAGTATTGCCGGAGGTTTCACCTTTTGTCCAAAGGCGTTGCTTAGATCGGCTGAAAAAGGTAACTTTCCCAGAGCTCAAGGTATGATTGAGTGCTGCCTGATCCATGTAACCTTGCATTAATACTCTGCCAGTGTGAGCATCTTGTATTATGGCTGGGAGTAAATTATCCATTTTTTCCCATGCAAGCTGTGCAACATTATCTTGTGTTATTTTCATAATATGTCCTTTTGAGAGTCGTTTTATGAACGCATCTCTATACCTTGCTGAGACAGCCAGGCCTTTAATTCAGGTATGTCGATTATAGATTTGTGGAATACTGAAGCCGCTAGTGCACCATCTACATCAGCTTGTTTGTATACATCAGCAAAGTGTTGCATTTCACCGGCACCGCCGGAGGCAATCAAAGGTACGTGACAAACCTCTCTCACTGCTGCTAGTTGTTTGATATCGTAACCCTTACGCACGCCATCTTGGTTCATGCAGTTAAGTACGATTTCACCAGCGCCTTTCGTTTGGACTTCTTTTATCCAATCTAGCGTTTGCCAACTGGTTTTTTGCGTGCGGGTTTCGTCCCCAGTAAATTGGTAAACTTCGTACTGTTGAGTTTTTTCATTAAAAAAACTATCAACACCAATAACCACACACTGCTGACCAAAAGTGTCATGTAGCTCTTTGATCAGGTTTGGGTTTGTCAGCGCAGGACTGTTAATAGATATCTTGTCTGCACCCATCTCAAGAATTCTACCTGCATCTTCTACAGTTTTGATGCCGCCGGCGACACAGAACGGAATATCGATAACTTGGGCAATTTTAGATACCCAGCTTTTATCAACCACTCGTTGGTCACTAGAGGCTGTAATATCATAAAATACCAATTCATCAGCGCCGGCTTTCGCGTAGCGTTGAGCTAATGGCACGATATCGCCTATGATCTCGTGATTGCGAAATTTGACGCCTTTGACCACGACACCATCGCGAACGTCTAGGCAGGGTATAATTCTTCTTGCAAGCATGAATAACTCTTCTTTTCTGGTTTTAGTATTTAACTATTGATTCTTATTTTACCTTTACTAACCAATTATGCTTGTCAGGGGCTTTGCCCCATTGAATATCATTCAGTGCTTGTCTCAACTTCTGCGTTGTCGGACCCGCTTCACCATTGCCAACTTGATATTCTTTATCGTTATGAATGAATGTGCCGACTGGGGTTAACACAGCTGCCGTGCCGGATAAGGCCGCTTCGACCCCAGGTTTTGCTGCACGTTCTAATAATTCGTCTACGCTGATATTGCGTTCACTAACGGTCATGCCTAAATCCGCAGCTAGGGTGAGGATTGAGCTTCTTGTTACGCCGTGTAAGAAGCTAGAATCTAAAGTTTTGGTGATGACTTCATTGCCGTCAATCAGAATGAAATTAGCTGCGCCAGTTTCTTGTACATCACCATTTGGACAGAATAATATCTGATCCGCTTGTACTTCGCTGCGTGCTGCTAAAATAGGGCCTAGAGCACTAGCATAGTTACCACCACTTTTGATCATGCCCATATGCGGTGCACAGCGCATCCCGGTTTCATCAAGTAATAATCGTAGAGGCTTTGCGCCACCTGTAAAGTAATCGCCAACCGGTGACAGTAATACGTATAGCAAAGATGTAAGAGAGGGAGCCGCAGCTTTTCCAATGGAAGCTTCTGTACCCACATGCGTAGGGCGAATATACATTGAGCCCGGAGGTTCAGGTACATCACTCGCATACTGACCAACAATGCTCAAAATCATTTGTTCAACTTGTGCTTTGTCTATCGCTGGCAAGTTCAATAACTGGCTGCTTTGTTCGAAACGATTCAGGTTTTGGTCCATTCTAAACACATAAATACCGCCATCATCATGGCGAAATGCTTTTAAACCCTCGAAGCAAGTGCTCGAATAATGCAGGACATGCGCGCCAGGATGCATTGGAATGCTTTCGGAGGAGACAAACTTCGTCTCGCTCCATGTATCATTTTCAAATGTGGTTATAGCCATTTCTGGCATAAAAACCGTACCGAACACTGCCATGTTTAATTCCTAATACTTGTTGTTGGCTAACTGCCAAATTCTACTTATTTTATAAGCCGCTATTTTACGTGATTTAAGCCCACTAACAATAGGCGAGTTGCCCTGCCCATCATTTCGCTCTATGGCGTGACTAATCTTGCCAACAGGCAATCGCTTCTTTCACAGTAAACTTGCCTTCCAGCAAGGCCCTTCCTAAAATAACACCAGCCACATTTGTGGGTTTTAATACTTCAATATCTTTCAGGTTTCCAATACCGCCTGACGCTTGCCACTGAATGTCTGGAAACTGCTTAGCAACTTCTGAATAAAGACTGTCATTAGCACCTTGTAGCGTACCATCTCGACTAATATCCGTACACAAAACGTGTTGTAAACCGACTTTAGAGTAACGCTTAATAAGTGTTTCGATAGATACGCCAGAGTCTTTCTGCCATCCGTGAGTTGCAACGAATTTGTTACCTTGTTCATCAATATTGATATCAAGAGCGAGAACGATGTGCTCAGGACCAAATTCTTGCATCCAAGCTTCGACTAACTCAGGTTGTGTAACTGCTAATGAACCAATGACAACTCTCTCAACCCCAGCGTTTAATAAACCTTGTACATCTGCTTTGGTGCGCACACCGCCGCCGCTCTGAAATCTCATTCGCTTGGTTGCTACCATATCTGAAATGAGCTGAAGTTGACGTTTCGCAGTGTCTTTGGCACCCGTTAAGTCGACAATATGCAGCCATTGCGCACCATCATCAGCATATTGATTGACAACATCAATAGGGTCGAGTTTGTACTCTGTAGTTTGTTCGTAATCGCCTTGATATAGACGAACCACTTTTCCTTCAATTAAATCTATCGCGGGAATGATCATATCTGTCCTTTACAACTGAATGAAGTTCTTAAGTAGTTGAGCACCAGCATCGCTTGAACGTTCAGGGTGAAACTGTACGCCAAAAAAGTTATCGCGATGGATAGCTGCTGAGAAATTAGGCGCATCTATTCTTGAATCATACCGGAAAGTCGCAAGAGTATGTGCATAGTCTTCAACCGCGAAACTGTGTACAAAATAAAAGTGCTCGCCATCAGGAATATCAGCAAATAAGGGGTTGTCATATTTACTCGTCACCCGATTCCAACCCATGTGAGGCAAGCGCAAGTTACCCACTTGCATGCGTTGTACACGACCAGGGATGAGATCTAAGCAAGCGGTCAAATCTGTTTTACCAAATTCACCTTCTTCAGAATCAGAGACCATCAATTGCATACCTAAACAGACGCCTAAAGTTGGCTGAGTCAGGTTTTGTAAGCAAGTGACCAAGCCTTTGCTACGAATGCTAGACATTGCGGCCGGAGCAGCACCCACTCCGGGTAAAAGAACGCGCTGGGCTTTCGCGATAACCGCAGTATCATCTGAAACCTCTACTTGCGTTCCTAAACGTTCAAACGCAAACTTGACCGAGGAAATATTGGCACAACCCGTATTAACAATAACTAAGGAGTTTGCCACTATAACGCTCCTTTGGTACTCGGCAGTGCATCACCTTGCTTGGTGATTGCTTGTCGCAAAGCACGGCCAAATACTTTAAACAGACTTTCAACTTGATGATGTGCGTTACCTTCCGTCGTAGACAAGTGCAATGACAGGCCCATGGCTTGCGCAATCGAATAGAAGAAGTGCGGCACCATTTCGGTCGCCATATCACCAACAGATTCACGCGTAAACTCAGCATCAAACTTAAGGTGCGGACGATTTGAAATGTCCATGATGCATTCTGCTCTGCACTCATCCATTGGTAATGCGAAACCAAAACGCGCAATACCGCGCTTGTCGCCCAAGGCTTTCTTTAAACATTCACCCAAGGCTAAGGCAGTGTCTTCTACGCTATGATGGTCATCGATATGCAGATCACCGTCGACACTCACGTTTAAGTAAAAACCACCATGCGTGGCGATTTGATCGAGCATGTGGTCAAAGAAACCCAAGCCAGTGTGGATTTCTGGCTTTTGTTTACTATCTAAGTTGACCTTCACTTTGATGTCGGTTTCGCTGGTGGTTCTGACTACTTCAGCAGTGCGCTCAGTGACTAGTAAACTTTGGGTGATCATAGGCCAATTATTATTGCTTGGGTCATATTTAATCCCCACAATCCCCATGTTTTCAGCAAGTTGAATATCAGTATCGCGGTCGCCGATGACAAACGAGCGTGTAAAATCAACTTTACCTTGTTGCAAATAGTCCTTGACCAAACCAAGTTTTGGCTTTCGGCAGGTACAATTGTCTTCGTCAAAATGAGGGCATATCAGTACATCATCAAAGTGCACACCTTGACTGGTGAACACGTTCATCATGGCATTATGAGCTAGATCGAAGTTTGCCTTGGGGAAACTGTCCGTGCCCAAGCCGTCTTGATTGGATACCATCACAAGTTTAAAACCAGCGGCTTGAAGCTTGAGCAGTTCAGGTATGACATTCGGTTCGAAAACGAGCTTTTCTAAGCTGTCGAGTTGTTTGTCGATTGCTGGTTCCTCAACAAGAGTGCCGTCACGGTCGATAAAAAGAATAGCTTCTTGGGTCATGTTACTTTGCCTCGTTAGCAAAAAATGCAGTAATTAATGCTAATAATGTTTGATTTTGAGCTTTGTCACCAATACTAATTCGGAGACAGTTTTCTAGCGCAATTTGTTTTGATTGGTCGCGTATGAGTACTTTGTTGTCAACAAGGTGCTTCATTAATTCGTTCTTTTTCTGGGTTCTGAACAATACAAAGTTGGCTTTAATATCACCTACGATTTGAATGTCACCGACCTTACTCAGTGCGGCTTGTAATTGCGATAGCTCAGTTTTTAAGAACTCAACATCTTTAGCTACCGCACTTAGATTTCTCGACTGTAATGCCTGACCCGCTATCTGCGCAACTGGCGCTGGGATCGGGTAGGGCGCAATCACTTTGAGCAAGGTTTGAATAATATCTGGTGACGCAAGGGTGAACCCGCAGCGCAAACCAGCAAGCGCAAAGGCTTTGGATAGCGTTCTTAGTAATACTAAATTAGGGTACTGCGCTAACAATTGGCTTTGTGTTTGTTCACTATCAAACTCGATATAAGCTTCATCAAGTACAATGATTGCTTTGTCTTTATAAGCGGCGAGTACTTTTACGATATCTTCTTGAGGGACGCTCGTTCCAGTTGGATTATTCGGTGAACAAATAAAGACAACTTTTACTTTACCGACATATGACAATACAGCGTCGATATCTACGCTAAAGTCTGCAAGCAATGGCGCGCGTTCTACACCCACATTAAAGGTTTGAGCACTTATCGCATACATGCCATAGGTTGGTGGACAAATAAGAATGCTATCTTGGCCTGGCTCGCAAAAAGCGCGAATTACCAATTCGATTCCTTCATCAGCGCCACGTGTCACTAGTGTTTGTTCAGGCTTGAGACCTGCATAGTCAGCATACGCGTTGACGACAGTGTCCGGTTGACAGTCGGGATAACGATTGAATATTGCTGTATCGATTTCATAGTCACGATGGAACGGCGACTCGTTCGCATTCATCCACACTTGTTTTGCGTCAGCGCCAGAGCCAGCAAATAAACGACGCGCAGATTCATAAGGAGTCAATTCATTTACATAGTTAACGGTAAGTGCTTCAAGCCACTCGCTCATGGGTTTTCTCCCGAACGACTTTGCTCGTTAATGTTCGAAAGGCGCACTTTAACCGCGTTTCTGTGAGCATCAAGTCCTTCAGCGTCAGCTAAATCCATAATCGCCTGGCCAATGTTATTCAGGCCATCATAGCTAAGTTCTTGAACCGTGTAGCGACGCATAAAGTCAAGTAAGCCTAAACTAGAGTAATTCCGCGCATAACCATAGGTAGGCAATACGTGGTTAGTACCGCTAGCGTAATCGCCGGCTGATTCAGGCGAATATGCGCCTACGAAAATACTGCCTGCGTGTTTTAGGGGCGCGAGTAACTCTCTGGCGTTATCCGTTTGCACAATCAAGTGTTCCGGAGCATAAGCGTTGCTGACCTCTACTGATTGTTCAATATCGGCTGTTAGGATGTAACGACTATGCTCAACAGCTTGCCCAGCAATATCTCGACGAGACAATTGAGCGAGCTGTAACAAGACTTGTTGTTGTACCTGTTCGATAAGTGCTTGGTTATCACACACTAAAACGGCTTGTGAATCGGCGCCGTGCTCAGCTTGTGACAATAAATCTGCGGCAACGTATGCTGCATTTGCATTTGCGTCGGCAATGACCAAAACTTCTGAAGGGCCAGCTGGCATATCAATAGCTGCGCCACCTAGTGCCTGACTGACTTGTTGTTTGGCTTCTGTCACAAAGCTATTACCCGGACCAAATATTTTATCTACCTTAGGAATAGTCTCGGTACCAAATGCCATGCCAGCAATAGCTTGAGCGCCGCCACAAAGATAAATGTGTTGAATGCCACATTTCTTTGCAGCATAGCGAATCTCGGCAGCGATAACACCCTGCGGTGATGGTGGAGTACAAAGAATAGGTAACTCGCACCCTGCAACTTGAGCAGACACGCCTAGCATGAGTACAGTAGAAGGTAGAGGCGCACTCCCACCAGGGATATAAAGGCCTACTTTTTCTAGTGCGGCATGCTTTTGTTCGCAGATCACACCAGGTGCCGTTTCAATCCGAATGTCTTGGGGACGCTGTGCCTCATGAAAGCACTTAATGTTGGCATAAGCCGTATCAATTGCTGACTTTACAGCGTCACTGATTTCGCTCTCCGCGTTTTCGATCAAATCTGGATCTAAACGCAATGAGCTTAACTCAGCACCATCAAATTCTTTGGTATACGCCAGTACAGCACTGTCTTGGTTTTCGCGAACTTGGCTGACTATTTTAGTCACAGTATCACGCAGCAATACGCTGTCCTTCATTGCCGGACGGCTAAGCGCGTCGGCTTGTGCTTGCGTGCTTAAAGTGCCCCATTCAATAATTGATTGCGACGACATGACTCTTACCCCATCATTTTTTCAATTGGCATTACCAAGATGGAGCTACAACCTAGGGCTTTTAGCTTTTCCATCGTTTCCCAAAACAGTGTTTCGGCGCTGACGACATGAATAGCGACCGCTTCTTCATTACCAGCTAATGGCAGTACTGTCGGGTCCTCGGCTCCTGGTAACAAGCTTTTCACTTGTTCCAAATACGCTTTTGGCGCATGAAGCATAATGTATTTGCTTTCTTTGGCTTGCATAACACCGTCGATGCGAGGTAATAGACGATTAATCAATGCTTGCTTGTCTTCGCTCAAAGGCTGAGCTTTTTGAATCAATACCGCTTTTGACTCGAAAATAACTTCTTGCTCACGCAAACCATTAGCTTCTAATGTCGCACCTGTCGATACGAGGTCACAAATAGCATCCGCAACTCCAGCGCGCGGAGCAACTTCAACCGAGCCCGTCAACATGACTGCGCTAGCATCGATATTCTGCTCAGTAAAATAGCGCTCAAGAAGGTAGGGGTAAGTCGTTGCTACTTTGGTACCATTTAAGGATTCGATACCGGTATATTTCATTTCGTTCGGTATCGCGATAGATAAACGACAGCCGCCGTAGTCAAGGCGTCGTAGTGTTTGAAACTCTGCTGGACGTTTGGATGCTTGGCGTTCTAACATCTTCTCTTCCAGTTCATTTTCACCGATAAAACCCATGTCGACTACGCCATCCATAACCAAACCTGGGATGTCGTCATCGCGCACTAACAAGAGGTCAATTGGCTGGTTAGTTGAATGAGCTATCAATAATCGATCTCTTATTTGCAATTTGATGCCGATGGCTTTCAATAAGGCAATGCTATCGTCGCTAAGGCGACCTTTCTTCTGCACTGCTATTTTCAGTCTTTTGCTATCGCTCATTACTTCTTCCTTTTACATTTTTTTTAAAGTATTACTACTAAAACTCAGTTTTGGCTTGCCTAAGCAAACAAAAAACCCCCGAAAGTTTCCTTCCGAGGGCTTCAAATTTCTAAATGGCCATGGAAAGGAAACAATACCCTTCCAGCACGAACCTGAAAGGTTATGCGTTTACGTGATGATGGTGGCCGAAATTTGTAATAGTCATGATTGTCTAATTTGTTTAAGTGCGTGAATGGTATCCAAGTTATGCATGATTATCAACTGGAAAACGCGCCTTATATGAGTTTGTTTTAAATAAGTCAGACTAATTGCTTATAAGTCCACAAATTTGCGTCCTGTTAAAGGAGAGTCGTTCATTCCCATGATTGCTTTTGCGGAGCACTCGCGTTTAATTTTTTCACTGTTTTAGTATCGAGGGTGGTCTGATTACGCATTTCATGGATGCTCTTTTGCACAGAGGTTCTAAAGACTTTCACTTCGTCCCAAAGTGCATAAAATGTATCTTTATCGTAGTTGGCAGCAAGTTCGGTATCTTTATTCGCTCGCACATCATCACTCGCTTCAAGCATAGGCCCGAGTATTTTGTAAGCGTCTTGCAGACGCGCGCTCTGCTGTTTCTCGAACAACGCAAGTGCATCATTTGAAGCAGACGTAGTATCGGTGCTTGTTCCCGCGGTCACACTTTCTTTTTTCCATTGAGAGAAATGCGAAATATACTCGTCAAATTCAACGCTATAAGCACTTTGCCACGTTCTAAGGCTTTGCACATTTATGACGTCATTGGTATCTGGATTCACAATCAGTACGGTAGGCGTCGCAAAATAGTTAGGGTAGCCGACAAAGTTCGTAACATCTCGTCTGTCTTCCAAGTAGCCGACATCAATGAACGTTGTTTCATATTGTGCTGCTAAGATTGTTTGCATTTCTGGTTTAGAGAAGTTGCTTGCTAGGCCAACACTGTCATGACACCACTCTGCGCCAAGGACGAGTAAGGCTAGTTTATTCTGTTTTTTTGCTTTTTGTAGCGTATCTTTTGCTTGCTGAAGCGGATCAGCGTGCGCTGTGTAAACGTATTCTGGCAGTACCAATGAATCACTCTTTGCTAAAGCCGCTTGTCCGAGCAGCAAATACAGCCCAGCGCTGAATAAGCATAATAGCGTCATTGGTTTAGCGGCTTTCTCGCGGATCTGATTTAGCATATTGAGCTCATTTGTGATGGTCTTAAGTGTATGTTTTGTACGATACCATCTTTTTTCGCAATGAAACATTATGAAACGAAGGATATGGGTAAAATGGCAGAAGTGTATGTATAATCGTGTTTCAACGAGAGGTAAATGAGTGAACCCATTTAAGAAAGTAAACACAAAGTTCAAAGATGCGATCCGTGATAAAGCGATATCGCGTGCTGAGACACGCATCGTGTTGGCCCAAAAGAACCCAGAAGATTTCAGCGAAGAACAGCTGGAAGTGATTGTTCAGGAAGAAGAAGCCAAGATTTATTCTACCATTAAAGAAAAAGGGATACTGGCAGTGCTTGCTGTGCTAGGTATCGGTATTTTTGGGTAAGTCATGAATAAAATTATCAACATTATATTAAGTGGTTTACTGTGGCGAAAGTACAAATTCTTTATCATTAGTCTCATCTTACTCGTCGCGTTTATATTCGTAGTGGGACAAGTGCATGATGATTATCTTCGTTATAACGAGCTTCAAGAAAACCCCACAAACATAGGGCTATCTTTTGCAGTGAAGTGGGCTATTTGGGCGCTGAGTATTGGGGTTTTCCTTACCTGTAATCACTTGTTTAATAAATATAAAAAGCAACAAAAGCAGATTGAGTCGGAGCAATCTAACTCGGCTTTAAAAAAAATCATAAGATGGAAAGCGAGCTTATCGTCGGATAGTCAATCTCGTTCAGATAAAGCGACCTCGGCTGAGCGAGAGACAAAGAGTGTTAGCAAGAACAAGTCCACTGAAGATCCATTTGCGGCAATCCGAAAGAAGAAGAAACTACGCTCATACGCTGATGTGATCATTGAGCAAAAGCCAACTAAGAAATAGTCTACTTTTTTAATCTAGGGCGATGACGATAGGCTGCAAACTTGCTCGTTTAGCGCTGCTGACTGAGTAGGCAGGTTCGGTGCTAAGCCAAGTTGGTCGAAGCGAGCTTGCAACTTCGTTAAGGTTTCATCTGCGGCTTCTTCTTGCTGTTTAAATTGACGTAGCCGCTGTTGATTGTCAGTAAACATGCTTTCACACTTTTGTACAATAAACTGAGTTTTGGCATCAATTCTGTTCGGGCTTGAAGCGAGGCGTTTTTGCCAAGCTTCATATTTCGTTTTTAACTGTTGCTGTCCCTCTACTACACAGCTTTTAAATTCCTCAAGTTCATTACTGACAACTTCTACGCCGAGCGTTAGTTGGGCTTCATTTGCAACCTGACTAGCGCTCAGTGACCTCAAAACAGCATCTTGTCTTTGATAGGTATAAGCACTCACTGGAAGCAGGTCGTTACGACTACCTATTTCGGGCTTGAAGTTTGAGTTTGTATTTTGCACGAAGCGTAAAAACGATTGAGTAAAGATTTGTAATTGCTGCTTGCGCTGGCTATCTAATCTCTCGATTAATGCATCGAGGTTTGTTTTGTTGAGTTTTATAATCGAAGGTAGCAGTCGTACGGAGGGTATTTCCTGTTTAGCTATCGCTTCAGCAAAGCGAACGCTATTAAATGCGCGAGCGGCACACACATTAAGGGCTGTGGGTAAATGCTGCTCTATTTCGAGAACGTCGAAAGGTTTACTTTGTTCTGTTGCCGCGACTGTGATGTTTTTGCAATCACTTGCGTCGTATATGGTTATTGCTTGTGCAAGATTTTCAGATGCAAGTTGTTGGTTGAAGTCGTCAATGGATTGGTTTTGTTGATTCAAGGACGTTTCCAAATTACGCTCTGCTATTGCTAAGTTGCGTTCCGCTGTGGCGATGTCTTGAGATAATAAGCGCCGACCAGTGCTGGTAGCGACAAGTTGTGACCATTCAGCATACTTAAAACGAGCGGTATCGAACTTGCCTGCATTTCGAAGAGGTATCGCTTGGCGATTCATTTGTAAATAAAGACAGACGTTTGATGAAGCTGGGATAGAGCGTAATTGAGGGGGTAAGGAAAATACTTTCTTGCGTATTTCTGCAAATTGGTTATTTGAGCGTGACAATACTTGCCTTACTGGCTTTGAACGCCCACTTTGGTCAAGTTCAAGATATTCGGCGACAAGCACTATGTTTTGTCTTGCGTACTGCTGCGCAAAGGGGTGATCTGCATCCCATGTAAATTCTATCTGTGACCCTTTACCTACCACTTCCGTGCCGAGTTGACTATTAAGCTCTGTACTGACGCAGCTTGCTAACATTAAGCAACTGAACAGTATTGCCGCCGCTACTTTACGTCCGCGATGTTTAGTTCGGTATTGGTACATTAGTAAATCCATATTCTGAGAGCGTTTCAAGGCTAAGATCGCTGGTGGCTAGGATACGGCTTTCAAACATAATTTTAAGTATCCTTATCGCTTCTGGAGCACGTCTTTTAAGCATGTTCTGATCATTGAGAGCATTCAAACCAACTAACATGTTTTGCATTGCATCGCGCTCAAGGCGCATTGTAATTTCGTGCGCTGCGCTGATACCTTCTTTTTGAATGCGGGCAACATCGACAGGCATTTGCTTTTCCAGGTATAGCTGGAGGGCTCTGTCTCCATACCTAGCAAGAGCTCGCTTTATACCATTTGCTTCGCTTGAATTTGAAATAGAGTAAAGCCTTGCTCGAGGTGCGGGTTGTATCATTAGCCGGTAATACACAAATAGTCGACTCGCCCAACTTACTCCTTTTTGACGCATTTGCTCTTTGGCGACAGCCTGCAAATAGGCTTGCGGGTTGGAGAGTACTCTTTGCTCAAGTTGCGCTTGTGACTCGCCTCGTCTGCGCGGAATGCCATAGAGAACACCAGAATATGCATGTACTTGATATTTAGCACCACGTTCTATAGTCCTGATCAATCCACCTAAGAAAGCCACTGTGCATGAGCTAGCGCAAGAATCGCCGCTTTTTACCTTAACCATCGTGCCAGCTTCTCTTAAGTATAAACCTATCTGAACACCTTCCATGAGCACACCGCCGCCAGATTTCAACCAGACCTCATCAACACGCCGGTTGCGAAGAAAGTATCGAACCCGTTTTGCATCGCCCGATTCTACTGCGCCATTGTATATTAAGACTTGGCGACCATTTTTGGTTTCAACACTTATGTTGGCGGCATTACCGTAGTTCGCAAAGCACAAACTTAAGCCGAGAAAAATGACAAAGCGAAGCATATTATTACACAGTGACCGGTTGGTATGGACCGTTTGGTAAGCTTCTACAATACTTAACATAAACACTTTCAGAGCTACTGCCGTCAACCAAAGTATCTTCAATATCAACGCACTCTCTGTTTAGCGCACTCTCAGCATAGGTTTTAATCGGTTTTACCGTTCCTCTCAGGTTAGGGTTGCTCGGATCTTCATAAGTAGTCACTTGTGCAGAAGAAGCAGCCTGAAGCACCTGTTCACGACGTCGCTTTTCGCCTTCTTCGGACAGCTTTTTATATATCGTGTTGCCAGCATAGTCAGCAAGCTTACAAAAGGTTAGAAACAAGCCCAATTGAAAGCCTTTCGTGTAAGTATCTATTTCTTTTGCTGAATACACGCGGTCTGTTTTCTCAAAGAATTTCTCAGCAAGTTTTTTACCCACATAGGCGCCAGCGATACCACCACCAGTACAGATAATAGCTCTTGTTCCCCAGCCAAGTTTGTCATCGCCGCCAGAGGTGCTCTGACATGCGCTCAAGAAGAATACGCAAGCGCTGACGAAGCTTATTATAAGTGACTTTTTGGTTTTCATTTTCTTTCCCTGTTTTGGCTTTGTGAGTAGGTGTTTTTTTAAACACTTTATTTTTCACTCTAGGTATACTGGATATCAACTCATTAAACAAAGCCTCAAGACCCTAATTGACTGCTTGTTAGTCTTAACTGCCGTTAAGTGACGACATGTCAACTGAGCGAATTTGAATCATTAGGTCTGGAATTAAGGCAATAGATTGATTGTTTAATGTGCTGGATACGTTTAAAAAACGTGCATATAAAAGTTTGCTTGTATATGATGTAGTCATCAAAAAATGCTAAATCAAACCACACACTCAATTCATGGAAACGAGAAAGAGAAAGCGAGGCATAAAAGCATCTAGAGTCAAGCTAGAGGCAGCAATGCTAGACGCAGGTATTGAAACGCAGTTTGCTCTTGCATCAAAAATAGCTGAGAGCGAGGGATTAGAAAAGATCCCTAAAGATCTTGTTAGCAAGGTCTTTCGAGAGCGCGCCGTCTCAACCCATAACTTAGCGAGAGTAGCAAAAGCACTTCAGGTTGAAGCTCACACAATCTACCTCTCTAGTGAGAGCACACCCTTTGAGCGAGTTGCTGATTTTCAAATCGAAAGTGAATTGGCTAGTCAGAGTGCAGAAGACAACGAAACCGATAAGATTAAATCAGCGCCTTTGGCAAGGGGCAGAACACGCGCCAAAGTAGTACTTTTTAGCGTTATTTTTCTTTTTATATGCGCTTTCGCCATTTACCTGACTGGGCATTCAAAACAAGCATCTGATCCTTCTGCTTTATCACTAGTCGCTCCCTTAGAATCAACAAATAAACGACTTATTGATAATCCGCTTGGTAAAGCATTGTTGCTTATCCAAACTCAAGATGAGCTTAAACATATTGGGATTCAGTTAGTCGATGTACTGCATAGTACCGATTTTATAGGCGCGGTGATGGTTACCGAACAACAAACTGCCGAGATGTCTCTACCCGAAATACTCAAAAAGTGGCAGGTTCACGGTGTATTGCACTTGTCTATGCTGGAATCAACGCATTATGCATCTATTCAAATGGAAATGGCTCATGCATCAAATCGAGCCCTTATTTTCGATCAAGTTGTCCATCAAGGTCTACTAGGTGAGAGCAGTTCTATTTTAGTGGCTCGTCTTCATGCTCACCTAAAGCAATTTGTGAGTGGCGAAAAAGTAGCCCTAGCATCTGCTATTTCAAAAACAAGCATGCAAAAATATTTAGAAGCTAAAGATACGCTTTACTTTGCTCACTCATACCAAGACCTAGACAAAGCGCTAACACTATTGAAGCAAGCTTTTCAAGAACAGCCTGACTTTGCGCAGGCCTACGCGGAGGCTTGCAGAGCTAAGGTCCAAATGAGTTGGCTGAAAGATGAAACAGCATCTTTGGCTTTAGCGACTACGTATTGTCAGCAAGCAGAGGAATACAATTCAATGGCGCCGGCAGTAATCAGCGCAAAAGCCGAATTGCTCTCGAGAACGGGAAGGGCGTTAGCGGCAGTTGAGCATTTGGAGCCAATATTAAGAGGCGCAATAAGCGATTCTGCTCATGACGCCTTTGACCCTGATGCGTTTGCGTTATTTGCGGAGCTGCTTCTAGTCTTCACCACGAGTGACGAGTTAGATTCAAGTGAAAGAGGGCATAGCGATGATGGAAACATTGCAGTCTATGCAGAAAAGGCCCTTTCAATTGCGCCTGACCATTGGCGCGCGATGAATACGCTTGGCAATTACTACTTTGCTAAGGGAGATATTCGTGCAGCGGCAAAGCGTTTTGCTAGTGCATCACTTGTCGTCAAACAACCAGTAATATTGGCAAACTTGGGTACGATGCAAATGTGCTTTGGTGAATTGGACAAGGCAAAGCAAACGTATTTGGATCTGATCGACTCAGCTAGTAATACTTACCTTGCCTACGAAAATTTAGGTTCAGTATTCATGTTCGAGCACGACTTTGTTGGCGCCTTAAACTACAAGCTCAAGTCTATTAAGCTGCAACCGGATTTGGCTATTCACCAAGTGTGGGGGAGCTTAGCAGAAGTTTATTTACGAAACGGGAATAGCGAGCTGGCCTCTCAACACTATCAAAAAGCCTTGCGTATTGCTGAACGAGACGAGTTACTAGACAATACAAGCGCTGATGGACGCCTTTCTAAACTGTACTATCAAATGAAGTTGAATGTGATTGACCCAAACGGTTTTCAGTTTGATGATCTTGCGCGTAAAGCGAATCAATTTTTACAAGACAGTAGCGGCTTGGGGTTAAAATCAAGAAGCCATTTAGCTTGGATTGCGGGTCAAATAGGTAAGGAAAAGGTAAAACAAGAAATATGGGCTAGTATCAGTCAGCTCTGTCCCGTCTATAAACAGTCTCCTGAACTCAACTTTGGTTAAGTATTCTCTTATACTTCCAGAGCTACTTATTTAATATACTCAGTTTTTATCAAAAAAAATGTAACGCTTTCGAGCGCGTTCACATCTTAATATTTAAGTACACACAAAAAGGTTCAAATGAACGAGTTTTCGGCTTTTCGCCAAAGGATTGATAAAAGCATAATCATTAAAGCTCAGTCGGGTGACAGAAGAGCTTTAAAGTCGATCTATGAAACCTTTTTTACCGCAAGTTTCAAGTTGGTTTATCGCATCACAACAAGCAAAAGTGCGAGTGAAGATATTGTCCAAAATGGTTTTATCAAGGTGCTGACAAATATAGCAGCATTTAAACACAATGGCAGTTTTGCTGGCTGGCTTAGGCAAATTATGGTGAACGAAGCACTTGGCTACCTAAGAAAGCATAAGAAGTTTACAGTTGAGCTTGAACTGAATCCTCAAACCAATGAAGAAAGACAGAGCCAGTTGCAAAGTCTTGATGTAGCCAATAACACGGTCTTTGACCAACCATGGTGGGAAGCTTGCAATGATTTATTTGTACTTATGAAAGACCTGAGTGTCGGCGCAAGAACAGTGTTGATATTGCATGAAATAGAAGGTTACTCACATAAAGAAATTGGTGCTTTTCTTGACAAAACAGAGAGTTTTTCAAAACAGGTACTGGCGAGAACAATGCTTAAACTGCGTGAACAAGTAACTCGAGAGGAAGCAAGAAATGCATCCAACAGCTAGCGAATTACAAGCATATAACGATGTTTTAAATGATACCCCAGAGGAAAACCTTGGTAATCTGGCCTCACATCTTCGTTCATGTGAATTATGTCAATCTCGTCTGCAGAACTTGCGAGAGTTTAGAGGCCGGATTGAGTTAGACACCCGGCCTGATCTCAATACAGTTAAACCGGCGTGGGAAGCAATCGAAGATGTATTGGATGCAGAATCAGATAGGCACTTTTTGTCTGACCTTACTGAAAAGACCATTGAGCCTAGTGCCCAAGGCAGTAGCAAGATAGTTGCTTTAGAACGCAAAGTGAATAAGCTCTCGGCGGCATTAATTGCCTTAGCTGCCTGTTTCGCTCTAGTGATAGCATATCCATTAATAAGCCCATCTTCGTGGTTTGATGACCATTCGAAAAGTATGGAAATGGCACTGGCAACCACGATTGCAGAGAATAACGAATTACAGCAACGTGTCAGTGCACTTGCCCCGGATCACGTTTTTCAACAAGTGGGTTACTTCCGCTCTAAAAGAAACCTACAAATGTTGGATAAGCAAATCCAACTTGCGTATCTCGAGGAGCAAAGTATTGAACATAAAATTGTGCTTTGGGAGCAACGTAAGAAAATCATTTTGAACATGCTGGAGCAACACAATAAACCCGCAGTTATTATTATTTAACACAAGGATTAAGAATGAAAAAGATTATGAAAAATATGAAGTTAGTAATATCGCTTGTACTTTTCGTGCTAATTGGTCCCAACCAAGCGATGGCTTTGCAAACATCTGAAGAGTCTAAAGCACTGATGGATGATTTACTGACGAATATTAAACAGACCTTGTTAGCAGTCGCGAAAGCTGAGCAGGAAGCTGGAAGCAATATAGAAGACTTATACATAGAAATAGCAATACCAGCAAGCTTGTCTCCCAACCTGGGGCTTGTTTTGGAGCCGAATGATAATAAAGGCTTAAAGGTCTTATCTATTAGCCCAGGAAGTTTCGCTGAGCACTTAAAAATTCAGCAAGGTGATCATATTGTTTCCATCAATGAGGTTGGCTTGAAAATGGAGGGAGGAAGGGAGGTACTCAACGAGCTACAAGATATTACACCGGGCGACAGCATTACTCTTGGTTTGGAGAGAAAAGGGGAAAGGTTAGAAATTACCAGTGTCGTCAATGGAGAGTACCTACCAGCGTTTAGACTGGAAGTAGGTCAGGCTGAATTAAGCAAAGAATTAGATGGCTCATCATTAAGCAACGAACTGGAATTGAGCGAAGATGCTTGCGGCACAGTGTCTGTACTTTTTAGGCCACCCGAAACAAAACGCCTATATAGCTTAATAATCACTCACATTAATGACCGTAAAGTATTATCGAGCAAAGCTAAATATCGCCTAGCACCCGGTAAATATACTTTGCGAGTGCAAGAACAAATTGATGATCCTTTGCTTAAAAGAAGAAGGGTGGTAAGCCAAAGACCAAAGCTACTTGAAGTCGAAGTAAAAGCAAATCAAACTTATTATTTAGCTGCAAAATTTATTACCGAAAAGCGTCTGCGTCCGCAAACCAATGAGTTCTGGGAACCTGTAGTGTGGAAAGTAAAAGAAGATAGCGCCTGCAAGCTTTAGCAAATTATAGGTAGAACCACGCGAGCATCGTAATCACTACACTCGAATATAGGATTGAAATAGGTACACCCATTTTTACAAAGTCCTTGAATCGGTAATTAGTTGCTGAAAATACCAATAAGTTGGTTTGGTAACCGTAGGGGGAAATAAAACTTGCGCTTGCCGCAAATGCTACTGCTAATGCAAAAGGCGTTAACGGCAAACTCATTGCCTGCACTATACCGTAGGCAAAAGGGAACATAAGCGCTGCAGCTGCGTTGTTTGTAACAAACTCTGTTAGCAATAGCGTCATTACATAGACTGCAATTAAAGCGACGACAGGCGGCATATCACCTATTATTGGTGATATACCCTTAGTTGCTAACAGTATGATGCCGCTTTCCTCTAATGCAGTAGCAAGGCTTAGCGCACCCACAATGACTAATATCAGATTAAGCGGTAGATTGCGTTTCACTTCAGAAATTGAGCTTACATTTATCAAAGCTAAACTCGCAATAAAGAAAAGTAGGCCAGTAGCAAGAGGTAATAGTGAACTTGCTGCTAAGACAATCGTGCTGACAAAACCAAGCAAGGTAAAGATTTCCTGCCAAGGTTGCAGTTTGCGCGTAATTTTTTGTTCTGAAACTACGAAGAAGTTTTTGTTGATATTGTCGCGACCTTGAAAGTCAGCGCCAGTGGCGAGTAAAAGAAAGTCACCGGCCTGCAACTTCAGCTCTCCCAATTTACCTGATATTTGTTCACCATCTCGTCGTATGGCAACAACTGCGGCATCAAACAGCGCTCTGAAACCCACTTCTTTGAGGGTTTTATTAATGATAGGCGCTCGATTCGAAATAATGACTTCGGTTAAATTGTCGCGCAAGAGGCCATCCGCTTCAGCGAACATAGTTAAGCCTTTTATATGAGCAATATTGTCCATTTTTTTCACATTGCCCGAGAATATAAGCTTATCATTCTCTTCGATAAGCATATCCGGAGTGACCGGTGAGATCACCACATTGCGACGCACAATTTCGATTAAAAACAGTTCCGGCAAGTTGCGCAGGTGGTTTTGCTCTACCGTCTTGCCAATAAGTTCTGAATCAGCCTCAACGTCGGCCTCTAACAAGTAACTCTGGTAGCTATTTTCATTGCTTGCGATATTGGGTAATAAAGGGCTTAACAAAAACAATAATACAGCACACAGTAAGCCTGCACTTAAACCGAAAATTGTAAAATCGAAGAAATTAAAACCTGGGTGGCCATGCTCAATTAAGAAACTATCAACAATTAAGTTGGTTGATGTACCCACTAAAGTGACGGTGCCGCCGAGTATTGCCGCATATGAAAGGGGAATGAGTAAACGCGATGGGGCATGCAATTGGTTCTGTTTAATCGGGCCAATTAAACTGGCCACAATAGCCGTGTTGTTGAGCAGTGCTGATGAGCTAAAGGTGACGGCAAACATGCGCCAAAAACTTTGCTTGAATGACTTTCTAACAATCGCTCTGCCCAAGCGCTTTATAAAGGCAGTTTTATCGATAGAGTGGCTCACCAATAATAGTAAAACTAGCGTCACTAAGCCCGTGTTTGTGACATTCTTCAATATTGCTTCAAAGCTGATTTGTTGGGTGAGCAATAATAAAAGCATACAGGCTGCAAAAATACTAGATGGACGTTTGTTAGTGAATGCGAGAGAAAAAATAGTACCAGCAAAAATAAACAATACGAGAATTTGCTCTAAAGACATGCTTAGTTACGTCCTGTTACTGGTATCGATGCCACGGTTACAACCTTTTATGAATTGGCTAATTGCCAAAGTGTATATTGTTCAAAACACTAGAATAGCGTATTTCCTACAGATATAAAAAAGCTTGTTTAGTCGTATTGCGTCTTTAATAGCAATTTAATGACTAAACAAGCTTATATCACGGTAATCTGGCTTAAGCAGACTTACTTGCTGATGTCCATCGCATTCCAATGAGGGAAGTGCTTCCTGACCAACGCATTCATTTCTAGTTCAAACTCTGAATATTCATGCGACTTCACATTCAGTTCATGCTCTTTAATGATCATTCCTGCGCCAACAGTACTGTTGCTTAATCTGTCGATGATGATGAACGCGCCTGTTTTTCTGTTCTCAGTGTAAGGGTCGCAGGCAACATCTTGTGTCAGCTTAATATTTGCTACACCTATCTCATTCAAATTCAAATGCAAAGCATCGGTTTTTTCAAGCGTATTCACGTCGATTTGGTAGTCGATGCTAGCAATGCTTCCGGGCACCATTTTTGTCGCGAATTTAAAGCTATATTGTTTGTTTGGGATTAAGGCGTCTTCAGACATCCAAACCATGTGCGTTTTATACGCGTTGGAATGCAAAGGCAAGGCGTCAGACTTAACAATCATGTCGCCACGTGAAATATCAATTTCATCATTCAGCGTTAAGGTAACCGCGTTTGGTGCATTTCCTTCTTCTAAATCACCGTCAAAAGTGTAGACACTCTTCACGGTCGACGTTTTTCCAGAAGGGAGCGCTGTTACTGCGTCTCCAGGCTTTATTGAACCTGAGACAATAGTACCCGCGAAGCCTCTAAAGTTGAGGTGAGGGCGATTGACATACTGCACAGGAAAGCGGAAGTCTTTATGTTGTTGCTCTGTGATTTGCATGCTCTCTAGCAATTCCATCAACAGTTCTCCCTTAAACCATGGTGTCTTTTCGCTGCGATTTACAACGTTATCACCTTCTAGCGCAGAGATAGGCACAAAACGAATATCAGGGATTGTAAGCTGCTTCGAAAACTCCATGTAGTCTTTCTGGATCTGTTCGTAAACATCTTGACGATATTTCATTAAATCCATTTTATTAATTGCAACAATGACGTGTTTGATCCCTAGCAGAGAAACCAAAAATGAATGACGACGAGTCTGTGTTTTCACACCCTCTCTTGCATCAACTAAAATAATCGCCAAATCACAAGTGGATGCGCCGGTGACCATATTACGGGTATATTGCTCATGTCCAGGAGTGTCAGCAATGATGAATTTACGTTTTTCAGTACTAAAGTAACGATAGGCAACATCAATCGTAATGCCTTGCTCACGTTCAGACTGCAAGCCATCTACGAGTAGGGCCAGATCGACTTTTTCACCGGTAGTTCCTACTTTCTTGCTGTCTTTCGTGATCGCAGCAAGTTGGTCTTCATAAATCATTTTTGAGTCATGTAGCAAGCGCCCGATTAAAGTACTTTTACCATCGTCTACACTGCCGCATGTAAGGAATCGAAGTAGATCCTTTTTTTCATGTTGTTCTAAGTACGACAAAATGTCGGTTTGTAATAATTCGTTTTCGTTATTCATGTTAAAAGCTTACCAAGAAAAATGGGTTTAATACGGAGTCTTTTTGGTTGTAGCGCAGGGGCGATGCATCGGGGTCCATTGGATTGTCTGGATCTAACACAGTCACCTTAGCACCTGCTGCAAGCGCTACGGCATGTGCGGCGCCCGTATCCCATTCGCTGGTAGGGCCAACTCGCGGATATAAATGCGCTTCGCCACTTGCCACTAAGCACAGTTTTAAGGAACTACCCATGGCAACTAGCTCAGTTTCGCCATCTAATCCATCTAAGATTTTATTTATCTCAGGACTTTGATGTGAGCGACTACCGACTACCTTCCAAGTGTCCCCAGTTTGATGTGCTTTTGCTTTTATTTCGTTTTTCGCGCCGTTTTCTTCGCAATAGGCACCTGAATCAACCTGACCGACATAGGTTTTATTGATAGCTGGCGCATGCACAACCCCAAAAGTGGGTTCACCATATTCGATTAATGCGATGTTAACGGTAAATTCACCGTTCTTCTTAATGAACTCTTTTGTGCCATCTAATGGGTCGACTAACCAATAGCGCACCCATGTTTTTCTCTCTTCCCATGGAATATTAGCCGACTCTTCAGATAAAATTGGGATTTCGGCAAGTGCCTGTAAACCATCGACAATGTGGTGATGAGCAGCTAAGTCGGCCTCTGTAAGCGGGCTCGAATCGGACTTATCGTAAATTTCGAAATCTTGCTGATAAATCTGCATGATTTTTTCGCCGGCTTCGACTGCAATGGTTTTCACCTTTTCAATCAATTCTGGTGTCATTTGAATATGGCTCATTACACATATCCCTTTGCAACTAGTAAATCAAACAAACGCTGTGCGGTTTCTTCAGGGCTTTCGTCTACATATTGCAAATGTACTTCAGGAGCTTCAGGAGCTTCATAGGCCGAATCAATACCAGTGAAATTACTAATATCGCCACTGCGCGCCTTTTTGTATAAACCTTTAGGGTCGCGTTGTTCACAAACCTCAATAGGAGTGTCGACGAAAACCTCTACAAACTCACCGGTCTCAAGAAGTGATCGACAATAGGCTCGATCAGCTTTAAACGGAGAGATGAATGCAGTGATAATGACGGTACCCGAATCGACAAAAAGTTTAGAGACTTCGCTAATGCGGCGAATATTCTCAACACGGTCTTTATCATCAAATCCAAGGTCGCCACACAGGCCATGTCTCACGTTGTCACCGTCTAACAAATAAGTTTTGCGCTGCTCGGAGAAGAGTTTCTTTTCTAATAAATTTGCGATAGTTGATTTGCCTGAACCTGATAAGCCCGTGAGCCAAATGACGGCCGGTTTTTGCTTAAGTGCTTTGGCTCTTTCTTGTTTGTTGACGGCATGTTCATGCCATACGATATTGGTAGACATTAGAAGTATCCCTCCATTTTCTTCTTCTCCATTGACCCAGAAGAATCATGATCGATAACTCGGCCTTGGCGCTCAGATGTTTTGGTCAGTAGCATTTCTTGAATCACTTCTGGCAAGGTGTCTGCTTCAGACTCCACGGCGCCAGTCAATGGATAGCAACCTAAGGTACGGAAACGAACAGAGCGCATTTCTGGCGTCTCACCTTCTTCCAATGGCATACGATCATCATCAACCATAAAATAAGTGCCATCACGCTTCACGACTGGGCGTGGCTTCGCTAAGTATAATGATGGGATTTCAATGTTTTCCAAGTAAATGTACTGCCAAATATCTAACTCAGTCCAGTTAGACATTGGGAATACACGAATACTCTCGCCTTTATTTATTTGGCTATTGTAGATATTCCATAACTCTGGACGTTGATTCTTAGGGTCCCAGCGATGGTTTTCATCTCTAAAAGAATACACGCGTTCTTTTGCGCGAGATTTTTCTTCATCACGTCGAGCGCCACCGAATGCAGCATCAAATTTGTATTGGTTGAGCGCTTGTTTTAGCGCGACTGTTTTCATGATGTCAGTGTGTTTTGCACTACCGTGCGTGAAAGGGCCAACGCCTTGCTCAACACCTTCTTGGTTGGTATGCACTAATAGGTTGAGATTATGCTTCTTCGCCATCTCATCCCTAAATTGAATCATTTCTTTAAACTTCCAAGTGGTGTCTACATGCAATAAAGGGAAGGGGATAGTACCTGGCGCAAAAGCTTTACGAGCTAGATGCAAAAGGACAGACGAATCTTTACCAACGCTGTATAGCATGACTGGGTTGTCAAATTCAGCTGCGACTTCTCTGAAAATATGAATGCTTTCAGCCTCTAACTGCTTCAAGTGTGTAATTGAGGGTACTGAGGTTGTCATTGAACGACCGACTCCATAATGAAAGTTAATATGCCTAAAATCTATATACATAGAACTTTAGCATATTAGATTAATTTCAATTATGATAATTTGATATTTCTAATACCTTATTGATAACCAAAACATCAGATATGTTGCAATTTTGTTATATGTTTAGGTTTTAACGGCGGTAGAACTCAATATAGCGCAAAACCACGATTGAACTTACAGTTAAAGTTAAACAACTAAAAGCCGATATCGAATTCACATCGTTGCAAAAACTTGTTGTCCCAAAACAATAGCTAGTGACCGGTTGCCTTTCTCAAATTTATCATCATTAGAATTTGTAATTGGCCTTTGTAAAACGCCTATTTAACAAAAAACCTATTCATCGAGGTATATATGTTTGACTCACTAAAAATTAGCACTCGCGTGCAGCTAGGTTTTTCTGTTGTGCTCGTTTTTGCGATTGTACTTATCGTTTCTGTCGTGCATCTAAATATCGTTGGAATTATTGGTCAAGCAGAACAACGAGAGTTACTAAATTTACATGAAAGTGCGGCCGCAGAAATAGAGTCTGAAGGTCGGCTAGCACAAGCAATGAGTCACATTATTGCCCATACACCGCATTGGAATAAGCTATTAAAGGAGCGGCGTCGAGACGAATTAGCTCAGGAAATGGACCCCATGTTCCAGTCATTGAAAGAGCAATACGGTATTCGTCAATTTCAATTTCATCTACCTCCAGCAACATCATTTTTACGTGCACACAAGCCTGAAAAATACGGCGATGACTTAACAGCATTTCGAAGCACCATTATTGAAACGAACAACAGTAAACAGCCAGTTAAAGGTTTGGAAAAAGGCGTTGCAGGACTTGGTATTCGTGGAATAAACCCAATTTTTTATGAGCGTCAGCATATTGGTTCAGTAGAATTTGGAATGTCGTTTGGGCAGTTGTTTTTTGATAATTTCAAAGACAAATATGGAGCTGAAATAGCTCTATATGTCAAACAAGATAGCAAATATAAAACCTTCGGTGGAACCCTAAGGCAGAATGATATAAAGAATGGAATGCTTTTTAGCCAAGACGAACTAAACCAAATAATGGATGGTACTGCATTAAAAATTGATGCTGAATTAAAAGACGTGTCTTACTCAATTTATGGGAAGTATATTGAAGATTATTCTGGAGAAAAAGTTGGAGTAATGGCAATTGCTATAAATAGGGAAGAGTATATGTCGGCTATAAGTAATGCTCGCAATGCATCTCTTTTAATTGGTTTCATAGCTTTAGTCGTAGGTTTGGTATTTGCTCGACTGATTGCTAACTCAATTGTAACTCCTATAGAACAGGCTATGTTCGCAATGAATGATATTGCAAAGGGAGATGGTGATCTAACTAAACGGCTAAGAGAAGCCGGAAAAGATGAGATATCAAGTATGGCGAAAGCCTTTAATTTATTTTCCGAAAAAGTAAGATTAATGGTTACGGACGTTGAGAATGCCACAACAAATTTGGCAACATCAGCTGAAGAGATGTCAGTGATTACAAACGAAACAAATCAAGATGTCATTGAACAACAGATGGAAATCGAAATGGTTGCGAGTGCGATGAATGAGATGACGACGACGGTACAAGGAGTTGCAAACCTTGCTAATGATGCATCTGATGCAGCTAGAGACGCCGAATCAGAAACTCAAGTTGGAAAGCGGGTTGTTACAGAAGCGGTTAAAGCAATTGACTCCTTAGCATTGGAAATCGAAAATGCTACAAACGTCATTCATCAATTAGAGTCCGACAATGAAAAGATTGGTTCTGTATTGGATGTTATTCGAGGCATAGCTGAGCAAACTAATTTATTAGCGCTAAATGCAGCAATTGAGGCAGCAAGAGCTGGTGAACAAGGCAGAGGCTTTGCGGTGGTTGCTGACGAAGTTAGGACACTTGCTAGCAGAACTCAAGCTTCAACACAAGAAATTCAAAGTATGATTGAAACGCTTCAAACAGGATCAAGAAGCGCTGTAGCAGTTATGCAATTGAGTCAGGCTAAAAGCAAAGAAAGCGTTGAGCAGGCGTCGATAGCTCAAAAATCATTTGATGTAATTACGGCTGCAACTAAGAAAATAAGTAATATGAATCTTGAAATAGCGCATTCTGCCAGAGAACAAAGCAATGTATCAGAAGAAATAAATAAAAATATAGTCAATATTAATGAGGTAGTAGACAGAACGACGGTTGGCGCGAAGCAAACAAAGTTAGCTGGTCAAGAATTATCTAGTTTAGCTATAAAATTAAAAGATCTTGTGAGTCAGTTTAAAATACGCTGAGTCCCTTAAAGCTGGCCGTTATTAAAGGTAAAACGATTTGTTATTTATTCATCGTATAGTGGAAACTACCATCTATTTTTAAGAGCTCTATGCAAGTTGCAGCACTTTTTCCTCTGCCCACATGCCCGCTTCTTCATACTCTTCTAAGATTTTTTGATAAGGGATATTGAGATCGTTACAGCTTTGTTCCATTTTTTGCCAATTACCTTGCTCGAAGTGCTTACAAAGCTGAACGCAATCAGATAACCACCCCTGATTATCGATCAAGGCGTGTTTGATATCGTCACTTAAAGGCAAGTCATTAATGACCATATTGATTTCAGTATCCAACATAGCGTCTATCAATGACATCATACCCGTTAAGAATGCTGATGAACTGTCATTTGCTTGATTGCAATAGGGAGCAAGTAACTCGCAAAATTTTGCTCGTTGAATGGAAAGTCTAATCAATTCTTGTGGCTTCTCGCTTGAAAACTGAGCGGCAAAAATGAGACTAACAAAACGCTCCAGCTCATTCTTCCCTAAAACTAACACTGCCTGCTTTATCGTTTTGATCGCATTTTGACGTTTGAACATCGCCGTTTGCGTATATCGCAACAGCTTGAACGATAAGGTGACGTCCAGTTCGAATAGTTTGGTTATTTCGTTGAAGTCAGGCTCGGGTGATGATAATGCACTCATTAGGCTTGCAATTGAAGCTTGCCCAGGGGTGAGTGTCACACTCTTTATCACCTCAGGTCGGCTAAAAAAGTAACCTTGGAACAAAACAAAACCTTCGTCTTTCGCTTTTTTGAATTCGTCGTTAGTTTCAACTTTTTCGGCAAGTAACTTAATATGTGGATGCTGACGGACTGCGGCAAGAGTATCGTGCATGTCTTGCTTTGATATTTCGCGATAGTCTATTTTGACTATATCGATGAGTTTATAGAACGGCTCCCAATGTGCTTCATGAATAAAATCATCGAGCGCTAGGATATAGCCTTTTTGACGTAACTTTTTCAAAGCTCCATATAAGGAGTTGGTCGGTTTAACTGTTTCTAATATTTCCACTACTACCTTTTGATTTGGCAGTAGTTCGGGATACCCGCTTAATAGGCTTTGTTCAGTAAAATTAATAAAGGCGAGTTTGCCGTCTGATATCTTGTCTAAGCCAAGGTCAAACTGCAAACCCTCAATCATCTTTGATGTCGCTTTTTCTTGATCAACATCGGGAAATACGTTGTCTAGGCTAGTACGAAACAATAATTCGTAGCCATACAAGGTTTTCTCGCGATCTAAGATGGGTTGGCGCGCAGCAAAGAATCCCATGTTTTATTGAACAACCCCTACATTTTATTTTGTGCTTTCACTAGCATATCTATCGGCAAAATCTTGAAATAGTGTCGTGATATTTTTATTTTTCTCAGGTTTTATCTTTGAAACGATAATAATCACAAGGCTCGACACTATAAAGCCAGGGATGATCGCATATAAATCATCATTTAAAGAGGCTCCATTTTCACCTAATGGTGCATAAATCCATACTAATACAGTTGCCGCTCCAGAGATGATAGCGCCGATTGCGGCTGTTCTGCTCATGTTTTTCCATAGCAGCGAGAAGATCACTAAGGGCCCAAATGCTGCACCGAAGCCTGCCCAAGCATTGCTTACTAAGCTGAGGATACTGCTGTTTCTATCGAAAGCTAACATGATAGCCACAACTGCTACTGCAGCAACACTTATTCTGCCAATAACCACTTGTTTCTTTTCGCTACAGTCTTTTTCAATAAATGCTGCATATACGTCGCGAGTAAGTGAACTTGAAGTGACCAAGAGCTGAGAGGATATTGTACTCATAATAGCAGCCAAGATGGCGGCGAGTAAGAAACCGCCAATGAGCGGATTAAAGAGAATTTGTGAGAGGGTGATGAATACCGTCTCAGGATCATCAAGTTGTTGCCCTGTTGCGTTCATATAAGCGAGACCAAACAAACCGGTCGATGCCGCACCGAATAGTGAAACTATCATCCATGACATGCCAATTCGTCTAGCTGCTGGCATTTGCTTGATGCTAGATATTGCCATGAAACGCACTATGATATGAGGTTGGCCAAAATAGCCCAAGCCCCACGACATTAGCGACACTATACCAATGAAGCTTAAAGCAACGCCAGTATTAGCATCAACAAATAAAGACACTAGATTCGGATCGGAGTCAGAGAGCGCAGTAATAGTGCTATTAATACCACCTAGCTCGAAAATAACCACAGTGGGAACCAATATCAAGGCAATGAACATAATCACGCCCTGCACAAAATCGGTCATGCTGACGGCCATGAATCCACCAATTAAGGTGTAACAAACCACAACGCCAGCCGTGATGTAAAGCCCCACTTCGTAGTTTAAGCCGAATGATGATTCGAATAATTTACCGCCAGCGGCGATACCTGAGCTGGTGTATAGCGTAAAAAATATAATGATGACAATGGACGCGATAATTCTGAGTGAGTGAGAGTCATCATGAAAACGGTTTTCAAAGTAGTCGGGTAGGGTAATGGCGTCTTTTGCGACTTCCGTGAAAACTCTGAGTCTAGGGGCAACCAGTAAATAGTTAAGCCATGCGCCGGCCACCAAGCCAAACGCTATCCAAAGTGAGGAAGCGCCGGAAAGGTACATTGCACCCGGTACCCCTAGCAACATCCAACCGCTCATGTCAGAAGCACCAGCGGATAAAGCGACGACCGGTGCGCTGAGTTTGCGTCCACCTAACAAATAGCCTGAAGACGTTTCCTCATTGCTACGGTAGGCATAAACACCGATGCCAATCATTGCGATAAAATAGAGTGCTAAGGATATTAACGTACCAGTTTCCATGGGTCTCACTTTTGTCTATAAAATTCAAAACAATAGGGTAACAGATCGAGGTGTCTTTCTAAACCATTGGACAATATATAACAAAAAACCCGCAGCAAGGTGTCGTTAACGACCCATGCTGCGGGTTTTATTAAAAACGTTTAGAACTTAGAAGGTAAACGCTGCTTTGGCTGTCTGCTGTAACTTAGCGACTTCGCTTTTGTCATCACCAACAATAATGATTTTGGCAGACTCAAGTAAAAATGAACTGCCAACAAGGTCGTCTTTACTAAAGTCTTCTTTTAGCTCTTTGCTTTCGTTGTCCGGGACAATAAACAGCGAAATTAAGCCTTTTTCACCTTTGATGATCATGTGTAGACTTTTAATTTTGTCTAAATAGCAGTAGTTAGCTGACACAACATCGCCAATTTCTTCGCTTAACTTGCCATTAAACGTTGCCATCTTTTCATTGATTTTATCGTTGGACACGCCAGCACCCGACATCATGATTTCTTTTTCCATGTATTCATGACTTACATGTGCAAAAACATCATTGGCTAAACCATTGTCACCTGCCAGCAATGTCATATAACCAATCCCCGCAAACATGGCTACTGAGGCGGCCATAGCGACATACCAAGGTCGCTTTTGGCGACGTTGCGTAAATTCATCCATACCTTGCCTAAGTATCAGTTTTTCAGCAAAATTCTCTGGTACAGGAATATTCATCGCCTGAACCATCTGAGCATCTAATGCTTTTACTTCATCCCAAAACGCTTGTTTTGATGGGTCGTCCATTGCTGCTTTAATCACATCAGGATCTTGTGTGTTTGGGTCAGCATAAATGGTGCGACGGAACGTTAACTCATCCATTTACCTGTTCTCCTGTAGTTTGGTCACCCAAAAGGGCTTCTTTAATTTGGTTTCTTGCTCTAAATAGTCTGGTCATTACCGTGTTTTTATTTAAATTAAGCTGCTCAGCAATCTCTTCGCCACTAAAACCCATTAATATCTGCATCATTAATGGCTCTCTATACTCTTCACTGAGTCCTGACATTATCCTACGTAACTCTCGATGCTCTAATGTGACATCACCAAAATCGTTGGGATCGGCTACAGCGACATCATCAATATCAACTAGGTCGAATTGCTTGCGTTCAAAGCGTCGTGCGTTTTCTCTGCGCAGGATAGTGATTAACCATGACTTTGCCGCAGCTTCGTCTTTGAGTGAATCAAGTGATTTCCATGCACGTAAGAATGTTTCTTGCACAACGTCTTCAGCAACCGCTTTGTCTTTTATAAGCCACATTGCATAGCGAAAAATATCGGTATGTAATGCTTTCACGAGGGCTTCATATCGTTTTTGTTTTTTCATCATGTCAGTAGAGACCGATGGCTTTTGAGTTTTATTTCGCGAGAACATGAAAATTCTTAATTTATTTTATGAGATAGCGCAGAATAGGGAGTTCACACTTTATGCAACTTCTCGTAATCACCATTGATTGAATTAAGAATACGTTATTTGGCGTGAGAGTTCGAATTTGATTTAGGGCATAAAAAAATCGCAAGTCAGTAAAGAATTGCGATTTTCTTAGAAAGTGCTAAATCTGAGCTTATTTCGTTGCTGCAATCCACTTATTGATCTTATCTTCTAAGATATCCATTGGTACCGGACCATCTTTGAGGATAGTGTCATGGAAGCCACGATAGTCAAATTTATCGCCAAGTTCAGCTTGTGCTTTTTCACGTAGTTCCATGATTTTTATCTTACCTATCAGGTAAGCGGTTGCTTGACCTGGCATAGCAATATATCGCTCAATGGCTTTCACCGAGTCGGCTTCAGGGTTTGGTGTGTTATCAATTAGGTATTGGATCGCTTTGTCACGACTCCATTTCATTTCATGAATACCTGTATCTACAACCAATCTGCAAGCGCGCCATAGCTCCATTGCTAGGCGACCGAAGTCAGAGTAAGGGTCAACATAAAAACCCATATCTTTGCCAAGCTCTTCGGTGTATAGACCCCATCCCTCTGTATAGGCAGTAAATGAGACATATTTTTGGAACTCAGGGATGCCATCTAATTCTTGAGCAATAGCTCGTTGCATGTGGTGGCCAGGAATACCTTCATGATAAGCCAATGCTTCCATTTGGTAGGTTGGCATACTTCTCATATCGTAAAGGTTTGCGTAGTACGTTCCGGGACGGCTGCCGTCTTGCGAAGGACTCTGATAGAAAGCTTTACCTGCTGATTGCTCTCTGAATGCCTCGACACGTTTAACAACCATTCTGGCTTTCGGCTTTAATCCAAAATAGTCGTCTAGTTTTGCTTCCATCGCGTCAATATAGTCTTTGGCTTCAGCCATATAACGTTGGCGACCTTCTTCGCTGTCTTCATAATAAAACTGGTCATCGTTACGCATGAAAGTGAAAAACTCTTGAAGCGTGCCCTCAAACTTGACTTGCTTCATGATGTCGCGCATTTGATTGTGGATGCGTTCAACATTTGCAAGACCGATTTGATGTACTTGTTCTGCATTCAGGTCGGTGGTAGTAAACCAATTCAATCGGTTCTGGTACCATTCACTGCCATTAGGCAAGCGCCAAACACCGTCACCTTCAGGCGTCAGTAATCGTTGGGTGCTTAATTCTTGCATAAGCTTTTCATAGGCCGGTTTGACAGAGCCTGTCAGTGCCTCATTGGCAGATGCGATCAAGCCACCTTTTTCCGCATTACTTAGCCCGATAGCATCTAGCTTTTGTTTAAAGTCAGCAAGAATCGTGGAATCATATGGACTTTCGAAGAACGGATTGCCTTTAACCACGTTTGCTGAAGCTTGGATCATTTGATCATACGCCCATCGAGGAGGGAAAACGCCCAGCTCTTGACGAATTTTTAGTTGTTCAGCAACTTGGTCGAACAACGGTGCGACATTGTTGAGACGAGCAATGTAAGCTTCTGCATCTGACACATCTTCAATGCGATGGATATTGATTAGGAAACTAGGAACAACCGTGTGCCATGCTCTAAACTGATGCATGACATAGGTATGATGTCTAAATTCGTCATTCGCTAGCTTACGCTCAATATCGGCAATGTAGAGTTGCAAGCTTAACTTTTCAGTTTCGCTAAGTGTTGATTCGTCAAACGCTTTTGCTTGGCTTAACCTAGTTTCCATTAAGCTGCGGGTTTCGTCAGCGTGGGCATCTGAAATATCACCCCACTTGTCATAATCCCACTTCAGCCCTAAATAGCTTTGCGCCATTGGCGAACGTTTCAAATCAGTTTCACGGCTTTGCTTAAAAAAAGCGGCGAGTTTTTGTGATTCCGTTTCTGGTGCTTTCTCAACCGCAGCGCTTCCAGCATTATTTTGCGCTGTTTCGTTGTTGGGAGCTGGGCTGCATGCGCCAAGTGCAAAAACTAAACTAGACACCGCGAATAATCGCAGGCCTGTTTCGATAGTTTTAGATCCTTTTGGCTTTGATGAATTTAATGTTTTCACTCGCTGCTTCATAGTTTGTCGTTCGCTTATTTTTATTAGATGCCTTTAGATTACAGTATAGAACAGATTAAATCACGCGATCCACCCGTTGCGGCTGCCTCAAGTATTTGATTCACTTTGAGGGTATAAGGCCAATGACTCGGATTTTTTCTTGCTATTTTGTAAGTGTTTCTGGCGCAATGCCGCCAGGTTTTCTATGAGTTTTGTCGCGCTAGCCTCAGATTCGGGAGCATCGGCACTTGCACTGTATGACGAGGCAACCCATTGATTAAAGTTGACTAAGCAATCCTGTGCTTCAAGTGCAGTCAAGGTTTGTGCAATTGAGCCTACTTGTTCGTTGCTGATGTAGGAAAGCCAGTGGCGTAATGTCTGATTTGTCTGATGTTGATTACCTTGCGCAATCGCCTTTTGAAGTAAGGCCCACGTGGCTTTTTCGTCTGCATTGTCAGATTCTATTTGTATAAAACCCTTATCTCGCTTTCTATTTTTTGCACTTTCGATAAGTTTCAACCCACCTTGGGTGAACAGCACTATAGCGAAAATGATCACGCTCAGTAGCCAAAGAATGAACAAACTAATATGCAACCAGTCAATTCTAAACTCATCATTTTGCGCCGACAGAGTACTTGTATTGTTATCAGGCTTTTTATTTTCAGCTTGAATCGGCTCAATGGACGAACTTGATGTTGTTGCTGCTTGCACTTGAATGCTGCGCGCCGGTAATTTCGCATACTCCGTTTGCTTGGTGACAATATTGAACCAAGGTACGACTACTTCACCCAGCACAAAAGTACCAGGGCGATTAGGAATAATTGCTTCACTGTGAATACGTTGAGCGTAAAGGATACCATTGCGGTCTACAGTTGCGGTATTCGCTTGGTCTGGATAAGTTTTAAAGTCTGGAGGGTAAATGCCCGTAATATCAGGTAACTGTTCTTCAACCAGACCCGCAGCAGTCAGTGTAATGGTTCGAGTGATCGGTTGGCCAACAACGAATTGATCTGTTGACCCTTGCCACTCCTCATTCAGGGTGACAAATTCACTGGGTAGCCAATGCTCTGTATAGCTTTGTGGTATGGGCAAAACGGTCAATTGAATGGCGTTCGATGAGCGGTTTATTGGTTTGGTTCTTGAAATGAACCCAAAAGATTGACGACTGTCAGTTAAGGCTTCTCCTTGAAAGACTGTGCCACTGACTGTAAAAGCGCCGCTTTGTTGCGGAATAATGGCATAGGTCCGTTCAATAACACGATATTGTACACCATTGACCAAGTCTTCATATTCCTTGTCTTCACCAATTTGTTTGATGATCGCATTTTCTAGCTCTGGGCCCTGTATGCTGCCGCGTTGAATATTTTTTCGCATGTACAGTTTGGTGGTGTATTTAACCTGTTGCTGCAAATAAACTTCATCCATATCGACATCAGAACGGATAAAGAAGTCTCTAGGTGTCGAGCCTTGGCTAGATCCTATTGGCATAACGATGAGTTCGATAGGTTTGCTGGTTTTTCCGTCAACGGTAATCGCTGGAATGGCAAACTTTCCTGTCGAACGCGGGAATAACTGCGTTACCCAAGTGGTTGTTTTAGTGGTGACGAAATTAACCGAGCGTGTCGATTGACTCACTGAGGTGTTAGATAAGCGAAAGTCTTTTTCGAGTATAGATAAATCTAATTCATTTGATGAAGGGCTACCTTGCGCACTGACAATGAGTTGTACTGCTTCATCGACTAAAATTGGATTTTTATCTAGTGATACCCTTAAATCAGTGATCTGAGCGTGAGTCGCTATGGGTAATAGCAGTGTTAAAAAAGCAACTAAGCGAATAGTCCAAGCTGAGTTGAATTTCATTCTTACCAATCCTTCTTATTTGGGCGATTAAGTCTTTCTCTACGACGTTGTTGTGATTCCAAAAGCATTTTTCTCTGTAATAAGTATGCAGGGTCATCGGGTACTTTGTTCATTAGCATTTGCATTCGTTGCATTTGTTCCCGCTGCTCTGGCGTCATGTCTTCTTCAGATACCTGTTGAACAGCTGCTTGTTGTTCTTCGGGTTTCTCGTTCTCGGCTTCTTCACCAGCCTGTTGTGCATTTTGCTCTTGTTCGTTTTGTTGTTCTTCTGTTGGTTCTGGTTGTTCTTGTCCCTGCTCATCTTTGGGTTCGCCGTTATTGCCGCTTTGTTGCGACTCAGACTCTTGTTCTTGATCATCGCCTTGCTCTGAGCCTTGGTCTTGTTGCTGGTTCTGCTCGCCGTTTTGGCTTTGATCACCATCTTGCTGCTGACCGTCTTGCTGTTCTTGTTGATTCTGCTCACCAGAAGAGTCTTGATCAGAGTTTTCGGAGTCCTGCTTTTCCTGTTGCTCTTGCTGCTCTAGGAGTTCTTCAATGAGTTTTTTATTCGCCATTGCGTTCGCATGACCAGGATGAAGCGCTAAGGCCTTTTCAAATTGAGCAATTGCGTCTTGTAGTTGACCGAGCTTGGCTAGAGTATTTCCTTGATTGTAGTGAGATTCAGCGCCGGGAACTTGTTGGAACGCTTCTAAGGCCGCTTCATAATTTTGTTGTTTGTATAAAGCCGCACCTTTCCACATTTGGTTTTTAAATAATTGGCTGGCGGTCTCGTAATCTTCATTTTGATATGAGTCAACGCCTTGCTGGTCTGCATTCTTAAAAACTTTGTCGTACCATTGCTGTGCAAATACTTGTTCTGAAGGCAGCATAAATGTGAATGCCAATGTCACGACTAATAGACCTTTCCTAAAAGCCAGCAATGCAAAGGGGAGAATGAGGAGTACGATGAATGCGCCCATATCTTGCCACTGGTCACCTTCACCAATAATGTCATTATTGACTTGATCTTGCTCGAGTACTAGAGGTGATAACAGCATATTTTCAATATCGCTGTCATTGATTTGAACTGGGGTGTAGCGTCCAGCAGTATTGCCAATAACCTGATTGAATAGGTCACTTTGTAGTGTTGGCAGAACAATGTTACCTCTAGTGTCTTTGAGAAAGCCACCGTCTAAAAGCTTTATTGGAGCACCAACTTTCGTACCCACGCCCAAGGCTGAATAGCGGTAAGGGGAGCGGCTAACAAATTCACGAAGTTCTTCAACATCTTCAGGGTCTATACCGTCGGATATCCAATAAATCTCGCCTTTTGTGTAGCCCGCAGATGCCAGCAGTTGCTCAGCCGTTTCAAAGGCAATAATTGGTACGCTGCCAGGAATAGGCATTATTTCAGGGCGTAAACTTGGCACTAGGGCTGTGATATTGCTTGGGTCAGCTGTCAATGGACTGACAGTAAATGCATCGCCAGCATAGACGACTAAACCTACTTCGCCGTCGTCTAGCATATTGAGCAAATCAATAGTCTTAAACTTAGCAATTGATAAACGATCTGGTTTCAAGTCAGTGGCGCGCATAGACATCGACATGTCCAAAATGACCACTTTACCCGTTTCAACTTGATAAACCGGTTGAGGAAGCTTTTCCCATGTAGGGCCTGCCATTGCTACAGATGCAAGTATCCAAGCGAAGGCCAGCAAAAAGAAAGGGGGTTTACTCGCTTTTTTGTCTTTTGATATGACGAGGTGCTGATATAAGTGTGAAGAGACTAAGCCCTGCCATCCATTTTTTTTCGCATTTACTTTACTAAGTAAGAATGCAATGAATAACAAAGGAATGATCGCATAAAGCCATTCAGGACGAATGAAGTGGAATGCTTGCCAATCAATCATACTTGCTCTCCCTTTGTTTGTGTTGACGAGCGGCTTAACCACTGAGTAAAGAGATAAACTAAGGCGTATAAAATGCTAATGATTATAGCTACACCAAGTGGTAAGAAAAATAAAGATGTGAGCGGTCTGAGCTTTTGACCTTCTCCTTGAATTGGTTCAAGGGTATCTAATGTGGCATAAATACGTTCCATTTCTTCAGCATCTCTGGCTCTGAAGTATTGCCCTCCCGTGCTCTCGGCTAGTTGCGTAAGGAGCTTTTCGTCGAGATCCTGTGAAGGATTATACGATCTGCGACCAAACAAACTATTAATGACCATTTCATCAGCGCCTACCCCGATAGTATAGATCGTGATATTTTTATTCACAGCCAGCTCATTCGCTTGCTCTGGTGATAAATTACCAGCAGTATTTTGCCCGTCCGTTAATAGGATCAGCACGCGGTTAGAGGTTTCTTTATTGTCATAGCGTTTCGCCGCTAAACCAACTGCGTCGCCAATGGCTGTTTTTTCACCCACTAGGCCAATCACCGCCTCATCAAGCAGCGTGGCTACGGTTGAGCGATCAAAAGTAAGTGGCGCTTGCAAATAAGCAGTGTCAGCAAATAGTATCAGGCCAAGGCGATCACCAACTCTACGCTCAATAAAGTCTGTAAGAACATGCTTGGTCATGACTAAACGGTTTACTGTGCTACCTTCCACTTGCATATCTTCTTGTTTCATTGAGCCAGACAAGTCCACGGCTATCATAAGGTCCCGACCTTCATTTGGGATCGCAATCGGTTCACCGAGCCATTGTGGCCTTGCTGCAGCGGCAACTAAACAACACCAAATTAGGCTTGCTAGCAATAGACGTCCTCGTGCGCGCCTGGGTGCTTGAGTGCTGCTGGTCCCCAAAGTGAGATAATTTGGTACTAACAAGGCTGCAGATTCAGATTGGTTTTTTTTTGGCAGTAAAAAATAGACTAGTAGGGGCAGTGGCAAAGCTGCTAATACCCAAATCCAAGCGAACTCAAACATCCTGACTCCTTGGTGGAAGGGCTTTATTCAACCACTCATTGACTGCATTACTGGCAGACTCAGGATCAATATTGACATCAGCTTGGTACAAGCTCTCAGTCAATAAACGTAGGGTGTTTTTTTGTGTATCGTTAAGGTCATGTTGTGAGAACAAAAATTGCAACCAGGCTTGTCCGTGCATCGCGCTCAGATTTTTGTTAGGGAAGTAGTGAATACATGCCGCTCTAAGTACATGATGAATTTCCTCTAGAGCGCTTGTTTCAGTCAATGGAATTGCCCGCAACGTTAGCAGTGCTTTGCGTTTTACGCGACGTTTTTGGCGATACTTTATTGTTGCGTAGCTTGCTGCAATCAAAGTCATACAGGCAACGATTATTAACACCCACCATCCCCAAGCCAAGGGCCAGTAAGACACCTCATTGCCGACACTAATATCTGCTAGGTTTTCCAATGCTTGATCTAAAGGGTTCATAGTAACTCCCCCATATCTCTATTATTCAGTTGAAGCTCAAGTGGCAGACCGGCAGACACTGTTCTCAGCGGGATAGCATAGCGAGCAAAGGCTGACTTTATCTCTGCAAAATGGGCTGCTTGGCGATCTGCATAGTCTTGGCTAGATTGTGCCTCGCCCACGTTAATCTGTTGGCGTGATATGCCATTAGTTACACTCAAACTTTGCTTGATATTGGTTTGTGGCAAGGCAACTTCCATTGGGTCATTCACTAGCATCGCTTTTATTTCACAATGTCTATTAATATTGCCGATGGTGGCCATCGCCTCGTCTGATAAGCCATTGAAGTCGCTGATTAAGTAGACTAATGCACCGGGTTTCGCCACATGTTGCAGCCTTCGGATTGCTTGAGTGAAAACCGCTTGGGCGTCTACTTTCTTGGCTTCGAAACTGGGCCGGTGGATATCTACAAGTCCTTGCATAAACGTTAAAGCACTTTTCGCCTGTGCTTTGGGTTTTAATTCAATATCTTGTTCATTATTGAATATTAGTCCACCCACTTTATCGCCTCGCTGGATAGCATTCCAAGTGATCAATGAGGACAGGTGAGCTGCTTGAACCGATTTACATAAATACGCAGTACCGAAATACATAGATTGTGAAAAGTCGGTAAACACAAATACTGGACGGTCTCTTTCTTCCCTAAATACTTTGGTGTGTGTTTTTCCTGTGCGAGCAGTTACGCGCCAGTCGATACTACGAATGTCGTCACCGGCTTGATAGTGTCGTGCTTCATCAAACTCCATCCCACGACCTTTAATTTTGGAGCGGTCGCCACCAGAAAGTGCCCCAGCGATATCTCTACTTGGACTTAAATTCAGTAAGTTTGACAAGGAGCGGTACTCTAATAATTCAGGCAGAGTTAACTCCACGCCATTGGTCTTATATTTAGCCAGCCATTCAGGCACCATTGGATTCATCGATTTACCAACCTACTTCAAATCAACATTTAGTCTAACCAACGGGAACAAGTTTCAGAATGTTGTCTAGCACTGAATTAGCGCTAACACCTTCAGCCTGCGCTTGATAACTCAAGATGATGCGGTGACGCAACACATTATGTAAAACGGCTTGTACATCGTCTGGTCCGACAAAGTCGCGCCCATTTAGCCAAGCATGCGCTCTGGCACAGCGTTCTAATGCTATCGTTGCTCTTGGGCTTGCGCCAATTTCAATCCAGTTTGCAAGCTCCGCACTGTAATTCTGTGGCTGGCGGGTCGCCATAATGAGCTGAACGATATAGCTTTCCAGCGCAGGTGAAACATGCATATCCATGATGTCTGCTCTGGCTTTTGCGATATCTTCTTGGCTTAGTTTCTCAACGATAGGTTTTGCTGTTTTAATCGCTTCGCCACGAGTCAGCCTAAGAATCTCTAGCTCAGTGTCGGCGCCTGGATAATCAATTTCAACGTGCATTAAAAAACGGTCTAACTGAGCTTCAGGCAAGGGGTAGGTTCCCTCTTGCTCTAAGGGGTTCTGAGTTGCCATGACTAAAAATAGTTCGGAAAGAGGGTAGGTCGTGTTGCCTACCGTTATTTGGCGTTCTGCCATTGCCTCTAACAGTGCCGACTGAACTTTAGCTGGTGCACGGTTGATTTCATCAGCCAACACTAAATTGTGGAAGAGAGGGCCTTTTTGAAATATAAATTCACCAGTCTCGGGACGATAAATATCCGTGCCTGTGAGATCAGCTGGCAACAGATCCGGTGTGAATTGCACGCGATGGAAGTCAGCAACAATGCCATCTGATAGCGAGTTTACAGCGCGAGTTTTGGCGAGCCCCGGAGGGCCTTCGACCAGCAGGTGACCATCTGCCAAAAGCGCAATGAGAATACTGAGAGTTAAGGAAGGTTGCCCCAAAACTTGCGTGTTTAAATGGGACTGCAATTGCTTAAATTCTTCTACTGCCATCAGTTATTAGCCTTTCATTCTTATTTTTGGGTAATTAATCTAAATCAACACAGGGTTGTGATGAATTTCTGCTACTCTTATATGCGGATATTATTTCTGAATTCAACATTCGACTCGCAAAAACCTCAATGGTTCTGGCAGTTTGCTGTTTTTTATTGTTCGTGTTGAATATCTTTGATGGTGTGGTTCAGCCAAATATTTGAATTTTTGTTCAGATTTTGTCAAAATACTGGTTTGAGGTCTGACCAGACGCGTCTTTCATCATTAATTTTAATGGCTATAGGATAAAGTATGTCAAATAAACAAGTTTTAAAAACCCAACAGGGCGATCGTATCGCAATTGTTGCAGGTTTGCGCACGCCGTTTGCCAAAATGGCCACAAATTTTCATGGTGTGCCTGCCGTTGACTTAGCCAAAATGGTTGTTAACGAATTAATGCTCAAAAACGACATCGATCCAGCAATTATCGAACAAGTTGTCTATGGCCAAGTGGTTCAGATGCCTGAAGCCCCGAATATTGCTCGTGAAGTAGTGCTCGGTACTGGTATGGGTGTGCATACTGATGCTTACAGTGTATCAAGAGCGTGTGCGACAAGTTTTCAATCTACTGTGAATATTGCTGAGTCTATGATCGTCGGCAACATTGAAGTAGGTATTGCCGGTGGAGCAGACTCAACCTCCGTTTCGCCGATTGGTGTATCGAAGAAGCTCGGTCGCGCTTTAGTTGATTTACAAAAAACGAAAACACTCGGTCAGAAGTTAAGTGTGCTTAGGAAGCTTGGTTTAAAAGATTTATTACCAGTGCCGCCAGCAGTTGCTGAGTACTCAACAGGTTTGTCGATGGGACAGACTGCTGAGCAAATGGCCAAAACGCATAGTATTTCGCGTCATGCTCAAGACGAACTTGCGCATCGCTCGCACACTTTAGCAGCCCAAAATTGGGAAGCGGGCAATCTTGATGGAGAAGTGATGACAGCTTATCCTGAGCCATTCAAAGCTGCATTTTCTCGTGACAATAATATTCGCTTTGATTCTAAACTTGAGGGATACGCAAAGCTTCGCCCTGTATTTGATAAAAAGCATGGTTCGGTAACAGCCGCAAATGCAACGCCTTTGACAGATGGTGCTTCAGCGGTTGTGATGATGACCGAGAGCAAAGCGAAAGCCTTGGGTTACCAGCCTATCGGTTACTTGAAAAGCTATGCGTTTGCTGCAATTGACGTGTGGGAAGACATGTTAATGGGGCCGTCCTACGCTAGCCCAATAGCTCTAGAGAGAGCTGGTATGACGCTTAATGACCTCACCTTAATCGAAATGCACGAAGCCTTCGCAGCACAAACATTATCGAACGTGAAAATGTTTGCTAGCGATAAGTTTGCGAAAGAGAAGCTTGGCCGTGACAAGGCGATTGGTGAAATTGATATGGATAAATTTAACGTAATGGGTAGTTCACTAGCTTATGGACATCCGTTCGCTGCAACGGGGACGCGTATGATTACCCAAATGCTTAACGAATTGAACCGCAGAGGCGGTGGTACTGGTCTATTAACAGCATGTGCTGCGGGTGGCTTAGGTGCAGCGATGATTGTGGAGACTGAATAATGAGTGCATTTACTTTAACAAAACGTGAAGACGGCATAGCTATTTTGACAATGGATGTGCCTGGCGAGACGATGAATACTTTAAAAGCCGACTTTGGTGACGAAGTAACAGCAATCCTAGATCAAGTAGAAAGTGATGCTGACATTAAAGGGGTTGTCGTAACCAGTGGTAAAAAAGATTCTTTCGTTGCGGGTGCTGATGTTTCAATGCTAGCTGCCTGCAATTCGGCCGATGAAGCAGAAGAGTTATCTACGGCAGGCCAAAGGTTGTTTGATCGCATTGAAGGCATGAAAAAGACCTTCGTTGCTGCAGTGCATGGTCCAGCGTTGGGTGGTGGACTAGAGCTTGCGCTAGCTTGTCACTATCGAGTTTGTTCTGACAGCCCTAAAACACAACTTGGTTTACCTGAAGTCCAACTTGGCCTTCTGCCTGGTAGCGGTGGTACACAGCGTTTACCTGCGCTCATTGGTGTGCAACAAGCGATGAAGATGATGCTCACTGGCGCGCCAGTAAGAGCCAAGCAGGCAAAGAAATACGGTATCGTTGACGATATGGTACCAGAATCAGTATTGGTCGATGTTGCTGTTGAATTTGCAATGAAGAAGATCAAAAAGCGTGAAAGCAAAAAATCGCTTACCAATAAAGTATTGGAAGATACGGGCTTCGGTCGCAATATTCTATTCAAAAAAGCACGCGAGCAAACGCTATCAAAGACCTTGGGGAATTACCCTGCACCAATGTATATCATTGATTGTATTGAGACAGGTCTGAATGACCGTCGCAAGGGCTACGCGACAGAAGCGCGTTTGTTTGGCCAATTAGTGATGACGCCTGAGTCGAAACAGCTCCGTGGTATCTTCTTCGCAACAACGGACATGAAAAAAGAGTCTGGTGTTGAGGGGGTTGAGCCTAAGAAAGTGAAGAAAGTAGGTGTTTTAGGTGGTGGTCTCATGGGTGGGGGTATTGCCTTTGTGACAGCGACTAAAGCCAAAGTGCCTGCGCGTATCAAAGACATTAATCCAGACGGCATTGCTGGTGCGCTTCGTTATACTTACGACATTTTGAACAAAAAAGTGAAAAGACGCTTCATGCGTAAAACTGAAATGCAGAATGAAATGTCTAGACTCAGTGGATGCTTAGATTATAGCGGTTACAAACAAAATGACATGGTCATCGAGGCTGTGTTTGAAGACCTAGGCTTGAAGCAAAAAATGGTTGCTGATATCGAAGAGCATTGTAACGACAACACTATCTTCGCGTCGAATACCTCTTCTATTCCAATTGGCGAGATTGCGGCTAAAGCAGCGCGTCCAGAAAATGTAGTAGGGCTACACTACTTTTCGCCAGTAGATAAGATGCCATTAGCGGAAGTTATCCCTCACGAGGGTACGTCAGAGCAAACTATTTCTACTACCGTAGAGTTTGCGAAACGTCAGGGTAAAACACCGATTGTGGTTAAAGATGGCGCGGGTTTCTACGTTAACCGTATTCTTGCCCCCTATATGAGTGAAGCCGGTTTTATTGCCTTAGAAGGGCAACCTCTAGACGCTATTGATAAAGCTATTACTAAGTTCGGTTTTCCGGTGGGTGCGTTCAAATTGTTGGATGAAGTGGGCATTGATGTTGGAACGAAGATTATTCCAATATTAAAAGGACAATTTGGTGAGCGATTCAACGCGCCAGAGGCCTTTGACAAACTACTTGAAAACGACCGCAAGGGTAAAAAGAATAAGTCAGGCTTTTATGATTACAGCGGTAAAAAGCCAGGTAAAGATATTGATGAGTCAGTATATCAACTACTTGGCGTTACGCCTGAGAAGAAGATGTCGGATGATACTGTCGTTGAGCGTTGTGTGCTGATGATGCTTAATGAGGCGGCGATGTGCTTAGAGGAAGGTGTTGTTAGAAACCCAAGAGACGGCGATATCGGTGCTATTTTCGGTATAGGTTTCCCTCCATTCCTAGGTGGCCCATTTAATTATATGGATAAACTAGGTATCGCTCACGTTGTTAAACGTTTAGAGCACTACGCTGAAAGCTACTCCGACAAGTACACACCAGCGAAGTTGTTAGTCAGTATGAGCGAAGAAGGCAAGACCTTTTACTAGAAGGTCCCCAATCTATCGTCATCCCTGAATCTACACGTCATCCCAAAATCTGCACGTCATCCCTAAATCTACACGTCATCCCCGCGCATGCGGGGATCTATTTAAACTATGGTTCGTATTGGGCCCCCGCCTTCGCGGGGGGGACGGTGTTGTGGGGGGACGGGGATGCGGGGATCTATTTAAAACTATGGTTTGCATTGGGCCCCCGCCTCCGCGGGGGTGACGGTGTTGTGGGGTGACGGTATTGCGGGGGTGACGGTGTTGCGTGGTGACGGTATTTCGGGGGTGACGAGCTTGTGAGAGTGCAGTGTTTCGAAAGCGTGACACTTAACTCTCAAAAAATACAGTTGGTATAGTCATTATTCAGCCTATTTATTAATCAAAATGTTATACTTCGGTATCGTTCGGTAGGTTTTATCTCAACAACGGTTCAGATAACATTAATGGCGAGTCGAATACAATTTTCAAATGAGGAAGCATACATCATGATGGTGGGTTTATTGATAGTGATAAGCTTCCTAGCGAGTAGTTTGTACTACTATGTAGAAGCTGTTAAAAATGCGATGGGAAAGAAGCGTTGGGTCGTTGGCGGTATTATAATGGGACCGATGTTATTTCCGATGTTTAACATTTCTAAGACTGTACATTTACGAAAAAGTAGCGGTTTTCACAACTGCTATCTCCGTTCTTAAAACAATCCTTCTGCGCTTTTAGCGTTTACCAATTTTGAGACCTGGCCTAATTGGGCTGGGTTTCGTTGGGTTCAGTAAATGCGACATGTTACGCCCTTCACTTAGCAATGCCTCGAATTTCGAGGCGCTTACAGGTTTGCTAAATAAGTAACCTTGTAACATTTCGCACTCGTAACGCTTCAAAATATCAAGTTGCTTCTCATGCTCTACACCTTCAGCGACAACTTTTAAACCAAGGTTGTGAGCGATATTGATGATTGACTCAGCCATATGCTTATCGACTGAACTTGTTGCAATATCATCGATAAAGGCTTTGTCAATTTTCAATGTATGGATAGGGAATTTCTTCAAATAGGCAAGGGAAGAGTAGCCCGTACCAAAATCATCCAGTGCCAAGTGGATCCCTCTTTCTCTCAAGCGCTGCATCATCTTCAAGGCTTGCTCCGGGTTTTCCATTAGCGTGCCTTCGGTAATTTCACACTCGAGATGCAGGGGAGATAAGCCAACCTGCTTCAAGATCCGCTCAATTCTGTCATCAAGGTCAGGCAATTCAAACTGCTTGGCGGAGATATTGACCGCCACACGGCCAGTAAACAGACCTGAATCAACCCAGCGTTTGGTATCAATACAAGCCTTGCGCAACACTTGTTCACCTATTTCAAGGATTTGACCTGTCTGCTCCGCCAGAGGAATGAACTGCCCTGGGCTAACGATGCCTTTTTGAGGGTGCTCAAAGCGCACAAGCGCCTCCATGCTGACCAGTCTGCCAGATGTGATATCAATTTTGGGCTGGTAGAAAACACTAAACAAGTCTTCTTTAATACCGAATCTTATTAGGTTCTCTATTTGCAACTGTCTAACCGCATTCTGATTCATCTCGCCGCTAAAGAACTGATAATTACTTCCGCCATTGTTCTTAGCAAAATACATAGCAGTGTCGGCATTCTTGAGTAACTCTTGATGCGTTGAGCCATCTTCAGGATAAGTCGCAATACCGATACTTACCCCAAGTACAAACTCTTGCTTGTTGATGTAGAAAGGGCGAGAAAGAGCATCTAATACGTCTTGAGCGATGTGTGAAATACGATGCACCGTTGTGGTTGCTTCAATCAACATACTAAACTCATCGCCGCCTAATCGATAGGTGGTTGAGGTCGAACTCGTTATTTTGCTTAGCCTTCGAGCAATCTGCTTGATCAGTAAATCACCCGTTTGGTGACCGAGTGAATCGTTAATTCGCTTGAAGTTATCCATGTCGAGACAAATCAATGCATGTGGTGTTTCACGCCTGACTAAATTTTCATGACTCGCTTGGAAGAACGAACGGTTCGGTAAATTTGTTAATGGGTCAGTATTTGCTAATTTGAGTAATTCTTTTTCGGTTTTTTTGCGAGAGCTTATATCAGAAAATACACCTACGTAGTGACTTATCTGCTGGTCTTCATTGCGAATAGCATCAATGGTCATTTCTAACTGATATTTTTCACCGTTAGCTCTCATCGCATCCACTTCACTAGACCATGTGCCTTTGTGGCGCAGCGTCTTCTTCACTTCTTCAGTGAAGGCATCAGGGTATTGACTAAATGACAGTTTACTCGCAAGAGACTGCTCAACTGTGTCACCGGTGTAGTTACAGTAGGCACTATTGACTGACATGAACCTAAACTCATGATCAGCAATGAAAACACCTTCTGTTATATTCTCAAAACTGCTTTTAAATAAATTGAGTTGTTCTTCTGCTTGCTTCAGATGGTTTATGTTTTTCAAGGTGCCCGTCATGCGCAGCGCTTTATGGTGGGAGTCTCGTTTGACAATTTTGCCACGATCAAGCACCCAAACCCAATCACCCGCGAATGTTTTGACTCTATAGGCAAGTTCGAAAAACTGTGTTTTACCTTCGATATGATCTTGTAAGGCCTGGGTTAACCGTTCAACATCATTCTCGTGAACGTTGTTCTCGTATGTCGTATGACTGCGGAAACTGTCTTGTGGGAAGTCGATCGTATTCCACGTGTTTTGGCGATATATTTGTCCACTGATAATATCCCAGTCCCATAATTCGTCTCCACTGGAAGAAAGAGTCAATGTTAAGCGTTCAACATCTTCCGTTAGGGTTTGATCACGCGTTTTACGCGATTTCATCTTGTTGATCTGATAGACCACCAAGAACACGATAAAGAAGGCATAGAAAATTAAGGCGCGAGTATGTAACCAAAAAGGCTTATCTACTGCGATAGTTAATTCGTTGCTGGCTGACCACGCTCCACCGTTGATGCGTGCTTGCACTTTGAATATGTAGTCACCAAAAGATAAGTAACTATAAGAGGCCAATCTATTCGCCGACGTGTAAGTCCAGTCCTTGTCGAGCCCATCCAATATATAACGATATTCAGTTGCACTAGCATTGATGCTGTTTACTACACCAAACTCAATATTTATACGGCTTTCTGAGTGTGCCATACTGAAGTCATTTAACATGAAAGCAGGTGAGATAGGCTTCTCTGATTGATCAACATCCGGAGCGCTAAAGGCCAAGAATTGGGGTTTTATGGGGGCATCATATTTATTGGTGTTTGTTTGCGTCGTTTGCAAATAATGAATGCCAATAGATCCGCCTATGAGCAGGTTTTGGTCTTCAGTTGTGACGATTGCTTTGCGATTTAGTTCGTTAAAACTTAGAGCGCTTTTTGAGCGACGCTTTACAATAATACTTTTGCTTAGATCAACGTTGTATATACCTTGTCGACTGCCATACCAAATCGTATTATCGATGCCAATTGCCGAACGAATGTCGCCTGTAGCGTTGTCATCTTCTCCCGATATTTCGCGAAGTAAGGTCAGGCTGACCTTATCCAGTTTAAAGATGCCTTTGTTTTGACTGATTAACCAGTAGGCATCTTGATGACTATATACATGCACGACCTTTAAGTTACCTAAATCTTCTAAACCACTAGGACGCGTGAATTGCGCCGATTCAGGATTACTGATCATTACACCAACGTTTGTTTGTAACCATATTTGACCACGATCATCAGCAAAAACAGGACTCGCAGATGATACGTCTGCAGGCAAACTAACAAAATTCTCTTCGTAATTGGTCGTGTCGATATTCGACAAACCTTTGTCTTGATGCCAAACCCATAACTTGTTTTGGAAAAGACTTACTTGGCTAAATGACTTATTTGCGTGAATTTGGTTTTCAAAAACTAGAGCGTCATTCTCAATGCGGTAACTATGAATCCCATCATTCGACGCAAGCCAAACCTTATTGTTAGCATCAATCTCAATGTCATTGATCATCGCTTTGGTTTGAATGGGAAACTGGGTGAAAAAACCTTGCTTCTGATTGAATTTGTTGAGGCCATCTAAGCGAGTAGCTGCCCAAATATCTTGATTATTTGATTTCGCGAACCCGATAACCTGACGACCCGATAAACTTTTACTATCTCCCTCAACAGGCTTATACAGCTTGAGAGGACTGGCAGCAGGATGGAAACTATGCAAACCTGCACTTGCAGTACCTAACCAAGCCGTTCCCATACGAGAAAGAAAAATACTGGTGATGTTACTGTCTTGCAAGCCACTAGAAAAAGCATTGTTGTGGTTGATAATGGTATGGATGTCTGAGTTGCGATCGGTAATTACCAAGCCACGATTGCTGGCAATCCAAAGGCTTTCACCGTCAAAAACAATATCGTTCACTGCATCAGATGGCATATCTGGGTTGCTTTGAGTATTCAGCAACTCTTGTGTATTGGTGCTTGAATCTAAGCTCAATAAACCGCGATTCGTTGCAATCCAATACTTATTGCCAACAACTTCTATTTTGTTGATGTTGACTTTAGGGAGTGTAAAATTCCATGGGTTTTGTTTGGTTAAGTCGAACAATTGGCTAGATATTTTATCAAAAATATATATACCGCCATAAACCGAGTTGATCCAAATACGAGAGTTTTCATCTTTGATGTAAGTGATATTTGTTGGAAATGGACTTTGACTAATAACTTGTGTAACTTTTCGACTCTGGGCGCTAATGCGGTACATTGAGTTTTGCACCGTGAAATAAATCTCCTTACCAAAAGCGCTGGCGAGACTGGTAATTTCATTCCCTTTGATGATGCTATTTTCGCTATTGATGACTGAAAAGCTATCTGTGTTGTAGTCGTATACCCCTAAGCCTTGATCAGTTGCTACCCATAAATTGTCTTGGTTATCTATCAGAATACGAGTGATATTGTTACTTGGAATAGAACGAGGATTAGCTGCGTCAGCACTGTAGACTTTGTTGCTATATCCATCGTATTTACTGAGCCCGTCATTCGACACAATCCATATGAAACCATATTTATCTTCAAGTGTTTGTTTGACTTGGCTTTGAGAAAAGCCGTTTTGTGCTGAAAGGTGTTCAAAATTTAGGTTGGTGAGGACCCGTGCCGTCGCTGGAAACAGAAACTGCATGCTGATAAGCATCATTAAAATGAGCCATTTCTGGGAAAGGGCGCGAGTCAAAATTTTTACCGCCTAGTTGTTTTTATTATTTTTATTTTTTAAACGCTTGCAAAGAATGCCTAAATTTTGGCTGTAGCTCAAGTGTTTATTGGTGTTGGAGGCTTGTTTGCTTAAAACTTAACCAATGCGTGCGCCATGTGGGTGAAAAGTAGGCATAGGTCGAGTTTTGCACAGCTGCGCTGAGTGAAAATTGATCAGTCTTAAGTGGCTAATAGAAAGCCTTCTTTAACGCAAAGATTAGACGTATTTACATGACTTTTTGAGTTCTATAACACTATTTGCAAAAGTGCAGTTAGACAGTCTGGTAGGCGCACCTTTAGTTGCTGTCGTTAAAAATACCGAACGTTTCATGTTTGTCGAGGAAAGCAAAGCAAGAATACCCGCTTTAAATTCATCAAAAGACAATTCCTTGATTTGTTTGTAGAAGTTTGCATTTTCACTTTGCTCTTCTATTATTTCGAATTCCAACCAAAGGCGCTGAGCATATTGGGTTGTATTGGTGTCTTCTGAGGAAAACTGCTTTGACAAAGAGTTGATAAAATTGTCGAAAATAGGCTCAATGTCGTCGATCTCCTTACAAAAATCTTCCAAAACGTTCTCTATAGCTTCTAATAGAACATCACTTTGATAATTGGGCGATTGTACATAACTGGCAATACCGGGTCGTTTATTGATAGGCATGTAACCGCAACCAACTAAATATCCAAGATTTTGCTTGTTTCTTAATTCGTCAAAGATAATGGGTGATAACAATTTTTCCATTGCGACAAACAAGCATTTGCTCTCTACGCTACTGTCCTTAGCTTGTAAGTAGTGCACTACGGCGTGTTCACCATGATGGTTTTCTTTCATCAGACAAATATTTTGTTTATGCAAATCAGCTACTCTACGACCTGATTTGTGGGCTTTGTTAAAGTGAATCGCATTATTTTTAAGACGCTTGAATAATTTTTCTGCTTGTTCGAGGGACCAGTTGCCAACGACCAGGCCCTCAACATGAGTTTCGACAAAGTATTTTTCTACATGAGCTTGAACTTCAGGTAAGAATACTGAGTTCAACTCTTCTAAAATTGATTTTTGACCGATTGTGTTTTCCTGGTAAAGGCAGTTTAACTCGGAAAATAGCTGGTTGACTGGCTTGTTTAACAAGGTGTTCTGCAGCGATTTTTGTAGCTTTTCCTTCATCGTGAGGAAGGTCGATGGGGTTACTTTCACCCGAGTAAGTGCGCGCAATATCTCTTCACATAACACCAATTGTCGGTGAGAAAATCCGCTAGTATGCAGGCTAACACCACCTTGGTGTCCGTACAGACGAAAGTGAATGCCAGCGAGTTCAGCACTATTATACTGGTTATTCAATTGTTCACTGATACATTCGACCCAGAGGCGTTTGATTGCAATATTTCTCGCTGAGCCAATCATGTTTGGACTTTCTAAACTAAAATAACAATCTCCTTTGGGCGTATTAAAGGCTGTGTTTTGAGTGAACTTAATCAATAAATCATCAGATTCAAAATTGATAATCTGGTTCGCCGTAAGTTCTGCTTTTACTATGTTAAAATCATCACTCATATATGGGTTGCGTTGCGGAAGTGACCAATCATTTTGGGCATTACTTTCTGCAAAAGCTTCGAGATTTCTCACGCTATAAGGTGCTTCATATTGAGCACTTACTTTGTCTGTCTTAGCATTTTCATGGATGAAGAATACTCGCAAATTAGCGGGTTTGAAGTGCGCTAAGAATGCATCGAAAGCATCGCTATCATAACGGTCCATTACGGTATCGACACTTAGCGCTTGGTCTAGTGTGTACTCGTGTAGTCGGGTTGCAAGCAGAACAGCCTCATCGATACCAGAGGGGCTAGGTGCGTGCTTTACTTGAAGGGCTAGTTGCTGGGCCTTTTCATCAAAACGCCAGTGTTCAATTCCTTGTTGTTGCAAAAATTCGAACCAACTACACACCAAGGTAAGTATATTTTCTACATTATCTGCCCCTTTATCCGTCAGGCGCAGATTAATATTAATATCTTGATGGCGCTTATCATTGATTCCACCACTGGCAATGACTTCGACTATATACCCGAGCCTTTTCAAGCGCCATTGAAGGCCATTTTCGTTACTATCTTCTATAAGGTGACTAAGCAAAAGTATCGGTTTGCTGCGATTCAATGTTGATAAGTTAGGTAAGCAATAAGTAAGCATCAAATTTTGCGTGAATTTGTGTGGCTTTACTTCAATCTGAATTTGCTTATGTTCGTCTAAATATAAGTCTGGAAGTTGCGGTATACTCTGCGCTTCAAGCTTGTCATCAAAGATACTGAGTTTGTCTGTGATAGCTTGCATATTTTCACTATTTAACCAACTTTGCTCAGCGACAATGGCAACTTTAATATTGCTGGAAATAAAATACTGTTCATGATGTTGTTTCAACATCGTTTGGAGCTCGTTTTCGCTGTAACGAGAAAATATGCCTTTGTTTCCCACGCTAAATTTAGTAAACGGATGTTCGCTATTAGCTGTTTCTTTATGAATGTCGTATAAACGTCGAACATCGTCCTGTTGACGAAGTTGGAATTCGGCATCGACAGCCAGAACTTCCTGCTGAATGCCGTTCAAGGACATATTCGGGTACTTCAGCATATCTAGCAGCACATCTAATGCCTCGTGGAATATTGTGTGAGGGCAGTCAAAATGAAAATTACACGTTTCAGCAGAGGTCCAGGCATTAATGAACCCTCCATTCTTATGCAACAAATCATGCAGGTAGTTACCATCAGTGTAAGCATGGCTGCCAGTGAAGAGCATATGTTCTAGTAAATGGGAGAGGCCGGGGCAATTATCAGGATCATTAAAGTGTCCCATTCCAATGGAGATTGAAAAGGAGGCTTTGGGCGCCTTCGGGCACTTAATGAGAGCGAATTCAAGTTTGTTTTGCAGGGTGTTTGCAAAATACTCTCTTTCGGCTAGTCTTGATAATAACAATGCAGTTCCTTGATCCTTAACCGAATATAAAACATTCAAACGTATATGTTGTAAAGAATTATCGACCTACGTCATGAACAATATACCAAAAACGTATTGTTAATCGACCTGAATAGATGTTAGCGTCAGTCCGCGAAAAAACTTCACACGAAAAGAAGAAAAATTGATGATTATATTTGTGATGCGCCACGGAGAGGCCGAGCCCTATAAGCAAGACGATACTTCTCGTCAGTTAACAGGTTTCGGAGTAACTCAAGTGGAGCACGCCGCTAAGTGGATGAAGGCAGCGTTAAATGACATGTCGCTAACGCCTGACTTAGATTTAGTCTTAGTGAGCCCGTATGTGCGCACTCAGGAGACAATTGCGTCAGTGTTGGAATATTTGCCCGCTTCAAAGGTCGTCAAAACAGCAGCAATAACACCTATGCAAAATCCAGCATCAGTACAAGATCTTATCGATGGTTATCTTCTTTCTGAGCCTGAGTTACAAACGATGCTTGTTGTTAGTCACATGCCATTAGTTAGCTTACTAAGTGACTTGTTGAGCCATGGATTCAATGCAAGAATTTTTGATACTGCTGACGTCTTGATGATTAATTACGATGCTCAAAACAGTCGTGGTAAGCAAGTGAAGTTCTATCAAAGTTTGACGTAATAACAGTCTAGATTTCTCGCCGCCTACCGATACAAGCTATACTTAGTATTGAATTCGCGAGCGCTATCACCACCATGTCAAAAAAGTCTCTTCCTTTAACCCTATACCAGACGCTGGAGCACCATGCTCGGGACTCTGATATTGAGGATAATGAAGAACTAAAAGATATCATGGAGAAGCTAGAAGCGCTGAATCAAAAAGTAGAAGCTTTTAAACAGCGAGCCAGGGAAAAACGTATCGAAAAGTCGAGTAACGTTATTCCCTTAAAACCCAAAAAGTAGTGCGCCGTCTCTCTAAGTTTTGCTAATGACCTCTATTTCCATAGGCTGCGCGTAGAAGTGTGGCAATATTCTCACTGTTTTAATCATGTTTCCGCTGATGTCGACGATTTCAATCGGATAGCCCGCCAAGCGTAAACTAATATTGTTTTCTGGTATTTCTTCCAAGTACTCTAGGATCAAGCCGTTTAAGGTTTTCGGGCCTTCGGTCGGGAAGGTCCAATCCATCTCTTTATTGAGTTCTCGGACGTTCGCACTGCCGTCGACTAAAAAGCTACCGTCTTGCTGAGGAATAGCTTCTTTACTGTAGTCTGGCACCATTGAAGTCGTGAAATCACCAATAATCTCTTCCAAAATATCTTCAAGGGTGACCAAGCCTTGTATGTCACCATACTCGTCTACGACAAGGCCAATTCGTTCGCGCTCGGCCTGAAACTTATACATTAAAGTATGTAAAGGCGTTGAATCAGGCGTAAAGTAAATCTCCTTTACTGCTCGTAACATCGTCGCTTTTGTAAACTGGTCTTTCGATAGAAGTCGCAGTGCATCTCTAACATGCACAAAGCCAACAGCATCATCGATGCTATCTCTAAACAACAGTACACGTGTATGTTGCGAGTGCGTGAGTTGTTTTTGAATATCCTTCCAATCGTCGTTAATATCGATGGCATAAATATCACTGCGCGGCACCATGATGTCTTCCGCTGTGACTTTCTCTAGGTCAAGTATGCTCACTAACATGTCTTGGTGTTTCTTTGGGATCATGGTTCCGGCTTCATACACCACAGTTCTTAGCTCTTCTCGCGACAATGAGTCACCGTCGGCTCCTGCAGGATTAATTCTTAGGACAGCTAAGAAACCATTGGTAAACCCGTTTACTAACATAACAAAAGGAGTTAACAATAATAGCAACGGCAATAAGAGAAAGGAGCTTGGAAAGGCTATCTTTTCAGGGTAAAGGGCGGCAATTGTTTTTGGCGTGACTTCTGCGAACACCAGCATGATGAATGTTAGGCCCAAGGATGTGGCAATAAATGCACCAAACTCACCAAAATAACGAGACGCAATTTCTCCTGCAACTAAAGCTGCAGCGATGTTGACTAGATTATTTCCGATAAGAATTAAACCGATGAGACGATCTGGCCTAGCGAGTAGTTTTTGGACTCGTAGCGCTCTTGCATCTCCTTCGTTTGCTAAATGCTTTAGTTTGTAACGGTTGATCGTCATCATGCCGGTTTCCGAACTCGAAAAGTAGGCAGATAGCAAAATTAATACGACTAGTGCAATAAACAGTGTACTTGTGGAAACGTCCAACTAATGGATCCCTCTGTAATAAAAAAGTATTTTGAAATGTGAGTTTTGCGTCATTATAGGACGAATTCTCTCACGAATCGGCTGCCAAAATAGGCGAGTGTTAATAGAATGACGCCGATGAAATTATACGTCACCAATGTTCGTGCTTTTAATCCGTAAAAATGTTGCAAGGTCAGTGCCACAATATAGATGACAAAAGCGCTGCTGGACAGGATTGTCTTATGCGCATAGCCGTCGGCAAACATATTCGGAATAAAAACGAAACCAGAGAAAAGAGCAATGCCCAAGACTACGGTGCCAAACGCCATCAGTTTACTCAAAATATGTTCAACGGACATTAAGGGCGGCAGCGAGTTATTCGATAATGAAATTTGCTTGTGCTTAAGTTGGTAATTGATATACGCCAGTTGCAGCGCATATAAAAAACTGATGCTTAACAAACCAAATGCAAAAAGACTTAATATAATGTGGCTAATCAATCCTGCACTCATGTCTATGTGGATCCCGGTTGAGTGGGGAGCAAACATTTGCAAAGTAATAAACAAAGCTGAAAAAAAGCTGACAACCGGTAAAAAAACCAAGTTTTTGATATAGGCATTCGCGAAAAGCATAGTAATGGTGACAAGCCAAGCAAGTAAAGCCGCAACCTGAGTAATACTTAACTGTTCGGATTGATTGTCCAAGTTGCTTGCCACTATGAGTGCTAAGTGGCCAATGCTAGCCGCAATTAGACAATATACAGGCCATTGACTTGATTGCTTTTCGGTCGCAAAAAAAGCCTTGGATAATGCTACTCCTGCCCATAAATAAAGGCATAAGGTCGGAATATACAAAGCGAAAGACAAATCCATTGGTTTACCTAAGTTAAACTTGAGCACAGTTTATATCAAATCAGTGTCGATATGCGCAACATAAGTATTGTATACTCTAGAGTAATTATAGCGAAATCAAATTATTAATATGTTTCAGAATTTATCAGACAGATTAGGCCAAACGCTAAAAAACATTAGTGGTAAAGGCCGTATTACAGAAGAAAACGTTAAAGAAACACTGCGTGAAGTACGTATGGCCTTGCTTGAGGCTGATGTTGCTTTACCTGTAGTTAAAGACTTCGTTAACCGTGTTAAAGAGCGTGCCGTCGGTATTGAAGTATCGAAAAGTCTTAATCCAGGGCAGATGCTCATTAAGATAGTGCAGGGCGAACTTGAAGCGGTCATGGGTTCTGAGAACGAAGGTTTGAACTTAGCGGCAACTCCTCCGGCAGTGATTATGATGGCCGGTTTGCAGGGTGCTGGTAAAACAACCAGTGTCGGTAAGCTATCTAAATTCTTAAAAGAGCGTGACAAGAAAAAAGTCATGGTAGTGAGTGCTGATGTTTATCGACCTGCTGCTATCAAGCAGCTACAAACCTTAGCTGAGGAAGTCGATGTTGAATTCTTCCCTTCATCAACATTGCAAAAGCCTATTGATATAGTAGAAGGAGCGATTGCTCAAGCTAAATTGCAGTTTATCGACGTTCTTATCGTCGATACGGCGGGTCGACTCGCCGTTGACACTGAAATGATGAATGAAATTAAAGAGCTACACAGTGCTGTGAAGCCAGTTGAGACTTTGTTCGTCGTTGATGCTATGACTGGCCAAGATGCCGCAAATACTGCAAAAGCCTTCAACGAAGCGCTACCTTTGACAGGTGTCATCTTAACAAAAGCAGACGGTGATGCCCGTGGTGGTGCAGCTCTATCTGTTAAACATATTACTGGCAAACCGATTAAGTTTCTGGGTATGGGCGAAAAGCTAGACGCCTTAGAACCTTTCCATCCACAACGTATTGCTAGCCGTATATTAGGTATGGGTGATGTGCTCAGCCTTATTGAAGAAGTTGAGCGTAAAGTAGATAAAAATAAAGCTCAGCAACTTGCTCAAAAAGTGAAGAAAGGGAAAGGTTTCGATCTTCAAGATTTTAAAGAGCAGCTTGAGCAAATGCGTAACATGGGCGGCATGATGTCGTTGATGGATAAAATGCCGGGCATGAGTAACATGACTGCGAAAATAAAAGATCAAGCCAACGACAAGCACTTTACCCAAATGGAAGCCATTATTAATTCGATGACGCCAGGTGAAAGACAACGTCCCGATGTAATAAAAGGGTCGCGCAAACGTCGTATAGCGGCTGGTTCAGGTACACAAATCCAAGACGTGAATAAGCTTCTGAAGCAATTCACGCAAATGCAAAAAATGATGAAGAAAATGTCTGGCGGCGGCATGAAGAAAATGATGCGCGGCATGGGTGGCATGATGCCTCCAGGCGGACCAGGCGGCATGGGCGGTGGTTTCGGCCCACGCTAAACAAAAATGGGGTCAGAGTTAATTTCTCACTTCCCCATCTTTTTAGCCTGACCACCACCTTAGCAATGTAAACACGCTTTACGGCGTCCTGCCCGCTCTCAAACGGCATCCATGCCGTTTGAAGGTTTACATTGCTAAGGTGGTGATCAAACTAAGATGGGGAAAAATTAACTCTGCCCCCATTTTTCTCCTCCCTTTCTTTCCTTTTTAGTTACCGAAAGCCCTTGCAAATTAAGCTGTGAGGCGTATAATTCGCGCACCTTTTTTCCAGCGTAGCGGGAATCTAGGTATGTTAACGGTAACGCTACAACGAGTTTGAGGCATATATGGTTACTATTCGTTTACAGCGTGGTGGCGCGAAAAAGCGTCCATTTTATCAAGTAGTTGTTGCAGACAGTCGTCGTGCACGCAACGGTAAGTTCATTGAAAACTTGGGTTTCTTCAATCCAACTGCACAAGGTCAAGCTGAACGTTTACGTTTAGACCTAGAGCGTGTTGAGTATTGGGTAAGCGTAGGTGCAAGTGTATCTGACCGTGTTACTCGCTTGGTAAAAGATGCAAAAGTTGCTGCTTAGTAGCGCTTTTGTATCAGTGATTTGAGGTAAAAATGAGTTCAGCGTCTGACACTATTATTGTTGGCAAAATCGGTGCTCCTTACGGAGTGAAAGGTTGGGTCAAAATAAACAGTTTTACTCAAGTCACAGCAGATATATTCGGTTATGCACCTTGGCAGTTAAATGGCAACGGTTGCAGCAACCAAGAGATAAAAATTGACCAGTGGCGACAGCAAGGTAAAAACTTGGTAGCTAAGTTGGTTGGAATTGAAACGCGGGACGATGCTGAGCAAATAAAAAATGCTGAGATATCTGTGCCGACTTCGGTTCTTCCTGAATTAGACGACGATTTTTACTGGAAGGATTTAATCGGTATGCAAGTGGTAACTGATAAAGGTTACGATTTGGGAACGGTTAAAGACATGTTCGAAACCGGTGCAAACGATGTGATGCTTGTAAAAGCAAAGAACAACGATGCATTTGGTCAAAAAGAACGCTTATTACCATTTTTACATGACCAAGTTGTGTTGAATGTCGATAAGCAGGCTAAGTCTATCACGGTGGACTGGGACCCAGGTTTTTAATGAAACCTAAGCAACGTTTCGGAGTAGTGACGCTATTTCCTGAAATGTTCGAACCTTTCTTGAATCAAGGAGTGTTCGGCAGAGCAGTGAAAAACGGCATAATTGATGTGGCAATGTTTAATCCTCGCGATTACACCACAGATAAACATCGAACTGTTGACGACCGACCTTATGGCGGTGGACCTGGAATGCTGATGATGGTGCAGCCATTAACAGACGCAATAGCCGATGCTAAAGCAGCATTAGGTGAAAATAGCGTGGTTGTATATTTATCGCCACAAGGAAAGGCCTTGAACCAAACTGAGGTTCAATCTTTAACCCAAATACCGAATTTAATTTTGGTTGCTGGGAGATACGAAGGCATTGATGAGCGAGTTATTAATTCTTTAGTTGATCAAGAATGGTCAATTGGGGATTACGTCTTAAGTGGCGGCGAGCTACCAGCAATGGTATTGATGGATTCTGTATCGAGGTTGTTGCCAGATGTGTTGGGGCATAATCAATCAGCAGTGGAAGATTCTTTTACTAATGGTTTATTAGACTGCCCACATTACACACGGCCCGAAGTGCTAGATGGTGAGGTGGTTCCAAGTGTTTTGTTAAGTGGCAATCACGAGAAAATTAGGCAGTGGCGATTGACCGAGTCTTTACGAAGAACTTTGAGTCGACGCCCTGATTTATTAAATAACCTAGCTCTGACTGAGGAGCAACACAAAATTCTGACACAGCTAGAAGCTGAACAGAAGTTGCAGCAAGATGACAGTTAACTAGGATGAGAGGATCTGATGAGTAAAGTAAGTCAAGATATCATCAAAAAAATTGAGCAAGCACAGCTCAAGACTGATGTTCCGGCATTTGGCCCGGGTGACACTGTAGTTGTTAAAGTAAGAGTAAAAGAAGGCGAGAAAGAGCGTCTTCAGGCATACGAAGGCGTAGTAATCGCTAAGCGTAACCGTGGTCTACACTCTGCTTTCACTGTACGTAAGATTTCAAGTGGTGAAGGTGTAGAGCGTGTGTTCCAAACTCACAGCCCAGCAATCTCTTCTATTGAAGTGAAACGTCGCGGTGCTGTTCGTCGCGCTAAGTTGTACTACTTACGTGAGCGTTCAGGTAAATCTGCACGTATTAAAGAAAAACTTAACTAATTTTAATTTGTCGTTATCGTTAACATTCAAAAGCCCGCTTAATTGCGGGCTTTTTGTTTTTAGAATAATCCGTTTTTGAAAACAACCGTCACCCTCGCAAATAACCGTCACCCTCGCAAACAACCGTCACCCTCGCAAACAACCGTCACCCTCGCGAAGGCGGGGGGCTTCTGGGTTACCGCCTTCACGGTAATGACAACAAGGCCGGTAATGACAACAAGGCCGGTAATGACAACAAGGGCGGTAATGACAACAATGGCGGTAATGACAACAAGGGCGGTAATGACAACAAGGCCGTTAATGACGACAAGGGTGGTAATCACAATAAGGGAGCAATGGCACTTAATGTGTTAGCATGCAAAAAAACAATGTTTAGGTTCTTATGAAAGCGTGTAATCAGTGCGGCAAATGCTGTATCAAGTATGGTGGCGCTGACTTGTCGGTAAGCAAAGAGGAAATTACGCTTTGGGAGTTATTTGAACCTGAAATTTTTGCGTATGTAAAAGAGGGTAAAGTTTGGTTTGATCCTAATACGGGGGAGCCAATGGAGCAATGCCCGTTTCTTGAGGTGGAAAAACCAGCTTCTGCCAATTCAGCTATAAAGTATACTTGTGGTATTTACCTAAATCGTCCTGAAGATTGCCGTCATTATCCAAGCTTAGTGAGCGAAATGATCCGTGATGAGTGTGAGATGATAGAGATAAGTGATCTTAATAACCCCAAGCGCGCTCAAACGAAGCTAGATATATTGATGCAAGACGACCGCTAAGCTGCTATTTCCTCTTGCATGTTTGCTGCCATATTAATTTCGGCTCGAATGACTTTGAACGCAGCCAAGTACTTCGCATTACGTTGGTAACAAACACTTTCAATCACTTCCCCCTCAGCATTTAATAAGTATGTGGCGAATCGAATACCGTTTTTGTAAGGCAAATAGAAGCGATGTATCGTAAATTTTTCGTCAGTCGATGCTGCTGCAATAATCATATACATGCAGGGCGGCAGTTTCATATAGTCCAAACGTTGGTCTTGGCCATACAGTACCAATGATTTCTGGAACGGGTTTTCCGCCAATAGACCTTCCTGCGTTGCTAAGCTGATCGTATGGCGTGAAATTAGCTGGTCAATGCTTTTCAGGCCAGTGCTTTTATGGGTTGTACTAATAAAATATGGCGTCATGTTAGCAGTAGTAATAGTGTCAATAAATGATGATGTATTCATTTGTATCACCTCAATATGATTATACGTGTTTATATGTACAGTATATTGTTGTGTGATATTTAGTCAAACACTTTTTGCAATAAATTTTAAGATCAATACCTAGGATCAGCTATAGGAGTGGTATAGCGGAAAAAACTCGCGATATTCTTTGTACAGTTATTATTCACACTCTCTATCAACTGAGCGTGTGTTAACAAGGTAATAAGAGTGAATGTTCTTTGAGTTTGAACAATGTCGCGGCCATCTAGTAGCTGCGAGAACTGCAAGTAACTTACTCTATTTTTATACCTGTGCAGAATGCACATGATATACACTAGGATAGAAATGATCTGAGTGCTTAAATTGGCCTATCTTGGATTGTTCACATTGCTTTGCGGAATATGATTAAATGTGACCATGATTTGCCCACTTTAATATGGTTTTTTTGATCAAACAGCACTAAAATAATATCGCAATAAATTACAACAGGTTAGTAGGGCGGTTAAACGCTTCCTGCAAAAAATAAAAACTAAAATAATAAAAACGGAGATACCTATGCAAGAGGCATCGTCAACCTGGGTAACCAGAGCGCTTGATAAAGTTGAGCGCGTTGGTAACAAATTACCTGATCCCGCCATCATCTTTTTCATCTGTTTAATCATTATTTGGGTATGTTCTGCCATATTTTCCCAAATGACCTTTGAGGCTTTGGATCCTCGAACCGGTGAAGCGATTGAAGTGAAAAATTTGCTCACTGGTGCAGCAATGGCCGATTTCCTCAGCAGAATGGTGGGTATCTTTACTGGATTCGCACCTTTGGGTGTTGTGCTCGTTGCTATGTTAGGTGTGGGAGTTGCTGAACATTCGGGCTTTATAAGTGCAGGCCTCAAACGGATGCTAGATTGGACACCACGTTCTCTGCTGACCCCGATGGTGGTGTTGGTGGCAATTATAAGTCATACGGCAACTGATGCCGGTTACGTCCTAGTTATTCCTTTAGCTGGAGTTATCTTCTATGCAATGGGAAGGCATCCTTTGGCAGGTATTGCAGCGGCTTTCGCAGGCGTAAGTGGTGGTTTTTGCGCCAACTTCATCCCATCGGCAATAGACCCATTGTTGCAGTCTTTTACACAAAGCGCAGCACAGCTCATAGACCCCGATATACAGGTAAATCCATTAAACAACTGGTTCTTTAACTCGGCATCAACATTGTTAATTGTGGGTATCGCTTGGTACTTAACAGACAAAGTGATTGAGCCAAGGCTTAAAGATGTTGAAGTGGATGGTGATCCAAAAGACATTCCAAAGTTTGAAGACTTAAGCAAGAAACAAGTAAAAGCATTGCGTGTCGCTTCTTTAGCGATGTTAGCCGGGATTGGCATTTTAATAGCGGTGTTAATTCCTGAAACATCACCCATGCGTGATGCAAACGGAGAGCTAACGCAGTATGGCGCACCTATCATGCAGTCTATCGTACCGTTGATTTTCTTACTGTTTTTACTGCCAGGTGTCATCTATGGGTACATGTCAGGTACGTACAGTAGCACCAAAGATATGATCGATAGCATGACCAAGGCAATGCAGGGTATGAGCTACTATATTGTAATGGCTTTTTTCTGTGCTTTATTCATTGATGCCTTCGGCAAGTCCAATCTTGGCGCATTAATGGCGATAAATGGGGCAGAGTTCCTAAAGAACCTATCGCTGCCAGCCATGGTAACTATCGTGGGTATAATCATGTTGACCGCGTTTGTTAACCTATTCGTGGGGTCATCATCTGCTAAATGGGCCTTATTAGGGCCAATATTTGTACCGATGTTAATGCAATTAGGTATTTCACCTGATTTGACTCAGGCGGCATATCGCTTAGGTGATAGTTCTTCGAATATCATCACACCCTTGATGCCTTATTTCCCCCTGGTCGTGGTCTACTGTCAGCGTTATGTGAAGTCTACTGGGATAGGAACGTTGCTGTCACTCATGCTGCCGTTTAGTGTTACCATTCTGATAGCATGGACTCTGTTCTTACTTGCTTATTGGGCCATTGGTATTCCTCTCGGTATACAAGCGAGTTATGTATATCCAGCAGGATAAGCCGACAAATAGGCACGTTAAATGAAAAAAGCGGTCATGATGGCCGCTTTTTTCGTTATAGCCCAAGTTTTTCGGGATTTTCGGTAGGTTTAACTTGAATCAAATTTAATAGTTTGTTAAAAAGTCAATCAACCATTTACTTTAGATATTTTTGAGTGTAAACATAAATTTACGTTTTGATTCGGTAGCAATAAACCCTTTGTTTTCGTGCCCTCACACGTTCTTTTCGTCTCACCAGAAAATGTATGATTTTTTCAATTCAAAGCTTTAAGTAGTTTTCTTTATAAAAGAGCAAATAATGCAAAAAGATACTGTTAACAATATTCATATTTCTTCAGAAGAAGTGCTCGTTACTCCCGATGAACTATCGGCTGAATTGCCTGTTAGCCAAGAGGCATTAGAGGGTGTAATTGCCTCTCGAAAAGTAATTTCCGATATCATTCATGGTAGCGACCATCGCCTGTTAGTGGTGTGTGGTCCATGTTCTATTCATGATGTTGAAGCTGCGAAAGAATATGCGCTCAAACTAAAAGAGTTGCACGAATCAAGTAAAGATACCTTGTATATCGTGATGCGAGTGTATTTCGAAAAGCCGAGAACGACTACAGGTTGGAAAGGCCTGATCAATGACCCACACTTGGATGATACTTTTGATATTGAAGCCGGCCTGCGAAAAGCGCGTGAATTACTTATTTGGTTGGCAGATTTAGGCCTTCCAGTAGCCACAGAGGCGCTTGACCCAATTAGCCCACAGTATTTGGCTGAACTGTTCAGCTGGGCAGCGATTGGTGCCAGAACGTCGGAGTCTCAAACTCACCGTGAAATGGCCAGCGGCTTGTCTATGCCTGTTGGCTTCAAGAACGGCACAGATGGTTCCTTGGGTATTGCTATCAATGCCTTACAATCAGCTGCATCAGGTCATCGTTTTATGGGTATCAACAAAGAAGGGCAAGTCAGCATCATCAAGACCCAAGGAAACCCTGACGGCCACATCATTCTGCGTGGCGGTAAACAGCCCAATTATGACTCTGTGTGTGTGGCGGATTGTGAAACTGAACTCAACAGCGCTGGCATCAACTCAAGTCTAGTGGTCGACTGTAGTCATGCGAACAGCGCTAAAGACTTTCGACGCCAACCTTTAGTGGCTCAAAACGTGGTGAATCAAATCCTTGAAGGTAACCAATCGATTATTGGGATCATGCTCGAAAGTCATCTAAAAGCTGGAAACCAAAGTTCAACAAACAAGCAACTTGCTGATTTGGAGTACGGTGTTTCGATTACAGACGGATGCATCGATTGGGAGCAAACTCATGATCTGATTCTTCAAACTCGTGATAGACTCATCACTGTTTTACCAATGCGTCAATCAAAGCGCTTAACAGCATAACGAAGTAGGCATGTCAGAATCAGATAAAAAGCTAGGTCAACTGCGAAACAGTATCGACGAAATTGATAGTGAGCTGATCGAGCTATTGAAGCGTCGAAATGCACTCACAAGTCAAGTGGGCGAGCTGAAAAGTCAGACTGGTATGCCCATTTATGTGCCTAGTCGAGAGGCAGAAATGATTGCGGCTCGACGTCAAGAGGCTGAGCAGAAATCTGTATCAGCCGACCTTGTTGAAGATGTTTTACGTCGCGTTATCCGTGAGTCTTATCGCTCGCAGCATGCTAATTACTTGTGCATTAACCCTGATATCCAAAAAGTGGTTGTTATTGGTGGTGCAGGCGCGTTGGGTAAAGTGTTTGTCGATTTATTCAGGCAGAGTGATTACGTTGTAGAGGTAATGGAAAAGGATGATTGGCAGCGTGCTGACGCCATTTTCAAAAATGCCGATTTGGTTCTTGTGGCTGTGCCTATCAAATTGACTATTGGTGTTATTGAAAAGCTCAATGCACTGCCAAAACAGTGTATTTTAGCCGATATTACCAGTGTTAAAGATGAGCCATTGCAAGCTATGCTCAATGCGCATGCGGGTCCTGTGGTTGGCTTACACCCGATGTTTGGCCCTGATACACCTGGTATGATTAAACAAGTTGTAGTGGTGTGTGACGGTCGCATGTCTGATAATTACGAGTGGTTGTTAGAGCAAATGCGAACTTGGGGAGCGGTGCTTCATCGTTCATCTAGCCAATCGCATGATAGCGCAATGGCATTCATACAAGTCATGCGTCATTTCAGTACCTTTGTGTACGGGCAACATTTAAAAGAAGAAGATCCAAACTTACAAGAACTCCTGATGTTCAGTTCTCCAATATACCGCTTAGAACTTGCTATGGTGGGAAGGCTTTTTGCTCAAGAACCTGTTTTATATGCCGATATTATATTCAACAAAGAAGAAGGCTTGGCTTTATTAAAGCGTTTCCATACGAGATTTGGTGAAGCACTTAAACTCGTTGAAACACATGATAAACAAGCATTTATTCAACAGTTTAACGAAACAAAAGAGTGGTTTGGTGACTATGCCAAACAGTGTCTTATGGATAGCAAGCAACTACTTTTATCAGCAGATGATAGCCAATTATTAAGGAAAACCTGATTAACGAAAGCTAGTGCTAAGTAAATCTAGTTGATATTAGCGTTTTTAGAATCTACAAATCAGGAAAAACCATGTCATTAAAATTTCGTTTTTTGGCTACCATATTAAGTTTGGTGGTTGGTTCATTGCTAGTCTTATCTATTTTAACTATTGTTGTCACTTCCAGCGTGACTGAAAGCGCTTTGACTAAAGCAGCCAAACAGAAACTTACTGCAGAAGCTGTCAGCACTGCACAAGCTATCAATACCTATTTTAGTCAAATGCACTCGCAGCTTAAGGTTGTATCGCAGGATCAACAAACCATAGATGCTGCAAAGACCTTTCTTGCTTCATTTCCCGGCTATTTGAGTGAGCGTGGCAGCATCTCAAGCGCTGAAAAACGTGCTCTTGTTGACTACTATGAAAACGATTTTTCTAGCGTATATCAAAATCGCAATGGCAAACCTTATCAGAACACAAGTAAGCTCATTAATAGCTTAGACGATACTGCTGTGGCATTTCAGCATGATTTTATTGCTGCATCTAGTTTTGACCTAGGCAATAAAGATGGGTTGAGCAGACCTAATAATAACTCTGCATATGCAAGAGCACATGAGAGTTTCCATACAGGATTTCGGCGCTTTCTTCAAGAGTTCGGATATTACGATATTTTTATTGTAAGTGCGGAAAGCGGTGATGTCGTGTATAGCGTATACAAAGAATTAGATTTTGCTACTAATTTGAAAACAGGGGCTTACGCTAAAACAGGGCTTGGCGTGGCCTATGAAAAAGCACTGTCAGCAACCAGTGAAGGGCAAGTGTTCTATTCTGAAATTTCACCCTATTCGCCATCCTATGACGCAATGGCGGGTTTTATCTCTGCACCAGTTTACAACAACAATAAAATAATTGCGGTGATGATTTATCAACTTCCTCTAGACCGTATCAATAATGTTTTAACACGAGAAAAACAATGGGTTGAGCAAGGCTATGGTTTATCGGGGGAAACGTACCTATCTACTTCAAATAATTTATTGTTAACCGAGAGTCGTTTTTTCCTCGAAGATGAAAAAACTTATCTTACAGCGATTCAAGGTAACTTTCCCAATGCGGCAGCTGCTATAAAACTATCTGGCACATCTGTTGGAAATCAGCCGGTAGATACTAAGTCATCGCGAGCTGCTCTTAACGGAAACAGTGGTTTTAATACGATAAAAGATTATCGTGGAGTTGATGTTTTTTCATCGTATCTGCCAATCAAATTTGGCGATCAAACCATCGCTCTAATGGCTGAAATTGACGTTGATGAAGCCCTACAATCCGCATCTGAGATCCGCAGCACTTTGCTTCAGTTCATAATCATCATTATGTTTATTGTTATTATAATCTCGAGTTTAGTTGGCTATATTTTGACGAAAAAAACCACTCAACCACTCGAAAATGTAGGGCTTATTTGTGAAGACCTAACATCTGGTGATGGTGATCTAACAATACGATTAGAAAAATGTGGTATTTCAGAAATTGATAATTTGTTGATGGCGTTTAATGTTTTTATTGGTCAGGTGCACGATATTATTTCGTCGATTAAGACAGATAGTATGGCGCTTGCATCAGCTGCAGAAGAATTGTCTGCTACAACAAACCAAAGCGAATATGTTACTAGCGAGCAAAGAGGGGAAACTCATGCTGTTGCCTCAGCAGTAGAAGAGTTGGGCGCATCTATTGTTGAGATATCGAAAACAGTCGTTAAGAATCGCGAAAATAGTGAGCTAGCGAAAAAAGGCTTGCGAGAAAACCTGAGTAAAACAGACTATGCAGTACAGAACATTAGAGATTTAGTTTCCTTGATCAAAGAGTCAAGTGAGATTATTCAATCATTAAAAGTCGAGGTTAGCCAAGTAACAAATCTGCTGGATGTAATTACCAGTATTGCCGATCAAACTAACTTACTTGCATTAAATGCCGCAATTGAAGCAGCTCGGGCTGGAGAAGCAGGACGGGGTTTTTCAGTTGTTGCTGATGAAGTTCGCACTTTAGCTACTCGTTCACAAGAAAATACTGTGCAAATAACTAAAATTGTTGAGCGTATGACTTCTTCATCAGACCGCAGCGTTGAGTCAATGGCAGTTGCTGTTACTGCCGCGGATAAAGGGATTGATCTGGTCGATACTGTGACCAGTGCGCTTACTGAATTGTCATCTGCTCTAGAAGAGTTTCAAGATCTTGCAGAAGTTGTAGCAAATGCGACTGAAGAACAAACCGCAGCGTCAAATTCTGTCAGTGAAAGTATCACTAAGATCAGTGATATGGCATTAGATGTTGAAAGTGGCGCAAAGGAAACTAGTAATGCGGCTAACGAGTTGGCAGAAATTGCAGAGAGAACAAACAGCATGGTTGGTAGGTTCAAAGTATAACTTTATCCCTACCAATTAGCTGTCGATCAACTTACTTTAAGTTCATTCCATTAAGGCGTTTACAGCAGCCACTTTAGTCGGGCTGACTTCTTCCACAGGATAACAACCAAGCACTTTAAAGTAACGTGTCATTCCACGAAGTGCTTCCATAGCTTGCTGCATGGGGCCGTCTTCAATATTGCCTTCAACATCTAAATAGAACATTTCTTCCCACGGGTTACCCGTGATCGGTCGCGATTCTAACTTAGTCATATTGATTTGATTTTCTTTCAATACCAACAACGCTTCGACTAACGCCCCAGGCTTTTGAACGGTAGACATGATTAAGGTTGTTTTTGCTGGTACTTGCAACGGTACCTTAACCGAATCACTCGCGACGACAATAAAACGACTGTGATTTTCTTTCTGATTAGCCAAGTTTGATTTTATTGCTTTCAAACCATACAAAGCGCCGCCAGCTTCACTGCCAATAGCAGCCACTTCGCTTGAGTTCATTTCATTAACAATCATCATGGCAGCTGAGGTGCTATCACAGGGTTTTACTTCAACATTGCCAAGTTCAGCAAGGAAGTGACTGCATTGAGCAAATACTTGAGGATGAGCGTAAAGCGTTTTAATTTTGCCACTCTCATTACTGTCAACGCCTTCAGAAACCAAAAGTGCATGCTTAATAGGGTGGGTTAATTCACCTACGATGCTCAAACGTGTATGTTGGAGTTGGTCGTAAACTTCATTGATACTGCCAGATGAAGTGTTTTCGATAGGGAGTACGGCGTAGTCAGCTTCACCTGACTCTACCTTATTAATAATTTCAGCGAAACTTTGGCAGCCTATCTCTAAGAGTTCACCTGGGCGACGTGAGAAATATTTTTGTGTCGCGAGATAACTGTATGAACCTTTGTCACCCAGGAAGGCGACTCTGTTCAGTGGTTTTTCACTACTAGGGTTTGCCCAACGCGCTAGCATCGCCTGTTGATTTAATACAGAATCTTCAATGATAACGTGAAAGAGTTGAGTCACATAGTGAGGATCTAAGCCAAATGTTTGGCCTTGTTTAATTAAACGAACCAGAAGTTGTTCTTCCCGCGCTTGGTCACGCACCGGAATATGGTTTTTAATCTTTGTTTCAGCTACTTGATTGGTCAAACCTTGACGTTCAGAAAGTAGACTGAGTAATTGAGAATCCAGATCGGTAATTTTTACGCGAATCTCTTCTAATTCTTGCTTAGGCACTGTAGCTCCTTGGAGAAAACGGATATTGCCAAATGTTTGCTCACGAAAGCTATTTGGTAAAGACACTTTGATATATATGCGTCATCAAAAAAATGCTGTGATGACGCTACATGAAATGTATGAAAGTGATGGGATGGTGTCAACGGCTTAAAGAAGAAATTTCCTAAAATAAGCAAAATTTATTAAAAATTATCCTAAAAATTTGATGAAACAGCTTGTTAGGGGCTATTCGCCCTCAGAATCCAACAAACGGATTAGCATTGCTTTCACCTCATCAGACTCAAATGGTTTATCACAAAGCGCATTTACACCAGTTTGCTGTATGTTCGCCATGTGAGGACTAGAGCTAGACTCTGAAGTTACCATGATGATTGGGATGTGAGTGGTTGCTGGGTTGAAGCGTATGAACTCTGATAGTTCTCGACCGTCCATTTCAGGCATATTATAGTCGGTTACCACAAGGTCGAATTCATGGTCTTTAAGCATTGTCAGCGCATGCGCACCATTTTCTGCCTCTTTTAATTTACTCAAGCCCATTCCCTCTAGGACTCGGCGAATATGATTCCTCGCGAGTCGACTATCATCTACTACGAGTACCCTGACATCTTGAACATCGAAGAAGTTCAAGTTGAGCTCATCGGTATTAATCAACTGCAAGCTGGCGTTTAAGCCTCTGGATAAATGAATTGGTTCAAACGGTTTTGGCAAAATCGCAGCAACACCGGCTTGCTTGAACTCATCTAACTTGCTCAGACTGTTCTCACTGCTGACAAGCATGAATGGAATAGAGGCAGTACTTTCGTCCTGTTTGATAAACTTGATAATATCCAGTCCGTTACCATCAGCAAGATACATCGTGCTCACCACAATATCAGCACCATGGGCACTAATGGCTGCTTTAGCCTCGCTGACTGTCTTTACCACATCAACTGTTTGTACATCTTCGCCCAACAACAAGGTCTTGATGATCTTGCTTTGGGTGTCGGAAGGCTCCACCAATATTATGTGTAAATCTGATATAGAAAGTTTATGCATTGCTTCAGTTTCTCTCGCTCAAAGTAGGTTTAGCCGCCTGCTAACTTAACTCGCATTCCCTTAGCTTCTAATAGTTGTTTTAGCTTGTCACGAACATCGCCTTGAATTTCGATCTTATGATCCTTAACCGAACCACCGCACCCACATTGTTTTTTTAATTGTGTGCACAATGCTTTCAGTTCTACATCGTTCATGGCCAAGCCATCTATAATACTCATTCCTTTGCCTTTTCGCCCTTTAGTTTCTTTGCGAATGCGAACAATGCCATCGCCTTTAGGGGCATCACTTTGAGTATTATTTGTTTCTTTTATTCTACCTGTATCGGTCGAATACACTAATCTTGAATCATTCATTGTCAAAAAACAGATATTTCGTTAGTTGTCATGGCATTGAGTATATCTTATGGCTAATACCATTGCTATTGAACACTTTTTATAAACACGACGTAGTGAAAGTTACTTAAAGTAATTACCCTGTAGTATTGCAATTGAGAACTATTATCAATTACACTTGTCGTAATCCTAAGTATCGCTATTCAAATACAAATGAAAGGCGTTGAACTTATCAGTAAGTAACTGAATAACATAAAAAAGGGGTATTTGCCTAGATGAAAGTGATGAACAAAACGAAAATGTTACTTGTTGCTTCGTTTGCAACATTTTTTACGGCAACTAGCATCGCTGCTGAAGTGAACGTCTACTCCGCTCGTAAAGAAGCGTTGATCAAGCCGATTCTTGACGACTTTACTGAGCAAACTGGTATAAAAGTCAATTTGATTACGGGCAATGCTGACGCACTTATTTCGCGAATAAAATCTGAAGGTCAATTTAGTCCTGCTGACGTGCTTGTGTCGACAGATGTCGGCCGCTTAGTTCGAGCCAAGCAAATGGGCATTACACAAGCTAATGATGACGATATTGTGAAGAGTAGCGTGCCAGCTTACTTGCGCGATGAAGACGAACATTGGACAGCATTGACACTGCGTGCAAGACCCATCATGTACGCAAAGGACAGAGTTGTCCCTGAAACACTATCAACGATGCAAGGCCTTACTAATGAAGAATGGAAAGGGCGTATTTGTATCCGTTCTTCAAACAATATTTATAATCAGTCAATGATTTCTGGCATGATCCAGACACAGGGCGATGCAAAAACGTTAGCTTGGGCCGAGGGTTTAGTTGAAAACTTTGCACGTTCCCCAAAAGGTGGTGATCGCGACCAAATCAAAGCCGTGGTTGCTGGTGAGTGTGATATTGCGATTGCTAACACCTATTACCTAGCTGGGATGCTGAATTCCGAAGATGCAGATACTCGCAAAGTGGCTGAGCAAGTTGCTGTATTTTGGCCGGATCAAGCGGGCGCTGGTGCTCATGTGAACATCTCAGGTATTAGCATCGCCAAGCATGCGACAAACACAGCCGAAGCAAAAAAGCTGGTTCAGTTTATGTTGAGCGACCAAGCTCAGTCATGGTATGCAGACACAAACCATGAGTATCCTATAAAAGAAGGCATAGAATGGAGCGATACGCTGAAGGAAATGGGCGAGTTTAAAGCACAAGAAGTCTCGCTAACCAAAGTAGGTGAAACAAATGCGAAAGCACTTATGTTGATGGACCGCGCTGGATGGCGTTAGGCTCGATCGCCGAATGCAATTAAAAGCGTCGGCATTCTCCCTTTATACAGTATTGGCAGGCCTAATCATTGGCCTGCCAATTTTTGTTGTGCTCCTGAGTTTTTATTCATTGGACACTGCTGTTTGGACTCATCTCAGTGAAACGGTATTAAGCGGCTATATTTACAATTCATTAGTCCTCGCGCTTGGTGTTGGCTTCGGGGCTACCTTATTAGGTACCGGTCTGGCTTGGTGTGTTGTGAGCTACGATTTTGTCGGCAAGATCTGGCTTCAGCGTCTTATTCTTTTACCTCTGGCTATGCCCGCATACATCATTGCCTATACTTATACTGGGCTACTTGATTTCTCTGGTCCTGTACAATCAACGTTGCGAACATGGTTTGAGCTCGGTAAACAGGATTATTGGTTCCCTGAGGTAAGGTCGTTGCCAGGAGCAATCATCATGATGGCACTGGTTTTGTACCCCTATGTGTATATCTTGGCTCGAACCGCATTTGCTGAACAGGCGCAGAAATTCCGTGAAGTCAGCGTGCTTGCCGGTGTTTCAAAATTTCAACATTTCTTGCAGGTGGCATTACCATTAGCAAGACCCGCTATTATGACGGGGGCAGCGCTGGCGATGATGGAAGCATTAGCCGATTTCGGAACCGTTGAGTACTTTGGAGTCAGTACTTTTACCACCGGCATTTATCGCACGTGGTTCGGGATGGGTGACATCCAAGCGGCATCGCAGCTATCAGGTTTACTGTGTATGTTTGTCTTTGCTTTGTTAGTGCTTGAAAAGCAAAGCCGGCGAAGTGCTGAAACATATTCATCGCGGCAGGGTACAGGGACTCAGGCGCTTAAGCTAAGCACCGGGAAAGGAACAACAGTCCTTTTGTTGTGCAGTTTACCGCTTATATTTGGCTTCATAGTGCCATTTATTCAACTCGCGGTCTGGGCTTTAGCCTATACTGATGCTGGCAGTCTAGGTGAGTACCCGTCATATGCCTTGAATTCAGCTATGCTTGCAGCCATTGGTACCGTGGTTATCGTGCTACTCGCCTTAATGTTTAGCTATGCCAAACGGCTTCAAGCAACAAAGCTAAACCGTTCCGTTGTTCAATTTGTTGGTTTGGGCTATGCAATGCCAGGTACCGTTATTGCAATTGGCGTGCTTATCCCTCTTGGCTGGCTAGATATCAAATTAAACCTCTTTACCAAGCACTTTTTTGATGTCCAACCCGGTTTAGTCTTTTCTGGCACTATTGTCACTTTGATTTTTGCTTATACTATTCGTTTCATGAGTGTCGCTTTGCACAATACAGAGGCCGGTATTCAACGTATTAAACCAAGTATGGATGAAGCTGCTATCACACTCGGCGACACGCGCTTACAAACCTTATTCAAAGTCCATATTCCTTTATTGTCGGCTAGCCTGCTAAGCGCGTGTTTACTGGTATTTGTGGATATATTAAAAGAATTGCCAGCGACGCTCGTGTTACGGCCATTCAACTTCAATACTTTAGCGGTGAAAACCTTCGAACTGGCTTCAGATGAGCGCTTAATCGATGCTGCTTTGCCAGCTATCACGATTGTACTCGTCGGCATTCTTCCGGTGCTATTGTTAACGCGAACCTTGAATCAAATAGAGAAAAAACATGCTTGATATTCGAGACCTTACACTCAGTTACGGCGACAATACTGTACTTCATAATGTGTCGCTGTCACTTGCTCAGGGTGAAATTGGATGTGTCCTTGGTCCATCAGGCTGCGGTAAAACAACCTTGTTACGCGCTATTGCTGGCTTCAAAAAGCCTGAGTCCGGCTGCATTACTATTGGCGAGCAAACCGTTTGTGATGAATTGGTAAATATCGAAGTAGCTGAGCGGAAAGTAGGGGTTATTTTCCAAGATTTTGCTTTATTCCCGCATTTGAGCGTTGAAAAAAATATTGCTTATGGATTGCAGAAAATCAATAAGCAAGAGCGCAAAACATTGACTGACAGTGCAATGGCGCTGGTAGACTTACAGGATTATGCGCACAAATATCCCCATGAATTGTCGGGCGGACAACAACAACGAGTTGCCATTGCCAGAGCATTAGCGCCCAAACCAGATTTGCTGCTTCTTGATGAAGCATTTTCTAGTCTTGACCCCGAACTGCGTGAGCGCTTGTCAGGCGAAATACGAAGCCTGTTAAAAAAACAAAACATCACAGCATTGTTAATTACCCACGATCAAACAGAAGCGTTTGCTATGGCTGATAAAATTGCTGTATTGCAAGATCATGTTTGTCATCAGTGGGATACGGCTTATGCGCTTTATCATGAACCCGCGACAGAATTTGTGGCGAAGTTTATTGGTGAAGGTACATTTATAGAAGGTACGATCAGGCAAGAAAATCAGCAATTGATTATTGATACGCACTTGGGAAGCTTTCCTCTCGAGCCCGGGAAACCGCTCGCAGAAGGCATCAAAGGGAAGCTATTGGTGCGACCTGATGATTTACGGCATCAAGATGAAAGCTTATTAAAAGCTCAGGTGGTAGGGCGTTCATTCAGAGGTGCGCACATCATGTATCGGCTACAACTTGAGAATTCCAATGAGACGCTGCTTTGCTTGGCTCCCAGCCATCATGACCACGCAGTTGGTGAAAGTTTTGGGATCCATTTAGAAATCGAACATGTCATTTGTTTTGCTTGATCTTGTATATTTCAATAAATTATTGCGTTGTGGTTAAAATTCGACCATAGTGACAACGGTGCGATAAAACCTTAGTGTTTGATATGGAGAGCGTTTTCACAGGAGGGTATGCAGTAGATGTTTAAGAGTATTCAATCTTCATTGATTGTTATTGTTATCAGTGTTGTGATCCTTTCGTCTTTGACGGTTCTAGCTGTAGCCCTAAATGAAAGCGAATCGTCATACACAGTGGTAGCTAAAAAGGGGGCACTGGGTGTTACCCGAAGTATTGCGAAAACACTCAATAAAGTAGAGGCATCTGAAAGTCAATTAAGTGACGTGATGGCGTATTTTGAGCTATATCCAAACGTTGTCATGGCTGAGTTGAAAACTGCTGACCGCACCGTTTTAGCTAGCTACAAAAGCAAATTTCCTGTTGCTGATTTATCACTCGCTGCACAGTCGATAGAAGAGCTGCCTAACGAACCACCGCTTGGCTCCTTTGAAACCCACAATGAATTGCTTACCACAACCTTGGTGACTTTGCAGAGTGGGCAAACTGCATATTTAGTGGTCATCAGTGATATTTCTAGCCAGATATTTTCAAATAGAGAGGAGCTATTAACAACATTAGCGCCACTTGTGCTACTCGTGATGATGGTCTCTTTATTTATCACTGTATGGTTAATCAATCGTATTACGTGGCCAGTCATACAACTCACCGATTTTACCAAACGCGTAAGAGATGAAAATAACTATAAGTTGCGTGCTACGCCTACCGGTACTCAAGAAGTGATTACCTTGAAGCGAAATATCAACGCGATGATGGACACCATCAGCGAAGAATTAGACAAAAACCAAGCGACTACCGATCAGTTGATTGAGCAGCAGAAGCTAATGTCTAAACTCGCTAACTTCGACAGTCTAACGGGCTTACCAAACCGACAATTCGTGCTAGATAACTTGCGTTTAGAACTGTCTCGCGCTAAACGCTCGAAACAAGAAATCTCGCTCCTGTTCTTTGATCTCGACGGATTCAAAAATGTGAATGATTCTCTTGGACATGAAACGGGTGATAGTTTGTTGATTGCTGTATCAGAGCGAGTAAAAACGGTATTGCGAGAGGGCGACCTATTTGCCCGCTTAGGTGGTGATGAATTCCTGATTGTGCCAGACAAAGAGGCTCACTCGGTTGCCAGCCCAGTGATGCTTGCCGAGCGTTTGCTTAAGGCTATGGAAGCGCCGGTCATATTAGACGATATAGAATTGCAGATGTCAGTAAGCATCGGTATTGCCAATGCCTCGGATGTTGACTTCGATTTGTCACAGCTAGTGGGCAACGCGGATATTGCGATGTATCGCTCTAAGACTGATGGCCGAGGCACGTATACCGTGTTTACCGATGACATGAATGAAGGGACGAAGCGTCGCTTGGAAATTGCCAACAGTATTTTGAATGGCTTAGAGCGAGACGAATTTAAAGCGTTTTATCAACCCAGAGTTGACCAACGGGGCACGATTGTAGGTTATGAAGCGCTCATCAGGTGGGAGCATCCTACATTCGGTAATATTTCACCGGTAGAGTTTATTTCGATAGCTGAGCACAGCGGTAAGATTAGGAAGATTACTGCCTGGATGGTTAAGCAAGTCTGTAAGGAGCTGGCTCAGATCCAAGCGATGAAGTCAGCCGATATCCGTGTGTCGATAAACCTGTCGGCGCATGACCTTCACGATAAAGGTTTATATCAATATCTGGTAGATACGATTAAAGAATACAAAGTTAGCCCGAAAAACCTTGAGTTTGAGGTGACTGAATCTGCTTTTTTAGAAAGTTTTAAGGTCAGTAATCAGTTTATTAACAAAGTACATCAATTGGGGTGCTTAATTGCTCTCGATGACTTTGGCACGGGTTACTCGTCGCTCAGCTACCTTACTCAAATGAGTGTAGACACGCTGAAAATCGATCGTGAGTTTGTCAAAGAACTCGATTCGTCTACTCAAAGTCGGCTAGTGACTCAAAGTATTATTGATTTGGCAAAGCGCCTTAAATTAAGCGTATGTGCAGAAGGTGTTGAAAATCAATTTCAGCAAGATTACTTAGCAGAAAATCAATGTAATCAGTTTCAAGGTTTTTATTACGATAAACCTGCGCCATTGAGCAAACTAGCTGATGCGCCGAAGGATTATCGTTCTCACTTTGAGAAAGTCTAAAGCACTGTTTCTGCCAGTGTACGATTATCCAGCAACATGCCCCGAATAAGTTACTAATAATTGCATTCAGCCGTTTAGAATCCCGATTGATTAGTTTATAATTCCATGCTTTCAGGCACACGAGTGTAGCCGTGCAATCTTTTGTACTGGCTTTTACACATGCTCTTGCTCTTTTACGAGCAAAGTCGAGGCCATTCGAACAAGTATCGTCTGATACTCAAATAATTAGCTCTATTGGGATGTAGTTTATGCGCACAGATTACTGTGGAAATATTGATGCAAGCTTCGCGAATAAAGAAGTGACGCTTTATGGTTGGGTGAACAAGCGACGTGACTTGGGCGGTGTGATTTTTATCGATTTACGTGATCGTGAAGGCATTGTGCAAGTGGTGATTGACCCTGATACTGCGGACACATTTGAGCTAGCATCTACTTTGCGCGCAGAATTTTGTGTTGAGATTAAAGGCTTAGTGCGTTTACGCCCAGACTCTCAAGTAAACAAAGATATGAAAACAGGCGAAATTGAAGTGCTAGGTAAGGCTCTTTCTATCTTCAACAGCGCGCCAGCATTACCTCTAGACTGGAATCAAGAAAACTCTGAAGAGCAGCGATTAAAATATCGTTACTTAGATTTGCGCCGTCCGATGATGACCGAGCGCTTAGTATTCCGTTCAAAAGTAACTGCCGCGGTGCGTCGCTTCCTAGAGGATAGTGGTTTTCTTGATATCGAAACGCCAATTTTAACCAAAGCCACACCGGAAGGTGCTCGCGATTATTTAGTGCCAAGCCGGACGCACAAAGGTCAGTTCTTTGCATTGCCACAGTCTCCTCAATTATTTAAACAATTGCTGATGATGTCTGGCATGGATAAGTATTATCAGATCGTAAAATGCTTCCGAGATGAAGATTTGCGTGCCGATCGTCAACCTGAATTTACCCAAATAGATATCGAAACCACTTTCTTAGACGCTCAAGGTGTTATGGATATCACAGAGCGCATGATTAGAAACTTGTTTTCACAGTTGCTAAACGTTGATTTAGGTGAATTCCCTAAGATGAGCTATGCAGAAGCCATGCAGCGCTACGGTAGTGATAAACCAGACTTGCGTAATCCGCTTGAACTGGTTGATGTAGACGATATTGTGAAAGATATTGATTTTAAAGTATTCAGTGGCCCAGCAAATGATGAAAAAGGCCGTGTTGCAGCTATTAGAGTACCTAACGGTGCAACGCTATCACGTAAACAGATTGACGAATATGGTAAATTTGTTGGTATCTACGGAGCAAAAGGCTTGGCTTGGATTAAAGTCAATGACTTAGCTGCTGGTTTGGAAGGTCTACAATCGCCAATTTTAAAATTCTTCGATGACGCTGCTGTAACAGCATTACTAGAAAAAACGGGTGCACAAACAGGTGACATTTTATTGTTTGGTGCAGACACTAGCGCAATCGTTACAGATGCCATGGGTGCACTTCGTTTGAAGCTTGGTCAAGATTTTGATTTGTTGGAAGGCGAGTGGAAACCTTTATGGGTTGTCGACTTCCCAATGTTTGAAGAAGTAGATGGTCAATTATACGCGTTACATCATCCATTCACTGCGCCACGTGACTCTAGCATTGACGCGCTGAAAGCAAATCCAGCAGCAGCATTGTCAAACGCTTACGATATGGTCTTAAACGGTGTTGAGCTAGGCGGCGGTTCGGTTCGTATTCATAACATGGATATGCAAGCAACTGTATTTGAATTACTCGGTATTAGTGATGAAGAAGCGAATGAGAAATTTGGTTTCTTATTAGAAGCACTGCGTTACGGTACCCCACCACATGCTGGTCTGGCATTCGGTTTGGATCGCATGGTTATGCTAATGACGGGAGCAGAGTCGATTCGCGATGTGATGGCCTTCCCGAAAACCACTACTGCGGCATGCCCATTAACGGATGCGCCAGGATTCGCTAATCCAGCTCAACTTGCTGAACTTTCTATCGTAACCGTGTTAGAAAAAGAAAAAGGTGAGGCGGAAGATGGCGCTGGTGATGCATAATCGATGCAGTTAAAACGGCCTGAATCGGTACTTGTGATTATTCGTGACTTGAATGAGCAAGTACTGATCATGCAACGTGATGATGATGCTGATTTTTGGCAATCAGTCACCGGCACAGTAGAAGAAGGTGAAGCCCCCTTAGTGACAGCCTATCGGGAATTACTGGAAGAAACCGGTATTTCCCTGTCAAAAGCGCAGCATCCCATTGTCGATTGTCGACGAGTGAATCAATATCAAATAAGGTCTGCTTGGCTTTATCGCTACCCCGAAGGTACACAGTTCAACAACGAATACGTATTTAGTATACAAGTGCCAGTAGGCCTACCAATTAAGTTAACAGAGCACACAGATTACGCTTGGGTAACAAAATCAGAAGCTATTGAGCGCGTGTGGTCTAAAACTAACCGCGACGCTATTGCTGATTTTGTGCCGGATGTTCAAGTGGCTCACGTTAGCAAAACCCCACTTAATCCACCGAGTTAATCAATGTCCATCATTCTTGGAATCGACCCAGGCTCTAGGATCACCGGATATGGTGTGATCAAAGTTGCGGGTGGCAAGGCAAGTTACTTAGGTAGTGGTTGTATTCGCGTTGCTCATGACGAGTTGTCCATCCGCCTAAAAAGAATATTCGATGGAGTGAGTGAAATTATTCAGCAATTTTCTCCAGACGATTTTGCGATTGAACAAGTATTTATGGCCAAAAATCCCGATTCAGCACTGAAGTTGGGACAAGCTAGGGGCGCAGCCATCGTTGCGGCAACAAATTTCGATTTACCCGTCGCCGAATATTCTGCCCGACAAATCAAACAATCTGTTGTAGGCACAGGTGGCGCAGATAAAACACAGGTGCAGCATATGGTCATGCATCTATTGAAATTGAGTGCCACTCCACAGGCGGACGCAGCGGATGCATTGGCAGTCGCTTTGTGTCATATTCATACTCAACAGAGTTTAATTAAAATGTCAGGACGCGTATCTAAAACAGTGCGTGGAAGACTCAGAAAATAATAGGTAATAGACGACATGATCGGCCGAATTCGCGGAACTCTTATTAGTAAAACACCGCCCGATATTCTTATTGATGTGCAAGGCGTGGGATACGAAATTCAACTGCCGATGACCAGCTTCTATCAACTACCCAACGTAGGTGAAGAAGCGATAGTTTATACCCACTTTGTGGTGCGTGAAGATGCGCAACTCTTGTTTGGTTTTTCAGATACATCCGAGCGTGCTTTATTCAGAGAGCTGATTAAAGCGAATGGGGTTGGACCTAAACTAGCGTGTACCATCCTGTCAGGCATGTCGGCACAGGACTTCATGCACTGCGTGATCCATGAGGACGTGACAAATCTAGTTAAATTGCCAGGTGTCGGAAAGAAAACGGCAGAACGCTTGGTTGTAGAATTGAAAGATAAACTTGAGAAACTATCTCAAGCTGATGCACACTTTGATATGTCAAATACATCAGCTAATTTGGTTGATGTGAAAAAACCACTCTTGCAAGGCTCTGCGCATGCGAAAGACGAGGCGCTCAGTGCATTATTGGCATTAGGTTACAAACCCGTGCAAGCAGAGAAAGTGATCAAACAAATCTACCAAGACGGAATGACCAGTGAACAAGTGATCCGTGAGTCACTCAAATCAATGGTGTAGGTTTAAATATTGTGTGGCTTGTCCAACACAAGATGAATACGAAAAAATAGCAATTAATAGTTACGAGTACACTATTCAAGGAATATCGAATGATTGAAGCCGACCGTTTGGTTCAAGCTGGCGCAGATCGCGAAGACGAAGTCATTGATCGCGCAATCCGACCGAAAATGCTGTCGGATTACACAGGACAAGACCATGTGTGCGAGCAAATGGAAATTTTTATTGAAGCTGCTCGCAAACGAAATGATGCGCTTGATCATCTCTTGATATTTGGGCCTCCAGGTTTGGGTAAAACCACCTTGGCGAACATTGTAGCAAATGAGATGGGTGTAAATATTAAAACTACCTCGGGCCCAGTATTGGAAAAGGCAGGGGACCTTGCTGCATTGCTAACCAACTTGGAAGAAAACGACGTTCTATTTATAGATGAAATTCACAGGTTAAGCCCTGTCGTGGAAGAAGTGCTATATCCCGCTATGGAAGACTATCAGCTTGATATCATGATAGGTGAGGGTCCAGCTGCTCGTTCGATTAAACTAGACTTACCGCCTTTTACCTTAATTGGTGCGACGACTCGTGCGGGTTCACTCACATCGCCATTGCGAGACCGTTTCGGTATTGTGCAGCGTTTAGAGTTTTATAACGTCACAGACCTTACCGATATTATTCAGCGCAGCGCATCTTATTTGAATCTCCAAATGGAGAAAGAAGGTGCATTTGAAGTTGCAAAACGATCTCGCGGCACACCTAGAATAGCAAACCGTTTGTTACGTCGTGTTCGTGATTATGCGGAAATAAAGGCTGACGGAAACATCAATTCAGACGTTGCAGGCAAGGCACTCAATATGCTTGATGTTGACCAACAGGGCTTTGATTTCATGGACAGAAAACTATTACTCGCCATCATTGAGAAATTTATGGGGGGCCCAGTCGGCTTAGACAATATCGCAGCAGCCATTGGCGAAGAAAAGGAAACGATCGAAGATGTGATTGAACCCTATCTTATTCAGCAGGGTTTTCTGCAAAGAACACCACGCGGTCGTATCGCCACGCAACACGCTTATTTGCATTTTGGATTGACTCTGCCGTCCTCGGAAAAAGACTAGGCCTGTTATAAATCGTCATTCCTGTAACCGAACGTCATTCCTGCGATAACTTGTCATTCCTGCGATAACTTGTCATTCCTGCGAAGGCAGGAATCTGGTCCCCGCCTGCGCGGGGATGACGAGAGGCGGGGATGACGAGAGGCGGGGATGACGAGAGGCGGGGATGACAAAAAACAGGCAAAAAAAAGCCCACACAATCGGTGGGCCAAAACAACAAGTAAAACGGAAGGAATACCGTTATCAGGGAACATAAATAGCTAAACGACAAGTTGGGTTAACTAATTAAGTGATGCGTATTTTAGACAGATCCGATGAGATATCAAACTAGAAATACTTGCTAGATTAATTAGTTTTTCTAATGATTTGCTTGAGCTGGTTAACTTTTATTTAACAAGGTCTCACTGTTGGTCGGCTTTTAGGGTCGAAGTGAAACTTTCTTTGATATATCGACATTCGTATTGCCATACAAAATCTAGGGTAAAATAAGAGGCTAATTTGAACAATTCAGATGTTTTTTCTATACCTATTCGCGTATATTACGAAGATACCGATGCCGGTGGTATTGTTTATCATACAAATTATTTAAAGTTCATGGAACGCGCCAGAACCGAATGGTTGAGAGATTTAGGCTTAGAACAACAAAGTTTATTGGAACAATCCGTAGGTTTTGTCGTCAAAGACCTGAATATGCAAAATACTAAGGCGGCAGTATTCAATGATATGTTGAGTATTAGCTGTGAGGTAGTAGAATTGCGCAAGGCAAGTATGTTGTTCAAGCAACATGCATATCGAGTAAAAGACGATAGCCTCGACAAAAATATAATACAAAATAATAAAAATAATCTGAGTAGTGAAAAAGAACTACTTGTAAGCGCTGAAGTTAGAGTGGCCTGTGTGGATTTAGGAAAAATGAAACCTATTGCCATTCCTGACTTTATATTAAGGGAAATCAAACGTGCAGTCTGAAATGTCTATCCTTAACTTGTTTTTAGAAGCAAGTATAGTTGTACAATTTATTATGCTCTTGTTACTCACGGTATCCGTGGTGTCTTGGGCCTTTATCTTTCAACGCAATGCGGTATTAAAAGCAGCGACCAATGAAGTAAAAGTCTTCGAAGATAAATTTTGGTCCGGCGCTGACCTCAATAAACTCTATCAGGAACTCTCTGCCAGAGCGCAGCTTACCGGCTTATCCCTGATCTTTTGCTCTGGGTTTAAAGAGTATGTGCGTCTACGCAAAACATCAGGTGCTGTTAGTGAAGCAATTATGGATGGTACCTATCGTTCTATGCGTGTCACGATGTCTCGTGAAGTAGATGAACTTGAAGCTCGCCTGCCATTCTTAGCGACTGTTGGTTCGATTTCTCCTTATGTCGGCTTATTAGGCACTGTGTGGGGGATTATGAATTCCTTTATCGCACTTGGCCAAGTTAAACAGGCCACCTTAGCAATGGTTGCACCAGGCATAGCAGAAGCGCTGATTGCGACAGCAATCGGTTTGTTTGCGGCTATCCCAGCGGTTGTTGCATTCAACCGTTTCAGCAATCGTGTCGAAAAATTAGAGAACGCTTATGGCAACTTCATGGAAGAGTTCTCAGCTATCTTAAATCGCCAAAATATGGCGTCCTCCAACCAATAGGCGATGCACGTGCATAGCTTACGTTGGCAAATAGAGGAGGTGTGAAGTGTTTGTAAGAAAACGTAGAAAGCCAGTTTCAGAAATTAATGTGGTGCCTTATATCGACGTTATGTTGGTGTTGTTAGTTATTTTCATGGCAACGGCCACTGCAGTGACACAAGGCGTGAAGGTTGATCTGCCAAAAGCGGATGCCAAAACAATCGAAACTGAAGAAGACGACATGTTGATTGTGTCAATTGATGCAGCGGGTTCCTATTATTTGAACATCGGTGATGACTCGAATGCAGAGTTGACCGCAGCAGACGTGATCGGTTTAGTTCAAGCCAAACTCGCGCAATCACCGAACATTCCTGTCGTTGTAAATGGTGATGGCAAAGTGCCTTATGAGAAGGTAGTCGAACTGATGGTGATATTGCAAAGCGCTGGTGCGCCTTCAGTTGGCTTGATGACTGATCCGAATGACGTTTAAAGAAACAAATAAATCACGAAAGCCAATGGACCTGAAAAAGAAATCATTCTTGATTTCTATCGGTGCGCATTTGGCTTTGGTGATTTCGTTATTAGTGAGTTTTCAATTCGCGGCAAAACCGGTCGACTTGGCGACGGGAACAAAAGATACCAAAGCCCCGGTGATCATCGAAGCAACGTTCATCGACAGCAATGTGCTAGAAGCAAAAAAACGTGAGAAGCAACAAGCCGAGGCGGCTGCAAAAAGAAAACGTGAGCAAGAAGCGGCTCAGAAACGTAGAGATCAACAACGTAAAAAAGAGCAGCAAGAAAAGGCTGATAAAGCAAAACGTTTAAAGGCTGAGCAAGATAAAAAGCGCAAAGAGGAAGCTGCGCGCGCTGAACGTGAACTGCAAGAAAAGGCGCGTTTGGCAGCAGAAAAAGCAAAGCAAGAAAAGGCTGAACAAGAGCGCCAGAAAAAGCTGGCTGAAGAACGAGCCAGACAAGATAAAGCTTTGCAAGAACAAATAGCGCAAGAGCAAGCGGAACGAAATGAGCGTAGGCAGCGTCAAATTTTGTCAGAGCTGCAAATTGCAAATAGCAAAATAAAAGCGCGAATAGAACAAAACTTAATAGAAACGGGTAATTTATCGGGTAAGTCCTGTCGCTTGAAATTGCGCATAGCAGCGAACGGTCTAGTCTTAGATGCCCGGAAAGTTGATGGCGACGACGCGCTTTGTATAGCGCTTAGAAATGCAGCACTACGAGCGAAAACTTTACCAATGCCGGCAGATGAAGACGTAAATAAAGAATTAAGAGATACAATTTTAAGGTGGGATAATAATTAATGGTTCAAACAATGATAAAAGAGCTACGCTCAGCCAAACAATGCTTAAGTACGTTATTTGTGTTCCTGACACTAATCGTGGCCAGCGCACAGGTCAGTGCAGCCACTAATGAGATCATCATTACGGGAGGCGTTGACTCCGCGCGTCCTATAGGAATTGTCCCTTTCAAATATACCGGCACTGTAAGTTTACCAGAGAACTTGAGCGAAGTTATTGCATCTGATTTACAGCGCAGTGGTAAATTCAGTCCATTGAAGTTATCGAACATGCCACAATTTCCTAGCACTGATAGTGAAATTAACTACCAAGCATGGGCCGATAAAGGCATCGATATGCTTGTTGTGGGCAGTATTGAAGCAAGCGGTTTGAATCAATTTTCAGTGCGCTTCGAACTTGTTGATGTTTTACAAGCTATCTCAACAGGTGGACAATCCAAGTCACTTCAGAATGGCCAACTGGTATTAACCAGAGATCACATTCTTGAACAACGCTCTAAAACGATAGAAAGTGCAGACTTCAGACAGTATGCGCATATTATCAGTGATATTGTGTATGAAAAGCTAACAGGTGAGCGCGGCGCATTTTTAACACGTATCGCATACATCAAAGTGATGGACAGAGACACTAATCCAAAACCTTTCCGTTTAGTCATTGCCGACTATGACAACGAAAACCCGACTACCTTATTGAGTTCACCTGAACCATTGATGTCACCTACATGGTCGCCAGATGGCAACAGTTTGGCATACGTGAGTTTTGAAAATAAACGCTCGCAAATTTACATTCAAGATATTTACACGACTAGCCGTACAAGATTGACCGATTTTCCTGGCATTAATGGTGCGCCAACTTTTTCTCCAGATGGCAAGAAGCTAGCAATGGTGCTGTCTAAAGACGGTAATCCTGAAATCTATGTGATGGATTTACAAAGCCGCAAACTTACCCGAGTGACGCGAAATCGTGCCATTGACACCGAGCCTTCTTGGACGCCAGATGGAAAAAGCTTAATATTTACTTCCGAACGGGGTGGTAAACCGCAGATTTATCGAGTAAATTTAGCGAGTAACCGTAAAACTAGGCTAACATTCGAAGGCGAGATGAATTTAGGGGCTGCGGTAACACCAGATAATTCGCAATTAGTGATCGTAAATCGAACGCGAGGCAATTATCATATAGCGAAACAAGATTTGAAAAACGGTGATATGTTGGTGTTGACTAAAACGTACCTAGACGAGTCGCCCAGTATTTCTCCGAATGGAAGTATGATAATATATAGCGCACTGGAGAATGGTAATTCGGCATTGTCCTGGGTTTCACTCGACGGGCGATTTTCGTTTAGAGAGCCAGTGACTGATGGGGAAGTAAAATCTCCGAGTTGGTCGCCGTTTTTACTATAAATTGAATTTTATAAAATAATAAGGAACTAGTATGTTGAACAAAAACACACTCAAAACGCTTATGGTAGTTGTACCTTTACTAACGTTAGCGGCATGTAAATCTGGCCCTACGGAAGAAGAGATACAAGCTGAGAAAAACCGCGCCGCTGAAGCTGCTGCGGCTGAAGCTGAAGCTGCAAAAGCAAGAGCGGAAGAAGAAGCACGTAAAGTTGAACTTGCGAAAGCGGAAGGCTTACGTAAAGCACAACAAATGATGGAAGATGAGAAAGAAAAACTTTCTAATCAAAACGTTGTTTATTTTGACTTCGATGGTGCAAACGTGAAGTCTGACTTCCATTCAGTACTAGATATGCATGCGGCATTCTTGGTGAAAAACCCAGGTCAATCAATTGTTATCGAAGGTCACTGTGATAACCGTGGTACGCCAGAGTACAACATTGCATTAGGCGAGCGTCGTGCTAAATCAGTACAAACTTACTTACAAAACGCAGGTGTGAGCTCTTCACAAATTTCAGTTGTATCTTACGGTGAAGAAAAGCCAGCTGTACAAGGCGCGTCTGAGTATGCATTCGCTCAAAACCGTCGTGGTGTAGTGGTATATCAATAAGAACCTATGATTAAACCAATTCTAACAGTTGGTCTCATTAGTTTTACAGGCGCTTGGGCATTCGCTCAAGCGCCTGTTGTCGATCTAAACGATCCAAAAGAAACTGAGCAGACACAAACAACACAAACTAACAGCAGTAATTTGGTGATTGCGAATCCAACCGATATCGAAACCCGCTTACTGATTTTAGAAAGAAAAGATAAAAGCCGTGTGGAAGCGCAGCAGCGAGTGCAAATGCAGCTTGATACCTTGCAGTCGGAAGTCGATGAGTTAAGAGGCTCTATTGAGCTACATAACCATCAACTGGAGCAAATACTGCAACGTCAGCGTGAATTGTACTTAGAGCTTGATAATCGTTTTGCTAAGCTGTCAGAGCAAACGACATCGCTGGGTCAATCTACTGGAGCCACTCCAAGTGTGCCAAGCATCACGCCAAGTATTCCAACAGGGCAATCTGAAGAGCAAGCGTATCAGTCTGCGGTTAATCTAATTCTGAAAGATCGCAATTATGATGACGCAATTCCAGCCTTTCAAAGTTTCCTGAGTGATTTTCCAAACTCTAGTTATACCGACAATGCACATTATTGGTTAGGACAACTATTGTTCAATAAGCAAAATTGGGACGGCGCACGAGAGCAGTTTGAGAGCGTAGTGAATAACTTCCCTGATTCTCCAAAACGTGCTGATGCAATTTTGAAGCTAGGAATGGTCGAAAAATCGGTGAATAATTTGTCACAAGCCAGAAGTTTGTTCGAGCAAGTGATAAATGAGTACCCAGATTCGACACCAAGTCGCTTGGCAAATGAGCAACTAAAAAGCTTGTAATTTTCTAATTACGAGCTTTTTGTTTACTTTACACGCAAATCGTAAATTAAATTAAATAAAACGCATTTAAAGGTTGCACCGCGTTTCGATTTGAGTATTATATGCCGCCGTTGACGTAGATACGCAACTGAAAGAGATGCAATTGGGTCGTTAGCTCAGCTGGTAGAGCAGTTGACTTTTAATCAATTGGTCGCTGGTTCGAATCCAGCACGACCCACCAATTATCTACATCAACTATCCTTTTGAAAGTGGGTCGTTAGCTCAGCTGGTAGAGCAGTTGACTTTTAATCAATTGGTCGCTGGTTCGAATCCAGCACGACCCACCACTTCAAAATCTATGTGCAAATATTTACATCCTTCCTTGCACATTCAAATTAGCAAATCACAGAAATAGACAGCAATAGTTAATAACATTGCATTCAACGTAAAATTTATTTCCCCAGCCTACTAGCAAATTGTGAACTTTTTATTGCACTAGGTTATAATAATCAAACCATTGAAAAATACTTTAAAGCTCATGACAAACGCGGTAAAAGCAGAACGAATTTCATATCCTTTTCCAGCAAAGCCTATTCCAATCACTTCAGATTATGCAGAACAACTGAAAGCGGAAATACGCACCTTGCTGCAACAAAAAAACGCGGTATTAGTTGCACACTATTATACGGACCCCGTGATTCAAGCTTTAGCAGAAGAAACGGGTGGCTGCATTTCTGATTCTCTTGAAATGGCTCGCTTTGGTCGTGACGCGGAGCAAAAAACCTTGCTTGTTGCTGGCGTAAAATTCATGGGTGAAACTGCCAAAATATTAAGCCCAGAGAAAACCGTCATCATGCCAACCCTAGAAGCAACTTGTTCTTTGGACTTAGGTTGTCCAGTAGAGCAGTTTTCAGCTTTCTGTGATGCACACCCTGATCATACTGTGGTGGTGTATGCGAATACTTCAGCTGCGGTGAAGGCGAGGGCAGATTGGGTAGTAACATCTAGCATTGCACTAGAAATCGTTGAACACCTAGATAGCCAAGGCAAAAAAATTATTTGGGGTCCAGACCGCCACTTGGGTGCCTACATTCAAAAAGAAACGGGTGCTGAGATGCTCATGTGGGACGGCGAATGTATTGTACATGATGAGTTCAGCGCGCAGGCCCTAGAAAAAGCTAAGCACTTACATCCTGATGCAGCTGTCCTAGTGCATCCAGAATCGCCCGCTAGCGTGGTAGAGATGGCCGATGCAGTTGGTTCTACGTCTCAATTAATAAAAGCCGCGACAGAGCTTCCTAACAACAAATTTATTGTGGCAACAGATAAAGGCATTTTCTACAAAATGCAGCAGCTAGCGCCAAACAAAGAATTTATCGAAGCACCAACAGCAGGTAATGGAGCAACGTGTAAAAGCTGTGCTCATTGCCCGTGGATGGCGATGAACGGTTTAGAAGCAATGCGTGATGCGCTACTAGACCATGACGGTCGCGAAGTCTTTGTGAACGATGATTTACGTCAACGCGCTTTAGTGCCACTAGATCGTATGTTGGGCTTTGCTGCTGAGTTAAATATGAAATTAAAGGGCAATGCGTAGCTAATACTCGGTAAACGAAAATCAATGCTTGAAAGGTGCGATGGTTTTCCCTACTATACGCGCCGCATTTGCTAATTCCTGATTAGCAAACACAGTTTAGGAGAGGTGGCTGAGTGGCTGAAGGCGCACGCCTGGAAAGTGTGTTTAGGGTTAAACCTAACGAGGGTTCGAATCCCTCTCTCTCCGCCAGATAATCACTGAAGCCCTGTATTTACGGGGCTTTTTTGTATCAATTATATGGCGTAGAACAAAACTCTGTCTCAGAACTCTGTCTCAACAAGGCAGAAGACGATGCAAAAAAATACATCAACCTACCTCTACAAGTACAAAGATTCATCAAATTATTTTTTTCGTATCCGCGAGGGTATTGTCGACCGGAACATGCAGAAGGCTCGGTTGATATTGAAGCGCATATGATAAAATGTCGCCAATTTACCGATATTGACTACAAATTTTTTCATTTTGATAATCAATCCAATCGTATTATCGTACTTTCTTAGACTAGTAGCTTGCTGATAAATCCCTTTTATATTCCCCTTGGCGATTTCTATAGTGAATAAATCTAATGTATCGGGGTTTTAATGCTTTTATAGTGAAAATGTACACTATTAAAAGGGTTGCATAATAATGAATATAAACATTATAATTGTTCTTATATTCTACAATGATGTTAATTAGCAATATTATGAAGCTAGAAAAAATGAACAACAAGGCTATCATGATGGAGATGGGGCAGCGCTTTTTGCTGGCACGTTTAAATGAAGGCTTAGAACAAATAGAGTTGGCAGACAAGGCTGGTGTGAATGTAAGCACTGTCCAAAGCTTGGAAGGTGGTAAGCGAAGTGTTGGTTTTGAAAAAATCATTTCGATATTACGTGCTCTAGGGAAGTTGCACGAGTTGGATAACTTCATGCCTAAACCACCTGTGCGATCTACTTCGTTGCTCACCACGAAGAATCAAGTACGTAAACGTGCAGCAAAAGGTAAGAAGAAGCAATCCAGTAACGAGCCGTTTGAATGGAATAAAGTCATACCACACACAGATAATACTAAGGATTGAAAATGGGTGATGTGCTAGAAAAAGCCGATGTGTATTTGTGGGACACTAAAATAGGCTCAGTCATTTGGCAAAACGAATTAGGGTACTTTGAGTATGACCGGTATTTTCAGCGCTCAGGAATTCAGCTATCCCCAATTAAGATGCCGCTAAGCAACAAAGCGTATTCGTTCAGTGAGCTATCAAACGAGACTTTTAAGGGCTTGCCAGGCTTGTTGGCTGACAGCTTGCCAGACAAGTTTGGTAATCGTTTGATCGATCAATGGCTAGAAAGAAATGCGCGTACACCTGAGTCATTTAGCCCCATTGAGCGTTTATGCTACATCGGCTCTCGCGGAATGGGGGGATTGGAGTTCAGGCCAGCGGTCGGCTCGATAAAAGAAACAACATCCGAAGTGCAATTAGATGAATTAGTGGCGCTTGCCAATAAAGCCCTGCAAGAAAAAACAGAGCTTGATGTTCCCCTTGAAAATTCGGAGCAGGGTAAGCAAGAGGCAGTTGAACAAATCATTCTTGTGGGCACCTCAGCAGGCGGTGCCAGAGCAAAAGCTGTTATTGCATGGAATAAAAAGACCAACGTGATCAAAACCGGGCAAGCACCAGCAGGGCACGGCTTTGATTATTACCTGTTAAAGTTTGATGGTGTGGATGGCAACAAAGATAAAGAGCTGTTGGCTGATCCAAAAGGGTTTGGTCTACTGGAGTATGCCTATTATCTGATGGCAATCGACGCTGGCGTCAACATGAATGAAAGCCGAATATTTAACGAGAATGGTCGCTCTCACTTTATGACTAAACGTTTTGACCGATTAAATGGAGGTGACAAGCTTCACATGCAATCACTGTGTGGGATTGCCCACTACGATTTTAATGAATCGGGTGCTTATTCCTATGAACAGGCCATTGGCGTTATGCGTGAATTAGGCTTGTCAGCAAAAGAGATTGAGCAGTTCTATGTTCGTATGGTGTTTAATGTAGTGGCCGTCAACCAAGATGATCATACTAAGAATATTTCGTTTTTAATGGATCAAACCGGTCAGTGGTCACTGTCGCCAGCCTATGACATCACTTATAGCAATGGCGCTGGCTGGACAAGCCGACACCAGATGACGATCAATGGCAAGGCAAAAGAAATAACAATAGATGATTTGTTTGCCGTTGCCAGTCATGGAGATCTATCCAAAGCGAAAGCGAAAAAGATAATTAGGAGAGTGGTGTCGTCTGTAGCTAATTGGTCCCATTTTGCAAAGGTGTCCGGCTTGGCTGATTTTGGTAATATGTCTCAATTAGTTAAAGAGGTCGGCGAAGCTCATCGACTTTATCTTGGCGAAGATTTGTAGCCAGTATTTGATTTAATAGTTTGCTCTTGCCTAATCTGGTTTTAGTTTAAATGCAGAAGGCACCGTAATTTGAAATTGTGTATCAAAACACCGCAAAGCACTCCAATACACCTTGATTAAAACCTTATTTTCTTCACACACTCAAGCCCAGATATATTACACTGCTGACAATATTCTCTGGCATCAATCAAAGTTCGTCACCTAAATGCACATTCCCCAACACACAGGCTTTTTATTAACCCGACATGCCCAAGACACTCGTTCAGGTATTGTTATCACCCTGTGGTTAAAAACTGAAAGTGGGCCTGTAAAACTGACGATTGAAAACGAGCAGGCTTTGTTCTTTATTGAATCGAGTCAAATCGATAATGTATTAGGCTTATTGTCGAAGCATAAACTTCACTTCGTCTCTTATAAGCAACTGCCAATAAAAACCTTTGGTCATGAATCGGTATCGGCTATTTATTTTAAGCTCATGAAAGACTTCTATGTCGCTCGAGATACTTTAAAACAGCACGGTATTAAAGTTTATGAGGATGATTTTCGTCCCGATGAACGCTATTTAATGGAACGCTTTATAACTGCCAAAATCGCATTTGTGGGCAACGAAATAGATAGAGCTCAATATAAAGGAAACGTCAACAAAATAGCTAACAACAATGAGGCTAATAGCAAGCACCTCACGATAAAAAACGCTAAATGTAAGCCGGGTGATTGCGATGTTCACTTGTCAATGATTTCAATTGATATTGAATGCGCGGTTACTGATGATGAGGGCCATGGTGCTTTGTATTCGATTGCAGCATACAGTGATACTGAGCAAGTGGTGTTCATAATTGGCGATGCTCAAGAAAATTCTCCCCCTTACATACGTTGGCTTGAAGATGAGCACGCATTACTGGTTCAATTCATAGCATGGTTCAAGGACTACGATACTGACGTCATTATTGGCTGGAACGTGATCAACTTTGACTTCGATTTATTGCAAAAACGCTGTGATCTACACAATATTGACTTTGCTATTGGTCGCGATGGCCGCAAGCCGTATTGGCGAAAAAATCGAAACAGTGACAACAAATATATTTCAATTGCGGGTAGGGTAGTGCTTGATGGTATCGACTTATTAAAAACAGCCACTTATAGCTTTCCTAGCTTCTCATTGGAAAATGTCGCTAGAGAGCTGCTGGGTATTGGCAAAAAGGTCGACAACGTAGAAAGTCGCTTGGCCGAAATTACCGAAAATTTTATCAATAATAAACCTGCGCTGGCTGCATACAACCTTGAAGATTCTCGTTTAGTGTGGCTCATTTTCGAAAAAACGCATCTGCTAGAATTTGCCATGTTAAGAGCACATCTAACAGGTTTGGAGTTAGACCGAATGGGCGGCTCTGTTGCGGCCTTTACTAACTTATACTTACCTAAATTACACCGAGCAGGGTATGTCGCGCCGAATATGGGAGATGGTACCTCAGGTTTAGTCTCGCCTGGCGGCTTTGTGATGGATTCAATTCCCGGCTTGTACAACAATGTGTTAGTGCTCGATTTTAAGAGTCTTTACCCCAGTATTATCAAAACCTTTAATGTTGATCCAATGGGCTTGATCGAAGGACTAAATTCACCTTCAAGCGCAATAGAAGGTTTTGACGGCGCTTACTTTTCCAGAGATAAGCATTTTCTGCCCAACATAATTGATTGCTTGTGGAAGGAGCGAGATAAAGCGAAAAAAGAAAAGAACGCCGCCTTATCTCAAGCCATAAAAATTATCATGAATTCATTTTATGGTGTGCTGGGTTCAACAGGTTGTCGGTTTTTCGATCCTCGTTTATCAGGCTCTATTACTAAACGCAGTCATGAATTATTGATTACCACGAAAAAGTGGATTGAAGCCAAGGGCTACAAGGTTATTTATGGGGATACCGATTCGATATTCGTGCATGTGGGGGATGATAAAAGTGCCGATGAATGCAAGCATTTAGGCAAACAATTACAAACGTTCATCAATGATGAGTGGCAGCAAAATATTCAAGAACGCTTTAAGGTCGATAGTCAGTTAGAAATTGAATTTGAAACGCACTTTATTAAGTTCTTTATGCCAACAATACGCGGCTTGGATATTGGTACGAAGAAGCGCTATGCAGGCACAGTTGATAAAAACGGTGAGCAAGCACTTGTTTTCAAAGGCTTGGAAAGTGTTCGTACCGATTGGACCGAACTTGCCAAAGAATTCCAACAGACGCTATACCACAAAGTATTTAACGAGCAACCTGTTGAAGACTACGTGCGCAAAACGGTTGCCGATACGCTAGCAGGAAAATTTGATAGCAAATTAATATACCGCAAGCGTATTAGGCGCAATTTAGAAGATTATGTGAAGAATGTGCCACCGCATGTAAGAGCTGCGCGCTTAGCTGATGAGCACAACAAGCTGCTAAAGAAGCCACTAAAGTATCAAAAAAAAGGATGGATAGAATACGTGATCACGGTGAGTGGTCCGCAGCCTGTGGAGTACATTAATTCAGCGATTGATTATCCATTCTACATCGAGCGGCAATTAGCTGCGATAGCAGATGCTATCCTACCTTTCATATCAACAAGCTTTAATCAGATCACGAACGACCAGTTAGATTTGTTTAGGTAGTGTGGATACTGTGCCCCTTGAAAGAATATTTCAGAAATAGTTTGTAAAAATGCACGCTTAAATACTCCTTTTCCGGCGTGCAATGTGTTTTTTTAAGAACTAAAAGACGTAGTTAACTGCGAAGCGAACTAACGAATCTTCTTCGTCATTAATGTCGTTGGTGAATTTAGTGATATCCGCTTTCAGTGCAATGCTTGTGCTTAAGTCATATCGAGTTCCCACTGATAGTGTATTGTTTTCAGACATAACACTTTGCTGAATACCAACCACTAACTGAGTTAATGGCACCTGCAACGGAGCGGGGAAGGCAGCGATGTCGCCAACAAATTTCGGATCACGGTTGATGTCAGACTTTTCGTAGGTAATAAACGGTGTCCATTTACCCGCACGAATACCCGCGGTGACATAGTAGTTTTCTTCTTGAGGATAGAATGAATCCTCAATTTCGATGCCTGTATATTCAGCGGCAACAAACCAGTTAAAAGCATCGTATTCTATACTCGCGCCATAGAATACGCCCGAATCATCAACAGCTTGTAATTTGCTTTCAAAGTCGCTTGATATTTGGCCTAGTTGTCCCAGAGGTGCGTCTAAAGCAGGAATATCAAATGTGACCTTACCCGCGGCATAGACACCTCTAAACTTCCAATTCTCATATGCAAGATCTGCACTAACAAGAGCGACATTGTTGATGGTTAACTCACCTGGCTGACCACCTAGCGTAAACTCGTTGTTAACGTTACCCGTCACGAATTGCAGTCCGTACTCCCAATCACCGCTGTATCCTGTATAGTCCACACGAATACCGTCGATGTTGTTAAATGGCACGTCGTATACCGACGCTGGAGCAACTACCCAGTGATACGAATAAGCAACATCTAGTGATGACGAATATCTAAATAGCGGCATTCTTAGGCGACCAATTGATATACTCGTGTTTTCGGTTGCGGCGTAAGTAAGATAAGCCCACTCAAAGTTAGCACTAAAGTCATCTGAACCTCGAGTAACTATTTGACCTGTAGCCGTGACATTTTCAGAGACATCACCACTGACTTGAAGACCAAATAAACTCTGGTTTGCATAATCGATGGAATCTTCGAACCCGTACAAAGTATCTTCACTGGAAGCAATTCCACCAGTAAAGTTAGCGAACCCATTTATTCGAACATCGGCATGAGCAACAGAGCTTACTGCCAATGTAACTAATGACAGAGTGAATAGTTTATTAAATGATTTCATATTGAGTCCCCTTACAGTGAAATAACTTTGACAGCATCAGTGACGGATGCTTTATCAACATAGCCAATAACACTTGGATTCTGAGAAACCAGTTCAATGACGGCTGCGTCGTTGTCTACTTCTTTAGGTGGTACACCTTTACCAGTGAACACCAGTTTTGACCAATGAGCTGATACTTGGCTAGAAGTTCTTCCTAAAATATCGGAATCAAAAGATTGTCTAACTTCGCTGCCGCCAACTTGATTGACGGCAACTGTTTCGGCGCCGCTTGGAAATTTCTTTTCTTTGCCCAAAAAGATTCGTTGTACAACTTTTGTGTCTATAGCGTCGTTATTGGACGGATGCACAATAACCGCAATTTCTGCCATTGCTGTGCTAGACAGCAACACCAGTAGCGCTCCAATTAATGCTTTATTTAACATAGAGTGTTTCCTATAGTTGTGAGTGAATGTTATCGAAGTGAAGTGCTACTGCTTAATAAATCTTTACCTCTCCCTTATGTAACGGCACATTCACGGCAATTTTTAGGAATTTTATTTTATATTTATGAGTATTTTTTTGACTGACGCGACATCTTCATATTAAGTAGTATGCAGGTCAGAATAACCACGCGACTTTATCGCCCCCTTAATCACTGCATAAAACGCAAACGTAAGCCGAGAGAACATTGAAATGGACCACAATAAATTAATCGCTAAAAATGCAAAGGAAACACTAAAACCTTTAGGTTTTGTTCGCTCAGGAAAGTCCAGAATTTGGTTTAAAGATAATGGTTGGTGGGCAGTGCTTATTGAGTTTCAACCGAGCTCATTCTCAAAAGGTACGTATGTGAATATTGCTGTGAATCATTTTCTCTACGAATCTTCTGGTTGGACTTTTCATATATCCAAAAGGCTCTCACCTTTCGCAGATGCGCAAACAGATGATTTTGAATCAACGCTTGAAAGTATGGTTAGTCAAGCAGCAGCAGTTGCCCAAGAGCTACAAAATAAATTCAGTTCAGTGAAAGCATTCTTTGATTATTATCAATCCATGGAACAGCGTACTATTTGGAATAGTCTGTATGCTGGTATTTTTTCGGCATTGTTAGGAAATACCAAGAAGGCAAAGGAAAGCTTCCAAATAATATGCGATGACGTTTATTCAATGGGCTGGGAGTTGGCTATACAAAGTAGAGCGAAAGACTTAATGTTTCTTTTGCAGGATGAGAAAGCGTTTATTAACTCACTTCATGGCACTATTTTGAGAAGCCGAAGCATGATGGGTTTGGAGACTGCTAACGGTAACTTAGTAAAACTGCCAGAATAGGTACTATGCGTCCATTAGCAAAAAACGCAATTTTCATTACGTTTTTTGCTCTTATTTATATTAACTATTAATCCTGCACACGCACTGCTAACACGTCTTGTTTAACACCGTGCAAGACAGAATTAGCGGTAGATCCAAGTAATAATTTAATACCACTTCTTCCATGTGTTCCTATGACTATTAAGTCTGCATGAATTTGATTTGCAATGTTATGAATTTCGTCAGCGGCATCGCCCACCTTAAAGTGTACGTTTTGCTTGTCGATACCAAACTTTTCAGCGATATCGTGAAGTTGCTGACGCGCTTTACCCATTCGCTCTTCTTCATTGATTTGGTTGTAATCTAATCCATAAAGATAAGGGTTGATGTATGTCATTGGTAGTGGCACGTAGACCAAATTAAGCTGTTCTATCGACGAGCAAACATTCAGTGCTTTATTTATCACCTGCTCATACTGCGCATGAATATCGATTGCCACTAAAATTTTCGTGTAGTTACTCATAGTGTTTCCCTCTTAATATTATGTCAATGTATGTGTCGTCTTTCTTACTTCACTATAAGCTTAGCAACTGAGGTGAAAACAAGTTTGAGGTAGGTCAAGAGATGAGCGGAAATAGTCTGTCACAGTAATTTGTGTAAAAACGCAAACCTAGTAGTAGAACGCAAGGGCGTTATGATGCTTAGCTTTGTTAGAATGCGATCGCTTGCCCCTTTGTCGGTATGATGCTGTTGATGTTTTGCTTATCCCATAAAACGAAAGACAGCTTATCTAAGGCTAGCGCATCGCCATGAACCAATACGACGTTTGGTGTTGGTTTGAATTGCGTAATCCACTCTATAAGCTCTCTTTGTCCTGCATGAGCAGAAAACCCACCTAGGGTTTCTACTTTAGCTTTAACGGCAAAACTATCATTGAATATTCGGATCATTTTTTTACCATCCACTAACAGTCTGCCCAAGGTTCCCATTGCTTGGTAACCACAAAATATAACTGTGTTTCTACTGTCCCAAATTCGACTTTTGAAGTGATGTCGAATCCTGCCGCCGGTGCACATGCCACTTCCGGCAATAATAAGCGCTCCTTTGTTGATTCGATTAATTGCCATTGAGTTCTCTGGCGTAACAGATAAAAATAAACTAGGAATGAAGTCTTTGGTGATGGAGTGCGCGTCTGGGGTTGCTTGATCAATATCCTTGCTATCTAAGGAGGAAAACCATTTGTCATAAATTTTTGTAATTTCAATAGCCATCGGACTGTCGAGTATCACTTGCCAGTTTTGCAAAAGTCCCTCTCGATGCAACTGGCCGAGATAAAACAATATTTCTTGAGTTCGACCAACCGCAAAAGCCGGGATCATAATGTTGCCACCACGTTTTTCAGTTTCTACAATAATTTCCCTAAGCTGTTTGACGGTGTCTTCAATTGGACGGTGATTTCTGTCTCCATAAGTTCCCTCAACTAGCAAAATGTCTGCTTTGTCTAAAAAGCTCGGGTCCTTCATTAAGACGGCTTCTTTATTGCCTAAATCGCCCGAAAATACGAGTGTTTTTGAACTGCCTTTTTCTTGAATAGTTAATTGTACAATCGCAGACCCTAGTATGTGGCCAGCATCAAAAAATATGCAACTTGCTTGCTCACTGAGAGTAAAGCGTTCGTTATAATTCTTCGTAACGCAAAGAGACAGTACTTCATGCACATCGTCTTCACTGTATTCTGGCTCAAGTGGGCTTTTTCCTTTGCGCAACAGTTTTCTGTTTTCTCGTTCGAGATCACCCAAATAAATATTGATTGAGTCTAGCAACATGATTTTTAACAAATCAGCAGTAGCGTCAGCACAATAAATAGGTCCTTTAAACCCCAAACTAACTAACTTGGGTAGCAGTCCGCTGTGGTCTAAGTGAGCGTGAGATAACACCACAGCATCAATATCAGAAGGTTCAAAGTCAAAATCTTCTCTTCCTATTTTCTTAAGAGAATTTGCTCCTTGATGCATTCCGCAGTCTAACAGGACTTTACCCAAGGCAGGAGATTCAACTAAGTGACAAGATCCCGTAACTTCTTGTGCTGCACCCAATATTCTAACTGTCGCCATGTTAACTTTTCCGTTTTATAAAACCTGTATCTATTAACCTTAGCAAACAGTTAGGAAAGTGCGTAATTACATTAATCCTTGAACTGAACTTCCACTGTAAATTCAACACTAATGAACTACACTATTGTATTACATGATGTGAGCACAAAAGCTCAGGTATTTAGTCAACATGGACAACTCATATGAATAAAGTTTTTCGTTTCGCCGCTGCCATAGTAGTGCTCGCCTTAGCAGTCTATTTAATGGTGACATTATTCTTTGTATTTTTGGTTCTCGCTGGTATCGGCTTGCTGTATGTCCTATTCATGCGGTTTTTCGGTAAGTCGCCAAAGGCAAATATGCATGAACCAAGCGATGGGATAGTAATAGAACATGACCCCTTAGATAGTGATGACAAGAGTCGTAAAGATTGATCACGCTTTTTTCACTATCTTGCATTTTACATTTTAGCACCTCATACTGTTCATAAAACAAACAAGCTGTTACCTACATGGATGTACGCAGCCGAAGCGAGTGATTCGGTACTTTTAAAGGAAGAACGTAATGAAACGCCTTTCTGATTACATCAAGTTAGTGCCTGAAGAATTACTTGTCGTCGGCAATCTAAAAGACCTCATTGAAAAAATTAACGAGATTGACGAAAAACTAGATGAGGCGAGTGCTGCGATTGATGATGCTCAACTTATCAAAGATTTGCTAATACGCCTAAAAATGAATGCTCAAGAGCTTTTAGCAAGTCCCTCTATCGAAAAGCTCACAAATTTCATCAATTTGACCAATGATGAAATGAGCCATCTAAACCTAAATGCTAGCACTGATGTAACGAGTACCGACGCCTTCAAAAAAGCCTTAGTGAGCGTCGAAAAAGCGAAAGCGTTTTTGGCTAAAGGCGAAGAGTTAGTCCTGCCCATTGGTCAACAGGAGTCTTTTGAAAAAGATATCAAGTTTACGAAAGAGCATACAGTGTCTCCAAAAGAAGAGTTTGAACTGGGCTATTCAGTAAAAGCTGACGCTAAGTTCAGTATTAATGTTCTAAATCACGAGCAAGCAAAGGATTTATTGGCGATGCCGGTGAAAGAGGGCGATGTTGTTATTAATCAGGATGCCTTCGCCAGTTTCCTTGTAGGCGGGAAGGCATCGGCTAAGTTGCAATCGATTTCAGCATCAATTGGCGCTAGCTTTGGCGCAGAAATTGAGCTCGATACTTATTACCAAATAAACACGGCAACACCGAGTTATAAAGCGCTGTGGGCAATGTACTCTGATGGCATGAAGCCTTGGAATATCAAGAGCATGCAAAAACACCTGCAGTTCATCAATAACCAAGGTTTTCGAGCAATTACGGTAAGAGGAAGAAGGCAGCTATCGATTTGGGGGGAAGTTGCCCTTGGCGAATCATTTAGTACAAGTACAGATATAAATAATCAATCGCTAACTGCCGAGGTTACTGCCGCCGCTGGGTATTCGCGTAAACACACCTATGAGGGTGATACAGAGCTGTTTATGCGCAAAAATAAAGATAATCAACTCGAAATAAAAGTGAGCTTTGATGAGAAAACGGTGAATTCGAGTAACTTTAGCTTGTCGCTAAAATCTGAGTTCACAGGGCTTGATAAAATCGTCACAGAATATACCGATATTATATTTGGCCGAGGGGACGAGTTGATCGCCGAGCTTGAAAAATATAGCACTCCAGGCAAGACGATATTGAAGAAGATTAAAGATGAGCTTGACGAAGGTGCTTGGTACGCCTCAATCTCGCAGCTAGTCTTAGGTGAGAAAAATACTGATCAGGTTGTCACAGAAATGCTCGGTGAACAAATACAAGAGTTCTTCGATTCCGAGGTGTTGAGTGTAAAATTGGATCCTACAGAGTTATCTCGAAAGGTCATTGATACTTTGATGGAACAGTTTGGTAGTGAACTGGATAAATTACCCGGTTCAAACGCTGAAAAGAAACAGATATTAAAAGCTGCTGTTGATGGTTTGAGTACGGTTATTGGTGGTTGGCAAACCGAGGTAGAAGCCCAAGCACAAAGTTTTGTTGATAAGATAAAAGCCAAGGTAACAAATGAAGGTCGAAAGGTGCTTGCACCAATTGAATCCTTGAGTAAAGAAATAAAATCTCAGTTGGAAAGAGTAGACCAAATTACGACTGACATCTTTTCAGAAGCATTAACAAAGTACCAAGAATTTAAAACGCGAGTGAACGAAGGAGTCAAAAAAGCACAAACGATCAAATTAGCGATTGCACATGAGCAAAGCAAATCACTGATGGAGTCCGAAGCTTTAGGTTTTACAGTCGTGTTCCTCAGCAATTCAAAGTCCGCGCAAAGTTTGTATCAATTGCTAGTTGTCGGTGCTGACCAAGCAGCGAATCGATTAATGAGAAGCTTAGCGATAGATGGTCAAATTCTCATCAAAGACCGCACCCAAAGAATTCAACGAACCATGCAACAAGAGCTATCTCAGAGCTTGTCCATTATGGGCATAGATTTCAGCCAAAAAAAGGTTAGCGTTGGAGACCTCAGCATTGAAACAGATGCCGGTGGAAGTCTTAGCGTAATTAATCGCTTGGAAATTTCAGATACGGCCTTAGGAAAACATGAAGAGCGTAAAGCCGTTGCAAACCTAGCTTATCAATTCGCTAATGCTGCGTTGAGCGGTAAAACAGACACAACCTTTAATCTAGCTTACCGTAATGTTGACAAACATATGCATTCAAAGCAGCAAATGGAAGACATTTTTAAGTCATTTAGCTTTACAAAAGCACACCTAAGTAATCTAGAGCATGAATTGCCAGAGATTGTGTCACCTAAAGCAATCGAAAGGGCATTGGTAGAGTTCGATAAATACCGTGGTCTCTACAAAAAAAGTACGGTTAGTATACAAATGCTTTCTAGTAAGTTCGTTTATAAGCAATTAACAGAGCTAGAAGCCGATCCGTTATTTGATATGGCTGCTGATTTTTTAAGAGCTATTTATGTGAACGTTGATCGGCGAAAATTTTTAGAGCCTATCTATAGTGCATACAAAGCAGTAGAAAGAGAACTAGACTATTCAGCGTTCTTTGATTTCGCCGTAACAAATAAAAAGAATTTCATTATTAACCCTAGAAAATTTCGGTCTAATTTAAAAAGTAAATTTAAGAATACGAATTATCTTGATGATAATTTTTGGGAAAGTACCAAAATGGATGGGGCTATATCGGGCAGTGCAAAACGCTTTAAAGCTGCAGTGCTAGACCTAACAGACTTAGGGCAAGAATCTAAAGGCCTGTCGAGTTTACCCAGTATTCTCAGTCATATTGACAAAGAAGTTAGGTTGTTCTCTTCCTTATCACAAGCAGAAAAAGAAACAGGCATGAAGGTATTTAAGCAACAATTAGCGAGTCTACAAGATGCTATGGAAGAAGCTATTAACCCATGGATTGACGTTAATTCAGTTGGCGCTACCTGGGTCAAGGAAAAGCTACGAATTCCATCAAATGTGAACTATCAGTTACTGATGTTCATGTCTGTTCTATCAGAGTTGTGCAAACCAGCTGAAGCTGAGTCTTTGTTCTTGGTGACGATTACTTTGGAGAAAGAAGGTAAAGCGCCAAGGGTGATTGTTTTGAAATAAAAGCAACATCGTTTCTATCGAAAACGCAGAGTTGGTGAATACAAATAAACCAACTCTGTTTTTACCTCTATTTCACCCGTCATACATTATCCTCCTGATTTTAAGTCAAACTTATAAACAAGCTATAAATAGGAGATAGCACTCATGAAAATCTTTTTAGCTCTCGCGTTAGCATGCACTCTTTCGGCCTGCGTGTCTGTTAGCCCAAATGTCATTGATGAGGAACAGCCTTATGCAACAGTGACTATTTATCGAAGTGATCAAGTGCAAGGAAGTGCTGTTGATGTTTATGTAGGATGGGCTGATAACTATCATGTTGCGTTGTCCCCAGCGGATAAACTAGATGTTCAAGTGCCTGCTGGCTTACAAACGTTTCAAATTAGAGCACATGCTGATTTAAGCAATGATTTAACGATTAAAGTAATGCCGAATGAACATCTTTGTCTTTTAGCTGAAGTTAACCCACAAAATTTCGTCGGTCTAAATTGGTTTGTTTCCGGTTATCAGCTTCGCCAAATTGAGTGTGTTAGCCAAAACTAACTCTGACCCCTTTTCTGCTGGTTGGTGACAATTTCTTACATTTCCTAGCTGAATAAATTGAAATAGCGACTTATAATGGCGCTCTGAATCAATCGTAAGAAGCCCATTTTTGTCTGAATTAAGCAGTGTCCACCTTCGTAATAGAAAGCGACAACTACACGGTGTTGTCGCGGCTTTGATTTGTGCGAGTAGTTTCATACTTGGTTTAACCCTTATCCTTGTGGTTGTCCCAGACTTTAACAGTGGGCCAGACGCGAGGCTTGAAACTCTCACTAAATTTACTGGCTTTATGCAGTTTTGGTACTTTCTTGTCTACGTGGTGTTTGGTGCCAGTTTGTTGGTGTTGAGCGTCGCTCTGCTAGAGCCGGATGGCCGCGAGCACAAACCTCTTGAGCAAATGACGACCTTAGCGAGTTACCTATGGGCTTGTTATATCTTTGCCAGTGGCTTTATTGCTATTTTTTCCATCGAATTTTTATTTTCTCAAGACTACGAGTTCTCAGCTGGTATCACCGAGCTATGGCGTGACATCTATGCAGTTCAAATGGGCTTAGGTGAAGGAGCGGAATGGGTGGGGGCTATCTGGGTGCTTATGATGAACGCATGCCTACAAAAAGAAGGTCGCTTTGGAAACAGTATCGTATATTTTGGCTACGTGATTTGTGGGTTTGGCTTATTGACGCTAGTGCCTAGTTTAAAAGAAGTGGGAGCTGTATTTGGCTTGCTGCAGGTTGTTTGGTTTTTATGGGTTGCGAGACTCCTGTTTCTTGAACGATACAAATATATAACGCCATAAATTCACCCGCTATTCACTCTCAAAATGGAAAATGGACTAGGTCTATTAATAATCTATTTTGAGGAAATTATGAAAAAAACACTTTTATCTATCGCGCTTTTAAGCACCTTTGGCTCAGCTTCAGCTGAGCAACTCTCATACGACTTTGTGCAGGTAGCAGCAATTCAAACTGAATTTGCAGATATTGTAGGCTTCAAAGCAAAAGGTTTTGAAGTAAAGGGAAGCTACGAATTTTACCCTAATGTATTTACTGAAGTCACTTACTTCAGTGCTGATGATACTGCCAATGATATCAAGTTTGATGTTGACCAATGGCAAGTTAAGGCCGGATATATTCAGCGTTTATCAAGCAACACGGCACTCGATTACTCTTTGGGCTACGGGAAAATTGAATTTGATTATCGCAAAGGTGAACTGAGAGCAGGAGATGAGACCAATTACTACAGTCTTAATACAAGTATCAGGCATATGCTTGTTGAAGACGTAGAAGTGTATGCTGGTCTTGGCATTCAAAAATGGAAAAAAGGATCTGATCAGAAGTATTACACACTTGGTTCACAGTACACTTTTGGCGACTTTGTTGCAGGGGCTTCTTATACTAAGTTTTCTGATTCAGAAGTGTTTGCGATCACTGGGCGCTACACCTTTTAAACTATTGAAATACAATAAAGCACAAAAAAAGGTAAAAACGATGTTTTTACCTTTTTTATTGCCCGCTGATTTAAGCCTTTAAATTTTAGAACAATGCTACTTGAGCAATGAAACCACAATAGATTGCATCAGTTGTTGACTTTGACTAATACAGGCATCATAACCATTACAGTTAACAAACATTGAAATAGTTGTCTCTTCATTCACAAGGTGGTAATTCTCTGTTTTATAACCGGGTTCATCGCCACCATGATGATATGCTGCTCTGCCATTACCAGCCTCTTTGAATAGACCTAGGCCGTAAGAATCGTTTGAGTTAATTGTCACCATGGAATTTTCGCCAATTAACAAATCTCGAATGTCTTCTCCAATAATTGAGTCGTCAGTCAGTATTGCGTTTAGCAATAGGTTCATGTCTTGTACTGATGATACGAGAGGGGCATCGGCTACACCAATGTTCTCATAGATTACTTTAGAATCTTCTAAATCTTCGTCAAAGATCACGTAACCCGAAATAGTTGAGCCAAGATCCTTTTCTAAACCATTATAGTAGGTATGATTTAAACCTAAAGGAATAAAGATCCTGTTTCGCATGGCAACAGAGTGATGTTCGCCAAGCACTGAATCCATAATTAAACCCGCCAATAAGTAGTGTGTATTTGAATAATGAAAGCCTTCTCCAGGCTCGAAGTAAGCCGGTTTATCCAGAGCAAATTCAAGTGCAAAGCTATCTGTTTTCAGTGATGTAGGGTCGTTGATTAAGGCATCGTACCATTGTGCTGAACTAGCTGGGTCGAGGTAGTCGTAAACACCCGCAGTGTGGTTTAATAACTGACGAAGTGTGATGCTTTCGCTGTTCTCTATTTTTGACAGAATTGAGTCTGGCAGCCAAGTATCAATAGTATCATCAATATCAAGCAAGCCATCTCTGTGCAACATCGCGACAAGAAGAGCTGTTGCTTTTTTTCCTGAACTGCCGGTGGGCATGACGTCATCAATCTGCATTGGAGCTAATGTTGTTAAATTTGATACACCAGCGCTACCAACAAAATTCATTTCTGGTGATTCAATAGCTAAAATAACACCCGGCAAGTCACCCTCTACAGCTTCATTGATAATTTGCTGATAATCAATGTCTTGTGATGGAGTGAAGAACTCGTTGTTATCACTGCCATTGCAGGCACTTAAGCCCAGTGTGATTGCTGAAACCAGCAATAAAGGTTTAAATGGATTTTTACTAAACATAGTCGTTTCCTTAAAGTATGAAATGGATAATTGTCCAATTAAACTTTAAGGTGGCTGCGGTGAAGTTGAAGTGAATTTTCTAGCTCAGTTGGGTATCTACGATCACCCGATAGACGCCTGTTTTCTGGCTGATATCAATCTGCCAATTCATTTCTTCAGCTATCCGATTAACAAGATATTGTCCGTGACCAAGTCCCTGATAATAGGGGCGTTGAACCTCTCCCTTTATGTTGTTTTCAAATATTAATAGTGCGCCATCAGAACTAATTTTCATACCTGCACTGTTGCTATGGTAAAAGCCATTATTCACTAAGTTTTGGCATAACAAGCTGATCAGATAAGGATTACCTGTGGCTCTGAGTTTAGTGTCTACTTTAATACTCACATCAAAACTTGAATCAGGATAGCTATTATAAATATTCAGCACTGTTTTCTCGATAATTGGCAATAAGACTAACTCTTCAAAACATAAGTTTTCTTGTCGCGCTAAAGCCAATAATACTTCAACAGTTTGTTCTAGTTCATTTGATGCCTGAGAAACAACCTTTGTTGCTTCATTTCCTAGTTCTTTACTTGGATGCATCGCAAGCGTGTTTTTGATAAGCGTAATCGGTGTTCGCAACTCATGACTTACATCACGAGTAAAATTTTGCTCACGTTCAAGTAAAGCTTGAATTTGGGCATAAGATGCATCTAGTGCACTCGCAAGTTGACCAATCTCATCTTCGCGATCAATGCCATAGAGTGTTTGGGTAGGTTGTGAATGTCTATTGGCAATATCTTTAGTCAGCAGCCTAATTGGTGACGATAACCACTTGGCCAAATACCACGAACTAAGTAAGCAAAGTACCACTACACTGGCCGAAATGCTGTATAAAAATAATGACTTAAATCCACTCAAATGTTTGTTAGCGTTCAACTTTGAGATATCGAATATGATATAAATTGGCCGACCCTGAGTATCGATGATGGAATCATAAATGAAGTAACGCGTGCTAGCCTCATTGTTTTCTTTGTTAAGGTGAAATTCGCCAGACGACGAGCGTTGAACATTCGCTGCTATTGAAGGCGGAATTGTTGATTCACTTGTATAGATAGCAATGTAGTCGAGTGGAGAGTTCTTGTGGCTATGAAGGGGCAATTGATTCTTGAGTTTGCTCACTTCATTCGCTAATAGTGATTGGTAAACATTATTTTCAGCAGTCTCAATAAGCAACGCCGATAGGCGAATGAAAAACAAACAGATGATGATTGATAGCCCTGCAAATGCCAGCAATAGTCGGCTGTTTAGGCTATTAAGTTTAATCATTAAGGGCCTTCAACTGGTAACCAATATTGCTGATAGTATGAAGAATTTGTTGTCCAGCCACTTTATCAATCGCTTTGCGTAAAGCATATATATGTGATTTGAGTGCATTGCTTTCGGGCGGCTCATCGCCCCAAACATGTTGCAATAGTTCAGAACGGCTTACTGGGTAGGGGTACTCTTCCAGCAGTTTTTGTAAAAGAGTAAAGCCCACCTTTGTTGTTTTGAATACCTCACCATCCCATGACGCCTCATAGGCTCTCTTATCAATTTTTAGCTTACCTTCAGTAATTGTTGTGTTTTCATGTAACTTCGGGCGTCTTGCCATCGCTTCGCATCTAAGGACTAACTCGCGTAGATCAAATGGCTTCGTTAGATAGTCATCAGCGCCTTGTCCGAATCCTTTTACTTTGTCTTCGAATGCGTCTCGCGCAGTTAACATTAAGATGGGAACATTAACTTGTGCTTGCTTTTTCACTTCAGTACACACTTTCAAGCCGTCTATATCTGGTAAATTCAGGTCCAAAATAATTACATCAAAATGATGGTTTAGGGCAAGTTCGACGCCCTGTGTACCTGTCGCCGAGTAATCGACTAACCATCCAAGATTTTCAAGGAAGTTAGCTATTTGAGTGGCGATGGCTTGGTTGTCTTCTATCAGTAAGACACTCATTTGGGTTTTCATTTACTTGCCTTGTAAGTTAATCAAGCTGAAAGCAAACACTATCTTGTTTACAGTGATTTTAGGGTGAAATTTAGTTTATGAAAAGTGAATACACCATAAATTTCACCTCTTATTTACCCTTACTAGCTCAAGCTCGACTTTATCTAATTACTGAGTTATTTCCCTTGTTATTGATGGAGCTAGGCATTATGTTTGAAATTATTCACGGTAGGCACAACTATTTCTTTGCATTGTGCAGAGCGATGGTCTTTTCTCTTACACTCAGTCTCTTATTCTCAAGTGTGTCAATTGCTAAGGATACAGCAACAATCGAGAGAAAACGTGCCATTGTATATGCTTTGCAAGAGAGCATAGAAAGTCACTATGTCGAAACTACTCTCATTCCTGGTATTAAAGCAGCGTTATCAGATTTTATTTTGTCAGAGGATAAGGCTGCAAATGAAGATGAAGCGCAATTTCTTCTTGAGCTCAGGAGCCTTTTAAAGGAGTTCGACGAGCACTTTTCTGTTTCCCACCTACCCGAAACCACGCCAAATAAAGTTGAAAAACTATCTTGGTTTGAGCGTCTGGCACAAGACAATTATGGTTTTACTCGAATTGAAAAGCGGGACAACAATATAGGTCTAATCGACTTCTGGGGCTTCGCCGACGCTACCCAAGCTGCAAGGCAGAGCGTCAAAGAAAAACTTGAGTCTCTGCAGGGGGTGAAAGGACTTATTATTGATTTGCGCAACAATGGTGGGGGAAGTGCTCAAATGGTCCAGTACATCTCTAGTTTTTTTCTAGCAGGGAAAGTGCATTTAAACAGTTTTTATTCTCGTTCAAGCGAGCAAACGCAGGACTTTTATACATTTGAACTTATTGATTATCCTGCTTTTGAGCGTATACCTATTGTCATTTTAATTTCCAACAAGACGTTTTCAGCAGCTGAAGAGTTTGCATACACTTTCAAGCACTTAAATCGCGCTGTCATTATTGGAGAACCAAGCAAAGGCGGGGCAAACCCTTGGCAGTATTTTAACTTGCCACTTTTGGAGGAAACAAAGCCCGGTATTCGTGTTGCGATTCCAACTGCAAAAGCGATTAACCCGATCACACAGCAAAACTGGGAAGGGAAAGGTGTGCAGCCTCATCAGCTGGTTGAAAGTGAGAGTGCAGAAGAAATAGCGCAGTCTATGTTGCTCAGAAAAATGAGATGGTAAGTCCTACTACGATGTTTTTTTAGACCATCGTAAATCGAACTTGAATCTTCACGCTAAATTCACCAGCGAAAGAGTAGTCTGTTCTTTTTAAGGAGGTATTTTATGTTGAAAAAAGTCGGGTTTTTACTATTAGCCATTGTGCTAATCATTGGTGGTTCGGTCACGTGGTTTATTAGTCTGCTTGGAGATGAGTTGACCTACGATTATTCTCAGCATAGGCCAGAACAGATCCCTTACATTACGAATGCCATACATGAAAGTCGAGGTAGAATCTTGGCTGTTGTAACTAGCACCGAATTTATTGGTGAAACAACTAGAAAAACCGGTTATGAGTTAACGGAGTTGTCGCGTGCTTATTACGTTTTTAGGGTAAATGGCTTTGCTGTAGATGTAGCCAGTATTAGAGGGGGAAAGCCCCCAATGGTTTTAGATGCAGATGATATGGGAACGTTTGACTACGCCTTTCTCAATGATAAAGAGGCCATATCGAAAGTTGAAAACTCAATGCCAATCGATGAAGTTGACCCGCAAAAATATGATGCGATTTACTTCGTTGGCGGCAAGGGGACTATGTTTGATTTTCCGAATAATAGACATGTTCAGGCACTCGTAAACTATTTTTGGAAACAACAAAAAGTGATCGCAGCCGTGTGTCATGGGCCAGCTGCTTTTGTCAATGTTCAATCAGAGAACGGCGATTTCTTCGTGGCGAATAAAGCGCTCTCTTCATTTACAAATGACGAAGAACTATTTTTGATACCAAAAGCAAAAGAAATATTCCCATTTTTGCTCCAAAGTAAACTCGAAGAGCGAGGCGCCGATTTTATCGCAGGTGAAAATTATTTAAATAAAGTAGTAGTCGACGGCAATTTGATCACCGGGCAGAACCCTTGGTCAGTGTGGGAACTCGCCGAATCGACAATTAGAGCGCTTGGCTATTCACCCGTGCAACGGATGTTTACAGCTGAAGAAAACAGTATCCAAGCCCTTGGAATCTATTCGGCTTCCGGTTATGACGAAGCACACTCATTTGTTGTATCAATTAATCAAAATGCAGAACAAGAAGTCAGTCGTTTATCGCTTGCGACGCATGCAGTGGTAGCTCTCATTAATTCAGAATTTAAACGTGCAGCTCGTATCTTAATGCTTTTAAACGCGATCGAATAAACCCACCTGACTTTAATCACCAAAACTTTGTAGGTACTTAATATGACAAGATTAATCAGAACGATGTGTTTTTTACTGTTCACAACTATGAGCTTAAGTGCATGCTCAATTGCGAATAGCCTGCGCATGATGAATGCTAATAATGGTATTGAGCCCATCTGGAATCAGGATACTACTGGTATGCCATATACTGCGTTGCAGGCATTTTACATCGGAGAAAAACCCTATATAAAAGTCAAGGCCAACGGCCAGCAGGAGCTATTGTTCTTAATCGATACAGGCGCTTCCTTTACGATGCTTTTTGATACGAAAGACAGTGCGAAGCTGACATTTGAACGCGGTTTTTCTCTTGAAGTGGCGGGATGGGGAGAGGGGAAAAATACACCCGCTTATCAAACCGAGTTAAGGTCGCTTAGCTTTGGTGATATTGAGTTTAAAGACGTGAAGGTAGCCTATATTCCAATTTCGACAAGCCAGTATTATATGACACCGGATGAGGCGATTTTTGATGGCGTATTAGGGCACGATTTGCTGCAACATTTTGTATGGACCTTCGATAAACGGGAGGGCTTGATTAGTGCTTCCGAATTAGCATTTTCAGCCAATGAAAATGACGTCGTTTTACCTTTTGATGTCAGCCTATCAAAACTCAGTATACCGGTAAGCGTGACGTTTAACGACAAAGATACAATCAACAGAGAAGTACTCATTGACACTGGTAGTCGGCACTATATGAAATTAAACTCGGCATTCCCCAAAAACAACGATATAGAGCTACCAAAAGCGTCGATTCAAGCCGCAGACTTTGGTCTCAGTGGAAAAGCTGAGCACATAAGAGTGACATTGCCTAAGCTCGAGTTAGGTTCGCTTGTATTACACAACGTAAAAGCAAACATTATTGACAGTAACGATGAAGACGATTGGTGGATTATTGGTAGCGCGTTAATGAACCAATTTGTCACCATTTTTGACTACCCCAATAAACAGTTTGTCATACGTCAGTATCCCCATATGGAATTTATCACAAAGTTTAATTTAGCAGGGATTGATTTACGCAAACTCATCGACGGTAACTTTTTGGTACGCTATGTTTATCCTGGTTTACCTGGTGAACTAGCCGGCCTTAAAGCGGGGCAGCGAATCATGTCTATCAACGGTATTCAAAGCAATGAGCTTAGTGAACAGGATTGGCTAGAAATGAACGCGATACCTAGCAACTTTGTATTTTGCTTTGAGGATACAAGTTGCCAAAACCTCAGTAGTAAGCACATTTCAGGTTACTCTGATAATGAAGTTAACTAGCTTGTTTATTCACCTTTCATTTACCTAATGGCATCTATTATTGTGTTAGTTAATTAACACTAGGAAATGTAATGAAACGTATCGCGATCTTTGGAGCGAGCGGCTATCTAGGGACTTACCTCGTAGATGTTGCTCGCAAATTTGGCTTCGAGCCAATCTCGTTTGTGAGAGTAAACAGTACTATCAGTACCCAGCTCGAGAATAATAGCGAAATAAGGCTCGTCGATGTAACGAGCCCAAGCACGCTTATTGGTCAGTTGGATGATTGTGACTATGTCATTTCTACCGTCGGCATTACTCGTCAAAAAGACGGTTTAAGTTATGATGATATTGATTATCAAGCTAACATGAATATTTTGTGTGAAGCTCAATCAGCTGGCATTTCAAAGTTTATGTACACTTCGGTTTTTAAAGGTGCAGAACACCAAGAAGTGGGTCTGTGTGAAGCTAAAGAGCGATTTGTGAAGCAGCTACAAGTTTCAGGAATTGATTATTGTGTTGTGCGCCCAACAGGCTTTTTTTCTGACATGCTAGCGTTTTTGCAAATGGCACAGAAAGGTAGCGTGCATCTATTCGATCAAGGAAAGCAGAGAATTAACCCCATTCATGGACAAGACTTGGCGGAAGCCATGATTCATTTGTTTCGTATTGGACTTCCTTCCTTTATGCAAAACGAGGTACTCATCGGTGGGCCGAAAATATTTACCTATCGCCAGATTGCAGAACAGGCTTTCAGTGTTATCGGGCAACCAACCAAAGTAAGGTACTATCCTGATTGGTTACGCAGGTGCGCTATTTTTATGGGAAAGAAGTGTTTGTCTGAGTCAAGCTTCGGACCCTACGAATTCTTTTTGACGTTCGCAGCAGTAGAGATGGTAGCCCCCAAATATGGGTCCCACCAATTAGAAGCTTTCTTCGCTGAGTCAAAAAGGGGTCAGAGTTAATTTCTATACCTTGTTATTCGTATTTCAGTTCGTATTTCTGAAACTTGCGATACAGGGTTCGAGTGCTCACACCTAAGCAGGCTGCGAGCTCGTCTATTGGTAGCTTTTCTGTTTCGCAAATCCGACGAAGGTACACTTCTTCAGCTTCTTCTAAGGAGACCAATTGTTTTAAATGACTGTCTTGATGATTTGAAAAATGCACTTGCTCTGGCAGGTCGTCAATGGTGATCACATCTTCATTGGCTAATAGCGCAGCCTGTTCAACGATGCTTTTTAGCTCTCGAATATTACCTGGGAAGCTATATTCAGAGAGCCGATCCAACGCTTTTTTATCGAAACGTTTGTGGCGTAACTCCGAATGACTAAGAAAGTGTAAGGCGAGGGAAGGGATGTCTTCAGCCCGTTCATATAGCGATGGTAAAGTGATGGGAAAGCCAGCGATGCGATAATAAAGATCCTTTCTAAATTCACCTTTTTCGACTAGCTCGAGCAAATTTTTATGGCTGGCACATATTAGGCGGAAATCCGCTTTTCGTTGCTTTATTCCGCCGACCGTTCTGTAACATTGAGTTTCTAATAAACGTAGTAATTTAACTTGCATACTGAGCGGAACATCGGCTATTTCATCGAAAAATACCGTACCACCATTGGCAATTTCAATCAGGCCTTTTTTGGCATAACTGGCACCAGTGAATGCCCCTTTTTCATGACCGAACAATTCTGATTCGAATAAGTTTTCGTTTAAACCAGTACATTCGATTACTACGAATGGCTTTTCGGCCCGACGACTCGACTCATGTAAGGCTTTTGCTACTAGTTCTTTACCTGTCCCTGTTTCACCATGCAGCAGCACGGCAATTTCTGAACTGGCAGCACGATTAATTTTGGTGAGCATCGTTTTAAATGGCGCAGATGCACCAATCATTTTGTTGGCGTGCGACTCCGCGGTCGCAAATTCAATTTTATCTAAAATTTCTAAAAAACCAGTGGTGATCCCGTCAGCGTCTTTGACCGGCCGCATAATGATATCGCAATAGGTTTTCCCTTGCTCCGTATTGTGAATATGGATCACGCTGCTGGCACGTTCTGTTTTCACACACTGCCGAATTGGGCATTCTTCGCCATGCTTGTCGCAGGGTGAACTATGACCGTGAGAAACTTCAAAACAACGGCTACTGCCAACTCTAACTTCGGTCTCGTAGGTATCTCTGTATGCTTCATTAACCGCTAAAATAGTGTAGTCGGTATTGATAAAGATAGCGGGTTTATCAATAGAGTTGATCATAGCTTGAACGATCGAAACATTCATTTGGGTGATTCCAGAAGTGTGCCAACAATGTCTTATTCTGTGTCAATATTGACACCAATATCAAGGTGAATTCGCTAAAAATAAAAGTAATATACGAAATATACAACTAAAACAGTGTGTTAGCTTTTTAATTGGATTGGCATGCGTTTTGTTACTACATTCATACTACATTGTAATGGTGGGGATTGTGTGGCTGTCACACATCTGCCGTTTTTACGGATGATAAATAAGAGGCGAAAATGAATAAGACCAAACACATTTTTTGCGTGGCGTTACTTTTTTCGGTATCCCAAGCGATATCGGCGAACTCTCCACAACAAACGTTTCCGGAAACTCTCTCCAAGCAAGGTTCACCAGTGGAAGCCTTGGAATTTCATGCAGAGGATATGCAATATAAACAACTCGAAGCGCAAGCGAAGCAGCGCATCAAACTTTTTTCAACCAAGTTGAAGTCAGCATTAGTTGGCGCAATTCAAGAGGATGGCTTCAAGCACGCCGTGTCTGTTTGCAAAGACCAGGCGCCTGCGATTGCGCAAGAGCTGTCAAATGATGGTTGGACGATATCTCGAACAAGCATGAAGGTAAGAAATGCGGAAAACGCGGCGAATGATTGGGAGCAAACGATGCTCGAAAAGTTTGAACAGCGCTATAAAGCAGGGGAGCTAGCGTCTAATTTGCACACAAGTACCCTGGAAAATGAATCCTACAAATACATGCAAGCAATTCCGACTGGCGAGCTCTGTTTGGCGTGTCACGGCAAAAGTGTCGACCCTTCACTTTTGCAGCATATTCAAACTAACTATCCCTCAGACAAAGCAACAGGATTCACGCTCAAAGATATTCGAGGAGCGTTCGTTGTAACAAGCCCTGTTTTGAAGAATCTAGATTAAATCCTTTCATCGAATTATCTTATAAAATCCAGTGTCATTAATGGCGCTGGATTTTGTCATATGTGGCATTGGACTTTTGGTGGAGTTCAATTAATTGCGACGCCTTAATTTATTTTTCATTAAAAACAACGGTTTATGGTGATCTGTGAGTTTGGCATGTCTTCTGCAAACACACTAACAGCAATATAAATTAATTTACTTTTCTGTGTATTTTAGGAGAAACAGCATGAACGAGACTCTCGTTGAATTATCTCGTTGGCAATTCGCCATGACTGCCATGTTTCATTTTATATTTGTTCCTTTGACGCTCGGCATGACTTTTATGTTAGCTATCATGGAATCGGTATACGTGATGACGGGCAAAGAAGTCTACAAACAAATGACCAAATTTTGGGGCAAACTCTTTGGTATTAACTTCGCTATTGGTGTTGCTACCGGTTTGACCATGGAGTTCCAGTTTGGCATGAATTGGTCATACTACTCTCACTATGTTGGTGACATATTTGGCGCTCCACTGGCTATTGAAGGCTTAATGGCGTTCTTCTTAGAGTCTACTTTCGTTGGCTTATTTTTCTTTGGGTGGGACAGAATGTCTAAAGAGAAACACTTAATGGCTACCTGGTTAGTCGCTTTAGGCTCAAACTTCTCTGCATTGTGGATTTTGATTGCGAATGGTTGGATGCAATATCCAGTTGGTTCAGAGTTTAACTTTGAATCAATGAGAATGGAAATGACAAGTTTTACTGAAGTGATGTTCAACCCGGTTGCACAGGTGAAGTTTGTTCATACCGTTTCTGCAGGTTATGTAACTGCCGCTATTTTTGTTCTCGCAATATCTTCCTATTACTTATTAAAAGGCCGTGATATTGCCTTTGCTCGTCGCTCTTTCGCCATAGCTGCTAGCTTTGGTCTGCTGTCAGTTTTATCAGTGATCGTTTTAGGTGACGAAAGTGGCTATGAATTAGGTGATGTTCAACAAGTAAAATTAGCCGCGGTAGAGGCAGAGTATGAAACTCATCCCGCGCCAGCACCTTTCACCTTGATCGGCTTACCCAATGATGAAACTCAAGAAGTGGATTATGCCGTTCAAGTACCTTATGCAATGGGGATTATCGCCACGCGTTCACTGGATGAAGAAGTCACCGGTCTGAAAGACCATAAGATAGCTCATAGAGAACGCATTTTATCTGGTATCAAGGCTTACGAATTACTTGATAAAGTGAGAACAGGCGAAGCAACGGAAGCCGAGCGAGCTGTGTTTGAGCAGCACAAAGATGACATGGGTTATGCCATGCTGCTAGAGCCTTTCACAGATAATATTTCTGAGCCAAGCGAAGAGGCATTAGCTAAGGCTGTTGAGTACAGTATTCCTGCGGTCGCACCATTATTTTGGAGCTTTAGAATAATGGTAGCTTCGGGTTTTGCCATGTTGGTGTTGTTTGCATTGGCTTTCTATTACTCCACAAAACATCAAATTACGAAACCTCGTTGGTTGTTAAAAGCAGCATTATTGAGCTTACCATTACCATGGATCGCTTCTGAAGCCGGTTGGTTTGTAGCCGAGTATGGCCGTCAGCCATGGTCGATTGCGGAAATTTTACCGGTACATACCTCTGTTTCTAATCTCAGTGTATCGGATGTTGTGATTACGATGGTTGCTTATTCCAGTTTTTACGCAGTCATGTTCGTCGCCGCTTTTTATCTGATGCAAAAATATGCCAGAAAAGGGCCGTCTGCGACCTTTGCTGAGCAGGAAGAGCAAGCGCTTGAAGAAGCATCCAACCTCCTAACTGAAACTCAAACTCAAGGGGCACACTCATGATCGATTATGAATTTCTTCGTGTTATCTGGTGGGTACTTGTCGGTGTCCTTTTAATTGGTTTCGCAGTAAGCGATGGCTTCGATTTAGGCGTAGGAGCATTGCTTACACTCGTCGGTAAGACTGATGCGGATCGACGTGTCATGATCAATACAATTGGGCCGCATTGGGATGGCAATCAAGTTTGGTTTATTACTGCAGGTGGCGCCATATTTGCGGCATGGCCAATGATTTATGCCACAGCTTTCTCAGGCTTCTATTTAGCATTGGCTTTAACCTTGATTGCCTTGTGGATGCGTCCATTGGGCTTCGATTATAGAGGGAAAATCGCGAATAAAAAATGGCGTGCTGGATGGGATTGGGCACTTTTTGCCGGCGGTATTATTCCATCGCTCATTTTTGGTGTTGCTTTTGGGAACTTGTTCTTGGGTGTGCCATTCAGTCTTGATGACACCTTAAAATCAAGCTATGACGGTGGCTTCTTCGGTCTGTTAATGCCATTCGCTTTATTATCAGGTTTAGTCTCTGTCGCTATGTTGCTCAATCATGGTTCTAGTTGGTTGCAACTTAAAACTGACGGGGAACTTCGTCGTCGCGCTAGAGCGGTATCGGTAGTGTTGTCAGTTGCCACAGCTGTACTATTTGCTTTGGCAGGTTTATATCTGGCGTTCGGTGTTGATGGTTATGTGATTACGTCAGTAGTGGATACCCAAGCGACAAGTAATCCCCTTACTAAAACTGTAGAGGTGGTACCAGGAGCTTGGATGAATAACTACGCAACGTATCCATGGATGATTGTTGCACCATTGCTAGGTATTGGTAGCGCGATTGCTTGTGCATTTGCATCATACCGAGGGAGATGCGGACTTGCGTTTGTATCAAGTGCATTGACTATTACTGGCATCATTCTTACGGCAGGTTTTTCAATGTTCCCGTTTTTAATGCCAAGTAGCATTATGCCCGACGCCAGTCTCACTATGTGGGATGCCACTTCATCGTTACTCACGTTGCAGACTATGTTCATTGTCGCCTGTATTTTTGTTCCAATTGTGTTGGCCTATACCGCCTATGGTTTCTGGGTAATGCGTGGACGAATTAAACAAGCTGACCTTAATAAATCTCACGCCATTTACTAACGAGGAGTTTCAATATGTGGTATTTCACTTGGATTTTAGGCGTACTGCTCGCCTGTTCATTCGGCATTATTAATGCGATGTGGTTAGAAGCTAACGAAGATATGGACAGGAAAATGGAATCTGATATTCAACCTGACTCTACTTCGAACACAGAAGCTCAGAAAAACTCAGAGCTTGAGTCTTCGGACAAGTAAGTTATGAAGCAGACAACAGTAAATCAAGATAGCGCTCAACGATGGTTGCGGGAAACGACTAGTCAAGTTCGAGCGCGTCAAATGGTGCTGTTGTCTGTCCGTTTAGTGCAGCTTGTTGCTCAAATCAGTGCATTTTGGTTCTTGGCTTTCATCATGCATTTGATTGTGGTTGAGCAACAAGCGGCTCTTTTTAATGATCTTTTACCTTTGGTTGCATCATTATGCGTTTGGGGTTTATGCGTTTACTTAGCTGATTTCCTCGGTACAAACGTAAAGCAATCTATTGAGAGAGAACTAGAACACTCGATTCATCACATACTTAATTCACAGCAGATCGCAATCACCCGTCGTTTTTCTGCGACTTTTTGGCAACAGTTATTACTTGTTAATTTATCGGACTTAGGGGATTACTTTGTGCAGTACAGTGTGCAAAAGTACTTATCTGTTTGTACGCCAATTGTCGTGCTCTTAGTTATTTTCCCAATTAATTACCTGGTTGCTTTGTGCTTGCTACTAACCTTGCCCATCGTACCCTTATTCATGATTCTGGTTGGCTTTGGTGCCGCCAATTTACATCGAAAGCACTTTGTAGCGTTGGAACGTTTGGGCGACTTGTTCTCTGATCGCTTAAAGGCACTTCCTATGATTACAGCAAACGGGCAACATCAACAACAGGCGGAACGCTTGAGCACGGCTAGTAATATCGTTAATCGACGAACGATGAATGTTGTATCTATCGCGTTTCTGTCCTCGAGTGTGCTCGATTTCTTCGCCACGGTATCTATTGCACTTATCGCAGTATTCATTGGTTTCACGATGCTCGGCGAATTAAGTATAGGCCCGAAAATCAACTTGCATACGGGCTTATTTATGTTGCTAGTTGCACCGCTATTATTTTCTGAATTGCGCGCATTGGGAAAGTTTTATCATCAAAAGGCAAAAGCGGATGCGGGTGCTGAACGATTTTCACAGGTGCTCGCTGAAAGCGCTAAAGAAAATGTAGGTGTGAAGACTAAATCTGACCTCGTTGAAGGCAGTTTTAAAGGTGTTGCATGGCTCAATTATCAAATCCATACACCCGCATTGCACGCTAGCAAATTAGTATTGCAGCCAAATGATTGGATACTATTAAGCGGAGTATCAGGTAGCGGAAAAACAGCCTTATTGGAAGCGTTCTTAGGTTGTCGGCAAGCCACTCATACCATGAAAGCTGAGATAGCGTTATTATCACAACACGCCTGTATTCTGGATGCTAGCTTAGCGTTCAATCTTCATTTAGGGAGCGCTGCTTACTCAAGCTCTACATTAGAACGAATGCTTGCAGAGGTTGGACTTGCTGACTGGCTGTTATCTTTACCTGACGGTTTGCATACTCAACTGGGTGATCTCCCCGCAATGTCAGGTGGTGAAGCACAAAGGTTGGCACTGGCTCGCATTTTACTATTGCAAAAAGAGATTGTGCTGCTAGATGAACCAACGGCTCATTTGAGTGACGAGCAACGGAGAGATATCGCCAACCTTATCCGAGAAAAGCTTGCTGATAAAACGGTCATTTGGGCTTCCCATCATTCTTTACCCGAAAAGTGGTTTACACAGAGTTGGACAATCATAGATAGTGAAATACAGGTGCTATCATGAAGCTCTTCACCACGCTTGTCCTAGCAGTTTTGCATGCCGCTGCTGCTTTTCTAATACTGATGGTTGCTTCTTGGTTTATAGCGGCTTGCAGCGTCGCAGGGATCGGGTTTAACTACATGCTCCCAGCAGTTGTTATTCGGGCTCTGGCAATTCTTAGGATAGCCTCTGGCTATTTCTCAATGCTTGTTGGGCACTCACAATTACTCGACTCTCTCGCTCGCTTAAGAAGTACTTTGTTTGCTTCCCTAGATAACCACGTGAACGTTTCACGGAAAGACTCACTGCAAGCACTCGACCATCAGAGTGAAACTGTTGCTGCAATTTGGGTTGCTTGGGTAGGGCAAAATGCGGGTATGTTTACTTCTTTATTGTTACTTATTATTGGATGCTGGTGGTTGAGTCCTGAGTTGACCTCAGTGCTGACCGTATTTAGCCTTTTTTACTTGTGTCTTTATTTGGTTTTGTTGCTAACAATGCTGCGCAAAGCTAAAGACCTAGTGAAAGCGAAAAGTGATGCTCAGTTTGCGCTAGTACAACATATAGAATCGGCGCCTATCTGGCATTTGTTAAGTGACTATCAAGCCTATTCGCCTTCATTACGTACCCTTCGTTTACAAACGGCACGACTGCAAAGCCTAGTCAGAGTCGCAAGCCTTTTGTTGTTTGCCGGAAGCATGCTTAGTTTATGTTGGATATTGTCATTCTATGCGAACAAGTTTGCAGGGAATGCTGTCTTTTTAATTGTGCCTATAGCCTTACTTTCAGTAAGTGATTGGCTAACACCGTCACTAGCAAGTCAACGTCAACTGATTGATTACTTTGATGCAAAAGAGGGTTTAGATAAGTGTGCCCATGATACTTCCTCTCTCAATGTACTATCTAACGACATTCATAGCATTGAATTGAGTCAGTTTGTGCCAAGTTTCACTGCGTTGAAAGCCTTGGAACTAAACTTTGAAGCCAATACATTGAGTATCTTAGTTGGTAGTTCTGGGGTAGGGAAGTCGAGGCTTCTTCAATCGATAGCGGGTTTGGCAGACTATAAGGGTTTACGTCGGCTTATCTCTCCAAATGAGGAAGTAGAAAGTAGTATAGAAAAAGGTCTACTGTCCAGTGCCTTATATGTTGAGCAATTTCCTTACGTCTTAAGTGACACTTTGCGTGCCAACCTGCATATTGCCAATCCAAACGCGAGTGATGCACAAATTCGTCAAGCATTGAAACAAGTAAATTTGGACTACCTTCATAACCTAGACATGTGGCTTGGAGATGCTGGACGACCTTTATCAGGCGGAGAAAAGAAGCGCTTGGGTATCGCTAGAGCAATATTGACTGATGCGAACATCTTGTTAATAGACGAACCTTTTGAAGCGCTTGATCAGCAAAGCATCGCCAAATTGTGCAAGATCTTTACACAGTTAGCTGAGAATAAAACACTTATTTTGGCGACTCATTTAATCCCTTCAGATTTACCTTACGACCAGTGTATCTCACTTGAAAAAGTGGATGGCAGGTCTTCAGAACTTGTTATAGGAAACAAACACTATGAATAAACTTAATATTCAATCATTTTTTGATAATGCTACAAATACAATTACTTACGTGATAAGTGATTTGGCCAGTAAGCAAGCCGCTGTTATCGATCCTGTACTCGATTTTGATCCTAATGCTGGGACATTGAGTGCTCAAAGCGCGGACACAATTATTACTTTCTTAGATGATCATAACTTGAGTTTGGAGTGGATACTTGAGACTCATGCTCACGCAGATCACATTACGGCCTCTCATTATTTGAAAGAGAAAAGAGGGGGGCAGATTGGCATCGGTGAGCATATTAAAAAAGTCCAAAGCACCTTTAAAAAAACATTTAATTTGAACGGTGATTTACCATGCGATGGTAGCCAGTTTGATCACTTGTTTGAAGACGGAGAAATGATCAAGCTAGGCCATTTATCGATTGAAGTAATCCATACACCTGGTCATACACCTGCCTGTGTCAGCTACAAGGTAGAGGACGCTATATTCGTTGGAGATACCCTATTCATGCCTGATTATGGTACTGCTCGCGCAGATTTTCCGAGCGGAAGTGCCAGAACACTTTATCAGTCTATCCAACGAATTTTATCTTTACCTGATTCTACTCGCATATTTGTCGGTCATGATTACCTCAACGAAAAGCGGGATGTGTATCAATGGGAAACCTCAGTGCTTCAAGAGAAATGTCATAACATCCATTTGCGCAACGGAACCAGCGAACAAGACTTTGTGGAGCTCAGAAATACGCGAGACGCCAGCCTTCCCGTTCCTCGTTTGTTGTTACCCGCAATACAGATAAATATTCGTGCAGGCCATTTGCCCACGGAAGAGTCGAATGGCGTGAGCTATTTAAAAATACCAATCAGTACTGAGTTGAACTAGCTGTGTTTGATATCAGTGTCTGGGTAGGCGCGATTTGTATGGGGCTGAGTTTAGGTCTATTAGGCTCTGGTGGCAGCATTCTAACGGTTCCATTGCTTGTATATCTGGCACATGAACCGCAAAAAATTGCGATTGCTGAATCACTTTTGATCGTGGGAATAGTCGCACTAGTGGGCAGTATCAACCATATCTTGAAACGCAAGGTTGCGTTCCGGTCAGTTTTGGCTTTCGGCTTACCTAGTATGGCTAGCGCACTATTAGGCGCGTATGCCTCGCATTGGGTGAGCGGGCAAGTTCAGTTGTTGACCTTTGCGGTCATTATGTTGGCAGCCAGTGTGTTTATGCTCAAGCCGGTATCAAATAATCAAGAACAGCAAACCACCCGTCAAACTTTGAGTTTGCTGCTTGCTGGATTGTTTGTGGGTGCTTTGGCGGGCTTTGTTGGCGTTGGGGGCGGTTTTTTAATTGTTCCAGCACTCTTGTTGTTTGCTAACACTCCGATGAAAGCCGCCGTGGCCACAAGCCTAGTGATCATTGCAATGCAAAGCTTTGCTGGGTTTTCACAATATGCTTTTGAATTCGCTAAAACGAACACGTCACTCAATTGGCCGTTGATTGCTTTGGTAAGCACCTTTGCTGTTGCTGGTTCATTTGTTGGCATGTTTGCAGCCGAACGTTTACCACAACAGCACTTAAAAAAGCTATTTGGGATAGCGCTTATTCCATTATCGACATTTATTTTTATTTCGAATTTCTAAGAGAGTTTAATTATGACAATCAAACAACTATCCGAAAACTTTTCCGTGTCAGGTGAGCTGTCAGAGCAAGACTTTTCGACTTTAAAAGAGTTGGGGGTCAATCTCGTTATTAATGTAAGACCCGACAATGAATCAAGTGAGCAAGTTAGTAATGAAGACTACCAAGAGATTTCTAGGGCCCATTCGATTGAATATGCATTCATGCCAGTAAAACCTTGTGAGTACACAGATGCTGACATAAAAAAAATGCAAGCACTCATCCAGTCGACAGACGGCAGAGTGCATAGCTTCTGCCGAACAGGTGCAAGGGCTGCACATCTTTGGGCACTAACTAACAAACAGAAATTGTCCTACGCAAATCTACAAGAAATACTAGCGCAGCACGCTTACGACTTAAGCCCAATTGCACTTCGTTTTAAATAGGCTCGAAACGGGTTTAGACTTTGTTAGACAATTATATTGTTATTACTGTCATTCTAGTTTGGCAACAAACCCCTTGTTTTTAAGAGTGTTTGATTGTTTGGGAAGTCTTCTAATGCCTTAGTAAGTATTATAGTAGCTTGCTCATATTGCTTAGACTTTATGAGTGCGTAAGCGAAGTTGTTTAGATACGCAGGCTCAAACTTGCCTACGTGATAGCCTTTTTCAAACCAATCAATGGCAGCATCATGGTCAACGTCTACAAAGTGATTAGCCAGTAAAAAATAAGCTAGCCATTCTGAAGGCCATTGAGTTGTTGCGGTTTTTAAGAACGATATAGCTAAGCGAGGTTCACCTATTTTAAATAAGTCATATGCAGCACTTGTATACACAAATGAATTCATACTTTGGCTACTAACATCGGGTGGGACTGGCGCTAGAAACCAATAGTTTGCTCGTGCCCACGTTCTCTCGAATAGCTCAAACGACATTGAGTGATTTGGTGTTAGGCCAGTGTGTAAGGTAAACGTTCTCTCTTCTTTGTTATAACCAATGACTAAGGCATAGTGCCATTGCGGGAGCATTTGTATCGAAAGGTTTTGGAAAACAATGACTGGAATGTCATCATTTATGAGTGTCATAATTTGACTTAAACTACCTCGTTCCGAGTAAGGTAAAAAACCATAGCGTCTGCTTGCTCCAACCATTTCAAGCTGCAAGCTGCCTTCTTTACCAGGAATAAACAGATTAGGTGCAATTTCGTCAGCACTTATAGTGGCTCCATGGAAATTAAAAACTTCAGCTAGAGTGGTCGGGCCGCAATAAAACTCTTGTTGTGGGTAGAAAGGTACGTTTTCGATTGTTTTTGAGGCTGGTAATAATGTTAATTTCTGTGCGCCGAGTTTGTCTGCCTGTGGAGTTCCTTGACAAGCAGCGAGCAATAAAAAGCCCGCTATAAAGCAGGCTTTATTGATTAGTTTACTTAACATTCTTAGCTATTGATTGGTCGTATAAAAGGGAAAACATCTGTCACACCAACTAAATCTAGAATGGCAATTACTGCGAAAACAGTAAGCACCGCACCAACGATACCACCTGCTGGAGCTTCATTTAACTCTTGGTTTAACAATGCAATTTCATTGTCGGTTAAAGCATTTATTCTTGCTATCGCATCGTTTTTGTCGACACCTAGGCTTTCGAGTTCGCTCTCGACGTCGGTTCTATTCACCATGTCTAATAGTTGTTGCTTATTGTAGCTAGCATGCTGAGCTTGCATAACGCTATCGGAACTAACGACCTCAGCTTGAGCACCAGCCGTAAAAAGAATGAAAGAGCTAGCCGCAGCACATAATAATTTTGTTAAGTATTTCATATAATCTCCAACAGTTAATCACATTACTGAATATTGGAGTCTACGCTAACACTGCTCTTGTTGTTTTTCAAATGCTTAGAACGGTTATTGCCGCTAATTCTAAAAAGGGGTCAGAGTTACTTTCACGAAAAAGCACATGAAAACTGAGTTTGTAGCAGTAAGCAAAGCCTAAGCTTAGCAAACCTTCTAATGGCATGGATGCCATTAGAGAGCGGCCATGGATGGCGAAAAGCGTGTTTGTTAAGCTTAGGCTTTGCTTGCTGATGCTAACTCATTAAAAACAGGCGCAGTGAAATTAACTCTGACCCCTTTTTTGGCTTTTAGTTGAGCTGGTTTACTAGGTATGCGGCGACTTTGTCAAAACGAGGGTCGTCCGGGTTAGACTCCATGGTAGTGCCCAGAATTTTACCGTCGTGAGAAACGAAGAGAGTGGTTGGTGTTCCAAATATCTGAAACACATCCTCCGCCACTTCGTCACCATCGACCAAGGTTTGAAAGTGAATACCACGTTCTTTTAATGAGCCTTCTGGGTCAGCACCAATCGGTTCGTTCACGCTGATGCCCAATACTATAAGTCCCTGTTCTTCATATTTGGCTCGCACTTTTTCAAGCCCAGGATGGAGCTTTTTACAATAAGGACACCATGTTCCCCAAAATGTAATGATCATAGGTTTGCCAGCAAAATCACTGAAACTCACTTCTTCGCCACTTTGGGTTTTTAAGGTCCAGTGGGGCGCGTCGGGGTGACTTGGTGATGCTTTTTCAGAAACTGGTTTGTCTTGCGCTTGCGCAGGCGCCGAGTAGGAAGAGATAAAGGCAATAAATCCTGCAACAAACAGCGCGCTGATAAAAGATTGGGTGAAAGACTTCATTATAAACTGGCTCTTAGTATGTCGTATTAGTGCAATAGACAGACTAAGAGGCTTGAAACTTTCATACTAGTGGCTTCTTTCTCTTTATAGCTTACTCGCCTGAATCGCTAGACCTTCGCAGACAGAGTTAAACGCGTCACCCTCGATAACGGGCAGGTCAGGCAGCATAATTTCTTGTAGCTGCTTTTTGACAATAGGCGATAAGCTCATGCCACCGGTGATAAAAAGCATCTCTGGAGCTTGTTCGCTGTTCTTTAAACAATCTGAAACTAAGCGTTTAACCTTATCTAACCAGGGTTGCATTGATCTATCTAAATCTGCGAGTGAGATGTCTACTTGATAATCAGGCTCTACATAACTCAGTGGAAGCGTGATTTGTTGTTTTGACGATAGCATTTCCTTCGCAAGCCGTGATGAGTTCACCAGTCTGGCCGATAGTTTTTCTTCTTGAACCGTTAACAAGCGACCCAGCTGTGCTGGCTCTTTGACGATTGACATGGTTTGCGCAATGTCCAATCCATAATCGTCAGAGAAAAAGCGATTCAATTTTGGAATATCATCAACAGCACACATATCAGTGTAATAGGTAGGGGGAATAGGCAAACCACTTTGCATTTTTAAACCTGAACCCATGGTTGGCGCGATAGATTTAATAATCAGATTTTTGTCGCACTCCATACCGCCTAGTCGAGCTCCTGTGACTGACAGCACATCCTGTTGGCGATGTAAGTTAGTCAGTTTTTCAGGAGATAAAGTAATACAACAGATGTCGCTCGTTCCGCCACCAATATCGACCACTAAAACATTGGTTTCTTTGTCCAGTTCTCGTTCTATTTTATATGCTGCGGCAATGGGCTCTTCCAAAAACTCCACGTGGGTGAACCCCGCTGTTTTTGCTGCTTCACGCATAATATCAATAGCTTGACTATTACCGTCCTCGCCACGAGTCCCGTGAAAACGTACGGGGCGGCCAATCACTGCAGTATCAACAGTTTGCTGTAATTGCTTTTCAGCACTTTCTCGGAAGAAAGCTAATTGTTTTGCAATCATCCCAACAAATGCTTGTTGTTGACCTGACACTAAATTTGCGCCAAGAAAGTTCTTGGGAGAATAAATGAGTCGACCTTTGTCAGGTGATTTTAGATATCGGCGAAAACCTTCTTCGCCGAAAGCAAAGTCGCCACTTTCTACCAGTTGTAACAGGCTTAGATCGTCAACAGTCATATTTTTCAATAACAGCTGTATTGCTTTTCGCTGAAGAGCTGGACGGTTATGAAACTCAGCTCGAAGTTCATCAATTTTGTCGCCGTAGCTTTGTTGTTCGCGTGGATCTTGAGCTTCGTAGTAGTGTTGCTTGGCTTTGTCTATTTGGTCTGTGATTGCACGTTGAATTTGCGAGACTTTTGCCTCAATTGCGCTAGCAGGTGGTGTGGGTAATTCATCTTTGTAATAGATAAAGACAGACGAGCGAATTTTGTTCGAATTTTCTAGGCTTGGATCGAGTCTAATGTAATGATGTTTTTGCCCATCAAAATAAACTACTTCTGAGTTTGATGTGCCGTAGTCGATGCCAATTGCAGCCATTATGTTCCTAACTTTTTGTTTATTACGCGATAAAAAAGAACCGCGGATTGTAATGAAATAGATGCGTTAAACAAGCATTATTACCAAGCTCTGTAAACTTAAGCGCAGACTTTCCCTCAAGTATAGCAAAGACACTAAACCATGCGATATCGACTCCACTGTTGTTTGCAATAATGCGAGGTTTGTCATGTTCGATACCAAGTGCTACTCTAACCAAGACGTATTTAGGAGTTTGGCAAAATGTCCAGAACACACTTCACTTTCAGCACCACAAAAAAAATTATTTGTGAGTTGAACGGACTTAAAAATATAGCAGAAGAATGTCACAAGCTAGGAATGCAAACAGTGTTGATCGTGACTGATGTGGGTATCATTAATGCCGGTATCCTAGAACAATTGACCGCTGTTTTGGACGACTCGAATGTCAGTTTTCATATTTTTCAAGATGTTCAGGCTGATCCCAGTGAAGATAAAGTGCTCGATGCGAGTGAGTTTGCACTGTTACGCAATGTTGATGGTGTTATTGGCTTTGGTGGCGGTAGCCCCATGGATGTTGCAAAGCTAGTTTCTATGCTGTGTTCGCAACCTGTTGACTTCAAGGATCAGCGAGAAGAGTTGACGCGAAAGCTTAAAAGTAGTTATGGCTTGGAACAAGTTACTGGGGGAAGATTACCTCTAATATTAGTGCCAACGACTGCAGGTACAGGTTCAGAAGTGACGCCTATAGCCATTGTGACTACGGGAGAAACAACGAAATCGGGTGTTGTTTCACCCGTGTTACTGCCCGACGTAGCCGTCTTGGATGCCACTTTAACAGTAAAACTGCCAGCACACGTTACAGCGGCAACTGGCGTTGATGCAATGGTGCACGCAATCGAAGCTTATACCAGTCACATAAAGAAAAATCCTATTTCAGATATATTAGCGCAACAGGCACTTCGTTTATTATCGGCGAACATCAAAGTAGCGACGTTTGAAGGCCATGATTTGGAGGCAAGGCAAGCGATGCTGTTGGGAGCGTGTTTAGCTGGACAAGCATTTGCCAATGCGCCTGTTGCTGCTGTTCATGCCTTAGCTTATCCATTAGGCGGTCAGTTCCATTTACCGCATGGCTTGAGTAATGCCTTAGTCCTTGTCCCAGTCATGCAATTTAATCTGAGTCACTGCACAGACCTATATTCAGACTTAAGTGAATGTATGCATGGACTAGTGAGTTCGGGGGAGCAATCTGGTGCACAAGACCTGGTCAATTATCTGTCTGATTTAATTCGGGATTTGGCATTGCCTTCTTGCCTGCAAGATGTTGGTATTAAACACAGCGATATTGACCTATTGAGTGAAGATGCGATGAAGCAGACCCGTCTATTAGTTAATAATCCTAGGGCACTCTCGTTAGAAGACGTTAAAACGATATACCAAGAGGCTTTACATAGACAATGACGACACAAGATAAAAGCAAGGCAATGCCAGCCCGCAAAGATTTTCACAAAGAGTATGAGATAACAACGCGATGGTTAGATAATGATCAGTTTGGTCATATCAATAACGTTAATTATTATTCATTTTTCGATACCATCGTGAATCAGTTTTTAATCAATGAAGCGAATTATTCACCCATGCAAAGCGATAAGATTGGTCTTATGGTGGAATCAAATTGTCGCTATTTGAAATCATTGTCCTACCCAGATAAATTGATAGGTGCATTTAGGGTTAAAAAGCTAGGAAATAGCTCTGTTAGCTATGAGGTAGGCATCTTTAAACAACACCAAGAGCAATTGTGTGCACTGGGCACACTTACTCATGTTTTCGTTAATCGCGATGACTCAAAGCCTAGCCCGATACCTGAAGCGCTGCGTACAGTGCTCAGCAAGGCTATCTATAATTGAGCAAATAAGCCGCGGTTTACAAGTTTCCGATGGCTTTGTTCAAGAGTTTGGTCGCTTTATCGTATTCCAAATAACGAATATGCTCCTTCAAGGACTTAAATTGGTCGTCGTTTAAACACGTCTGAATATAAGGAAATTGCTCCTCGAGGTCTAACTCTGATAAAAACGCACCAGAGCGCAATGTATCAAGCAGCATTTCAATATAACGTTCTTTCTCGTGTGCAGGCATTTCTGCAAGCAGTGGCCGCATATTCGAATCCGTGGCTTCTGCTGAGTCATCCAATATTCTCTCGATTTCTTGTAATGCAATAGCCAGCTCATTCGTTAAGGCTTTTATTTCAAATGGCTGCGCTTTTTCAACGGCAGTCTCTACCTTAAAGGCTTCTCGTTGAACTGCACTAGCGCCAACTGTGCCCGCCGCCCCCTTAATAGTATGTGCGATACTTTGTGTGAGCTCAAAGTCGTGAGCCTCTACAGCAGCTTCTAAATTCTTTATACTCTCTTTGTGATCGTGTAAAAAGCTAGCAAGTAGTTGCTTGAACAGGATGAAGTTACCCGCCATGCGGCCCAATGCAGCGTCTATATCGAAGTGTTGCAGCTTTTGTGTAAACGTTGATTGCTCTGCATCGATTCCTTTTTGATTGAGTCGGCCCATGGAGTGAGTTGCACTTGTTAACTGAGCGTCACTTTTCCACGAAAGGTAAGTCGATAGTTTACCGTGCAATATCTCTATATCGATAGGTTTACTAATATGGTCAAGCATACCTGCATTCTTCACCTTATCTTGGGCGCTATCTAATACCGCTGCCGACATGGCTAATATTGGTATGTCTCTATCGTTTTCCTGTGCCATTTCAAGAATAGTAGAAGCTGCACTATAACCATCTAAGATGGGCATTTGTAAGTCCATTAGAATCAAATCAAAGCGCTCATTTTGAAAAGCAACAATTGCTTCTTCACCATTTTTAGCATGCACAGAGCTTATTCCAAGCATAGCAAGCATTTCTTCAGCCACTATCTTATTGGTCTCATTATCCTCTACCAGTAAAATATGATTTCCTGACAATGATTGAATAATCTGCTGATGGTTTCTATTCGGTTCATCATCTCTTACATCTTGAGGTTTTGTAGGCTGTAGAGGTAAACACACAGTGAAAATACTGCCTTTACCAAGTTCGCTTTCTACTGAAATCTCACCTGCCATTAAAGCACAAAGCGATTGGCTAATCGCCAAGCCTAGGCCGGTGCCGCCATACGAGCGCATAGAGCTATTATCTACTTGATGGAATGAGTCGAATAATTTATCAATATCTTTCGAGGCTATCCCAAGGCCAGTGTCTCTCACTTCAAAACAAACATACTCAATACCATCTTCGAAATGACTGCTAACGTTCAAAGTAACCCCGCCTTCAGTAGTAAATTTGACAGCATTGCCAATAAGGTTGTTCAGTACCTGGTTAATGCGAAGTTGGTCCCCGACATAATGAGTATGAAGCGTGCTTGAAATGCGAGTGTTTAAAAATAAGCCTTTGTCTTTTGCTACAAGACTATGAATACCTGTTGCCATATCAAGTAGTTTTTGCAGTTCAAAAGTCTTGTTTGATATTGAAAATTTTCCAGCCTCAAGTTTAGAAAAGTCCAGAATGTCATTTAAGATTTGCAGGAGTGCTTTAGAGGATACTTCCATTCTTTCTAAATGTTCACGCTGTTTATCACCCAAGTCCATTTTAAGCGTTAGACTGATCAAACCCAGTATTGCATTCATAGGAGTGCGCACTTCGTGACTCACATTCGCTAAAAAGTTGGTTTTTGTTTCGTTTGCTTGTTCGGCGTCATTTTTGAGTTTCACCAACTTAAATTGCATCGCTTTCTGGCTATCAATATTTAAAAAGCTACCCATCAGTTTACTTGCATTGCCCTCGGCGTCTCGCTCCAGGATCAAGTACTTGGCTAGGCACCAAACGTAATCACCGTTTAAGTGACGCATCTGAAACTCAATGTGCTCGTGATTGATATCTTTATGTTCGTTTATAATATTAGACAGGAAGGTCTTTAAATCACTGAGATGATCTGGGTGAACAAGGCTGAGTAGGCTATCAGTATTTGCGTCTTGAAAGTCGTCTAAGGTATAACCTGTTTGTTCGCTAAATGTTTGATTGAGATATTCAATTCTCTTATTCTGCAAATCGAAAATATAGACCGCGGTAATTGCTGCATTGAAGGCAGCATTAATGAAACTATCCTTTTGCTTAATGGCGAGTTCTTGTTTATGTGCCTGAGTAACATCGTCAAACAGCACGATTGCTGAATTCTGTTTACTTTGAAAGCTTTGCACGCGATAAACACCGCTGGCTTCTGAGTCGTCATAGTGCACGGTTTCGTCTTTCCATTCACCGCCATTGACAGCAATATTTTTATAGGTATCGACAATCTCTTTGCCTGCCACATCGGGGAAGGCAGCTTCAATAGTTTCACCTACATGCTTTGTATGGGCTTCGCCCAATATTTTTACCGCAGCTTTGTTGTACCCAGCAAAAAACAATTCATCACCTTTTAAGTCAAACATATGCAAGCCAATAGGCAGGGAGTTGAATATGCTCCGAAGTGTATTCTCGCTCTCTTTTATTGCTTCTTGAACGGACAGGTGACTTTCAGCCGTTAAGCGTTCAAGCTTCTCTTTGTGAGCGAGTTCGAGTACTTCTTTCATTGCGCTGGGTGTGGGTATTTTCAGTGCGTCGGGGATAATAGAGAACAGCTTGTAAGCGGTGATACATGAGACTATTGCTGTTGCCAGTTTGAATAAGCCATGCACTCCATATGCACCATGCCAAATAACAAAAATACTGACGACATGAGTCAAACCACACAGCAAAATAAAGGCAGAAAACAGAATAAAAATACCTTTGAACTCTAATTCTGGACGTTTTTTTACGAAGTAATACAAAATCACCGGTATTGAAAAATAAGCAAAAGCAATCATGCTGTCTGAAATGACATTTAACCATAAAATATCTGGCTTCCACAGATAGCAATGGCCATGTGGCATGTAACCAGTATTGAACAAGGATTCGAGCGTGTCGTTCATGCAATTGCCCCTTAATAATTGGTGGCTTTTTGTTCGATTCCTTGTTAGCTTAGCGTTAGCTTGATACTAAAGTCTAATAAATGTTAAAAAAAGGATTCTTTATCAATCGCATACCTGTATTAATTATCGATGACGACCCAAATATCATTAAGCTCATTGCTGAGTCGTTTAAGCATGATTTTAGCGTGCATTTCGCCACTAGCGGTGCCGCAGGTTTAGACTTGGCTATTAGTAAAAAGCCCGACGTTATACTGTTAGATGTGAAGCTACCAGATGTGCATGGTTATGAGCTTATTCGTCAACTTAAAAACAATCCTCAAACACATGACATTCCCGTCATGTTTGTCAGTTCGATGTGCAGCGTAAATGAGCAAGAAGTTGGTTTTAAAATCGGTGCAATTGACTATGTCGTCAAACCGATAGAAATTCCTTTATTAAAAATGCGCGTAAGAACACATGCGAAAATTCGCCAACAAGCCTTGATGCTTGAACAACTTGCCGCTACTGATTCCCTCACAAACATTGCCAATCGACGCAAGTTTGACGAAGTGCTGTCACATGAATTGGACCGCGCGAGGCGAGAGAAAACGTCTCTGAGTTTGTTGTTCATCGATGTCGACAACTTCAAAGCGTATAATGACAATTATGGACACGGCAAAGGCGATGAATGCCTTGTTGCTGTGAGTAAGCTTTTTAAACAAACCGTGCATCGCCCGGGTGATTTTTTAGCAAGAATTGGTGGTGAAGAGTTTGCTATCATCTTGTCTGATACTAATGAAACTGGTGCATGTAAACTTTGTGATGATATAAAACAAGGTTTGCAAGACTTGTGTTTGCCGCATGAGTACTCAGATGTTGCGCAACATGTGACGGTGAGTATTGGGGTGACGGTAGTGGAAGGCGAAAATCATGCTCAAGATGCCAAACAGGTTTGCGCATGGGCCGACTCAGCTTTATATTATGTAAAAGAAAATGGTCGTTCAGGCTATTCGGTATTTCGACACAGCAAGTAAAACAAGGAACAATGGAATGAAACAGTTGAAACAAGGCCTTTTTGTTTTAGGTCTATTTGCTTTACTTCAGGGCTGCTCAGCCACATCAGAACAAGCGAAGAATAAGGGTGTCGATAACACCAAGGAAACCAAATTGTCCTTGGATAAAATTTATAAAGATGCGTTCTATCGAAGTGAAAGAGGTGAATACTTTCGCTGGCTTGATGATGGTTCTGGTTATACCGTACTTGAGACTAGAAAGCTTGATGTAAGCAGCGACGACACGCCGACAGAAACAGAAGATGAAGTCGCTATCGAGCGTCAAGGTATCACTGGCAACGATATCGTATTCTATAATGTCGACGGTAGTGGGCGGAAAGTGCTTGTACCTTTTGAGGCATTAACGCCAGTGGGCCAAGCGGCGCCAATCGCAATAGATGACTACATTTGGTCGGAAGACGGCAAATGGGTACTTATCTATACTAACTCGAAAAAAGTGTGGCGTTCGCGTAGTCGAGGTGACTACTTTTTATTAAACCTAGCAAACCAGTCATTGCAACAAGTAGGACCGCAAATCGTTTTAGATGCGTTTAAAGAAAAAAAACAGGGAAGCACAGAAGCGTTGCCAAACGAAGCCCGTCTAATGTTCGCCAAGTTTTCTCCAGACTCGAGTAAGATAGCTTACGTATATCTTAACAATATCTATTACCAAGATATTCGAGGGGACGAAGGGCTAGCCCCAGAGGTGCATATGCTGACTACCGACGGTGATGATATTATCATCAACGGAAATTTTGACTGGGTTTACGAAGAAGAGCTCGCTATTCGTGATGGATTTCGCTGGTCCCCGGACAGCCAGAAGATTGCTTATTGGCAACTTGATACCTCAGGTGTGAAAGAGTTCATTATGATTAACAATACTGATTCTTTGTACCCTGAGCTGACTACTTTTCCTTACCCGAAAGCGGGGGAGACAAACTCTGCTGTCAAAGTAGGTGTGGTTTCACTCCAGAATAAGACAACACAATGGTTAGCGCTGGAGGGCGACAACAGAGAACGCTATATTCCAAGAGTTTCTTGGGCGAATGGGAACGAATTGTTAGTGCAAGATGTCGACCGTCCACAACAAAATAATCGACTATGGCTTTACAATGTAGCCTCTGATTCAAAAGAGCTCGTTTTTACGGATTCTGATAGCGCCTTCATCGGTTGGTATTACGATGCGGAGTTTATTCAGGAAGGAGAGCGCTTCTTATTTCACAGTGAACGCAGTGGCTGGCGACATCTTTACAGCATTTCAAAAGATGGTAACAGTGTGATCGATATTACCCCGGGTGAGTTCGATGTCATCAATATGTTAGCGTTCAATGAGAATGACAATGTGGTTTACTTCATGGCATCACCAGAAAACCAAGGTCATCGCTATTTATACAAATCCTCCTTAGACGGGACTTTACCGGTTGAAAGAGTCACACCAAAAGAATTTGCTGGGAATAATCGTTACCTTTTATCAAAAGATGCGTCCAACGCCTTGCATCAGTATAGTAACTTTATAACACCAACCAGCTCTCAAACTATTAAAGTAGAGGGTCACAAAGTCATAAAACCGCTGGTTCAAAATGCAGAGTTAAAAGCGAAATTGGCTAATACGACCTTACCCAAGCATGAATTTATTCAAGTAAACGCTCAAGATGGCACTGTCTTAGACGCTTACATCATGACGCCAAGAAGTATGACCGCACTTAAGAAATATCCTGTGATTTTCTATGTTTATGGAGAACCTGCGGGCTCGACCGTTCAGGATGCATGGGGAGGCTCTGGATATTTGATGCGTTCACTGTTAGTGCAAGAGGGGTTTATTGTTGTCTCAGTAGACAATAGAGGTACACGTTCACCAAAAGGAAGAGATTGGCGCAAATCGATATACAAGAAAATTGGCGGCATCACCGTCCAAGACCAAGCTGACGCATTGGATCAAATTGCGGCTAAGTATGACTTCATTGATACGAATCGCGTCGGTGTATTCGGACACTCAGGAGGAGGAAGCTCTACCCTAAATATGTTGTTCAAACATGCTGATAAATTTCATGCGGGTGTTGCAATTGCGCCGGTTCCAGATATTCGTTTATACGACACTATTTATCAAGAGCGATATTCTGGCCATCCCGAAACAGATCCTGACAGTTATTTTAACACTTCATCTATTAATTTCGTCGAAGGTTTTAAAGGCAAATTATTGCTGATACACGGCACAGGTGATGACAATGTGCATTATCAGGGAACAGAAAAGCTAGTGAATGAATTGGTAAAGCATAATAAAACGTTTGAGTTTATGGCTTATCCAAATCGCTCACACGGCGTGAGCGAGGGAAAAAACACAACATTGCATCGTCAAACTTTGTTACTTGAGTTTTTTAAACGCCACTTACTCTAAAGCTTATCGATATATTTAAGGATACTGCCAAAGGCGCGAGCTCCATGTTTTTGTATTTGCTTATCGAAATACAAATTGCCGAGTAGAGGGATCGTAATGTGACCTTGCGAGCGCCAGCTTACATGGGTGGTATTATCATCTTTCGCTTCGAGCTTTACTTCACCCAACTGATGGTCATAGGGGAGAGGTTTAGAATAAATAATCTTGTACCCCAATAGCACAGGAGCTTGATATGCGACGATTTCCTCATGCAAAGTGCTACCAGCAGCAACAATTTCTCTTACTGCACCCAGGCCGTTTCGCTCTTCTTTTCCTTCAACCAGCAGTGTTGAGGCGTCTACGCCTTTAAATTGAGAATAGTTAGCATGATCGCTTATTAAAGCGAATACTTCCGTAATGGGCTTATTAATTGTGCGCTCTACTTGGATCGAAAACATACAACTTCCTCGTTATTCTATGATTATCAAAGCGATGGGTTTATGATACCCCTTAATCTAAATGAAGAGTATCTCGCTTACGCTCAAAGTGGAACATTATTTCTTCATAATGCGAGCAAACTCAATACAAACATATGGAATAAAGAATGCGACAGACATTTATAAGCTTGACCATTGCTGCAAGCCTAGGTTTTATGCTTGGCGGTTGTGCAGTTTCAACACACTCAACGTCTGCTGACGCAAAGCAAGAAAGCGCAATTACGATAGCCAACAAAACGCCAGAATTAGCGCTTGCTATGCAAGTTAAAAACGCCAGCGAAGAAAGTGATTTAGCCTACGAAATTGTCAAATCACTCACTGTTGAAGTAGGCCCCCGAATTCCAGGTTCGCAAGGCGACAAGCGTGCCGTCGCATGGGCTGAGGCAAAATTCAACGAAATGGGTTTTGATAAAGTTTACAAGCAGCCCGTCAGAGTGCGTAATTGGGAGCGCGGATTTGCAGACGCAAAAGTCGTTGCTCCGTTTCCACAGGAGCTTGTCATTACGGCATTGGGCGGTTCGATTGCAACGCCTGAAAGTGGTTTGGAAGCAAAAGTGGTGATGTTTGATTCTTTAGCATCTTTAAGTGAAGCGGACAAAGCAACGGTAGAAGGCAATATTGTATTTTTGAATACGCGTATGCAGCGAGATAAGGCCGGGAAATTCTACGGTAAAGTCGTTCCTAACCGAGTAGCCGGCGCGGTAGAAGCTGCCAAAATGGGCGCGAAAGCAGTCATTATTCGCTCTGTTGGTACCGACAATTCACGATTCGCGCATACGGGTGTTATGCGATACGACGAAGAAGTAGAGAAAATTCCAGCCGGCGCAATTTCAACAGCAGATGCTGATAATTTAGAGGCAATGTTCTCTAGTGAGCAAGATGTCGTTTTGAATATCAATATGCAGGCAAAAGACGCAGGTTGGCAGACATCGTATAATGTGATTGGTGAGTTTACTGGTACTGAGAAGCCAGACGAAGTGGTGCTAATTTCTGCTCATTTAGATTCATGGGATGAGGGCACAGGCGCCCTAGACGATGGTGCTGGTGTCGGTATCGTTACTGCTGCCGCTAAGATAATCAAAGATACTATCGGTCAACCCAAACGCACTATTCGCGTGATTTTATACGCGGCGGAAGAGATTGGTCTCGTCGGCGCATATCAGTATGTGAGAACGAATAGAGAGAGTTTGGAAAATATTATCTTTGCTGCTGAATCAGACTTTGGTGCTGGAAAAATCTACCAGCTAGATACCCGCTTTGACGAAGCTGTCAGAAATGATCCGAGTGATTTGTATGCAGCATTAAAAAGTATGGGCGTCGAACTTGGCAATAACACAACAAATGGTGGTCCAGATGTGTCAATGCTGCCAAATTATGGCGTGCCAGTGATTGCCTTGAAGCAAGACGGGACCTACTACTTTGATTATCATCACACGCCAAATGATACTTTAGATAAAATTGAACTGGACGACATTCGTCAGAATCAAACAGTATGGGCATTAATCACAGCCTATATCGCCAACTCTGACTTTGATCCAAGGCCTGCGCCGAAGAGGTAACGCTTAGAAGCGCTTACCTATTCTCAGTGAGACGTTGTGATCAGACGTCGCGCTGGTTAATCCACTCAGATAGCGCCCATAAATATACCAACCATCTTGGCTATACATGATGGTTGGCCCTAATTGGTGTCGTTGCTCATTGCTATCACTGATATCGTTCAGTTCGCCATAGTTATTGTACATTTCCGCGCCAATCATCAGGCCATTGTTAAGCCGTTTGGTGATCGAAAAACGACTTGCTATTGTCGTCGGTTTTTCACCTGCACCATTTTCTGTGATGTTTTTATCGAGGATGGCGATTCCGCGCACGAACAGCGATTTATCTATATTGTATTGGTGAGTCCAATGAATTGCGATATCTTCGGGTCGTTGACCGCGACGTGTTCTAGCGTCGATTCTGACAGCTGCCGCATAGTTATCGCTGCTCGCTTTTTTATAGTTATACAGGAATTCCGCTTTTACGTTATCGTATTCAACGCTGCCGAAATCTCGATATTGTAAGACCATCCTTACTTGTAAACGATCATTAAATGCACGCTGATAATGCACTCTGTATTGCTCTCTACCGTCGGTATTGTCATCCGAATTAGTCGTATTCATTCGGAATTCTGCTGAGTGTGTGTCGGCATTGACATTCGGCCCATGTACGCCGCCATTGTTAGCTTTAACAAAGTCTGCGGGGCATAATAAGGTCATTGATAATAAACTAGCCAAAACGGTAGCGCGAGACATACAAAACATCAAAAACACTCTTGTGTGACAAAATAGGCGCGTAAGATACCATAAAATTACTTATGTTAACAAAAATGCTCATTCACCTCATGAATGATGTAGACTAAAGTTTAGAATTTAAACGATTCATAAGAATGGACTTTACTGGGATAGTTTAATAGCAGACTATAAAGACTCGCTAAGCCAATATTGGCGTGTCTTTACCCTAAATAGTCGCAGGTTGTCATGGAAAAAAAACGTAGCAATGCGGACGCCGAACAGTTTCTTAAGAGTGTACTGGACACCCTTCCCATGCGTGTTTTTTGGAAAGACACCGATTCGAATTTCGTAGGCGCAAACAATCTCTTTTTAAATGATCTCAAAGTTGCTTCCTTAGCTGAACTCATTGGTAAAAACGATTACCACTTCACCTTAAATAAAAAAGAGAGTGAGGCTTTCCAACGAGACGATAGAGAAGTCATGGAGAGCGGAGTTGCCAAGTTGGGTATCGAAGAGCCGCAAAGTATTAAGGGTGAAGCAACTCGCTGGTTGCGCACAAATAAGATGCCTTTAACAGATAAACATGGAAAGGTGATTGGTTTAGTCGGCACCTATGAAGATATTACGGAGCAAGTAAACTATCGAAAGGAAATCGAACTACAAGCCTTAATAGATCCGCTTACCAAACTAGCAAACCGGCGCAAACTCCAACAAAAGATAGATTTATTTACCGGCGAATGTGCAGGTTTGTTATTTATCGATCTTGACTACTTTAAGTCAGTCAACGATTCATTAGGGCACTTTATTGGCGACCTCTTACTCACCTTAGTGGCAGCTCGTTTGAAAAAAATAGCGCTAGATAAAGGCGGCTTGGTAGCCAGATTGGGTGGCGACGAGTTTAGTATTTTTGTGCCTTTAGAAAATCATCCTCAATACCAAATGAAAATGGCAAAATTAGCGGGTGCTGTCATTGATGAGTTGCTTCAGCCTTTTGAAGTTGACTCTCATGTATTGAACATTGGTGCCAGCATTGGTATTACAATGATGACGGGAAAAGATGCTGAGTACACTAAGGCCTTCAGAGAAGCCGATATGGCTATGTACGTTGCGAAAGAGAAGGGACGAGGCAACTTTCAGTTCTATAATGAAACGATGCGTTTAGAAACCGAGCGCAAACACTTAGTTCAACAACATTTACATTTGGCGATAGAAGCCGGTGAATTTTCCTTGGTGTTTCAACCCCAAGTGAATACTCAAGGCGATGTGATTGGTGCAGAAGCCTTACTTCGATGGCACAACGCTGAATTAGGTATGGTCGCTCCTGATGAGTTTATTCCATTAGCAGAAGAAACAGGGCTGATTCATAAGTTAGGTAAATGGGTATTTGAATCTTCTATGGAAACACTTGTACGGTTTCAGGAAGCCAATAATATTCATCCAGATTTTAAACTCGCTATTAATGTCAGCAGCAAGCAGTTCCGCAATTTGAACATTGTTAGTGAGGTTGAGCATGCAATTGTGTCGAGAGGTTTGAGTCCAAATAACGTGCAAATAGAAATTACAGAGAGCCTACTCATAGACAACAAAGACATTGCGGTTCGCTCAATGTTGAAACTGCAAAGTTTAGGCGTAAGCATCGCTATTGACGATTTTGGTACAGGGTATTCGTCATTAGCATACATAGCGAATTTACCGATTGATAAGCTAAAGATAGATCGAAGCTTCATCACCGATTTACACTTGAAAAGTACTAATCGTAAACTTGTAGACACTTTAGTGAATATGTCTAAGAGTCTGCACCTTGAAGTCATCGCAGAAGGGGTTGAGAATAAACAGGAACGAGATGTGCTAATCGATCTGGGTTGTTCCCAGTTTCAAGGTTACCTGTTCAGTCGACCGGTTCCAGCCGACAAACTCATAAAGGATTTTCTTGCTTAAAATACTAATGAGTTTAAGCCTAGGTCAAGGTCTGCTTAAGCATTACTAAGCGGCATGGCGGTGCTGTTCTTTATTTTTTCCATAGCAAAACTAGAGGTGACATCTCTGAGCTCAATTCCTGCAATAAACCGCTTATAAAAGTGATCATAACCCTGCATATCGCTTACCAGTACTTTTAGCATATAATCTAGTTCTCCACTTAAGCGATAAAACTCAACTACTTCTTCAAAAGAACTCGCATGATCTGCAAACTTTTTTAACCATGTCGAGTCATGTCTGGCTGCTTTTACGTGAACAAAGACAGTTAACTTTAAATTTAATTTGTCTGGATTGAGTAAAGTGACAGTTTTATGGATCACGTTTTGCTCTTGCAATCGTTGTATACGTCGCCAGCAAGGCGTTGTTGTTAAACCCACTTTCTCAGCAATCTCAGCCGTTGTGATACTGGCATCATTCTGTAATAAATTAAGTATGGATTTGTCTAACTTATCTAGTTGGGGCAAAATCATTCCCTATATTTTGTTAATGGTAGAATAATAAGCTAACATTTTGGTTTAATTTTCGCTATATGCAAAATGAATCTTGTTGCCTAATGTCACTATAAACCCTCATACATTCGCAAGTTGTCGAGCACAGCATGCCATCTGAGGAAATTTATGAAAGCAGTCAATGTATTAGCCGTTGATAATCAAATACACAGTGATTCAAGTCAGCTAGACAATGAAGTGAATTCTGGTGTTTACGCGAGTATCATCGACACTGTTGGTAACACCCCATTAGTGGCTTTGCCCAAACTTAGTGCTGAATATAATGTGCTTGCAAAATTGATGGCGAAATTAGAGTTTTTTAATCCGATGAGCTCTACAAAGGATAGACCGGCCAAGGCAATGATCGATGCCTTAATACGCTCACCAGATTTTTCCGAGAATACCCATATTATTGAAGCGACCTCTGGAAACAACGGTGTTTCTTGTGCTTGGCTATGTGCTATTTATGACATTCGGCTGACTATTGTTATTCCTGAGCATATGTCCTTGGAAAGGCGCAAAATGATCAAACATTTTGGAGCTGAATTGGTGACTACACCGAAGGCGCTTGGCACAAAAGGAGCGATAGACTTGGCCAAAGAGTTGGTTGCAAAAGATCCAAATGCAGTATCGCTAGATCAGTTTTCAAACTGTCACAACGCAGATGCTCATGCTCAGTCAACAGCGACTGAGATTTGGAGAGATACCGCTGGACAAGTCGATATTTTTGTTGCGGGTGTTGGCACTGGTGGCAGTATTACGGGTATAGGAAAAACACTCAAAAAATATAACCCTCAAGTGCATATAGTAGCGGTTGAACCAAAGAGTTGCCCCATATTAAGCACTGGTAGAAAAGGAATTCATGCGATTCAAGGATTAAGTTCGGGACATGTCCCTGAACTATTGGATAGAGGTGTATTGGATGAAATACTCACAGTATCTGATGATGATGCCTTGGATATGGCTAGAAAATTAGCGAGAACAGAGGGTATTGCGGTAGGCATATCATCTGGAGCAACGGTTGCAGCTGCGATTAGGCTTGCTCAAATGCCTGAACATACCGGTAAAAACATGGTCATGATTTGTGCAGACACCGCCGAGCGTTATTACAGTACAGCCTTATTTGGTGAGTGAATTTGCTAAAGAAGTGTGTTTTTCTCATAGTTGTCAGCGTGATTTGAACTCAGCACTGGACGAGTTTGATTGCGACCAGCCTTTTTAGCTTCATATAAATAATGATCGGCCAAGTTAATCGCTTGGTCGATATTCATGTCAGGAGTAATTTCGTTCAAACCGATGCTGATAGTGACAGAGATTCGCCTACCAGCAAATTCGAGGTCGTGCTTTTCTACGGCGAGTCGTATTTTCTCCGCTAAAGTAAACGCGTCAGTTGAATTAGTCTCAGGAAGCAGAAATAAAAATTCTTCCCCTCCCCAGCGTGCCACACGATCTTGCTCTCTGACACTGCTCACAAATAAACGAGATAAGTCTTCCAAAACAAAATCCCCACCATCATGAAGGAATTCGTCATTGATCTTTTTAAAATAATCGATATCAACAAGCAGCACGCTGAGAGGAGAGTTTGAACGGCGTGAACGTTTGTACTCGTGATCTAAAAATTCACGCATGCCGCGACGATTTGGCAAGTTCGTTAATGGGTCATGCATGGCTTGTTGCTCGAACTTATCGCTGAGCTCTCGGATAAACTCATACGACTTTTGCCTTGAATATTCGTAAAAACCAAACAGTAAGGTCACCGTAACAAACGAATACAATAAGCGCGTTTTAAACTCAGTACTATAAGCAGTCCCAACAAACATCTCATTCGGTGCAAAAAGCATCAACGAAACAACGACAATAAAAAACAGTATGTTGATTAGACCTATTTTGAGGCCGCTGAAAAAGAATGCAACGGGGGGGACGATATAAATCCATAAAGGCCCAGTTTGCGCATGTCCGCCAGAGTAGACTAAGAACAACATTAAGCTCATCAACATAACAAAAATAATACGTGTCGATATTTTTATCGTGTCACCTAACTGTTTAAAACGATGCACATGATGGCAGAAAAAGAACACGCAGCTAGACACGAATAACCATATTGCTAACTCATTATTGTTTCTCACTAGCGCGCTAATTGCGAGCACAAACGTAACCATATATCCAATGAAGGAAAACAGGTTAGATACGAATAACTGCTGATTCGTGTCATTATCGAAGCTAGAGTCAGTGCCTACTTTTAAGTAGTTTGCCAGCAAGTTTTTTAAAGGGCTTATCATATCAATTATGTTTATTCGTTTGGTCTTCTATATTCTCATCATGAGTGAATACGTGCAGCACTAATGGGCGCTTTATGCTCGTAAACTCCTTGGCTAACTATTCGCGTGCGTTTTTGTCGCGTGCGTTCTTAATTAACCGCGTGCGTTTTATCAAGCCGATTACCTTAATGCAACATATATTTTACAATGTTGTTTTAATTCCTAATACCTTAAAGTCCTCTTTCGTATAAACTAAACGTCAGATTAAGAGCAAGCTATAGAATAGCTCAATAATATTTATCGGAAAGTATGAAGTATGAATGGAATCACACCTACACCAATTGCATCTCAGCAAAGTGAGAAGCTTGAAGCACTCATTGATCAAGGCCAATTTAAAGATGCCTTAGACTACGCGCTTGATGAGTGGGGTCCAATGCAATCCTGGCAAACTATCGAGCAACGTATTTATTCCATTAAGCTTTGTTATCACTTGGGCGGCGACCGACTTTCTGATGCTATTTTGTTGCGAACATATCGAGAAAACAAGCAATCCACTAAAATCTTAGATCGAATGATGTATTACAAGTTGAGCCATCTCGGTTTGATCCTCGGAAGCGAGTTTATGCAAGAGCATGAACAAACAATGCTTGCAGACCATGCTATTCGCCCTCAATTTTATGCGTTTAAGTCAATAATTAGTAGAGAGCAGAAAGACTTTGAAGTCGCCGAAAAATTGCTTGAGGCTGCGCAAGAAGAAAGTCAAAAAAATGCTAACTGCACTCAATCTGATATGCGTTTTTATCGGATTCTTAAAGTGCGTCTTTTACTGGAGCAAGACCGAGATGAAGATGCCTTAAATTTAGCTCAGGAATTATTTAGTGCAGAACCAACAGTGGGAACACTTAGGGTATATATTCAAGTAGTTCAAAAAATCGAGGACTTAAAAGCGGGCACGAACCTTTTGAAAGCACATATTGAACGCTTCCAATCATGCCTTCTTTGGATGCAATTGGCTTCTATGTCAGCAACAGAGCTCGATTGGGATACGTGCCAGGTCGCTTTAAAGCGTCACCATGAACTCAAAGTATTCGATGATAAATACGACAAGCAACGAGCAATCGCATACGAGGGGCAAATTAAACTTCATCACGGAGACTATGAAGCCGCCCGTGAAATTCTTTCAAAGCATAAATCAAAATACTGGCAGATTGTCTGTGAAAACCTAGCGAAACACCAAGAACTTGAAACCGACAAAGCGACGCTCGGCGTGAAAGTGCTCGATGTACCTTTTTATCGCCAAGAACATTTGACGTGCGCACCCACAACACTGTCAGCAATAGCTGCTTATTTTGGTAAGAAGCACGACTCAAAGAGTATTGCTGACGAAATCTGTTATAGCGGCACGCCAGATACTAGTGAGAGACGGTGGTTACGAGAAAATAACTTTTACTTCGTAGAGTTTGATTTACAAGAACAATACCTTACTCAACTCATCGATAGCGGAGTGCCTTTTGGTTTGGTGACAACAAGTGCTTTTTCTGCTCATTTGCAAGCGGTGATTGGCTACAATTCCCATACCGGCAGCATGTTTACCATGGATCCTGGCTATTCTGGTATGCAGGAAATGTTAATTAAGGAAACCTTAGAAAGTGAGGCTTTTGCAGGGGCTAGGTGCGTCGCCTTTGTTCCTAGAGAAAAACAAGACCTCCTAACGAACTTTGTGCCCAGCGATCACGCTTTTTATGAGCTATGGGACAAATATATGCTCGCGAAAGAGCTTAACGATGTGGCTGTAGCAAAGCAATTTGTTGAGGCTTTGCATAATGAAGACGCACAACATCGTTTAAGTGTGAAGGCTGGGCGGGATTTTGCGCTTTGGAGTGGACAGTTAGATGTGCTGCAAGAGCTGAATGAATCCTTATTAGAACAGCACCCAGACCAAACAATCTTACTTTCCTCTCAGTATTACTGCTTGAGAGATTTAGGAAGGCGCGAGGAAGCCTTAAATAAGTTAGCAACTTACTTAGATAAAAATAAAAACCTCTATCTCTCGCGCGTGTTGTTCGATGAAATATACGATACCAATGAACGTCCTGAACTAAGCAAGAAACTCCTGACCTTTTTGAAGAAATATGGCAGTTATATAGAAGAGGTATATCAATCACTCGCACATTATTACTGGAATGAGGGCGAACGTGTAAAAGCACTTACTCATTACCGAATAGCCTTTTGTATGGATGATACCAGTGAGGCTTACGTCGAGAGTTACTTCAAAGCAAGTCGTTTTCTGCAAGGCGAGGATGAGGTCCTAGCGTTTTTAACTCGCCGCTTTAATAAGTACATCAAGCGCTCTCCTTTGCCAGCAATATCTTTACTTAGAGCTTATGAACTAAGTAATGAGGAACACAAAGGCATAGAGTTTTTAGAGCAGGCGCTTGTTGTGCATCCTCATCATATTACCTTGCTCAATACGCTAGGCAGTAAGTTAATCACCTATGGTCAACTTGATAAGTTTGAGTCTTACAGAGAGCAGTTTGAACGCTATTTGTCTGCAGATGATGTTAATTACTTGAATGCGAAATATCAGGTTAGACAGGGGGCCTTGCAGGATGCGCTTCCGCTTTACAATGCATTATTCGAACAGTCTCCGTTGCAGTCAAAAACAGCCGATGCATATTTTGGCTTGCTACAAAGCTTAAGCATGACGAAGGAGTTGGACGACGAGTTAAACAAGGCCATGTCATCCTATCCAGACAATGCCACTGTACAAGACTATCTTATCTATTGGCACTCTGATGCAGAGACACAAAAAAGGACATTGGAAAGAGCGATTTCACATCGTCCTGATAATGGTTCATTGCGCCGCCAATTGATTGATAAGCTGATTTACCTAGGGCAGAAAGAGAGAGCGTTGACGGTTGCGAAAGAGAGTTTCCTTGTTTTACCCAAAGATATAGAGTGCAAAGCGTACTTGGCTAGAGCAAATGCTGTTATTGGGAATTTTGATGAAGCAAAAGACATAGCAAAATCTGTATTGATGAGGAATATAGACAACGATTTAGCCTTCAATGTGCTAATGACATCCAGTCGTCACAACGATGATAAAATAGAGAGTCTACAGTTTGTCTTTGAACAAATTAAACTACAAGTTGTGTTTGGTGACAGTGCTTGGAATTATTGGTTTGAAGCCTGTCGAACGGTGTCGGATGAGGTTTTACAGTCTTTCACCGATTATCTGATTTCTGATCTACCTCACTTATGGTACGCCTACGCAATTAATGGATTCTATCAAAAGCAGCAGGGACACTTAGATAAGGCACTTGAGTACTTTCAGAAAGGTATTGAAAAGTTTCCGTTTACCCCTCGTTTACATAAGGAAGAGGGCCATCTATACGAACTTCTGGAGCAAACCGAGGCTGCAAAAAAATCCTATTTTAATGCTCTAGAAATTAACCCTGGTTGGTCAGAAGTCGTTAAGTTGATCGTAGATTTGTTTGAAAAAGAAATGCGATTTGACGAGGCGATTAATGTACTGAAAAAAGCGCTGAAACACACCCATGATGACGGCATTTTACATGGTTACTTAGCCGACTTATATTTACAAAAGAACGATGATGAATCGGCTTATACATGCTTAGAAAAAGCGGTTGAACACCAAGCCGATTATAACTGGGCCTGGCATCAGATTAGCCAAATTGGCGACCGTACAGACAGGCCAAGCTTAGCGTTAGAACTCGCTCGAGAACTCAGCGAAAAGTATCCTTATTTAGCGCAAGCTTGGTGTAATTTGTCGGCACAGAGCGAGGATAGAGATGAAAAGCTAGCCTATATTCGTAAAGCGATTGCGGTCAATCCTTTGTTTCAAAACGCCTATTCTGCTTTAGCTGATTTTTATCGAGAAGTGGGGGACTATCATCAGGCTTTAGCGGTATTCAAGGATACGCCGTGGAACGGCGAATTGCCGTTCCAATTAGCTAGCTTGCAGGCCCAAATTTACGCTCAAACTGGGCAGTACGAAAATGCTGCGCAAGTATTGCAAAATTTGCTGTCTGGCTCTGAAGGCAATAGTCATCTCTGGCAGAAACTGTATGAATGGCTTTATCAGTTGGACCGAAAATCTGACATTGTCAAAGCCAGTTATAAGCAGATTGAGTTAAATAAGCACGATGCAAATAGTCTTTGTATTGCAAGTGAAATGCTAAGTTTATACGGCGGAGAACAAGATAAATTAGCAGCTGATCAGCATTTGCTGCGTGCACACAAACTCGCGCCAAACGACCAGTATATCACCTTGACGCTAGCAGACGCATTAATGGAAAAAGGTGAGTTCGATGAGGCCTTGAGTACCTTAATTGATTTTGAGCGTTTTAGTACCTCACCGTTTGCAACAGCAAGAAAGGTAATGTGCCACTTAGAGCTTGAAGAACAAGAAACAGCACTGAGTTTGTACAAGGACCTATTGAATGACCTTGAGTCTGATTATTGGAGTTTGAACAAACCTTTCGAAGCGATGATTAGAAAGCTTGGTTTTAATGACGCAATTTCAATTTATACCGAGCGACTTAGTGAACTTAATGAAGTACAGGCCTATGTGTGGGCTGACAATAATTTAACCGTACTGGGTGTTGCAGAATACAAAAAGCTACTCAAAGAAATCAAAGAAATTAAGCATGATCCGCTGCATGCAGGTGCTACTAGAGCAATTTTTGAAGCCTGGAATGACCAGCACAAAAAAGGTGACAAAAAGGTTATTCAAGAATATGAAGAGATTATTTGCCGATACTCCCCAGTCTTTGAGCAAGCCAGTATGCAGCTCATTGCAAGAAATGATTATCAGACTCTAATTAACCTGTATGACCGCTTTGAAAATGTGAGTGATTTATCGATGTTTTCGTATTACCAAGTTCGCTGTGCTTATCAACTATTGAATCAATGGGATAAAGCGGGTGAGGTGATCCGTTTAGGTATACAGCAACAACCAGATAATACGCTTCAGAACATGAAGCTTTGGTATTTTTATGAGCTATGGCGCACAGGTCATATTTTCTCCGACGAAGAGCTCAGTGTTATTGATTATCATGAATTAATCGAAATAGAACGATATGTCTTTGCTACCCTGAAAGTCGCAGTGAAATTAGGTGAACGAGACCTCGAATCTTGTTTAGATGATATTACTCCTGAGCTTCGAAAATGCCAGCAAGATAATCAAGAAGTGAGTGGACATCCACTCGCTAGCGCTGCCCAATCACTGTTAAAAGAACGGCTACTTGCGCGTGTGAGTAGCTCGGGATTCTTTTCTAAGTTATTGATTAAATGGAAGTTAAGTAACAGGTTTTAAATAATAACAAAAATTAACAATTTTATAACGAAATTGTAAAATTATGTTGACGTTTAATTAATGATCTATTAGGTTAATAAAGCAACCCAGCTGTTTTGCTTTTTTTTGCACAATAATGAAAGCGCTTACATTTTATTTGGGGAGCAATGAAATGACGAGTAGTTCAGCCTTATCGACACAGATATTGCAGCGCCATAAAGTGAATAATAAGAGATAATTAAACAAGGACTTCAACTACGGTTGAGTGGGAATAATCATGAATAACACACAACAAATTTTTAAAAAAACGAGGCTCGCAACTAGCCTCTCTCTAGCTATTGGTGCGGCAACCATCGCTCCTCAAGCATTAGCGCAGGAATCGGCTGAAGATAAGGTCGAAGTCATTCAAGTAACCGGTATTCGCGCAAGTATTCAAGAATCAATGGGCGTAAAGCGTGACGCTGCAGGGGTAGTGGATGCAATTTCCGCAGAAGATATTGGTAAATTTCCAGATACTAACCTCGCTGAATCCTTGCAACGTATTACGGGTGTTTCGATTGACAGAGTTAACGGTGAAGGCAGTAAAATTACCGTGCGTGGTTTAGGGCCAGAGTTTAATATGGTTACTCTAAATGGCAGAACGATGCCAGCGGCGTCTCTTCCAGCAGGTGGCGGAACACCTAACTCTCGTGCTTTTGATTTCTCCGATATCGCGTCTGAAGCGGTAAGGTCGGTCGAAGTTTACAAAACGGGAAAGGCACAAATCGCAACAGGTGGTATTGGCGCTACAGTCAATATTAAAACGTCACGTCCAATGGATGCTAGCGAATCTGGATTAAGCGGCTCTATTGGAGGCAAAGCACTCAGTGACACGACTAACCGTGTGGGTTCTGACATTACGCCAGAAGTATCAGGTTTTATCAATTACCTCGACGACGATCGAGTTTTTGGTGTGAGCTTAAGTGCTAGTGTGCAAAAACGCGATAGCGGTGCAACAAGAGCGTTTGTGAATCAATGGCGAGTTAATCCATACACTGGCGTTATTCCTCAGTCTCCCGATGTTGATGCGAATCCAGCTTCTGGTCCTGCAGTCGTTGTTAACAATGAGCCGGCATTGGGGGCGTTATTCGCCATACCCTCAGATTTGCGTTATGCACAATCAGATCGTGAAAGAACAAGAACCAATGCACAGCTAACCGTGCAATATGCACCAAGTGATGCTCTGGTTGCTACACTCGACTATACATACAGTCGCCAAGACCTTTTTGAAGCACGTGCAGAACAGTCAATCTGGATGGATGACCGTTATTTTGCCGAACTCACCTTTGACGATAACCCTAATGTGGCCGCACCAGTCGTGATTCGTCAGGAGCGTCGTGAACTGTTGCCTCGTGATTTAGGTTTGGCGGTGCAAGAACTAAATCAGGTAAACGAAAACAAATCGATTGGTTTGAATTTAGAATATCAAGTGAATGATGAGTTGAGCTTTACCTTTGATGCTCACCACTCAACAGCAGAAGGTCGTCCGGACGCACCATATGGTACTTGGGTAAATGCTGGCTTGGGTGCAAATGTTGTGCAAGCGCAGGGCGTTGACTTTAGAGGCGACTTCCCAATCATGACGGTAGATTATAACGATGTTGCTCGCGGTAACCTATCCCCAAACAATAGCTTAGATGCCGGTGATGTAGGCACTTCTATCTTGGATATGAATTTCAATCAACAAGAAACAGAGATTGATCAAATCCGAGTGGATGGTAAATATGAACTCGATAATGGTTCAATTCATTTTGGAATTGAATCGCGAGCTATGGAGAGCACATCACTACAATCTTTGACACGACGCACGATGGGCAACTGGGGTGTTGAAAACCCAGGTGAATTACCCGCTGACTTTCTCACTCCCATCGATTTTGCACAAGAGTTTAGCGACTACAATACTGGCTCTGTGTTTAACCAAGGCTTTACAGCAAGTGCTCGCCAAATTGGTGAGTTTGCTGCCCAAGAGTATGGTTTTGTTTTTGCTGCAGATAACCCATTTGCAACTAACAGAACAATCAAAGAAGACATCACAGCGGCTTATGTTGCTGCGAGTCTAGAGGGTGAGCTAAATGAAATGCCTTGGAACTTACTAGCAGGTTTGCGATATGAAAGTACAGATGTCACTTCTGTTGCCAACGTTTCTTTGCCAAGTGGTATTGCTTGGGAAGGTAATAATGATTTCAATGTACGATTTGGAAGCGATACACAAGACTTTGCTCTCGGTTCTGATTACAACCATATGTTACCTTCGTTCGATTTTGATATTGAAATCGTAGACGACTTCATTGCTCGTGTTTCTTACAGCAAAACCATATCTCGGCCATCGTACAATAATTTAAGTGCTGCTTCGACAGTTGGCAGCCCGAGTGGCCCAGCGTTAACGGCTGGCACACCCACGGCAACAGCAAGTTCGGGTAATCCAGGCTTAGTGCCACAAGAGTCAGATAATGTTGATATTTCCTTCGAGTATTATTTTGGTGACACAAGTTATGTCTCTATTGGCTACTTTGAGAAACGTGTAAGAAACTTCATTGGTAATGCACAAGTAGTCGAAAACGTCTACGGTCTGCGCGATGCAACCGCGGGTCCGCGGGCGCAAGCTGCCTTGGCTGAGTTAAATCGTTTGGGTGTATCCGTTAACGATACTAACTTGTTTAACATGGTGGTTGCTATGGAGAATGGCATCGCTTTTGATTCTCTGACAGATGAGCAGTTTGAAGCACAGTATGATGTACTGCCTAACAGCGACGATCCTTTGTTACAATTCACTAATGCTAAGCCGGTGAACAATCAACAAGAGCGTATTGAAGGTGTTGAGCTAGCTGCACAGCATTTCTTTGGTGATACTGGGTTTGGCTTGCAAGCTAACTACACCGCTGTGAACAGTGGCGCTGAATTCGATCTATCTGCAGATCCTTCCGTGACACAGTTCGCCTTAGTTGGTTTGAGTGACACCGCCAACTTAATTCTGATGTACGAAAAGCATGGTATTCAAGCTCGTTTAGCTTATAACTGGCGTGACAAGTTCTTAGATGGTGCTGCTGTATACATCAATGAACCAGGCTTTACTGAAGCGACCACACAAGTTGACTTTAACGTGTCCTACGAAGTGAATGAAGATCTGACTGTTTTCTTCGAAGGGATTAATATCACAGAAGAAGACTTAAGAAGACATGGTCGCTCTGAGCGTTTGTTATGGAACCTAGATCAATTAGGTGCGAGATATGCCTTAGGAGCTAGATATACATTCTAGATGTTAGGTCACAACCCGCACGCTAGTGCGGGTTGTATTTCTGTATGTCAATAGAGTAATGTATTGACATACCTACACTTTTACAAGGAAGGATAGTGAGCGGTCCAGCAATTCAAGAAGTCGTTGTTGTTGGTGGTGGCACAGCCGGTTGGCTAGCCGCAGGTGTGCTCGCAGCTAAAAATAAACAGCTAGGTGAAGCCAAAATAAAAGTCACTTTAGTCGAGTCTCCTAATGTTGCGAGTTTAGGCGTTGGGGAGGGCACTTGGCCTTCTATGCGACATACCCTACAAATTATTGGTATTAATGAACAAACCTTCATCCAACGTTGCAATGTGAGCTTGAAGCAAGGCTCATTGTTTCAAGGTTGGGTAAACGGTAGTCCAAATGATGCCTATTATCATCCCTTTGTTACTCCACCACATTATGGTCAATATGATTTGGCGGGGGCCTGGCAACAACTCTCCAATAGAGAAATGAAGTTTGCAGATTTTGCGAGTGTGCAATCAAGCGTTTGCGAACTTAATCTAGCACCTAAACAATTATCAACGCCAGATTACGCTGGGGTAACGAACTACGGCTACCACCTCGATGCAGGTAAATTTGCGGAGCTCTTGTGCGAGCATTGCACCAAGCTTTTGGGTGTTAGACATATTAAAGATCATGTCACACAAGTGCACGCGGCAAAAAATGGCGATGTCAGTCATCTATCGACTAAACTTTCTGGCAATATTAGCGGGCAACTGTTTGTTGATTGTTCGGGGATGAACAGCCTTTTAATCGACCAGCACTACCATATTCCGTTCCTTAATCAGGAACATGTATTGTTTAACGATAGGGCTCTGGCAGCTCACGTGCCATACGCTTCAGACTCAGCACCGATTTTATCTGCTACGAAGTCAAGCGCGCAGACCAATGGTTGGATATGGGATATTGGTTTGCAAACACGAAGAGGTGTGGGTTATACCTATTCTAGTCAGTTTGAAAGCAAACAAAGCGCAGAAGATACGCTTGCAAAATATATTAATACGCTGACTGAAGACGGACTTAATAGCAGTATTACTCCAAGAACCATAAAGTTCACACCAGGTTATCGAGAAAAATTTTGGCAAAATAACTGCGTTGCCGTCGGAATGTCCTCTGGTTTTTTTGAACCACTGGAAGCATCAGCGATAGCCATGGTGGAACTCTCGCTAACAATGTTATCCGAACAGTTTCCTCGCAACAGACAACATATGGATATTGTCGCTGAGCGTTTTAACGAGCGCTTTACCTATCGCTGGCAAAGGGTCATCGACTTTTTAAAGCTACACTATGTATTAAGTGAGCGTCAGGATAAGTATTGGTTAGCACACCGTGATGCTTCGAGCATTCCGGATAGCCTGCAAAAATTATTGGATACTTGGCAATTTCAGGCACCCAGTCGTTATGACGTGATTCAAAACGAAGAGGTGTTTCCTTCTGCCAGTTATCAGTACGTTTTGTATGGAATGCGCTATAAGCGCTCTATTGAGAATACACTAGCTGCAACAACACTTTCATCGAGCATGTTGCAATATGCGGAACAGTTGATGCAACAAAACGAGCAATTAAAACACCAGTATCGTGCCGGTTTACCAAGCAATAGAACATTTATCAATAGTCTATTAGGCAAAGTTAACAAGGGCTCGGCTGTTTAAAGGATCTGTCATGGATGTAAAACCTGTATCAAAAGTTGTGATTGCCGGCGGAGGCACAGCTGGCTGGATGGCAGCCGCTTCGCTTACTCGGCTGCTAGGAAAGTCTGTTTCTGTGACTCTTATTGAATCAGATAGCATCAGTACTGTCGGTGTGGGTGAAGCAACCATTCCTCCGATTAGAACGCTGCATAAGTTACTTGGCATAAATGAGCAGTCCTTTATTAAAGCAACGAATGCTACCTTTAAGTTAGGTATTGAATTCAGTGGTTGGCGAAATGAAGACCATGCTTATATTCACTCATTTGGTATCACCGGCAAAGAATGCTGGGCAGGGGAGTTTCACCACTTTTGGCTACGAGGTTTAGAAAAAGGCATTGATGCGGACTTCGGTGAGTATTGCTTTGAATTGCAAGCTGCCAAGGCGGGTAAATTTGGAATGTCGAACCAACAACCAATTAATTTTGCTTATCATTTAGACGCCTCAAAGTATGCTCAATTCTTACGTGAATTTAGTGAGAATTTAGGGGCTAAACGAATAGAAGGGAAGATCTCAAAAGTAAACAAACAATCATCTAACGGCTTTATTAGTTCGTTGACCCTAGCGGACGGAAGTGAGGTAGAAGGTGATCTGTTTATAGACTGCACCGGTTTTAGAGCCTTACTCATAGAGCAGTCCTTACACACTGGCTACGATGATTGGTCTCATTGGTTACCGTGCAATACCGCTGTCACAGTGCAAACAAAATCTGTTAGTGAGCCTCTTCCATACACTAAAAGCCTAGCGCATGACGCAGGCTGGCAGTGGCAAATACCCTTGCAAAATCGAGTAGGAAACGGTTTAGTATTTTGCGATAAGTATTTGAGCGAAGATGCTGCTATCGCGCGCCTGAAATCCAATGTAGAGGGAGAGCTCATCAATGAACCGAGAGCGATTAAATTCTTAACTGGACGACGTCGGAAAGGGTGGCACAAAAACTGTGTTGCCTTAGGTTTATCGAGTGGCTTTATTGAACCACTTGAGTCAACCAGTATACATTTGATCATGACGGGCATTGTTCGCTTAATGCGATTGTTTCCCTTTAAAGGCATCACAGACAGTTTGATTGATGAATACAATACAAAACTCGACAGTGAATTAAATAGCATTCGCGACTTTATCATTATGCATTACAAGGTGAATAATCGTCGAGATGGTGCATTTTGGGATTACTGTCGGCAAATGGATATTCCGGAATCACTCAAGCATAAGCTTGATCTTTTCCAAGAAACAGGGAGGGTGTTTTTGGATGATGGCGATATTTTTAGAGTGGACTCGTGGACTCAAGTTTTATTGGGACAGGGTATGGTGCCACAACAGTATCATCCAATTACCGCTGAAATGTCAGATGCGGAACTAACTAAATTTTTGTCTGACCTAAAAGCTCAAGTCGACAATGCGGTTGCGCAACTGCCTAGCCATCAACAGTTTATCAATCAGCATTGCAAAGCGAATGGAATAGCGAGTGAGGCAAGAACTAAATAAGCACGCCAATTGCGAACAACTATTTATCTTGCTCGCAATGCTCTTTCGACTCTAAGGGGAGTTTAAAACCGGCTTTTGTAAGCCATTCAGCTGCTTCGCCTTTGGTTGAGAATAACTTTCTCTTGTATCCACTAAGAGAGGGTGCCACTTCATTTAATACATCTAAATGAGGGCTATTGCCTTTTATAATGTACGCAGCGTGAGATGAGCCAGCAGCCACTAAACGGTTGAGTTCAGCCCTTGCCGCGAAGATAAATTCATTGTCGCCACCTTTCCATGGTCGTAAATCGGTCATACTTCCCCATTCTTGTCCTTGCAAACGGATTAAATTTACTTTGACTTCAGAAATAAAGGAATCAAAAACATCAGCATCCCAATATTCATAGAAGGTGGCTTCAAGAATGTGACCGTTCAAACGTAGTTTATAGTACTTGATAAGCTGCCTCCTTGTGTTGCACCCGAAAATATAGATCACCAGAATCTGCTTTCCTGTGAGTTTAGTGGCTGAAATAAGAAGAATCAATCAGTTAAAGCCGATGAACAAATTCGAAAGCTCGGTCTGTAAGCGTTTTCGGTGCTTACAGACCTTTATCTTTTTACTTTTAGCTAGCTGGCTATGTATTTTGTAAGTTAGTGTTACGTTGTTTACGTTTCTTTAGCTTAGCCTTTATCGCGTTAAATGGGCGTGCTAAATCTAGCAAAATAACATATAGACATGGCACCAGAATAAGTGTGACGAACGTGGCATACAACACAGCAAAACCAAGTGCGACTGCCATTGGGATAACAAACGCAGCTTGAAGACTGGTTTCGAACATAATCGGCAAAACACCAGCGAAGGTGGTAATTGACGTGAGTGTTATTGCTCTGAAGCGGGCACATCCAGCTTCTATTACAGATTCTTTAACACTGTAGCCTTGCAAACGTCGTTGATTAACAAAGTCAGTCATGACCAAACTGTCATTTATGACGACCCCCGCGGCAGCAATTAAACCGAAGGTTGAAAACAGACTCATATCTAGGTCGAGTAGGAAGTGCCCCCAAATAGCGCCAGTTAAACTAAAAGGGATGACTGACATAACTATTAGCGGTTGTGCATAGCTTTTTAGTGGCACTGCCAACAAGATATAAACCATAATCATACCCGCAATAAAGAAGGTAATTTGTTCACTTTGCTGCGCTTGTTGTTCTTTGATATCGCCACCCAATTCGGTTTTTACCCGAGGAAAGCGCTCTTGCATTTTGGGCAAGAGTTCATCTGCAATCGATTCAACGACTTCACCTGGCTCTACCAATTGTTCGTCAATTGAACCGTACACATAAACGCTGCGATAGCCCCCTTCACGCCGTATATAACTGATCCCAGGCTTTTCAGAGAGCTCAACAACATCACCTAACAATACTTCTTGTCCGGTCGGTGTTGTAATGACGGCATACTTCAATTCGGCAAATCGTTCACGAGTGAATCGAGGGTATCTCACCATCACTTTTACTTCTTCACCGCCACGCAATATGCGTTGTGCTTCACCGCCATAAAAGCTTGCACCTACCTGTGACGCAATGCTTGCTAAATCCAAACCCAAATCATAGGCGACAGGTTTTAAGGTCATTTGGACTTCTTTACTTACTGGGTCGATACTAGAACTCACGTCAAACAAACCTTCTTGCCCTTGCAGCAGCTCAATCAGATAACGGCCTGCGTCATTGAGTTCATTAACATCTGGCCCGAATAGCAAGTAACCAAATTCACCGCCGCCACCGCTGCTATTGACGTCGTCTCGGACTGTGAAGGATTTCATGCCAGGAATGTTGGGGACCGCTTCCCGCCAACGGCGGCTGAGTTCGAACGTATCGAAATGTCGATCGTCTTCGGCAACGAGTGGCGCTAGTACTTGGCCAGAAGTTCTGCCTCGGTTGAATACGAGAATATCCGAAACCATGGGGCTACCGTATTCCTCAACGATTTTTTTGTCGACATCCATAATCACTTTTTCAATGATTTGTAAGGCATCGATGGTGGCTTGGTCACTGACGGTTTCTGCCATCTCTATATCGATCGAAGGGTAATCAGTTGGTACTTGGGGATTGGGAACAACTCTTACGTAGTTCGCGTTTAACAAGCCTATGCTAATAAAAAGCATTGCGATAAATACTGCAAATACCGGCCAGCGCCATGTTACACAGTTAGTGATAAAATTGCGGTACGGGCCGTTAACGATACTGAAGAAACGTTTATTAAAGCGTTGTCGCCAGCTTGTTGACTTAAGTGGCGGAAATTTGCTGTGGGCAATATGTGCAGGCAGAATTAACTTTGATTCGATCAAGCTGAATATTAAGCAGAAGATAACGACTGCGGCAATATTGTAAAAGAAAGTTCCCTCTGGCCCTTCACCCATGGTAAAGGGGATAAATACCGCAATAGTAGTAAGCACACCAAAAGTTGCTGGGGTAGCCACGCGTTTTGCACCACGCACGACATTATTAACGCCGCCACCTTTTGATTCTATTTCGCTGTAAGCACTTTCGCCAATCACAATGGCATCGTCGACAACAATCCCTAGCACCATAATAAAAGCGAACAATGAGAAAATATTGATGGTAATGCCGAACGCAGGCATCAGCATAACGGCACCGAGGAAACAGACTGGCAAGCCAATCATTACCCAAAACGCTAATTTAAAGCGTAAGAACAAAGCCAACATTGCGAAAACCAAAAACGCACCTTGTGCTAAGTTTCCAAGCATCATGTCAAGCCGACCGTTCAAGTAGTAGGTAAAATCAACCACAGTGTAAATTTGCACGCCGTTCGGAAGCGTTTCGTTTTTGGCTTCCATATAGGCATTCACTGAACTCGCGACTGGAATAATACTTTGATCTTTGGTTGCTGACACGACTAGGGAAATTGCGTTAATGCCGTTATAGCGGAAGTAGCGTTCTCCTTCAGTAAAGCCATCTTTGATATCAGCGACATCTTTTAATAAAACACGTGAACCACCACTACCAATTTTCACAGGAATATCACGGAACTCTTCCCCGTCATAAAACTGGTTTTCGATGCGTACTGCAATCATACCTGATTCGGTTCTGATTTGGCCGGCGCTGAAATTGGCAGAATAACGACGAACAGCTTGCGTTACATCATTAATTGTCAGGTTATATTTGCGTAAAACTTCAGGTTTGATTTCGATTGCTATTTCATCACTCGGGGTTTGCGCATTAGCTAATTGAATATTGTTTAGCTGGAGGAGTTCGATTTCAATTTGTTCAGCAATTGGCTTCAATTCGTCGAGTGGCAAGTCTCCAACGATTGAGAGATTCATTACCTCTTGCCTAAATTCATTCAAGGAAACGGTAACAGGCTCCATTGCGGCAGGGAAGGTACCAATGCTATCCACCCTCGATTTTACTTTATCCAGAACGTCAGATAGCTCAGCGCTTGGATATATTTCCAGGTTAACTCGACCACCACCGCGCCATGCATTACCAACGCTCTTTTTAACTTCAGCGAGGTCGCTCAATTGCTCCTCGATTTTGATAATGATATTTTCTTCAATCTCTTGAGGAGAAGCACCTGGGTATTGCACTGACACGTTTATTGAATTGAATTCTAGTGTCGGAAACATTTGTCGTTGGATCGTAGAATAGCTAAACAACCCCATGATAATGATAAACACCATCATTAAGTTTGCCGCTACCGCATTATTGGCGAAAAACGCAATAATGCCAGTGGGAGCATTATTCTCATCCTGATCGAGTGACGAGTTTGTTGAGTTTGAGTCAGTCATCCTTTTTCCCTACTGGTCGTTTGCTGCTACTTTATCGCCATCTTCACCCAATAATTTTACACCCATGCCGTTTTGAGGGTATTCAGGTAGCGTCATCACGACTTGGTCTTGCTCATTGATACCGCTAGAAATGAGGAAATAGGTACCTTCTTCTCTGACAACTTCAACATTTTTCGATAGTAGTTTTTGGTCTGCATCGATGACCCAAACTTTACGTTTATTGACTAAGTTTTGTGGAACCTTATACACATTCTCAATGAGTTTGCCGGCAAACGCTACTTCCACATAGGTGCCAAATTTGAGCTGTGGTGCATCCGTATTCAAGCTATATGGGTCATCAATTCTAACCACTAAGTGATTCATGCGAGTGCTCTGATCGACAATGCCAAGATCACGTTGTAAATAGGCAACTCGGGAAATGCCAGCGACATCTTTTGCTCTTACAGTAGCTGGGTTATTGTCGATTTTTTTAGGTAAAAAGGGACTGTCGAAACCCGCTACTGGAAATATCACTTCCGCCGCTTCAATGTTGTTAATTTCAGCGACTGTCATACCGACATTGACGAACTGTCCGGAGCCGATTTCTCTGGATAGCACCAGCGCATCATAAGGCGCTGTTACATCACAATTTGATAGATCTCTTTGAGCAATGCGATAGGCCGCTTGAGCAGACTTTAATTGAGCTTGAGCGCTTAATACTTGTGGTTTTCGAAGGTAGAGATCACTCACCTGATTAGCGGGTAAGTTCTTCGCTTCTCGCATCGCTACTTTTTGACGCGCTTGTTCTTCAATTAGACTTGCTTCAGCAAGAGATACTTGTGCTTCAGCTTGCAATAAAGCTGCCTCGTATGCATCTTTTTCGATTGAAAAGAGGATATCTCCGCGTTTTACTAAGCCGCCGGCAACAAAATTTGGGTTCCAACTGGTCACTTCGCCAGATACTTGAGCAGCCAAAACGGTTCTCTCCAAAGGAACAACTTCACCGAAGCTGCTAATAGCAACTTGGTGATCAATGGCATTTAATGCTTCAACACTGACAGTTGGGCGATTGTCAGTCTTTTCCTGTTCCTCTGGCTCTGGTTCACTGCCTTCGATTAACGCTTTAACCGCAAAGCCGGATCCTAGGATAACAATGAATATTGCTAATTTGATCAAATTTGATTTCATCTATGAATTTCCTCAAGCGTGTTGCTGCATATTACGTTATTTACGCAGAACTCGTATGTGCCAAATGTCACGATTCTTTGTTTTTCTTTTTGGGTGACACCGCTTAGATTATCTCTTCCATTTAGGTTTAAGATTGCGCATATATTAAACGATACAGATGATATCAAACTAAAGATATAAAAGCTTTAAATCTATGTGAGGAATTTGTGAATATCTGTTGAAAATTTGTACAAATTTCAATTGCTTGAATGAGACATTTGTGACCAGACACAAAAAAGGCAGGTAGCTTAAACGACCTGCCTTCGAGAATGTCAGCGTGTTGCTATACTGTCTAGTATTGAGCGTTGCCAGGTGTTCTAGGGAAGGGAATAACATCGCGCACGTTTTGCATACCAGTCACATAAGCCACTAAACGTTCGAAACCTAAACCAAAACCAGCATGTGGCACTGTGCCATAGCGACGTAAGTCTCGATACCAAGCATAGTCTTCTTGGCTGAGATCCATTTCGGCAAGACGGCGATCAAACACATCAAGGCGCTCTTCACGTTGTGAACCACCGATAATTTCACCAATACCAGGTGCTAAGACATCCATAGCAGCTACCGTTTTGTTGTCGTCATTAATGCGCATGTAAAATGCTTTAATATCTTTTGGATAGTTTTGCATAATAATTGGCGCACCTACGTGCTCTTCAGCAAGGTATCGTTCATGCTCTGACGATAAATCAACGCCCCATTCCACAGGGAATTCAAACTTTTTACCGCTCTTTTGCAGAATATCAATCGCATCTGTGTAGTCCATACGAACAAACTCAGAATTGACCACGCTTTCCAAACGAGTAATCGCTTCTTTATTTACACGTTGCGCAAAAAACGCCATGTCGTCTGGACGTTCTTCAAGCACGGCCTTGAAAACATATTTCAGTAAATCTTCGGCTAGCTGTGCAACTGTCGCGAGATCAGCAAAAGCAACTTCAGGTTCAATCATCCAAAACTCAGCTAAGTGACGACTTGTATTTGAGTTCTCAGCACGGAAGGTTGGGCCAAAGGTATATACTTTTGACATAGCAGCGCAATAGGTTTCAACGTTAAGTTGTCCAGACACGGTGAGGAAAGTTTCTTTACCAAAGAAGTCTTCTTTGTAATCCACTAGGCCTTTGTCGTCGCGAGGAATATTCATCATATCTAATGTAGACACTCGGAACATTTCACCCGCACCTTCAGTGTCCGACGCTGTCAGAATTGGAGTACTTATCCAAAAATAACCTTGCTCATGAAAGAATCGATGCACGGCTTGTGAAAGACAATTTCTAATGCGGGTCACTGCACCGATAATGTTTGTGCGAGGGCGTAGGTGAGCGTGCTCACGCAAATATTCGATACTATGTCGCTTTGCAGCCATAGGGTATGTGTCTGGGTTCTCTACCCAACCTAGCACTTCAACACTTTGTGCTTCGATTTCAAGTGCTTGTCCTTGACCTTGAGACGCTTTTACTGTGCCTACAACCGAAACAGAGCAGCTAGTGGTCAGTTTGGTAATATCTTCATAATTTGCCAATGAATTCATTGCAACGACTTGGATTGGGTCAAAGCAACTGCCATCATGCACGTTAATGAATGAAAGGCCTGCTTTTGAGTCGCGACGGGTTCTCACCCAGCCTTTGATGGTCACAGTGTCGTCGACACCATATTTGCCAGCCAAAACATCGGCGACTGGTGCATATGTCATATTATTCTCCATTGGGCATGACTAGACAAAACGATAAACGCTAGCTTTATTATCCGTTGTGGACAAATAAAGTGCTAATTCCGTATGATAGCAATAGGTAGTCTGAAAAAGAAACCTGTTGGCTCACCACGTTTGAGTTCGCGATGCTGACTTATATAAACGTCGGAAGCAAAGCATTTTTCGTCGGGTCTTATTTAGTTCTACTTTTAGCGGCTAAGTATACTTAACTATGCAAGGGATAACAGTAGGTAAAGTAGAATATGCACGATAAAAATGAAAAAAATACGAGAGGGAGAGAGGGTGGAGCCGAACCTTTGGGTTTTGTTGACCGCCGACAGACTCCAGCGAGCAAAGAGCCCTTGTTTCGAGTCATGGTCATTTTAAATGTGTCAGCTTGGTTTTCTTTGCTTGGTGCACTCGTTTTGTTCCATTATGCTCGTCCAGAGTTTATTAGTGGTGTACAGAAATTCTGGGGAGTTGAAGGCCGAATTTACTGGTCACAGGCTCACGTGGATGGATTGTTAGCAACCCTTCAGGTCTGTCTCGGTTTGAGTTTAGTTTCGATGATCCTGCGCTTGCGAAGAAACCGCAGGAAAACAGATAACTTTGGCATTAATTTGTTCATCTTATTAGCGATCACTGTCATTAGCTTAATTACGCTTTACACCACAATGTATATGTAAAGATACTCCCATCTTTTTTCATACTGAGATGACGGATGCGAGCGGTGCGTTGTTTCGACTGTCTGTATATTGCGACACCATCATTATCGCTTTAACTATCTGAAAGTATTGCACTATTTTGAATGTTTTCACTGTATTGTAAGAAATGACTAAAGCGGTGTCTTATATTAGCTTCACAATTCCGTTGTTTATTTTTTTGATTTCTTCTATGTTGTTGAATATGTTGTATAAATTAAGTTGGCATGTTCCTTGTAATACTACTTCTGCATGGTCATTTCGAACCAAACACCAATGGTCTAAATGAACCGTAAAAAGCACACTCAAACTGATAAAAATAATAATACAAGATGTCAGTAGGAAACAAACGTAAGTGAAGCTGCTTGTTCACCGCCGTTAATCCAATACTGAATTTAGGAGAGCGTACCATGGCTAACTTTTCAAAAATGATGAAGATCGCATTATCAATCATGCTGGTGCAAGGCATCTTAGCAATTCTTATATCAACTGCAGCGAATGCGCAAGAAAGTCTAATGGCAACATTAGACGATGATCAAGATGGGCTTATTTCCCTGCGAGAAGCCGTTGGTCATAAAACCTTACTTGAAAACTTCAATAAAATAGATGCGAACGAAGATGGTTACATCAGTCTTGATGAACTAGACGCAAGCGAAATCTCTAAAGGATAACGATGTAGTGACAGTTATGGCTCAATACACGGATGAGTGGGCCACTTTCATCCTTCCAACCTTCCCAATAAGATTGCATCGCTTTGTTGAAGCAAAACGCTGGCTATGTAATGCTTGATGACACTTACACTAAATCGTCCAGACTATTGCAAATTCGATCGCTAAAACAACTCATTTTAGGTAGCTTCTTTGTTGCACTCGTTCCTCTGTTTACTTTGCTTTGGCAAAGTCAGAGTGACTTGGCAAAACTGAATGATGCCATTGTGAAGCAGACTCAGTTTTTCGTTGAGACAGCAGGTACCATGCGCAACTTAGAAAGCATGGCACGAGATATCGAAAGACTTATGCGGCAGCACTTTGTATTACCCAACGCAACACTGAAGCAGTTGAACGACGATACATTAACGCTATTTCAACAAGAGTTGGAACCGTTTTGTCAGCAACTCTCTGATTCCGATGCTTGTGGTAAATTGCACCGCAATTTAATTCAGTTAGGAAATTATCCGAGCATGACAGACAAGCTAGTCTTGGACGCTCACTTAGCCTCTTTTACGCAAGCAATTAACGCACTGAGTGATGACGTGAAAGCAACAGTGAATCAACGAGTATCTGAGCAGCAAAGCTTCATGTCTGCACTGCAGCAAAAGCAGGCTTGGTCTACTGCAGCGCTCACTTTAGTCTCTCTTATACTCATTTTATTTGCCGCTAAGTTAATCACCAAGCCTGTAAATAAATTGAAAAATATCATTGCGGCTATCGCAGATAATCAAAATGAATTACCGGTGAAGTCGTCATCGGGACCGCGAGAACTTGTCGCAGTAGAAAAAGACCTTTATTTGCTACACAAGCGCATTCAACAACTTGAAAAAGTAAGAACAGCGCTGTTGCGTCATGCTTCACACGAATTGAAGACGCCTTTGGCGAGTTTTAAAGAAGGCTGCGCACTGTTAGCAGAAGAAATGGTAGGGCAACTGAATAAACAACAAAAAGAAGTGGTCAATCTACTCCAAGCATCAACTAACAGATTAAACCTTTTGATTGAGAAGTTGCTTGATTATAATGCTTTGCTACAACAAGCTGAGCCGTCTTTTGAACAAATAGATACGCAACAGATTATCAACGAATGTCTAACCCAGAACGGTTTGGCGTTGAAACAGTCTTTGTGCACTGTGGAAACTGACATTGCTGATGATTGCCAACTCATCGTATCTGATGCGGAGTTATTCAGGCGTATCTTAGATAATCTGATATCAAATGCAGTCGCCCATGGTACAGAAGCCACTGCCATTTATATTAAATTGCACCAGGCTATGGGTGATTACGTATTAGATGTTGCAAACCATGGTAATGAAATTTCGGCAGATGACAGAAAGAATATCTTCGAACCTTTTAAGCGCGGCCTGTTAACTAGAAATGACAGAGTGATTGGCGCGGGTCTAGGCTTATCTATCGTGTCAGATTGTGCTCGTTTGCTAGGAGGCGCTGTGTCCATAGTGGATGTGAAATACGCGTCAGTTTGCTTCAGAATAAAGCTACCTTTGAGAGATGAATCATGAAAGCGCTAGTTCTTCTTGCACTATTAATCCCCTTATCTGGGTGCGAGTTATTACAAAAAAATATGAATCAGGATCCGCCTGAAGTGCTTGATCTAATGCTCAGTACTTATTGTACCTCGCCTGAAAGTATGGCGACCTTTGAGGAATATTGTGAGCTTAAAGCGTGGGCTGATAAGCTGATCGAAGCTTCAAGCACTGCCTGGCCAGAGCGAAGTAAATTAATCGATAGTTTGGGTGATGAACCAAAGCAACTTTTAGAAAAAGTACTATTGAGTCAAAGCGAAGATACGCCTTACCGTAATCGCTTGCGCGCACAGAATTGGATTGAAGATTTACAAACTCGCACCGACAAAGCGATGACTCAAGTGCTAGATGTGATTATTTATTCACAAAGCCAACAATTACTTGAACTAGAGTCCGCTATCACTATCTTAAGTGAGGTGAACGGTAGGCAAGCAAAAACCATCGCATCACAAGAAATTCAATTAGAAGAAAAAAATAAAGAGATTGAAAACCAACGCAAGCAAGTCGAGCAGTTGTTAGATATTGAAGCGTCGATGGTGAATCAAAACAGGAGCGACAACAAATGAGTTTTTCTCAACCCTCTCAATTGCCGTCATCGAATACACATTCGAGCAATGATAATACGTCAGCGCGTGACCAGAATGCAGACGCACCAAAATTACTATTAGTAGAAGACGATGAAAACCTACTGCGCCTGCTTACTATTCGCTTGCAAGGAGAGGGCTATCAAGTGACTTCTTCTGAAAATGCCACTCAGGCATTGCGCCTCATGTTCAATAATAAATTTGATGTGGTGCTTAGCGATATTCGTATGCCGGGTTTAGACGGTCTCAGCTTTTTTGATGAAATTTTGAATCGCTACAATGATTTACCCGTTGTTTTGATGACGGCACACGGCACCATTAAAGATGCTGTGACGGCTACGCAAAAAGGCGTTTTTGGCTTTCTAACTAAGCCGATAGATCATGATGAATTGCGCAAAGTACTCTCAAGAGCTACGCAGAAGAACACATCTTCACAAATGGGCGATTGGTGCAAAGACATTGTGACTCGAGCGCCAGAGATGACGAAGCTGCTGAGCCAAGCTCATCGTATCGCAGATAAAAATGTCAGTGTGCTGATTAATGGCGCAAGTGGCACAGGTAAAGAGCTGTTAGCAAAGGCAATTCATAAAGCGAGTGACAGGGCAAACAAACCCTTCGTTGCAATTAATTGTGGTGCCTTACCTGAAAACTTATTGGAATCTGAGTTGTTTGGACACACCAAAGGTGCTTTCACAGGGGCGGTTCAATCATCCACAGGCTTATTTCGTGAAGCGCATGGCGGCACACTCTTCCTTGATGAAATTGGTGATATGCCAAGCTCCTTGCAAGTGAAGTTATTGCGCGCCATTCAAGAACGGACCGTGCGCCCAGTGGGCAGTGCGACGAATATCGATATTGATGTACGGATCATTTCTGCCACTCACAAAGACTTGCAAAAAGAAATGGAAGAGGACCGCTTCAGAGAAGACTTGTACTACCGTTTGAATGTGGTTAATTTACGCATTCCTTCACTGAAAGAGCGCTTTGAAGACATTCCTTTGTTAACGGATTATCTATTGAAACAAAGTGCTGAAAGGCATGGCGTTAAAGCCACACAATTTGCCCCTGATGCCTTGAAAAAACTGGTGACGAGTGATTGGCCTGGTAATGTTAGGCAGTTAGTGAACGTTGTTGAACAGTGCGTCGCGCTGACCCAGACTCCCGTTATATCTTTGAGTCTTGTCGAACAAGCGTTATCCGAGCTGTCTCAGAACTGGCCAACATTAACCCAAGCTCGTGACTCATTTGAATATCAGTATTTATGTCGCTTACTGCAATTAGCCGACGGAAATGTGACTAGAGCCTCTGATTTGGCAGGGCGTAATCGGACAGATATGCACAAGCTAATGAAAAAACACGGTCTGAACGCGGCAGACTTCAGGCTTAATAATTAAGCCTGAGCTAGTTGCCTCTTAATCAGGATAGAGTCGCCCGATAGCAAAATCGATTGCCTGCACAAGGGTGGCAAGCTCATCACTAGTAATAAGATAGGGCGGCATTATGTAAATCAACTTGCCAAATGGCCTTATCCAAGCACCTTTTTCAATAAAGAGTGCTTGAATTTCTGCGACGTTCACAGCCTGCTTCATTTCAACAACACCAATCGCGCCGAGTACTCTGGTGTCAGCAACACTGCTGTATCGTGATAAGGGTAGCAGTGTTTCAATGAGTTGATGTTCAATCGCAGAGACTTGTTCTTTCCAGTGACCTTCTAAAATGATTTCCAAGCTGGCGTTTGCAACTGCGCATGCGAGAGGATTTCCCATGTAAGTTGGCCCATGCATGAAAACACCGGGTTCAGAGGCACATATTCCTTCAGCAACTTCGTCGGTACAAAGTGTTGCAGCCATGGTCAAATAGCCACCTGTTAGTGCTTTACCTAAACACATAATGTCAGGGCTAATATCGGCGTGCTCACAGGCGAATAACTTTCCTGTGCGCCCAAAGCCCGTGGCTATTTCGTCACAGATTAAAAGGACATTGAACTCGTCGCATAGTTTTCGGCACGCTTTGACATATTCCGGATGATATAAACGCATACCGCCAGCACCTTGAACAACAGGCTCCATAATAATCGCAGCGATTTCGTGGTGATGTTGTTCGAGGATTTCTCTTACTGGTAAAACATCATCTGGGTTCCACTTTTGGCCGAATCTCGTTTGTGGGGCGGGAGCAAAAAAATGTTCAACTAATGTCTTTTGAAACAGACTATGCATGCCGTTAACCGGATCGCAAACCGACATGGCTGCAAAGGTGTCTCCGTGATAACCGAAACGAGGTGCAAGGAGCTTGGATTTTTGACTACGACCTTGGCAAGCCCAATACTGCAAGGCCATTTTAATGCCGACTTCTACTGATACCGAACCTGAGTCGGCTAGAAAAACACGATTTAGACCATCAGGCGTCATATCGATCAGTTTTTTACTCAAATCAATGGCAGGTTGGTGCGTGAGGCCACCAAACATAACATGTGAGAATGCATCAACTTGTTTGTGAGCTGCGTCGTTCAATCTCGGGTGGTTATATCCGTGAACGGCAGCCCACCAAGATGACATACCATCGACAATTTCTTCGCCAGATGCCAGTGTTAAATTAACGCCACTGGCCCCGATCACTTCATAACAAGGAAGCGGGTGTGTAGCAGAAGTGTAAGGATGCCAAATATGGCGTTTGTCGAAATCAATATTGTTCAAAAAATAGCCTTTAGTTCACTTTGTGATATTCATAACATTGACAAGTTTTCTTGTGGGCATAGACTAGGGAACATTAAACGCTTAGTAAAGTAAAAGTCGCCCTTAAGAGGCAATTTGATGACCATAAACTGAGCCCACGACCCAATAACAATAATATATTAAGAGTAGGAATAATATGACGACAACTACAACTTCACCTATGGGTGCACAAACGAATTTTGAGCCTCGACATGATTGGACTGTTGAGGAAGTTAATGCCTTATATGAACTCCCTTTTAATGACTTGTTGTTTCAAGCTCAGTTGGCACATCGAACACATTTCGATCCGAATTATGTGCAAGTGAGCACATTACTTTCTATTAAAACTGGCGCATGCCCTGAAGATTGTAAATATTGCCCACAAAGCGCGCGTTACGACACCGGTTTAGAAAAAGAACGTTTGATGGAAATTCAAAAAGTGATCGAGCGTGCAAAAGAAGCTAAACAGGCGGGCTCCACACGTTTTTGTATGGGCGCTGCTTGGCGTAACCCAAAAGAGCGTGATATGCCTTACGTTACTGAGATGGTAAAAGAAGTGAAGAAGCTAGGCATGGAAACTTGCATGACATTAGGCATGTTAAGTCGAGAGCAGGCATTAGCACTTAAGCAAGCGGGCTTAGATTACTATAACCATAACCTCGATACTTCACCTGAATATTATGGTGATATTATTACTACACGTACTTACCAAGACCGTCTGGATACGCTAAGTAATGTAAGAGATGCCGGCATGCACGTTTGTTCCGGCGGTATCGTGGGTATGGGCGAGACAGGGGATGATCGTTCAGGTTTATTAGTTCAGTTAGCTAACCTTGAAAGACATCCAGAAAGTGTACCGATCAATATGCTAGTCAAGGTTGAAGGAACGCCGCTGGATTCGGTAAAAGACTTAGAACCCTTCGAATTCATCCGAACCATTGCGATAGCAAGAATTATGATGCCAAAATCTTTTGTGCGTTTATCGGCGGGCCGCGAGTCAATGAATGAACAGATGCAAGCGCTTTGCTTCATGGCCGGTGCTAACAGTATCTTTTATGGGTGTAAATTGCTCACAACATCTAATCCTGATACACATGAGGATGTCATGCTGTTTAAAAAGCTAGGTATTAACTCGAAGCAAACGAAAGACTATTCGGACGAAGCTTTCGAGGCGGCACTCAGTGAAGAAATAGCCCAAAAACAGAACGAGTCGCTGTATGTCGATGCTGCAGCCACAACTAAACAAGCAAGCAAACAAGCAGAGATACTTTAACAGTAATGGCCTTCGAGTTTATGCAGCAAGCATTAGCTGAACGAGAACGTTCAGCTTTGCTACGAAAGCGTGTTGTTATCGATAGCAATCATCAGTCAGTGATTGAGGTTGCTGGTGAACACTATATTAGCTTCTCTAGCAATGATTATTTAGGTCTTAGCCAGCACCCAGATGTGTTGCAGAGCTTTGCTGAAGGCCTGAGTTTATATGGTGCGAGTAGCAGTGCTTCTTCTGTAGTTACCGGCTATTCAATCGAGCATAAACGTTTAGAAGACGATATTTGTACACATACGAACATGCAAAGTGCCTTGTTATTTTCTAGTGGCTTTGCTGCTAATCAAGCGATTTGTAAGACGCTTTTTAGTACGACTAACAAGCGTTCACAAGCTTGTCATATTTTAGCTGACAAGTTTATGCATGCTTCATTCATCGATGGTGCAATGGGCGTTAGCGCTAATGCGCAGTTTTCACGATTCAAGCATAACGATACTCGGCATCTTCTACAGTTACTCGATAAAGTTCCCTCGAATGAAGATACCTTAGTCGTGAGTGAAGGTATTTTTAGTATGGATGGGGATGCTTGCGACTTGACTGGTATTCAACAGCAAATCAAAGAGCGCAGTAACAATGTATGGGTCATGTTGGATGATGCACATGCCATGGGAGTCCTAGGTGCACAAGGCATGGGGACATGTGATGCTAGCGACGCTGATGCTCAAAAAGTGGATGTCTTAATGGGGACATTTGGCAAAGCTGTAGGTACGCAAGGTGCTTTTGTCGCAAGTAATTCTGCCTTGGTAGAGTATTTAGTGAACTTCTCAAAAGAGTATATCTATAGCACGGCAATGCCAGCGGCCCAAGCCAGAGCTACGCTCACTAGTTTTCAGATTATGCGTAAGGGGATGGAACGAGAGAAGCTGCGCAATAATATTGCGTTATTTCAGATGCTTGCAACCGAGGCCCAACTACCCTTAATGGATGCAAATGGTCCCATTCAAGGTTTGATAATTGGGTCACCAGAGAAAGCCTTAGCCTTATCTGAAAAATTAAAGTCATTGGGAATATGGGTAATTGCAATACGCACTCCTACAGTGCCAAAGCACACTGACCGCCTGCGTATTACTATAAACGCTATGCATCAAGAGAGAGATATTAGAGCACTAGTTGATGCCCTTGTTTTGGCGATGTCGAGCATGGAAAAATGAACGTGAATAGCCAAATTGCACAGCACTTCTCTGCTGCTGCTGGTCAGTATGAGCAGCATGCTTGTGTGCAAGCTGAGATCGCTCAAGCGCTATTTGATCTTATGAACAAGGCAACACCATCACTCGATACTACTTGCGCAAGAATCGATAAAACCGTTTTGGATTTGGGGTGTGCGACAGGTGTCAACGCTGCACAGCTTCATAACTACGCCGAATATTACCTTGGGATGGATATTTCACCTGGCATGCTGAAATACGCGGCTGCAAAGCTATCATCCTTACCCAATTCAACTAATATGAGCCTGCATTTAGGGGATGCTGAAGCCTTACCTTTGCAGAGCAACAGCGTTGACTTGGTTTATTCTAGTATGGCATTACAATGGTGTAACAAACCAGCAAGTGCAATTGCCGAAATAAAGCGAGTGCTGAAACCTGGCGGCGAAGCTTTCTTAGCAATCATGTTAGGTGGTTCTATGCACGAGTTGCATGACGCATGGGCACAACTAGGTTTGCCCAGTAGGGTCAATGAGTTTGCCGATGCGCATGCGTGGCTAAAGGCCAGCTCAATCGAGAGCACAAGCTTGAATTGTAGGCATGAATTTTCTTGTTTTACAGAATGGCATACTAATAGTTTATCAATGCTAAAAGGCTTAAAAGCGGTCGGGGCGGATACTAAGCAGGCAAGCGAAGAAAAAGTGACTCCGGATAGGCCGAGCAAGCAGATGATTATGCGGAGTGAACTCAAGGCCTTAGACCAGCAAATGTTTGCCACAGCAAAAGGTTATCCTTTGAGTTATGAAGTTGTGTTTTTGCACTTAAGTAAACTCAAGCATGACCAAGAACTTCTTTCTTTCGAAAAAGCTCCTCTTTGTACTTTAGGAAATAAATAAATGAAGCACGTTTTTGTGACCGGTACTGATACAGATGCGGGTAAAACATTTGTGAGTGTTTTATTGCTCAAGGCCTTGAACAAACAGAATTATCTAACCATCGGTTTTAAGCCCATCGCTGCTGGCTGTGAGTGGCATGATGGTGTATTGAAAAATGCTGATGCGCTAGCGTTGCAATCTGCCGCTAGCGTCAAGTTACCCTATGAAAAAGTCAATCCTATTAGTTTTGAACCGCCTATTGCACCGCATATTGCTGCTCAGCTTTGCGGCCAGACTTTGTCGTTGTCACAAATTTCAGGTGCTTTTGATGAGCTTCGCGAAGTGCCAGCCGATTTAGTTTTAGTCGAAGGGGCTGGTGGTTGGAGATTACCCTTATCCGCACCAAGCGATGGTGATCATGCTCTGTATCTATCAGACTGGGTCGCACAACAAAAGTTGCCGGTCATATTAGTCGTCGGCATGAAGCTTGGATGCTTAAATCATGCTCTGTTAAGTTATGAACAAATAAAACGAGATGGTTTAGAAGTTGTCGGTTGGGTGGCAAATCAAATGCAGAGCGACATGCTACATTACCAAGAAAATCTAGCGACACTTAAGGCCGCCATCAGCGAGCCTATGCTCGCCGAAGTGAAGTATCAAGCAACCTCGCTAGAGTTACTTTCACCTTTATTATAGAAATTCATTCAAGTCGGTTGCCTGAGTGATGTCACTTTTTTCTTTACCTAAGAAAAGCGTGCCATTTAAGGGGCCGATGAGCCGTAGCTTATTATTCTCACGCAGTAGTGCACTTCCTTCTTGGATCCCGATAACGGCGGTATCTGGATTAACGACACAAAACTCTGCAATACGTTGGTCCCGTGTTTCACCATTGTGACCGGGGGGCACGTAGTTCGTATAATGTGGGTTTAATTGAGCTGAAATAAAACCGAAGCTATTGAAACTTGGTGGCTCGACAATGGGCATGTCATTTGTGGTTTTAATACTTAAACCACATACATTTGAGCCGGCGCTCCAGCCAATGTAAGGCATACCACGCGCTACTTTATTTTTAATCTCTGGTAACAAATTTTGCTGATAAAGCTCATTAAGCATATTAAAGGTGTTGCCGCCACCAATCATAATAGCTTCAGCTTGGCGGATGGCTTCGATAGGATCTCCAGCTTCATGAATTCCGTTGATCTTATAACTAGGAAGAGCCTCTTGCACTTTCTTTGTATATTCTGTCCATGACATTGTTACGCCTGCGTAGGGAATGAACAGAACATTGCGACACTCTTTCAGATGATCCGCAATCATTGATTGAGCATGCTCTAAATATGCTTCATTTCCTTTGCGAGAACTACTTAACATCAGCACTTTGGCTTTCTCGTACATATTAAATACCGTTTAAATTTCTATGCTCAGAATGTTATCAATTTACACCGCGAACTTACATTAAAATTGCAGCAATTTGATAGTAGGTAGGTGATAAAATATCACCTACCTTGATTGCTAGCCGAGATCAGAATGATTCAACTTTTGCGATAATTTATGACGCCAAGCTACGCAGCACATAATGTAAAATGCCGCCATGCTGGTAGTAGTGCCATTCACTTTGCGTATCAATTCTAACCTTAGCAGTAAACTCAATGCGCTCGCCATCCTCTTTTTCAGCGATTACATTAATTGACTTCGGTTTGTCCGCAAGACTACCAAATGTATAAGACTCTTTGCCATCTAAGCCCAAGTCATCTGCATTTTGATCGTCAGCAAACTCTAATGGTAAAACGCCAAAACCAACTAAATTAGAGCGATGAATTCGTTCATAGCTTTGAGCAATCACCACTTCGATGCCGAGTAATTTAGTGCCTTTTGCTGCCCAGTCTCGACTAGAGCCAGTGCCATACTCCTTTCCAGCTAGCACAACAAGAGGTGTTTTACTTTCCTTATATCGCATCGCTGCGTCATAGATACTGGTTACATCTTGGTCTGGCCAATAGGTTGTGAAACCTCCCTCAGTACCCGGTGCCAATTGGTTACGTAAGCGGGTGTTTGCAAAAGTACCACGCATCATTACTTCGTGGTTACCTCGCCTTGAGCCCAAACTATTAAAGTCTTTTTGGGCGACACTATGGCTGTCTAAATATTCACCTGCAGGGCTTTTGGCTTGAATCGCACCCGCCGGTGAAATATGGTCAGTGGTAATAGAGTCACCCACTTTAACGATACATCTGGCATCTTTAATGTCAGATAAGCTCGCAATATCCTTACTTAAACCATCAAAATAGGGCGGGTTGCGAACATAAGTCGACTCTGGCCATGCATAGTTTTCACCTTCAGGGGTAGACAGCTCTTGCCATTGTGGCGTGCCATCAAACACGTCGGCATACTTTTCTTTATAAAGTTCTGCAGAAATCGAGCTGGTCACTTTCTCATTTATTTCTTGTTGGCTTGGCCAAATATCCTTCAGGTAGACAGGGTCATTGTTTTCATCGAAGCCTAATGCATCTTCTGCGATATTAATGGTCATGGAGCCAGCCAAAGCATATGCAACTACCAGAGGTGGTGACGCAAGATAGTTAGCTCGCACGTCTTGGTGTATTCGACCTTCGAAGTTACGATTCCCGGAAAGTACCGAGCAAGCGGTTAGGTTTCCTTTGTTAATAGCCGCGCTAACAGCTTCAGGTAAGGGGCCCGAGTTACCAATACATGTAGTACAACCAAAGCCTACAATATCAAAACCGAGCTCATTTAAAGAACCCATCACCCCTGCGTTTTCCAAGTATGCCGGGACGACTTGAGAGCCTGGAGCAAGCGAGGTTTTCACCCATGGTTTGACCTTTAATCCCCGTGCGATAGCTTTTTGAGCAACCAAGCCCGCAGCAATCATAACATCTGGATTCGAGGTGTTTGTGCAAGACGTGATTGCAGCAATAACGATGTCACCATGTTGCAACTGTGTTTTTTGCCCATTTATTTCAATAGGGACTGCATTTTCTCTTGGTTCCTGACCAATGGCATTGGCACCACCTTCGTCAGCAAATTGAGAGACATTGTTATCCTCAAGTTCGACACCCAAAATTTGCATGTGCTCAACAAAAGCACCTTTTGCCTCCGATAGTGCAATTCGATCCTGTGGTCTTTTGGGGCCCGCAATGCTGGGCACAACATCGCTCAAATCTAAGGCGAGTGTGGCACTATAATTGGCGGGTGCTTCACCATCTTCTCGCCACATTCCTTGCGCTTTTGCATAGGCTTCAACAATCGCAATTTGTTCTGTACTACGTCCACTGAGAGCTAAGTAATTTAAAGTGGCATCGTCGACTGGAAAGATACCGCAGGTTGCGCCATATTCAGGCGCCATGTTGGCAATTGTTGCTCTATCTGCAAGGGGAAGATTAGCTAATCCATCACCATAAAATTCAACAAACTTACCGACCACACCTTTTTTACGGAGCATCTCTACTACAGTCAATACTAAATCGGTAGCCGTTGCGCCTTCTGCTAATGCGCCACTCAGCTCAAACCCGACCACTTCTGGCAGCAACATGCTGATTGGTTGACCAAGCATAGCTGCTTCAGCTTCTATTCCGCCAACTCCCCAACCTAATATACCCAAGCCATTGATCATGGTTGTGTGGCTGTCAGTGCCAACTAATGTATCTGGATATAACATCGCATCGTCAGTGTCTTGCATGACCACCTGACCAAGGTACTCTAAGTTGACTTGATGCACTATTCCGGTGCCAGGTGGCACAACCCGAAAGTTCTTAAAGGCTTTTTGACCCCAGCGCAGAAACTGATAACGTTCTTGGTTACGTTCAAACTCTCTTTCAGTATTCTTTCTCAACGCTGAATCATCGCCAAAGTAGTCAACCATTACCGAATGGTCAATGACTAGGTCGACGGGAACTTGAGGGTTAATGGCCTTGGCTTCACCGCCAAGGTTGACAACGGCATCGCGCATAGCCGCTAAATCGACGATAGCGGGAACCCCGGTAAAGTCCTGCAGAACAACGCGAGCAGGGGTAAATGCAATTTGCGCGGAGGGCTCTGCATCACTTTGCCAATTGATAACCTCTTCGATATCTTTTTCACTCACATGAAGGTCATCAAAATTACGCAATAGATTTTCAAGTAGTACCTTGATTGAGTAGGGGAGTTTACTCACTTTATCTTGTGCTGAAAGCTTACCTAAATCGTAAAACTGATACGTTTTTCCTTCTACTTCAAGCTGATTCTGAGTGTTAAATTTATTTTTACTCATCCTAATCTCCAGTTCGTGATTGGTTTGGCGTGATCGTCGCTACGCTACTTATACTTTCGTTTAATATTAGCACTTAAAATAGAATTCGCTTATGTAAGTAAAAAAGCGCTAGCGGATTTACTTTTGTAACTTTAGCTGGTGTTTTTGTTGCTGCGATGTTCATTTGTCAACTTGCTGGGGTCCATGTAAGTTTTTAAATCGGCTCGCGATATACCAGATAGCTCTTCAGCCACATCTAATACTGAACGTTGCTCATGGAAGCTTTTTTCAGCAATTTCTGCGCACTTATCATAGCCTAGTTTATCGACTAAACTCGTCACCAAGATGGGGTTCCGCCAAAGTTTATCGCTTATGTGATCGTGGTTAACGGTCATACCGTCAATCGCCTTTTCAGCCAAGGCTGTGCTTGCGTTGCTTAATAGTTCAATGCTCTGAATGATATTAAATGCGATGAGCGGTAACATGGTATTCAATTGAAAGTTGCCAGCTTGGCCACCTAAAGAAATAGCAAAATCATTGCCTTGAACCTGAGTGCAGGCCATTAAAACGGATTCTGGGATAACTGGGTTTACCTTACCGGGCATGATGCTACTGCCTGCTTGCAGTTTTTTAAGCGTGATTTCACCTAAACCACTCGTTGGGCCGCTTCTCAACCAACGTAGGTCATTGGCTATTTTGCTCAAGCTTAATGCCGTTGAACGTAAAGAGCCACTTAGTGCAACAACAGCATCTTGCGAACTGATTGCCGCAAAATGGTTATCCGCCTCTTTAAATTGCAAGTTAAGACGTTTATTAATGTTTTTAGTGACTTCCTCACCAAATTGAGGGTGTGTATTAATACCTGTCCCAATTGCGCTGCCACCCACCGCAAGTTCCAGCAATTGAGGAAAACACACTTCAACATGAGATTTGGCGTTTTTTATTTGTGCTGACCAGCCACTGAGCTCTTGTCCAAAAGTCATCGGCACTGCATCCATAAGGTGGGTGCGACCAGTTTTAATCGTTTTTCGATTAGCGTGTGCTTGCTCATCTATTTTATCCGCAAGGTGATCAAGTGCAGGTAACAACGATTCAGACACACTAAAAGCAGCGCTAATGTGAATGCAAGAAGGAATAATATCATTGGAACTTTGGCCACAATTGACGTGGTCATTTGGATGAACTGCTGCCCCCGTCGATGCTGAAGCGAGCTTTGCAATGACTTCATTGGCGTTCATATTGGTACTTGTACCAGAGCCCGTTTGAAAAACATCGACATTAAACTGGTCGTCATGAATACCTTCGGCAACTTCAATGGCGGCTCTCTGTATAGCTGTGCTTATCTCTGGTTCTAGCTTACCTAAATCTCTATTTGCTTTGGCACAAGCGTATTTCAGTAGACCAAGTGAGCGAATAAACATTCGCGGCATTGTTAACTGGCTAATTTGGAAGTTCTCTAAGGCTTTTTCTGTTTCTTGGCCATATAGAATGCTTTCTGGATTAGATTTTTGCTTAAATGACATTGTCTGCCTTAGGAGCAATTGCCCCGTTAGGTCAATGAAGTCACTTTTTGAGAAAGTGAATGACGAACACTTTCCAAATAACTAAGTTCATTCAGAGATTCTGGCTTGTATTCAGGACACGCACGCACTTGTTCGAGCGTGAGATCGCACATCAGTGCTTGCGATGACCAACTGATTTCTGAAAATTGACTCGGCAACATCAGGACTTTCTTGCCGCCTGGTAGCCAATCCCTAGTATCGACCACAATGTAGTCAAGTGACCAAGTATAGGTATCTAAAATGAAGTCATACACATGCCCTTTAGCGCCATCTGTGGCGATAATTCCATAGTGCATAATTTCACGGATTGAACGCAGGTGGTTGTGACGGGTTTCTTCTTCCGCTTCTTCTAGTCGCGTTTTTTTACTGGCGACATCATCATCGGCTAAAGCGGTAGGGTAAGCGTGATCGCCCCAAACACTCGGGCCTATCCAATAGTAACCATAACCAAAGTAATCAAAATATGCTTTCTCAAACTCTCGTGAAACAGGCGTCTCTGAATCTGCAGATGGAGCAGCCTTCACTTGTTCCTTAGAAATAGAAACAAGCACTTCTTCTCCCTGTATATTTAATTCGTCCAACGCTACAGGCGAAATCAAGGCCTTATGACTCATTGGCATCCAGGTGTTGGTATCGGCGACCAAAAAGCGCGATGTCCACGAACGATCATCAATCAACAGATCATACGCTTTACCGACGGTACCGTTGTTTGCTTTTATCACAAAACTTAACACTTCGTTTAAGCTGATGAGCATATTGCCTCCCTCTCTTCTTCCCTAATTTAATTATTTCAAACAATCTCATTAACCAAAGATAAGGTATTGATTAGAATGGTTCGTGTTGTAATGATTATTATAGGTATCTTTAGGGGTTTATGCCAGTTTTGAGCTATTTAAAGGTTATGTTGTTTGATTTTATTGTTTGAGTTGTAACTAATGTGTGGTTTGGCATTTGATGAAGTGATACGCGCTCGGAAAGAATAGCGAGTCAGCTTTGATGTAAAAATATTTCTATATATGGCAGCGTAGTAATGTCATAATGACATTAAGAATACCCGCAAACTTGGCTCAAATAATGGTCTCTAATAAAGCCTATTTTAGCTCAGTAATATTTTTCAATAAACGACTGGATTTTTACGTAAGTGTCTGAAAAAAATAAAATAAACTCAGTTTTGTTCGTTTGTCTTGGCAATATATGTCGTTCACCAACTGCTGAGGGTGTATTCGCGCACAAAGCGCGACAAGCAGGCTTACCTATAAAAGTTGATTCAGCAGGTACTGCTGGCTTCCACGACGGGGCGGCACCAGATAAACGCTCGCAAGAAGTAGCAACGAAAAAGGGCTATGACTTATCAAAATTGAAGTGTCGCAAAGTAGTAGAGAGCGATTTTAGTCAATTTGATTATATTATGGCTATGGATGAAGCCAACCTGCGCGACCTAAAACGTAAATGCCCAAGTGAACATCAGCATAAGATTCGCTTATTTTTAGATTACGCGAATGCCGGATTTAGCGAGGTGCCAGACCCTTACTACGGCGGCAAAAGAGGCTTCGAATTAGTATTAGACCTTATTGAGCAAGCAAGCGAGGGCTTGTTACAAAAGCTCAAATAAGATGCTCTAGGAGACGCCCATTACATCTTCAGAACAAATGCGAAGTAGACCGCTCATTGGGGCGCTCGCATTTTTACTTATGAGTAGTTTTGTATTTTTGAGCGCTGATGGATTTTCTTATTTATCAGATCCCGTTGAACTGCACATATTGCTCCAAATTAAGCTTCCCGTTTTGTTCACCGCTATCTTGGTTGGAGTAGCAATTGCACTCAGTTCAGCGACTTTGCAAGTTCTGTTAAGAAACCCATTAGCCGACCCCGGCATAATAGGAATAAGCGCAGGAGCAAGCTTAATGGCTGCTGTGGTATTACTGACGGGGTCAATCACGCTTAGCTCTACCCAATGGGCGAGTTTGAGTTATTACATGCTCCCTTTGGCCTGTTTTGTTGGTGCAATGATTTCTAGTTTTTTAATCTTTGCCTTAGCGCGAAAGTTACAAGCTTCAATGAGTTCGGTGATCTTAGCGGGTATTGGTATCTCCACCATTGCGGGCGCAATCATTGGGTGGTTATATTTGTATGCGCCACCACAATCAATTAAAAACCTTAGTTTTTGGCTAATGGGTAGCTTGCACAATACCAATTACATTAGCTTATTATTCGCTGCACCTCTCATTCTTATCCCTGCAGTGCTTTTAATGCTACAAACTAGCAAACTTAATTGGCTTTATTTGGGGGCATCAGCAGCACAATTAAGAGGCTTAGAGCCGAAGAAATTTGAAAGAAACGTACTAATACTGTGCGCTTTATTGATCGGAACAAGTGTATCTATTGCTGGCAGCATTGCTTTTATTGGCCTGCTCATACCGCACTTTGTCAGGCAATTTTGGGGCCACGATAATCGAATTGTTATGCCAATGGCAGGTCTTCTAGGGGCTGGTTTGCTGATCTTTACCGCGAGCATTAATGAGTGGGTATTTGAATTTATTGTGCCAGTTTCCATGTTGACCGCCAGTATCGGCGGCCCGCTATTTATTTATAGTCTGCTTAAACAGCAGCGCCTTCACTAAACGCTAAAGTTGCATCAACCGCTTTTTGCCATTGAGAAAGAAGGGTAGTGCGAATCCCTTGGTCAATACGTGGACTAAAAGTATTTTCAATTTGTTTATGACTCATAATGTCTTCTAGGTTTTTATATAAACCCAGTTGTAAGCCGGCTAAATATGCTGCGCCTATTGCTGTGGTCTCCATATTTTTTGGGCGTTGAATATCAACTTGAAGAATGTCGGACAAGAATTGACACAACCAGTCATTAGCAACCATTCCACCATCAACTAATACTTTTGATGATGCAATCCCATCACTTGCCATCGCTTGCTGTAAATCATAGGTTTGATAGCAAACGGCTTCAAGCGCTGCGCGAGCGAAATGGGCTTGTGAAGTGCCTCTCGTCATGCCATATAAACTTGCTCTTGCATCGGGATTCCAGTGCGGGGCGCCTAAACCTGCAAAGCCTGGAACGAGGACGACGCCATGGTCATAGTCTAATGATTCAGCTAATGCTTGGCTTTCTTTTGCATCATTGATCACTCCTATGCCGTCTCTTAACCACTGAATGTTCGCTCCAGCAGTAAAGATGGACCCTTCTAATGCGTAGGTTGTTTTGCCATTAATAGTGTAACCGATGGTTGTGAGTAATTTATGCTGAGAGTTTAAGGCTTTGTCTCCAGTATTTAAGAGCGCGAAACAGCCCGTGCCATAGGTTGATTTTAAATCGCCTGGGTTAAAGCAACATTGACCAAACAGGGCGGCCTGCTGATCACCTGCAACGCCAGCAATAGGAAGTGACTTTCCGAATAGATTAGCTTGGGTAGTACCGAAGTCGTCAGCACATTGTAAGACTTCTGGTAGCACTGACTCAGGCACATCAAAAAGTGCTAATAGATCTTTATCCCATTTAAGATCATGAATATTAAATAGGTTTGTTCTTGAAGCATTGGTTGTATCGGTGACATGTTTTTTGCCACCAGTGAGACGCCAAATCAAGAAGCTGTCGATAGTGCCGAATGCTAATTTACCTTGCTCAGCCAATGCGCGTGCTCCGTCAACTTCATCAAGCAACCACTTTACCTTGGAGGCTGAAAAGTAGGGGTCTAACAATAGACCCGTTTTAGCCGTGACTGCAGCTTCCTTGACTTTAATACTGTTACAGAAAGCCGAGGTGCGGCGGTCTTGCCAAACGATAGCATTATAAATCGCTTGTCCTGTTTCACGATCCCAAACCAGGGTTGTCTCTCGTTGATTGGTGATACCAATTCCGGCAACCATCACGCCTTGTTCCTGTGCTTGATGAATGGCATCTTTACACGTTTCTACTGTGGTTTTCCAAATCTCTTCAGGGTCGTGCTCCACCCAACCATTGTTTGGATAAAACTGAGTAAATTCTTTCTGAGATGTTGCTACCTTCGTACCGTCCAAGTTAAAAACGATTGCTCTTGTGGAGGTGGTTCCTTGGTCTATGGACAGAATACCTTGCTGGCTTGACATGCGGACATCCTATTTGTTTTTTTTATTAAGATAAGCAGAATTTTAAACGCTTGCAACTGACAAACGATTTATCGATGGCACTTCGTTGTATGTTATCAAGGCTTGAAAGAATAATAAATCATATATATCATATTTACATGATACTTAAATGATTCGTCAGCGAAATTTCTACAATGTACCGATATTGTTCGATAAAAAATGCTTTTTTTGTCACAAAAATAAACACTTTAGAAATAAAGTACGTATGATTAAAGCGAGTAATGACGTAATCTTAAACGTTTATGAAAGCGTCTTCAATGAAATAGGGTATGGAAGGAAATATGATTCTTCGAGAAACCAATATAGACAAGCTCTCCGCTGAAGTATTTGATGTGCTTGTGCTCGGTGCCGGCATTAATGGTGCTGTATCTGCGGCTTCTCTTTCGCGAAAAGGGGCCAGCGTGGCGATGATTGATAAGGGGGATTTTGCAGGCCACACCTCATCTAACTCATCGAATTTGGCATGGGGTGGTATTAAATATCTAGAAAACCATGAATACCTGCTAGTGAATAAACTATGTAAAAGTCGAAATCATTTGATGAGAAGCTATCCATCGACAGTTCAAGAGATACGCTTTTTAACGACACTGCAAAAGGGTTTTCGATTTCCTGCTTGGTTTGTGTTTATCGGGACCTTTTTATATTGGCTAATGGGGCGCTTTTTTACGCAAGCACCTCAATTTCTATCTTCCGCAAAAATAAAAGCCTTAGAGCCGGCTATTGATGTCTCCAATGCTCAAGGTGGATTTGAGTATTCGGACGCATTTTTACACGATAATGACGCACGCTTTGTTTTTAACTTCGTGCGCAGTGCTATGGATAATGGTGCAATAGTTACAAATTATGTTGGCGCTGAGAAAAGTGAGAAGGTCGATGGCATTTGGCATACTCAAGCGATTGATCAAGAAACTGGGCTGGCTTTCACAATTCGGTCAAAGTCAATTATTAACGCTTGCGGTCCAATGGTAGACCAATACAACGATCAAGTTGAACAGAAAACCGAGCATCAGCATTTGTTCTCCAAAGGTGTTCATTTAATTGTTGATAAGCTAACGAAAGTCGACAAAGTTTTAGCCTTTTTTGCATCTGATGGTAGATTGTTTTTCGTTATCCCCATGGGGCAAAAAACCTGTTTGGGGACCACCGATAATCAAATTGAAGATCCACATCCTGAAGTGAGTGAAGCTGATCGCGACTTTATTTTGGATAACGTTAATGCTTTGTTGGATCTCGAGAAGCCATTAACGCGTGACGATATTATTTCTGAACGCTGTGGGGTGAGACCCCTTGCCGTGAAAGGTGGGCAGGGCGAAGCAGATTGGGTGCAACTATCCCGCAAACACGCCATTGATGTAAACAAAGAAGATAAATACTTAAGTGTATTCGGCGGTAAATTGACCGACTGCATCAATGTGGGTGAAGAGATTGCTGATATCATTGAAGACTTGGGTATTTCGTTAAGTCATCGAGATGCAATTTGGTATGGTGAATCGGCAGCAAACATAAAGCAAGAATTTGAATATCGAGCTGCTTTGATTGGCCTAGACGATATGACGCCAAGTTATAGCTCAGAAAAACTCACAACAAGACTGTGGCGAAGATATGATATTCACGCACTGCAAATATTAGATGAAATCCAACGAGATCCCACTCAAGCAGAGCAGTTGATGAAGAATGCTGAATACCTAAGAGCGGAGGTGCACTACGCTGCAAGACGTGAGATGATTACTAAGCTTGAAGATTTCGTGCGCCGGCGTTCAAAAATTGAAATGGTATTACGTAAAACAGATATTGTGAACACGCCTGGGATGATTGAAGCCTGTGAGATTCTGTTTGGTGAGAAAGCGGCAGAAAAGCGCAAAGAATATATCGACAAGGTTCTTCAACAATATCCTGGGACGCCTGTTGCCGTTGCGGCAAATAACAAATAAATTGTAAAAAGTAGGAATGAGTGAAGCCGACAGCCATGCTACAAGCCAGAAAACTCTGCTTACATAATCGCTTTGAGGATATCAATTTATCTTTGAATAGAGGCGAATGTTGGCACGTTTTGGGTCAAAACGGTGCAGGCAAAAGCTCCTTGTTCGATGTGTTGTCGGGGCTGACAGAGGCCAACGTTGGCGATGTCATCTATGATGGTAGGGCCTTAAGCGACATTAGTATTAGTGAGCGGGCAACGACCCGAGCTTATTTACAACAAACCTATTCTCTAGCTTTCTCACTTAGCGTGTCAGAGTTACTCAGCTTTTATTTGGACCAATCTACACTATTTCAGCAGCATACGACTCCAAGCTCTATTCCAGATATTTTAGTGCCTACTGAGTTAGATGAAGCTCTTCATGTCAACGCCTTGCTCGATCGTCCTCTGAATGAACTGAGTGGTGGTGAGCAACAACGTGTTCATATTGCACGTGTTTTGCTGCAAGTGTGGCCAGCAATTCAACAAGGTGAAGCCATTCTTCTAATGGATGAACCCTTACAAAATCTTGATATTGCCTTTCAGGAGTCGGTACTCATTCTATTTAAGACATTGGTAGTCATGGGAAACTTGCTAGTGATGAGTGTTCATGACGTTAATTTGTCTTTGCGTTTTGCCGATAAGGTCCTATTGCTCAAGCAGGGGAAATGCCAAGCCAGTGGTGAGAACAAGGCGATGCTTACAGCCTCCGGTGTCACTGAACTTTACGAATATCCCTTCGAATTGCTCCAGCTCAATAATAATATAGAAAAAACGTTTATTAGAAGACCAAATTAAAGATTGATATGGTAGTCTACACCCTTGTAAGCCTTTACTTAACGAAGTATTAGCATTGACAAGACAAGAATAAAAGAAGCGTAAGCATTTAATAGCATCACAATAAAAACATTTGAAACAGTAAAAAGGAAATACAGTGAGTCAATGGCAAGCCGATAGTTGGAGATCGAAACCTATTCTTCAACAACCCACCTATCAAGATCAAAAAGCACTTAAAGAGATAGAAGCAAAGTTAGCAAGCTATCCTCCTCTGGTTTTTGCCGAAGAAACACGCCAGTTGTTTAAACAATTGGGAGATGTTTGTGAAGGTAAGGGCTTCTTGCTACAAGGTGGCGACTGCGCTGAGTCCTTTGATGAATTCAATGCACCAAAAATTAGAGATACGTTTAAAGTCATATTGCAAATGGCGATTGTACTGACTTTTGCTGGTCGTTGTCCGGTAACAAAAGTAGCCAGAATGGCAGGACAATATGCTAAACCTCGCTCTTCCGATAGCGAGACGATTAATGGCATTACCTTGCCTAGTTATCGCGGCGATATCATAAACGGTTTCGAGTTTACAGAAGCGTCAAGACAGCCAGATCCAAACAGACTAATTGATGCCTATCATCGCAGTGCTGCAACCTTAAATCTATTACGAGCCTTTGCTCAGGGTGGTTTGGCCGATTTACATCAGGTTAATCGTTGGAATATGGCATTTTTAGAGAGCAACCCTCTGAAAGAGCGTTACCAAGATATGGCAGACCGTATTCAAGACACCTTGTCGTTTATGGATGTGATAGGCATTAATTCACAGAGTAATAGTGCTTTGCATGAGACTTCTCTGTTTACGTCTCATGAGGCGTTGTTACTGAATTACGAACAAGCGCTTACCCGTATTGATACTCTGACTGGCAAACCATATAACTGCTCGGCACATATGTTATGGATTGGCGAAAGAACGCGTCAGTTGGACCATGCTCATGTTGAGTTCTTTAGTGGTATCAACAATCCGATTGGAGTGAAAGTTGGTCCGAGCATGCAAGAAGATGAGTTGATACGCTTAATTGATGCCTTGAATCCAAATAACATTCCAGGGCGCTTAACCTTGATAACGCGCATGGGGGCCAATAATTTAGGTGATAACTTGCCGCGCCTGTTGCGCCGAGTAAAAGCTGAAGGTCGCAATGTTGTGTGGAGCTCAGATCCAATGCATGGTAATACAATTACCTCATCCAGCGGATATAAAACCAGAAACTTTGATGCAATCCTAACCGAAATAAAGCAGTTTTTTGATGCGCACAAAGCGGAAGGAACGCATGCTGGTGGTATCCACCTTGAAATGACCGGTCAACATGTTACCGAATGCACTGGCGGCGCTTACAAGATAGGTGATGATGACTTGTCTAAAGCTTATCAAACGCAATGTGACCCGCGCTTAAATGCTGATCAAGTATTGGAAATGGCATTCTTAGTCGCTGACCATTTGAAAAGCGCAAAGTAAGCAATATTCTTTTATTCCCGTTTTAACATATGATTCCTGCGAAGGCAGGAATCTAGCCTCCCACAATGCCCTTAAAAATTAGTATTGCTTGAGTAGTGACAATTAAGTTTAAAGAAGCATCCGTCTGCTATGAGGCAGTTTCTTACCCGTCACCATCGCGAACCACCTACGTCATTACCGCGAAGGCGGTAACCTCCAAAACAGCATAGTAATTAAAAAAACAGAATTATTTCAAAAATATAAAGCTAATGGCTATTGAAATATTTCTTGTGTGGCCTGAGATTCCTGCCTGCGCAGGAATGACGTAGGAGGTATTGGCTATGACTCCTTGTGGGATGGCTTGCGACCTTCATCAATCGGTCAAGTCTGAGGCACTAGCGGACTGTTGATTTTTTGAGGTTAAAGTCCGCGAAGAGCGATAAAGGGAAGGTCACCACATTATATAATTACCGTCGGCCAAGGTATTTTAAGCAACCACAATATTTCTACGCTTTTGGGCCGTTGGACTGATTTTTACCCATTTGAATAAAAACATAATAATGACTTTAGTAATACCACTGGTAATCGCCAACACTAGCAATGGCCATCCTATGCTTAGCCCCATACTTAAAGCAAAAGCTATAGTCGAAATATCCATCATAAAGATGAATTGACTCATCTTTAAATCGACAGCACCTGTGCTACCTGAATTAATAATTAGCTTTATTTGGTGGTAATAACCTTGAGCTATCAAGATTGTTACTAAAACAATGATAGTTGTAGAAATATATTTTCCTTGATCGATTATTGTTTCACCGATAAATAATCCTGCGATAGCAATCAGCAAAGTTGCACAGGCTAAGCTAAAGGAGCTTTTAGAGTGGTTAGATTTTCGGTCTTGCCAAATTTCAAACAAAATAAACGCTACTAATAGCGAAGCAAGTAATCTCGGCCAGACTATATAGTGATTAAACGGTTCTATTGAATATCCGTATATAAAAAACGACAAATATGCCAAGTAGCTAACTGTAAATTGGTTTAATGATAAAAGTGCAGTTGGCCTTTCGCTTTCAATACCAGACTCTTTTCTCTTCCATATCGTTCTCAATTGAGAAAACACACCATACAAACTAACAATAATAAAAATCGTATTGATCGTTCCGAAAATATTATATGAATCCAAATTAATCTTACCTATTTTATCGTCACACGCCTTATTGTCGACAATAATAGGGGTAAATCGAATATATATCAATTAAAATACTTTTTAAATTGATAATTGTCGACAATGTATTTGTTTGAGAAGGTGTAGATGTGATTCTGTTTTGCAACGATAGACAAGTGTCATCAGGTGTGGATTATGCAGATTAAATAAGTGAATTATGCAAGGGTATTTATCACTGTCCGCTTTTGGCACAAACTTCACAGTCACGATTACCGCACGAATGTGTGCAATTGGATGGCAACCGCCATTCATAAATGACCTTATCAATGTTGTGGATTGGCACAATGCGTACCTAGCTAACAAATTTCCAGAAAGGAAGCTTTCACCTGCAATCAACTCGGTTGAACGATCGACTTATTATCGTTATGTGTTTATTGCAAGTAATACCATTGAACCAGCGCTAACATTCGCCTCGTGTCATATACAACACCCAAACTCATCTACTGCTGTCGTTTCCCAGTTTGTCCGAATAAATGAATCTTTAAATCGTTTCCTTCGTCAAAAAAGCGAGCGATAACACCGGTTTCGTGAGCAAACTGATACTCACTGCCTTGGATCGGAATCATAGTAAGGGGAAGGCGATTACCTGCCGGAAATACAAATCTTAAAGAGTCTTGTTGGTTCACCACCGACACTTTCCAGCCCTGTGCCGGGAAAATATAAGTTCCTGTGAGTGATTGCAAAACTTCAGGGGATAGCTTAACGCGCTTAATGACTTTCTCTCGAAACACCGGCCATTCATAGGCTCGGGAGACTGCGCTGAAAAATTCTTCACCAAGGTTTGCTCCATTATCCGAATTCGCCAGAAACACTGCACCATTGCCGGTTCTCAAGTTCATAGTAATCCCAGCCCTGTATCCCACAGTGCCGCCATAATGAGTGATAAAAACTTGATTGTTACCATCGTTAATTAACCTAAAACCGTAAGCATGGTTAGCGATAGGAGTCGCTAGTATCTCTTCGATACTGGCCTGAGTGAATACATTACTTTTACCATGATAGCCTTTATGCATCTCTAACAAAAACATGGCCAAGTCCCTAGCCGTTGCCCACAGGCCCGCAGCGGCCTGCTCGGGATAGTTGTTCCAGCCTCCGGCAACGATGCCACCATCGATTTGATGTCCGCGCGCGGTATGAGGATGACTAGATATTGGCAAAGGCACAGTGAAATCTGCTTGCTTCATGCCAACCGGATCGAGCAGCCAATCGCGCATTATCAGTTCAAAAGGTTTATTCAGCTCATCCTTTAGGGCAATTTCAATTAAAGTATATCCGCCACCTGAGTAAGCGAGCGACGCGCCTGGTTCATTAACTACTTCTACTTTTCGCGAATTGCTCGGTGCTTCACCGCGCACGATCTGTTCGTCTGTCGGCATCTGCTCGCTCTTTGCGTAGCCAGCATATCCACCACGCACAATTCCAGCTGTATGTGAAAGCAAATTGCGCAGCGTAATAGGATTAGCTTTGCTTTGCTGACCCTCAGGTAGACGATAAGATGAAAAATAAGTTTCGATATCCTGATCAAAATCAACCAATCCTGCAGCTTTCATCCGTAGCGCTGCGAGCAACGTAAATGGCTTGGCGAGAGAGCCTGCTTGAAAAAGGCTGCCACAATCAGCATTGCTACCATCGTTTTGTAATTTTCCCCAAGCTTCGCTCCAGTCGAGCTTACCTTGGTGAATTACCGCGACAGAAAAAGCGGGAGTTTTGGACATGCTCATGCGCGTTTCGACACTAACAGGCTTAGTTTCACCTTCAAACACCATGTAGGGCAGAATACCTTCGGTGACTTGCTTTTTACGCGCTTGCGCATCGCTCGCTGTATAACAGTTCCAGACTTTTTGATATTCGGGATGTTTAATATCCGAGTTTACTGAATTGTGCGTTGTATCGGCAGCGACTGAACTAAGCGACCCACTAAAGAATAATATAAGGATAACGTACTTGATCATGTGTTTGCCCTTTCCGTTATCTCTTTTATCATTCAACTACCAACCTCAAAGTTATCTATGTCATCGGTTGAGAGTATAAGAAGAATAAAAGCTATTTACTACTCAATACTTTCTACAAAAAGGCATAAGCGTATCGCAGCATCACTTGAGAGCGTCATACCGACTAAAAGAGAGGAGTGAGAGCGACTACGATGATTTAGTAAAAAGCTTTCCACAGCTAGCCGTCATCGACAATGAAAACTATTTTGCTGTTAAATGTGATTAAACATAGGCCTCATCGGCTCATCGAGCTATTGCAATAAACGTTTTCATTTAGTGTGTTTTTAGAGCCGCCTACCGGCGGCGCAGAAACCGGACGTTGAAAAAATGTTAGTAAGCCAAATGTTGTCCAGATCAACTGGTGCCTGTTTAATATCAGTCAGTTTATCTCCACAAATGCCGTCGAGGTCGCTTGTTTGCTTTACGTGTGGCGACTAAAATCTTCAGCGTGAACATTATCCAAAACCTCAATTTCACTGAAGTCGAGGGGTGTCAGAAAAATTTACAATATGCGCTGAATGCCCATATTAATACGTTAAATATTGTTTTAAATCAATGAGTTAATGTTTTGGTCCATAATTTGCTTTTACTCTGCTAGGCAATCTTGTCAGTAATATTTTAAACGGGAAGTTCCAATGAAATTTAAATCAGTAATCGCAGTTTTGGCACTTATTGCAAGCTCTGCTGCAAATGCATCACTTATCTCTAATGGCAGTTTTGAGGCGCCAGGCATTCAAAGCGGTTGGACATACTTATCTGATAATTCAAATGGCTGGCAAGGCGACAATATCGAAGTTTGGCGTTCAGGTTTTAACGGCGTGACTTCTTACGAAGGTAATCAGCATGGCGAATTAAATGCGCACCCACATGACGGCACTAGCTTCTCAATTTATCAAACTTTTGCAACAACAGCGAACTCTACATATGCCTATTCGCTTGCTTACAGAGCGCGCTCTAACAACGACGAATCTTTCCGCTTAGAAATTTTCACTGGTGATTTGAATAATCGTGATCACGTAGTCAATTTCGAGTTCATTGACCACACTACAAGAGAGTGGAGCACATTTGCTAGTTCGTTTATCGGTTCAGGTTTTAACACTTATTTTATGCTGACGTCAGTCAACCCAACTGCTGCAACTGTAGGTAACTTCATCGATGCGGTTGTGGTTAACGATGTTTCTGCACCAACGAGCATTGCACTTCTTGGTATTGCCTTAGCGGGTCTTATTTCTGTGCGTCGCCGCGCTTAAGCGAACATATCAGATATCGACATAACGTCGAGACAATTTAAAAGCCTCAGTTTTTACTGGGGCTTTTTCATTTAGGGTTGATTATTTCAGTGCTTGCCCCTTTGATTCAGTAAGTAGGTGTGTCCGTTGGGCGCATTATAGGGTTTGAGCATACAGGCTTTTTCGAATGTTCTCCAACATGAATGTGAAATCTTTACTTAAATTGGCGAACAACATATCTCTGTTAATGTAGTAGGGCGCTCTTTGCCCATGATATTCAATCACAGGACCTATTTGTTCAAACTTGATACCAACGTAAGACATGCTTTTGGCGAGTTTGGGTTCCATCATCATGTAAGCATGCTTCTTACCAAGCTTTAGGCATAGCGCCGCAGCACTAAAATACAAACCTACAGCGATGAAAGGGAAGCATCGTAGTTCTTTGTCTGAGTCGATGAATTCATTTATGGTACCGGTTGCCGCGCCAACAAATTTGTCAGACGCGCGTCGTCTAAAAGCACTTGGCACAGCCAGACGAGAAATTTCACAAATATCTTCACGCGGGAAATTCGAAGGTAAATACTCGTGATCTAATACGCTATCAAGACAGTGCTTTTCGATGGGAAGTAATTGTTTGTCACTTTCAGGTGAAATCACACGCACAGTGCCCGCATAGGTACGAGATTTTATATGTTGAATTAGGGCATGCTTTGAGTAAGCGTCGAACTCATCGCTTTCTAAGCCATCGTCACGGCAGTCTTCATAATGTAACTCTTCGCAATACACGTCATGTCTTAATTTACTCGACAAATCTTGTTTAAAGTCACTATTTGCAATGACAGGAGTGAGAAATTGAGAAAAATGAAAACTAATTTCCTCAGCTTCTTTACGCTGCTTGCGCATCGCTATCCAGTTCCTGATAGCGCCAAGCAGTCCCTTATTCATTATGTAATCTTGAATATTATTGATAGAAAACTGCAAGCCTGATTTTTGCGTTGATGCCATGTAAAAGAATACCTTTATTATCCAGCTTGTATTTTACAAAGTTCACCATGCGAGGGCAGTATCCCACATCATAACTCGTATGTTGTTTTATACTTTACTAGACGATGTGATAGCGGAATTGATAGTGGTAATCCGGGGGGATTTAGATATGCTAGTTGAGAAAGTTAAAAAGGAAAATAAATCGATGAGAGTGATTTTTTACAAATTTGTTATCATAATTGCAATTTATTTTACCTGTCTCTCGAGCACTGCTGCTGGGACTCGTCCATACAATAGTTCTGAACAATCAAGAAGCCATTACTTAGAAACCTCCGGTTTCTTAGGTGTCGTTGTGAAAGTTGGCGGTCCTATAACCTTTCCTGAATTTAAATCATTAATGTCACACCGTAGCGATTTGGTGCACGTTGAACTTAAAAGACTATGGAAAAATCATTTAGTTAGCCTAAAAGAGAGCTTTATTGTGCTGAAGAGTTTTACACCTGATATTTCTGCAGGTGATGTCCTGTTTGCAGAATACGATAGTAGTAGCTCAAATTATTTTGATAATGGAGATGTGTTTTTTGTAGTGTTTTTTAACAGCAACCGCGATGGGAGGCCAATCAAGTTGGGATATGATGACTGTGGTACAATTACCAAAAACTATTCCAAGCTCCTAACTTCCTCTATTCAAAGTAAATCAGATGTAATCGAATTTATTGTAGAGAATAAAATGCTACAGTGTGCACACGACTAGTTGCGTATAGAATATCACTATCAGGCTTTTAACATTATAAGCCAACCCCCACGTTTGGCCTGCCATTTATCATAGGCATATAGGGTAAAACTAAGACTACTTAAAGCTATGTATAAGTAAAACAATATGCGTGGGAAATGCTGAAGGTAAAAAGCGACTAGCATGCCGCTAGAGAATAATAGGGCAAAATAAACAGATACTGATGTGTTTCTTTTATGTTTCATTATCTTATGAATTAAGTGATAGGGCGGTGCAAACTTTCGATTACCGCCAGGCGTTCATCCTCATCAAGAACCCCTGTGAACACCGTCGCTCTTCTCAAATTTCTCATTTTGAAGGATTTTTCTAGCAGTGCGGCCAGCATTTCCTCGGGTTGGTGTTTTAGTTCTAGTATTGATAGCCAAGTGAGATAAGCGCCATATCGCATTTGTTTGGCAGCGTAGCGAGTCTCAATGCGAGCTTCGATTTGTTCAAATAATGCTGGGTTAGCAAAGCACTTTTTAGCCATGGCTGCGTGCAACTGCAATATTTGGTGGTCTATTCCAATGTCTTTAACGGGGACTTTTGCATATTGAGGCATATTCTTACCGAAGGCTGATTTTCAAGGTTTTATGACTTAAGACAATACGTACTAAAAGCGATATTTATCGCGCTCTTGAATGTCTACTAGGCGTTTTTTTGTCTCTTCGGAGTAGCTTTCCTTTTGTCGATTTTCGTGTAACAAAGGTCGTAATACTGGTTCTAGGCCGTTCAATTTAATCTCATACATGATCGCGAGTTGTTCGCCGAGTTTGCTATTAGGAAACCCTTCTTTGTGAAACCAAACCAGATAGGGTTCTGGTAGCTCAAGTAATGGCGTTCCGGCATATTTGCCAAAGGGCATTTTGGCATTGACTAATTCCAACAATTCTTGCGCAGAATGTGCTGAGAAATCGAAGTCTTGCATTTTAGTTTTCCTCAATTTGCGCTTGATTCTTTTGTTGGGCTTGCCATAAACGGGAATATAGGCCGTTTAAGGCCAAAAGTTCTTCGTGAGAGCCTTGTTCAGCAACACTTCCTTGATCCATGACGATAATATTATCAGCGTCCACAATAGTCGACAATCTGTGTGCAATCATAAAGCTCGTATGACCTTTCGCAATTTCACGTAAAGCTGACAGTATGGCTTGTTCAGATTGAGAATCAAGACTTGAGGTCGCCTCATCAAATACCATTATTGGCGGACGTTTTAAAATTGTTCGTGCAATCGCAACTCGCTGTTTTTCTCCGCCACTGAGTTTCAGGCCACGCTCGCCAACTTGAGTATCTCCTTTATTTGGCAAACGATCTACAAACTCATCAAGGTGGGCTAGCTTTATCGCTTGATTTATTTCGTCATCACTTGCTTCTGGCTTACCGTATCGAATGTTTTCGTATAGGGTATCGTTAAACAAAACGGTATCTTCTGGCACTATTCCAATTTGTTGGCGAACAGATGCCTGAGTTTGCTTTGCAATGTCTTGATCATCAATTGAGATATGGCCAGCACTGGGGTCATAAAAACGAAATAAGAGTTTTACTAAGGTTGATTTGCCCGCGCCACTCTCACCAACAACGGCTACCTTACTTCCAGCTTTCACAGTGAAACTGACGTTTTTGAGTATTTGTCGTTTTTCGTCATAGTAAAAGCCCACCTCGTTAAACCTTATTTCGCCTCTACTGACTTGAAGCTCTGTAGCGTCGTCTTTGTCGAGTATTTTTGGCGGTTTTTCTAATAGGTCAAATAGGTTTTCAATGTTTGCCAGTGAGCCTCGAATCTCACGATATACAAAGCCTAGGAAGTTCAAAGGCATGAATATTTGCATCGTGAAAGCGTTGACCAGAACGAAATCACCAATGGTCATATTGCCGCTCGCAACATTCACTGCAGCGAGTCCCATCATGCTGGTCATTGCTACTGCGATGATTGTTGCCTGTCCGCCATTTAAGGCAAACAATGATAGCCGGTTTTTTCGTCGTGCGGTTTCCCAATTAGCAAGGTCGACGTCGTAGCGCTTAGCCTCAAAATTTTCGTTGTTAAAGTATTTTACGGTTTCGTAATTCAGTAAGCTATCGACCGCCCTGGAAGTGGTGCTGTTGTCGGCTTGGTTCACTTCTTTAACAAACTTTGTGCGCCAATCAGTGGCTTTCATTGAAAAACTGACGTAGAGAACGACAGAACCAAATATCACAAGCGCAAAGCTTGCACCGTAGTTATAAAATAACAAGCCAATGACGAGGGCTATCTCTAATAGGGTTGGGCCAATATTAAAAATCAAAAAACGCATCAAAAAGCTGATACCACTGGTTCCACGTTCAATATCACGAGATAGGCCGCCGGTTTGTCTTGATAAGTGAAAACTGAGATCAAGCTTGTGAAGATGTTCAAATACGGTTAAGCCTAAACGACGCATTGCTCTCTCTGTCACTCTACCAAATAGCGTATCTCTGATTTCCCCAAATAAGACGTTTGCTAAACGCAGGGCGCCATAGGCGACAATCAGACCTAGTGTTGCCCCCATAATGATTTCTTTGGTGGTATCTAAGTTGAGATTATCAACGGTGTGTTTTAAGACGAAGGGGAGGCATACACTAGCTACTTTTGCTGCTACCAGAAAACCGATGGCAAGCCAGACACGGCTTTTAAACTCTAGCAAGTAAGGCCAGAGCTTAGTGAGAACTGACCAATTTACTGGTTTGTCGTCAGGCGTTGAAAAGCGAGATGGTCGCATGAATAATTCGATGACTCAGTATGTAAATAATGAGTTGATTCTACGTGAAAACGTGCTTATACGTTCAGAAGATTTCGAAGTTTTTTGTACTTTTGCGCTTGTTCAAAACTCAACTTCTTCTGCTCAAGTAAGTTGACTGAGTGCAGCACGTGCGTATTCACTTCCTCTATTGCTGTACTAAGCTTCAGTTTGGATATGACATGTAGCAGGTTGAGTGCAATTGCCGTATTCTTTGGCATGATATTCGCGGCTTGGGAAAAAACATCAAACGCTTTTGCAAAATTGCCATTTCTAAAAGCTGTTATGCCTTCTGCGTTGAGCTCTTTAGGGTTTAAACGAACTTGTTCTTTTTCGAATCGTTCCTGTGTAATACATTGGCTAAATAGGGCGATGTCAGAAAGTTGGTCATCGACATAGTTAGCTCGTTTTTGTGCCCGTTCTTCAATGACTTTATATACAGCAAGGGCGTCGTCTTTCAAGCCCACTTCATGCAGTGCTTTCGCTTTATCTGCTAAGCTTTCATCACCCAGTTTACGATTGTCTCTGGTGAAATTTTCAACTAAGTCTGTTGCTTTTTGAACATCATTTTCCAAGTACGACATGCGAGCTTTAATAATGTTGATGTCTTCTTGAATATCCTCATTAACAAACTTTCTTTTTAATTCCGTCAGATATTGCCTTGTCGCATTCATCACTTCATTGACTTGGCTTGGATCCGCTGTCATTGCAAAGTCGATACCTGCGCGAACGACTTTCATATAAACTTCAGGCGTCTCACTTACTGTATTCTTTGAGTTACTCAACAGTAATTGAGTGACGGCGAACTCTGTTTCGTGATCGTGGGTCAAGCGAGCAATCAGCCTAGCGATATGTTGTCTGCGCATATTTTTTGGCGAAATCTCGGTCGCAATCAACATGCTCTCTAGTGCTTCACTGTATGCACCTTGTTTTATTTGTAGGCTAGCAAGAAGCTCATAGGCCATGGTCTTCGTTTCGCGTTTAGCTGCTAAAGTAATGATTTGTTTTTCTGCGTCATCATCGAAGCCCAGAGCGATTAAGCTTTTCACTAAGCCTTGTTCCGCCCATGCTAGTGATTCAATTTTTATCATTGACGTGAAGAACGCTTTAGCCTCTTCATATTGCTTAGCTAATAGTAAAAGATCCCCTTTCATTTTTAAGGCAAGAGGGAACAGATCTCGATTACTCTGGTAGCTTAGTATTTTATTTACTTCGGTAATTGCGGCGTTGTATTTTTCTTCATTAATAAAGTCGTGTACCGTGATGAACTTTTGTTTGCGACGCATCACTCTTGAGATTCGTTTGTAGAGCTTTTCTACTTTCAGTGGTTTAGCTAGGATATCGTCAGCAGGCAACTCTAAGATGCTTTGAATGATTTCAAAGTTAGTTTCGTGGCTTGTAAATACAAATGCGGTCTCGCTTGGCAGAAGTTTGCTTTGCAACAGCTTTTCATAGAAATACAAACCATCATGGCTTCGTTTGATGCTGTAAGCGCAGATAACTAGATCGAATGTGAGTTTTTCAAGGGCAAGTAGGGCGCGCTGAGTAGATTCAACATACTGGATGTTTCTGAAGCCAATCTGTTCAAGCTGCGGGGTCAGATGCTTAGTTGCGCTCTGCTTATTGTCTATAATGAGTATACGCATCCGTGAGATGACCGACAATTCCATTTGCTGTGATTCTTCAACATTAAGTAAACATTGAATAAGTTATCGTGATGCTAAGAATATACTTTAATTAAATTTGTAATGACAGATGTGGGGCAGTTTATTCATTTAAAATCAGTGCGTTTGCTGGATTTTTGATCAGCTATGCATGCACTCAGTTAGATTGATTTTTATTGCAATAAATTTATCGAATGCTGACCAATTCCACCATTTTAAGAAATTAACAATATACTTAATTCTATTTATCTACCAAATACAAAGGTATACGATAGTCATTCTGTCAAAAATGAAACCATACTATGATTATTTCAGCTACTACTGACTATCGCGCTGCTGCAAAAAAGAAACTTCCGCCCTTTTTATTTCATTATATTGACGGTGGATCTTATTCCGAGAGCACGCTTAGAGCGAATGTTGCCGACTTAGAAAATATCTCGCTTAAGCAAAAAGTACTTAAGGATATGTCGAGTTTGAGTCTTGAGCATGAGGTATTCGGAGAAAAGCTTGCTATGCCAATAGCACTGTCTCCAGTTGGTTTAACAGGAATGTATGCTCGGCGTGGTGAAGTTCAAGCAGCCAAAGCGGCAGAGAACAAAGGAATTCCCTTCACAATGTCGACGGTATCGGTGTGTCCCATCGAAGAAGTTACGCCTCAAATAGAGCGACCAATGTGGTTTCAATTGTATGTGCTTAAAGATCGCAGCTTCATGAAAAATGTATTGCAGCGAGCAAAAGCTGCGGGTGTGAAAACACTTGTTTTTACCGTTGATATGCCAACGCCGGGCGCGCGCTATCGAGATATGCATTCAGGCATGAGCGGCCCTGGGGCAGAGATAAAAAGGGTGCTTCAAGCGATGGTTCATCCCCTATGGGCGTTTGATGTTGGTCTGTTAGGTAAACCTCACGATTTGGGCAATATATCCAAGTATCGTCAAAAACAAACAAAGTTGGGCGACTACATTGGCTGGCTAGCCGATAATTTTGATACCTCTATTTCTTGGAAAGACTTAGAGTGGATTCGAGATTATTGGGATGGCCCACTCATCATAAAAGGCATTCTTGATGTCGAAGATGCAAAAGACGCAGTGCGCTTTGGCGCGGATGGCATCGTGGTCTCAAATCATGGTGGTAGACAACTGGATGGAGTAATGTCTTCAGCCAAAGCCTTGCCAATTATTGCTGATGCTGTAAAAGGAGACATTAAATTGTTTGTCGACTCTGGTATCAAAAATGGTTTGGATGTTGTTCGTATGTTAGCACTCGGCGCAGACTGCACAATGTTGGGACGTTCGTACATTTATGCGCTAGCCGCTCGAGGTCAAAATGGGGTTGAACATCTGCTGGAGCTTTACAAAAAAGAAATGCAGGTTGCTATGACGCTCACTGGCGCAAAATCGATAAGTGAAATAGGCAATCATTCCATTGCCCGAGGTGTATAATTGGCAATTGTTACGGGCTGTACTTGCGAATAGCTTGTGACAGCCTCTGCGATAATACCCCGTGTATAGGCATGTTTGAACTATAGAGGATAGCGAAATTCAATAAACTGATTAGCAGTTAACTTTGGCGATTCAATCATAGGGAGATGTCCAACATTTTCGATAATTTGAACAACAGCACTAGGAACTACTTTTTGCAATGCATGTGCGCCTTTTGGGTGCAGGATCGTGTCTTTATCTCCCCATGTAATAAGCAAGGGCTTATCAAATCCAGCCAAAGCCAAATCTGTTGGTGAAGAAAAGTATACTTGATAGTCAGCTGTTTGATGTATTTCATGAAATATCTTTTTATTGATAGAAAAATTGGCTATAGCATTGAGTGATAACGCATCAACAAAAAAATTGGGCATGTAGGGAGCCTTATGGAAAACACGAGCTATCAACTCTTTATATTCCAATTTAGAATTCGCCAAAACAACAGGACGTTTCTTTTGTGCAATATCTTCAAACATTTCACTATTGGGCGCCGTAGCAACACCCAGTGGGTTTAGCAACCATAAGCTTGATAATTTATCAGGGTGTAGTGCAGCATAATTTGCTGCAATGTAGCCTCCCATTGAATTGCCAGCTAGGTGAAATTGGGATAATTTGAGACCTTCCACAATCTCCTGTAGCCGCGTTACTTGTGCTTGTACATCATATTGTAGTTGCATGTCTTTAAAACTATTACCGAAACCAGGTAAATCGATTGCGATGACGTGAAAGTACGGGGTTAAATGTTGAGCTATACGATTCCACGTATCCTTATTGGCGCCAAAGCCATGCAATAGCATGAGTACTTCTCCTTTACCACCTTCTTGATAGGCTATTTGGCCCTCTTGAATATCCAGTTTACGGAGCGTCAACTTAGCTAGCCGTCGTTCTGAAAACAGTAGCCACTCATAAAGCTTACTTGGTGGGCTTAGCAGGTAAGTAATTAGAACAAACACACTCAGAGATATTGCTAATGCTAACAATTCATTCATAGACACCTTCTACATACATAAGTGAATGCCACTATAATTTAGATTCCGCAAGTATATTGGTTCAGCAACATGCCTTATAGAATGATATTGCACGAAGATGTTTCGCTACAGGACTTGTTCGGCTTGCTGCCAGTAGTCAGTCAACCAGCCGCTTGAATCGAGTGTCTGCATGTTTATTAACGAGCGCTTTAGTTTCGAGTCATTTATTGCTTGCGCCTCTCCATTAAGGTAGCGACTGAGGACATGCTCCATCATTGCCATATAGCCCAGCATAGAGTGTTGCGAGACTGGGCCATGTTGAGCTTGTTTGTCAATCATCAAAGAAATTGATTTTCCATTTTCTAACTGCTTAAGCGCATAGTTTTTAATGTGGCTAACAGGCACTATTGGATCTCTTGCACCCGCCCATATAAACAATGGTGCATTCAGAAGGTCAGCATGGTTTGAGGGAGACTGTTCATGGAGTTTATTAAGCAACTCCGCATCGTTTAAATCGCCCCATAAAAACGCTAGCCTTTGTGCGTCCTCAGTGCGCACTCGTCTGTTAAGAATTGACTGTCTCACTTTGCCTATATCCAATGCAGGCATAGCAGCAATAGCTACGACAAAGCGCTTATCGAATGTTGCAGAAGCGATGGCCGAAAAGCCACCAAATGACTCGCCGACTACTGCTGTCGAAGCATTTATTCCTATTCCTTGTTGCTTAACCCAGTCTGTCGCCTCTAGAATGTCATCGAGTACTCTTCCCCTACCAAAATTATTGTTACTACTTAACATATAGTTCAAGCCAAACCCGGTGGAACCGCGAAAGTTTGGTTTTAGTACTGCATAGCCTCGACTTGCTAAAAACAATGCGAATCGATTGGTTTGGAAATAATCACGAGAGTGGGGACCTCCGTGCGGATAAACCACTAGAGGAGTCGTCTCTAATGCTTGGTCTGCTGGTAGATAAAGGTAAGCGTATTGGGTCATTCCATCGCTAGTTTTATACGTTAGCGGCTGCACATTAATTTCAAGAGGACTATTTTGTAAAAGGTGCTGTAGCTCTAGTTTGTTGTATAACGCAATATTTTGAAGGCCTTTTGGATTATTGCGATACACATAGTAATCACGCGATAACTTGTTAGGAGATTCACTAATAAAAAGACATAAACTCAGGTTTTCGCTACATTGAATATCGTTAACTGTTTGCATCAGTTGCGGGGAGATAGATGAGAGCACTTGTTCAGCAGGCTTTTGCAAACCGTACCATTTGTTGGTCAACCCTCGATACAATGCCATCATAGGCTGGCCATCACGGTCTAGCAAAACTGTTTCTATATCTGCAACACCAAGCGGGTCTTGATGGATGAGTTCGAACGTGTTTGTGTCTATAGAATATACATATAAGCCAGTCAAATCTGATTGAAATCTGCCAATGACATAAACACCCTTACCATTGCTTGATTGGGCTATTAACATGCATGGGTTTTTCAATGTTGATGCTGCACAAGTGAACAAACTGCGTTGACTGCCATTAGCTATGTGACTCACTTCGGCAGTATGTGCCGACACTGTTTTTACATAAATATTCGAAGCATTGTCGTTAAGCAACGCACCAGTAATTTGTGCTGAATGTGAAAAGACTTCCTGTTTAACATCTTTAATAATTCGCTGTAAATAATTTGGAGACTTTACAGAGGAAGACTTGGATACAAGCAAATTGTGCGCTTGGCGTACCCCGTTGATAACTAACTTGTCTTTAGGCTTTAGTTGGGCAACAAGACGCGGCGGCTTTTCGCTTATCATATCGACCTGAGTCACCGTGTTCTTAGCAATCACCAATAGTTGATTGCTATTTTCAAACCAAAGTAACTCTCCACCTTGTCTAAGAACACTATGTTTGACTGCTGTCAGGCTTACCATATTGAACTGCCACAATTCAAATAGTTGGTTTGATGTTTTAAGTAGAATTGCTGAGGTTTGTCCATCAGGGGACAATGCCACATCAATGATAGGGTTAGGCTGAGTAAAGTGTTGTCGATCTATCAGCTCAGCAGCATTCGAATAGGTAATGTTAATAAACGCTATGAACAACACCATATAAGAAGCAAAACAGTTTTTTACTGTGTTGTGTCTCATATTAGTGCTCTCGTTTTAGCGAGAAATGGCGCTCATGTTCTAACTGCTTCAAGGTGCGTTTTGGGTTAGGCAAAAAATACATGATCAACATGGCTAAACAAACTGTTATACCAAATAGCGCTGCTAGCATTGCCCACGTTAGGCGCTGACGACCTTTTAGTGCCAATTTGGCACTGAGTAATAGACTAATCACAAAACTAAGAATTTGCATCACGATTATCTGAATATGCACAGATATCATCTTAAACCGCGACAGGGGCGCTAGTGGTGCCGAATTTTCTACAGTATTGGGGTTCATTGCATATCGCGTGACGTCAGAAAAGTATAGGGTTAGTGGTGAAACCAGCTCTTCAAGCTGTCGATACCAGGTTGGTTCAGCATGCTCTAAAACTTTGCGTTGACTTAACACTTCTGCAGGTCCATAAAATTGCTGATACGAAACAAGCGTGCCAGGTTGCTCATAACCGAAGAGATGATTCCCAGAAAATATTACTGCAAAACCATCAGCTAATTCATATAGCCACAAATCTTCAATTTGACGATAGTTAACCGGATATTCGATACTTACGACAGGCTCTGCAAGTTCTTCTGTTTGCAGCATCGTTGGGTTGAACATGAGTATGCGCTGGCTGGTTGGAATGCTAATATAACCATGAGTGAGCTTAGGTAATCCGATGAAACTTTCACCAGCCTCGGTTTGATAGATAGTTGAAATAGTTTGGTAGTCAAAATTTACCGCATAAATTTTAGTCTGCGTCATCAATACCGAATCATTAACGGGTACTGGAACTTCTTCAAAATACAGTTCTGAATTGTGGTTGTGTGTTCCTAGTTTTATATCTTGAGGTGTTAATACGCCAATTCGTTGACCAGTGCTCTTCTCAAAGCCAATAAATACCCGGTGTTGGTGTGAAAATTGCCACTCTTGGCCCCGCACTTTATCAATCAGCACTGTATCGGCTGAGCGATCAGGGCTCATATTAAAATAGGGAAATTGAAAGTTGTTTAAGCTGAGCCTAACGGTGTTTGCTAAAGATGCTTGATTGCGCAAGTTTTGGGCACGTGCATGCAGACTCGTATTTAGTGCTATATTCATTCGTTCGGAGCCAGTGCTGGCTTTCGTAAATAAGGAGAAGTGATCTCCATTCGCAGAGTCATTATGAATACCTGCTAGTTGGCTGATATTGAAAAGTACACTTACAAAAACAACCAGCAAAATGTGTAATCCAATGCTCATCATGAAATAAGATAGGACAATCTCCAATGGTTGTTGTGGAGGCGCTGTTAAATCTGGTTTAAAGCTGCGCAGGTTAAGATATATCAATACAGCTATAACGATGAGTAGTGGCAGAATATTTGTAAGGGTGCTTGTTCCCACATGACTCATGCTTAATATGCCTAGTGTTGCCAGGATTAAAATAGCTCCTTTGTTCACAGCCAATAAGGTAAGTGTGAAAACCAAGTAGATGACTGCGCATGCCAAATAAACATTAACTACAAAAATATAGTCTCTAAACTCTACTAATTGTTCAGTAAACAAGTGGGTATAAAGAGTGATGATGAGCACTGGTAATGCAGTAATTATAAACAATATAAATAGGGCGGAACCAAGTAGTGCTAGGTAAATATGTGTTGTACCTACCGGTCTATGTAGTAGGTAAATCCAACGACCATGACTTTTATGATAATAAAACTGCCAAGCACCAAAAGCGCCTGAGATTATTAAACCAAGGCCCCAAATAATACTGTAAGGTAACGATATTGCAGCTGATGGCGACGCATATTGAAAGTAAATCAGGCCAAACAAAAAGAGCATTGATACCGCAAGTGCTGGGCGCCAATAGTGCGAACATTCACTCCAAAATAAAGCTTTCATGCTTGTTCTCCTAATGCGAATTTTGGCGCAGAGTGTTTACGGGTAAGGAAGGCGTTGACCGCTTGTTCGAGGTTTGCAGCTTGTCTGTTCAGCAGCTGAGCGTCCAATGATGCTAACAGCGACTCAATTTCTCCATCGTTGTCGAGAACCCAGATATGCAATAAGTCATCAAGCTTATTAATTTTAAGCACCTTAGGGTGTTCCCTTAGTGTTTGCCAGTTGGAAAAGCGCTCGACTATCAGATTACTCACGCGATCTGAGAATGAGTCAGGATCATTGTTGTGTTGAATTTGCCCTTGTTCCATGACGATCAGGTTGTCAGCTACTCGTTGCACCTCTTCCATTTGGTGAGAGCAATAGATGAAGGTAGTTTGATAATTGACCTCGGTAAATAAGATAGCCTCTAAAAACGACTGCTTTGCAATTACATCAAGCCCCAAAGTGGGTTCATCCAATATCAGAAGATCTGGCTTTTGAGCAAATGCTAATGCTAGGTTGACACCTGCTCGTTCGCCGCGAGATAAGCTCGTGATTTTTTGCTTAGAGTTGACATTGAAATAACCCAAAACTGAGGCAAATAATGACTCATCCCATTGAGGATAAAATTGACGCTGAAAAGCGATGACTTGATCGACACGCATCCAATCTGGAAGAGAATGCTCTTCGTTAACATAACCCACTTTTTGTCTGATGCTGCGATCCAACTTCGAAGCGTCGCAACCTAAGATAGTGGCTTCTCCAAATGATGGCGTAATCATGCCTAATAGCACTTTAAATAAGGTGGACTTGCCTGCGCCATTACTGCCGACTATCGCATTGACTCCGCCGCTCCGTATATCTAAATCCACACGGTTCAGTGCGAGCTTACCCTCATACACCTTGCTTAGGTCACGTGTTTGAATACACAAGCTAGACATTAGTCATTCTCCAGCGATGAAGGAGAGTCAGTCGATACAGGCCCTAATTTTGACAAACCGTTCTTGACTTTATCGATGATGACTGACTGTTTAATATGTAAATCTGATACATCACTGACGAAATTAGTGACTGCAAAATCAAGCTTTTTCTGTTGTTCTGACTCGCTGAGTAACTGTCGGCGTTGATCAACAAATAAGCCGAGCCCTGGCTTAGAAACAAGCAATCCTTGAGCTGTGAGTATGTTATAGGCTTTGGCTACAGTATTGACACTAATGGTCTGTTCCATAGCTAGCGCACGGACACTTGGTAGTTTGCTGCCTGGTGCAAGCTCGCCAGATGCAATTAACACTCGCACTGCATCAACAATTTGTTTAAAAATAGGTTTGGGGTCTGTGAGAGATAATGAAAGCTTTAAATGTGACATAACAAAACACTGTATTGACTGTAATGTGTATAGCATTACAGTTGGTTCGGTTTTTGTCAATTATTCAATAGCAATTACTTTACTTTTGCATGATTACAATAGGGTTGAAAGGTGATATCAAGATACTGGCGTTTGACTCGACCAATATCATGATCTCTGCACCGCTTAAATAATGTAATCGTTCTTCTGCGTGCCAAACTTTTGTCAATTACCACGCTATTCATGTAACATTTCGGCACATCACAGTTGGGACATATTAGTGAATATCAGCAGTCAATTACTATTTTTTTTCAGTGCGCTTGGCGCGTTCAACGGTCTTTTGCTGACCGCTTATTTACTGTTATCTAAGCCAGTAAGCATCGAAAGACGGCTGCTTGCGCTATTAATATTGGTTATTAGTTTACGAATCTCTAAGTCAATCTGGTTTTATTTTGATCCCGATGTTGGTAAGCAATTTTTGCAATTGGGCTTGTCAGCATGCTTTTTTATCGGCCCTTTACTCTACTTTTATATTGCCAGTGCTCAAGGGCAATTAGCAATTCTACGAGTCAACTGGACTTGGCATTTGGGCCTCTTGACCGCAATAACGGTGGGAGTAGGGATTATTTTTCCATACGAAAGCAATCAAGAATTATGGGGCGTTTTTTATCGAGTCATCAATTGGACATGGGCACTATATATTCTTGGCGCTGCATCATTAATAATGCCAAAGGTGCTTGTTAATATTAGGGAGAGAAGAAGTTTATCTGCAACGGAAAAACTATCGTTAAGTGTTTTTTCGGGCACGACGCTTATTTGGCTAGCCTATTTTACTGCATCATTTACCTCTTATATCGTTGGTGCTTTGTCTTTTACATTCGTGCTGTACTTGTCAATTTTACTATGGGTTATCGCAAAAAATAATAAAGCAGAAAATCGAGAAAAAGCTAATCCATCGTACCTCGCTAATAAAATAGATCAGGCAAAAGCAGCCGAACTACAGTCAAAAATTAAAGAATTGATGGAGCATGAGCAACTTTATAAAAACGCCAATCTGACATTGCCGCAGCTAGCAAAAAGACTGCATATTTCAGTACCACTTTTATCTCAGTTTTTAAATGACAATTTGCAAAAATCCTTTGCTACATTTATTAATGAATGGCGAATTTTCGAAGCAAAAAAACTGTTAATAGAAGCGCCGAGAATGACCATGGAAGTGGTCGCTGAAGAGTCAGGTTATAACTCTCAGTCAACCTTTTATGCTGCTTTTAAAAAAATTGAGAAACTAACACCAGCAAAATATAGGCAACATGAACTAAACGCTGCGAACGTATCTCCTAAATTATAATTTCGTTGTTCGGTATTATTATATTTGTGCGAGTAATCGCACCTTTCCATTTATCTTGGCTGTCCAATGGATAAATGGAGAATACACATGAAATTAATCTTAATAATAATTTTTGCACTTGTTAGTTTTGTTGCTCAAAGTCAAGAGTTAACAAAACAACAAATAGCACAAGTCCTCAAAAACTATATTTCTGGCACATCTTTCAATGAGCCTTCTTTAATAAAAAGTGCCTTTTCAAAAGACGCTCAATTGCTACTTGATAAAAAGGGACAGGAAACCTGGTTGGTGCACCCTAACGAATATGCCTCTTGGTTTAAAAATAACAAAGGACAATTTAACGGTCGAATTGGAGAGATTTTGTCGATCGATGTAGAAGGTAATGTGGCAACGGCTAAAGTAGAGATATTACTGCCAGCGAACACAAAGCGATATGTTGATGTATTCTTGCTAAAGAAGCTTTCCAGTGGTTGGAAAATTACAAGTAAGAATGCAGCCAGTGAAGAGAGTAATAAGAATGGAGAACGAATTTTGTTTATCGTCTCTAATGCTCACTTTCACGGAAATTCAGATTTACCAACAGGTGTCAGTTTTTCTGAAATTGTTAAGGCTTATGACATCTTTCAAAAAGCCGGATTTACCGTTGACTTTATCAGCCCAGAAGGTGGTGCTATTCCACTGGCTTACATCAATACCTCTGAAAAAATTCATAAGCAATATCTATATAACACGAATTTTATGTATGCAATTGGACATACAAAATCGCCAAGTCAAATTGACCCTACTAATTATGTAGCTGTGCATTATGTAGGTGGGGGTAATGCAATGTATGGTGTGGCAGACAACGAAGCAATACAAAACATAGTGATGACAATATATGAAGATAACAATGGAATAGTGTCTTCAGTGTGTCATGGCACCGCCGGTATTGTTAATTTACAAACCAAAGATGGAAAGTACTTAGTCGACGGTAAACGTATCTCGGGTTATCCAGAAGCTTATGAAAATCAAAGTAAAGCTTACTTCAAAGAGTTTCCTTTTCTCATTCAAAAAACCATTGAGCAGAGGGGAGGGCGATTTTTTTATTCTGAAATGAATACCCCTCACATTGAAGTTGATGGTCGCATTGTGACAGGGCAAAATCACTTATCTTCACCATTAGTTGCTCAGAAAATGGTTGAAATGCTAGATGGGCGATAGCTAGGCAAGTTTGCCCTAATATTGATATGGATCTCCCGAGTTAGGCCGAGTAATGAACTTAATGGTTAAAAGTTACGACCTGGAAGAGCCCTCTCTTATTTGAGGGCGCAATACGGAGCAATAGCCTCCGAAAATTAATTATTGTTTGATATCGACACGAGCCTAACCCACTTATTGGGTGATATACCAACAAATCGCTTAAAAAAACGCGTGAAATGAGATTGGTCACTGTAGCCTAATTCATATGCAACTTCGCTAATACCATTCTTCTGACTCAATAACTCCTTTGCTTTAACCATTTTAGATGCATGAATATGTTGGAACAAAGTAACCCCAAAAAGAGGTTTAAACTTTCTGGATAGTTGCCATCGATTGATATTAAACCTCAATGATATATCGTCCAAACAAAAGGGTTCTTCCAAGTTCTCCTGAATGTATGCTTTTGCCGCCACAAACGCATCAAAATCAAGTTCTTCTAGCTTTATCATTTGTTTCATCTGCTTACTCAGTGCCAATAAGAAACCACTAAGCCATTGTGTATAGTGTTGGCTGTCTATGGATTTCTCAAGGTTGCTCAAGAGCTCGGGTGCCCAACTTTGAGTTGTTAATTTTGTTTCTAATAACGTATTAATATCAGGACATGTTATCCCTTCACTAACGATATAGGCTTCAATAGTGTCGATGTAGTGAAAGTTAACCAGCGCCGTTTCATTTGTCGGCGTATAAAATGCATGAATTTCCCCTGCAGGAATGAAAATAGTGTCGCTCGCTGCCAAAGCATAGTTACGTTCGCGATATTTGACCAATATGGTCCCTTCAATAACCATCGCAATAATATGAAACTCTCTTTGATGAGGCACAAAATTAGCGCCAACTAGTAAAGTTTGATAGCGCCGATTTGAGAACTCTTTAATCCAACTTTCTTGATTAGATTGGTTAATTGGCATGAAATCACTAAGTTACATTAATAAAATGAGGGGTGATAATTGATATCCGCAATATCATTCTATATTACACTTTATGAAACCTCTATCATTGTTGGCATAATGACAACCAATTGTTCATGACTACCCCTAGCGATGATCCCGTTCCAAGGCAGAAAATACGAGTTTGTTCACGAAACCAGTGTTATGCCCAATTTTGTCGATGAAGGAAATGAAGATCTATCTATTTGGCCAAATAGGGAAACGTCGAACCTTGAATAATACGATTGAATATACAGAACAGAAAGTTCGTTTCAGCAGCAGACCTTTTGCAAACTATTTTTATTTCTACGAATAAAAGCCATAAAATTCAGATAGATAAGTTTGCTGTCGTTAATTTGTCAGTAAAACGCCGTAGCAATATACAGCGATTAAACAGTACAAAGGTGATTCAATTTAACGAACAGAGATTACAGTATGAACATTAAAAACTTTTTACAGAATAAAACATTGTCAGCGTCTACAGCCATAGTGATATGTGCGGGTATAGCGATAGGCGGAAGTATCGGTAGCTATATTCTGGGTATCGTTATAATGTTACCGATAGGTATAGCTTTATATAAAACTCAAAACGATAAAAATCAATAAGGTTTGTAGGTGCTACATGATAATTGACAGAGAACTGGTTAAAAGACTTCGTAATAAGCAAGCGTGGTCCCAAGAAGAGCTTGCGGTTGCTTCGGGCTTAAATTTACGAACAGTTCAACGGATCGAAAAAGAAGGTAGTATCTCCTTACAATCGAAAAAAGCACTGGCCTCTGTATTTGGGTTGAATATCGAAGAACTCGATTACGTTGAACCTGAGTCTTGTTTCGAATACAAGTCAGTCGTTTTTAAAAATGATGTTGATTGGTTGTCGACGTGGGGAAGAAACAACAAACAAGCTGAATATAAATTTGACGCTCAAATTAATTCTTATGCGAAACAAGGATGGCGTGTGCACACTCTAAACTATGGTAGCAGTGTTCACGGCGGCGCAGGACAGGTTGCCGTATTATTTGAGCGTTTGATTGAGCTAGATTAACCTCAGTATAGATAGCAAGAGTCTACTGGGCTTGAAGAAGTGGTGGACGCTACTGGGCTTGAATCACTCGCCTCATCTCTTGTAAAGAACGGCGATGCATTTGAACTTGAAGAAGTGGTGGACGCTACTGGGCTTGAACCAGTGACCCTCGCCTTGTAAGGGCGATGCTCTCCCAACTGAGCTAAGCGTCCATATTGTTTTGGATATCCACATGGCTTTTACCAGTGAACCTCGCCCTTCTTGTAATAAGGAGCGGCGATGCTTGCTCTTTTTGCAACTGAGCTAAGCGTCCATATGTCTGATTTGTAACAAGAAAAAGTGGTGGACGCTACTGGGCTTGAACCAGTGACCCTCGCCTTGTAAGGGCGATGCTCTCCCAACTGAGCTAAGCGTCCATCTTGTTACTGACTTGCTGTGAGTGTTCCTAAGCAAGTGGACGCGTATTATAGAGTTGCGACCGCGTCTGTCAACAGCATTTTGAAAAAATTGTATCAAACGTTCATTTTTCGGCCAAACTGTGTTCTCCGAATAACATTGCAGTTAATAATGCATGAAATAAGGTCGAGCTTTACTTTTTCCTGTGGGCATTAAGCGGTAAACTACGCGCATTATTTTTTAAGGAAGTTTTTCTCATGACAGTGGTAACCCGTTTTGCTCCCAGTCCGACTGGCTATCTTCACGTTGGCGGTGCTCGCACAGCTCTTTATTCTTGGTTATATGCAAAAAGCCAAGGCGGTGAATTCGTATTGCGTATTGAAGATACTGACCTAGAGCGTTCTACCGATGATGCAAAGCAAGCAATATTGGATGGTATGTCTTGGTTAGGTCTTGATCATGACAAAGGGCCTTATTATCAAACTGAACGTTTTGACCGATACAATCAATTGATTGATGAGTTGCTAGAAAAAGGCTTAGCTTATAAATGTTTCATGAGCGTTGATGAACTCGATGCGATCCGTGAAGAGCAAGAAAAGAAAGGTGAAAAGCCGCGCTATCCTGGCACATGGAGAGATCGGAGTGATCATCCAGAAAACATGCCGTTTGTTGTGCGCTTTAAAAACCCACTAGACGGTGAAGTCGTGATAAATGACCATGTTCGAGGTGAAATTCGCATCGCCAATAGCGAGCTTGATGATCTTATTATTAAGCGCACTGATGGTGCACCTACATACAATTTCTGTGTGGTGGTCGATGATTGGGATATGGGTATTACACATGTGGTGCGTGGTGAGGACCATATTAATAATACACCGCGTCAAATAAATATTCTAAAAGCCTTAGGGGCACCCATTCCTGAATATGCCCATGTATCCATGATATTGGGGGATGATGGTAAGAAGTTATCGAAGCGTCATGGTGCTGTGAGCGTGATGCAGTATCGCGACGATGGCTATCTACCACAAGCGGTATTGAATTATTTGGTTAGGCTAGGGTGGTCACATGGTGACCAGGAGATCTTTAGTGTTGAAGAAATGATTGAACACTTTAGTTTAGATTCAATCAGCAAGTCGGCAAGTGCGTTTAACACGGAAAAACTAAACTGGTTAAATGAACACTATATAAAGAGCCTGCCAAGCGAAGAAGTTGCCAAGCACGCGCAGTGGCATTTTGAGCAGCAGGGGATTGATACTAGTAATGGTCCGTCAATAGCTGATGTCATTACTGTTCAAGCGGACCGAGTGAGTACATTGAAAGAACTGGCTAGTATCAGCCGTTATTTCTTTGAAGATTATGAGGCTTTTGATGAGAAAGCCGCTAAGAAGCACCTACGTCCGGTTGCTAGATTGCCTCTTGAAACAGTAAAAGAGAAGTTATTGGCAATAGAAGATTGGCAAGCGGAAAATATTCAAGCGGCGATTAATGCTACTGCTGAAGAATTGGACGTGGGCATGGGTAAAATTGGTATGCCGTTGAGAGTTGCAGCAACAGGTTCGGGAAATTCTCCATCTCTTGATGTCACATTAAACCTGATCTCTAAAGAGCAAATTGCTCAAAGAATCGACAAGGCGATTAATTACATAGCAAATAGAGAAAATTCTTAAAAAAATCGTTGACATAATTAATCCAGATGCCTAGAATGCGCCCCGCTGTCACGGAACTGTAGCACGAAACATAGCTCGCAGGTCCAATTGGACACGGGGCTATAGCTCAGCTGGGAGAGCGCTTGCATGGCATGCAAGAGGTCGGCGGTTCGATCCCGCCTAGCTCCACCAAGTTTGTCGTGACAGAAATCCAAACGTCGTAGTTTGGTCTAGGTTAGGTGATTTATCGTAATGATAATAAGCCTAACAAAAAACTGTTAAAGCATCGCTTTGACGAAAAGTTTTTTGTCCCCTTCGTCTAGAGGCCTAGGACACCGCCCTTTCACGGCGGTAACAGGGGTTCGAATCCCCTAGGGGACGCCATTTTCTCAGTGGTCAATATGAGACGTTAGTTAAACGTTAAGTAACTATAAATCCAAGCTGTCGTCGCTTGGTCTAGGTTAGGTGATTTATCGTAACGATAATAAGCCTAACAAAAAACTGTTAAAGCGTAGCTTTAACGAAAAGTTTTTTGTCCCCTTCGTCTAGAGGCCTAGGACACCGCCCTTTCACGGCGGTAACAGGGGTTCGAATCCCCTAGGGGACGCCATATAGAGAAACCACCCAATAGGGTGGTTTTTTTATGACTTAAATTTAGCAATTGCTAATAACACGCCCAATTGGATAGCATGAGAAACATCAATTTAATTACCTTAGATACGGCATAATGTAGGCTATGAAAATAGTATTAGCGCCGATGGAAGGTGTTGTCGATCATTTGATGCGAGATATGCTGACAAAAGTCGGTGGTTTTGACTTGTGCATTACTGAATTTGTGCGAGTAGTAGAGCAACTATTACCTCCCAGAACCTTCCATCGTTTATGCCCTGAATTGCATCATGGTGCAAAAACGCCTTCGGGTGTGCCTGTTAGGGTACAGCTTCTTGGGCAACATCCCCAGTGGCTGGCAGAAAATGCGGTTAGAGCGGTAGAGCTTGGTTCCCCAGGTATCGATTTGAACTTTGGTTGTCCAGCGAAAACGGTCAATAAAAGTAAAGGGGGGGCAGTATTACTCAAAGAGCCGGAAACATTGTATCAAATCATCAAAGCGGTGCGTGACGCAGTGCCTGCAGAACAGGCTGTTAGTGCTAAAATCCGCTTGGGCTTTGACGATAAATCATTGGCTCTTGAGAATGCCGACGCGATTACGCAAGCGGGAGCAAGTTTACTCACAATCCATGCTCGTACCAAAGTTGATGGTTATAAGCCGCCTGCTTATTGGCCATGGATAAAAAAGATCAAACAGACGACCGATATTCCAATCATCGCAAATGGTGAAATATGGAGTGCTCAGGATGCTGCACTATGCCAGGAGCAAAGTGGCTGTGACGATATTATGTTGGGTCGGGGGGCATTAGCGCTGCCTAATCTCGCAAATACGATTAAACATGGTCATCAAGGAATGACATGGGAAGAAGTGAAGGCTTTGCTTGTTTCTTATTCCGGCTATGAAATTTATTCAGATAAAGGCCGTTATTATCCAAACCGCATTAAACAGTGGTTCAACTATTTAAAGCGACAATATCCAGAAGCTGAAGAAATGTTTATTTCTTTGCGCACACTAAAAGACCCTCAAGCCATTGTTGAATTGCTTTCCTCTTAAGATATTTCTCACTTAGCTTGATTTTATCTGCTATTTCCCATTTAGGAATGGAAAAACTGGCTATTGTGTCCTAACTTTACAGCAGCTTCTGGCTATTTTATGCTTTTCGCTGAAACTCGATTGCACTCGTTTATTCTTTCTATTAATTTTACGAAGATTGTCTCTGCCTACAACAATTCGGCTGAGATAATAAAAGAATAAGAGTATCTAACAATAACAATAAATCCACTTTTCTAGGAACAAGGAAAGATATGTTTAAACCCAATATAAAATTCGGTTTGGCGCTGGCCGTATCTGCCGCGCTTCTCAGTGCGTGTAGCAGTGACCATGAAGAACAAAAATCAACAATCGTGGCTGGTATTGATACTAATCCATTCCCAAGCACCTATAAAGTAATAGACAGTGCGCCATTCATCATCACCAATGTCACCATACTCGACGGCATTGGTGGTAAAATTGAAGATGGTGAAATACTCATTCAAGATGGTGTGATTAAAGAAGTCGGTAGCAGTGTTAGCAGCGTTTCTGATGCGATTGAGATCGACGGTGAGGGGAAATGGCTTACGCCGGGTATTATCGATAATCATAGTCATTTGGGGGTATATCCTTCGCCTTCAACGCATTCTCATTCAGACGGCAATGAGATGACCGGACCAGTGACCGCAGAAGTATGGGCTGAGCACTCTATTTGGCCACAAGATCCTGGCTTTCAAAGAGCCTTAGCTGGCGGTGTAACTTCTTTGCAAATTCTCCCCGGCTCTGCAAATTTGTTTGGTGGTCGCAGTGTCACCGTTAAAAACGTGCCGAACAGAACGATGCAAGACATGAAATTTCCTGGCGCGCCTTACGGAATTAAAATGGCGTGTGGTGAAAATCCGAAGCGTGTATATGGTCAAAAAGGCGGTCCAATGACACGTATGGCAAACGTCGCTGGCTATCGCTCAGCTTGGATTGATGCCCAAGGGTATCAAAAAGACTGGGCTGATTATCAGGCAGACTTAGATGCTGGTGTATCAGCTACTCCACCAAAGCGTGATCTCAACTTAGAAACACTCGCTGGCGTGCTGAACGGCGAAATTCTGGTGCACATGCATTGTTACCGTGCTGACGAAATGACGGTGATGATGGATGTGATGAAGGAGTTTGATTACAAGATTGGGACTTTCCATCATGCTGTTGAAGCCTATAAAATTGGCGACAAACTTGCCGAAAATGGTGTTTGCTCAGCAATGTGGGCAGATTGGTGGGGTTTCAAAATGGAAGCTTACGACGGCATCAAAGAAAATGTAGCGATGGTACATGCAGCCAAAGCATGTGCAATTGTGCATTCCGATAGCGACTTAGGTATCCAACGACTTAACCAAGAGGCAGCAAAGGCTTGGGCTGACGGTAAGCGCGCAGGTATCGACATCTCGCAGGCCGATGCTTGGACATGGTTGTCAGCAAATCCAGCAAAATCGCTGGGTATTTTTGATAAAACGGGTTCACTAGAAGAAGGTAAGAATGCGGATGTTGTGTTGTGGAGCACTGACCCATTCTCTACTTATGCTCAAGCCGAAAAAGTATTTATTGATGGCGCGATGGTTTATGACCGAAATAAACCTGAGAGTTGGCCGGTGAGTGACTTTGAATTAGGACAAGTAGCAGAAGGAGACGCAAAATGAGTTTGTTCAAAAAAGTAAGCATAGTTTCCTGTATGGCACTCGGGCTGGGAATGTCTGCTTCGTCATTTGCTGAAAAAATTGCGATTGTAGGTGGTAAGGTACATACCGTTTCTGCAGCAGGTGTTATTGAAGAAGGTACGGTGTTAATTAATGAGGGTCGTATCCAGCAGGTTATTGAAGGGACCGATGTGCCAAGCGGTTACCGCGAAATTGATGCACGAGGTAAGGTTGTTACACCTGGCTTTATTGGTGCCTACACATCTTTAGGTCTGGAAGAAGTCAGTATGTCAGCTGGAGTGGTTGATGCCAGGACGAATGAACATCCAGTCTCATCAGTAGGGGCAGCCTTAGATGTTCAGTATGCTGTGAATAATGACTCTACGTTGATACCAATTACTCGCATTGAAGGCTTTACGTCTGCAGCGACGGCTTTAAGCCATACCGGGCAGCTCTTCCAAGGTCAGGGCGCAGTAATTAGCTTGGCGACTAGCTTTGATTCTGTGATGAAACCGAAAGCTTTCATGCAGATTGATGTCAGCAACAGTGGTGCAGAGGACAATGGCGGCAGTCGCGCAGCCATGTGGGTTGCTATTCATACCATTTTTGAAGAAGTGACCTTCGCGCAAAGCTATTCATTAAACCCAAGTGAAGATTGGGAAGGCATCAGCAGTATGGCCGATGCTAAAGCACTTATTCCCGTATTGAAGGGTGAAGTTCCTTTGCTGATGAAAGCAGACAGAGCGGCTGATATTGCTCAAATATTAAAACTAAAACAGCAATATTCTGACCTGAATATTGTGTTAGTTCATGGCTTAGAAGCTTGGCGTTTAGCGGATGAGTTAGCAGCGCAAAAGATACCCGTTATTGTGAATCCTGAGTACAATCTACCAGGTGGTTTTGATCAATTGGGAGCCACTCTAGAAAATGCCGCTCGTTTGCACAAAGCAGGTGTTAAAGTTGTTATTGGCATGGATACACACAATATTCGATTGGCCACTCAACATACCGGCAATGCCGTGGCAAATGGACTTCCGCATTCTGCAGGTATCGCGGCTTTAAGCATTAATATCGCAGAAATATTTGGTTTGGATAACGAGATTGGGAGCTTAGAGCCGGGTAAGGTTGCTGATGTTGTCATATGGTCTGGAGATCCTTTGGAAGTTACGCAGACTGCGGTTAACGTGATAATTCAAGGTGAAGAAGTTGAAATGACCTCACGCCAAACTAAGTTGCGAGACCGTTATTTAAAACGAGATGAGTCAGTCCCTGTGTCATACACAAGGCCTTAAACATGCTCTGATAAAGAGTTAAGCGAAAGACTATCGTTTCTTGTTAAAAGTCGTATTTCCCTCAAGGTGATATGGCTTTTTTTTGTTTTAAATTTCAATCAAATAGTAATTTATATTGTTCTTTAGGTTAAAAATACTATACATGGTGTCTGGTAATGTTTACTATATGTTTTATTCGAAGTGCGCTAAGCAATTATTTTGGTGAAAACGCGCTTTTATATTTTTAAATAAATAGTTCTTTTGGAGATAACAATGAACATGACCTTGAAAGAAAAAAGTACGTGGCTGTCACTGATAGCGACTTTGGTTGTTTTTGGTTTTTACACAATCAGAGTATTCAGCATTGACATGAGTAGTCTTTCAGAGCAAGAAGCAATCGATGTCGCTATGGCTAATTTAAGTAGTGCTATTTTATATATCATTATCATAGAGATTATTTTTCAGTCTCTTATCTCGGCTGCTGGTTCCAAAGCCGAAGTGGAAGGGGATGAGCGAGATCGCCTGATTGCACTTACCTCAAATAATAGTGGCTACTGGGTCTTAAGCATTGGTGTGATTATTACCTTGGGTCAATTGCTGCTGCCTCATGCCATTGGCATGGAATCATTGATAAAGGCATACTTCCCAATTCCGTTATTTGAAGTACATGTTTTATTATTTGTGTTTATTCTGTCAGAAATAGTGCGTTTTACTCATCAAATAGTACTGTATAGAAAAGATGCGGTGTAAACAGTATGGCAATTGTAAATAGAGTAAGAGAGTGTCGCTTTTTTGCAGATGAAATGACTCAGCAAGCTTTGGCGGAAGCTGTCGGAGTAACAAGACAAACAATCATGGCAATCGAGAAAAACAAATACAATCCCTCCCTAGAGGTGGCATTCAAAATTGCTCATCTGTTCAATAAACCTTTAGAAGAGGTCTTCACCTACGAGGCTGAGGATTAGTGAAATCAGCATATCCTATGGCAGGATATGCTGTTCCAGTTTAGGTTTGAGAAAATCTTTGATCATCGGCTGCGCTTCGGCAGTAGGATGAATGCCGTCATTTTGCATTAACTCTGGCTTGAGGGCTATTTCTTCAAGAAAAAATGGGATTAATGGAATGCCGTTAGTCTCTGCAACATCAGCGTATATTTGAGTGAACATTTGCGTGTAGCGGCGCCCATAGTTTGTCGGTATTTGCATCGCTTGTATCATCACTTCTACGTTTTGAGCTTTTGCTAGTTGAACCATTTCATTGATATTGGCTCTAATCTTTTTCGGATTGTGGCCTTGAAGCGCGTCGTTCCCACCCAATTCGATGAGTAAATGTGTTGGTTTGTGCAGATCGAGAAGTCTGGGTAGGCGAGAAAGTCCTCCGTCAGTTGTGTCGCCGCTGATAGCGCCGTTGACTACTTCTATCGCTCTTTCTTCTTTTTGCCATGCATTTTGTAACAAATAAACCCAGCCTTGCTGTTGAGTAAGTCCATAGGCAGCGCTTAGACTGTCACCGAGAACTAGCAACTTATGTTCTTGAATTTTCTGCTGATCTGAATAGGCTGAAAACGGGAATAAAAGAAGTATAACAAAGCTCATAACTACGGTCGTAGCGACACGTGCCGATTGGCGTGTACTCCCATCGTTATTTCGGGTTCTACTCCAACTAAATTTAAAGAATTGAATAAAAGAAAACACTATGACAACAGCTCCACTGATGATTGAAACGAAAAGCGTAATTAAAAAGGTTAATACGAGCGAAGGCGAGTTACAGATCCTTCAACCCATTAGCTTTCAAGTTAAGCCTGGTGAATCTGTTGCTATTATAGGCGCATCTGGCTCGGGAAAGTCAACTTTGCTTGGTTTACTTGCGGGCTTAGACGAAGTGTCAGGCGGTCATATTATGTTAGACGGAGAAGCGCTGCATGATATGGACGAAGAACAGCGGGCGCGCTTACGGGGTGACAAGGTCGGTTTTATTTTCCAAAGCTTTATGTTGGTCCAAAGTTTGACCGCAATTGAAAACATCATGCTTCCAGCAGAAATTGCGGGCCTACCTGAACCGAGAAAACTCGCGCAAAAGATCCTCGAGCAGGTTGGCCTAGAGCACAGGGCAAGTCATTTCCCTAATCAGCTATCAGGTGGCGAGCAACAGCGCGTAGCGATTGCGAGAGCATTTATCACCAATCCTAAGATTTTGTTTGCTGATGAACCTACCGGTAACTTGGACTCTAACAATTCAACAAAGGTGGAAGACTTACTCTTTGACTTAAATAAAGACTCCAACACCACTCTAGTCTTGGTAACTCACGATGATGCATTGGCACAGCGCTGCCAACGTCAACTGCGTATGCATGCTGGCGAGTTAAGTGAAGAAACAAAACCACTTAAAGTCGTTTCTGGAGAATAAGCATGTCTATGGTATTTCAATTGGCCTGGCGCTTGTTCAAACACGAAGCGAAGCGTGGGGAACTCACGATAATTCTATTGGCGATTGTGCTTTCTGTCGCCTCGGTTTTGTCCTTATCGTTATTTAGTGAACGTCTTCAAGGCGCTCTGACGGACCGCTCTGCCGAGTTCATCGCCGCTGATCGACAATTGCGTTCACGCACCCCTGTGGATGAAAGCTGGGTAGTCAAAGCCAGTGAGTTTGGTCTCGAAACGGCTTATCAAGTTTCTACCCGCTCGATGGTTTTTGGTGATGATGAGCTCGCTTTATCAGATCTACGCGCTGTTGATAGTGCTTATCCTTTGAAAGGTGCAATCAAAGTCACAGACAGAGCGTTTGGTGTCCCTGAAGCAACCAGTGATTCTCTCGCGCCAGGTGAGGTATGGCTTGATTCGAGGATGTTCCAACTCCTACAGATCGAATTGGGAGATAGCGTCGACATTGGCGATTCTAGCTTCACCGTGACGCGTGTGCTGAGCGAAATACCAGATGCCGGTTTCAGCGTATTTAATACTGACCCAATAGCGTTGATGTCAGCCGAAGATTTACCTAAAACTAACATCACAGGTCCCGGCTCGAGAGTCAGTTATAAATATTATTTCACCGGCGATTCTTCAGACTTAGACGAATACTATGATTGGTTACGCCCACAATTGGACCGCGAAATTCATCGCTGGACGTCAATCGAAGATGATGATTCAGCAATTGGTCGTTCTATTGCGCGAGCAGAGCAGTATTTCTTACTCGCGAGTCTTCTCGCTATTGTACTTGCAGCAGTTTCTATAGCAGTTGCTGCACAGCGTTATAGTCAACGTCATTTTGACCCTGTGGCGATCATGAAAACCTTAGGTGCTGGCAAAAAAATGGTTCAGCGCATTTACCTCTTGCAGATTTGTTTCATTACTATATTGGGAATTATACTGGGGGTAATTACAGGCTTCTTGCTGCAACAAGGGGTTGTGCATTTGCTCGCAGGTACAGTCGAGGTTTCTTTGGATGTGTGGCACTGGAGACCATTAGCCATTGCTGTATTTACCGGTGTTGTCTGTGCTGTATTGTTTTCTCTTTATCCTTTACTGCAATTGTTTTCAGTACCGCCATTGCGAGTGCTTCGAAGAGACATTAATACCACCTTATCATCAAAAGCATTGCAGTTTGCCACATCGGGTATTGCAGTCTTTTTGTTGATGTGGATATATAGCCAAGATCTGTTGATCAGCGCGATACTCTTTGTGTCAGGAATCATTTTAGTTGCATTGTTATTGGGTGTGACAAACGTACTCATCATTGTTGGTCGACGTCTTGGCAGCGGCAGCATGGGGGCGTGGACACTAGCATGGGCTAGGATACGTCGCCGAGCAATGGGGAACAGTGTGCAACTGATAAGTTTCGCAATTACCATTATGTTGCTGTTAGTTGTGCTGGTTATGCGCAACGATATGGTCAAACAGTGGCGAGACCAATTACCTGAAGGCACGCCAAACTATTTCCTGTCCAATGTAACTGAAACCCAGCGCTTAGGTCTCATTGAGCATTTTGACAAGAACAATGTAGAAAGTGATGGTTATTACCCCGTTGCTAGAGGCCGCTTTGTTGCCATTAACGACGAAAAAATTCGCACAGAAGTCACTAAAGAAGAGAGAGATGCTACTGATGATGGCCGTCAAGGCTTAGGTCGAGAGGCAAATCTAACTTGGAGCACAACGCTGCAAACAGGTAATAAAATTCTTGAAGGTGAGTGGCTGGATGTCTGGGAAGAGGGCGATCCCGTTCCCTTATCTATCGAAGCTGAGGTTGCGGAACGACTGGAAATAGAGCTAGGTGATGTGCTGACCTTTAATATTGGCAGTGAAGTGGTTTCAGCCACCGTGACTAGCTTGCGTGAAGTTAACTGGCAAACGATGCAACCGAACTTCTTCTTCGTATTGCATCCAAAAGCGATGGAAAACTTTTCGCCAACTTATATTACAAGTTTCCACTTAGACGAAGAGCGTAAACCTGAAATAACAAAATTAATGGCGCCGTTCGCCAGCGTGACATTGTTCGATGTGGATGCCCGTATTAATCAATTACGCGAAATCATAGACCAAGTGTCAATGGCTGTGGAGTTTATACTGATATTGGTCCTTTTAGCCGGTGCGCTAGTGTTGATAGCGCAAGTACAGGCGAGTATGGATGAACGTTTGCAAGAATTGGCCATATTAAGAACGCTAGGAGCGAAAGGATGGACAATTCGGTTCAGTGTGATTAACGAGTTCATTATCATTGGCTTAGTGGCCGGCTTGATGGCAGCCATATCTAACGAGTTTAGTCTATACATGCTACAAACGAAGGTTTTTCAAATGGAAGCAAGTCTACATTTAAGTTATTGGCTGATTGCGCCAGCAGTAGGTGCAGTGACAGTCGGTATTTTAGGTGCCATCGGGTGCTGGCGTCTGTTAAGCTTAAATACAGGTGAATTACTGCGCAAAATGGTGTGATAATGAGTGCTATCTCATTCAAAACTTTTCGATTCGACGACCTCAATGTCGCTGCGCTTTATAGCTTACTAAAGCTGCGTAGCGATGTTTTTGTGGTTGAGCAAGAGTGCGTCTATCCGGATTTAGACGACAAAGATACTGACCAGCACGCAGCCCATATTTGTTTGTTCGATGATGAGCAGGAACGTGTTCTTGCTTATTCACGTTGCTTAGCACCGGGTGTATCTTTTGTGGGAAGCAGTATTGGTAGAGTCGTCGTAGCACCGTCGCATAGAGGAAAAGGGATTGCCGAAGCGCTAATGAATGAAAGTATCGCGTATTGTAGACGCAATTGGCCACAACACAGTATACAAATTGGCGCGCAATGTTATTTGCAAACGTTTTATGAAGGGCTCGGCTTCGTAGCGTTTAGCGAACCTTATGATGAAGATGGCATCATGCATATAGACATGGAACTGATTTCATAGCGTACACTCAATTCAATTGCGATGTATGCATGCCCATTGTCATAAATCGAGTGCTTTTAAAGCGTCTTTTAGCTCTGGATAATGAAAGGTAAATCCTTCAGTCAATAACTTTTCAGGTACGACTTTTTGCCCATGTAAAACGAGGTCTGAGGACTCTCCCATTAAGGTCTTGAGAACAAAGGCAGGCACTTTAAAAATGCAGGGCCTTTCAAGCCGACGAGCTAAGGCTAAAGAGAAAAAGTGATTGGTGTTCGGGTTAGGGGAGGTCAGGTTATATACCCCCTGAGCAGACCTTGAATCAATAAGAAACGCTATGCCATTAAGCATATCTTCAATATGAATCCATGCCATAAATTGTTTACCAGTACCAATTGGACCGCCTAAGCCAAGTCTAAATGGCATTAGCATTTTAGCCAACGCACCACCTTCTTCAGATAAAACCACGCCAGTTCTCAGTATGCATACACGGCAGAATTCATTCGCTTGAAAAGCGATATCTTCCCATTTCTGACAAACCTCACGACTAAATTCATCATGAAAATCAGTAAATGTTTCCGTAACAACTGTATCGCCTTGACGTCCATATACACCGATTGCCGAGCCACTTATGAATGTATGCGGAGGGTTTTTAGCAGCCTTTATTAAGTCCACTAGCTTTTGAGTAATATCCCAACGGCTATGACAAATTCGCTGTTTTTGACTGTCAGTCCAGCGTTTATCTGCAATTGGTTCTCCAGCTAAATTAATTACAACATCAACGTCTTCTAGTGAACTTAAATCGTCAAGGGTCAGGTAATTGATTTCACTGCCCAGTAAGCGTTGCGCGCGGCTTGGATCACGACTCAACACGGTTAACTGATAAGCGCCTTGAAGTTTTTTAACTAACTGTCTGCCAATGAGACCAGTTCCACCAGTCAGCAAAATGTGTTGAGTCATGTGAATTATCCTTTCGTGCAAGATAGCGATAACGAAACTGAGTCAGAGAATCGCAATGCGTGCGGCTTATCTACTTCAGCTTCTGCGAATGTAACCCAAGGGTGCTCTGCAGCAATTTCAAGCACGTCATGTGTCAACTTCTCTAGTAAATAAAAGCGATTGTCTTCGACTAAGCGAATAATAGCTTTTGTAATGGTTTTATAATTTAAGGCATGATCCATTAAGTCTGAATCAGTCGCCTTCTTGGCGTCATAATGAATTTTTACATTAATCACTACATCCTGTTGGTTTTTAATTTCGTCTTCGTTAATGCCGATATAGGTGCGTAAGCGAAGGTTTTTAATTCTGATTGTTGCTTGATTCAAATTCATTGAATGAACATTTCCTTTTTGTCTAAATTTTACTTGAGTGATTCATTTTATTACTACTTTCTTAATCGGTGTTTATCACGCTGAGCTGTTGATCCTGTATCAGACTAGGGTAGACTGACGTCATACTATTGTAGTCTATGTTGTTTCGATAGCTATGCCACTTTCGATGGGCTCGGCAGCAATCAAAACTCAGCGTAACAGAATAAGGATATTTATGGATATTAAGTCACCTACAGCTAAAGCGATGATGGTAATGGCTTGCATCGTCATCGTCTTAGCAGGCATTAAAGCTGCCAGCGTGATTATGGTGCCATTCCTTCTTTCCGCTTTCATTGCGATTGCTTGTAGTCCATTAATTAACTGGGCTGCAAGATACTCTATTCCGCGTTGGGCATCTGTTACTTTAGTTATACTGATAATTTTAGTGATTGGTTTCATGCTAGCAGGCTTAATTACGCAATCATTGTCAGAGTTTCGTGCAAACATGCCCGTTTATCGAGAGCAACTATCTGGCGAGTTTGCATGGGTAATCAACAAGCTTGCTGTGTTGAACATAAATATCGATCAACAATTGATTATGTCCTACCTCGACCCCGGCGCAGCAATGTCTGTAGCCACCGGTTTTCTGAGTGGTATGGGTAGCGTGCTTTCAAACTTGTTTCTGATTATTTTAACCGTCATTTTTATGCTGTTTGAAGCTGAAACGATGCCGAAGCGAATTCATGTGGCTCTAGCTGATCCAGATATGAAAATGACTCATATCGACCGCTTCCTGCAGTCAGTCAACTCCTACTTAGGTATTAAGATGCTGGTTAGCTTGGGGACCGGTCTTTGCATTGGTTTGTGGCTTTATTTCTTGGGCGTTGATCACTTTTTACTGTGGTCTGTACTCGCCTTTATGCTTAATTTTATCCCTAATATCGGTTCAATTATTGCTGCCATTCCTGCCGTGTTAATGGCTTTTGTTGAGTTTGGTTTTGCCAAAGCGGGTTTAGCGGGTTTAGGCTTTGTTGTGGTGAATATGGTGATGGGGAATGTGATAGAACCGCGCTTTATGGGGCGGGGCTTAGGTTTGTCTACGCTAGTTGTGTTCCTATCATTAATTTTTTGGGGATGGCTCCTCGGCAGCGTAGGTATGCTTCTGTCTGTGCCCTTAACAATGGTCGTGAAAATTGCGCTGGAATCGCGTGATGAAAGCAAGTGGTTAGCAATACTACTATCGAGTGATGATCCAACGAGAGAAACGGTAGAGGAAGCTAAGGGTAACGAGGAAACTCAAGCTTCAAATTAAGTGAGCTCACTTAGTTATCCAATATAGAGCGTTGCGTCGGCAAATGGATAGTAAATGTGCTACCTCTTCGAGGGTGCTTGATAAGGTCATCTTTGTGCGTTTTATAAGAAACGATAGTGAGCTGGCCCCCGTAAGTGTCAAGCATATCAACAACTAAGGCTAAACCTAAGCCTTGTCCTTCTGAGTAGCTGTCCAGTCGTTTGCCTCGCGTGGTGATGGTATCTATCTCTTCTTGACTGATACCATCACCGTCATCAATTACCGAAACCTTAGTAAGGTCGGCATCGCGTTCATATTTAATGACCACTTCTTTTTTGGCTGCTTTACATGCGTTATCCAATAAATTGCCAAGAATTTCCATGAAGTCTGTTTGGTCGATTGAAAGTGGTGCTGGGCTTGGCGTATCGACATGCAAAGTAAGCGATTTATCTCTGTGTATTTTTTCCATTGCATCTACCATAGAGACACAAATTGGGTGCACATCGATACTAGGTAAGTAGCCAATGACGTTAATGGTCGCACGTTTCAATTGTCGTTTAACGATATTGTCGATTTGTAATACGGGCTGTTTTATTTCTTCGCTCAAATTGCTTTGACCCAAAACCACGCTCAATGGGGTTTTGATACTGTGAGCAAGATCATCGAGGCTCTTTTTATATCGCTCGCGTTGTAGTTTTTCACTGTCGAGGAGTTTGTTGATACTGCTTTGTAATGGTTGTAATTCAGGCGGATAGTCGTCGGTAATATGCTCAATTTCACCATGTTCTATTTGGCCAATACGAGCAATGATTTTTTGCATTGGCATAAACACACTGCGCAATGACAAGGCAATGAGGCCAAGCAATACAAATCCTAGCACTGCAATCCATCCCCATAGCCGATTGATAAACGTATTCAGTTCATTCTCGTATTTATCTTTGGCGTTAATCACGAGAAAGGTCACTTCTTCAAAGTTACCATCGATAAAGAACTCTGCCGTATTGCTGAGGGCAAAATGCGGGTCTTCAGGGTTAAAGTCAGAATTGAAGAGTAATTTGCCTGACGCTTGGTCTTCTGTCTGCCTGAATAATTTACCAAACAAACGCGTATCTATTTTGCTATCGATGGCGGATTGGGATTGCCATACTTGCTGTTTACGCCACTTAATGACAGCGACAAGATCCGAACCTGGTAAGTTTAAATCTTCAACGAAGAGCTGAGAAGGCATGGATGCTATTCCATCTTCGAATTCGAATTCAGATATCATGGCGAATACAGTGGTAGATAGTTCTTCTTTTTTGGCTAGAAGTAAACTGCGCTCATAGGCATTTTGCATGGAAAATATGATAGCTGGAAAGAAGATCGCGACGAACAAAAAGCAAGTGAGGAAAATCCGTCGCGTGATTGACCATGCTTTCATCGTTTATAGTGTCCTTGTCGCGCACTATAAGTTCGCATTGAGTCGATACCCTCGGCCTCTAAGTGTTTCAATGGGCTTTATTTCGTTATTCTTATCGATTTTTTTACGCAAGCGACCGACAAAAACTTCGATGACATTGCTATCCAAGTCGAAGTCCTGGTCATAAATATGCTCTACCATCTCAGTTTTTGATACTACCTTTTTAGGGTTTAGCATCAAGTACTCGATGACTTTATATTCATAAGCCGTAAGTTCGATTGCTTCTTCATTCACAAAGAGTTGATTAGCAACAGTATCAAGAGATAGTGGGCCTTTCTGAATGAGTGGACTTGCTTGGCCAACTGAGCGTCTAATTAAGGCTTTGACTCTTGCCAATAGTTCTTCATGAACGAAGGGTTTAGTCAGATAGTCATCTGCACCGCACTCTAAACCTTTTACTTTTTCTTGCCAGCGGTCGCGCGCAGTGAGGATGATCATAGGGCATGAAACGTCGGCAGCTCTTGCTCGTTGGATAACTTCGAAGCCATCGATGCTGGGTAGGCCAACATCGACAATGGCTAAGTCGTATTCGTATTCTTGTAGTTGAAACAGTGCTTTTTCACCGTCATCCGCAAGGTCGACGCTAAAGCCTTGGGATTGCATGTATTGGTCGAGTTGTAATAACAGTCTGCTGTCATCTTCAACAATGAGTATTCGCATGGATTTATCTCCGATTGTCCTTAATATGAGTCTATTGTTGACCGTTTATTTGCGAACTTTTCCGCTGTAAGCATCGACCATGACGAAAACGACTCGTCCAGAGCTTTGATGTATTTTGACTCGATATGCACTGCCTTTTAACTCTACCTTTAGCACTTTCCCATTGACCGCTTTTTGTGCTTGTCGCGCAGCTTGAGACTTGGTAATTTTTTTCTTCTCAGCTTGTTGAAAGGCATGAGCGTTTTTAACCAAAACAATCTGGCTAGAAAAAACGAGAAACAAACTTAGAATAAAAGACCGAACTAAAACCGATTTAATACAAATATCTCCTGTAGAGTGCTGTTGTCATTTGAAATTCGCTAGTTAATACTACTCAATTTTGCTGAACGCAGGCTGAATTATAGCGTTTCATGTGATTTTGCAAGCGACTACAAATCTGTCAATACATTAGCATGAGATGCACAAGCCTTGTAGTAATTTATCACATTGCAGGAGCGGGCTAAGGATTAAAAATCTATCTTTTTTCGCAGTTTCTTTTGTACACCGCTTTTCGTTTTGCTGTCTAAGCGCTTGCGCTGTGATGAACGGCTTGGCTTAGTTGCTTTGCGAATTGGTTTTTCGTAGCTACCTTCATTAATAAACTCTTTTAAACGAGCAATAGCCTCTCGTTTGTTTTGCTCTTGAGTTCGGTGGTTTTGAGAGCGAATAACCAGCACGCCCTCACTATTAATTCGATTATCGTTACTATTTAATAGTTTTTGTTTCAGGCGCTCTGGCAGCGATGAGGCATTAATATCAAATCGCAGATATATTGCAGTGGCAACTTTATTAACATGCTGCCCCCCAGCGCCTTGGGCGCGGGTAGCTGACAAACTAAATTCAGCCTCTTCTATACTCAAGGAAGGGTTAACAAAAATACTCATTGTGCTATGGCAGCACTTTCTTATAGGGTTTTACTACCACAGATTTAAAAACGCCAGCCTCAACATAAGGGTCAGTGTCTGCCCACAGTTGTGCGTCGGTCAAGCTATCGAACTGAGCGATGATCAAAGACCCTGTGAATCCCGCTGGGCCTGGATCTTCGCTATCAATCGCTGGGGTAGGTCCTGCAACCAATATTCTTCCTTGGTCAACAAGGTGTTTGATCCTATCCAAGTGTGCAGGCCTTGCAGCCATTCTAAGGTCGAGACTATTGTCTACATCCTCCGCGTAAATCACGTACCACATATATTTTACTCCTAGAAAAACAGCCCGTTATAGGGCTGTGGCTGCTTTCATCTTGGCGACAAATGAACCTAGCTCTGCAAGCATGGCATCTTTATCAGATAAATACTTAGCAATAATATTGACTGTCGCTGAGCCAGATATTGCGCCAGCAGCACCAGATTGAATCGCATCAGCTACCTGTGCAGGGGTGGATATACCAAAACCCAATAAAGGAGGCGCTACTTCAAATTTTGTTAGCTTCTCAATGAGGTCTGATGCTGGTATTTCAACGGCTGTTTCTGCCCCGGTAACACCTGCTCGACCAAGCAAATAAGTGTAACCGCTCGACTGTTCGCCAATTGATTTAAGTGTCTCATCGGAGGCGTTGGGTGGCGCAATCAAAATTTGCTCGATGTTATTCGCTTTTGCAATCTCTATAAAGCGTGGCGCTTCTCTCAATGGCACATCAGCAATTAATATACTGTCGACGCCAGCCGCTGCAGCCTTTTGATAAAAGGTGTCAATACCGTTAACGAGCACAAGGTTACTGTATAGTAACAAGCCAATCGGTGTATCAGGATGCCGCGCTCTTATTTCAGTCAGTATCTCAAAGCAATCCTGAGTTTTAATCCCAGAACCCAGTGCTCTTATCGCCGCTTTTTGGATCGTAGGACCATCGGCGATAGGGTCAGAATACGGTATACCAAGCTCTAGGGCATCAGCGCCGCTCTCCACTAATTGATCGATAATAGCGAGAGATGTTTCTCTGTCTGGATCGCCAATCATAACGAAAGGAACAAAGGCTCCTTGCTTGCTAGCTTTTAGCTTTGTGAACATGTTTGCGTAGCGTTGTGTGCTCATAGTTTATCTCCCAAAATACTGGTGACATGGGCAAGATCTTTGTCACCTCGGCCAGATAGATTCAAGACGATAATCGTTTCTTCTGTTGCTTCGTCTGCCATATTTAAGGCGTGAGCTAGGGCGTGAGAAGATTCCAATGCTGGGATGATCCCCTCTTTTTTGGCTAGCAATTGAAAAGCATTTAGCGCTTCTTCATCTGTCACGGCATGATACTCCGCTCTTCCTGTTTCGGCTAAAAATGCATGCTGTGGTCCAACTGCTGGGTAATCAAGCCCTGCAGAGACCGAATATGACTCCTCAATTTGCCCATCTTTATCTTGCATAATAAAGGTATACGCACCGTGTAAAATGCCTTTCGTGCCAGTGACGATAGTTGCACCGTGCTCTTTAGTATGCACGCCCTTTCCAGCTGGCTCTACGCCGACTAAGCGGACACTGGGTTCATCAATAAAATCAGCAAACATACCAATTGCGTTTGAACCACCACCGACACAAGCAACGACTGCGTCTGGCAGGCGGCCTTCTTTTTCCAATATCTGTGCACGTGTTTCTTCACCGATCATGCGGTGATACTCTCGAACAATCGTTGGGAACGGGTGAGGACCTGCAGCTGTACCAAGCAAATAGTGAGCTTTGTCATAATTAGCAGACCAATCGCGCATTGCTTCGTTCACCGCATCTTTCAAGGTGCCCGAACCTGAGTCTACCGGAATGACTTCAGCGCCCATTAAGCGCATTCTGAACACATTCGGAGACTGTCTTTCGACGTCTTTCGCGCCCATGTATATGCGCGCTTTCAATCCGAGCAAGGCACAAGCCAAGGCGGTTGCAACGCCATGTTGACCCGCTCCGGTTTCAGCAATAACTTCCGTTTTACCCATGCGTTTTGTTAACAGGGCTTGACCAAGTACTTGGTTCGTTTTATGCGCACCACCGTGCAATAAGTCCTCACGCTTTAGATACAGTTTAACCAATGGGTTTGAGACCAAATTGCGTGACAAGGTCATTGCCGTGGGGCGACCCGCGTAATCTTTTAAGAGATCCATAAATTCTTTCTGGAAACTAGGATCGTCCTTCGCATCTAAAAATGCTTGTTCAAGTTGGTCGAGCGCCGGGATAAGTAATTCAGGCACATACATACCGCCAAATTCACCAAATTTACTTTCTAAATTATTCATTATCTACTCGCTCTTTGTTTCTGAATTCGTATTTTCAATATTAATGCTTACAGCCTTTTGCTGTTTAGGGCTCAATGCCACTAGCATAAACGTTTGTTGTTTGGGTATCTCGTTCATCCCTCTTAATAGCTGCGTAAGTTGGCAAATACTTGTGACAGTTTCATCTGTGACTTCATTGCCGCTTGTTCTTCAACGCCAGAATTCACATCAAGAATGCCGACTCCACTTGCTTTGGCTTGTTGGATATTATGAGAATCCAAGCCGCCCGCTAAGATGAGTCTGTGTTTTTGAGGCACACCCTCTAACAATCGCCAATCAAAAGATACCCCCGTGCCGCCAAGTTGCTGACCAACTTTACAGTCTAAAAGTACTTTGTCAGCAACACCTAAGGCGTCTTGTATTTCGTTTTCAATAACTGACAAATTAGTAAGGTCACTGTCTTGTTCAATCGCAATCACTGACCAAACTTCGCAAGTTTGAGGCAGTAATGGTTTCAAAGCCTGCACGTAACCAAGAGACTCACTGCCATGCAGTTGCACAGCGCTAAGGTTCAATTTACGTGCATAATCCGATACTAACTCGATAGGGTGGTCGACAAAAACGCCAACGGTTTTTAGGCCGCTTTCAGATTGTGCAAAATTGGCTATTTCCATGGCATTTTCAATGGCAACAAAACGAGGTGATTTCGCTGCAAAAATGAGACCCAGGTAGGTTGCTGGAAATGCAGCAACTAGCTTCGCGTTTTCAATGGAATTAATACCACAAATTTTCACTTCACCGAAAATCAGTTTTTCAACCGCTTTACGTAGATTATGTTCAGCCATTAACGCGCTACCAACTAAAAAGCCATCGACTAAAGGTGTCAAGCGTTGGACTTCGCTGTGTTGATATATGCCTGATTCTGACAATATTACACCGTCAAAACCACTTTCCTTAATCAAAGGTACCAAGCGTTCAGTTGTTGCGAGATCTGTGCTGAGGTCGCGTAGGTTACGATTATTAATACCGATAATGTTGGCGTTTAGTGCCAATGCGCGCTCGACCTCTTCTTCATTGCTAACTTCTGTTAACACATGCATCCCGAGTTCATGCGTAAGGTCGTTTAACACTTTGAATTGTTCGTCATCCAAGACCGATAGCATCAGTAACACCGCGTCAGCATTGTAATATCTGGCAAGGTATATTTGGTATTCATCAACAAAAAAGTCTTTGTTAATTACCGGCTGGTCGACTTTTGAGGTTATATAATCTAAATATTCAAATTTGCCTTGAAAGTACTTTTCATCCGTCAGCACGGAAATACATGATGCATGCGGGCTATAAGCATCGATTATTTCATCTAAATCAAAGTGCTCACGGATTAAACCTTTGGATGGCGATGCTTTTTTACATTCAAGAATAAAACTCGCATTTGGCGCTGCTAATGCCGCATAAAAGTCTTTGGTACACGGGCGCAATGTTGCTTTAAACTGCGACAGCGGGAAGTCTATTTTGCGTTGCGCTATTTCTGCTTGTTTGTCATCGACAATTTTTTCTAATACATTTTTAGTCACTGCTTACTCACTCTGCGTAGTTTTAGGCTTACCAACACCTGAAAATTTTTCATTTTATTTGCCTTGGCTCAATCTTGCTGCCGCTGTCATTGTCTTCATCGGTTTAGCTTGTTCGATAGCTGCCATTGCTAAATCACACGCTTCTTTAAACGATTCGGTGAGACCATTTAACTGAATCAATGCAGCTGCATTCATTGCAATCGCGGCGGTATGCGCTGGCTTACCTTCTCCGTTAAATACATCAGCAATAAGTGCTTTGTTTTGAGCTGGTTCGCCGCCTTCAATGGCACTCAATGGATACTCGTTCAAACCAAAATCAGCAGGAGAGACTTCTTGCTTGCTTATTTCACTCCCGGCTATGCTGACAACTTGGCTTGGCCCATGCAGAGCTAACTCATCTAAACCACTACCATGAATGACATAAGCCCTTTTGTGCCCGAGCTTTACTAGGGTTTGAGCATAGTCATCTAGCAGCGTCGGTGTATACACACCTAATACGCTGTGACTTGGCTTGGCTGGATTAGCTAAAGGGCCCAATATATTGAACAGTGTGCGTGTCTTTAATGCTAATCTCACCGGCATCGCATGTTTGACACCAGAGTGATACGCAGGTGCGGCTAAAAAGCACAAATTTGCTTCGTCTAAACAGTGTCTTGCGGTTTCAGGTGACATATCGAGCTGTAAACCGAAAGCAGCGAATAGGTCGGAAGAACCTGATTTACTCGATACGCTTCGGTTACCATGCTTAGCCACCTTCACACCGCAACTTGCGGCTACGACAGCTGCTGCGCTAGAAACATTAATAGTATTATGGCCGTCTCCCCCTGTGCCCACTATGTCGCTAAAAGCGTAATCTGGACGAGGGAAGGGAACCGCATTTTGCACCATCGCTGAGGCTGCACCGGCTATTTCATCCGTGCTCTCACGTTTGATTTTTAGGGCAACTAGCAGCGCTGACAACTCGATTTCGCTTACTTCACCACGCATTACTTGGTTGAACACCGCTTGTGCTTCTTCAAAGCTGAGAGAATGACCGAGGTACAGCTTCTCTAAACTGGTTTGAATATGAGATCGTGCGTTAGTCATAATCACTCGTCCTTGTGTTGTTATTGCTGAGCCTTGTTTGGGTAGCTCTTATATCACTGTTTATTGTATTAGAAAGCATGATCATGTTGATGCCTTCGTTACTTTTTTCTCATTTGCAGAGATGGGTTCTTCGACTAAATAACGAATACTCTGCATCAATAACTGGCTACCATCACAAGTTAGAATAGATTCTGGGTGGAATTGAAAACCTAGCATTTTATGTTTTGGATGCAAGGCAGCCATCACCAAGCCATCTATACTGGCAATTGTCTTTAAGTCGTCAGGCATAGAGGTTGCCACGAGTGAATGGTAACGAGCAATCGACAAAGGGTTGGTTAAACCAGCAAATATTGATAGCGTGTCCTGATCTTCAAGAAACTGCATTTGAGAGCTTTTTCCATGCATGACATAAGGCGCTCGTGCAACCGTCCCACCATATGCTTCAACTATCGCTTGGTGACCTAAACAAATCCCTATTACCGGATATATTCCTTTCACTTTTTTTAGAAGTTCCGGCATACAACCTGCGTCACTCGGCGCGCCGGGGCCCGGAGATAACATCAATAAACTTGGGCCTTGCTTCTTATATTCGGCTAATTTATCGAGAACAGTTTGAGTGTCTACTGTGTTGCGGTAAATCGTCATCTCTACGCCAAGGCTACGAATTTCATCCACTAGATTATAAGTAAACGAATCGACGTTATCTATTAAGACAAGATTAATGGCGCTCATTTGTCTTCTCCTTGTTTAACAGGTTTATGAGCGGCGATAATCGCTGAAATGACAGCCTGTGCCTTTGCTCTTGTTTCATCGGCTTCTGATTGCGGTATGGAGTCATTCACAACACCCGCACCGGCTTGAATATAAGCCGTTTTTAAACGAACAAATGCACTTCGGATAACGATACATGTGTCCATATCACCATTGCCATTGAGATAACCAACAGCGCCGCCATAGCTACCCCGTTTCTGTTTTTCCACTTCTCGAATCAACGACGCAGCACTGACTTTAGGTGCACCGACTAGCGTCCCCATATTCATGCAGGCTTGGTAAGCGTGAAGAGCATCTAAATCCTCTTTTAATTCACCAACCACGCGAGACACCAAGTGCATAACATGTGAGTATCGGTCTACTTTAAGTAAGTCTTTTACGTGCCGAGTGCCGGGCTTGCTAACTTTTGCCACGTCATTTCTAGCCAAGTCAACAAGCATAATGTGTTCTGATTTCTCTTTCTCATCTTGACGCAAGTTCAACTCAAGGCGACTATCCATATCGAAGTTTATTGTGCCATCCTGGTTTTTGCCACGTGGTCTTGTGCCAGCAATCGGATACACTTCAACAACATTACTTTGTTGGTCGTATTTTAAGGCAGACTCGGGAGATGCCCCAAACATAGTGAAATCTTGATCATGTAGATAGAACATGTAAGGTGATGGATTCTGCTTCTTCAACTGTTGATATGAGGCCAGTGGAGACGGACAGGGTAAAGAGAATGAGCGTGACGGCACAACCTGAAAAATATCACCATCCAGAATATGCTCTTTCAAATTTTTCACGTCTTCACAGTATTCTTGGTCTGACTTATCGACTTGTAGAGTTATGTTTTTGACAATTTGAGCGTCTTCGATCTTATTTGGCAAGTCACTTAAATGATGTTTAATTTGTTCTAAACGCTGATTAATACTGAAATAGTGTTGCGCAACCATTGGGCCGCTAAAAACCGAACCAATTAATTCGGTTTTTTGGTTTTGGTGATCTACTAAAAGTAAGGTTTCTGCTAGATAAAAAACATACTCAGGACAGTTATTGTCGGCGAATGTTGCTTCGGGTAACTTTTCAAATGTACCAAGCAAGTCATAAGAGAATACACCACCGAGGAATAAAGCATTTGGATGGTCTCGAAGCGTGCTCACTTCGTTTTTTAACACTCTTAATACATCAAAAACACTGGCTTGTTTGAGCCTAGAGTCTTCATCTATGTTGCTGGATATTGCAGGAAACTCAAAACGCATCGAGTCTTCAGCCACCTCTTGGTGTGAATGATAGTCAGCCAATGCTGCTTTTAAGACTGGAAACACTGAAATACCGTTTGCTGTTAAAGCTGTAATTGTCACACTTTGGTCATTACACTCGATGCGAATAGCTGCATCTACCAGCAACAAACTCTTCAGATTGGCTTTGCTGTCTATTTCTGCCGACTCTAATAACAGACTGTTTTCTTTGCCTAATGCTTGGTAGGCCAATAATGGATCTTTGATGTAGGGGCCATCAACGATGATACTCTCGACTTGGCCGGCCTCTAGGCCTAATTCTGCTAAACTCATGATCTTCTCGTTTTCCGTTTTGACTGCTCTGATGTAATTTGTTTTTATTTTTTATGGGCGAAAAACAATCAAAAAAAAAGCCCGCTAAACGGGCCTTATTTTTGTGATACGAACACGTACACACAGCCCTTAGTTGAGCGTGTGCCACCACCAAACGCGTGCAAGAGTGCTTGCAGGGTTTGTTGTTATGTTCAAAATCACTGTATTCATTTTATGTTTTCTCACTATTTCTTTTTTGCCTGGGACTAAAACACCAAACTGATAAACACTTGCTACTGTTGCGGGTTTGCATCGTAATGAATGCGCATCCATATCTTCACTGCGTGTTTTTGTATATACTGCATAGAAGAAAACAAATCGCTCTCTGTGTCAAGTATCTTACTTGTTTTAGTTGTTATAATTAAGAAGAAAAAGTGTTGAAAATAGATTTACATAGTCACACAAATTGCTCTGACGGGGCTTTATCACCAATTCAATTGGTTCAACGAGCGCAACAAATGCAAGTTGATGTGTTAGCCATCACTGATCACGATACTGTGGCGGGAATACAAACAGCAAAAGACTATGTGCAAGCTGAAAATATGCGAATGCAGATAATCTCTGGTGTTGAATTATCGACTTCGTGGCATGGTTTTGATATTCACATAGTGGGTTTAAATGTGGACAATCATGATCCTATTTTCTTGGAACGTCTGAGTCAGCAGCTTGAAGAACGTGACCGACGCGCAGTGCGCATCTGTGAAAAACTCCACAAGTGTGGTCATGAGGGGATCTACGATCTGGCTTTAGCTTATGCCGATGGCGCTCAAATATCGCGCAATCATATCGCCAAAGCTTTAGTGCAAAGAGGCGTTGTGACACACGCGCAGCAAGCTTTTACAAAGTTTTTAGGTAAAAACAAACGAGCTCACGTTACACCCAAATGGATAAGCGTAAAAGAGGCGATTCAATGGATCCATGATGCTGGTGGTAGCGCTGTTTTAGCGCATCCTTCTCATTACGATATGACGAGCAAATGGCTTCGTCGCCTAGTTAATGAGTTTAGTCAGCATGGTGGTGACGCAATGGAAATTACGCATCCAAACATGGCTGCAGATAAAAAGCGTTTACTTCAAGAAATACTAAAAGATAACAACTTACTTGCTTCTGCTGGTTCAGACTTCCATTTTCCATCACGATTCACTGAACTGGGCCGTCGATTAGAAATTCCAGATAGTATAGTGCCGGTTTGGCACGATTGGAGTATGATCAGTGCTTAAGCAAGCCACATTAGTAACTTCGGTTTACGCTCAATAGTGGCAAAATATTACACGGTAGCGTTGCTACGAAGATTTCTATGCAGATTGCTACGGAGAGTTTAGCATGAGTCAATTTTTCTATATTCATCCCGATAACCCTCAGGCTCGATTAATCAAGCAGGCTTGTGAGATCATTAATTCGGGCGAGGTTATCGTATATCCAACTGATTCTGGCTATGCCATAGGTTGCCAGATGGAAAACAAAAAAGCACTCGAGCAAATTTGTCGCATTCGTGACATCGGCAAAGACCACAACTTTACCTTGATGTGCAGAGATATGTCAGAGCTTTCCGTTTACTCTCGCGTTGATAATGCCGCATTTAGGCAAATTAAAAACAATACTCCTGGCCCTTACACTTTTATCTTAAAGGCCACAAAAGAAGTGCCGAAACGCTTACAAAACCCGAAACGGAAAACGATTGGTATTCGTGTACCCGACAACCCTATCGCGCTTGCCTTGCTTGAAGAGTTAGGTGAACCACTGATGTCGACTACCTTGATTTTACCCAATGAAACCATGGCCGAAACCGACCCAGAGGAAATTCGGGATAAACTTGAAAAGTTGGTAGGTTTAATCATTCACGGCGGATATTTAGGTGAAGAGCCCACCACAGTTATCGATATGTCTGAAGGCGATACGGACGTGATCAGGGTTGGTAGTGGCGACCCAAGTCCATTTGAATAAATGCTTTAAACCACGCATGAATAGCGAAGATTGACATAGAGTATGAGCGAAGATGACAAGTCACTGCATGACAATGAGCCGAGGCCAATAGCGCAGATAAAGGAGCAACAACCTTTAGCTTTGGCGTTTGTAAACGGCGAGGCAATGATTGATAAGCCCGAAGATTTATATATTCCGCCTGACGCCTTAGAAGTTATCTTAGACAGTTTTGAAGGACCACTCGATCTTCTCTTGTATCTCATTCGTCGACAAAAATTCGATATCGTTGAACTTCCCGTGTTGCAAATCACCCAGCAGTATATGAAATATGTGGAAGTGATGACTGATTTGAAGCTAGAGCTAGCGGGAGAGTATTTACTCATGGCGGCAATGTTGGCAGAAATTAAATCGAGATTATTACTGCCTAAGCGAGAAGATGCGACAGAAGATGAAGAAGATCCTCGTGCTGAGTTAATCCGGCGATTGAAAGAGTATGAGCAAATTAAGAAAGCCGCAGAAGAACTTGATGCCGCGCCTAGAATTGACCGAGATAACTTTATCGCAAAGGCTCAAACTAGTGAAAATGTTCAACCAATCAAACACTTGCCGAAAGTAACTTTGCAAGAGATTGCATTCGCGTTTCAAGGTGCTATGCAACGTGCTGAGGCATTCGAACACCATCAAATTGAAAAAGAAGTATTATCAACTCGTGAGCGCATGTCGCATCTGTTACAATTGCTAAGTAATGATAAATACACTGAGATGTCGAGCTTACTTGACTCTAAACAAGGTAAAGGCGGTGTGGTAGTGACCTTTATCGCGATCTTGGAATTAGTCAAAAGTGGCTTGATTATCTGCTCTCAAGAAGGTGCTTTTACCAGTATTCATGTGAAATTAGGTGAAATTGAGTATGCAGAAGATCAATGATGTTCAATTAAAGCAGTTGGTTGAAGCTGGTATATTCGTTGCTGATGCTCCCTTGAGTATCGATATGATGAAGTCCACGTTTTTAAGTGATTTTAGTGTGAGTACTCAGCAGTTAAAGAAAGCACTAAAAGAGTTAGAGCTTGATTACGCATCTCGGGGTATTCGCTTAGTGCAGGTTGCCTCCGGCTATCGCTTTCAATCAGATGAAAGTTTAGGCGTATTGTTGTCAAAGTTATGGCAAGAAAACGCCCCTCGATATAGTCGAGCAATGTTAGAAACCCTGGCGCTAATTGCTTATCGCCAGCCAATTACACGTGGTGAAATAGAAGAAATTCGCGGTGTTTCTGTCAGTAGTAACATCGTCAAGTCCTTAACTGAGCGAAACTGGGTTAAGGTAATCGGTCATAAGGAAGTGCCAGGCAGGCCGGCTTTACTGGCAACAACTAAAACATTTTTGGACTACTTTTCATTATCTAGTCTAGCAGATTTGCCTTCTGCCCAAATGTTTGAAGAAAACTTGCAGATGGCAATGGATGCGGCTGACACAGATGCCCCGAACGCGCTAAGTGACGATAGCACGGGCATCAATACGACAGCAGAACAGGCGAACGATGCGCCAAACAACGAACAACTACACTAGTGCATGAATGCGCTAGATCAAGCAGTAACCAATAAAGTGAATAGAAAATGACTGATAGTCAAGAAACAGAAAAGCTACAAAAAGTCCTTGCCAACAATGGCGTGGGCTCTCGACGTGAAATGGAACGCTGGATAGAAGAGGGAAGGATTTCCGTCAATGGTACTGTTGCGAAGTTGGGAGACCGTGTTGGCGGTGATGACCAATTGCGTGTAGACGGGCATCTGCTCTCGCGCAGCAAAGAAAAGTCTCCTTGCCGTGTGCTTATGTACAATAAACCAGAGGGCGAATTGTGTTCTCGCAATGATCCCGAAGGCAGAGCAACCGTCTTCGATCGTCTTCCCAATATTCAATCCGATAGATGGATTGCGGTAGGCCGACTTGACATCAATACGAGTGGCTTACTTCTATTTACCAACGATGGTGAATTAGCAAATCGTTTGATGCACCCCAGACACGAAATTGAGCGCGAATATGCTGTTCGCGTATTCGGTGAGGTCGCGCCAGCTATGTTACGCACATTGCAAAAGGGTGTTGAACTTGAAGATGGTGTTGCTAAATTTACACATATTCATGTGCGCCCAACAGATGATGAAAGTTTGAATCAATGGTTTAACGTGACCTTATCTGAAGGTCGAAACCGAGAAGTCAGACGTTTATGGGAATCACAAGGTGTGCAGGTTAGTCGCCTAATCCGAGTGCGCTACGGTAACCTTGAATTACAAAAGCGTTTGCCTCAAGGGGCTTGGATAGAGCTCGATTTAGAAAAAGTTAATCAGCTTCGTAAAATGGTGCAGCTGCCGAAAGAAACCGAAACAAACCTCAAAACAGATGATGACAAACTTGATCATGCTCGTATCAGTCGCATGCGTCGCTCTGTTAAAAAGCACAAGCTTAATAAAGCCGGTCAAAGTCGACGTAATGTGGCGAGTACTCGCCCCAAACGATAGTAAAAATAAGAATATAGGTTAATTAATACAAGATGCGAATAGCGTTAGGCATTGAATATGACGGAAGCGCCTACCATGGCTGGCAACGTCAACAAGCTGATATTAGTGTACAAGAAGAGCTTGAAAAAGCCTTAGCGAAAATTGCCCTAGAACCCATTGCTGTAGTATGTGCTGGTCGGACCGACGCGGGAGTGCATGCAACTTATCAAGTGGTGCACTTTGATACCAATGCAAAAAGGCCAACAAAGGCATGGACGAGAGGCGTAAATACTCATTTGCCGCACAATATTGGTGTGAAGTGGGCGGTGGACACAAGTGAAGAGTTTCACGCGCGTTTCTCAGCGACCTCCAGGCGTTATCGGTACATTATCTATAATCATCCTTTGCGGCCTGCTATTCTGCATGGTGGCATTACCCATGTTTATTATCCGCTGGATCATGAGCGCATGCATGAAGCTGCGCAGTGTCTGGTGGGAGAGCATGATTTCACTTCTTTTCGTGCCGTTAGCTGCCAAGCAAATACAGCCAACCGAAATATGAGCGAAATAAGTGTGACGCGAAAAGACGATTACATTGTTGTGGAAGTTGCTGCCAATGCTTTCTTACATCATATGGTCCGCAATATTGTCGGTTCGTTAATAAAAGTAGGTACGGGTGAAGAGCCGGTAGCGTGGATGAAGGCTACGTTAGAAGCCAAGGATAGAACCCTTGCCGGCGTAACAGCTAGGCCAAATGGTTTGTACCTAGTAGACGTGTGTTACCCCGCACAATTTGCTATTCCAAAAAGCCCTTTTGGGCCTATATTTTTATAAAATTGCACAGTATTACTAACGCAAAGCTAACTTCTTAGACCAGTTTTACTTTCGTCATCCAAGGGATCTGTGATTTAATGCATCCCAAAGTTAGCAGCGTAGTCTGTATAAATTGACTATACTGAACGAACTGGCGAAAAAGCCTAACAGAATAAACATAGGAATGTTTCATGAGTTGGATTGAGAAAATACTTCCCCGCACGCAGTCTTCAACTAAAAGTAATGTGCCAGAAGGTATTTGGACGAAGTGTGGTTCTTGTAACGCAGTTCTCTATAAGACCGAATTAGAAAAGCTTCAGGAAGTGTGTCCTAAATGTGATCATCACATGCGCATCACTTCAAGAGCGCGAATCAATGCCTTTTTAGATGCGGCGGATAGAGAAGAAATAGCCGCAGATTTAGAGCCGCAAGATGTATTGAAATTCAAAGATAGTAAAAAGTATAAAGACCGCATTACAGCAGCACAAAAAAGTACTAACGAAAAAGATGCGCTGGTAGTGATGAAGGGTAAGCTAAACGGAATGCCTGTCGTAGTTGCTTGTTTTGAATTTGCCTTTATGGGCGGTTCAATGGCATCCGTAGTGGGTGCGAAGTTTGTTGCTGCGGTTAACTCTTGTTTGCAAAACAACACGCCACTTATTTGCTTTTCGACCAGTGGTGGAGCTCGTATGCAAGAAGCCTTATTGTCGTTAATGCAAATGGCTAAAACGAGTGCTGCTTTGGCAAAAATGAGTAAAAAAGGTCTGCCTTATATTTCTGTACTTACTGACCCTACTATGGGCGGTGTATCAGCAAGTCTTGCCATGTTAGGTGATATCAATGTGGCTGAACCAAAAGCTTTGATCGGTTTCGCTGGCCCAAGAGTTATCGAACAAACTGTCCGTGAAACGCTACCTCCTGGTTTTCAACGTAGCGAATTTTTAGTTGAAAAAGGGGCAATTGATATGATTGTTGATCGTCGCCAAATGCGAGATAAGTTGTACTCCGTACTATCGAAGTTGCACCGACCTCAAGAAGCCGTATAACCAACTATTCGTAGGGTTTCATGTTGAATGAACAGACAAGTCTAAACGACTGGTTAGCCTATATAGAACAAGCCCATACCAAGGAAATTGATATGGGCTTGTCTCGTACTGCAGAGATGGTAGAGCGTCTGCAGGTGGATTTTAGGCAGCAAAAAGTACTGACCGTGGGCGGTACAAATGGCAAGGGTACGACTTGCGCTTTAATCGAAAAAATCTGCTTAGCTGCGGGTTTCAGTGTTGGGGTTTACAGTTCACCGCACCTACTAAGTTATTGCGAACGAATTCGGATAAACGGTAAAAATATTGATGAAGACGCTTTGTGTTCTATTTTTCATCAAATTAACCAAGCGAGATCAATCTCGGAAAAAACACTTCCTTTAACCTATTTCGAATATGCGACGTTGGCCGCTCTCAAGGCCTTTAGCCTCCAAAAAGTGGATGTCGTTATTCTAGAAGTCGGCCTTGGTGGTCGCTTGGATGCCACTAATGTCATTGATTCTGACGTGGCTGTGATTACCAGTATTGGGCTTGATCATCAAGATTGGCTAGGCGATACCAAAGAAAAAATTGCTCTTGAAAAAGCCGGGATTTTCCGCTCTGGAAAAACCGCTATTGTGGGGGAGCCTTTGGCGCAACAATCCCTGTTAGAGTATGCTGCACAAATTGGCACTCCTTTGAAACTAGTCGGAAAAGACTTCTTTTACTCTCCTGAACGCGCAGAAGTGACAGTGGACAATCAATCGTTTTCGGTAGAAAGTGCCAGCATTCCAAAGCAGAACGTTGCAACCGCGCTAGCGGCGATAAACCTTTTAGCTTCCTTACTTAAGCATGAACATAGCTTCTTGCTACCCAGTGAAGAACTACAGTCAATTATCGACTCTATTTCGGTAATGGGGCGTCATCATGTCTTGCGTCATCGTGATGAATGCAAAGGTGAATGTCCTGTCATACTGGATGTTGCGCACAATGAAGACAGTGCAATGCAGTTGAGCTCCTTACTACGAACTTATTCATTTCGTACCTGTCATATCGTAGTCGGTATGCTGAAAGATAAAAATATTGAAGTGAGTTTGTCGGCGTTTGGCGAGATGGACATGCATTGGTATTGCGCGACATTGCCGACGAGCAGAGGAGAGAAAGCCGAGCGTTTATGTCAAGCGGTGCAAGATAACGATATTACCGGTCAGCTTGATGTTGAGAGGCTAATGTCTTTTCCAGACGTAGAAACTGCCTACTTGAAAGCGCTCGATAATGCTCAAGTTGATGATTTGATATTGGTTATGGGGTCTTTTTTAACAGTTGCGGCTGTTCTAGCGCGCCATGCTAAGGCATAATATATCAAAGGCTTGAGAAATAGTTGTACAATAACGCAGATCGCCTTTGTCATCATTAATAAATTGCAAAATTAGAGGACGCTGTAGTGTCAAATGCCTTACAGAATAGGTTAGTAGGTACCATTATTTTGGTTGCCGTAACGGTCATTTTTCTGCCAGATTATTTGGATGGAAAAAAACAAACGAACAATGAAACGTTTGTCGATTTTCCGCGTTCGACCTCTAATTTATCCGCCACTGAACCAGAAACGTTCCCTGCAGAGCAGGTGGCAAATGCCACTCGAAGAGAGGTGGTCATTGTCGATGATGTTGCTGCTGATGATTTACTCGAAAAGGCGGATGAAACCTCAGATGGCAATACTGCTAATGCCCAGACTGCTGATAATGCGAGTGAAAAAAGTGACGAGCAAGCGAATGAGTTGGCAAAAACCTTAGCGAAGAATATGCAAGCGGCTGCGAATGAGGCTTCAAATGAGCAAAAAGGGCAGGCGTCAGCTGAGACTGACAACAAAAACGTGACTGCTGATGAAGGTAAACCATCGACGCCAAATCAAGACAATTCATTAGCAACTCAAACTCTTCAGAAAGACACCTCAGCTGAAAAATTAAAAGACCAAGGATGGGTTGTGCAACTGGGTAGTTTTGGCAACTTAAAAAATGTAAATGACCTTATTCGAAAACTTGAAAAAGCCGGGTATCGCGTTTTTACACGAAAGGTGCAAACCAGTGCAGGCCGTTTGACTAAAGTGTTTGTTGGGCCAGAGATAGAACGAGACAAGCTCGACAAGGCGCTACCTCACCTAAAAGCCACAACGGGTTTAACGGGTAAAGTAACCCCATTTGATGTGAATGCAAACTAAGGCATAAATGGGGTAAGCCAAATAGCGTTTAGACGTAATTTGTCGATTTAAAGATTGGACAGTTTCCTGCCTTCTGGTAGAATGCGCGGCAAATTAAGAAGCCCGAAAAAGCATGTTTCTCATTGCATGTTAACCCCAAGGTTTATGACAAATTTTAATACTATCTCGCACCAAACTTGCGAAGCGGTTCTGACATCATGAATTGGTTTGATTTTACCGTTCTAGGTATTATTGCTTTTTCCGCTGTCATCAGCGTGATACGCGGCTTTATGAAAGAAGCTGTTTCCTTGGTCGTCTGGTTTTCTGCCTTTATTGTTTCTAGTCAGCTTTATCCCCAACTAGCAAAATTTCTTACCGGTATCTCTGACGAGATGTTTCGTAACGGTGTAGCAATAGCCATTTTATTTATATCGACATTGATTGTCGGTGCTCTGGTCAACTACGTGTTCTCACAATTGGTGAAAGCAACTGGTTTAAGTGGTACAGACAGAGCGCTTGGCGCCGTATTTGGTGCAATTAGAGGTGTGCTTATTGTCAGCGCATTACTTTTCTTCATGGATACTTTTACCCCATTGGCGGATAGCGAGTGGTGGAAGCAGTCAATCTTGGTTCCTGAGTTTTCAGTGATCATCGAATGGTTTTTTGAATATGTGAAAGAGAGTTCAAGTTTTCTCTCTCCAACCGAATAAAAGGGTTTTGGTATGTGTGGTATTGTCGGGATAGTAGCAAAAGGTCCGGTAAATCAAGATTTGTATGACGCATTAATTGTGCTTCAGCACCGTGGACAAGACGCCGCCGGGATCATGACCATCGATGACGGGATGTTCCACTTACGCAAAGAAAACGGCTTAGTTCGTGATGTGTTTAGAACTCGCCACATGAAGCGTTTAACCGGAAATGTTGGCATAGGGCATTGTCGATATCCTACCGCGGGTTCATCAAGCTCGGCAGAAGCTCAGCCTTTTTATGTTAATTCACCTTTTGGTATATCATTCGCTCATAACGGTAACTTGACCAATGCACATGAATTACAAGACGAAGTTTTTCGCATTTCTCGTCGCCACATTAATACCACTTCGGATTCAGAACTGTTATTGAATATCTTCGCACATGCTTTGCAAAACGCGGCCAGTTTTGAAGTACATCCTGAAGAAATATTTGCTGCGGTAGAAACTGTTCATAGTAAAATTAGGGGAGCCTACGCTGTAGTTGCGGCTATTATCGGCAACGGTATGGTAGCCTTTCGTGACCCCCACGGCATACGTCCTTTGGTGCTGGGTAAACGCCAGACAGAACATGGTGACGAATACATGGTAGCGTCTGAGAGCGTCGCGTTAGACGCTGTTGGTTTCCATTTCGTCAGAGATGTTGCACCAGGCGAAGCCGTTTATGTGAATGAAGCAGGTGAGTTATTCACAAAGCAATGCGCGTCTAAACCGAGCTGCACTCCTTGTATCTTTGAATTTGTCTACTTTGCTCGTCCGGATTCATTCATCGATGGTATTAGTGTTTATGCTTCACGCGTTAATATGGGACGTAAACTGGGTGAGAAAATCGCTCGTGAATGGTCAGATTTAGACATAGATGTGGTTATTCCTATCCCAGAGACATCAATGGATGTTGCATTACAAATTGCAAATACATTGGAAAAACCGTATCGCCAAGGCTTCGTGAAAAACCGCTATATCGGTCGCACCTTTATTATGCCGGGTCAAACACAACGCAGAAAGTCAGTACGTCGCAAATTAAATGCGATTTCCTCTGAGTTCAAAGGTAAAAATGTACTTCTAGTAGATGATTCAATCGTACGAGGTACAACATCAGAACAAATTATAGAAATGGCTAGAGAGTCTGGTGCCAACAAGGTTTACTTTGCATCTGCGGCGCCTGAGATTAGGTTCCCGAATGTATACGGAATTGATATGCCATCAGCAAATGAGTTGATCGCTTATGGTCGTGAAATAGAACAGATTGCTGACTGTATTAAAGCTGATGGCCTGATTTTTCAAGATATTGAGGACTTAGTCGAAGCAGTGAGAGAAGAGAATAATAACTTAACTGCCTTTGAAACCTCTGTATTTACTGGTAATTACATTACAGGTGATGTTGACCAGGCGTACCTTGAGAGCATTGACAAAGCGAGAAGTGAAAAAGCGAAGTCAGCGCCAGTTGTGCAAGAAGAGTTAAGTAACTTAGAAATGCATAATATGGGTCGTAACGCCTAGTCCAAGAGCTTAGCGTGATTATGTTATCTAGTAAGCAAGGTTCTTCTCAGACATAAAAAAGCCCGCATTTAGCGGGCTTTTTTGTGTTTGATAAAGACTTTGTTGCTACATATATTGCGGACCGATGCCAACACTCCATAGTATGACCGACGATGCCATTAAAATAACTAACAGCACTAAACCGCAGGTGACCACTGAACTACTATAGATAAAGCCTTTGTCTTCTGGAATGTGCAGCATAATTGGTACGCCAGAGTATAAGAGGTAAACTGAATACGATAAGCCAACTAGGCCAACCGACATAATAAACCACAATTCAGGGTAAAACGCACTGAATCCAGTCATGAATAAGGGCGTTGCAGTGTAAGCGGCAAGCTCTAATGACTGTGTATAATTAGGATGAGCATCAAACGACTTGGCTAACTCGTGAATGAGCACTGCAAGGGCGATTACACCAATAACAAGGCCAAAGTACATAGCTACTGCCATTTGCATGGCACTAGACTGCGTTAATTTAATGGTATCAGCGGTTGGACCTGCGCCAATATCCCAGCCTAAATGCGCAGAAGCGAAATACGCCATGCCTGCTGGTATCAGTGCAATAACCATAATGTGACTAAGCGCGTAAAAATAAGACTCATGGCGTTTATCAATGGTTTGCCATTCTTCTTTCGGATGAGTATAAATTCCCCATAAATGATTCAATATCATTGTGACTCCTACTACAACAAGGTTGTTATTAAATTTCCATTTGACCTTGGCAGCGCAGTCCCACCGAATAATAGCGCCATCAAGTATTCTTTTTTAGACACCCAATTCTTAGTTTTTATTTTTCAGGAATTGTAAGTGTTATGAAAAAGTTACAGGTAATATAAATTATTAACATAACTTTAACAAGAGTTTGGTGTAAGCCTCCTATTTGGTCAAATTCAAATCAGTGATTTAGATTTTTAAACTTATTCACCCAAGCTATGAGTAGAATGCAGTATAGTATTGGTATGTAAAAAATATCTAAGGCAAGACCTGAGTGAAATCGAGAAATAAAGCATTAAAGGAACACCTGGCTGAGTTGAGAGCCAGAGCAATAACGGCAAAAACGCCAGCTGATATAGACAAAGCAACTGAAGCAATTACCTCATTCAGTAAACAACAGAAATACCAGTTCAATCACACTTTTGCCATAATGGCACTCGCCTTTGCTGGACTTATGGCCATATTGTCATACTGGTCTCAAATGGATCTCACTTACGAGGACCGCATGTGGCTGAGAGTCGCAGCCGGTGTGAGTGCGATTGGCGCAATAGCTGTCATTTGGATGAGATATAGTACCGTTAAAAAAGCAGGCGATCTTTTGTATGTAAGGGCGGTAGCAATTCAAGCAGGCATTGTTAGAGACTACGAGTATAACGGCAAAGAATATTGGCGACAGTTAAAAGCGCTTTTTCCATTGTTCAAATGTGGGGATGAAGGGCAAAGTATCACTAAACGGTATTTAGGTGGTGTCGATACTACCCCGTTTACTCTGTTTGAATTTAAGTATGTTGATGTTAGCACTTCAACTAGCACCGATAGTAATGGCACAACACGAACAACTGAAAGTAAAACCACAAAATACAAATACGGTGTGCTTGTGCAGTTTACAGATTTTAATTATTTGAGTTTAAATACAAAACGATTTCAAGCTCGCTGGGATTCCGCTAGCCGTGCTTTTAACAAGTTATTCAAGGTGAGGGCGTTAACTGAAATGCATGCTGCAAAGTTTTTCGAACCTAAGGTCGTGCTTGAATTCACTGACAAGTTTAACTTTGTAAAGTCACTTGATGTAACCGGTGATTCAGTGGCATGTATTGAGCTGCCAAAACAGGTGTTTCCGAGTGAAGTACGAAAGCCGAAATTGCAAGAAACAACACGTTACCTAGAGGGGATTGATAAGCCAGCATCAATACCAATACTTGAGCTTACTAAAGAATTAGTGCAGTTTATTAACCAGAACAAATAGCGCATCAAGGATAAATCATGATCACTTCTATTATTATCGGCAGCTTAATCATTGTTGTTGTTGTTCTATACAACACAATAATTAGCAATTTGAATCGAGCAAAACGCGCTTGGTCAGACGTCATTACCTATGAAAAATTAAAACAGGACTTAATTCCTCAACTCACCGAGGTGGCAAATGACTTTAAAGAGTTTGAGAGTGACTTTATTGAAAAAGTCACCGCGCTGAGAGAGTCAATTTCCCAGTTAGATAAAGATGATATTGACGTACAAGCGCTTAGTACTGTTGAGGCAAAATCAAATGCCTTGTTTTCTAGTTTCAAAGCGACTGCTGAAAACTATCCCGAATTAGGTGCTAAAGAACTAGTTAAAGAGCTGATGAGTGAAATCAGCGATAAGAACGACAATGTTGCAGCTGCACTCACTATATATAACAGAGCGGTAGAACACTTTAATAACTCGATTCAGATGGTGCCATATAATTTAGTTAACTCGACTTTCGCTAAAAAAGAACCATTAGAGAATTTTCATCAATCAGGAACAGTAGAAGACTACGACTATAAACCAAACTTTTAATCGCTGTCGCCTTAGTCATCACCGCGCCCCATAGTCATCACCGCGCCCCATAGTCATTCCCGCGCCCCATAGTCATTCCGGGCTCCATAGGCACTCCCGGCTCCGTAGCCATTCCCGGCTCCGTAGCCATTCCCGGCTCCATAGTCATTCCCGCGAAGGCGGGAACCCATGCCCGCGCGCCACTGTCATTCCGAAATCCATAGTCATTCCCGCGAAGGCGGGAACCTACTTTATTTTTGCATATTCGAGAATATAGAGGGGATCTCCGCCTTCGCGGAGATGACGGTGTGTGCGGAGATGACGGTGTGTGCGGAGATGACGGTGTGTGCGGAGATGACGATGTGTGCGGAGATGACGGTGTGTGCTGAGGTGGCGATGTGTTCTGCAATGACCTTGTGTGCCGAGACGGCAGTGGAAGCGACTTCGATATCGCCAGAACGGGTAACTTGTTTGTAACAGGATATTTAGATTCGCCCCGTTTGTAACACAAACCACAAACTTTCTAGCCAACATTTAGCAAAACTCACCAATTCTAATCGCTTTATTCACCAATCAATGGAATCGATTATTCTTAAGTTATTGAAAATATTGATTAATTATTAATGGCACAGTCGGTGCAAACTTGTTTTCAACGATTCGCGCTTTTCTCGCGACTAATAGATAACACGCATCGCAAGCTATAAATATTTAAACAATTGCGATGTGACATTCATTTTTAATTTGATAGCACAGACTCAATAAGGGAAACCCATGACTTACTCTCATGATGATCAAGCAAACAAAAGCTCTTCACTTCAATTACTCCTATGTAGTTCTATTCTGGCACTCACTGTCTCTTTAAGCGCTTGCGGACAAGCTGCAGCAAACAAAGATTCTGAGCAAGCTGGTGATGTTGTTGAAGAAAAAATCATCCCAATTCCGGTAGAAGTCGACTCGGTTGCTGTTGGAAGTATCTCTTCAAATTATCAAACAACAGCGGTACTAGAAGCGAAAGAAGAAGCTTTTGTTGTTGGGCGAGCGTCAGGCATCATTGAAGAAATCATGGTCGAAGAAGGTGATTATGTTGAAAAAGGCCAAGTGCTTGCGAAGCTAGAACCAACTCGCTACGAGTTAGCCCTAAAGCGCGCTGAAGCCGACATGCAAGGAATTGAAAAAGAGTTAGCTAAAATCAATAAAGTCTATAATCAAAAACTGGTGAGTGATGATACCTACGATAAGATCACCGCACAGTATGAATCTGCAAAAGCCACCTTGGCGCTAGCTGAGCTTGATTTGAAAGAAGCGACCATTGTGGCACCTATCAGTGGTTATATAGCTGAAAGAAACGCGAAGGTAGGAAACTTAACCGAATCCTTCCAACGTGAAAGAATGTTTCACATCGTTCAGCAAAAAGAGCTATATGGCATTGTGTATTTGCCAGAAAAAGAACTCTCCAAAGTACATAAAGACCAAAAAGCAGGCCTAATTGTGACTGCATTGAGTGACAAACCCGTCAATGCTTTCGTTGAGCGTATTAGCCCCGTTATCGATTCTAAAACCGGCACATTTAAGGTCACACTTCGAGTACCAAACGATGAAAACCAATTAAAGTCTGGCATGTTCACTCAAGTAAAATTGAATTATGACACCCGTGACAATACTACACTAATCCCTCGTAAAGCGATGCTAGCGATAGATGACAAAGTGAATGTGTTTGTTGTTGATGACCAAGGTATGGCGAAAAAGGTAGCAGTCAAAATCGGTTATCAAGAAGGTAATTTGGTTGAAGTGATTGATGGTTTGATGGGTACTGAAAAGGTAGTGATAACAGGCCATCAAAACCTGAAAGACAACGCTACTGTTGAAATCGTAAACGGTTAATAAGGAAGTTCACCATGAAAATCATCGACGTTGCTGTTAATCGGCCGGTCACAGTGTGGATGTTTACCTTAGCTGTATTGCTTTTTGGTTTCGTTTCACTGTCTCGTTTGTCCATTAACTTATTACCCGAGTTATCTTATCCAACCCTGACTATTCGCACTGATTATATTGGTGCCGCCCCAGGGGAAGTGGAGCAGTTGGTGACTAAACCTATTGAGGAAGCGGTTGGCGTTGTGAAAGGCGTAAGAAAAGTGGTCTCTGCTTCAAAAGCTGAACAGTCTGACGTTGTGCTTGAGTTTGAATGGGGCACAGAAATGGACATGGCAAGCTTGGAAGTACGCGAAAAGCTAGATGTGCTTTTTCTGCCTTTGGATGTGACTCGTCCCTTACTACTGCGTTTTAATCCAAGTTTAGATCCTATTATGCGTTATGGGCTGGGAAGCAAGAACATCGATGCCGAGCAAAGCGATAGTGCTTCACTCACGGTGATGGATGTTAATACTACCAAACGTGTGCGGACCTACGCAGAAGAAGAAATTAAGCGTCGTATTGAATCAGTGGAAGGTGTTGCATCAGTTCGTGTTGGCGGAGGTTTAGAAAACGAAGTACAAGTGTTGATAAACCAGCAGCGTACAAGCCAATTGAATATCTCATTGAATGAAATTATCCAACGCTTAAAAGACGAAAACGTCAATGCGTCAGGCGGTCGAGTCGAAGATGGCTCTCAAGAGTATTTGGTGCGTACCATCAATCAGTTCGAAAGCTTAGACGATATGCGAAACATCTTTATTGCGAGCAGAGAAGGGCGCTATATTAAGCTTAGTGATGTCGCCGAAGTTATTGATTCATACAAAGAAAGAAGTTCTATTACTCGTTTCAATAGTTTTGAAGGTGTCGAAATTGCTATCTATAAAGAAGGTGATGCGAACACGGTTGATGTGGCAAATGCGGTAGCAAAACGCTTAGAGCGTTTGCAAAACAATATGCCGGATGAGTATGAAATTCAAAAAGTGTATGACCAGTCTGAATTTATCGCTAGTGCCATTGATGAGGTGAAGTCGGCAGCCATTATTGGCGGTGTTTTAGCGATGTTTATCTTGTATTTCTTCTTAAAAAATATCTGGCCAACGCTGATTATTTCTATTTCAATTCCGGTATCTATCATTGCCACATTTAACTTAATGAATAGCTATGATATTAGCCTCAACATTATGAGTTTAGGCGGTATCGCGCTCGCGATTGGTTTGTTAGTTGATAATAGTATTGTTGTTTTAGAGAATATTGACCGTCACAAAAAGAACAAAGTGAACGCGAAGGAAGCTGCGGCAAAAGGCACATCTGAAGTATCAATGGCTATTGTTGCCTCTACCTTAACGACTATGGCTGTGTTTTTCCCTTTAGTGTTTGTTGAAGGGATTGCAGGGCAGTTATTTAGCGACCAAGCCCTCACTGTTACATTCGCCTTAGCTGTATCCTTAGTTGTTGCGCTAACATTGATACCAATGCTAGCTGCGCGTGATAAAGCCGGTGCAACGAATAGTAATGATGCACCAGGTCTCGACTTAGGCCCACGCTCGTCACGTACAAAGCCAACGAGTAAAGTCGGTATATTTTTCTACTACCTGGGAGCGCCATTTAGGGGCTTAATTAAGCTAGTTTTTTACTATGTTCCAGCTGTTTTCGTTACCCTGGTATTAAGTATCTATAAACTTCTTGCAGTCGCGTTGTCTTATTTGTTTAAACCTGTTTTATGGGTGTTCGATAAAGTATATAACGTTTTGTCTGCCAGTTATTTTGTCGCTCTAAAAGGGGCATTGAAAGCGCGTGTATTAGTGATGATGTCCATCATGGCGGTATCTTTACTTTCTATCTTACTATTACCACGAATCGGTTTAGAACTGATTCCACCGCTTGCGCAAGGCGAGTTTGATGTGGAAGTTACCTTGCCTACTGGTACACGATTAGAAACGACTGATGCAGTGTTAAGTGAACTAGCCAGTTTCACGCAAGTTCAAGAAGGGGTTGAAAGAACCTATTCATTGGCAGGTACAGGTAGTTTAATGAATGCCTCACCAGCACAGGGCGGAGACTATTGGGGCAAGCTCAATGTCGTGATGAAAGATGGCACTACGCCAGAGCAAGCGAATGCAGTGCGGGAAGCCATGCGCGCTCATTTATCAAGAAAAGCCGGCGTGCAAAGTAAATTTGGTACACCTGAGTTATTTAGTTTCTCAACGCCACTAGAAATTGAAATTGCAGGTTATGACCTTGCGCTACTCAAGCAGTATGGAGATAAACTCGCAGGTGCTTTAGGTGAAGATAAGCGCTTTGCTGATGTGAAAAGCTCTTTGCAAACAGGTTCTCCAGAGTTAAAAATAAACTTCAACCATGCAAAACTTGCGCAATTGGGTTTAAATGCACCGGATGTATCACGTTTAATTGCGGCCAAAGTAGGTGGCGAAATTGCGACTAAATTTAGTATTGATGATCGTAAAATTGATATCCTTGTTCGCAATCAAAGCGACCAACGTAATTCTGTTGCGGATATTGGTCAGTTGATTGTGAACCCAGGTTCTTCACCGGCAGTCACACTGGCAACTGTGGCCGATGTTGAAATGTCCGTTGGCCCTAGTGAGATTTCTCGCGTTGATCAACAACGTGTTGTCTTAGTCAGTGCTAACCTAGCCTATGGTGATTTAGGTACCGCTGCAATTGAAGCGCAAAAGATCATTGATGAAACACAAGTTCCATTATCATTAGATGCCAAAGTAGCAGGGCAGAGCGAAGAGATGGAGGCAAGCTTTTCATCACTTTACCTAGCGTTAGCGCTGGCTGTGTTCATGGTTTATATTGTCATGGCCTCACAGTTTGAATCCTTCTTACATCCTTTCTTAATCTTGTTCACCGTGCCCATGGCTTGTGCTGGCTCCGTATATGGTTTGTTTATTACTGGCACGAACATTAGTGTCGTGGTGTTTATTGGCTTGATAATGTTGGCAGGTATCGTGGTGAACAACGCGATTGTACTTATTGATAGAATTAACCAGTTGCGCCAAGCGGGTACAGAGAAAATGGAGGCGATTATCGATGCTGCTCATAGCCGTTTGCGTCCAATTCTGATGACCACACTGACGACCGTTTTGGGCCTCTTACCGATGGCGATTGGTTTAGGTGAAGGCGCAGAAATTCGCACACCTATGGCAGTGACTGTAATATTTGGGCTGCTATTTGCGTCATTGTTAACACTGTTCTTGATCCCTATTTTGTACAGTATCTTTGATCGTAAACATTATGCTCAAACGAGCAAGGAATCGACGCCTGTGTTAACTGACGATGCGGAGGTTTCTCATGGATAAGTTATCGCATACGGGGGCAGCCTTAGCTTCATTTGCTATTCGCCGCCCAGTGACTATTACCATGCTGTTCTTTTCTTTATTGCTGCTTGGCTTAGGCGCGAGTCGCTTATTACCCTTGGAAAAATTTCCAGGTATCGACTTTCCTGAATTGTTTATTCAAATTCCATATGAAGATGCGACGCCAGCAGAAATAGAAAAAATGATCACGCGTCCTGTCGAAGAGGCATTAGCAACGATGTCGGGTATTAAACGCCTGCGCTCTTTTTCTAACGAGAACAACGCACAAATTAATGTGCGTTTTGACTGGAATGAAAATATTAAGGCAAAAGGCATCGAGGCCCGTGAAAAAATAGACGCAATCCGTCACTTACTACCTGACGATGTTGAGCGGGTAATGGTATTTAAGTTTAACTTAGCAGATATGCCAGTGTTTCAACTAAGGCTCTCCAGTGACCGCGATATTTCTAACTCCTACGACTTATTAGAACGCAACTTAAAAATGCCAATTGAACGCATTAAAGGCGTTTCGAGAGTGGAGCTGTACGGTGTATTAAAAAAACAAATATCCATTCGCTTAGATCCTGATCGTATCGCCGCTTTGCATATCGATACTGCACAGCTAACCAACACTTTACGTCAAGCTAACTTCTCTATGACAGCAGGGCAATTCTTTGATTTGGACCAAAAGATTACGGTCAACCCCGAGGGCGAATATAAAAGTAAGCAAGAAATCGCCGACTTGATTGTGGCAAAAAACGTGCGCTTGAGTGACATTGCTGAAGTGAGCTTTGAGACGCCAGAAGCAGATGAAGGTCGCCATCTTGATAAAACACATGCCATTGGTTTGAATATATTTAGAGAGTCTGGCGCAAACCTGGTAGAGGTCTCTACTGCGGTGATGAACGCAATTGATGAAGCAAAGGATAGTTCCGCGTTTAACGGTATTAATGTCTTTATTATGCAAGATGAAGCAGACAGCGTAACCACTTCATTGCAAGACTTATTAAACTCGGGCTTGATCGGCGCATTGCTGTCGATGGTCGTGCTGTATTTATTCCTTCGCAACGTTGCAACCACCTTGGTTGTTGTTCTGTCGGTCCCGTTTGCTATTTGTATCACGCTCGCATGCATGTATTTTATGGGTTATACCCTAAACATCTTATCACTGATGGGCTTAATGTTAGCTGTTGGGATGTTAGTTGATAACGCAGTGGTAGTGACTGAAAGCGTATTCCAAGAGCGTGAGAAAAATCACGCAGAAACAGAAGAGAGTAAAATAGAGGCCACTAAAAAGGGTGTATCCTTAGTTAGTTTAGCGGTGATTGCTGGAACGGCAACGACCGCAATTGTATTCTTACCAAATATCGTGGGTGTGAAAGCCGAGCTGACCGTATTTCTAGAGCACGTGGCTGTTTCCATTTGTATCTCTTTGTTTGCCTCACTTTTACTCGCGCAAACACTTATCCCACTATTGACGACAAAGCTAAAAATCCAACCTAAGCCCAAAGTGGCTAAGAATTCCATATTCAAGGCAAATTACGAGCGAGTATTGCGTTGGACCTTATCTCATCAAAAGATAACAGTACTCATCGCTTTTGGCATTTTAGCAAGCACCGCCATTCCATTTACCTTCATAAATAGTGATGAAGACAATAACGCTAATCAAGACCGGATTTGGTTGAACTATGATATTCAAGGTAATTACAACTTGGATGAGGTAGAGCTTACAGTCACGAAAATGGAAGATTTTTTGTATGCTAATCAGGAAGAGTTTCATATTAAGCAGGTTTACACCTATTTCACCGCAGGCTTTGCCGTTTCAGGTATTACCTTAGAACCCGATTTGCCCGTTAAAGTGAAAGAGTTAAAAGAAGCAATGAAAGAGCGCTTCCCACGTTTTGCCAGGGCTAAGCCCACGTTTCAATGGGATCAGGGTTCTGGAGGTGGTGTTCGAGTAACATTATTTGGCCGCTCATCTGAAACATTACTAACACTTGCTAATCAAATCGTACCAATACTCAACAGCGTTGATGGGATCACAGACGTGAAAACCGATGTGGATAGCCAAGATCTTGAACTGCAATTGAAAGTTGACCGCGAGAAAGCTTATCGCTTTGGACTGGGCAGCAGTGATGTGGCCACTATCGTTAGCACCGCTTTGAGAGGCTCTAATTTGCGTACGTTTAGAAACGACAGTGAAGGGGAAATCGACATTCGTTTAATGTACGACGAATCACTACAGACCTCTGTTGATCGCTTGAAGAACCTAGTGATATTTAGAGATGGCGATCAAAATGTGACCTTAGACATGGTTGCAGAAATGACAGTACAACCCCGCTTATCACAAATTCAGCGTAGCAGTCGCCAAACCTCATTAAGTATCGGTGGCAATTTGGAAGAAGATGTCACCATTGATGAAGCTCGCGAAAAAATTCAGTCTATTTTGCAAAACATTGAATTGCCATCTGGCTATTCATGGTCTTTAGAAGGAAGCTTTCAGCGTCAAGACGAAGATGAGTCGATTATGCTGACGAATATGCTGCTTGCTGTGGTGATGATTTATATAGTCATGGCGGCCTTATTTGAATCACTTTTATTACCTACAGCCGTTTTAACCTCTCTGATTTTTTCCATTACAGGCGTGTTTTGGGCCTTCTTAATCACTGGAAATTCAATGACAGTGATGGGGATGATAGGCATGCTGATCTTAATGGGCATCGTCGTGAACAACGGTATCGTCTTGGTCGATAGAATTAACCAGCTTGCGAATTTGGGCATGTCGGTTCCAGAGGCGATTGTTGAAGGTTGTTTGACTCGAGCAAGACCCATTCTGATGACAGTATCAACCACGGTATTGGGTCTATTGCCATTGGCGATAGGTAACGTCAATATTGGCGGAGATGGCCCTCCTTATGCTCCCATGGCGATTGCCATTATTGGCGGCCTTATTTTCAGTACGGTAACGAGTTTATTTTTGGTGCCAATTGCTTATTTATTGTTACTGAAGATACGGCGCGCAGCGAGCGAGATGCTAGGTGACACAAAACGCGTTATCGGACGGGTTATTAAAGTGTGATAAAAAAGGCCACTCATTTGAGTGGCCTTCTTATTTGCTTGCGATTTATTCAAGTGCTATGCAGCAAGCTTGTGACACTTAGAACTTGTAACTGACACTCACTCTCGCATTCACTGGCTCAGCGACGGTAATGTTGTTGTCATTGTGAGCAGCTGAGAAATACGCTTCATCTAAGAGGTTTTCAATATTGAATTGAACACTGGTTTTCTCGTTAACTTGGTAATAAGCTGCTAGGTCAACGCGAGTAAAACTAGGTAGCTCAACGGTGTTAGACAAAGAAGCGAACTGCTCCGATTGATATACAAAACCAAGACCTAAACTCAGCTTTTCGCTAAATTCATAGTTGTTCCAAAGCGATAGCATATTCTCAGGGACTTGCGACAAAGTTCGGTTGCTAACGATACCATCGCTAACTCGGCCCATTTCCTCAGCATCTAGTTGGCTATAACCTGCGTTGATTTGCCATTGGTCAGTAAGATAACCGACCACTTGTACTTCAAATCCACTGGTTTCTGTGCCAGTAAGTAGAGAACGTTCGGGGTTGCTAGGGTCAACCACAGTGCCATTTTCACGCTCTATTTCAAAAATTGCAGCAGTTACTGCAAGCGTATCTGTTGGATTCCACTTTACGCCGATTTCTTTATTCAAGAATTCTTCAGGCGCAAGCGCTTCACTGCTCAGATTAAGCGTTAAAAATTGATCACCAGAGCGCGGCAAAAATGATTTGCTATAACTAACATACAGAGACAGGTTCTCATCTGGTTTAAAGATAGCACCAAGTCTTGGCGATACTTCAGTATCTTTGCGGCCAAACAAACCCTGGGTATCGTTTCGAAGGGCAACATTGTCTGTAACATCAATATCAAAACTGTCGTAACGCAAACCTGCGACAAGAATTAACCAATCGGTGACGCGAGCTTCGTCTTGGAAAAACACCGATGTGAATGTTACGTCAGATGCTCTGTCTCTGGTATTGCGCTGCTCTTCAATGGGGGGCGCCACAAAGATACTATTCAATGGGATAGTAAACTTATCACTGCCGTTGAAACGTAATTCATCACGTTTGTTTGCAGTGTCTTGATTACCATATTCTGCACCCATTAGGATAGTGTGCTCAATCTCTCCTGTCATAATTTGACCAACAGCATTGATTTGCAGAATAAGGTTTTCACGCTGTGTCGGATCGATGTAGTTATCAATCGTCACTAGGTTCGTTTCTGCATCATATCCGGCAGGGTAAAAGTTTTGGTATAGCTTATCGTAGTCAGCAAATTGCAATGTACCGTTTATTGACCAGTCATCGTTAATGTTATGTTCAAGTACCGTTCGAGCGATATGACCTTCAAAAGTCGTAAGGTTGAAGTCTGGATCGCCAAAAAGCGTTTCATCTTGACCCACCAATGGTTCATTACCATTTGACGGCACACCACGGTCAATAACGCGCTCATCATCGACGTATTCATATGACAACGTTAACTTGGTTTCTTCACCAACATAAACAGAGTAGGTCGGGTTAATTGCAACGCGATCGCCTTCTTTCCCATCACGATGGTTTTCCATTGATTCGTAGAATGCGTTTACTCGGAGCCCTTGTTCATCGTCGATCTTGCGATTGATATCAAGTGAAACCGAATGGGCAGAGAAAGTATCAATCCCGGCATTCACTGACGCAAAACTATCGGTTAAGTCAGCTGTTTTTGAAACACGGTTAACGATACCGCCACCGCCACCGCGACCAAAGAGTAGGGCGTTAGAGCCGCGTAATATTTCTACGCGCTCAAGGTTGTATAAAGGACGGAAATATTGCACATCGTCGCGCAGACCATCAATGAAGAAGTCGGCTGTTGTATTTTGCCCGCGAATGGTCATTTGATCGCGATGATCTTCACCTTGCCCTGCGGAAGCTCCTGGCGTGTACTGAAGAATATCTGCCATGCTGCTTAACGATTGTCTTTCAATCTGGATTTTATCAACGACCGAAAGGGAAGATGGTACATTGATTAGAGCCGTAGGTGTTTTTAATGAGTCTGCAGAATTTTGCCCAAAGAAAGCACCTCTAACAGTGATCCTTTCAACAGCCTCTGCCGCATCTAAGTTAGCTTTGCTTGAAAAAGAGCTCGCCGCTAATACGGCGGAAATTGCTAAGCAGGTTTTTGTAAACTTCAATGTTAACTCCACTAATATTGAGATAATTTCATTATTTGCGGGCATTCTATAGGCATGTAATAAGATAGTCAATGCAAATGATAACGATTCTTATTAATGTTGTTGTGCGAGTAGTATCTTTTGTTCTAGTTGAAGGTTTGGGAGTGCAGCAATTAAGGCTGAATAAGCGGTTCTCATACTGGACCCCAACGTATAATTTTACCCTTTATTTCAGATGCTTAGCTAATGAATTATCGTCTAGTCCGATACGAGTAAGCAGGGCATCATATCGTAGATCATTTTTAATAGGCTCGAGTCTCTTATCGACACGGGTGAACACTAAGCAATTTGAACGAGATGAGACCGCTTCATTCAAAAGTGAAAATGCCCGTTCAAAGTCATCTAAAATGATGTAGTTGACTGCACTTTCATAGGGACACATATACTTATTCAGTGATTCTGCCTTTTGAAGTAATGAGGGTATTCTTTCTTTTTTACCAGCATACCCATAAGCTTGAGCCAATGCTAAGTAAGCATATGGAGATTCTGGGTCGAGCTTAATCCCTTTTTCCGCTATTTCAATTGCGCCAGTATAGTCACCATCTAAGGCTGAAGAAACACTAGCACCGCTGAAAACCATCCCTACCTGAGGATGTAAGCGTATTTGTTTTTTTGCCCATTCCCTAGCAAACTCTAGGTCGCCTACCATGGCCAAAGCCCAATGTCCCCAATCAGCAATTTCGACATTTAATGGGTCTAGCATTGTTGCTTTCTGCAATGCTCGATTGACTGATTTTTTATCTCCCATTGATGCAAAGTAGAGCGCAAAGCCTAGTTCTGTTAATGCTAAATCTGGGTTAGCTGTTTTTGCTCTGTTGAGAATTTTCCATGCATCTTCCCATCGCCAAGCAAGCACATAAGCTAAGCCTAATGCTGATAAAGCCTCGGCTGATTGGGGATCCTGAGTCAGTACTGCATTTACCGACGTAATGACCTTTGGTAGCACATCCGCAGGCTTTTCAAAATATGCCATAATAATGCGGTAGGCATTCGCTTTCGCGACTAAAGCGAGAATAAACGTAGGGTCTAATGTGATTGCTTGGTCAAACAGTTCAATTGATCGCAACAACGATGCATGGTTGAGGAGGTTAAGTTGTTCTTGACCTTTAACATAGAGCTCATAGGCCGCTAAGTTTTCCGTAGGTAGTGCACTCAATAGGGCTTTTTCGCCCTCGCCTAATACAATCTCCAATGACTCAGTCACGGTATTGGCAATATTATTTTGAATCGTAAAATAGTTTGACTCATTGACGTTAGTTTCAAAGTCTCGACTCCAAATGAGCTTTTCTGATTGTAGGCCAACCATATCGGCGCTTATTCGAATGTAGCCACTGCCACTGCCACTGTGATTGATTACAGCGTTCAAGACATAACTAACGTCCGGTAATTTATTGCGAATATGAGAGTAAGAAGGATCCTCTCTAAAAATAAATGCGGAAGAGGCAGGAATGACTCTCAAATCAGGAACATGGTTTAGTTTTCGTATGACTTCCCTTGTCATTTGATCAGCGAACGCTTGCCATTTTTCATGTTCAACAGACGACACGGCGAAAGGTAATACAAGCACAAGCCGTCGTTTATCTTCGTTACTTACTGACGTTTCGTTGGTCCACCATAGCCAAAAGCCAATAAACAATACGATTGAGATAAATAGTGTAGTTAGGCGCCTAATGTTTCGTTGATTCTTTACTGGTATTTCATTCAATTGAGGCTGAGCCAACTCCTCAACATCAGCTACAAACTGGTAACCACGCCCGCGAATTGTTTTGATCACGCTTTGTAATTCGCCGCTATCACCGAACAGTTTGCGAGCACTTTTAATGTGGTTGCTTAAGGTTGTATCAGTCACTTCTCGGTTGGCCCAGATTTGTGCAAACAATTCGTCACGAGAAATAACGGTATTTCGATGATTCAGTAAATAGACAATGACATCAAATACTTTTGGTTCAACAGGCACCGTCTTGCCCGAATCACTAAATGTAAATTGCGTTGTATTGATATCATATTGAGAGACACGATAAATCATGAACCTAGTCTTTCCTAACCATGGTGTATTTCCAATATTAACTATTTATGTCGTATAAGTCTTGTTGCATAACGTAAGCTTATTCATTCGTTAGGTAATCATTAGGCAAGTGTTACTGATAATTCATGTAAATAACACGAGAAGTTACAAAATAGGAATTGTCGCAATCTAATTTAAGGAAACTGCTGTGCCTAATCCAATTGAAGTGCTTATAGACCCTATTTCACTATCGTTGCTCGCTTTATTTTTTCTACTATTCATTGTCGAAAAGGCGTTTCCTGCGAGATATCAGCCGATCAGCAAAGGCTGGTATTTAAGAGGGGGTATATCGTTCATCGTCTACTTTTATGTGGCCACATATTTGCCATTAATTTGGGACAAATATTTACAAGCTTATCAACTATTTGATCTAACACAGGTGAGCACTTGGCTGGGTGTTCTGATAGCTTTACTGGTCTTCCAAGGACTATTGTATGTGTGGCATCGTTGTATGCATCAGAGTGATTCCCTGTGGCGTATTTTTCATCAAATGCATCACAGCGCAGAGCGAGTAGATACGGTAGGTGCTTTCTACTTTAGTCCTTTCGATATGATTGGGTTTACCTTTCTTGGTAGTATTGGTTTAGTGTTAGTGGTGGGTATTAGCCCGCAAGCGGCGACTTATTTTTTGCTGATATCGCAATTTTTAGTTGTTTTTCAACATTGCAATATCCGCACACCCCATTGGCTGGGTTACATCATTCAACGCCCAGAAAGTCATAGTATTCACCATGCTAAAGGCATACATGCATACAACTACAGTGACTTACCTATTTTTGATATTGTGTTCGGTACGTTCAGAAACCCGAAGCGTTACGATGTAGAAATAGGCTTTTACCATGGCGCATCAGCCCGAGTATTAGAAATGCTTAGGTGGAAGGATATTTCCAGAGATAAGAGATAACAATGCACTCGAGTGTGCACTTGCTAAATGCAAGTGCACGACCTCTTGGTCTTATGCCTTAAGTAGATTACTGAGTTTAGGCTTCTGCCTGCTCCTTTACCAAACCATTGCTTTGCATGATGGCTTTGATTTCATCTACGCTACTAGGATCGTCTATTGTGGAGGGAGTGATAAAATCTTGGTTTTCTGCTATTTGACGCAAAAGCTTCCTGAGGATTTTGCCTGAGCGTGTTTTTGGCAAGCGGGGCACAACGATGGTCTGCTTTAAGCAGGCCACAGCACCTATTTCTTTTCTCACCATTGCCACTAGCTCATTCTGAAGCTCTGCTTCGCTGATGGTAGCGCCGTCTTTTAACAAGGCCAAACCGACAGGGACTTGCCCTTTTAAACTATCATAGACGCCAATGACGCTGCACTCAGCAACGGCATCATGAGCTGCTAGAATCTCTTCCATTTCGCCAGTTGATAAGCGGTGACCGGCAACATTAATGACATCATCAGTCCGACCCATAACAAATAAATATCCGTCTTCATCAATGTAACCACCATCTCCGGAGCAATAGTAACCGGGGTATTCGGTTAAATAGCCAGAAGCGAAACGATCGAAATCGCCCCAAATACTGGCTAAACAACTTGGCGGCAAAGGCAACTTGATGGCAATAGAGCCTTGAGTATTTGCAGGTAGAGGCTTTCCATTGTTATCCAAAATCTGCACATGAAAGCCTGGTACAGGTTTCGTTGCAGAGCCCGGTTTGGTCTCTAACTTTTCAATTCCGACCAAATTAGAAGCAATTGCCCAGCCAGTCTCGGTTTGCCACCAATGGTCAATGACTGGTTTTGCGGTTTTCTGTTTAGTCCATTCATATGTTGGTGGGTCAAGACGTTCACCCGCCATGAAAATACTATGTAAGCTGGATAGGTCATAATTTGCCAACAAAGATGCCTCTGGATCTTCTTTTCTTATTGCACGAAACGCAGTTGGGGCAGCGAAAATAGCATTGACTTTGTATTCCTCAATGACTCGCCAAAATGCACCAGCGTCAGGCGTTCTAACAGGCTTGCCTTCATACACGATACTAGTGCAACCGTGCAATAGTGGAGCATATACAATATACGAGTGACCAACTACCCAGCCAACATCAGAAGCAGCCCAAAATACATCGCCTTGCTGCATATTGTAGACAGCAGACATCGAGTATTTTAAGGCGACTGCGTGACCACCATTATCGCGCACAACACCCTTGGGTTTACCCGTTGTTCCTGAGGTGTAAAGAATATAAAGAGGATCTGTTCCTTTTACACTGACACAGTCTGCTCTCGGTGCTTTGCAGACCGCGCTAGCCCAATCAATATCGCGACCTTCTTGCATTGAGGCCAGGCATTGCTTTCGTTGTAACAAGATAACTTTGTCTAGTTTGTGAGAAGCGAGTCTAATTGCTTCATCAACCATGGGCTTGTACTCAATGGTTCGATTGATTTCTATGCCACACGAAGCGGTTATTAATAGGGTAGGTTGGGCATCGTCAATTCTAACTGCGAGCTCGTGTGCAGAAAAACCACCAAAAACAACCGAGTGGATGGCGCCAATCCGAGCTGACGCTAGCATGGCGATGACTGCCTCGGCTATCATAGGCATATAAATGACGACGCGATCACCTTTACCAACACCATGACTTTGCATTAGGCCCGCGAAGTGAGCTACTTTCTCGAGCAAGTCATGATACGTGATTTTTTGCTTAGTTGAGGTCACCGGTGAGTCGTAAATGATAGCAGTTTGATCGCCACGGCCTTGCTCTACATGATAGTCAAGCGCCATGTAGCAAGTGTTCATTTCACCATCGGCAAACCATCTTGCAATCCCATTATCGTCTTCAGATAAAATTTGTTCTGGTGCTTTAAACCAAGGTAAGTCCGTCGCTTTTTTTCGCCAAAATGCCTCAGGATCGTTTATGGATGCTTGATATTCAGTGTTGTAAGACATGCTCATTACCTTCTATTATTCTGTCTTCATGCTGCGCAATTACAGTGAAGAGCATGATTTGATGAATTATTTTTTTAGTTAATCTTGGCTTGTGCCAACTACCATAATGCAAAGTAACAAGTGGCGATATGCGACTTCAGTTTTAGCTATGAAAGTTTTCAAGCGAGCTTTCAATTTTGTTAGAGGTCAATACGACTATAATCGCGTTGAATAACTCAGGTAAAATGCTAGCATCTACCTATACATCCCTAACGAAGTTCCACTGTGCTCGCAGCTCTGAAACCATTCTATCCCGTTCTGTTTTTACTCGTCTGGAGTGCTGGTTATGCCATGGGTAAACTTGCGTTGGTTTATACCGAACCATTCAATCTGTTGGCGTTCCGATTTTTCGGTGCATTTTTAGTTCTTACCCCTTTGGTACTTTTATGGCGATTACCGATACCTAATTTTCGCCAATCCTACGCATTAATGGGGACCGGGCTTTTCTTACATATAGGTCACTTCGGCAGTATTTACCTTGGAATGAAACTGGGGGCGAGCGCGAGTATTATGGCTCTCTTTGCGGCGTCACAACCGGTTTTGGTTATTATCTCTAGTGCATTACTCGCCAAGAGAGTGCCTGCGTGGAATGTATGGGCTAGCTTAAGTTTGGGTTTATTAGGCGCAGCTCTAATTATTGGTGTAGATATGGATGGAAATGAAGGATATTTATTGGGAGCTATCCTTGGTTTTACCGCCGTAGTTGGACTTTCTATCGGCCAAGTCATTGAAAAGCAGAGAAAGCTAGGTGTTCATCCTATTGTTGCTACATGGGTGCAATATGCGTTTGCCTCCGCGATATCTATCCCTTTTGCTTTGTTCTTTGAAGGCTTTGTTATGGAAAGTAGCCTACCTTTTTGGGGGGCAATTTCATTTTTAGTGATTGGTAATTCGATTGTTGGCATCTTATTAATGTTTGCAATGGTTAGGCAGGGCTCTATAGCAAAAGTTGCTTCTATCATGTTCATGGTACCTGCGGTTGGGGCCTTAATAGCATGGCTTGTTGCAGATGAAGTGCCACAGCTAATGATGATACCTGGCTTCTTGCTTGCAATGTTAGGTGCCTTATGGACAAATAAAATAGCCTCGAGAAATTAAAGGCTTGTTGCTTAGTGATTGTCTGAATAGGCCGACTCAGTTATCATTCGCACGCCTGAATAATTCAGGATCGATAATCCTGAGCGAATTCCAGAGGTGATAAACCTCTCACCTTTTTCAATCAGCCGTCACAGCAACAGAGTGAAAGTCTTTATGACCCAAGCAGAAAATATCCAAGGTTTATTAGCGCCAATTAACGCATTTCTTCTATGCGAAACACCTCAAGCTTGGGTAGATGAGGCTATTAAGCCGAAAAATCTTTCTATTGTGCTACTTGACCATTTAGTGTGTGAACTTAAAGCAGCACAAAGTGCCATGTTTTTGATTCGTCGTTACGCGGTGGACAAAGAAAGTGCTCAGGCACTGCTAGCTTGGTTAAAGCCATACGAAGACTTCACTTATCGAATGCAAGGAGATTGGCGAGATTTAGCGAAGCATAACAAGCTTAATAAATCTATGATGGCGCTTGAAGGTAATCAATACGGACAAGAGCTCGTTGATAAAATGGTCTTGTTGATAAAGGAAGAGTTACATCATTTCTATCAAGTACTTGAAATGATGGAGCATTATCAGGTGTCGTATGAAAACATCAGTTCAAGTCGTTACGCAAAAGGCATGCTTAAGCATGTAAAAACGCACGAGCCGAACGCGCTAATTGACAAGCTAATTTGTGGGGCCTTTATTGAGGCGCGCTCGTGTGAACGCTTTGCTAAGTTAGCGCCATTTGTAGATAAAAAGCTGGGCGATTTTTATGTTTCGTTATTACGGTCTGAAGCACGCCATTTTGAAGACTATTTGACGCTGGCTGAGTCAATCGCTGGGCAAGATATATCAGTAAGAGTGAATGAATTCGCACAAATTGAAGCTGAGCTGATTGTGTCGAGCGATGATGACTTTCGTTTTCACAGTGGTGTACCTACTCAGGGATTGAGCACAAACTCATCTTTGCGGATGAATAGCACGTCTCCACTTTGATATTTCCCATCAATAATATCCACGATATATTTACTCAAATGCTCGCAAGTCATGGCATTAGCATTTGACAGATTTAAACCATCTCTAAATTTCGTATCAATGGCACCAGGGCAAACACAATAAGCATCATATCCATCATTTGCTAAACTCTTAGATAGTGTTAATACACCAGCTTTCGCACTGCAATAAGAAGACCAATTGCCATAGGCATTGAAAGCTGCGGTTGAAGAGATATTAATAATTTGCGTATCTGGTTTCGCTTTAACTGCAGCTTGTGATACCAAAAACGTACCAATTAAATTTACGTTGATATCGTTTATCCACTTCTGGGGATCGGCATCTGCAAAACGTGCCGGATGAATGCTGCCAGCATTATTGATGACAACATCAAAGGACTTGTCGGCAAAGAAATTTGCGACGGCTTCTGGTGAGCTTACATCTAAGTCTTTGCGGCTAACTGTTGTGATGTCGAAGCGTTGCTGGTGTTGCTCCTTAAAACTACTGGCCCAATCACCTGCACCACCTGTTATTAGCACGTTCAGCATTACTTCACCTCAGGGTTTTGGTGAACATCTGCTTCATCAACCAGTTTTTTGTATTGATTATATATTTTCGTTTTTAAGTTCGAGCTGCTTACGCCAGCGCCGTAAGGGAAGTAGAACACTTGCACACCTAAGTCTCGCAAATAGTCATACTTACCACGCCAATCATCACCCACAACAAAAATATCAATATTTAGGTCTTTTACACGCTCTGAGTGCTCTAAGGAACGCTGTGGAATAACGACATCAGGGTACTTTAGCGCTTCAATAATGGCTATACGCTCTTCAAACGGAACGCTAGGTGGCTTTTTGTATGTGCAAACAAGTTCATCTGTGCTAACGCCGACAATCAAGGTATCGCCCAAGCCGGCGCCGTATTCAATCATTTTTAGATGATTGCGGTGGAAAAGATCAAACGTACCGGATACATAGACAACCGTTCTCATAAACGACTCCTCGTTGTTTTTGTTTAATGTTTGAGCTCAAGCTTCTCCACTAACTCCATTTCATTGACTTCGAAAGTCACGGTATATTCACCGGCTTGCGATTCAGAGTCACGAGGGAAGGGGAAGTTTATTAACTTAGCTTTCGTTGAATCAAAACTGAAGCGACCTATCACTTTTCCATTTGGATCGCGCAGGGTGGTTCTCACATCAGTTGTCGGTTTTTTACTAAACTGTGGACGAACAAGTAACCTTTCAACACAGACGAGTTCTTCAAAACGCGGCGGCTGACAGTATGTGGGGGTGGTATAGACCTGTTTCAAATAAATATTGCTAGACAAATCTCTTTCTAATTCACGGATAGTTTCTTGTAAACGCAACTTTTCTTTAGAAAATCTTAATGACTCTTCATTTACCTTGGCAAGTTCATTGCGAAGGACTTGAGTTTGTGTCGAAAGGTCGCTGTTTTTATTGTTCAAATCAGCCATGCGTTCTTTCATTGAATTTAATTGCTTACCTAAGAAACTAGCTTGGACAGCGTTATCACTGCACTCTTCGGCATTGTAGACCTGGCTACTGGTGATTTTTGCTCGTTCTCGCGCCTGTTGCTTGGATAATGCTAACGCTGCAGCTTGGTCATTACGACATTGAGCAAGTTGTGCAATATTTCTATCAACTAACCCTCTTGTCTGGGTCAATTGCGTTTGAGCGCTTTCGCTTGAAGACTCTAGGAGACTGTTCTTTGCCTCAAGTGCCTCTATTTCTGCCTCTAACTTAGTATTGGCGTCAAGTAAGCTGATCATATAGTCGGTATCTATCGCGTCAGAGTCTTTCTGATTTTGTTGAATATAAAGTGCGGCGAGAATCACGATGTTTATCACAACCAGTACTAAGTACTTGATGCTTCTTTTGAACATGTTAGATGTCCTTATCAAATTGCAAGAATGTGATGACGCTTTCTACTACCTGTTGGGCGTCGAGTCTGAGGGTTAATGAAAACTCAACTTGGAATGATAGACATCAATGAGTTGTTTTTCAAACACTTTTGGCCATATTGTCTGATTTAAAATTGTCGGGTTTCTAACGCGAGTGAATCGGGCGTTGCTACTAGGATGCTTCCTTGATCGTACCAATCTCCCAAGACGATGCGTTGCATGGGTTTGCCGTTAATTTTGAAGTGGTGAACGAAGGGGCGGTGGGTATGTCCATGGATTAAGAGATCCACTTCGTGATTGCGCATAGCGTCTTCGACTTCAGACTGAGTAACATCCATGATATCTGCGGTGAGTTGTTTTTGATTGTTTTTACTTGTTTCTCTGCCTTTCTCTGCGATGTTTTTTCGCATACTTAAAGGAAGCAATAACATTAGACGTGGCCACCACCAACTGCGAGATTTTTTCCTGAATTTCTGATATGCCACATCGCGTGTACACAATTCATCACCATGCATGATTAAGGCTAAGCGCCCATATAAATTAATCACGTCTTGTTCGGGGAGAATTGTCATACCCGCTTTTTCAGCGTATTCCTCACGAATCGCAAAATCACGATTGCCGTGAATAAAGTAAATAGGGACAGTTTTGCTTAATGTACGAAGTGCTTCAGCGATGCTTTCTGAAAACTCGGTGATGTTGTCATCGCCAATCCAGACCTCAAATAAGTCGCCGAGAATATATAAGGCGTCAGCTTGTTTAGCTTCGGTTTCCAGAAAACGGAACAAGCATGCGTTGATATCATCCCGATCTGCACTTAAGTGCAGATCTGAGATGAAATAAGTGACCGGTTTATTCAACAATGCTTGCCGATTCAATTACAACGTCTTCTAAAGGCACATCTTGATGCATGCCCATGTTCCCAGTTTGTACGCCTTTGATTTTTTCAACAACGTCCATGCCTTCAATCACTTCAGCAAACACGCAGTAACCGTAGCCTTGTACATTTGGTGCAGAGAAATCAAGAAAGTCATTGTCTTTCACATTGATAAAGAATTGCGCTGTTGCAGAATGCGGGTCTTGCGTTCTTGCCATTGCCAATGTGCCAGTTTTGTTGCTTTTGCCGTTGTCCGCTTCGTTCTCAATCGGATCATTCGTTGATTTTTGTTCTAAGCCAGCTTCAAAACCACCACCTTGGATCATGAAGTTACCGATAACACGGTGGAAAATCGTACCGTTGTAAAAACCTTCTTTTACGTAGGTAATAAAGTTTGCCACTGTTTTCGGTGCCGCATCTTCAAATAAGGCAATTTTGATGTCGCCGTGATTTGTTGTTAATAACACATGTTGCATAATGTCTTCCTAATATCAGAGAAATTTTGTCGCAATGTTAGCGTAAAACACCCACAAGACCAATGCTCAAGCGTTCATTTTGCTGCTTAATTCACAAAACGGGTTCACATTTATGGCTTGAGTGCTAGAATTCGCGGCTAATCATAAAACCAACATAGGTAAATAGCGCTGATGTTACAGATATTCAACACACTCACTCGTAAGAAAGAACCCTTTACTCCTTTAGTTGAGAACAAAGTGGGTCTTTATGTGTGCGGAATTACTGTTTATGACCTGTGTCATATGGGGCATGCTCGCACTTACTTAAGCTTTGATATTATGGTGCGTTATTTACGTCATGCGGGATATGAGGTGAACTACGTTAGAAACATCACCGATGTTGACGACAAAATCATACAGCGAGCTATTGCCAATAATGAAACGCCAAGTCAATTGACTGAGCGAACCATTGCTATGATGCATGAGGACTTTGCTTCAATTAATCTTTTAGAGCCTGATGTTGAGCCGAAGGTGACTGAGCACATGGACGAGATCATCGACGTGATACAGCGTTTGATGGATAAGAAGTATGCATATCAAGCGCCGTCGGGTGACATTTTGTTTGATGTTAGTTCGTACGAAGCCTATGGCCGTTTGAGCAAGCAAGACCTAAGTCAGCTTAATGCTGGTGCGCGGGTTGAAACTTCAAGTGACAAAGATGATCCGCTTGATTTTGTACTATGGAAATCGGCGAAACCTGAGGAGCCTAGTTGGGAGTCACCATGGGGCAATGGCAGACCAGGATGGCACATTGAATGTTCAGCTATGAATCACAAACACTTAGGTGAACACTTTGATATCCACGGTGGCGGTTCAGATTTGATGTTCCCTCATCACGAAAATGAAATTGCGCAATCATGCTGTGCATTTGATACACCATATGTGAACACTTGGATGCACGCGGGTATGGTACAGGTAGATGACGTAAAAATGTCGAAATCACTGGGTAATTTCTTTACATTGAGAGATGTGTTGAAAGTACATGATCCTGAAACCTTACGCTTTTTCCTCATGTCTGCTCATTACCGCAGTCAGTTAAGCTATTCTCAGGACAGTATCGCGCAAGCAAAAGCGGGATTAGAAAGACTATACACTGCACTACGTGGCATCGATGCCAACTTAGATGTAGCGTTATCCAAAGGTGGCTATTTGTCTCGTTTCGAAGCTGCGATGAATGATGACTTTAATATGCCAGTGGCTTTCTCTGTATTATTTGATGTGGCTAGAGACCTGAATAAAGCAGAAGGTGATGAAGCTGCCGACCTTGCGGGTGTTTTACAAAAACTGGGCGGTATATTAGGTATTCTGCAAATGTCACCTGCCGATTATTTGCAAGGAAATATTGCAGGAGAGGGCAGTGATGAATTTGCCTCAAAAGTAGAAGCGTTAATTGAACAACGCAATACGGCACGCTCAAATAAAGATTGGCCGGCAGCCGACGCAGCGCGCGATGCACTTAACGAGTTGGGCGTGGTGCTAGAAGATAGCGCTTCCGGCACCACTTGGCGTAAAGCTTAGGTTCTTGTTACGTCTACGTACAGCTTGAGTTTTTGCCCAGGCTGTAAGTAGCGCTTACTGTTCAGATCATTCCACTTAGTAATGTCACTAATTGAAACTTTAAACTTGCTGGCTATTCGAGATAATGAATCACCGTTTCTAACCGTGTAGGTCAGTTTGCGCATGATGCTATTGTCAGTTTGCTGGGGCGATACTTTATTTACCCAAACGACAAGGTCTTTACCTAGCATCAATGGATCTCGTGGTGCCATACCATTCCATTTTGCTAGTTCACGCACTGACACTTTGTATTCGCGAGACAAATCCCAGAAGGTATCACCACTCTTAATCTTATGAGTGAGTTGATAGGCCCCTTTCTTTTGAGCTTGAGTTCGGGCTAAGCGCTGATCTGCCGATAGTGAGTATTCTTCTAGGCTTTTCAATGCAACCGGTACTAACAAGTAATCGTTTGCGTATATGACGTTATTCTTCATGCCATTAATGCTTTGAATCACATCAATCGTGGTGTGATATTTATTGGCAATAAGACCAAGACTTTCACCCGACTTCACTTTATGGCGTACCCAATTTAATCTATCTTTAGGATCGGTGTCTTGTAGCGCCAGCGTAAATGTTTCAGCCACTCGCTTAGGTACGACTAAACGGTGTGGACCATCCGGATCAGTTGCCCAGCGATTAAATCCAGGGTTTAGAGCATGTAACTCTTCTGTTGTTAAACCAGCAAACTTCGCTGCCATAGCAAGGTCAATCTGAGAACCGACATCAACAATTTCAATCACCGGCTGATTGCTGATTTCAGGCCAATCAAAGGTATATTCTTGTTGATTTGCAAGAATATCTGACAGGGCCAATAGCTTCGGCACATAGGCACGTGTTTCGCGAGGTAAGTCTAAAGACCAAAAGTCCGTTGGTTTACCGCGGCGTTTGTTGTTTCGGATTGCTCGCATGACACGACCTTCGCCACTATTGTAAGCGGCCAGAGCATGTAACCAATTACCATCGAAAAGTTTATGAAGGCGCTGAAGGTATTTAATTGCACCTTCGGTAGAAGCGATAACATCACGACGACCGTCATACCACCATGTTTGCTTCATACCATAATTTTTGCCGGTGCCAGGGATAAACTGCCACATGCCTGCAGCACGCCCATGCGAATAGGCGAAAGGATCAAATGCGCTTTCAACGATAGGTAATAAAGCCAGTTCCGCTGGCATGTTGGCTTTTTCTAACTCTTCAACGATGTAATATAGAAATGGCTCAGCGCGCTTAGAGACTCGTTTCATGTAGGACGGGTGACGCAAATACCATCGACGTTGATTTTCAACTCGTTTTTGATCAGGCACCGCAAACGTCAAACTCTGACGAACTCGTTCCCAAACATTGGTAATTTCGATAGGGGCTGGTACTTCATCTTCAATTAGTGTGAGTTCAACCGGTTTCGCTGGATGAACGACTGGAAGCACGCCTTCTGCGTCACTTTCACAATAGGTATGGTCAGCGTCGACAGCGACGTTGCAGCTTAAATCGTTTGCAAAGGCAAAGTTTTCTTGGCTGGTATTCTCAATTTCATGCCCAATCTCATGCTCACTCTCGCTCGAGTTAGATGCATTATCGGTAGTCTCACTTGGTGTGACGAGGCAACCCGTCAACACTAGGGGCAGCATAGCTGCGAATATGTATTTCATTAGAACCTAATTTTATGCGCAAATTTATTGTTGTGTACCGTTATCGGTATCTGTTTTTATGGTGTTTTTATTCTTATTTTTGATCACCAACTCGTTCATCGACGAGTAAAAAAACAATCCTTAATCATACCTAATTCAAGGTGCAATTAATAACTGTCTTTTCGCGAACGTAAAGCCGCAAATACTTCGACTGCATTGGCAGGTGATAAGTTCATCTCTTTCGCAATGTTTTCCTCTATGCGTTTGTCCTCACAGCGCAGGAAAGGATTAATTCTTTTTTGCGTTTTGATATCGCTTGGCAGGGTAATTTTTCCAAGTGCTCGAGTTTCTTCGGCCCACCGGCTATATTCCTGTAATGCCATGTTTTCAGGGTCGACGTGTTTTGCAAATGCCAGATTTGCAAGTGTATATTCATGAGTGCAATACACTTTGGTATTCTCTGGAAGTGCGGCAAGTTTACTCAATGACTTGTAGAATATTTCTGGGGTACCTTCAAACATGCGACCGCAGCCAGCAGAAAAAAGAGTGTCGCCACAAAATACTAGGTCTTCATTAACGTAGCCGATGTGGTCCATTGTGTGACCATGAAGTTCGAGGACATTGAGTGTGACAGACGGGCTTTCAATGGAAACAATGTCTCCTTCCGATAAATTATGCGTTAAGCCTTTAATATTAGGGTTTTTGGGACCATATACAGGCACGTCGTTGTGCTTCTCTTTGAGTGCTAGAACGCCACCCACATGGTCATAGTGGTGGTGAGTTATAAGAATTGCAGTCAGTGTTAAATCTGCTGATATCAGGGCTTCTTCTACAGGCTTAGCTTGGCCAGGGTCAACAACAATGGCGTATTTGCCGTCATGTAAACACCAAATATAATTGTCATCGAAAGCGGGAATTGCGAAAATCTGATTCATCTTAGCCTCATTAAAATATCTATGCTATTAAGTGTGCAGTATGAGTATTACGCTTGCAAGTAGAGTCGTGTTCACTATAACCTTAGGCCAAGGTAAATTAACTAACAAGGTTTATGTGGCGTGATGAAATCAGCACTAAGTGCGGTTAAGCCTCAGTATCCTACTGGATGGTCTGATATTAGCCAAGGCGAGCTGATTAAACAGGAGCTTGAGCTAGCCTGTGCACCTTTAGTTGAGCGGATATTTGGTTATCATTTCGTCCGTTTAGGAACGCTCAGTGGTGATGTCGCCTTGGTTAATTCGCCAATAAAACACATCGTTAATCTAAGCGAGCCCATAACTGCAGGTTGCAATGTCAGGGGTATCTCGCGAGAACTACCTCTTCAACAAAACTCCGTTGATGGTTTCTTGTTGGCCGCCGAGCTAGATTTTGCTCAGGATCCTCACCAAATTTTACGCGAAGTTGATCGTGCCATCACTGCTAATGGGCAAGTCATTATTGCTGGATTTAACCCTTTCAGTATGGCTGGCGTGCTTAAATACTTTCCTATAAATAAAGGCAATTTATTGCATCAGGGACGCTTCTTCACCAGCGCTAGAATAAAGGACTGGTTGCAGCTTTTGGGCTTTGAAATAGTCGAGCAGGAGTATGTTATGTACTCGTCCTTATTTGCTAGCAAACGCTTTTCTCAAGGATCAAGAATACAAAAGTTTTGTAAGCGGTACTTGCCAGGCTTATCGTCAATGTACGTCATTGTGGCGAGGAAAAGAGAGATACCACTTTCGACGATAAAACCTAAATGGAAGGTGAAGAAGCCAAGTTTTTCTGCAGCAAGTGCTAGAGTGAGCCATCGCGACTCACTCTAACTATCTTAAATGACAGTTAAGTAGCTCGACAAGCTACTTAACTTTCATGCCAGGCTGGGCGCCATCATGAGGCTCAAGAATAAAGAGGTCGCTGCCACCAGGACCAGCCGCTAGCACCATTCCTTCTGACATTCCAAAACGCATCTTACGTGGTGCTAAATTAGCCACCATAACAGTCAGTTTACCTTCCAACTCTTCAGGTTGATACGCTGATTTAATACCAGCAAATACCTGTTTTGTTTCACCACCCAAATCCAATTCTAAACGAAGGAGCTTATCGGCTTTTTCAACGTGTTCGGCTTTTGCTATTCGAGCAACGCGTAAGTCGACCTTGGCAAAGTCTTCAAAGCTAATCGTTTCAGCGATAGGATCTTGTTCGAGGGGCGTTCCAGATTGAGTTTCAAGCGCCGGTGTAGAGGCTTTCTTTTTTGCTTCTTTCGCTGGTTTTGTTGCTGGTGCTAGACTTTCTTTTGAGTCTTCGATGATAGCATTCACTTTGTCCATCTCAACGCGTTGCAACAGCGCTTTGAACTTGTTGATTGAATGACCCAATTTAACTTCTTGTGCGCTGTCCCAATTGAATGAGTCATTCAAGAATGCTTGTGCCTGCTCTGATAACTTCGGCATAACTGGCGTTAAATAAACCATGAGGATACGGAACAAGTGGATACCAAGAGAGCACACATCATGAGTGAATGCTTGTTTAGCTTCATCTTTAATCGTCACCCAAGGTGCTTGTGCATCAATATATTGATTTGCTTGATCAGCTAATGCCATGATATCGCGGACGGCTTTATGATAGTGACGAGCTTCAATATGCTGAGCAATACCTTCACTGGCTTTCTGGAAGGTAGCAAGTAACTCAGGGTTTTCAATGTTATCAGACAGTTTGCCGTCAAAGCGTTTAGTGATAAAGCCTGCACAGCGGCTAGCGATATTGACAACTTTACCCACTAAATCAGAGTTTACTTTCTGGACAAAGTCTTCAAAATTTAAGTCGATATCTGTTACCGAATCGTTTAATTTCGATGCAAAGTAATATCTTAAGTATTCGGGGTTCAAATGCTCTAAATAGGTGCGAGCCTTAATAAATGTGCCGCTCGATTTGGACATCTTAGCGCCGTTAACAGTCACGAAACCATGAATGTTCACACCCGTCGGCTTTCTGAATCCAGCACCTTCAAGCATTGCTGGCCAGAACAAGCAGTGGAAGTAAGTAATGTCTTTACCAATGAAATGATACAGCTCGGTGTCAGTATCTTTTGCCCAAAACGGGGCGTCATCGATACCATTGGCATCGCAGAAATGTTTAAAGCTGGCCATGTAACCCACTGGAGCATCAACCCAAACATAAAAAAACTTGCCCGGAGCATTGGGTATTTCAAAACCAAAGTAAGGAGCGTCGCGACTGATATCCCATTGCTGTAGCCCTTGCTCAAACCATTCTTCTAGTTTGTTTGCCATCTCATTTTGTATAGCGCCGGAGCGGATCCAAGATTTCAGCATATCTTCAAACTTAGGAAGGTCGAAGAAATAGTGTTCAGAGTCGCGTAACACCGGTGTTGCACCGGACACTACCGAACGTGGGTTCTTTACTTCAGTTGGACTGTAAGTAGCACTGCAAACATCACAGTTGTCGCCGTTCTGGTTTTCAGCACCACAACTAGGACAATCACCCTTGATAAAGCGGTCTGGCAAAAACATTTCTTTTTCGGGATCATATAACTGGCTGATCACGCGTTTACTGATATATCCAGCGTCATTCAAATTGTTATAGACTAATTCACAAAGAGTCTTGTTTTCTTCTGAATGAGTCACATAATAATTGTTATAGTCAACGTGAAAATCAAGCAAATCTTGGTGATGTTCTTCGCGTGTTTTAGCGACCATTTGTTCTGGCGTAATGCCTAACTCTTGTGCTTTCAACATGACCGGTGTACCGTGCGCATCGTCTGCACACACGCTGTAACATTCGTGACCTCTCATTCGTTGGAATCGAGTCCAGATATCGGTTTGAATATGTTCTAAGAGATGGCCTAAATGAATTGAACCGTTTGCGTAGGGTAATGCACTGGTGACCAAAATACGGCGTTTTTCAGCCGTAGCAACTTGAGTAGTAGACATAGATTAAATATAGGTTTCACAAATAAAAATTAATGCGCAGATGGTAGCCCAAACAAGCTTATTTTGCATTACGTAATTCTATCGAATAAGTAGTTTTCTGACGCATCTTTATCCAAAAAGGAGTTTTTCGCCGTGTTTTCAAGAAAAAAGCTAGAAAGAAACGATGCAATTGAGCAGGCGGTCGCGTCATTTTTTAACCTTAATAGCGAACCAAAACACCGCGAAGCCATCGTTGCTTTAGCTGATGAGAAAAGCTTAGAGAAGGGTAAAAAGCAGGTTATTGAGCTCAGTTTGCCATTCTGTGCGAATTCACGTTTGGACGCACTTGCTGCTTATTTAACCGAGCAAATGCCATCCTTAAACAAGAGTGAAATAAAGGTTAGCTACAATATTCCTATCACAGCGGCGAAAACAACACCCATACCCAATGTTAAGAATGTGATTGCGGTTTCCTCAGGCAAAGGGGGCGTAGGTAAGTCGGCTACTAGTGTTAACCTTGCGTTTGCTTTGATGGAAGAGGGAGCACGCGTAGGGATTGTGGATGCAGATATTTACGGGCCATCTGTTCCGATCATGCTGGGTAACCCAGAGGCGCATCCAGCGAGTGAAGATAACCGAACTATGTTTCCAATTGATGTGCATGGCGTAGTTGCTAATTCTATCGGTTATCTAGTAGACAGTGAGAGCGCGGCCATATGGCGGGGACCCATGGCGACCAAAGCATTAAAGCAATTAATTTATGAAACGAAGTGGCCCTTGTTAGATTATTTAATCGTAGATTTGCCGCCAGGAACGGGCGATATCCATCTTACATTAGCGCAACAGGTTCCCTTGAGCGCAGCCGTCGTTGTTAGTACGCCTCAAACGATTGCTACTGCTGATGCGAAAAAAGGCATTGCGATGTTCGGCAAATTGGATGTGCCAGTATTGGGGATCGTTGAAAATATGAGCTATTTCCAATGTGCGTGCGGAGAGAAGTCCTATCCTTTCTCCAAAGGAGGTTCAGCTAAACTTGCACAACAATTTGAAATACCCGTGTTAGGCGAATTACCTTTGAGTAACGCTATTCGAGAGCATGCTGACGAAGGGAAGCCAATAGTGGTCTTTGATCCCGGCAATGAAGCCAGTCTTATTTATCGTGAAATCGCTCAACAAGTGTCTATAAAAATAGGCGCAGAATTGCCCCAGCACGCATTAGTAACGAAGCATACACAAGGAAATCCTGAGCTAGGTATACCTATTGTTAATCAACAATAAATGAAAATATTGCAAGCGCTGCGATCTGCAAGCATAATCAATCACATAAGTTTAGGTAAGCATTCCTAAATAGTGGTTGTTGTGTTTCAAGGAACAAAGTTATGCGTTTGTGTGACAAGGATATTCTAAAATATCTGCAAGAAGGGAAAATAAGCATCGTTCCTTCACCCGATTATGATCAAATCAGCGGCTTGACTGTCGATGTCAGGCTCAGTAATAAATTCAGAGTTTTTCAAGAACATGCAGCGCCTTATATTGATTTGAGTGGCCCGAAAGAAAGCGTTCAAAAAGCCCTCGATTCAGTCATGAGTGACGAAATTTGCATTGCAGATGAAGACTCCTTTTTCCTTCATCCAGGTGAGCTCGCGATAGCAGTTACGCATGAATCAATTACCTTACCAGACAATATCGTCGGTTGGCTTGACGGTCGTTCTTCACTTGCTCGATTGGGTTTGATGGTTCATGTCACTGCACATCGAATCGACCCAGGTTGGTCAGGTCAGATTGTTTTAGAGTTTTATAACAGCGGAAAACTTCCCTTAGCGCTGAAGCCTCTTATGAAAATAGGTGCAATAAGTTTTGAGATGCTTAGCGGTCATGCCGAAAAACCTTACAATGCCAGAGTAGATGCAAAATACAAAGGTCAAATAGGCGCAATTGCGAGTCGTATCAGCGCTGACGACAAGAGCGAATAAATGTAGTAAAGGCGTGAGCTATACTCAGGATGAGGTGAAAGTTTGGCAAAACCAAAACCAAAACTAAAAATATCAAGCTTAATTCAGTTTAAGCAAGCGTCGCTGCAGGGAGTAGGGCTTTCAGAATCCCAGGTCTCTGAAGTCCAGTCGAAGCTGTTGTCTATTATATCCAAACTTCTTTACGTCACCCAGCCTTTCAATATATTTAACGCCTTGTTACTGGCGTTCATGTTTCAAGATTATGGCAACTCTCAGTTCCTCAACTCGATTGCGTCCTTTCTCTGTTGTGTTTCGCTGTGTTGGCTCATATGGTCAGAGTACTTTTGGCGCCGCAATCAAGAATACATTACCAACCGGGTCGCAATGCGGATTCATTGTATTTTTTCTGTTGCGGTAGCGTCGGGCTTCAGTCTTTACTCTTATTATCTCTTTCCAATAGTCGGTGATGAAGGGCGACTCGTCCTAGTCGCGGTGGTGACAGGTATGATTTGTGGTGGAGCGTTTGCACTCTGCATGGTGCCAAGGGCAGCATTCTATTGGATTTTACCTCTAACGGTATCCTCTATTCACATTGGCTACATGCTCGGGGACCTTACTTTTAGTATCGTATTGAGCGGAATGATATTGTTCTACGCCGCACTGATTAGCACCATTATATTAGCTCTACATCGTACTTATCTAATGAGAATTGCAGCTGAACAACGCGCTCAAATTCAGAAATCCAAGGCGGAATATCAAAAAGAGAGTATGAGCGTTTTGATGCAGGACTTTGAAGATCACGTGAGTGATTGGCTATGGGAGCTGGATGGACGAGGTAAATTGTCACATTTACCGAGCAAAATTAAATCTGCTATTCATCTCGACAACGAACAAATCATTGAACTCGATCTACCGACCTTATTATCGCAACATTTTCATTGTACTGAAGCTGACCACCTCAAAAAAATTAAGCAAGTGGAAGAGGCTGTAGCGAATCAAATGGAATTTAACGGCGTTGTGTTGCCAATATACTTAAACGATCAAGTCGCTTGGATGTCATTATCGGGTAAACCTCTATTTGAGGACGATGAACTTATTGGTTGGCGCGGTGTTGCCAAAGATGTGACTTCAGAGTACACACACAAACAAGAAATTGAACGCTTGGCGAAAACAGATATGCTGACAGGGCTACCGAATCGCTTCCAATTCAATAAGCATGCAAGTCGCTTTGAGTCAGGTGCAATTCCTTTCATGATCATGTTGATAGACTTGGATAACTTCAAAGAAGTAAATGATGTCTTTGGTCATCATGAAGGAGATAAATTACTTCAACATATTGCTCACCGTTTTACACAAGCATTACTGTCAAAAGAAATGATCGCTAGATTAGGCGGAGATGAGTTTATTCTGTTCAGTACAGAGGTAAAAAATGCACAACGAAGAGCAAGGCAGATACTCGATTGTTTATCTGCTCCAATTCGCTTAACTAACACACAGGTTGAAATTAAAGCGAGTGTCGGTGTTAGTGTTGCGCCGCAACATGGCCTTGTTCTCGATGATTTATTTAAGAAAGCAGATATAGCGATGTATGCTGCGAAGGGAAGTGGTAAAGGCCAATTCACTATTTTTAATAATCTGCTTGAGGCTGAAAACAACAAACGTATTCAGATGATGAGCGACTTGCGGGTTGCGGTAGACGAAGGTCAGTTTTTTGTTGAATACCAACCTCAGGTTGACAGCTTAAATCATAATGTAACAGGCATGGAAGCTTTGGTACGTTGGTCTCACCCTAAACATGGCAGAGTATCGCCAGGCGATTTCATTGAATTAGCCGAAGAAACGGGGCAAATTATTTCTATTGGCAGTTATGTGCTGGAGCAAGCATGTCAGGACGCAAAAGCGTGGCCAAACGATTTGAAAGTGAGCGTCAATGTATCAGGTCTTCAGTGCCTATCTGATAACTTTATTGATATGGTGATGTTAACACTAGACAGGACTGGTCTTCCGCCATCCCGTTTGGAGTTAGAAGTGACTGAGTCGGCGATTATTGAGAACATTGATGCAGTAAACAATAAGTTAAAATTACTTAAGCAGAAAGGTATTTCCATTGCACTGGATGACTTTGGTACTGGTTTCTCATCGTTATCTTATTTACAGCAACTCTCCATCGATACCTTAAAAATAGACCGTTCATTTATTACTGAGTTAGATTCAGATGCCACAGCGGAGCGCTCAGCAGCGATTGTCGATGTAATATTAAAGCTAGCAAAAGGTCTTAATTTAAGTGTCACGATTGAAGGCGTTGAAACAGAAACACAGTTAGAAAAGGTGAATTTGTTAGGTGGTTATACAATTCAAGGCTACTACTTTTCTAAACCACTTCCTTTGAAAGAAGTGCGTAGCTTTATTACTGACTTTACGATGCCAGCTACAGGCGATGCCAAACTCCAAAGCTTAAATTCTGAGCTAAAAAGGGCAATTGTATAAAATTACTGGCTTTTTCTGTGTGGGTAAATATAATGCCCCACTTCGGTCGGTGTGTGGCGCAGCTTGGTAGCGCACTGTCATGGGGTGTCAGGGGTCGGAGGTTCGAATCCTCTCACACCGACCAATTCTCCTTTGCTTTGCGTGCAATCACTCTGGCGCAAATTACTGAGTAAAGGTAAGGCCTTGAATCGCTGACAAGAGTAATACAGATGAATGGCTGACTCTAATTTAAAAAGTCTTCCAAAAACCAAGCTGAAAATTCGTGTCTTCCACCTAAATTGCTTTTGTTGTAGATGCTGGAAGCTTGTTGCCTAACCGTCATTTCTTTTGTGTCTCTTACGCTTGCGATTTCTTTTAAGCTTAAGCCTTTTAATAAGAGCAGCGCGACCTGTTGCTCACCCATTGTTAACTCCCACTGTTCAAATTGATTTTTAATAATAAGACTGTAGCGTTTTCTTTCTTCTTGTATTTTACCGCTAAGTAAAGCGACCTGCTGATTTGCATCTGCAAGTTTCGATGCTAGCTCCTGCAAATTTTTGTTTTTTGTGCGCATGTGCAGAACAAGAACGGTAGCACCTAATCCAGAGAGGAGCACCAAGGACGCCTCTTGCGCAATATGCCAAAAAGGCATTCCCAACCCGACATCTACCATCACATCAAAAGCGTTTAGTGTCATGATGATAAATAAGATGGTTGCTACAACAGTGTTTCTCATTATTTCTTCCTTAATCACTACTTATGTGGCCTGAGAGCTATGCGTCATACATATGTGCGATGGCGCGTAATACCTATGTCTGATGCGCTTGCAGACGCAATCTTGTAGTATTGACGCAACTTTAACGAGCGCGAGAAATCAGTGACAAGATTCAAATCTCTTTGGTGGCCATGGGGCTATTTCGTTGTCTATATATGCGTAATTTTGCCAACGCATGCACAACCTAATCTAAGTTTACACGATAGTTTACAAGCAGCTATCGAAAAACAGTCAAATTTGTTAATAAAACCCAATATTGAGCAAGTTAAAGAGTCGGGTTTGTCAACTTGGCTTGACGGTTCACCATCAGTCTCTTTTATGCATTTGGAGAGCAGAGATGAATTGGGCACCAATGAAAGTGAGATTACCTTTAGTTTTGATATCAAGTCGCCCTTTTTAAGGGACATTGAGAAAAAGCTGGATAGCAAAGTAGACAAACTACAAAGCACTGCAAAGCAACAGTTCGCGCTAATTTTATCGGGTCGTTTAAGAAGTATTCTTTGGGAACTGAGCATACAAAAAGCATCTTTAGAGGCCTTGAACCGCAAGCAAACCTTACTGTCTAGTTTGACAACCCAGTTTGAGGAAATGGCTGCAGCTCAAGCTATTCCGCAATACCTTGCGCTAATAGTGCAAGCTGAAATGAATCAACTTTCTATTTCGTTCATGGAATATCAGCGCAATATTAGTAGTTTGCAGGAGCAATATTTTGCTCTCACCGGCCTTCGTGTTTTGCCTAATCAGATTAGTGAAAGCCTTGAGGGGGAAGAGATAGCTGAAATAGCGAATCACCCCGATGTTCGAGCTTTAGATGCCGAGTTTGAAAATGCCTATGAAATGTTACTAGGCAGCAGTAAACGAACTACGCCTTGGAGTATTCAACTCACTGGCAAGCATGTAAGCACGCCAGGGTTTTCAGAAAACCAGTTGGGTGTAGGTGTGGAAGTGCCTATTGGAATAGGGGAAACCCTTTCTTCCTTGCAAAAAAGTGAATATGCAAAGTTAACAATCGATCATGAAATCGCAAGAAAAAAACTGTACTTACAACTAACGGAAAACAAAGCATCAAGGGTGCGAGAATATACATTTTTACAAGAAAAGCAGCGATTGCTCGATAAAGGTTTATCCACATTACATGCATTAAATAAGGTAATGGATGAATTGCGTGAAGCGAATGCGCCGAACCAAGAGTTTTTCATTCGTACCTTACTGAACAATATTGATGCCCAATCAAATGTTGAATTGAACCGACTTTACACTCAGCGCCAAGTTGCGCTCATTAAACAAGCTGCTGGAATTACACTATGAAAACCTTCTCACTTTTATGCCTCGTACTTACCTTCACTAGTGTTTCTGCACAGAACTTGTCTGTTGAGCAAACCACGCTTCAAGATTTAGCGTTGCAAACGCAAACAATCGAAACAATAAATTCGTACCGTGGTAAAGCGCTTTTAGCACAAGCGAGTTCGTTACCAGGGCAGGCTTACGCTTTGAAGTCACCCATTAATGTGCAGCAGATTCGCTACCTGAAAGGGAGTGGTGCAAGCATCGCTGAAGGAGAGGCTTTCGCAGTGCTTCAAGGGCCAGAGGTACATCACTTTTACATGGCGTACCAAATGAAAAAAGAACTGTATAACCAAGCCCGCGCACATTTTGAAAATAGTAAAGCGCTATACAAACGAAAATCTCTCAGCGAAAAGGCATGGTTAGACGTCAGCAATGAATTTCATGATACTAAAATGGAATTTGATGAACTAACTCACTTTTTTGAACTGGTTGTTGGTTTTGATGAAGAAAAGGATGCCATGACTTTGGCTTCGCCCATTGATGGTTCGCTTGAATATAGTGGCATTCGGATGGTAGATGCTAACAGCCTTATCGCCTCCTTCGTGCCAAATGACGCGATGAGAATCAAACTAAAGCTACCCATCGATGGGAAGCAAAACCCCGAATATTTTATCGCGAAAAACTGCCAATTCGCACTCGATTTCACTGAAGTAAACGAATCTGCATTTTATCTAACGGCATGGGCTCAACTCACAAGTGGAGATTGTCGTCTGGTGAAAGGACAAATTGTAAGCGCAACGCCAGTATATTCCCTAGATGCTTACAAAGCCAAAAAGTCTGCGGTTTTTAGTTGGGAGGGAGCAAACTACATTTTTATTAAGACTGAAAATGGTTTTGATGGGGTTGAGGTCAGCTTGATAAATGCTCAAAACGACAATTATGTTTTTCAATCAAAAGCCTCTTTGGTAAACAAGGATGTGCTGGTCTCTTCTGTAAGCGCGTTGCAAGGGATCTTGCTAGGTTTGGGGCAGTAATATGCTAGATAAAGTTTTACGTTTCTCACTGACGCAACGCATATTTGTTCTCATTGTTTCGTTTTTTTTATTATTGGCGGGTGGGTCAGCATGGTTTGCATTGCCAATTGACGCCTTTCCAGAGATATCACCAACTCAGGTAAAGATAATTCTAAAGGCACCAGGGATGACACCTGAGGAAATTGAAGCGCAGGTTACGCTACCGATTGAAACCGAGCTTTTGGGTATTCCTAATAAAGAAGTTTTACGTTCAACAACGAAGTACGCGATTACTGATATCACTATCGATTTTAAAGAGGGGACTGATATCTATTGGGCCCGCCAGCAAGTCACTGAGCGCCTAGCCGCCGTCATGCCATCGCTACCAGATAACCTGGACGGTGGTATCGCACCAATGAGCACAGCATTGAGCGAGATGTTTATGTTTTCGCTCGAAAATCCGGCGATGAGTCTTATTGAAAGACGACAGTTATTAGAATGGGAAATTCGACCGTTGCTTAGAAGTATTAACGGTGTTGCCGACGTTAATATTTTAGGTGGCTTTGCAAAAACCTATCAAATAAGCCCAGATCCAATAAAACTGTCCAGTGTGGGAATGACATTTGAGCAGCTAAGCGAAATTATCCAGTCCATCAATCAAAATGGCAGTATTGGTCGAGTCAATATTGGTAATGACACGATGATTGTGCGCAGTGAGGGACGTATTAGCAATATTGATGAACTACAAAATATTGTTATCGCAAATATCGATAATAGTGTGGTGCGTTTACAAGATGTTGCGCTTATAGATATAGGACACTTAACTCGTTATGGCGCCGTAACAAGAAACGGTGTTGAAACTGCAGAAGCGATAGTCATTGCTTTAAAGGATGCGAACACAGCTGAAGTCATTGAGCAGGTCACTGATAAATTAGCTCAAATTCAAAGTTCATTGCCGAAAGGTACTGATATTAATGTGTTTTACAATCGCAAAAACTTGATCGATAAAGCCATTGGCACTATAGAGGAGGCTCTTCTAGTTGCTGTTTTACTGGTTATTATTTTACTGTCTTTGTTCTTAGGAAATATTAGAGCAGCCGTTGTGGTTTCTCTTATTCTGCCTATGTCGGCTGTGTGTACGTTTTTATTGATGGACTATTTCGGAATGTCTGCCAATTTGATGAGTCTCGGTGGACTTGTTATTGCTATTGGCATGCTAGTGGATGCGTCGGTGGTGGTGGTTGAAAATACAGTTAATAATTTAAAGCAGAATATGAAACTACCCAAATTGCATCTGATTTATCGTGCCTGCAAGGAGGTTGCGGTTCCTGTTGTTTCAGGAACGGTTATTGTTATCATCGTATTTTCGCCATTATTAACTCTTGGCGGCTTAGAAGGTAAGCTGTTTAAACCAGTGGCAATTACCATTGTTTTTGCCATGGTTTCGTCTTTAATTTTGTCGCTAACACTCATACCAGCACTGGCTTCACTGCTACTAAAAGCAACGGCCATAAACGAACCAAAGTTTGTTGTATGGCTCCAAAATAAATATCAATTAACGTTAACGAGCACTATTAAACAACCTCTTCCCGTTATATTGATTACCGGTGCACTTCTGTTTGCCAGTATCGTTTTATACAGTGCACTTGGTAAAACCTTTATGCCCGTTCTGGACGAGGGCGATATTATTGTTCAGTTAGAGAAATCGCCGAATATTTCACTTGAGGCGTCTACACAATTAGATATTCAAATTGAAAATGCCCTACTTGATAAATTTCCAGAAATACAACAAATCGTGTCAAGGGTCGGCTCGGATGAAATTGGTCTTGATCCAATGAGTTTGAATGAAACAGATATTTTCATGGAGTTGGCACCGGTTTCAACATGGCGATTCGAATCTAAACAAGCATTGATAGAGGAGGTTAGAAAAGTACTTGCAGGCTTTCCTGGGATCAATGTTGGCTTTACTCAACCGATACAAATGCGCGTGTCAGAGATGCTCACTGGTAGCACGGGTGATGTGTCAATTAAGGTCTTTGGAAATGATATTAACGAACTTGCCATGCTCGCAGGGCAGATTAGTGATACCACTAAAACACTCCAAGGTAGCGTTGATGTGAGTGCGTCGGTAATTGAGGGAGGCGACTTTTTAAGTATTCGCTTAAAGCCTGAAATCGCCAGTATATATGATATGACAATTGCTGAACTGACACTTTTCCTAAAGTCTCAAATAGAGTCTACGACAATAAATACAATGATAGAGGGAAAGCGGAAAACCCCCATCGTCTTTGGTTTACCTGATTTAAGCAACAGTCGACCATCGACACTAACTGAAATGCAGTCAATGACGATTTTGATGCCAGATGCAAGTTTGGTGCAGCTATCAAGTATTGCCAACATATCATTCAAACAAGGTCCTATCTTAATTGAACGTGAGGACAGTAACCGTTTTGCTGTCGTTACGACAAACGTTGCTGGTAGGGATATTGTGGGCTTTGTTGAGGAACTTAAAGGTGCGCTTACTGAGTCCTTAAATTTACCCGTAGGTTATACCTTAAGCTTTGGTGGAGAATTTGAGAATCAGCAACGAGCCGCTAATAACTTAATGGTAGTTGTGCCGATAGCAATTGCTCTCATCATGATCATTCTCTTCACTACCTTTGGTTCCTTAAGTAAAGCGAGTTTAATTTTGGTGAATATCCCGTTTGCAACAATGGGGGGCGTTATTGCACTCTCTCTGAGTGGCGAATTTCTATCGGTGCCCGCGTCAGTTGGGTTCATTGCTTTATTGGGAGTGGCGGTGCTGAATGGTGTGGTCATGGTCAGCTACTTCGAACAAACTAGGCTCTCAAGTGTTAATGTCATTGACCGTATTGTAGTCGGGGCCAAGCGACGATTGCGACCTGTACTAATGACAGCAAGTACCGCGATGTTCGGACTTTTCCCTTTAGCTTTTGCAACCGGGCCAGGTGCTGAAATTCAGAAGCCTTTGGCGATAGTCGTTATTGGTGGATTGTTTACATCAACTTTTACTACCTTATTCCTAATACCTGTTTTTTATATTTGGCTGGAGAATCGTCGTGACGCAAGAACAAAATGAATTGATATTAATTGCAATCGTGCCAGAACCTCTAAAAGATGATGTTGTGGATTCGTTGATGGCTGCCAGTTTCTTAAGTGGATTTAGTTTGAGTAAAATACAAGGCTTTAGCCAAGAACATAACCATTATAATTTATCCGAACAAGTTGAAGGGTATCGCGATTTTTATCGTTTCGAAATTTTACATAAAGCTGGTGATTCTGCATTTTTAGTCAGATTGCTGGGCGCAAGCAGCAGCGGTAACAACATTAGATACTGGGTTAGTCATTTAGTTGAGTCAGGGGTTGTTTGATTTTTAGTTTGTATTGTTTGCTTCAATTGAGCCAGCAATGATGATGGTAGGAAAGTTGAGTCGTCGGCCGGGTTGGATAAAACCATAGGGCTTCTGCAAAACTATGGCATTGAAAAAACGATTACGAGCAAATTTAAAACTGCATTAGGTAGACGATATAATATACAGCCGTTTCAATAAAGTACGCGCTATGCTATTTTTATTTCCTTTGTGCTGCTTTTCGCGGCCGTCGTTGTCACGAGCGTATTTTTAAACCAACAAATTAAAGCAAATGTCGACCAAGCGATCCTATCCGATAAGTAAAGACGTGTTGCTTGAGAAAGTAGCTAAGCAAATGCGTGAGAATGCCAAAAGCGAATGAAGTATTTGATAGGTAGGAAACAAAAACGGTGGAAACAAGTATGACAGCAAGTGCAGTAGAAATCATTCAGTTGGCGCTTGCCCCCATATTTTTGATTGTTGGTATTGGCACAATGGTTAACGTTGCCACGGGTCGTGTTGCGAGAGTCATTGATAGAGCTCGATGGTTTGAAGAGCTTGCCAGAGAGAAGTCTCAGCGAATTGATGCTAGAGCATTGAGAGAGCTTCGCTCGCTAAATAAAAGAATGCGTTTGGCTAACTGGTCGATTAACTTTTTGATTGCGGCAGCCCTTGTGATTTGTGTCGATGTCATCCTGCTTATGATCAATGGATTAGTGACGACCAGTTTAGACACAACAATCTTAGTGCTGTTTATGTTAAGTATGGTTTTCCTAACAGGCGGACTGATTGCATTCTTTTTGGAAGTGAGTGTTGCAACCGCTACGCTGAAAATTAATTCTCATTACTTTCAACAGTCGCATCAACTAGACGAGGATAGCGACTGATTTAACTTGCAAGAAGACAGGCATACCTACCATCAAAAACAGGTCATCGATTGATTTTCGTGTCACTCTAGCAACAAGCTCTTTGTTACCCACATCAATCTTGACTAGTACGCTAGCACTGCTGCTATCACGTTGAATTGAATTGATACGTCCTGCTAAACGATTCAGCATTGTGCTTTGCGGCGCTGGGTCTAGCGAAATGCTTAAGTCACTGGCAAGTAGTCGTACTTTTAACTGTTGGCCAAGTTCTTGACCCTTATCTTCAAGCCATAAATATGAATGATCAAAGCCCACTTTAATTAACTGCCACTTCTCTTTCCTTTCCAGCACGTGACAATCCAAGATGGTACTCGCTTCAGATACGTAATTTGAAGGGAGCTCTGTACTAGACAACACTTCATTAATCGGCCCGCTAGTTGCCAACTTCCCGTTATTAATAACCAATAAATGATTGGCTAACTTGCATACTTCATCGCTAGAGTGGCTAACATAGAGTATCGGTACCTTAGATATACACTGTAATGCGCTCAAATAAGGCAGTATTTCTTGTTTTCTGGTCTCATCAAGAGAAGCGAGAGGTTCGTCCATAAGAAGGAGTTTGGGTTTGATCAGGAGCGCTCTAGCCATTGCAACACGCTGTTTCTCTCCTCCTGACAACTTGTCTGGTGAGCGCGTTAATAGTTCTTCGATACCTAAGGCGTGAATGACTTCTTCATGGAAGGCGCGTGTGACCTTTTCATGACTACGCTTAAGTGCAAATGCGAGATTGTCTCTCACACTCAAATGCTCAAAAAGCCGTGCATCTTGAAACACGTAGCCAATTTCTCGCTTGTGTGTTGGTACATTAACTTGCTCAGAAAGCCAAGTGGTTTGGCCAATCTGCAAGTGTCCTCTAGCCGATTTTTCGAGACCAGCTATACAGCGAAGTAGGGTTGTTTTACCACTACCAGATTCACCCAAAATGGCAGTAACACCATTGTTCGGGAAACAGGCGTTGACATCGAAATCAAAAGGCTTCTCCCTAGAAGGGTAAGATAATTGAAATGCGAGATGATTTTGATTTTGTTCGCCCGTTTTTGAAGACATTTTTATCGTCCCAAACTAAATTTGCTGGCTTTACCACGGGATTGAAAAGTATATAGGGTCAGCAATACAAGGAATGAAAATAACACCATAATACCAGATAGGGCATGGGCACCAGTGTATTCTAGCGCTTCTACATAATCGTAAATCTGGATCGAAACCACTTTGGTTTCTTGCGGAATATTGCCACCTATCATAAGCACGATACCAAACTCACCGACAGTATGAGCAAAACCTAAGACACTCGCTGTTATAAAGCCCGGCTTAGCTAAAGGAAGAATGACATGAAAAAACCTATCTGCGGGGCTGCAGTGAAGTGTTGAAGCGGCTTCCAAGGGCTTTTCGCCAATCGCTTCTATCGCATTCTGGATAGGTTGTACGACAAAGGGCAAAGAGTAGAACAAAGAAGCAATCACTAAGCCCCAAAACGTAAAAGGCAGCAGGCCTAGGCCAATGGATTGCGTAAACTCTCCTAAAGGACCATTTGGACCCATCGCAATGAGTAAGTAAAAACCCAATACTGTGGGTGGTAAGATTAATGGCAATGCTACAATTGCGCTGACGGGTCCTTTCAACCATGAACGAGTAGACGCTAACCACATAGCTAATGGCGTGCTGATTAGCAGTAAAATCACCGTGACTGTGGTCGCGAGCTTTAAGGTTAGAACGATTGCATCTATGTCGCTGGTGGACAGCACTTTAAAATTCCTTCTTCTAAGATTTTATTCAGTTCTATATCCATGAGATTGTATGATGTTTTTAGCTTCTTTGCTTTGTAAAAATTCAATAAAGGCACTTGCAGTGGCGAATTGTTTGCTCGCGCTTAAGATCACGGCGTCTTGATTTATGGCTGGGTTATCCTCTTCAGCGAGTAACCAAAACGATCCATAATCAGGCAGTTGAGAGCGAGCAATAAAACCGATATCAACATTGCCACTAGCGACGAACTGAAAGGCTTGTGAAATACTTTCGCCTTGCACTTTGGTCGCGGGAGGTTTTTGTGTGCCATAGGTGTTCTGTAATAATTTTTGTGCAGCTAGTCCATAAGGCGCAAACTTTGGATTCGCCATTGAAAAGCGCTTAACTTGAAGCGAATTAAAAAGGCTAGCGAGATTATGAGTTTGGTCTGAATGCGTCAATATTTTGCCTGCACTCCACAAATTTTCGCGTCCAGACCACAGTATTAACTCACCATGCGCATAAGTAAACTGGCTAGAATGAATGGCATACTTGTTGTTGGTTAACAATGTGGGTTTAGTTTGATCAGCGGATAAAAACACATCATATGGAGCACCGTTCACTATCTGTGCATAAAGCTTACCTGACGAGGCATAGGAGACGGTGAGTGATACATTATGTAGGGTTTCAAACGCTTTTTGCAGGTCTTGCATCGGCGCTATGAAGTTGCTAGCTACGGCAATATGCAATGACTCTTCGTTCGCCGCATAAACACTCGGCAATGCGGATAGGAGCAGCATTGCCAAAGAGAAAAGTAGAATTCGTCGTTGTGTCATACCATCAGTATAGCACTAATGGCTTTTTTGATAAGTGGCCGTTAGTCTGTCTAACTTCTCTGCCAGTTCATTGAGCACTTTGGTTTCATTAGCAATTTCCAATACTTTTTCAGCGTTGCTATTCGCACTTTCTCGAATCTCAATCATGTGTTCACTGATCTCATCTATAGACAGCGTTTGTTCATTAACAGAGAGTGCTACCTGGGCACTGCTGGCGCCAATTTGGTCGAAAAGACTACGGTTCTTCAGGGAAATGTCCTGTGCAATCGCTATCGATTCTGAGGAGGCTTTTGATTGTTCGACAATTTGAGAAATCTCTTTTGTCGCACTAGACGAAGATTGTTTCAATACATCCATGATGCGTTGAATTTCCTGTGTCGAGTCGGCAGTGCGTTTCGCTAGGGTTCGTACCTCGTCAGCCACAACCGCGAAACCACGACCTTGCTCTCCTGCACGTGCGGCTTCTATCGCGGCATTGAGTGCTAACAGATTAGTTTGATCTGAAATTGCTTGAATAGTAGACAGCGCACCCGCAATGGTATCTGTATTGGTGGTAAGAGACTTAATCACATCAGCCACTTCGTCGATCTTAATGGCCAGTTGTGACATTTCACTTTGTGAGCTTTCAATGACCTCCCTAATTTGAGTGCCATTTTTTGCAATTTGTTGACTGACTGAGTTTGCTTCTTCCGCGTTACTTGACGCTAATGTTGAACTTGAGCGGACATCTTGTAATGACTCTGCAATTTTTACTGTTCTATCGGCTTCTGATTGCACATTTTGCATTGTGATAACAGAATCTTTCTCGAGTACGCTAGCGACATCTCGCAAATGCTGGCTATTTTGAGCAATATCCGTAAAAACATTCTCAAGCTTTTCAACAAATCGATTATAGCCTCTGGCGACGTCTTGTACTTCCTGTTGACCCTCAGCTCTCATCCGAAACGATAAATTTGCTTTGCCATCGCCCAGCTTTTGAAACATAGAGGCTAAGTGAGTGATCGGCTTACTGACCGTTGCGGACATATAGTAAGCAATAGCGGCGCCAATAATGGTTATCACGATTGACCAAATAACGATTGTCCATTTGGTTTTATTGACAGTAGAAAACACCTCATGGCTAGGCACTTCAGCGATAACATACCATTGCATGCTTGGTATATAACCCGACGAAAGTAAAACATCAACGCCATCACGTTCGCTTAAGGTCGTCTCAAATGCTTTACCATTTAATAATTCTGTATTGAATGACTGTCCATATAAGTCGGTAAGAGACGCTTTATTTGTCAGGGCTTTATTACTCGGAATAGCTATCTTACCTGTTTTGTCTACCAAGAAAACGAAGCCTGTTTGCTCTATTTTGAAGTTGCGTAACAAATTCACCACGTCATTAAATGACTTAGATGTGCCAGACAAACCGTTGCCGTTAATTTGCTGATGATTCACGAACAAGTCAGTTGAGCCTGTATTAGGATCGGAATAGACACTGACCGAATTTGCTTCTTTGCTGTCAACATAAGCAAAAAACCAACCGTCGGCTGCGTCGTTTTGTAATGTTCTTAGAAAGCCATCTTGATTCCAGTATTTTGCGGTATTTTTATCGGCAAATGAGGCGCTTGATAATCCGAAATTAAGTGTCGTACTTTTTAATTTGTCGACCAATAGTTTTTCGTCTTCGCCGCTAAAACCTGATGTAGACCAATTAAGGATAAATGGGTCATTCGCTATTTGCGTCGCGATGGTAAGCATTTGGGTAATTTCAGCGTCAATTTCTCCTGATATGCTACTGATCAGGGTAGGCAGTTCTTTGGTGAGAACGCGTTCAGAAAGATCACGTTTGGTGGTGACGACACTCAAGGTGCCCACAAACAATGCGGTAATGGCTACAAGCGAGCAGATAAGGAAAATGATTTTCTGACGGATGGATACATCGAGCATGTGTGTATAAACCTTATTTAAAGAAATTGAGTGTCAATAAGTTGATGAATCTAACGAACTTATTGCTTTTCTATTTGTTTATCGACCAAATCCACTTTGCCCGCATGATTTTTTTGCGAAATCGGAGAGTAGAACAGCGCAAAAACGAAAGCAAGTGTAGAGTGATGTTAATCATGACCAATGTATGCACGGTCATAGCAAGCTTCTGGGTTCTCAATAGCATTGGTTTGAGTACCGAACTGTGTCAAAATAACTGCATAATAAAACCAAAGAGACAGTCAAACATTGTGAAGAAAAACAAACATATTATAAAAACCAGTTTTGCTACTTTGATACTTAGCCTAGGTCTATTATCAATGACAGCATGCAGCCCCAACAATAAAGTCATTAATGAAACTGACACCGCAGTCCCAGCTAAAGCTGACGACACTGGCTCTATTGAGGTTGGTAAGGATTATCATAGCTTTGCAAATCCAGAAGAAATTACAGTCACTCACCTAGACTTAGATTTACGCGCTGATTTTGAACTGAAACAGCTCTCGGGCACCGTTGCTCTCGATATTCAACGCGCACAGCCGGGTGCCAATACACTTGTGCTCGACACTCGTGACTTAGATATTAAAAAAGTCACAGTGGCCGGTGAAGCGGTTCCTTTTGAACTAAAAACAGCTGACGAAAATTTGGGTTCGGCTCTCTATATCGAGTTACCAAATAATGCTGAGCGATTACTGATTGAATATCAAACGTCGCCATCAGCATCGGGTGCACAGTGGCTAACACCTGCGCAAACCGCTGGGAAAAAGCATCCATTTTTATTCACTCAAGCCCAAGCTATTCATGCGCGTAGCTTTATACCTTTGCAAGATTCACCAAAAGTACGTGTCACTTATACGGCAACAATTCGCACGCCAAAAGAGCTACTTGCAGTGATGAGTGCGTCAAATGACCCAGACACAGAGCGCGATGGTGTATACGAGTTCAACATGCCACAGGCTATTCCGTCTTACTTAATAGCCTTGGCAATCGGTGACTTAGAGTTTCAAGCGATGGGTCCCCGTACGGGTGTATACGCTGAACCCTCAATGCTTCAAGCGGCAGCAAAAGAGTTCGAAGACACAGAGAGTATGTTGATAGCAACGGAAAACAAATATGGGCCTTATGGTTGGGATCGCTACGACCTATTAATTTTACCTCCGTCATTTCCTTTTGGCGGTATGGAAAACCCTCGCTTATCATTCATTACGCCTACTGTCATTGCTGGCGATAAAAGCTTGGTTGCATTAATTGCACATGAATTGGCGCACAGCTGGTCTGGAAACACGGTGACTAATGCGACTTGGCGTGACCTATGGCTGAACGAAGGTTTTACAACGTATCTGACGTATCGAATCATGGAAATGATATATGGTGAGGCACGTTATAATATGGAAGCGGTCTTGGGCTACCAAGACTTACAAAACGATATCGCATCATTAACTTCGAAAGATCAAATTCTAGCGATTGATCTTCGCGGACGTGATGCCGATGACGTTTTCTCGAATATTCCTTATGAAAAAGGTGCATTGTTTTTACGAGAAATTGAGCAAAAAATTGGTCGCGATAACTTTGACACATTTTTATTGCAGTACTTTGAAGACTTTGCGTTCAAAAGTATCACCACAGACGAATTTATTGCTTATCTAAAAACGACATTGCTAGCGCAGTACCCAGATAAGTTATCAGCGGAACGTATTGATCTTTGGATATTTGAGCCAGGTATTCCTGAGGGGGCGCCGGTGCCAGAATCTGATGCGTTCGTTAACGTAGATAGTGCAAGAGATGCTTGGCTTGGCGGGAATATGAGCGCTAATGAAATTGATACAAACGCTTGGACTGTTCATCAGTGGCTTTATTTCTTAAATAATATGCCAGAACAATTGAATGATAAGCAATTGCTTGCCTTGGATACGGCGTTTGACTTAACAAATAGTAAAAATAATGAAATTGCACATAGTTGGTTGATGATAGCTGTGCAAAATGAATACAAGCCTGCCTACGATAGGTTGTTTGATTACCTCACCAGTATTGGACGGAATAAACTAGTGAAGCCATTATATCGCGAGCTAAGTAAGACAAAAGAAGGCAAAGCATTTGCTAAGAAAGCGTTTGATAAGGCGAAAGCGGGATACCACCCATTGACCGTATCGGCAAATGAGGGTTTTGTTAACTAGCTTAGCTGACTTTCTGTTGATCTTTGCTCACAAAAATAATTCATGGTGTAGGGCAAAATTATTCATTGTACAAGTATGAATCGATGCTTTTATTATGCAAATTCCTACAAATGGGTAATTAACATGAGCAAAGATTACAGGTTTCAGAAAGAAGAGTTAGACGACATTGAGCAGCAAGATTGGTTAGTTGGGAAATATCGTCATGACGCTATGAGTCAAAAAGCATCTCAGAGCAAGGCAGAAATCGCGCGTAAGAAGCGTGAGAGTAAACGCATGAGCTATGAGCGAGCTAATCTTACGGCGGAGTTTAATGACAAGCATTAGAGCCAACCAGCCCAAGTTAAAGTGCCTGATTAATCATAATAATGTGTGATTAAAGATTGATTACACCTAAGGTTTTACGCTATAAACCAGTTATCATTTGATAGCTGGTTTTTTTGTGGATATTCGTTTTCTTACTACATTCCTAGAAGTTGCCAATACCAGACATTTTGGGCGTGCCGCTGAAAACCTTTATCTGACTCAGTCTGCAGTTAGTGCGCGTATCAAACTACTTGAAGAGTACTTCAATACAGCATTGTTCATTCGTAATAGAAATAGCATCCAAATTACTCAAGCAGGACAAAGCCTTATCCCTTATGCTGAAATGATGTCTGCTACGTTAGCTGATGCTCGTAAAGCGCTAGCAGAAGAAGAGTGCATCCACATTAATTGTGCAAGCACTCCTCATGCGCAAACCTTATTTTTTGATACGGCGCTAGAGCATCTCAATCAACAGTTCCCTTCGATGACAATCCGTCATGAAGTGTCTTCAGTTGAAAACATTACGCGCCAATTGCATGAACATAGCATTGACTTTGGCTTGACGACCTCATTACTGAAATCAGATGACATCGAATGCCACTCGCTACTAGACGTTTCTTTAGCACTTTATGAATCAGAAGCTGGCTTATTGGCACAGAGTAATATAGACATCGGCGCCAAACTTGTTCATCTTGATTGGTCAGCAAGCACAACAGACTTGCTTGTTAAAACCTTGCCAGAAATGAAAAAAGCGAAAATTAAAACAAATGCAATTGAACTTGTTTTGAATACCTTGTTTAGCAAATCTGCAGCGGCCGTTTTGCCGAAGCCAAAAAACCCAAGTCTTTCTCCCCTTATTGCTACGCAAATTGCTAAATTTTATCAATGCTCGGTCACTCAGTTTGGTGATGAGACTGATTTAAGTGTCCCTGTCTATTTTTGCCAATTGAAAGCCAATAAACATGTTGGTGTAGTCGATGTGTTAACCACTTTACGAGCCTTATATCACTGAGCCTGCCTGAAATATGGGTGGCAAATAGGAGGGGCTTTGTCGATGTTTGAAAAAAAACGGTTCACTTTTCAGCGAACCGTTCTCAATTTATAAAGCCTTAGTAGATAAAAAGTGAATTACAAACCCAGTACTTTTTTACCTTGTTTGAAGGTAATATCTACTGGGATTTCGGCATCGGATAACTTCTGTAAATCTGCAGCCAAGTCAGGCTTAATTAAGCCCATTTCATTCACTAACTTATCTACGCCAGGGTAATCTCCATCGCCTTGTAAGACTAATATTTTATTAGACAACGCATCGATAGCTTGGCCCATCTTCTCGATATCAACTAAGTATTGTCCAGCTTCGTTTCTATTGAACGCGCCTTCTTGTTTGAAGAAGTTAAATCGCACCATGTTGGCTTTACCATGCGCACTAGAGGCTCCAAAGCGGATGGAGCGAAAAATACCGGCCATGAAAGTGACATAGTAATCTTCCAAAACCCCTTCGCTTATCACTCCTTTTTCTAACAACTGACGGACCATATAAAGGCCGAGGATATCTGCTTTGCCTTCTTCAAGCGCTGAGCCATGCTCTTTCAACGCTGCACGAACAGTACCGTCGCCATTCACTAGATTTTTGATCCCTAGACCATGTGCTACCTCATGAAACATAGTATTCCCAAAGAAAGCATCAAAGGTAATGTGTTTACGTTGCTCAGGTACAATCAGCTCTTCTGCAATGGGAAGCATAATATGGTCGAATTTGGCACGCATCGCGTTTTTAAGCTGAAGCCGGCGAGTACCTTTTTGAAGTTGAACCTCTTCATCATTGGGTAAGTTAATTGCGATAGTTTTACTACCTGCATTAGAATGCCCCGCGTAATAAATAACGTCGTAGGCATTTAAGTCTGCATCGGTACCTGGCATTTGCGCTTTGTATATTGCATCTACCGGCAAGCCTTTCTGAAGTTCTGGCAAATAGGCAGCATATTTGGCGAGTTTTTCACTCCAAGATAAATCTTTTAGTAACACGTAAGATTCAAAAGCAGCACGATAACCAAAAAGTTGGTCTTCATACACTTCGATAGGACCAATAACAACGTCGATTGGGTTCGTTTTCATATCTATCCATGCGAAATCAGATGCTTGGTATTGGTCACTGGTAAAAGCGGCAGCCCGCATTTTTAAATAGTTAGCAAATTCTTTATTTTCAGCAAGCTCAGCCGCCTGAAGCAAAAGATCTGCCGCTTCACTCAGTTCTTCAGCGTAGACTTCAGAATAAGGTGTGGCAATTAGCTTACCATTTTCATCACGGCTGACTATTGAATATAGGCCGTCTTTGTCACTGAAGCTTGCGGCTTCAAATTCATCCTTGCTCATGTCAGCGGGATAAAATTGAGCACCCAGTGCCTTTTCTTTAACACCGGATAAAAAAGGCTTGTCACCATTCAAACGGTCCCATGGACCGTAATTAATATCAGCGAAAGTCTGAACTTTTGCATCCTTAATAGTGGCTAAAAAATCACTTTTGTCTTGTCCATATGCTTGTTTCCAAAACAGGTCATCCATAATTTTTGATGCATCAATCAGCAAGCTCAACATTTCTTTTTGCTGAGGTGAATAAGTGGAAAGATCAGCACTTAATTCTACGGGGAAATAGATATCCAACCGCGACTGGTCAACGAGTAAATGATGATTGCTAGATTCTTTTGTTGGCGTTGGTGTCTCCAACGCTGTCGTGGGGCTGCTAGAGTCGCTGCATGCAGAAATGACCAGCACGGCAATGGCGCTCAAGGCGATAGTTTTTATTGTTTTCATTGTACGTCCTTTATATTTTTGGAATGTAATGTGTCTTTATTCGGTAATCATTTCAGTGGTATTGGCTGGGAGTGTTATATTTTTGGGTAGATCCGGAAACATTTCCCAAAGTACCTTTGGGTCATTCTTCAAGCCAGAACCATCGAGGTAGGTAAACTGATTATTTTGATCTTTCACCGCGATTAAAAAACCAACGCTTTTTATTTTTTGCTCTTGAATCTGCATGATCTGTATTCTTGGAATAATAGCTAACAAATCTTTACCTACTGTATAGTATGGTTTAGGGCTTAACAGTTCCGACTTAATAAGCTTTAGATCCATTTGTCTGATTTCTGTCAGTGCAGCGTCAAGAAAGGTCGTAAAGTTCTCTTTGCCGCCCAAATAAGGAAAGAGAGCAGGGTGGGTTTTTTGAATGAAAATATCGGCGTTACCTTCGAACATAGCATTCACCATAATATTGCTATCTTCTTGAATGAGTGTGAATTCATCTTCACTCATTTGAACTCGTTGGTCCGTGTTTTGACTGTAAGCGACTTGGTGAAAAAATAGGCTTAAAAATATAAAAAGAAGGACCTTCCAGTTAAATTGTTTTGCCTTAATAAAGGGCAGATTTATTATTTGTGTATGAGCAGGAGCGCTGGTATTCATAGCAAATCAGTGTAGGTAATTAAAATTATACGGCCTAAGGCTAACACTTTTTTTGAAAATATAGCATGACTAAAATCAAAATAAATTCACTGGCTCTTCGCGTGAATATTGCGATAATAGCCATTCTATCTAAACGAGGTAAGGTTTAATGTCGAAGGAAGTATTTACGCAAGCCAAAGATTTATCGCAAGTCTATCTTGTAGGTGGTGCTGTGCGTGACAAACTCCTTTGCATTGACAGTACAGACAACGATTATGTCGTTGTGGGGGAGACCGTTGAAAACATGCTAGCCCTCGGTTATCTCCCCGTTGGTGCTGATTTTCCAGTATTTCTACACCCAAAGACGAGAGAAGAATATGCCTTGGCAAGAACGGAGCGAAAAGTCGGTGTCGGTTACGCTGGCTTTGTGACCGAAGCAGATACCAGCGTTACCTTAGAGCAAGATTTAGCGCGCAGAGATTTAACTATTAATTCCATCGCAATGGACAGTTCAGGTCAATTGATTGATCCCTATAATGGTCAACAAGATCTGAAACAGAAAATACTACGTCATACTACTGACGCCTTTGCTGAAGATCCTGTCAGAGTACTTCGGGTCGCTCGATTTTTAGCTCGCTTTGGACCAGAGTGGACAATACACCCCAGTACAGTCGACTTGATGAAAAGCATGCATCGAGCTGGTGAGTTACAACATCTTGTTGCGGAACGAGTGTGGAAGGAAATGGAAAAGGCGTTAATGGAGCCACATCCTAGTTTGTTCTTTAAAACCTTGATTGATTTTGATTTATTTCCTGAATTACAGGCGATGCAAAGTGTGCCGCAACCTAAGCAACATCACCCGGAGGGCGACGTTTTTATTCACACAATGTTGGTGGTGCAGCGCGCAGCCGACCTGAAGTTTGACTTAATGACCCGATTTGCTGCATTAACGCATGATTTTGGTAAGCCTATTGCTTATGAGCAACAAGGAAACTTGCATGGACATGAAGCCTTGGGCATGTCGGTCATTGACGCTTTTTGTGAACGTCTACGCGTGCCTAATAAGCTTAAGGCGATAGGTACTTTGATGTCTGAGAATCATACCAAGTGCCACAAAATCAAAGAGTTAAAGCCTGCGACGATACATCGATTTATGGTCGAAAAAATGAATGCACTGAAACAACCTGAACGTTTTCTTCAATTTGTTAATGCCTGCATCTGTGATAGTCAGGGTAGAGGACCCACTCTGGTCAATAGGCCTTATCCACAAGCGCAGTTAGCACTTGGTTATTTAGCTGCACTGCAAGCAATGGACAATAAACAAATAATAAAAGAGGCAATATCACTTGGAAAAACGGGTGTCGAGCTAGGTGAATACCTACGAAATGCCCAGATAGATTGCCTCCGGAATACATACTTAGCTTAGCGTTCGTATACCTAAAACGCTGCCCTTTACGACTTGTTTAAAGAAAATTTAGATTACAATCAAGCGTCTATTGTTTTTATTTACTTGAATCGAACGGGTTTCATGCCTTTGAAAAGTGAGCGCAGCTATTAAACCATCAGAACTTCGTCAGAAAAGAATTATCGAGCGAGACTCTGTGTCTGCCTTATACGCAGATAGTGTGGGGGGCTTGTTGGTTACGATCGCTTGCGCGTTAGCGCTGATATTCGGATTTCCCGATTCAGGCTTGCAAGAATTCAAATATACTTGGGGTGCGTTATTCTTTTGCCTCATGTCTTTCCGCTTAATCGATACCGTTTACTGGCATAGAAAGCTTCGATATACCGACTATAAGCCTTCGGGTCCACAGAAGCGATTTGTTATCTCCGTCCTTATTACATCGATTATGTGGATGACCTATGCGTTAACGCTTATTCAGTCGGCTGATTGGCTTGAGCTATCAACACTCATCATCATCTTATCATCTCTCGCTGGTGGTGGAGCAACAGTGCTGTCAGGCAACCTGAAATTGTCAGTTATCTATTCACTTCTGATGACGGCGCCGCTTTCATTGATGATGGTGTTAAGTGACGATAAAAACCAGAATATTCTTGGTGTCTTGGGCTTGTTTTTCGCTGTCGTGCTCGTACTTGCTAGTATTAGAGCAGCGCAATTTACCCGTAATGCCATAATGTTGAAGAACCGAAATGCTGATTTGGTTGATTCAATGGAAGAGAAAAATAAAGAGATCTCTGAAGCAAATTCAGCACTTGAAAGTAAGGTGCAAGACAGAACAAGAGAGATTTATGAACTATCAAATATAGACCCACTAACTGGCTTATTTAACCGCAATGCGTTTTCTACCAGTCTTTCGAAAATTCTTGTAAATTGTGAAACGCAAGGACGTCCATTTGCATTGCTGTTTATCGATCTCGATGGCTTTAAAGCCATTAACGATACCCAGGGACATGGCGTAGGCGACAGGGTATTAGTCGCAATTGCTCAACGACTCACCCTATTTTCAACAGGTCCAGAGTATATCTGTCGCTGGGGGGGAGACGAGTTTATTATCGTTATCGAAGATGTAGATAGTGACGATGCTATTGATTTTGGCCGAGACCTTATTAAATCTTTGTCACAGCGTATTCAAGTAGACTTAAGCAGACTAACCGTTGGTGCGACGATTGGCGTGGCAATGTACCCAGAACATGGTAACGACGAATCTGAACTCATTTCACTTGCTGATACCGCTATGTATGTGCAAAAAGAAAAGGCTAAGTCAGATGTCTGTGTGTTCTCTGCAGATATGCGAAAATCCCAGTTGCGCGAACAGGAACTGAAAGAGGGTTTGGCGCTGGCGTTACAAAATCGTGAATTTCATCTTGTATATCAGCCAGTCATTGATAATCAAACCAACGAAGTATCATTTTGTGAAGTGCTGATTCGTTGGGAGCTCGATGGCGTTTTAATCCCTCCCCAAGAATTTATCCCAATTGCAGAGCAGTATGGCTTTATTCACGAAATTGGTGAATGGGTGTTAATGAAAGCCTGTGTTGAGTCTAGTAATTGGATTTTTGACGATAAAGTTGATATTTCCGTGAATGTATCGGTGCCACAATTATTACGCAATGACTTTGTTGATATTGTTAAAGCAGCTTTAGTTAATTCTGGCTTCCCGGCAACTAGCTTGCACTTGGAGATAACGGAATCGGTTTTTGCGAACAATGCGGACGTAATGTTTGCTAGGATTGCTGAGTTACAAAGTTTAGGTATCAAGGTGTCCGTGGATGATTTCGGTACTGGGTTTTCCTCTCTATCCCAGCTACAAAAAATGTCCGCAGATATTGTTAAAATCGATCGTTCTTTTATCGCGTCCATGGATGAGGGAGGACAAGCAATTATTCAGGCGACTCAGTACATGGCAAAGCAGCTTGGATATTCAGTGGTTGCAGAAGGTGTTGAAACAAAAGAGCAAGCAGATGAATTATCTGATATCGGTGTAAACTGCTCTCAAGGCTATTATTTTAGCTACCCTATGACTATTGATGAACTATCGCAGTGGTATGAAGATTTTAAGCAAGGCAAGCTGAATGATCCTTTATAAACTGGGCTTCGAATATTGGATTGGATCTTAACTACAAAGATCTTTATCCTTATCAAACTAGAATAATAAATAAACACTAGCAGCCCGAAGTCTGAGCACTTTGGCGCTCATTAACACAGAGAAGTCTATGTTCCTAAATCACAAGCTTAAAACACTGCATTCCTTTCTATTTACATGCGGTGCTGTGGCTCTTAGTCTTAGCGCAAATGCAGCGCAGAATAACGCAACATCGTATCAACAACTGGGTTACTTTCAGGCGCCAAGCATACATGTAGGTGAAGGGCAGTCAGGAACATCAACAAGCATGGTCTTTGCCGCAGAGGGCGATTTATGGCGTCTGTCTGCAGGGGCATTTGCAGGTCAAAATACGGCATTAAGAATAACGACACATTCAGCGGAGGAGCGCTTTCCGCATGTTTCACCGGATGGTAAAAGTATCGCGTTCTCTGCCAATTACGATGGTGCAACCGAAGTTTACATTATCGGTATGACCGGCGGTCAAGCAAAGCGCATTACCTTTGAAAGTACTCGGGCTTATGTTCAGGGCTGGACGAGTGAAGGTAAGGTCTTGTATAGCACTTCTAGCACAGTGATGGGGCCCGCGAATAGTTGGGTTTTAAAAATCGTTGACCCTTCCACTTTACAGCAATCGACCATTCCGGTCGCTGATGCAATCGAAGGTGTCATCGATGCAGACGGTAGCTACGTGTATTTTGTTCAGCATGGTCTGCAGTCTTCTGGTGATAATGCCAACCAATATAAAGGTGGAGCGCGCGGTGAGCTTTGGCGTTTTGCCTTGGGTGAAAGTAAAGAAGCCGTAAAGTTAACTGAAGAGCATAGTGGGTCGGTAAGAAACCCGATGCTATTTAAAGAACACCTTTATTTCGTCAGTAATGCCAGTGGGATAGACAATATTTGGCGTATGCAATTAGACGGCACAAACCTAGAACAAGTGACGCGATATACAGATTGGGGAGTACGACAGGCAGACATGCATCAAGGTAGGATTGCCTATCAATTGGGTGCCGATATTTTAGTACTAGACTTGCTTAATAACAGTAGTGAAAAACTCAATATCCAGCTAACATCTGACTTTCCAAATTTACGCGATAAATGGCTAGAACGCCCTTTGGAAAATCTGAATAGCGTGACGCTAGCGCCCAAAAAAGACAAGGTCGCCATAACAGCTAGAGGTCGCATTGCAGTTGCAACAACCAATGTATCTCGCTTAATTGAGCTTAATACAGACCCAAGCTCACGTAGCCGCGACGCAATCTTGAGCAAAGATGGTAAAACCGTATACGCGTTTAATGATACTAGCGGCCAGAATGAAATCTGGGCGTTTTCGGTCGACGGCAAAACGCCGGCAAAGCAATTAACTGACGATGCTAAAGTAGGACGCCGCAATATGTGGTTGTCGCCCGACGGCACAAAAATCGCCCATGACACCAAGAGAGGTCTGCTATATCTGCTTGATTTAAGTGATGGTAGCAATAAAGTGGTTTTATCCAATCTAGCTTCTGGTATCAATGATTTCACTTGGTCGAGAGACAGTCAGCATTTTGTTGCCGCTTATCAAGAGTCAGGCACAGAAAGATCCAGTATTTTCTTACACTCACTCGCTGAAGCAAGAACCGAAAGGCTCACATCGACGAAATATGAGTCATATAGTCCGGCATTCGGTGCGAAAGGAGATTGGTTATATTTTATCTCGGATCGCAACTTTAATGCTGACCCAAGCGGCCCATGGGGTGATAGAAACATGGGGCCAGGTTTTGATCGACGCGGCGAAATTTACGCCATCGCGCTAAATGAGAAAGCGGTATTTCCTTTCGCGGAGCCAACCGAAGAGCTCTTTGGCGAGTCAGATGACAGTGCAGCAGAAGACAAAGACACCGAAAGTGCTGGTACTGAAACTAATGAAGCTGAAACTGATGAGTCTGGCTTACAAATCGATTGGACTGGTTTAGCCGGTCGTCTATGGAAAGTACCCGTCAGTGCCGGCAACTTTAGTCAATTGTCTGTTAATAGTCGTCACTTGTATGTGATTGACGAGATAAGCGAACCTGGCGCCCGTCAGAGTTTAAAATCCTTGAGTCTTGAATTTGATGCTAGGCCAAGAACATTCACGTCTTCAGTTCGTTCGTATGCTTTGTCCGCTGATGGGCAGTCTATGTTGATAGTGAAGGGACGAGGAGCGTCGACGAACATGTATATTGTGCCTGCGAATTCGTCTTTCCCGAACAACCCTAGTGATAACCGAGTCCAAACTTCTTCTTGGAAGTTAAAAATTTCTCCGCAGGATGAATGGAGACAGATGTTTAAAGATGCGTGGTTGATGCATAGAGATTCTTTATTCGATGCAAATATGCGAGGGATAGATTGGCTTGCTACAAAGCAGAAATACGAACCTTTATTGGCGAGACTAAGCGATCGTCGCGAATTGAACGATATATTCAAGCAGATGATGGGAGAGCTTAACGCGCTTCATTCTCAAGTGAGGGGCGGTGATTTTAATGATAACGATGAAGTACCCAATGCCTCGGTATTAGGAGCCGCCTATGAAGATACTGCAGCAGGTGTAGTGATTAGTCACCTGTATCAACATGATCCTGAACTCCCGGGTGATGCTGCGCCATTGAGTCGTCCCGGTGTAGACGCTCGAGTGGGTGATGTCATTAAAGAAGTCAATAATCGACCTGTCAATAACATAGCAGAGTTAGTTGTTGCCTTAACACATCAAGCGAATAAACAGGTCTTATTAACCCTAGAGCGTGATGGAGAGCTGCTTAATACAATCGTAAAACCAGATGCGAGTCGGTCTGAATCACGCTATCGCTATCGAAACTGGGTATTCTCAAACGCGCAGAAAGTAACAGAAGCGGAAAACGACATTGGTTACTTACATCTTTACTCAATGACCAGAAGCGATTTAAGTTCATTCGCAAAAGAGTTCTACGCTCAATACCAAAAGCAAGGCTTAATCATAGACGTGCGTCGCAACAGAGGCGGCAACATTGATTCTATCATTATCGAAAAGTTGTTAAGAAGAAGCTGGTCGTTCTGGCAAGATACAAATGGCGAACGTTCTACGAATATGCAGCAAGCATTTAGAGGACACCTAGTCGTCCTTGCTGACGAGTTTACTTACTCTGATGGTGAAACCTTCACCGCAGGTATCAAAGCACTCGACTTAGGCACTGTGATCGGTAAACAAACTGCAGGTGCCGGTGTTTGGTTAAGCGGCGGTAATAATGTCGTTGATGGCGGAATAGCCCGAGCAGCTGAGTTTCCAGTCTATTCAATGGACGGACGTTGGATTACAGAAGGGCGAGGTATATCACCTGATATTGAGGTGAACAACTTGCCCCATGCAACGTTCAATGGCGAGGATGCACAGTTGGCTGCGGCAATTGCTTATTTAAAAAGTAAAATTGCTGAACAGCCTGTGATGCCAATAGAAGCAAAGCCCTTACCGCCAGTTAATGAAACTGCAGACGACATCGAATAGTCGCGTGCTAGTCAAATGGCTAAAGAGAAGTGTCATTATTGCACTTCTCTGTCTGTTTCTGCTCCTCATCGCTTTATGGCTGATATCGCCTGTCAGGCCTGTGGCATGGATACCCTCAAGTAACTCCGGTTTGATTGAGGATTTCTATCCTAATGATCATTTGTATTCTCATTCGCCGAACTCAAGCACGATAAAGCACAGACAAAAAGAGTTTCTACAGGGCGTTGGTCTTGGGCCAGAAGACATTGTGATTAGTGATGATGGTTATTTGTTCACTGCGTATGCAGACGGTCGAATTATCAAAACGCTCGTTGCCCCGATAATTGATTCGTTCGATAACGATAATGTTACTCGCCTTGACGTCATGGAGTTCGCCAATACAGGTGGTCGCCCCTTGGGCTTGAAACTGGATATACAAAACAACCTGATAGTTGCCGACGCGGAACGGGGTGTTTTATCCATTGATCAGCAGGGCAAAGTGACGGTACTCGTAGATGAAGTAAATGGTAAAGCGCTAAAATTTGTTGACCATCTTGCTATCGGGAATGATGGCGTTATTTGGTTTAGTGATGCTTCTACACGCTTTGATTATCATGGCTTTATGTATGACTTTATCGAAGCTAGTTCCACTGGGCGACTGCTGAGTTACGACCCTAAAAGTAAGTTAACTCAGGTCCATATCGATGGTCTATTCTTTGCTAATGGGGTAGCAATGAGCGAAGACAATAGCTTTGTCTTGATCAACGAAACGGGTCGTTCACGAGTTCATCGATTGTGGTTAAAGGGCGAAAAAGCCGGAGACTCAGAGTTATTTATTCAAAACTTACCGGCGATGCCCGACAATATTTCTGCAAACAATGGCTTGTTTTGGTTACCGCTTATAGCGCTGCGTGACCCGAAGGTTGAAGCACTCGCACAGTACCCATTGTTACGAAGAATAATAGGCGGTTTGCCCAAATGGCTCTTGCAAGCTAGTTCGTCATATGGCTTTGTTGCTGCGTTTAATGAGCAGGGACAGCTGGTGCATAATATGCAGTCTGATAAGGGATATCAGGCAATAACGTCTGTTGTCGAGTACCAAGGGTTTTTGTTCCTTGGCTCACTAGAAAACGACTCGATTGCGGTCATTCCTGCACCGCAATAGTTTTTCTCAGCGGATACTAAGGGTTTTTCGACGCGTGCTTGGTTTCCGGACGGTATTTTTTGACCATGCCCTGCAAGAAATTTCGTAGGAGTTGATCACCGCAGGCTTTGTAGCTTCGATGATCGGGTTTGCGAAACAAGGCAGATAACTCGCCTTTGCTGACGCGAAAGTTTGCATACTTTAGTATTTCAATCATGTCATCATCACGGTAGGTCATAGCGATTTTAATTTTGCGCAGTATTTCGTTGTTGTTAATGCGTTCTTCGCCCTTTAACACTTTGGGTTCGACACCTTCTTGTTTTCCTCGGCGCTTAATAATTAAGCCATCTAAAAACAAAGAAAGTATTTTATCGCGACAACGAATAAATCCTTCTTCCTCTTCCCGTTTCATGATGCACTGCAAGTAATCTTGCTCCATCTCATAGCCCGCTAATTTAAAAATATCGATTGCTGCACCATCATTCACTTTTAGTGCGAAGCGTAGACGTCTGAGAATATCATTGTGGATCATAGGTAACTTACGTGAAATAGAAAACCGCGAGTATAGCGGATCGTTTAACGAGATTATAGTTTTGTCGTGCTTCGTGGTTTAACCTAGAGGGGTTTTCGTGTATAGTGCGCGCGTTTCATCCATCGCAACTCTATGGATATTTTTACACCCACTTTTTTAAATTCGGATACTCCCTTGATAACAACAGCAAACATTACCATGCAGTTTGGCGCTAAGCCATTGTTTGAAAACATTTCTGCCAAATTCGGCAACGGCAATCGCTATGGACTGATAGGTGCGAATGGATGCGGTAAATCAACTTTCATGAAAATAATGAGTGGTGAGTTGCAACCAACTGGCGGTAATATCTCGGTATCACCTGGCGAGAAAATTGGTACCCTGAACCAGGACCAATTCGCATTTGAAAACTTTTCTGTTATCGATGCTGTTATCATGGGTGACGTGCACTTGTGGGAAGTGAAACAAGAACGCGACCGCATTTATTCATTACCAGAAATGTCTGAAGAAGACGGTATGAAAGTGGCTGACTTAGAGTCAGAGTTTGCCGAGATGGATGGCTACACTGCGGAAACAAGGGCTATTGAACTTCTTGTTGAAGCAGGTATTGGCGAAGAATATCACTTTGGTTTGATGTCTGAAGTGGCGCCAGGTCTTAAATTACGTATTTTGATCGTACAATCTTTGTTTGCGGATCCAGATATTTTGTTGCTTGATGAACCGACCAACAACTTGGATATTTTCACGATTAAGTGGTTGGAAGATGTTCTGAATCAACGAAAATGCACTATGGTCATCATTTCTCACGATCGTCACTTTTTAAACTCAGTGTGTACGCATATGGCAGACATTGATTATGGCGAGTTGCGTATTTATCCAGGTAATTACGAAGCCTATATGGCAGCCGCTTCGTTAGCGCAAGAACAAATCCACACAGAAAACGCAAAGAAGTCAGCGGAAATCGAAGAGTTACAAAGCTTTGTTGCACGCTTTTCAGCAAACGCATCAAAAGCGAAGCAAGCGACCTCTCGGGCGCGGAAATTAGAAAAAATTGAATTAACAGAAGTTGTGGCTTCAAGTCGCCAATCGCCTTACATCACCTATCAGCAACATAAGAAGTTGCATCGTTTAGCATTGGAGCTCTCTGGTTTGACCCATGGTTTCGATGGTGACACTCTTTTCAAAGGTGATGAGATTTTATTAGAAGCAGGTTCGAAATTAGCGGTTATCGGTGAAAACGGCGCTGGAAAAACCACTTTCATTCGTTGCTTAGTGGATGAACTAAAAGCCAATGGTGGTGTAGTGAAATGGTCGGAGAATGCCAGTATTGGTTACTGCCCACAGGATAGCACTAAAGACTTTGATTGTGACTTGAGTCTATTCGACTGGTTGTCACAGTGGCGTACACCAAAGCATGACGACCTTGCAGTTAGAGCGATACTGGGCCGTTTGCTGTTCACTGCTGATGATGTGAACAAAAAAGTTAAAGTGTGCTCAGGTGGTGAGAAGAACCGTCTAATGTTTGGTAAATTGATGATGCAAGATATCAATGTTTTGGTAATGGATGAACCAACTAACCACATGGACATGGAAGCGATAGAGGCTTTAAACAAAGCATTGAAAAATTTTGATGGTACCCTGATCTTTGTGAGCCATGACCGTGAGTTTGTTTCCAGCTTGGCAACAAGTATTATCGAAATACGAGACCAAAAACTGCATTATTTCCAAGGGACTTACGACGAGTATGTTTCTGGGAAACGCTAGTTTGCTATGAAAATAGAGTAGATTTATTATCAAGGCGAGGTGCGCAAATACCTCGCCTTTTTTGTAACATTTAGAAACGAATAAAGCGCACACTTTGTGCAAAAAACATTCATATTCATTGTTGTCACTGTTAGGGTAGACGCAAAAGAAAAACAGCAGACAAAGACGTCTAGCGCATAAAATAATAAAAAAGAGGGTGTTATGCTAAGTATCTCAGGGATCACAAAAACCTACGACAATGGTGTAAAAGCACTGAATAACGTTAATCTGACTATCCCGAAGGGACTGTTCGGCTTATTAGGTCCTAACGGCGCTGGAAAATCTTCTTTAATGCGTACTATTGCAACTTTGCAGCAGGCTGATGCGGGCACCATTACTTTCGATGGCATAGACGTGCTCTCGCAGCCCAACGAACTGCGCAGACGTTTAGGATATCTTCCACAAGACTTTGGCGTGTACCCTCGTGTGAGTGCTTATGACTTATTAGATCATTTAGCCATTCTGAAAGGAATTTCAAATAAAGCTGACCGAGTTGAAGCTGTGAATGGCTTACTTGCCCATGTTAATTTATACCAGCATCGTAAAAATGCTGTCAGCGGATTTTCTGGCGGTATGCGCCAACGATTTGGTATCGCTCAAGCATTATTAGGTGATCCTGACCTTTTGATTGTAGATGAACCCACAGCAGGCCTTGATCCCGAAGAACGAAATCGCTTCCACAATTTGCTTGTTACTTTAGGGGAAGACAAAGTCATTATTCTCTCTACCCATATCGTTGACGACGTATCTGAGCTTTGTGCAGACATGGCGGTTCTAGGAGCCGGCGAAATTCTGTTGCAAGGAAATCCGATCGAAGTGACTAACAATCTCGCCGACAAAATATGGCGTAAAACCGTTTCGATGGAAGAAGCAAAAGAAATTGAAGCAAATATGGCACTTATCTCAAAACGTTTGTTTGCTGGGCGAACCGTGGTGCATGTTATGGCTGACAGCGCGCCAGAAGGCTTTGAACTCGCTCCGACTAATTTAGAAGATGTTTACTTTTCAACTTTGCATAAACAGCGCAATACTGCTGCTTAGGAGAGTAATATGTTCTTAAAAATGCTTGCCTTTGAATGGCGTTATTATACCAAGCAGCCTTCTTTTATCGTGACTTGTTTAGTGTTTTTCTTGTTGCCATTTCTGGCAATGACAATTGATCAAATTACTATTGGTGCCGGCGGGAACACTAACCTCAATAGTCCCTATGCGATAGCTGAAACCTTGTTTTTGTTTAGCCTTTTTGCCATGTTCTTAGTGATCAATTTTGTTGCGAATACGGCGACCAGAAATGACAGTTCAATGATGTCAGAGATCATTTGTACCAAACCTATTCCACCTGTGCCGTACCGCCTTGGCCGCTTTTTTGGGGCGTTTTTAGTTTCAGTCACTGTGTTTTCCTTGGTGCCACTTGCGTTGTTACTAGGTTCATTAATGCCTTGGCTGGATCAGACTCGCCTAGGTGAATTTTCATTGATGGCTTATGTTAGCCCATTTGTGATTTTTTCAATCACTACTTTGTTTGTGTTATCCGCAATCTTCTATTCGGTCGCTTTGCGCTTTAGAAGTATGATGGCCGTTTACCTGTCGGCGCTTGGTTTATTCATTATTTATATCGTGTCTCGAAACGTATTCGATGAACCAGATCAGAAACAACTTTTGGCCTTATTTGACCCTTTTGGTTGGCATACATTTGGCCAATTAAGCAGTTATTGGAGCCCATTCGAGCGCAATACCTTATCTATTCCACTCAGTGATATTGTTATTTCAAACCGTCTCTTGTGGTTGAGCTTTGGGATAGGCTGTTTGTTAGTGTTTGGAAAAATGTTTTCTCCGCTATCCATCAAAATTTACTCTGAAAAGAAAAAACGAAAAAATAACATTGAGGAAGCGCCAACACTTCGTTTGAGTAAAGTGAAGTACCAAGCCGGCTCGGGTATAAAGCAATTTCTTACGCGTACGCGCTTTGAAATGAAGCAAATTATGTTCAGCCCTGCATTCCCAGTATTAATGGTGTTTTGTGCATTTAATTTAATTGCTCAGTTTATTGATCCGCGTGGTTTCTATGGCGCACCAAACTGGCCACTGACTCAATCTATGGTGCAGTTAATAGATGGTGCCTTTGGCTTGGTCAATATTATTGTCATTACCTATTACAGTGCAGAAGTGGTTTGGCGAGAGCGAAGTGCCGGAATCGGAGACATTACTGACAGTATGCCGGTGGCTAATGTTACCTACTGGTTGTCTAAGTTCTTCGCAGTATGTCTGGTCATTATCAGTATCTTCTCGATAGGGATGTTTGCAGCCATCGCTAATCAATTCGCTTTGGGTTATGCGAATATCGATATTGTGCAATATATTGTCTCGCTATTTTACTACTCGGCAAGTGGTTTAATCTTACTCGTTGTGCTGTCGTTTTTACTACAAACCCTGAGTTCGAATAAGTACATGGGAATGCTCTTGTTTGTTGGTTTCTTTGTTGTCTCTTTGGTATTCAATGAATTAGGCATTGAACACAATATGTTTCAATACGGCGCGACGCCAGGCTTAAGATACTCTGATATGAATGGCTACGGTTGGACGCTTGTGACTCAACATTGGTATTTAATTTACTGGTCTGCATTAGCTCTTATATTGAGTGTTATTTCTTTTGGTTTATGGCATCGAGGCCCGCACTCAGGTTTGAAATCTCGCTTTAAGCTCTTGCCTTATCAAATTGGTAAAGGTGGCCTAGCAACAGTGTTCATTGCTGCGTTTATCCTTATTAGTTCTGGTACGGTGATTCATTACAATACAAAAGTAGTGAATGAGTTTGTGACCAATGATGATAGTCAAGCATTGCGTGAGTACTACGAGAAAGAGTATACGAAATATGAAGACGACTCGGTTCCCGTGGTTGTTGCAATCGACGCTGATGTCGCAATCTTTCCTGAAGTGAGGAGAGTAGAAAGCATAACGACAATAATGCTCGAGAATAGATCAGATAAGCCAATAGAGCGCTTTCTAGTAAATCATCCTCAGCATAGTCCAATCTCCGAAGTGACTATTCCAGGCGGTGTATTGGGGCCTAAAGACGCTGACTTTAATACGGCTTGGTTTACCTTTAATGAGCCCATGTTACCGGGTGAAAAGAGAGAGGGAACTGTTCGTGTTGTACGTGAACATAAAGGCTTCAAAGACAGAGGTGAAGATGTCACGGTAGTCAAGAATGGCACCTTTATCTCAAACTTCACTTTGTTTCCGACGTTTGGTGTGAATCAGTCATATTACTTGGCCGATCAACATGAGCGCAGAAAGCGCGATTTACCGCCGCCAAGGCGAGCATACAAACTAGAGGATACTAGCCGTTACAATGAGAGTTTCTTTGGTCCACACGTGGCACTCATTGATTTTAAAGCTACTTTATCTACATCAGCAGAGCAATTTGCTATCGCCCCTGGTTATTTGAAAAAGGAATGGGAGCAAGACGGGCGTCGCTATTTTGAATATGAAATGGACAGTCCAATGGTGAACTTTTTCAACTTTATGTCAGCTGAGTTAGAGGTGAAAAAGGAAGTTCACAACGGCATTGAAATAGCGGTCTATTATCACAAAGACCACCATTGGAATATAGACAGGATGATTGAGTCATCCAAAGACTCTTTGGATTATTTTGCTCGAGTATTTGGTCCATACCAGCATAAACAACTCCGGATCATAGAGTTTCCTGGTTATCGTAGTTTTGCTCAAAGCTTTGCGAATACGGTGCCATACTCAGAAAATATTGGGTTTGTCACTGACTTGCGAAATAAGGATGAAATCGATCCGGTTTATTATGTCACCGCACATGAAGTTGCTCATCAATGGTTTGGTCATCAGTTAAACGCCGCTAATGTGCAGGGTAGTGCAGTATTATCTGAATCTTTGTCACAATATGCTGCTTTATTAGTGATGCTAGAGAAGTATGGAGAAGAGAAAATTCGCAAGTTCCTCACTTACGAATTGGACAGTTATTTGCGTGGTAGAGCAAATGAGTACTTGGAAGAGATGCCTATCCTAAGAGCTGAGAATCAACAATATATTCATTATAGAAAGGGGTCAGTTGTCATGATGGCGATACGCGACCGTATGGGCGAGGACGCTTTAAATAAAGCCTTGCGTGAACTTATTGAAGAGTACAAATTTAGTGACACCCTCCAACCGACAACCTTAGACCTCTTAGTTGCAATGAAGCGGAATACACCGCAAAGTAATCATCAGTATATCGACGATCAATTCAAGCAAATCAGTTTATACGACATGAAAATCGATGAAAGCAATATCCGAGAGACTGCAAAAGGTAAGTTTGAAGTCACATTAAATGTGATTGCGAAAAAACTGTCGGCAGATGGTAGAGGTGAAGAAACAGAACAGCCATTTGAAGATGATGTTGAAATTGTTTTATTCAGCGAAGACCCCAATGATTTTACTGCTGAAAACACGATTTTATATCGTGAAAAGCATAAATTAGTGAGTGGCGACAATCTGATAAAATTTACCTCTGATACTTTACCTGCTTTTGTTGGAGTAGATCCTTTCGTGCGTTTCATTGACCGAGACAGCAAGGATAACATTGCTCGGTTTTAACTTGTATATCATCACTGTGAAAGTAGGAATCTGGATCCCTAGCTACGCGGGGATGACAAGAGAGCGGGGATGACAATATAGCGGGGATGATAAGACGGCGGGGATGACAGGCTAGCCCACATGATAGGCTAGCCGCTGGGCCATCAGTCGACAGAGGTTTCAGTGCCGCCACTGCGGTACTTGTCAAACCACGCAACAATGTTACCCACTTTTTGAATCAAGTGACTAGGACGAGAGGCGATACCGTGGGACGCGCCAGGGATCCTAACCATAGCTGACTCTATTTTTTGCAAACGTAGAGCCTGATAGTATTGTTCTGTTTCGCTCATCGGCGTTCTGTAATCAGCTTCACCCGTTAACAGCATGGTAGGTGTTTTCACGTTTCCTACCAGAGATAAAGGAGAGCGTTTCCATAGTTTATCGCTGATATTCCATGGCATGTCTTCCATCCAATATTGAGTAAAGAAGGGGTAAGCATCTGCAGTTAATGCGAAGCTAAGCCAATTGATTACTGGTTTTGCTACCACAGCAGCGGCAAAGCGTTCCGTTTTACCAATACTCCATGCTGTCAGAACACCACCACCTGAGCCACCTGTGATGAATAGGTTGTTTTCGTCTACATAACCTTTTGCGATTACCGCATCTACGACATCCATTAAGTCATTGTAGTCTTCAGACGGATAGTTGTGATGGATGAGATTACCAAAGTCTTCTCCAAACGAAGAGCTACCTCGTGGGTTTGACCATGCAACAACATACCCTTTGGCTGCCATCAATTGCACTTCCATACTAAAGGTATCCGAATAAGCTGCATGCGGACCGCCATGTATTTCTAATATGAAAGGATATGTCTTATCTGCATCGAAGCCAGGTGGTAGAGCTACCCAAGCATCAATTTCTCGACCATCAACACTTGATTTTACGGCAACCTTTTTGGTTTTCGCCAATTCAAGATGCCCTAGACTATCTTCGTTAAGCTGAGTTAGGAGCTTGTAGTTATTGTTTTTACCCATTAACGCTAAATCAGCTGGGCGCTGTGGATTGTTCGCAGTAAATACAATTTGTTCTTTATTAGACACATCAAAATCGCCCGAGGTATATGGACGACCAAGGGCCTGACTACCGATTTCGGCTATTAGGGTCTTTAGTTTTCCACTTGTCGATACGTATGCGAGCTTTGTTGAACTCTTGTCTAAGTATGAGAAATACAAACCTTTGCTGTCACCTGCCCATTTAACTGAGTTGATAGCGCGATCCAGTTTTGGGGTCAAGGATTTGGCTTTACTGCTGTCGTCGTTAATTCCCTGAAGCATGATCTGGTTGACTTGATAACTGAGCTTTCTATCGTTTACCCATGAGTATGCTAGCAACTTCCCGTTAGGGCTTACCTGAGGAGACGTTTCTGGACCGCTTTGCGTTGTCACATTTTCCAAGTCACCGGAACTAACATTGACTTTGAAGATGTCGGATTCAAGAGGAAGTAGCTCCCAATCCTTATTTCGATTAGCCGAAAAATAAATGTGCTGACTGTCCTTTGACCAGCTTAAGGCCCCGCCATGGTTATAATTGCCATCTGTGATTTGTCTAGGAGAACCACCGTCTGCAGAAATGACATATACCTGAGTAAAGCCACTTGGGCTAAACCCTGCGCCATCTCTGCGATATTGAGTCGTATCAATGTATTTGGCTGTACCAGCCCAATTTGCACCTTCAGGTTTTTTTGGCATCTCTTTAAAAATACTTTTTGCTTCTGTTGGCGTAAACATAGTAAATGCAATCGACTTTCCATCTGGCGACCATGCAAGATTAGAGGGACTAGCACTTAAATGACTGAGCTTTGCTGTACGATCGCTTTCCAACCAATTTACATAGATTTGCTGGCTGCCACTGCGACTAGAGAGAAAAAGTAAGCGCGAACCATCGGGTGAAAATGCAGGTGAGGTATATGAATGTTCGTCAGCCAACAACGGTAAATGTTGATTGGTTTTTAGGTCGTAGGTCCATAAGCTGACTTTCATTCTATCTTGCATCACATCCATTGAGCGGCGTTCATATACCAACATTTCTTGCTGTGGATGAAATTCAATGTTTGCTGCATATTCTAGTTCAAAGACGTCTTCATAATTTAACACTCGATCTTGTTCTGCGAGGCTTTGACTGACCATCCCAACACTCATGAGCGCAGCGAGACAGACAGACCTCGCATTCCGTATCAGCGAAAATCGAAATTTCATATTTCTTCCTTATTTTTCATTGTTATTCCAATCGGAAAATTTTGACTCTTTTTGTATAGAGACTATAGCCTTTTAGTTCAAAAACAAAAATGCTTTCTAATCTTTTCATATCACTTAGTAATAATAACGTGATTAAAGAGTTGTCAACAACATGCAAGACACAAGCGTACAAGCGATGACTGAAGTGGCACTGGCGCTATCAATGGCATTTTTCGCTCTGTTAATGCTCGCGCTATTGTCGATGAGCGCAAATCAAGCAAGTACTTCTCATATTTCACAAGAAACAGACAAGATTATGGGTGACCATTTGCATGAAGTTTTAGAGTCAGAACAGGGAAGCGTAAAACCCCAGCAAGACTTCTTATTCTGGCATATGGGGCAGCTTTTTGAGCAAGATATGACACCCTTAAATAAGATGACAAGCGAAGCAATGATTGCCACTTACCTCTCAGAAAATATGCAAGCGGGAAATGAACTCGTCCTAGTTGTTTCACAACAAACGCCTGTTTCTGAAATAAGGGAATTGCAAATTTTGTTCAAAGCACAAGAATTTACACTTACTGTTATGACAGATGAATGGGAGGCTGCCTTTGAAGATCGTTAATAGGGCGACACCATCCGCTGATGAAAAGTCGGCGTTACTACTGCATAAGTGGCAGAGAGGGCAAGGCATGTTCATGGCTAAAAGTGTGATATTCCTTGTGATGTTCGCCATTATTCTCAGTGCAAGCTATCAAGCGCTAAAGCCTCAGGAGATGGCGCGAAGCAATGCTCTTATTGGCAATGTAAGTAATGCTAAAATTGATTCTTTCGATAAGGATACTCGGCAAGAAAATATAAGATTGTTGCAGAGTTTACGCATGAAAAATGTCAGGCGAGGACAAAGCATGTTGAGTGCTGCCAAGCTACTGAAGGTTAATCTAAGTGAGAATGTCTGTGCAAGCCTGTCGACTCTTGAACAGGTCAATAATGATTGGCAACCTAATGCCAAAACACCTCATATCAACAATGGTGTTAGCAGTGCTGTCGAAATTGAGCGCAATACTCATATTCTGCGCTATACGGATGCTGATGTCCCATCTTATGGCTGGTGATTCACCCACTTTGCCTTCATTTCTGTGTGCTCTGCTATGAGCCTTCTGACTTTTATATTACAAATATCGGCTACCTCCTCGTTCTAGCATGGTTATTGCATGACTTTTGTATGGTCTTTGTATAGTTTTTGCGTGTTCTTTGCGTAAGAGCAGTGCAATTTAAGGCCCATGTATGTTTAAGCCAATATTTTCAGTGTTTGAAACTGGTATATATTGCGAATAAGGGTCAGATAACGCGAATATTATGAGCTAGACTTATCGTAAGGTGTGTGATGACGGCTTTTTGGCGTTTGTGTAGTAGGGTATTTTTTTGTTTAAAAAAATTGGCAAGTATGACATTGTAGGGCTGATAGCACGCGGTGGTTTTAGCGATGTCTATCTGGCCATGGAGCCTTCACTTGATGTGCAGGTAGCCATCAAGGTATTTGCTGCTGAACACACACCGGTTGAAAGCGAATCTGCCTGGCGTCAGCGTTTTTTACAAGAAAGTAAAATGCTTCATTCCTTAAGCTCTGCCCCTCACATTGTGAATTTTATGGAATTCGGTTTTACTGAGGACCAAAAACCTTACATTGTGATGCCGTACTATAAACGAACATTGGCAGACCTATTAGGAGAAGATAACAGGCTGAGTCAAAACCAATGCCTACAAATTGCAAAGCAAGTACTTCATGCATTAGAAGCTATCCACAAAGTCGGCATTCTTCACCTCGATATCAAACCCAGCAATTTACTGATTGACGATCATGAGCAAGTGCAAATTGCTGATTTTGGGGTATCTGAATTACTCAATGAGCCAAATGCGCATAGTACACAAAATGTCAGCGAGCAGACGGCGAAATTTGGCAGTCAATACTTTGCCAGCCCTGAGCAAGTAGCAGGTACAGAGAAGCTTAATGCTGCTAGTGACATGTATTCTTTGGCAGCTGTGTTGTTCAGGTGCTTTACTGGAAAACATAAACACATCAATACCGATTTGCCGAAAATAGGAAACCAAGCTCATTTTCTCACTCTGCTAGCTAAAGTGCTTGAAAACGATCCGAACAAAAGGCCGCAAAATGCGGCTGAGTTTTCTGCTTTGGTGAACGCATTCGAACGTAACCAAGAGCTTGAAAGCGGTTCTGCTGAAGCACGATATGAAGCAGAAGTCGATGAGAATGCGACTCAACTTTTATCAGGCTTACAACACGGTGATAACCAAGAAGCTAATGGCTTAACACAATTGAAACACGACATCGTTGAAGTGCTTCGAAAGCAAGGCTATCTTAGCGATTTTGACTTCAGACGTTTATCTCTTATTGCAAAAGCCACTTTGCACGACGACTTTGAAACCTTTGATTTAAAAGAATACATTAGCATTGTTGAGCGGCAACTAAAGCACAATGAACCTGCGTTTGCGCGTTTTGTTCTTTGGCTAGAGCAAGTCGAAGAGCAGATAAAGCAGGAAATAGCCTTTCAAATAGAAAAAGGAATAGACGTTCCCAAAGTAGCTCTACCCGAAGATGTACGCGATAACTTGTTGCAGCTTGGTCTTGCTGTGTTACCAAATAAGACTGAGACTCACATTGCAAATCCAAACGACATGCACTTCGATAAAGCCACTCTCGAAAAGTTAATTGAAGATAGCTTAAAAACGTTTCAATTGAATAAAAGCCATACCGATAGCAAAAGTGCTTCGCGACAAAAGCACACGTTAAAACCCCGCTTACGCTCTACTAAGCGCACCTTCATTAGCATTAGTATGGCTTTGTTCGTCATTTTTATCGCAGCCCTTGTGTCAAACATCAATGAGTTTGGTGAAGAGGCCGCCACGAAGCGCATTGAAGTTCAGCAAGTGACGACACCAACAAAAGCAGCGATAAAAGAACCGGTAAAAGTAGTGCAAGATAACAATGCAATCTCAGGGGAGACCGCTGAAACAAGTCCGGTGCAAGAAGGCCCGATGAGAGTGTTTCCAATTAGCTTCAATATTCAGCCCGCTGACGCGATGGTCAGTTTTCAAGCCGCAAATGGTGAGATGGTGTCACCGGAGCAGCTTATTGCTGGCAATTACACTGTTCGTATCAGTAAAACCGGCTATTTAACAGAAAAGCAGCGCTTGATCCTCGATGACAGCGCCTTGTTGGATAAGGTCGTGACAATAAGCGCGAACTTAACGCTATCCAATAGCCGCTATTTTATTGGGGAGACAGACCTTAGTGTTGCAGATGGCACGCCTGTAGAGTTTATTTTGTTACCTAAGATAGAGGCTAGCTCTGAGCGAATAAGAATGATGTCATTTGAAGTGACTAACGAATTGTATCAACGATGTATCGATGACGGTGAGTGCCTTGCGTCTAATTTACTCTCTGATGACCCGCGTCAGGTCATCTTTGAGCAAGCCGATCACCCTGTGGTCAACGTGAGTTGGTTTGATATAACAGACAAGTTCATTCCTTGGCTTACAAAACAGACCCATAGTTTTTTGCGCTTGCCTACAGAGCAAGAATGGATACATGCAGCAAGCGTTGGGCAAGCAACAAATCGATATAGTTGGGGTGAGTCATTCCGCTTAGATCAGGCACATTGTCGAGATTGTTACTCACTAAATTGGCGGGGTGATGACTATCGTTTCAGCACCAGACCGGTCATGAGCTTTTTTGCAAATCAGTGGCAACTCTTCGATTTACACGGTAATGTACAGGAGTGGACCTCAGACTGCGTGGCTGCTGCCAACACATCCCTTCAAGAAAGATGCGATCAGGCCATTGTGAAGGGCGGTTCATGGTTCACAAATCATGTGGCGCTGTCTACTCAAGCCAAACAAGCTTTGCAGAAAAATGCGCGCTCACATACTACCGGGTTTAGATTGGTGGAAGTGCTAGAACCCAATATGCAAACAGGACCAAAAGATGAAGAGTAGTCTATATAAACTGCTGGTAATCTTTACTGCCTTCATGTCAGGGAATGCTCTAGCAAATGACTGGCAAGCTTTACTAGTCTCTGATTTTCAGGATAATTCTTCGGAACTCAGCGTATCGGAAGCCATTAACGATAAACTTATTGATGCCTTTACTCGTCAACAAATAGCGCTAGTGTCTCCTAGCGCCTTGTCCTTGAATTGTGAATTGTCCAATTGCGGTGAAGAGTCATTAATGTCCTTATCTACCCGTATGTTAAAAACACATCCCGATATTAATTTACTTGTATTATACAAACTCAGACAAGAACGTACCGGTATGAATGATCAACTAGTCATGCGTTTGAAAGCCGTAGATCCGGTCTCTGGCGTCGTTATTTTTAGCGCAGGCATTAGCGAAGAGTTTGAAAAAGAAGTGTCTAGCTCGGCTATTCGAGACTTAAGCGAAGAGCTTGCTTTAACATTGGGTGAGCGCTTTGCCGCGACGATAGCGCGTTCCGCAAAACGCTATACTTACACAGTATCAATGAAAGAGTTTACGCCAGAAGAGTCACGCGTATTGTCTAGTTTATTGTTGCCCAGTGCGGCTAACATTAGCACTACCTTGCTGACAGAAGAAACACATAATCATTTTTTAAGACTTTTACTGCCAACTAAAGATATATCTTTTCGTGTTACATCCCCATTAACACCTGCAAAATTTCGGCAGCAAGCCGCTGGTTTGAGTCAGCGCTTGGGGCTTGAAGCCAATATTCGCTTTATTCAGCAAGATAGGTTATTCAAATTAACGCGAACCCAACCGGCTTACTTTTGGCAAAACCTAGGGCTTTGGTTAGTTTTCATTGCGATTATTTATTTGGTTTTACTTTTATTGTTGCGATTTTGGATAGAGAACAACTTACGTCGATATGCACGTGAGAATGAATGCGGTCGTTGGTTAACACTGCTTGATACGATACAAAAAGTACCGTTTCCATTTTTAGTCAGCAAATCTTGGAAGAATAAAATTTCGCACTTCGAAAAACGGGTTGAGCAATCCAGAATGTGGTTCGACAACGCTACCAACCTTTTGCAAAATAATGAAGTCGAGTCGGCGAATGTATTTGTTAAAAGAGCTTTGGAACAAAATGCATCAAATATCTCTGCAAGGGCCTTAGAGAACGCAATATCAGAACAACAGTCCAAGCACCAAGAAATAAAAGATGAACGAGAACTATGGAAAGAATTGGTATCTAGTGCCGTTTCATTTGCCAAGCAGAACAATACCTTCCTTGCTTTGGAAAAAGCCTATACCGCCCTAGATTTGTGTAAAAGTCATGAGAAGTACAATCGCCCAGTCATTGACTTACAAATAGATTCCATCAATAAACTAATCGAGAGGATCAGCGCAAATAAAAGTGCTTTATGCGAAGGGCTTGTTATTTCGGCAAAAAACCAGCAACTGATCATCAATACGTCTTCACAAATGCATATAGGGCGACCGAATAAAAACAGTGCTCTAAATCAAGATTTACACTTGCAGTTGCCGCAAAGTAATTTGTCGAGATTAGGGCAGAGCGCAGCTGTAACTCGGCAGGATGCCGGGCATTTTAGTCTTGTTGATATTGGCGCAAGCAATGGTGTTTGGTTGCAGTACAAAAATATCGAAACCGAACGGGACTACGTCCTGAAGGAAATGAATCAGATACACTTATTACCGCCAGATGATCTCGGTACAATTGCGTTGCAAGTTGCTTATGTTCGGGGGGATTCGTGTCTAGCTTTGTGTCTTTCGCAAAACTCCATGTTACCGCGTGGCAGTAATATGGGTGCTGTTGGCTTTTTAAATCCGTCTATCTATGAGCACACTTTATGGTATCTCTCCCGCGAAGTATTTATCTTGGTAAAACGCGAGTACGATTGTATGTGGTATAGCGAATCGCAATGGTCGCAGTATCATAATGAAGCAATAAGTCGAGATGAAAAGAGTTTATTACTGCCTGTGGCATCCTTACAAATTGACGGTGGTGTGTACCTAGACCGCATGGGCGACACACCTCAAGAATCATTCGTTATTAAAGTGAATGGTGCTGAATTAAAAGGTAAAGTGCCAATCATGGATAATGTCACAATACAAGTTGACGATTATGTGGCTACATTAACCTTGCATCCAGTATCACAAAGTCAGAGCTCTGGCATCGGCGTGGCTAGCCAATCAGATAAAGAGCAGTTTAAAAAGTGAATCCTATTTCTTTTGGTGTCAGTAGCACCTTACAAGCTGATTTTGATTTACTGCGAGAGACACCCAATCTGCTAGGCGACGCTAAATATACTCAGAAAACAATCGACAAGTTGGCGCAGTACATTGTTTGTCGTAACTATGGCAAGTTATGTTTAGAACTCTGCTACTTATGTTGGCCGATCGTAAAATATGGTCGGCAGGGCCAGGCATTACTAGACTTCTTTTGGCTACAAGAGGTAATTAGCCCTAAGGGGTTTCGCGCATCTATTGAAGGAATGATTGAACAGCATTTTTCCACTCTTAGTAGTGAGGAAAGACTCAGTGCTAAGCCCAGTATCAAGCTAGACGAAGTGGGTTTGAAAATTACCCCCCAACAACAGTCATTTACGGTTAGCGCAACTCGTATTGCAGTATTAAGTGCATTTCTGGAATGGTTATCTAGTTATTTTAGCGGGTTTATCGAAGAGCTAGAACTTAATTTAAATACTGACAGCGAAGCGCAAGTAAAGAAAGTTGCTTCATTACTGCAACAGCGCATTTATGCTTTGCTCAAAGAGCATCTGCCGAGTGCGAATGTGCAACAAAAATTTCGCTTTATTCATGAATGGAAGCGCAGCAATAGTGCTGATGTTCGCTTCAACGATAAGCAGGTACTGCAATTTTGGCAAGCTGCCTTCCAGCAAGAGGGATATGTAAAGTATCAGAGCGCGTTGCTAGATGTTTTAGACTACGACCTTGCTTGCGAGCTAAATCAAAATAAATTAAAAGTGGAGCGTGCTAATAACATCGATGAGGCCTTTTTTGACTTTCAGGGTGGTGAACTAGAACCGCAAATGGGAGCATCGCTGTTTGAACTCTATACAGACTGTATTGACGGCATCGCAGATATGAGTCGGTTAACTCAGCAGCCTAAGCTTATCAGCAAGCAACAATACCAAGATGTTGCTCTATTGCTAGAGCAGCAAGAGAGTATACACCGCTTATCATTATCCCTGCTTCGAGCCACTGTGTTTTCTCCTTGGCAAGCTAAAATAATCCAACGCAGTCGGCAAAAAGATATTCACAGCACCAACAGTAATGTCACGGATCTTAGACAACCAGCCTTAGACTACGACGCCTACGCACTGGTGTTGGATAAATGGATTAAAAATGCCTGTGCCGCTATGCTTAGTTGCGTCGGTATTTTGTATGAGAAGAAAGATGCAAGATGCCTGGGAGCCTTGTTAATTACACTCAGTCATATGCTTGACGAACAAAGTAAGCGTACGTTGGATAATGTCGTGCGCAGCGCAAAAATCAGGGACTTGACGTTTAGTGGTGTGAGTGCCGCTTTATTACAGAACCCTTTGCTTAATAAGCACATGCAACTAGCCATGCAACACTTGAAAGCGAATAATCGAGACGGATTTCGAAAAGGCAGCGAATATGCTGATGCTGATATTTATAGTAGTGCGATAAATAATTTACACCAGTGTATGTCAACCATAGGAAAATTTAAAAAAGCGACAGCCTCTGTGCGAAATGAGGAAAATTATCGCTCTGACCTTTTCATATTCTTTAGTGAATTTGAAAAAAGACATGGAGGCATCAATGGATAGCCAAAATTTAGAGCCTGGCAGTAATACAGAAAGCCTATTTATTGCCAAACAACAACTGCGTGTATTAACGCAAAGCTTACCAAGTGAGAGCGCTTCAAAAACAACACGACCGCTATTCAACGATCTTGTCTATTGTGCCTGCAGACCCAACTCGGTCTTTGCAAAGAAGACACTGGGTTTAATCAATCAACAAGCCGATTTGGCCCAGCAGTTTGCTTGGGTGCTTAACAAGTTGTCTTTTACGCAAAGTGACGCGCAAATCGCGGCCAGTTCCGAAACGGATATAGAAGAGCGCAGTAATGACAAGTTTGAAATACGCATAAAGCAAGATAGACTCATGCCAAACCAAGCTTACATTACCCTTAAAATAAAATCTGATTTGCCAAACACTGAACAAGGTTTATATCTTCACTTGTTGCGAGATAATCAATTCTTTGTGTTGCACTTTCCTGAGTTGATCGATAGTAAAACGCAGCTTGTGATAGACAAAGATAGCCAAAGTTATGCGCTATTGTGTCATGTTGAAACGCAAATTTTCATACAACAACATTAAAGAGGATCTCTCTCTGAATATGAGTCGAAAGGTAAAAAAACTGCACGTAGGTATAAGATGAATCAAGTTGTTCACGTGTTTATTGCGAGCACAAAAGGCTTGGTTGCTGTGCAGAACATCACGGATTTGAATGATCCTGATTTGCAAAGCGTCATTACCCTCAATGGCACCTCAGACATGGCTAATATTAGTAGTGCGTATCACCGTTTTGTACAAAAAAGCACTGGGCTTATTCAACGAGAGTTTGGTGGCACTTCCTATAGACTTAATTTATCTCGGAACATAGAGCAGGGCGCAAGTTGGCAGCTGGGTGTTTATTTAGCTCATTATTTGTCGGATTTAGCAAAAACGTCACGCGCAGTCACCACAGAAAATGCAAAACTTGCATCGCAGAGCGTGTCACTTGGCAATGGCATAGTAGAACAAGGCGATATTGTTTTTTGTGTTACAGGTCAAGTAAACACCACAGATAAGCATGTGGAAGGTGTGACGGCGGTTGCAGAAAAAATCATTGCAGCCTCTGCACAAGTTAGCCAATGGCAAAAACAAGGAGTGTTAGCAGAGTTTGTTTATCCAGAAGCTAACAAGAGTCAGCACTTTCCTGAACTGGATTGTTCAATGCATAGGTGTAGTAAGCTAAGTGAGCTGATTGAACATGTAAATAGTTTCTTGCCAACAGTGCAAAATGAAAGACCTGCTGTGCCAGACGCAAGCAATCAGGTCTCTCAATCGAACATATATACAAAGGCCCAAAGCCACAACGCTGCAAACAGTATGCTGCTTGGTCGACTAAATCACCTACTGCGCAGCAAAATAAAATATGTCCTTATTCCCTTTGTATTATTGCTACTGACTTTCACCTATGTGCAAATGCATGAATCGTCTCCACCGGCTAGTAAAGTAGAGTATGTGATAAGTAAAAAAAGTGGCGGGAATTGCGATGCAAATGCGCAAACATTTCGTTTAGATGTCGGTGGGCAATATGTGACGCAGGCATCGCCGGCTTTTCTGGATGAGCTTTGTGGCTTGTATTTACATACGAGAGAGAGCGTGCCTCAAGTGTGGATGATCACCGATACTAAAACGGTCATGGAGTTACGCTTTTTAGAGAATGATAATGACCGTGTGTGGCGTATTAACCTACCGCAATACCAGCAGGCAAATAGACAGTTTTACTTGATCATAACGCCAGAAAGATTGGATCTTAGCGACCTTGCTAGCCTAACTGACTACTTAGGTCGCGTCCCTTCGTCTCAAAACCTGTCAGTAGAAGTGTTAGCTGAATTCTTTACGACAATTAATGTGAATCCTCAGTATCTATCACATCGTTTACTTGTAAAGCCAGAGTAAGTGAACATAGTCAAAGACCAATTTTCTATATTTTTTACTGTTAAAACAGACTGCTGCTAAAAAACTAGCCTAATCATTTCATAGCCTCCAGTAAGACTTAACAGGAGAGAACTATGAAGGCTCAATCACTACTCATTATTTTTGTCGCTGTCTTTGTGTTAGCCGCTTGCGCAAATACCAATGACGCTGCACCAATGTCTGTACTGAACACCAAGACACTTAATTCCGAGACTCGTGCTACCCAAAAAATGGAAGCTGAAGCCACCCCCGGATTATCAATGGCTTGCTTCACGCAATTGCGAGAGCAACAGCAGAATATGGGGGAACACAGCAATCCCGCACAACATATCGCCTTAGCTGATCGCGCGTCTCGATGCATTGAAGATTTACGTTTACATCCAAAGCACCCTGACAATCAAAGAGCGATGCAATTGAGTGCTTTAGCAGTTATCAATTATATCAAGGCCGGTGATTCAGAGAGGGCTGAAATGGCTTTTGAGCGTTTTCGTCATCAATTTCCACAGCAAGATTTACTCTATGTCGATTATAGTTCGTTTGTAGACACAATCACCGCGTTACTGAACTACGACACGCTAGCAAGTCATCAAATTAGAATGCTGAACATTAATGAGTCAATGCGTGATGAACTGAGTCGTCAATATCATTGGCGCAGAAACTAATAGGAGCCCACACATGAATTTATTACTACTTTTTATCAAGCGATTAAAGCGTCAAAAACGCATCGCAATTTCAATCTTGCTTTGTTTGTATTGGATGCAAATGCCACAGGCTTTGGCGCAAGATGCTGATTGGCAACCTGTTGCTTCCGAAACCTTAATCAAACTGCCTGCCAATTTGATTGAAAAGCGCATACAACAAGATTTCGATATGTCACCTTTAGCAAGTGAATTACTCCAATTAGAGAATGAAATCGCGTCGAAAGGAGACAAAATAGTCGCGTTGCAGACCATTCTTACAGATGTTCCCGAGCAAGAGATGATTGAAGAGCGTGTGAGTCTTGTACAACTAAAATCTAGTTATTTAGATGACATGCAATTGAGCCAAGTGCTGCGCCAGCAAGCATTAAATAAAAAGCAAAGTGTTTACGAAGATGTCTTGCAACAATTGTTATACCAAACCAACTCATCAGCTAATGTTGATATGCAAGCCATACGGAAACGTCAAGAAGCTGCGAAAAAGCGTATGGAAAAAGTCATTGCTCAAGTTGACGAAACGCTTTTGAATCAAGGTCTCGATAGTCGAAGTCCATATGCTGATGAGTTTGCTGCCAATTTAGACAAAATTGAACGATTGAAGTCTGCTATAGCGAAACACAAATCGTCTATGGCACCGACCATCGATGGTGTTGAGGTCAGTGCGCAAGAATACGTTCGCCAGTTGTTGATGCAAGCTGCCAGTGATCAATCCTTACTTGATCAAGAAGCACTCATGATCTCTTACATGGCGAAGCTCGTTGCCTTAGATGCTCAGTCTATTGAGTTTGCTTTGGCTTACGAAGAGACCGACGAAGGCGCTGTTATTAATAATTTCACTAAACCAAGTCAAGCTGCAGATTTGTTTCTGTAAGAGCATGTCAGGAGCCAAAAATGAAAAACACCACGAATAAGCCAATAAATAAGATCAATACATTATTTTCAGTGCCACTGTTACTCGCTCTTTTTATATCAATGAGTTTCGGAGCAAGCGCAAATAATTCTAAATTTGACAAAGATCTATTCAGTTTGAAAAATTTAGAACGTGAGAGAGCTGCGCTGATTGCCACGTTCTTAAACAATAATTTAAGCGTAGAACAAAAGCATGCAAAGCTTATGCAACAGCAGCGTCAGCTAGCTGATATGGAACGTATGGTCTTGCGCGACGAACGACTGCTGTCACACCAGTCAAATATGGTTAAGCGCGCTTTCAATGACTATGACACCACCTTTCTGGTGCACGCTGGTGCTGAGAACGAGCTTAACGCCATGAACCAATGGTTATTGCAGGTAAACCTAAGCAATCAAAGCATATTTGAGACTAAAGCAGGTTATCGCTAATGTTATTGGTCAAACATCAATGTCGCTCAAAGGGATTGGCTCTTTGGCCGAAAGCTATTCTTGTGAAGTGTGCAATCGCGTTTGCCTGTGCCGTGATATTGCTAGCAATAGCGAGCTTCACAACACAAACCAGTGCATTGGATCTGATTGGCTACATCCAGAAAGTGTTCAGCGTGTCGTTTGTCTCTATTTATTTGCCGTTAATGGCAACAGGCTTTATGGCCATTTATAAGATTATTCGAAACGACACTACCTTAAAAGAAAAAGAATTTTTCTTGGAAGTTAGTCATCAGATAGCTAACGCAATTTCAACACTGTCGTTAACCTATACTTTGCTAGGTATCAGTCTTGGGATCGGAAGCTTGTCACAACAAGAACTCAGCCCTGAGACAGTCAATAGCATCATTAGCGAACTCACTGGCCAATTTTCAATGGCGTTTATGACTACCGTTGTAGGTTTGCCAAGTGCTACGTTAATTCGAGCATTGGCAAGTATTTCGATGGCAAAGCGACTCGCTAGTTTGACGCGAGATCACGTTGCCAATAAATGAAATAGGAGGGATGTATGAAACATTTTAGTATTTTAGTATTTGTTGCTAGTTTCTGTATAGCACTTGTTTACTTAAGCTTACAATCTGAAGCGGGTAAAGCTTGGCTATCGTCTTGGCAGGATTCGCCGCAGCCATTGCAAACACATTCTGTTGACACATTAGCTCTTAAGAGAACAGAGCATCTGCAAGAGCAAGTACACACGTTATCTGTAAAGCTGGAGGAGCAGGCTGAAGCAATGCGTGCGATGCAAACGCTAATTTCACAATTAAGGCAACAAACTGATTTCCTGACAGAAAAGACCGATGTCCTAACACCGCAGTCTACAGTAGAGCCTAAAATGAGTGTGGCAAGGCAAAATAAACAGGTTTCGACTGAACTAAAGGTTGCAAGTGAGATAGCAAGCGACACTGGGAATGCTCAGAACATAAAAAGAGAGCAATTAGCGCGCTTGCAAGACGTGGTATCGAAAATGGAAATGGCTTCCTTGCGGGCATTGAGCAACTAAATGAAATGGATTAGCGCCGGTTTACTCATGTGCACCTTGATTTGGTTGTTTGGCATGGTTTGGTTTTCTCCCCTTGATGACGTCCAAACAAGCGAGCAAGCTCACGAGGCTAACCCGCAAGCTATGATGACTGTAAAATCGATACCTAACAATAAGACCGGTGCACATGACAGGCCTTTCGATGACACTGCCGACGATACGACGGCACATATAAACCAGCATTTAGTTGGGTCGCTAAAGGTTGCCTTGCCTTCGGTGCCAAAACAAAGACCTATCGAACAAGTTGATAAAACGGTGACGCCGAGCACACAACAAACCCGCGAGGTACTGACTACCTTGAATGAACTAGATGCAAAAGCGATACAGTTTTATTTTCCGCAAAACGACCGAAAAAGAAACGAAATTGTTCAGCATATGTATCGCTGTGAAGGCCTTGTTTTTGGTGCCGTGGATAAGGAAACACAAAGTCAATTGACCATCCTCAGCAATCAACAAGATGGGCAAGCACCTAGAAGTGAACTTTTACGAGTTGTGAATCAGAATTTAAGTAAACATGAACGCCAGTTACTTTCACTTTATGCTGCGCATGATACGCCGGTGAGAGTGTTTCCATACGCGCTTGATTTTACCTTAGCTTCACTAATTGCAAATGAGCTTATCAATCATCATGGTGCAGCAGAATTACAGCAGTTTGGTGCAACTTATGTGCTCGTCAACAAGCAATTGAGGCTGCGCAATATTAAAGTCAATGGGCGAGTATTAGATACCTCATGGCTTCTATCTGCTAAGCCTTGTTTATCGTGATATAGTGAAAGCGTATCAAGTTTTTTTCATATGGCGATAGTGTAAGCTGAGAGGTGAGGTAGCAAGATGAAAGTGGGCGTTGTATTGAATGGAGGTAAGTCTACTCGGATGGGGCGTGACAAGGCGCAATTGATAAAAGATGGACGAAGCTTACTTGCGCATGCCACCTCTATTTTACAATCATGTGATTTGGATAAGATAGTCGAGAGTGGTTCAGTTGCTGGCATACAAGATACCTTTCAACATAAAGGTCCAGTGGGCGGTATTTACTCCGTTATTCATGCATTAAATATGCAGCCAAAGGATATTTTACTGGTCGTGCCAAACGATATGCCTGCCTTAAAAGAGCATACCTTAAACCTACTATTACAACGCTGCATTGAGAGTAAACAATCGACTATTTTTTCTCAATTTTACTTGCCGGCGGCAATTTATTTGGATGAGCAACATTTGGCGTTCGCTGCCACCATCAAGCAACATCGAGGTTTGCCATTAAAGCAGCTACTTAATGTTGCACCTTTACATCAAATTGATGAGTCCAGCGTCAATATTCATCCGAACGAGTTTCTTAATATCAATACGCCGCAAGACTGGAAAAGCTTCTCTTAGCTTTTTGAGTCGAGAACTTGCTAAGGTTAAGATTTCTGCGTAATCTTTAAACAGTGTGTATGTGTCAATGACAAATAATAAAGGGAACTGATTATGAAACTCTATTCGATACTCTTACTAATTGCATTTTCTCTATTTTTTTCTGCGCCATCGGCGGCAGCAAAACTAGAGCCTTGCATGACAGAAGAGTGTAAAGCTTATTTTAAGGGCTTTAAAAAAGCAGCAAAAAACGGCCATCAGAAAGCAAATGTTGTGCTGGGTAATTTTTATTACTATGGCTATGGTGTTGAATCTAATCCAAGAACCGCCCTAACGTATTTTAAGAAAGCTGCTCGAGGGAAAATCACCTCAGCTCAGTATATGGCTGGCTTGCTGTATGTGAGTGAATCTGATTTTCAGGACGTCGAAGAAGGTATTGAATACTTAGAAAAAGCGGCAGAGAACAATCACAAAACAGCAAAATTTATGTTGGGTGTTGTTTACCTGACCGATGAATATGGTGTCAAAAATGTGAAGAAAGCTGACGAATATTTAGCGTCAGCTTACGAGTCTCGCCAGATAAACGTGCCAGAAATTATTGACCACATTAGGAAAAGTACTGAGATAACGAGTGATACTTTTCCAATGTTAGCTGCGCAAATAAATATGGCTCCTATGTTAAAGAGCGAGGAAGGTGAAAGTAAGTGGCCAGATGATGATATTGAGCGAATTACTATATCAGGGCCGTCGTTAACGAATATGCTGAACAGTCAGTTATTAAGTATGCGGAAGCCTATTAAATCGTTAGGAACACGCTTTAAAGGGAAAAGCTGCGCTGAGCGAATTGAATGCAAATCGACAACAGCAGATAAGCTCGATGATTTCTCAAGTGTTGTTATATTGCCAGGGAGCTTTGGTATTGTCTCACGCTAAGTAAGTCGATATGGGTGAGTAAAGGTCGAGTATTTAGAAGTAACTAAATTAGCGCTCTTTCACTAGGTGAATGGGCGCTAGTTGTTTTCGTACCTTTTGACGAACTTGTTTACCAAGCCCTCATTGATTAGCTTCGTGAGTTCTGTTTCAAAGTCGGCCCATAATTTAGGTTTTATTGAGCATTTTGATATGCCGAAATAACCGAGTTCTTCCGTGTACACTGAAAAGCGTTGTTTTGTAATACTCGTTCTGAATGCTTCATTACTACTAATAATAAAGTCGAAGACATTGTCCTGTCCCACAGCCACTTTAATATCTTTTTCTAATAAAGCTTGCAGGACTTTATAAGCACTTTCGAAATAGCGTTTATCAAGCGAATTGTCTTTATCGAGCTTGTCAAAAGAAGGAACACCATTTTCGAAACCTACCACCTTATCACTTAAGTCAGCGTAGTTTTCTAGTAGGTATTTCTGATCGCCTAACATATAAAAGCCACGATGAGTCCCAAGTAAATATGCAGGTTCAACAAAAGTTAGAAAGCGCTCACGTTCAGGTGTTCTAAACATGTTGGTCAGCAGGTCAACATGTCCTACGCGACCCTTCTCCAAACAGTCAGCCCAATTGCATTCGACGGTTTTTACTTCAACACCTAGCCGCGCAGCTATTTCATTCACGATATCTAAGTCGATACCACTCACTTTGCCACTTTTAATGATCATCCAAGGTTCGTAATTAGCTACCGCAAGTTTAATTTCTTTGGGTGCGCTATTGACTACTTCACATGCATCTGGCGCTCCTTGGGCTGAAGCGAGGCCTGAATATACCGAGCCTAACAGAAGCATAGCTGTGCACAGATGATCTTTGATATCCATGAGAAAACCTTAGTATTTGGGCTGTTAACTTAATGCATGCTTTCCAAGAGGAAAGCATTTTCGCCGACTAGAGTACTTGTTTTTTAATCACTATGTAAAGCATCTATTGGGTTCAATTTTGATGCTTTAATTGCAGGGAAAACACCAAAGCCAACGCCGACAATCATACAGATACTCAAAGATAAAAATATCGCTGGGATAGACCAACTAACAGCCCAACCAGAGTAGGTCCCAATTATTTCTGAAAGCACGAGCCCAAATACAATACCCAAAATCCCACCTAATACTGATATTGCGAAGCTTTCAGCCAAAAATTGTTCTTTGATATCTTTTTGAGTTGCACCAACAGCACGTAGTAGACCAATTTCTTTGGTTCTTTCCATTACATTCGCCAACATAATATTCATGATACCGATGCCGCCAACTAGCAAGGAAATACCAGCCACGCAAGCCATCACAATATTGAATATTTGCTGTGTTTGCTTTTGTTGCTCAAGCAAGGCTGCGGGGATGACAAGTGTATAGTCATCCACGCCACCATGGCGCAACTGCATCAGCTGTTCAACTGCTTTAGCGGCGATTACAGGGTCGCTTTGCTTCGAAATGTTTAGCTTGATTGTGTCGAGTTCGCTGGCGAGTACGTCACTGGAAAACTTCTGAGTGCTGGTTGAGACAGGAATAAAAATACGATACCGATCGCCGCCAATCTTTACCCCCTGAAACTCATTTTTGTCGCCAGGTGGAGGGTTCAGTACACCAACTACAGACAACCACACGTGATTCACTTTCACGTATTTATCAATGATACGGCTAGGGTCACTTATTAGGTCGGGAAACAATTCCGCAGCGGCATCAAATCCGAGTACCGCTGATTGGCTGATCGTTGTGTTATCTGTTTCATTTAATAACCTGCCTGATGCCAACTTGAGGTTTGCGTGCTCAAAGTAGCTTAGCGTTACGCCAAGGACTTCGGCTTGTGACTTGCTTTCATCACTGTATATATCGTGCACGCGTATCTTTTTACTTGCGCTAAAACCCTCAACGAAAGGTAAGGTCGACAAGGCTGCATTTACATCACCCATAGATAAACCCAAACTTTCTTCGCGTATTTCAACGAGTTCTTCGCTGGGATACTCTTTGCTTTCTACAATGATATTGTTGACGCCCATTGAGTCAATGAGCTTCAATGCTTGGCGTTCAGCACCTTCACCAATATTCAGCATAGCGATAACAGCGCCAACGCCAAATATCATGCCTAACAAGGTCAGGAATGTACGAAGTTTTTGCGCGGACAGTTCGGCAATAGCGTCTTTCAGTAAAACAATATATTTGTTCATTATGATTGAACACCTTCTGCGATATTTTCTGGTACGCTCAAAGCAATAATATCGCCTTTTTCAACGCCCTCTGTTATTTCTACTAAATACTGATTCTTGCGACCACTGCTGACTTCACTGCGCACGAATGTGCCGCTCTTTTTTAAGTAAACGTAAGACTTACCTTGGTCATGATGAATTGCTTGCAGAGGAATAACCACAGCACTGCTGGCAGTTTTAACTTGGATATTAGCGGTTAGTTTACGGCCAGGCTGCATAAGCTGCTTGTCTTGTTTATCTAAAGTCACGGTAACTTCATAATAAGTAACCGGATTACCGCGTTCTATAGAGCGTGGAAAGCCCGCAACATTGCTTATCTTGCCAGTGAATTCTTGATCAGGAAAGGCGTCAAGACGAATGCTCACTGTTTGTTCCAAAGCCAAGTCAATGGCGTCGTTAGCCAAGGCAAATATGCGTGCTTGCATGTTATCTAAGTTTGGGATTTGCGCGATTGGCCTGCCCGGGAATATTGTCTGTCCTACCGAGGGTTTTTCACCACGGCGGTCTTTTTCATATATTAATAAGCCAGAGTAGGGAGCAACGACTTCTAATTTCGATAGCGCTTGTTGATAGCGTTGAAATTTGGCAGCGTGCCCCTGCTTGCGGATATTAAGCACTGCTGATTCACTTTCATGCTGCTTATCGATGCTGGTTTCTTTCCACTCTAAAAACTCATCCTTGGCTTCCAAGAAATCACGGTTTTGCAGTGTGTCGATGATCTCCAATTGCGAATATATACGCAAATCATCAATCGCAAAGCGGTCAACAAAATCGAACTCTTGCTTTACAAACGTCTGATCAGATTCGATATCTTTGGACTGCTGGTTTTGAATCGCATTATTCTTGGTCATGTCTTCTTGCAGTTTGAGCATTTCAAACTCTTCTGCTCGACTGTCTTTTATGATTTGTTGAGCATCAAAGCGAGCTATTACATCGCCTTTTTGAACAATCGTGTTCTCGGGCGCCAACCACTCCAAGGTCATTGGTTGATTGCCAGGGGAGGGGATGCGCTGAGCCTCTGCCGCCTCAATTTCACCAAATGCAAATACCTTTATTTCAAAACTCCGGTCAGTAATTTCATAGGTTGGTACGGTAGCCTCTTCCTCGGAACAAGCGCTAATTAGCAAAGCAGACAATAAGAGTGCAAGGCTTGCTGACGGGACCTTGTATTTATTCATCATTTTCATGCTTCTTCCTCGGGAAGTTCAACGGTTGCTTTCATACCCGGTCTCATTACGTCGTTGTCTAGGGTATCTAATGTTACCCATGCGTCGAAGACGACTTTTAAGTTGCGTTGAGATTTGTTTCTGTATGCTTTGCCTATTTCACTGATTTTGCCTTTGAATGGCCTTTCGGGAAATGCGTCTAATGTCACTTTGACTTCCTGCCCTAGGTTTACTTTAGCTGTATGGGACTCATCAAATTCGACTTTCACCGAGATGTTGTCTAGGGAAGGCAAGGTCATTAGCGTCGCTCCCATATAGACCGTATCGCCAACGGCTGGCTTTGCGTCGTTCCAATCGTAGTAAATCACCATCCCGTCTTTAGGTGACTTTATGGTGAGTTTGGCAATGCTGTCTCGCAGGTCTTTCACACGAACACGGCGGTTTTCGATTCTGGCATTTTGCACTTTCTGGTTAATTGCCATTTCATTTTTATGTTGTTCGACTCGCTTCTGTGCTTGTAAATGAGATTCTTTTGCAATGATGAATTCTGCTTGCTGTTTTTTGCGCTCGATTTCAGAGCGAGAAGCATCAGTAATTTCAACTTTTCTGCGCGCTTTATCTTCATTCATTTTGGCTTCGGCTAAATCCAACAACAGGTCTTTAAGCGTCGCTTCATTATTGAGTTTTCGTTGCTCGGCCTCTTTAATGGCTGCCTCTAGCTCGCTTTGTCGGCCGACAAGGTCATTGCGCAAACGTTGACCATCGAACTTCACCAGCACATCACCGGGTTTGACAATGGCATTTTCTCTTGCCAGATATTCAATTTTAAAGTTCCACATTCTTCTAACGTTAGGCGGACCAATAGTGACTTCTTGCATTGATACAAGCTCTGCGGGTGCTTTGATGTTTTTGTCACCGCTGTCTTGCGCCGTTTCGATGATTTCTTCTCCACAGCCAAACAAGGCTAGAGAGAAAACCAATGCAATAGGTAAAATAGCACGTTGCTTAAGCATCATCTGAGGCCCCTTTGTTTACATGAATTCTAACGCTCATACCGGGTAAAAGTTTTAAGTCAGGTTCCTCTACAAACCGGATAATAGCAGGAAAGTAAGCGCTTTTACTCCATTGTGATTTTTTCTCGGACTGACTGGAGATGCTTTCTATTTCGCCTTTAAAACGTTGCTCAGGGTAGGCGTCGATCACTAAGTCAACTTGTGTGTTTTCTTGTAAACCAACAGCATCAATTTCATGTACCCAGGTTTCAATTTGAAAATCTGAACTTGCTTGCACATCCATTACCTTCCAACTCGGTTGAAGATTATTTCCGGCTGCAATTTTTTGCTGCGTCCAAGGATGCATGGCATAACTCACTGGGCCTGAAAGGGTCGCTTTGACATTCATTTTATTCAGCAAGCCCTCGAGGTAAGCAATTTCCTCTTCTACCTTTTGGTTATCAATGTTTTTCTTTTGTAGCTCAGTTGAACGTTCTTTCAACGCTCGCTGTAATGCTTCTTCGGCTTTTACTTGTTCTAACAGTGCTCGCTGTAAGGCCAAATCATACTGACCTTTGTCGTAACGACTAACATCCGACGCCGGTACTGAGGCTTCTATCCTTGCTCTGTCGACTCGCATGATGGCTAACTTTAGACTGCCCTCGGCTTCGCTGACCTTTCGTTCTTGCTCCATTTTGAGTTGTTCTAGTTCAAGCACTTGTCGCTCTAATGATTCAATGTTTTGATCTAAGCGACTTTGTTCATTCGAGCCATCAAATACAGCAATGACATCACCTTCATTGACGATTTCACCTTCTTCCTCCATCCATTGGATTTGTATTTGCCATCGACTAGACTGGGGCGCATTAACCACCTGCTTAGCTGAGGAGCTAACCTTACCAGTAAGGAGCAATTCGCTGGAGAAAGACATGTTAGCGCTACCCAGAAAAACAATGAGTGATGTAGAGATCACGCTGCACGTTTTATAAAAACGACGTCGTTTGGTATTGATATGAATATTTAGCATCTTACTTTCGGCCATGTTAATTTCCTGTTTGCACATTGGGTGCAGATAAATCTTGGCTTAATTGAGAACCTTTCCGTCTTTCATTCTTATGGTTCTTTGAGCATATTGTGCAATATCATCTTCATGAGTAACCATGACAATGGTTTGTCCGGCTTGATGAAGTTCTGTAAGTAAATCCATAATTTCGCTTGACGTTTTACTATCGAGATTTCCGGTAGGTTCATCAGCTAATATAACACTGGGTTTATTAATGAGTGCCCTAGCTATTGCAACTCTTTGCCTTTGTCCACCTGACATTTCGAAAGGTTTATGGTACTTCCTATGACTTAAACCCACTCGTTCAATCAGCTCAAAAGCGCGCTCGTTAGCTTCTTCTGCGCTGATATTGGAGTAACGAAGTGGGAGCTTTACATTTTCGATGACATCTAATTTGGGTAGTAGATGAAAGGTTTGAAAGATAAAGCCAATATGTTCATTACGAATGCGCGACAATTCGTCATCGCTTAAACTTGCAACATCTTTGTTGTCGAGTAGGTATTTACCGTCACTTGGTGTATCGAGACACCCAAGTACATTCATTAGTGTGGACTTTCCGCTGCCTGAACTGCCCATAATCGCGACAAATTCGTTTTGCTTGATAGTTAATGATACATCATCAATGGCAGTGACAATTTCTTCGCCATTTTGGAATCGCTTTTTAAGGGACTGAATTTCAATCATAGTGTAGTGTTCACATCCTTGTCTTTCATTCACAACGTTGCACTAACATACGTAGACAATGAAAGAACCGATTAGTTTGAGTCTATTTATTCTGTGTATTGGATCAGTGACTTTCTTTTCACTAGTTCTGGTTCAAAATATCGTTGAATCGCGTGCTTATGGCCATAAACATCGTTTAGCACCATACACGCTGCCATTTGCCCCATTTGACCAATTGGATTGTCAATGGTGGTCAGTTGAGGGTAAAGATACTGTGCAAATGAGGTATTATCAAAACCAATAATGGATAGGTCATTAGGAATATCTACACCCTCATCACGCGCTTGTTTCATTGCACCTGAAGCCATTTCGTCGTTTCCACAAATTAATGCGCTAAACTTTTTGGGTTTGTCGACTAATTGTTTGTAACAATCAGAGCCACTTTGTTCTGAATAGTCACCGTATACAATCAAGCTGTCATCAAAGTCGATACCTGATTCAGTCAATGCTTGTTGGTAGCCCCGGAGGCGCTCCATGGCATCTTCTTTTTGTTGAGGGCCGGCGATATACGCGATTTGAGTATGCCCATTATCGAGCGCAAATTTCGTTGCACGATAGCCCCCCAGTTCATTGTTCATATGAACGCAGCGATTCTTCATTGAATCTAAAACGCGGTTGATTAAATAAATAGGGACTTTACCTTCAGAAAGTTGCTGCAAATATTCTTCTGGCGTTTCTTCCACGTGAATAATTAGTGCGTCACAAAAGCGACTAAGTAAAAATTCAATACTTTCTTTTTCAATCTTTTCGGTATTATGGCCGGCTGCGAAAATCACTTGCTTACCGGCTCGTCTTAATTCGGTTTCGATACCGGACATCATTTCGCCAAAGAAAGGACTGTCCAATTCAGATACAAGTACACCGACACTATTACTTTTACTTGACGCTAAAGACTGCGCAATTGTGTTAGGACGGTAACCTAAGTCAAGCATCGCTTGTTCAACTTTTTCGCGAGTTTTAGCGCTAACTACAGCGTTCTTATTAATCACGCGAGAGACGGTTGCGAGCGATACGCCAGCAGCTTTAGATACTTCGTAAATTGTTGCCATAATTATATTTTTCTTATTTTAATACAACACTCTAGTGTCATTTTAGCCAATGCTTTGGTCTTTGTCTCGCAGCGAATGTGAATAAACTATAAATTAAATTGAAAGCGCTTACATTTTTATGTATAACTATATCATAATAAAAAATTTTACGCCGCGTTTACATTGGCGTTACATAAGAATACACGCAGTGTTGTAAGGACTTCCGCCATGAATCAAACCGAATTACCCTTAAAAGAAAAGGTAGGTTATGCCTGTGGTGATGTCGCTTCCAATTTTTATTGGCGTGTGTTTGACGTTTTCTTATTTATTTTTTATACCGACGTTTTTGGCCTGAATCCAGCCATTGTCGGGACGATGATGTTAGTTACTCGCCTTATCGATGCCGTGTCCGATCCAGTGATGGGGATTTTGGCTGATCGCACCCAGACCAGAATGGGAAAGTTTCGGCCCTATTTGTTATGGGGAATTATCCCGATAGTCGCGGCTGGGATATTAACTTTCACTGTGCCGGATCTTGATGATACTGGGAAGATCGTTTGGGCGTTTGCGACTTATATATTCATGATGCTAGCCTACACCTTCATCAATGTGCCATATGGCGCACTAATGGGGGTAATGACGGCAGACTCAAAGCAGCGGACAACACTGGTAAGTATTCGGTTTATTGGTGCATTTAGCGGTGGCACTTTAGTTGCGTACATTACTCATGACATGGTCAATTACCTAGGTAATGGCAACGAACAACTTGGCTGGCAACTCACTATGGCTGTTTATGGTGCAATAGCTGCAGTCTTATTTGCCATTACATTTGCGGCGTCAAAAGAGCGAATACATCCCCCACAGCGCACACCGACACCAGTGAAGACAGACATCAAAGATTTACTCAATAATCGACCATGGCAGATACTATTTATCCTAGCCATGCTGATCATGGTCACTATTTCACTGCGAGCCAGCAGCGGTACTTTTTATTTTAAATACTATGTTGAGCGTGAGGATTTAATAGGTGATTTTACGGCTCTTTATATGGTCGCCTTACTTATTGGAACTGCCTTCACTCCGTTTCTTTTAAATTGGTTTGATAAAAAGAAGCTACTGATTATTCTTATGGTACTGGTTGCCATTTTGTCGAGTTTATTCTTTTTTATTCCCAAAGATCAGATTGCTTTAATGTTTGTTTTACAAGCAGCTATTGGCTTGTGTTTGGGGCCGAAATCCCCCTTAGTATTTTCGATGTATGCTGATACAGCCGATTATTCTCAATGGCGAACGGGTAGGCGGGCAACGGCCATGATTTTCAGTGCTGCTTCGTTTGCGCAAAAGCTAGGAGGAGCGCTAGCGGGGGCGACTATCGGCTGGGTGTTAACGTATATGGGTTATGCAGCGAATGTACAACAGACTAGCAATTCCCAGTTAGGCATACTGTTGTTAATGACACTCATTCCTGGCGTCTTTGCCGTGCTTTCGGTCATATGTATCCGGTTTTACGCTTTATCAAAAGAACAATTGGTCGTTATTCATAGCGAACTAGGGTTGCTAAATAACGACGAAGATGAAACGAGAAGTAATGTGGGTAAAGGCCATGTCTAACGCGCAGCAAAGTATAAACTCACCTAGCAGTAAACCAAACGCTAGTGCGTTCTTGTGGAACCAGCACATGATGTTGAATGTGAACTGTCGTGGCTATCTTATTGCTCAGTTTATGCAACCTGAGCCAAGCAAGTATGCATTCGCTCCCAATATTGAAGCAAAGACGTTCATGCAACCGGAGCATCCCTATTTCGCTCATCATCCCGGTCGCTTTTTTTATATTAAAGACGAAGCAAGCAAGACTGTTTTTTCGGTCCCTTTTGCGCCATGCAATGAGGCACTCGATAAATTCAAATTCACAGCAACGCCAAAGCAGGTAATATGGCAGATTGAACATCTCGGCTTTGCTATTGATTTGTGTTTGCAGCTTGCCAACGATGCCCCATTTGAGTATTGGCAGATTTCGCTTGCCGATTTAACTGGACAAAATCGACGTGTTTCTGTGTATAGCTATTTTACATTGGGGTACATGTCTTGGATGAATCAAACTGCTAACTACTATCCCGATGAAGATTCAATTGTCGCCCAATATGTCACGCCTTATCAGAAATTAAGCGATTATCCTAAACTGAAAGACACGGCTCAATGCACTTTCCTGACGAGTAGTCACAAACCAGACAGTTGGTGTGCAAATCAGCTCAGCTTTGAGGGAGTGAAAGGTTTGCATTCGCCTGCAGGTATTCAGACAGTTTCGCTAAATAATAAGCCCGCTTTTTATGAGACACCAGTAGCAATAATGCAGCATCGCATGAAGCTTAGCCCTAAACACCAAAGGCGGCAGTTTGTATTTGGCCCATGTCATCGCTCTGCTGAAATGGCGAGCATTCGTAAAAAACATGTCAGCCTCTGCGAAAAAGCGTTTAGTTCAACATTAGCAGAACATGCGCCTCTAACTTACGAAAACTTTCAACTACAGAGCCGAGATGCAAAGTTCGATGATTTCATCAACCATTGGTTACCGAGGCAAGTTTACTATCACGGTGACGTCAATCGTTTAACCACAGATCCGCAAACCCGCAATTATTTGCAGGATAATATTGGCATGTGCTTTTTGCGACCAAGCTCAGCCCGCGAATGCCTATTAAGGTCTTTAGAGCAACAGTTTGCCAGTGGTGAAATGCCCGATGGTATCCTGATCCATCCTGAAGCTGAGCTGAAATATATCAATCAAATACCTCATTCAGATCATTGTATTTGGTTACCCTTGCTCCTGGAAGTGTATTTGGATCAGACCAATGACACTTCGGTTCTCCATCAAATGCTTGCTTTTCAAGATAGCAGTGAGGAAAAGTCGCTTATTGAGCATATTGAACTCGCTTTACATTGGGTACTCTCTAAACGAGATCATCGAGGTTTATGCTTTATCGAGCAAGGTGATTGGTGTGACCCTATGAATATGGTCGGCCCAAAGGGAAAGGGAGTGTCATCTTGGCTAACACTAGCCACAGCAACAGCAATCAAGGTCTGGATACGTTTAGTAAACGACTATAAGGTCGATGTACCTACGTCAGATTTCGCGCATTCTCTTCGTGAGTTGCAACAAGCGGTTATTCAACATTGCTGGGATGGTAATTGGTTTGCACGAGGCATTACCGATGATAATGAGTTATTTGGTATCAGTAGTGATAAAGAAGGCCGGATTTACCTGAATCCACAAAGCTGGGCTTTGCTGGCAGGTATCGATTCCGACGAGTACAAAAGCAAAATGTTAATGTCCGTTGATCAGCATTTACAAACGCCTTTTGGCAATCAAATGCTTGCGCCTTGCTATACTCAGATGGATGAACGAATAGGTCGAGTCACGCAGAAGTTTCCTGGGTCTGCTGAAAATGGCTCAGTGTATAATCATGCTTTCGCCTTCTGGATTTATGCCATGTTTACCTCAGGTGAAGCAGATAAAGGCTTACTCAATCTAAAAGAAATGCTATCAGCTATGCATTCAGAGCAAGCTGGCCAATTACCTATTTATTTACCCAACTATTTTCGCGGTGCATATACTCAATTTCCAGAGACCGCGGGGCGATCTAGCCATCTTTTCAATACAGGCACGGCTGCATGGATCTACCGCATAGTTATTGAGCAACTCTTTGGTTTACGAGGCTGTGGCAAAGATTTGTGGCTTCAGCCTCAGATACCTTCGAGTATGGGTAATTGCGATGTACGCTATCGTTTTCGAAACGCTGACATTCATCTGAAAATTGAGTTTGGAAATACCCTAACACCAAAATTGGAAATAAACGGGCGCATGGCTAAAGACCTTCGCATTGAAAATGTAAAAGAAGGAGAGCAATATGCACTTAAATTCCAGCTGCCTTATGATAAACAACAGCGTCAAGCTAAATTGATATTGGTATGTGGTGTATCTGGCGCGGGCAAATCAACTCTTGGGCAAGCATTGGCTGAAAAGCTAGGTGCAGTATTTATTGAAGGGGATGCTTTACATGCCAAAGAGGCTATAGCAAAAATGGCCGAAGGAGTCGCTTTGAGCGAAGACGAACGAGCACCATGGTTGGCTCGTTTACAATTGACTGCAGCACAAAAACTGGCGCATGGATATGATACTGTCGTCAGCTTCTCCGGTTTAAAAGCAGAGCACCGTGCGCTTCTTATGTCTATCAATGTGAATACGAAGTTAGTTATGTTGGCGCCAAGCGAGAGTATCCTACAGGAACGACTATTGAGCCGGAAAGGTCACTTTTTTTCACCCCATTTATTGGCATCGCAATTGGCAAGTTTAGAGATGCCAAGTCCCAGTGAAAATACACTGGTGATTGATGGAGGTCAGCAAGATAACGTTCAACAACTTCTGCATCAAATGCATGATTTTATTGCGAAACAAACCCCAAATGATGAATAGAACAACCAGATAGGATATCAATGATGAGGAAGTACTTTAATGAAAAAAAATGACTCAATGTTAATTTGCATAACTACTTTACTATTAGTTACGGCTTCAGTTAGTGCGACGGAGGCGCCTCCAACACCGTTACCAAAGGCGACTGGCGCTATCACGATCGATGCGCTAGCAACTGAGCAAGCATGGCAAAATGCAAAATGGCGCTCAGTGGACCAGCTCCTGATTGGTGAAAACCTCAGTGAACAAGATTTTACGGGGCGTTATAAGCTACTGTGGGATAAGAGTGCCTTGTATATGTTGTTCGAAGTACAAGATGATGTGCTTGCAGATACTCACCCAGATCCATTAGTTAATTATTGGGATGATGATTGCGTCGAAGTATTTATTGATGAAGATGCATCAGGTGGAGATCATCAATTTAATTACAACGCGTTTGCATATCACGTGGGGCTTGATCGTAATGTCAGTGATATGGGACCAAGTGCTAGCTCATCTGAGTCAAGTATCCAAACTTACAACGATCATATACAAAGTCAGTGGCTGCGGTCTCCAGAAACACACATAATTACTTGGGAACTGAAAATTTCAGTTTATGACGATTCTTTCTTACCAGGTAAAAAACAAAAGCCGGTTGCCTTGAAAAAAGATAAAAAAATCGGATTTATGCTTGCTTATTGTGATGCTGATGGACAGGGAACGCGTGAGCATTTTATTGGCTCTTACCCCATTCAAGCCGTCAATGGTGACAAAAACCTAGGCTATAAAACCGCTGATGTTTTTGAAAAAATGGTCTTACAATAGCGTGAGTAAACCAAACAAGGCAAAGAACAAGGGCTGGTGAACTAAATATATCACTAGACTATGCTGGCCTGGCAAAGCTAAGTATGGGTGTTTCCGAAAGTGACGTAAAGGGTCGTTCTTAAACCAATTTGTTGCACCAAGCCCGATACCAAGAAATACAACACCTAACCAAGGGAAAACACCGACATAGTCATTGGAGTATGACGGTAAATAAGGTCTGATGGTAGTAAATGGCCATAGGCCAGACACAATATTCAGTTGATATAAAGTGATGATGATAATACCCAGTCCAATGCTAAGCTTGGGTTGTGATGCAAAGCCAATACAAATAATACTGGCGACAGCAATGAAGTGTAATACGCCAAAATAGATATAGTTCTTGGGAAACATAATCAGCGACATGATAGTAATTGCCAAGGCACTGAGCGCAATTTGCAACAAACGAATAGAGAACTTTCTCCAACAGATCCTAGTACCATGAGACAAACGCAATGACGCTCCTAGGCACAAAAAAAATGAGATCAGGATCACGTGTCTAAAACTTCTCCATCCTTCACCGTCGGGTGTATTCCAATCGACATAGCCAAAAAATTTCAAATCATATATAAAATGAAAAACAACCATCAATACGATGGCAAAAGTGCGCAGTAAGTCGAGGGTGAAGATCCGTTGTGAAAACAAAAAGTAACTCCAAATGAATAGAAAAGCAAAGACCAACACGGAGTAGGGTAAGCCCTTTTGTTTGGCAATTCAAATGGCATAAAAAAGCCGAGCATATCGCTCGGCTGAAGGCCCTCTAGTATCCAATCACTCAGAGGCGGGAATACATGTTTCTATTTACTGTTAAAAAAAATGATCGGTTTGCTTACTTTGGCTGTTTTTACATTAAACTTTTGTAATAACATCAATTTGCAATGAAAGAATTAGCATGGGAGTAAGGTGTATTCGTAACTATCAAACAGTAAGGCCCAGCCATAAGGATTTTTTGTTTGTACCTCTGGGTGGAGCGGGGGAGATAGGCATGAATATGAATCTTTATGGACACAGCGATAGTTGGCTAATGGTAGATTGTGGCGCAACATTTAAAGCCCCTTTAAACCCAAATGACGACAAGGACGAAAGTGCCAAAACATATGATGTCGTTGCCGCTGATCCTACCTTTATAGAAAATCGGCAAGAAAGTTTAAGCGGTATTATTATAACGCACGCACATGAGGACCACGTTGGTGCCTTACCCGCGCTTTGGGAACGCTTTAAGTGTCCAATTTATACCACTGCATTCACGGCGGAAGTGCTCAGAAGAAAGCTTTATTACACCGCAATAGCAGGCCTAGTCACCATTGTTGTTGTAGAACCGGGACAGGTTCTGGATATTGGTCCATTCTCGGTCACTTGGTTACCCATTACGCACTCACTTCCTGATGCACAGGCCTTATTTATTCAAACACCTGTTGCTTCTGTTTTCCATACAGCAGACTGGAAAATTGACTTCAATCCAATTACTGATGAGCCCTTCCAACCGGCTTTGTACAAAGCACTCAAAAGCATCAAGCCAAGTGCGATGGTGTGTGATTCAACAAATGCACTCAGAGAAGGATATTCGGTTTCCGAAGGAGATTGTGAACTTGGTTTATTGAGGACATTTCAGAAGCAATCGAATCGAATTGTGGTGACTTGCTTTGGCAGCAATGTGGCGAGATTAATTAGCCTCGCTAGAGTTGCAGCGAAAACAGGACGCTATATGACCCTACTTGGTCGGTCATTAGAGAACATGTATAGCATTGCGAGAGCAACCGGATATTGGCCAGATGAGCTGAAAATTGCCCATCGTAGACACATTGGCTTTTTACCTAAACATGAAGTACTGATTGTCGCGACGGGTAGCCAAGGCGAACCCCGTGCGGCTTTAGGAAAACTGGCTGCAGGAACGCATAGAGATTGTGAGCTTGAAAGTGGTGACACCGTCATTTTTAGTGCCATCACTATCCCTGGTAACGAGAAGCCCATTGAAAAGATGGTTTCAGGACTGCGTGAAAAAGGCGTAAAGGTGATTAACTCTGAAAACAGTGAGCAGGTGATCCACGCTTCAGGGCATCCCTGTCAATCAGACCTAAGTGATATGTATCAGTGGGTATCGCCCAAAATCGCGATTCCGGTACATGGTGAAGCGGAGCACATGCAAGCCAATGCAAAGGTTGCGGCCGAGGCGGGCATTAAACAGCAGTTAGTAGGGCAAAATGGCGATGTCTTTCAGCTAGCCCCAAGCGTAGCTTTAATTCGAAAGGCAGTTAACACAGGACGAATTGACATAACGGGCCTTCCAAAAGCGGAACAGTAATCTAAACCAACAAGGTTATTTATTTTGACGAAATAAGGGAGGGATTATGTCGTTTATGGAAAAACACATTCCCTTTAACTTGGTTTTTCTTGCATGAATAAGCTCCTAGATTGGGATCACGCACACGTGATAACAACCCAAGGACTGATTCATGAAATCAATAGTTAAGCAACCCGCCGCGTTAGCAGTCATTGCCGGCATTTCGTCTCTCACTTTCGCACCATCAAGCATGGCCGGAATTGAACTGTTAAATGTGGAAACAGACAAGGGTAATACCAAAGTCGTACTGGGAGGTTATGCCAAAGCAGACATTCGTCACGTCAATGGCGATATCGCTTATCAAGACTATTGGGTTGCCAATTTTCCTGGGGGAGAGCCGATTGAAACCTCTCACACAGGATTCAATGTTCGTGAATCTCGAGTTAACTTTAAAATAACTCACGGTGAAGTGAGTGGTTTTATTGAGTGGGATTTCTACGGTGGCGGCGGAAACGAGGTCGTCAGCAATAGTTCGAATGAACGATTACGTCATTTCTACATTACATACAAAAATTGGATGGTTGGTCAGAACTGGTCCACATTTATGCCCTTGGCCGCGTTGCCAGAAAGCCTAGATTTCGGAGGGCCGCACGTAGGTGAAGTATTTATCCGTCAAACTCAAGTACGTTATACCAGCGGTAATTGGCAGTTTGCGATTGAAAACCCAGAAACAAATGGTGATGGCGATAATGGCACTCCAGCTAGCGCTGTAGGTGGGACAGGCACTCAGATCGATAGAGATGAATCTATTCCAGATTTGGTTGTTCGCTACAATCACAAAGCAGATTGGGGACAATTGTCGTTTGGAACCTTACTTAGAAAAGTAGACCAAGGAGGCATCGACGAGACCGCATTAGCTGCAAACTTTTCTGGACGTATAAAAACAGGTGGCAAAGATGATTTTCGTTTCCAAGTGAGTGTTGGTGAGCCCGGTCGTTACGTTGCAGCAGCACTAACGCCCGATATTGTCACTACACCTGCCGATGAGATTGTAGTGGAAGAAACCACTGCATTTACTGTGGCATATCGACATTTTTGGAGTGACTCATGGCGATCTACTGTATTTTATGGTGCCGCTCAAACCGATGTATTAGAGCGAGAGAGGTCACACTGGGGCATCAATCTAATTACTGATGTGACCGAACAAATGAACGCAGGTGTAGAGTTTGGGGAGTATGCCATTGATGATAGTAATCTAGATGCGATTTCTTCAGTGTATGCGCAATTTTCTTTGAAGTTTAACTTCTAAAGTGCAATGAGTACTGCTGTTGGTTGACTGTTTTTCGCATCAACAGTCAACTAAATGATAATGTGTAAGGTTTAGCAGTAGTACTCTTCTTTATTGTGTAGCGCATCCCTGAGGTGCGCTACCAATAATTTTAGTTTCTGATCTGGCTGGCGAGACTTTGGATAAACAGCATACATTCCCATTCGCTTACCGGCATAACTTGATAATACCTCTACTAGATGTTTATCTTCTAACTCCTCGTGCACCAATGCTTTTGGCAAAAAGGCAATACCGAGATCACACAAAGCGGCATTTCGAATCGCATTTAAATTGTTAGTATGAAAGCGGCCTTTTACTTGAATCTGACGGTCTTCGCCTTCAATCTTTACTGGCCAAATATCAGTACCAGCGCTCTCAAATTTATAAATTAAACACTCGTGCTTATCTAAGTCGCTAGGCTCACTTGGGGTGCCGTTTGCCGTCAAGTATGCAGGAGATGCGCAAATAACCCATTGGCTATCTATTAAGCGTCGAGCTATCAGCGAACTGTCTTCAAGGTATGCAGTGCGAATGGCAAGATCATAGCCTTCACCAATAAGGTCAACAAAGCGATTATTGATTTGAAGCTCTACCGTAATTTTTGGGTACTGTTTACAAAAATCAGCGACCGCTGCACTAAGGATCAGATTTGCAGAAACAACAGGCATGGTAATTCGAATATTGCCTCGCATTTCATCCGCATAGCCCGTGACTGCGTTTTCAGCGTCTTGCATAGCTAGTTTCGCCAGTCGAGCCTTCCCATACAGCGTTCGACCAGCATCAGTGAGATTGAGTTTACGAGTAGTACGATATAGTAGTTGCACGTTGAGGCTGGCTTCTAAACGGCCAATACGCTTACTAACAACTGAGTTTGTTAAAGACAGTTTTTCAGCTACTTTTGAAAACGAGCCTTCGTCCACGACTTGGACGAAAAGAACTATATCATCGGCTTTTACCATTCGCGTGCTCCATTTATGCGACTAATGTCTGATTTCAGGTCGTCAAACTAGATAGGTTTGGACGTTAACGGCGAGAATCAGCACTCGCAGGGCCTTTATCGATATTAATCACTATTATTCAGTGATTATGTCAAAAAAGGAAAATAACATTGTCTTTATGCATAATATATCAATTGATTAACAAGGAGTAGAGTTCTTTCCATTCTGCATTCTCTTAACAATTTTTTAATAATTGCCCAATGCAAGACCAAAGAGCCGCAGACAATTTGATACATAAAAAGAGGACAAACACGTGAACGAAACTACTTATGGATTGCTGGCTCTCTTGCCAATCGTACTTGCAGGAATACTACTTATTGGTTTGCAATGGTCAGCAAAAAAAGCAATGCCAGTGGTACTTGCCGTAACCGCTGTTATTGCTATTTTTGTTTGGGACATGACCTTCAATAGAGTGTCATCTTCTGTTATCCAGGGTTTAATTATCACGATTTCTGTACTATGGATTGTATTTGGCGCAATATTTTTACTCAACACTTTGAAACACACTGGTGCGATTGCCGTTATCCGCGCTGGTTTCACCAATGTTTCTCCAGACCGTCGAGTACAAGCAATCATTATCGCATGGTGTTTTGGTACATTCATCGAGGGCGCATCTGGTTTTGGTACACCTGCTGCCATTGCCGCGCCTTTGTTGGTTGCAATTGGCTTTCCAGCTTTAGCAGCTGTATTAATGGGCATGATGATTCAAAGTACGCCAGTGTCATTTGGTGCCGTGGGCACCCCTGTTGTGATTGGTGTTAACAAAGGCCTCGATTCTACAACAATCACCGCACAGCTTTTGCAGGAAGGGATGCAGTGGGAAGCATTTATTCAACTGATCACAAGTCAGGTTGCTATTATTCACGCCATCGTGGGTACATTTATGCCTTTGTTTATGGTGATGATGTTGACTCGATTCTTTGGCAAAAATAAAAGTTGGACCGAAGGTTTGCGCGTTCTACCATTTGCTATTTTTGCAGGCTTAGCCTTTACAATCCCGTATGCGTTAACAGGGGTTTTTCTTGGTCCTGAGTTTCCCTCATTGATGGGGGGCTTAGTTAGCATGGCGGTTGTTGTTACGGCTGCCAAGCAAGGCTTTTTAATGCCTAAAACGCATTGGGATTTTGCGCCAAAAGCAGAGTGGCCGGCGGCATGGTTGGGCAAGCTAGTGATTGATGATGTGAAAAAAGAATTAGAAACCGTCGGCAAAAAGATCTCACCAGTGGTGGCATGGATGCCATATCTTCTCGTGGCATTACTGTTAGTGTGTTCACGCGTGTTTGTTGAGTTCAAAGCGGTATTGACAGATGTGACATTGAGCTTCTCTTCTATACTTGGTGAAACCGGTATAAATGCTGGCTTTAGCCCACTTTATTTGCCAGGTGGTTTGTTATTGATTAGTGCTATTTTTGCCGCGTTAATACAGTCCAATAAACCCGGAGGCGCACTTAGCGCAGCATTTAAAGATTCTAGCAAAACCATCCTTGGAGCCGGCTTTGTATTGATATTTACTATCCCAATGGTCAGAATATTTATTAACTCAGGTGTTAATCTTTCTGAACTCATGAGTATGCCAGTCGCCAGTGCTGAATTGTTCGCGAATGTTTTTGGTAGTGCTTTCCCAATGATAAGTGCGACAATAGGGGCCTTAGGTGCTTTTATCGCCGGTTCAAATACTGTGTCAAATATGATGTTTAGTCAATTTCAGTTTGAAGCGGCCATGAATTTGCAGATTTCACCAACGATTCTAATTGCAGCGCAAGCTGTGGGTGCAGCTGCAGGGAATATGATTGCGATTCACAATGTGGTTGCAGCTTCAGCGACAGTGGGACTGCTAGGGCAGGAAGGCGCGACTTTAAGAAAAACAATTTTACCGACACTGTATTATGTTGTCTTCACTGGCATCATTGCTATGTTAGCCATTTATGTCATTGGGTTTACAGGACCATTAGTATGAGCGGACGAGAACCAACAGATTCAGGGCACGACGATAGTATACTGAACAACAATGAACACGCACATCATCAAGCCGAAGCGCTTCAGGTCGATGCTGATGTTTATTACGCGGGTGTCAATAATCGAGAGGTTCTGGCGTGCAGTGATGATGATGTTTTAGCGCAATTGAACACCATTCTCGATCCACAGTTTATTCAGGCAGACCCAAAGAAGAATGAGCACTATCGCGTAGGATGGCGTTCAGGAGGAGGCAGTGCGACTGCGGTCGTATTTCCTCAGACCCTAGTTGCACTCTGGCAGGTCTTGAAAGTGTGTGTGTCAACCAATGCTATTATCGTCATGCAAGCCGCAAATACAGGTTTAACAGAAGGTTCCACGCCAAGCGGTAATCAGTATGATCGCCCCGTGATTGTGGTTAATACCTTGGCAATGGATAATTTATACTTGCTGAACCGTGGAGAGCAGGTTGTTAGTTTGCCAGGCGCGACTTTGCATCAACTGGAAAAGCAATTGGGCGAAGTAGGTCGGGCTCCTCATTCCGTTATCGGTTCGTCATGTTTAGGCGCATCAATTGTAGGAGGCGTGGCTAATAATTCAGGTGGTGCCCTAGTAAAAAGGGGTCCAGCGTACACTGAATTATCCATTTACGCACAAATAAACGAGCACGGCGAACTGTGTTTGGTTAATCATTTGGGTATCGACTTAGGTGATTCTCCAGAAAGTATTTTGAATAACCTACAAAATGGACAATTTAGTCAGGACGATATACCTAAAACAAGTAAGTTGGCGTCTGACCGTGAGTATGTTGAAAGAATTAGAGATGTTGAGGCTGACACGCCAAGCCGATTTAATGCTGATCATCGTCGCCTCTATGAAGCGAGTGGTTGTGCTGGCAAGCTTGCAGTATTTGCGGTAAGACTAGACACCTATCCAGTTGCAGAGCAAGAACAGACTTTCTACATAGGTACCAATAGCGAACGTGAACTTGCTGAACTGCGTCGTCAAATGCTGAGAACCATGGAAAATATTCCTGAAGTTGGCGAATATATGCATCGAGATATATTCGATGTTTCTAAGAAGTACGGCAAAGATACGTTTCTAAGTGTTTTGCATTTAGGTACAGACCAACTCCCCAAATTGTTTTCAATCAAAGGACGTATAGATGCTGTGCTGAATAAAATTTCATGGCTTCCTAATGCTATTACTGACAAGTGTCTACAGTTAATGAGTTATTTATTTCCATCTCATTTGCCAAAGCGCTTACTCGCTTATCGCGAAAAGTATGAACACCACTTGATATTGAAGATGAGCAATCAAGGGATACATGAAGCAGAAGTGTTCTTGAACACGTTTTTCAAAGAATCTCCTACTGGGGACTTCTTTATTTGCGACAAAGATGAAGCCCAACGCGCCTATTTGCATCGATTTGCTGCGGCAGGCGCCGCCATTCGTTATCAAACGATGCGAGAGAAAAGCGTTGGAGACATATTGGCGTTGGACATCGCGATACCAAGAAATCAATTAGATTGGCTTGAAAAACTGCCGCCTGACATAGAGCAGTATATTGATAAAAAACTGTACTACGGCCACTTCTTTTGCTACGTGTTTCATCAAGATTACATCTTGAAGAAAGGAAGCGACCCGAGCGCCGTGAAAAAGGCGATGCTTAATCTCTTGAACCAGCGCGGTGCGAAATATCCAGCAGAGCACAACGTGGGTCATTTGTATGAAGCGGAGCCAGATTTAAGGCAGTTTTATCAAGAACTGGATCCGACCAATACGTTCAATCCAGGAATTGGTAAAATGGAAAAAACAAAACGAAACTGTTCTTGTTGTCATTAAGTCATAAACTTAATAAATGATGGAATCGATAAAAGGTATCAAAACGTCGATGAAAGTATAACTTGAGTCGTGACAAATGAGTCTGTGTGAGGTAAATTTCGATTCTGGCTAAGTTATAAGCAATATAAGTCAGGACTCTAACTTCTATCATAAAGAAGCAGATGTATTTTTAGCCTTCGGACTTTTATGACGACACTGTTTGCTCGACACTACAATTTTAAGCCTCAAACGGTTTTGTTCGAATTCACACGATATGTGCTCTTTTCTTTTTGCCTTTTTTTTGCAATTATCGCTAAATTAAGTGCTTCAACGCCACTTCATGAATCTCCTCGGTTATTGCATTTGGACACTTCTGATGGTTTAAATCAGAACACTGTATATGACCTCTTAATAGACAAAACTGGTTTTTTATATGTTGGGACTGAGGAAGGTCTCAATCGTTACGATGGCCACAATGTTATTAGTATTGAGGGTGAAAACCGTGAGTTTATTAGTAACCCAATATATGTTTTATTTGAGGATAGTCGCGATAAGATTTGGATATCCACCGGATTAAGTGGCGTCTATAAATTTGATTTGGCGACACGTAAAACTGAGCAAGTGTTTGCTGGAAAATATCTGAATGACGAAAACTGGCATCAGTATGTAGAATCTATTGTCGAGGATGATGAAGGGAATATCATTATAGCCGCGAATCAACAAGTGATTCGATATAGTTATGAAAGTGAGCAAACCGAAATACTATTTGAGCTAACGGAAGCTCAGATAAACGACACGCAGGATATCAGAGTGGCGCTTAAGTCCGGTGATATTCTGTTAGTTGGAACAAACCGGGGCCTGTATTCTAAAAATTTGCAGAATCAAGAAGTCCGACAAATAGATTTTATCAGCTCCGTTGATGGTTTATCCAAAACGGTCAATAACAATGACGTCAAAAAGCTTAGGCTTTTTAGCAATGGCAACCTTTGGATTGGGACAGTCGAAGGTTTATATCGAACGTCACTTTCAGCATTAAAGCAACATGTTTTAAATGACTCGCTTATGCCAAACGTAAGTGTTATCGATAGAACAAACAATATTTGGTCTATAGAGAACGTGGATGAAGACACGGTTTACGTCGGCACGGACAAAGGTTTATATCAATCAGACATTGAAAACACTCACTTTACTTTGCTCTTGCAACCCAAACAGGATCTCGAAGAAGTATCCTTCAAACGGATTTATACAATAGAGCATGATCGGCAGGGTAATATCTGGTTTGGAACAAAGTTTAATGGTGCAATGTTTTGGTCACCTACGAGCACTGATTTCTTGGAAATTACAAATTTAACTACCACACCCGACAGTCAAAAGTTAAGCAACAACATTGTCTGGGGTCTGCATCAACATCAAGATGGAGAATTGTGGGTAGGCACTGAAAATGGTTTAAATAAGGTTGATTTGTCCACTGGAAACATCCAACAGTTTATGACATCTCAAGTAGTTGAACCAACCTATACGGAATCGTCCATAGGTCAAATTATCAGTGTGAGCGAAGATGAATTGTGGTTGGCAACCGGAGACGGGTTGAGAACATTTAATACTCGCGACAACTCTGTTGGTTTTTTCGGCGAGGAGGGAAGCGAGACTCAGGCTTTGTTTAAGGGCTACTCATGGTCTATTGTCAAGGAGGACGAAAATATTGTTTGGTCTCTGCATGATGCTGAGCTAGTTAAATTTAATCTAAAAGACAAATCGAGTGAAACCTTCATAATCGACGAGCCGGGTTTTAATCATAATAACCTTCGCAGTATTATTGGGTTTGACATAAGAACATCCAACTTATTGCTTTCTGACGCTGGTAGGTTAATAGGTTTTAATACCAAAACCCAGAAGCTCTCAGTGCTACACTCGATTGTCAAAGAGGGGGCTACCTTGGAGATGCTTCCATCAGATTGGCTTAGAGACACAAAGAATAATTTTTGGTTAGCATATGCTGGAAGAGGATTGTTTCAACTTGATGGCACCACATTCGAGCAAATAGCCGAGTTAAATAAAAGTAACCTTTTACCAACAAATTTGGTTTACGACCTGGCTCTCGATTATCAAGATAATCTTTGGTTCTCATCTCACTCTGGGCTGCATGAACTGAATACTGATACCATGTTTGTTTCTTCTTATCAGTACATTCATGGTGTTTCTTCAACTGAGTTTAATAGTGGTGCACATGCTGTTTTATTAGATGGTCGTCTAGCTTATGGTTCAACTAAAGGCTTAACGATATTTTCTCCAGTCGAAGTTAGCCTTAATAAGGTTGTAGACCACAGTGAGCCAGTTATAACCGATGTCAGCCTTTTCTCTGGGCCGTTAAACATGCCGCTAAAAGCATTAAACGATATGACCTTAGAGATGGAACACGACGACTTGGGCCTGAGTGTTGGTTTCTCGTCTTTAAACTACCGTGCAGTTGAAACAGAACGTTACAACTATCGGTTGATCAGTAATGATAAAGTGATTAACTTCCCTGGAACTGTTAAAAATAGAGTCGAAATTTCTAGCTTGCCTCCTGGGGATCACGTACTTGAAGTTTTCAAGCAGCAGGGAAGAAATGCCCCCAATGAAACAGCAAAACTGTTCATCAAGGTTAACTATGCGCCACTGCTTTCACCACTAGCGATTGGGCTTTATGTTGTCTTTTTCTTCTCAGCCTTATTGATTTTTATTATCAGAAGAAACCATACGCAAAAAGTGTTAGCCAAGGCTAATCAGCAGATTGGGCTCTATAATAAGCGCCTAACTAGCGCACTAAAGGCAAGTAATTCTGATATCTGGGAATGGTCTTCGCAAACGAAGCTAATGACAACCACTAGATTAAAAAACGACTTGGGCTATATAGAAGAGTCCAATCAGCTTGAATTTGAGAAACACCTTGGCTTGATTCATGAGGTTGATCGCTTGCAATATCTATCAGCTTGGCGTCAGTTTATACGAGGCGAAGACGAGCAGTTCGATAATACATATCGAATGTTACACAAAAATGGTGAGTACTTGTGGTTTAGAGACGCAGGGAGTATTTCGAGCGGTAACGATGCTGATATTTTTGTGACAGGAACCTATACGAACGTAACGGAAAGTATGGCTTCAAAAGAGCGCCTTAAGTTATTTGGCGATGCCTTCAAACACACCAGAGACTGGGTAATTATTCTCGACAAAAACAAGTTGCCATTAGGGGCAAACCCCAGTTTTTGCAAAGCCTTTTCTATCAATGAAAATACCGAGTTTACTAAACAATTTCGAACGCTTTATAACAAGTTGGGGAACGTAAAACAGCACTTCATTTCTCAACTATCCAATCTAAAACCGGGTGAAAGATGGAAGTCAGAAATTGAGCTCAGTTTGTCGGATAAACCAGTTACGACAATCACCGACGTTAACGCTATTGCCGACGAGAATGATGAACGTTTAATTGAATATTATCTTGTGATAATGACGGATATCACTGAGCAGAAAGAGGCGCAAAAAAGTTTACAGCGTTTGGCCAATTATGATGTGTTAACGGGTTTGATAAACCGCACGATGTTAATTGAACGCCTCAAAACATCTATATTATACGCGCGACGTCATAGCACTAGTCTTGCTGTTGTATTTATTGATCTTGATAGATTCAAGCCGATCAACGATACCTTTGGCCATGAAGCTGGTGATATTGTGATTGTAGAGATTGGTAAACGCATCCAGCAGCAGTTCAGAGAAAACGATGCGGTATCTCGTTTAGGTGGAGATGAGTTCGTAGTTGTCTTAGAAGAAGTGCATGGTATTGCAGATGTTAACCGCCTAATTGGTAATATATTGGAAGTAATTGAACAGCCTATTTATCTTGGTGCTCAATCGGTTAGTGTATCAGCAAGTGCCGGTATTGCTATGTATCCAGATGATGCGATGGATGCTGAAAGCTTACTTCGAAATGCCGATGTGGCGATGTACAGCGCGAAAGAGTCGGGCAAAAACCGTTTCCAACATTTTACGTCAGCTATGAATGATCGTGTGCAGCAAGATATGCTAATGCAAAACAAACTGAAGGTTGCGGTCGGTCGCAACGAGTTTGAGAACTACTATCAGCCGATTATTGATGTAAATACCAAGCAAACAGCGGGCTTCGAAATGCTGATGCGCTGGAATACCAACAATCAGTTTATTTCGCCTGGTGTGTTTATTCCTATCGCTGAACAAATTGGTTTGATTGTTGATATGACGATGCAAGCGATAGAGCGCGGCCTGAAGGACGTAGCTAGCTGGTATGCTGAGGGCTTTGATGGTTATATGGCGATTAACCTGTCTGCAAAACATTTTTCAAGTAGGCCTGATTTTGAAAAGATTTTGAGCCTGCTTGCTGAGCATAAACTGCCGCCCTCATGTTTACGCTTTGAAATTACTGAAGGCCTGTTAGTTGATGATAATAATAATACACTCGATTATATGCATGAAATGAGAGAGTTAGGCTTCAAAATCTCTTTGGATGATTTTGGTACTGGTTACTCGAGTTTACGATACCTCAAAGACTTCCCAATCGATGTGTTAAAAATCGATAAATCCTTCGTTGATGATATAGATGTCGACAGTGGCACAGAGTCGATTATTGAATCGACACTGATTATGACGAAAATGTTGAAAATGGACACTGTGGCAGAGGGAATAGAAACACCTAATCAAGTGGCTTATTTTAGCAAGACACATTGTCGTTACTTACAAGGTTATTATTTCTCTAGGCCAGTAAGTAACCAAAATTGTTATGAATTGTTACAAAAAGACTGGAATTTGCAGTTTTCTGAAGCGAAGTCCATACAAGACGAAGCGTCCTCAAATTAATTTCATCACCGCGTAATTCCTGCCTTTGCGATAAACTCATCGGTTTACTTAGCTGTTATTTTTTTAAACATCGTAAAAAACTGAGAATAACAATGAAAAAAACCTATTGTATATTCTCATTTATCTATCATTATTATAGGTATGTGAAAATATTGTAAATTACGGAATAAATATGCCTTTAGATGATGCTAACTTGATATCGCAAGATAATGTCTCCTCACCACTGTCTATGCTTTATCAATGGGAAGCAGAACGCCCTGACGATTTGTTTTTAACACAACCGAAGGGTAGTCAAGAAGTTACTTATACTTGGGCGGAAACAGCCCAAGCTGCAAGGAAAGTTGCTGCAGGCTTAAGAGCGCTAAATTATCCAAAAGGCAGTCGAATTGCGATCCTATCAAAAAACTGCGCTGAGTGGATGATCGCTGACCTTGGTATTATGATGGCAGGGCATATTTCAGTCCCCATTTTCGCGACGGCGGGAAAAGATACGATTCAATACGTTCTCGAACATGCGAATTGTCCACTCATATTTGTTGGTAAGTTAGACAGCATGGAAGCACAAGTTGCAGCTATTCCAGATAGTGTTGAAAAGGTTGCTCTACCTTACCCTAACATTCCTGTTAAGACTTCTTGGGAGAGCTTCACGAGCGTGGATCCTGTGCTTGATAGTCCCGTGCCTGACATGAACGAGATCATGACCATCATTTATACTTCTGGGAGTACTGGTCAGCCTAAGGGCGTTGTTCATACATACAAAACTATTTGTTGGGCGGCGAGAAATAGCTTAAATGCATTGTCAGTATCCAAAGACGACAGGATACTTAGTTATCTACCCTTGGCGCACATCACTGAGCGTGTGCTAGTAGAAATTGCAAGTTACTACTCAACGATGCAAATACGCTTTGTTGAGTCTTTAGATACATTTACGCGAGATGTAAAGGCATGCCAACCAACTTTGTTTATCTCTGTTCCGCGTTTATGGACTAAGTTCCAGATGGGCGTACTCGCCAAGATCCCTCAGAAGAAACTTAGCTTTTTGTTAAGTATTCCCTTTCTTGGCAAAAAAGTGGCAAAGAAAATTCGTAATGAAATGGGGCTCGGTTCTGCGCGTTTGTGGGCATCGGGTTCAGCACCTTTAGCGCCAGCTACCATAGAATGGTTTTTAAGTATTGGCATTGAAATTTCTGAAGGTTGGGGGATGACTGAAAACAGTGCTTATGGCACTAGCAGCGTCCCGTTCCGAGCGGATAAGATTGGCTGTATTGGTAAAGCCTATGATGGTGTGGATGTTCGTATCGCTGATGACGGAGAAATACAGGTTAGTTCTCCATGTAATATGATTGGATATTATAAAGAGCCTGAAAAAACCGCTGGCGTGTTCACCAACGACGGTTACCTCCGAACAGGTGATAAAGGGGTTATCGACAGTGAAGGTTATGTGAAGATAACAGGGCGTTTAAAAGATATCTTTAAAACCGAAAAAGGGAAGTATGTAACGCCGGCGCCAATTGAGGCGAAACTGATGGAAAACCCTATTATTGAACAAGTTTGTGTTACAGGCACTAACTTACCCCAGCCTATTGCGTTGTTAGTGCTTTCTGAGGAAGCTCGTGCACACAATAAAACAGTCATTGAGCAGAGCCTTCAAGTGACGCTAGATGATGTCAATTCAGGTCTTGAAAGTCACCAAAAGCTCGATCGTATAGTGGTGTTCATAGAAGAATGGTCAATTGAGAACGATTTGTTGACGCCAACATTGAAAGTAAAACGGCACGTTATCGAAGAAAAGTTCAAGTCAGTTATTTTGACGAATTACACGGATAGTGTGGTCTGGAACGATTAAGATCATTTTTTATTATTTTAAAAGCGGCATTAGCCGCTTTTTTTATATGTAAATTTTATAATATGGTATGTAATCTTATACATATTGCAAAAGGTGATAAAGATATAATCTTGCTGTAAACAAATAGAGTGGAATGAGCATATGAAGAAAATTACCGTATTTACCTCTTTGTTCATTTTATTTCTGACTGCTGCGAGTGCAAATGCGGAACTGGTCATGATCGTAAATAAAGCGAATGCTTCAAACATCGATGCTAAATCAGTACAACGCATTTATCTAGGAAAAGAGAAAAAGTTTAGCAACGGTAATGTTGTAAATCCCATCAACTTTTCTAGTGGACACCCGCTACGTTCGGATTTTGATGAACAAGTCTTGGGTAGAAGTTCAAGTCAGGTCTCGGCCTATTGGTCGAAGTTGGTTTTCACCGGGAAGGGCGTACCGCCCGCAGAACTGAATGATACGGCAGCAATTATCGCTGCTATCGAGAGTGATACAAATGCGATTGCTTACTTGGATAGCGCTGATGCCGGAGACACAGTGTCGATAATCAAACTGAATTGATTATCCGCTATAGGAAAAGTACCTGGATGCACGACCAGAAAACTGAATAGCAATAAATAGAGGGCGATCTGCAAAGGATCAAAACGTTGCCCTTAAAAGTCATAGTAAAGTCGAAAATGGATGAGCACTTGCACTGTAACGCTAGAGTAGAGTTTTGCCATTTTTTTGTGCTTCCTCACTTAGCGAATAAAACACACACAATCTGTTATAGAGGAAAGTCAACTATGTTGAAAAAAATGTTCTTTGCAGCAACCTTGCTACTGGCAGCAAACTCAGCCTTTGCTGAACTTGTCGTCGTTGTTAATCCGGCAAATGGGAATGCACTTGATTCAAAAACTGTCCAGCGAATCTTCTTAGGTAAAGATAAGAAATTTGCAGATGGCAATGAAACGATTGCGGTTAATCAAGTTGCCGACAACCAGATTCGTCAAGATTTCGATGAGGCTGTCTTAGGTCGAAGCTCAAGCCAAGTTTCAGCTTATTGGTCGAAACTTGTTTTCACGGGCAAAGGTATACCACCAAAAGAAGTTGCGAATGACGCAGAAGTCGTTGATCTAGTATCTAAAAATCCGAGTGTCATTGGTTACATCAATAAGTCATCTGTAACTGACGCAGTTAAAGTCGTTGAATTGTAAGGACATGAACATGATAAAATTTAATAGTAAACTAGCAGTAGTTGCAACAGCAGTGATTGCTACTTTTCAAGCGCAAGCAGACGTTCGAATTAACGGCTTCGCAAATCTTACTGGCGGTATTACGAGCAGTGACGACACCTTGTATGGGTATGAAGACCGCCTTGACTTTAGTTCACAGAGTTTGTTCGCTATTCAAGTAAGTGGTGACATCAATAGCAGAACGACCGCAACCGGTCAGGTTGTAGCGCGCGGCAGTAATGATTTCTCTGCTGACTTTGAGTGGGCATACCTTACATACGAGATTAGCGACAAAACCAGCATTTCTGGTGGTCGATTGAGAATGCCTTTATTTAGGTATTCCGCTTCATTGGATGTAGGTTACTCCTATCACTGGGTAGCGGCGCCGCAATCAGTTTATAATGTTCCTTTTAACAATATTGAAGGCGTTAGACTTGATTATTCTGACTACTCAGGTGACTTGGAATACACCTTTCAAGCAACGACGGGTACGATTGATAATGAATTTACATTAGGTGGCGCCAGCGCAAATCTAAACGTTGAAAATGTTGTTGTATTGACAGGGGATTTCACTTATAACAATTGGAAGTTCCGCGGTGTTTATGCAACAGGTAAAGCAACTTTTGATATACCTACTTTAGCGCCGACTATAGGGCAACTCGAGCAGCTTGCACCTGATTTAGCGAGTACACTTGATGCAAATGATGACACTGGTGTCTTCTATGGTGCGAGTATCGAGTACGATACATTTAATTGGTTTGTTGCAGCCGAGTTTACTGGCGTTGAAATCGAACAGTCATTCTATCCTGACGAGCTTAACTACTATGTGACAGCAGGTATTAGAACAGGTAAATGGACTCCGTTTATTACCTATGAAAAGTCTGATTTGAATAACCCACCAAAATTTTTAGATGAAGTTGCTGCAGCTCCTGCACCATTTCAACCTGCGTTAACTCAAATTGTTGTTGGTGTTCAGCAACTAGCACTCGCTGAGGAAAGTACCGTTTCTGTTGGCGCTCGCTATGACTTAGACACAAACTTAGCACTCAAAGCAGATATTACTCGCAACACTAATGACCTTGATGATACCGACAGAACCTTACTTAGGTTTGCGGTTAACTATGTTTTTTAGTTTGGTGTAGCGCGTTACTCGCTCCCGATTAATATCTATAAAGATGACTACCCACAGGCGTGAGTAGTCATTTTTTTTTATTGCGGATAACGGCCTTGCAAACCTGCGTACAACAAATCTGCATAATTATCTTGTTGGCTATCTATTTCGCGTAAAACTTCCACCAGATGCTCATTATCTTCGCGACCATCCCATATTTTAATATATGTCCCTTCTTTGTAACCATGATCTTGCCTAAAGAAGTTCAACACATTTTTACCCACATATTGAGCGAACAAATCATCTGAAGTCATTTCTGCTTGTTTGACAATATGCATAAACAGGGCAATGTCAAAGCGTTTAGCGACACAAAGTCCAGCCATTAACTCTAAGTTTTCAACTAAATTTGCGGATGCAAAATCAATATTTTTTCCGTCAAAAGTCACGCTGGTATGTTGGTCATTTAAGGATGCCGCAAGCTCATTTGCAGCGGCTTGAATATTGCCATTATGCTGAATGATGATATGGGATAAGGCAAAATGCCAAATATCAACAAGTTCCATTTGTACTTGGGGAAGATCAAGGCGCTGTGCTTTCCACCATTTCCAGCCATGATGCTCAATGGCTTCCACTGACTCTATCATTGCTGCTCTCAAGTAACTGTAACCAGCGTGTAACCATTGTGGGTTTACTTTTTTATTCATACCATCTTGCAGGTCTAACATGGTCGATAATTGGGTTTCACTTAACATTGCTCATTCTTCTCCTCAAAAACATTGGTGAGATTGTATCGACTTAGAAAGCGAAGCACTAATGATTTATCCGTCATGCGAAGATTATCACAGCACCAAAAGTGTGCGCGAAATGCATTAAAGTGCACAAGTAGCAAACATCCCGCTCCTTGTAGAGTAAACAAAAAATCATAAGTGTATGATTTATATATAAATTGCGAGTTGGCAATGAATTTGCAAACACATTGGTGTTGTGTGTGTGTTCAACCCCACGCGGAATATGGGTGTCGTGTCCCATGTTTCGCTGAACACTTAGCCCAGCAAGCTTTTGTCCTTAGCTTGCTGGGTTTTTTCTTATTCTCAATGACATCAAATGCTGAATCATGGCATAGTATATCCATCGCAAATGGACCTCACGAGAAGTAGTGCTAACCCTATATCCTTCCAACAAATTAGAGCATCTAAGCTATTTGCTTAACGCCGTTATCCAGAAAAGTGAACAAGCTGTTCTAGCGCCTAAAATTATCTTAGTCGAGAGTACAGGGATGCAACATTGGTTAAATATGCAGATTGCGCAACATAGCGGTATTGCTATGAATTTGTCTTTTCCAATGCCAACACGTTTTGTATGGCAACTGTGTCGCGATATTTTGGGAGATGATAAGGTGCCTTTGCAATCGCCCTACAAACGGGAAGTAATGCAATGGCGAATTGAGGAAATACTAGCGTCTCCGGCTTTCATTGAGCAAGGGTTTGAAGCAAAGCTAGAAATGTATTGGCACTCGCAAGATTCCAACACAACTGAACTGAAAAGGCTTGATCTCGCTCGACTTATTGCGGATACATTTGAACAATATTTAATGTTCCGTCCGCAATGGTTACTAGATTGGGAAGCGGGCGAATCGATTGCGTCTGGTGCTTCCTCCGATAGAGTGAATGCAAGTATACTCAAACATGAACAATGGCAGCGTTGGATATGGTTAGCGTTAGTCAAACAGGAACCAAACCACCCGGTTCGACTGCAAAAAAACGCAGTAGAGGCACTTGCAAAAAGTAAGCACGTATTACCCAAAGAAATACATTTTTTTGCGATTAATACCATGGCGCCACAAACCTTGGATTTCTTCAATCAAATCGCAAAGTATTCACATATTCACTTCTATCATTTAAACCCGTGTATTGACTATTGGGGAGATGCGAGCTCTGACAAAGCGATTGCTGCAAAACTGAAACAAGGTCAAATTGATGCATGGGTATCGCAACAAAATATCAATCCTTTGTTGCGAAACCTCGGTGAACAGGGCAAAGATTTATTCAATCTGCTTTCGAATGCGAGCAATTACGAAATATCGGCCTTCGATGCTGATTATCCCAGCAGTTCGGTTGGCATAAGTTATCTTCATCAGGTGCAATCACAAATATTACAAGGTGAGAATGGGGGGAGCAATGCAACAGGCCTTGCAAGTAAAACAAACTCTGGCGCTGAGTCAAAGAACGACGAATCAATCGTACTGAGGTCATGTCATAGTCCTTTGCGTGAAGTACAAGTGTTACATGATTTTCTACTTGCTAAAATGGCAGATGATCCTGAACTTTCACCTCAAGATGTATTGGTGATGTGTCCAGCTATTGAAGACTACTCTCCGTATATTGGGGCGATTTTTGGTAAAGGTGTTAGAGAGCTAAACCGAGATGAAAACAAAAAGATCCCTTGCTCAATAGCGGATCGCACAGCACTTGATGCTGAACCTCTCATTGCGGCTTATATGCAATTATTATCGCTACCTGATAGTCGTTTTAGTGTGATTGAGTTACTGTCATTTCTGCAACTGCCCGCCGTAATGTCTAAATTCCAAATTCAATCGACAGACCTTGATATGTTCGAACACTGGATTGAACGTAGCAATATTTTTTGGGGCTTAAATGAGCAGCATCGACAAGCTGTTGTGGGCTCGCCGGAACAGAGTGCTTTTTATACTTGGGAATGGGGTTTATCTCGGATCTTAGAAGGTTTCGTACACGCCGATAACACGAGTATTCTTGCTGATGGCTGCGTGCCGGTAAACTTACTTGAAGGACAGTCCGCGCTGGCTTTGGGTAAACTTATTCAAGTGATTGAGAAGTTAGCACAATATCGTCAAACGCTCACTCAAATGCGCACGATGGATGAATGGAAGGCATACTTGTTAGCCTTGAAAGATGCTATTTTTAGCACCGCTGACGAGTCCGGTAACGATACTTATGCCTTGCATTTATTAAGTCAAACTCTGGGGCAGTTTTTCGAACATGTCGATATGGCTAAACACTATGATAAGACAGATGCAACAGCCAAAAAGTGGTCATATTTGAGTATCCGAAACGCCTTAAAACAATCATTTTCTTCCCCCGACAGTAGAAACCATTTTATGACCGGGCAAGTAACATTTTGCTCAATGATGCCAATGCGCAGTATTCCTTTTAAAATCATAGCAATACTCGGTTTGAACGATGAAGGGTTTCCGCGTAAAAACAGTCAAATTGATATTGACCTTATTCCCCAATTAGGCAGAAAAATAGGCGACCGTTCTCGTCGAGGGGATGATCGCTACCTCTTTTTGGAGGCCATACTGTCGGCAAGAGAAACATTGTACCTGAGCTATCAAGGACGCAGTATCAAAGACAATAAAGTGAAAGAGCCCAGCTTGGTGCTCAGCGAATTTACAGACTATATAGGTAACCAGTTTGGCGAATTAGTAGGGCAATGTGAACAGCAGTCTTTGCACCCATTTTCATCTGAAAACTATGCCGCGCTACCAATACGTAAAGTACAGCAAAGTTATGATGCGGGCTGGTATCGATTGATGACGCTCATTCATCAAAATCAAATAAAGCCAAGCCGTGAGAGTTGTACTGAGCAAACGACTTGCGATGAGAATACGAGTGCACAGGCACCAATAAGCCTGAGTATGAATGATTTAGTACGATTTTATAAAGACCCGGTCAAAGCTTACGCAAATCAAGTTGAAGGTCTGTACTTAGATGAGGTTCAACCTAAGATACTGGATGTAGAGCCCTTTGTAGTCAATTATTTAGATAAATATAGCGTGATTCATTTCTGTACTGAAGAACTGAATAAAATGAATGCACATGACACACTTGAGCCGGTGAATGCAGGATCACCGATCCAATTACTACAACAACGTCTGCTAGGCTCTGGTGATATTCCAAGAGATGAAGTGAATAGAGCTACCTTAAATGAATGGATAAGCCAGAGCCATGTTTTGGCTGCAAATTTGCAAAATTATTGGCCTCTTGAATCAAAATCCGGAAAGTTAGCATTGAGTCATGGTGAGTTGAGCTATCAGTTTGAAATAGCTAAGAATACGGTATTGGGTTTTCATACCAGTAACCGCAAATTAAAAAGCTTGTTTGAAATTTGGTGTCAGTATTTGTGTTGCATTGCTGACTCAGAAGAGACAGACGAGCCCTATAGCAGCGCATTTTTTAATCTTGAGAAAGTGAAAGGCGATACGGTTTGTCGGGTAACATGGTTTAAACCTGTAGGGTCATCTGAAGCGAGAGTTTTGCTAGATGAACTCATCAAATACTACCAGCAAGGAATGCGTCAACCCGCACTAGTGATCCCCGAGTTAGCAGAAGGTTTGATTAAAAAAATCAGTAGCGATAAGTCATTTGACCCACACGCTGCAACTGCAGAAGAATATGCGGATCACCACTTGATGTTGAAACGTTGGGAAGATGTTTTTACTAACTCATTTATGCCGGCTCGTTTTGTTAGTTCGCCGTACTTTACGCACTATTTTGACGAAGTGCCTGATTTTTCACTGCAAAGTGTACAGGCACTTTTAGCGTGTTTCCAACATTTATCTGCAAGCATTGAAATGAGTTCGGCGCCAATACAAGAAGCGGATGTAAACTCAGAAGGTGTTTTTTCAGGTGAGGATTCGAAATGAAGATACTTGATCCTCTCGCCCTTAACTTGCACTCAAGGCATCTAATTGAAGCAAGTGCAGGCACAGGTAAAACGTTCAACATCACACGCTTGTATGCCCGATTAGTATTAGAGAAAAGGTTGCCAGTACAACAAATACTGGTCATGACCTTCACTAAAGCTGCTACGGAAGAGATTAAGTCACGGGTAGCAGCCTTTTTACGAGAGTTGGCAGATGACTGGGAAAAGGAAAAGCCGGACACATTCACCCAAGAGTTGATTTCCATCACGGGAATTGAAGAGGGTCGCAACCTACTGACAGCGGCATTATTGTCGATGGATGAAGCTGCTATTTTTACGATCCATGGTTTTTGTCAGCGAGTGTTAAAGCAATTCGCAGTGTCACTGAACATGGAGTTAGAACCAGAGCTGCTGAATGACACTGCACCGATGAGCTTACAAGCGGTACAAGATTGGGTGCGTAGTATTAGTCATGATAGTGATAAGTTATTAGCGCTGGCTGAGCAGGACTGGCACGACCCTGCGGCCTTCCATCGCAGTTTTCAAACCGCGTTTGATAGTCAACAGTCTCTGTCTCGACCAAGCTTGAAGGACATAGTCCAGAGTGCCTATGATAATATTTTCCATTGGTTAGACGAGAATGATGCGTTGGATGACTCTCTGTTGAAAAGTGTCACTGAACATCGTGCTGACTTATTTGAGGCGGTAGTTTCTCATCATAAAGACTGCGATAAGCGTAGTGAAGAATACGCTGTACTTGAAGCTTGGTTAAAGTCGTTCAGTGCGTTGTCCTCACTCCAGGTTGATTATACGGGTGAGCAGGAAAGCTTAATTGAGCGCTTCAGCGAATTTGTAGACCAAATTGTAGCGCCAGAGGAAGTTGGGCAATTTATACAAGGTGGTCGCTACGGAAAATTCCCTGAGTTAAAAGCTGCCTTGGAACCAGTCAGAGAGTTTAGAAAAAAACTGAATGCTGAGAGCCAAAAGTGGAGAACTAAGTTATTAGCACAATTGCGTCTTGCTCAAGTCTTAGATATAGCCGAAGAGGGTATTGTGCATGTTCAGAAAAATCTCAAACGCGCGAAAGAGCAAGCGCAAACACTGAGTTTTAATGATCTTGTTAGACAGTTGGCACAAGCCTTAGATAGCGGTAATCAGACACTAATAGATGCGGTTAGAGCACAATACCCAGTTGCGTTAGTCGACGAGTTTCAAGATACCGATAGCCACCAATACAAAGTCTTAGACTTACTATATCCGCGTAACGACCCAACAAGTCTATTGGTCATGATTGGAGATCCAAAACAAGCGATTTATGGCTTTAGAGGTGGGGATATTTTTGTCTACCTCAAAGCAAAGCAGGAAGCTGACGAAATATGGATGATGGATACTAATTGGCGTTCGAGTGACGCTATGATCACCGCATACAATCGCATATTTTGGGGGCACTCCTTACGTGAGAAACTACCTAGGTCTGTTTTTGGGCAGGGCATAGACTACGAAATTATTCACTCCACGGATGCTGCCAAGGCAGCAAAGCATCCTTTATTCGATCCATCGAAGAAACGCAGTGCGGTCACCTACATGGTAGCTAGTGATGGCGCTCGCCAAGATGCTCAATCACGCCCCAGAAACAAGCTTGCTGAGCTTGAATCTCAAATCGTGGATTGGAGCTGTTTCGAAATCCAGCGTTTGCTGGCTGAAACTAAGATTGGAACCGCGAGAACGAAGCCTAGCGATATCGCGATTCTGATTAAAGATGGTATTCAGGCCGATATCATGCAGCAAGGTTTATCGCAAAAAGGTCTATCATCAGTCTATTTAAGCCAGAAAAAACCGTTATTTGAGTCTGCAGAGGCAATAGAGATGTATCGAGTGCTGCTGGCCATACACAAGCATAAGCAAATTCCAGTGCTTTCGGCGGGCCTGACCAGTAGCATGTTGGCTAACACTGTGTTGAACGAAAATAATGAGTTAGGAGCGAGTGCCGACCCACGCCCTCTCGTTAGCGATATGCTAAAAGATCCCTTGCACCCATCGTGGGATAATCTAAGCGCTAGTTGTGAGAGTTACCTTCGGTTGTGGGAAAACGAGGGCGTATTTAGCCTGCTAATGCATCTTATTAAAGCGAACTATCAACCAGCTTTAAAACCAGAACGCAGCATCACCAATATGATGCATGTGGCTGAATCCTTAGCGTCTATAGCGACATTGAATAAACTGCCGGAACAACAGCTGGCTTGGTTAGGACATCAGGTTTTCGATCATACTAATGATGATGAGTTGCAGCTGCGCCTTGAAAGCGATGCAAACTTAATAAAAATTGTCACTTTACATGGTTCAAAAGGCTTAGAGTATCCGGTGGTCTTCGTGCCGTTTGCGAATAAATACAAAGACCCTTCGATGCGCCGCATGAAGCCGATTCAATATTTTCGCTATCAAGACCCTCAGACACATCAAGCCATTTATCAATTGGGGGCCACTGCGCATTCTGTACAGCATTTTGTAGCGCAGTCTCAAGAGGAGGATGTTCGTTTATTGTACGTGGCTATTACGCGAGCTGAACATCGTTGTTACCTTGGACTTGTCGATGATATCAAAACGGCTAACTCGTCATTAAATCGTAGCTTGGGCATACCATCAAGAGTGCTTAATAGTAGTAATGAAAAAGAAGCCGCAAGTAATACACTGCTACCCTGGATGTTAGCCAATGTATGCGAAAACAAGCAACAGAATTCAGCTAATGAAGAAACGGTAACTTGTAACCATAACTCACTGATAGTGGTCGGTGATGGCTTTTTGGAGCTTGAAGCGCCGGCCTTCGCTAATCGTGATAAACATACAGAACATGAGCCTCAGCTAATGACAGCGTTCGAAACGCTGGCTGTAGGCACGCGCTTACCTTGGATTATTAGTTCGTTTTCGAATATCAGTCGCTTCACAGCCTCTCATGACAATGAGCATTTTGATATCGCACAACCGAAGCAGTTAACTCTGCACAAAGTTGAATCAAATCTAGAGCATAAAACGCATGCCAGAGAGTACAACAACACTGAGCAGAATTTGCCAACAGAGCTCAGGTTTACTCTCAAAAAAGGAGCTGAAACAGGCAATTTGCTGCATGATATTTTAGAAAACGTAGATTTCAGTAATGCCAATTGGGCTGAAGCGTCACAGGTAGCCTTAACTAAATTCACTGACTTAGATGACAATGACAAAGACGCACTTTTTGTTTGGCTAGAAGCGTGCTTATTAAGTCCACTTAAGGATGGCTTGCGCTTAGCTGATCTCACTTTGTCACAAACGCTCAGAGAAGCTGAGTTTTATTTTCCGATGGCAAACGTCAATCTGCAAGCTCTCGGGCGAGTGCTAAATAACTATAGAGATAGCCGTGGAGCAAAATTTCGCTGTGAAGCCCTAAAGGTAAACATGCAGCATATTCAGGATCTACAAGGAATGATGCATGGATTTATTGACCTTATTTTTGAACATCAAGGTCAGTATTTTGTGGCAGACTACAAGTCAACGCATCTTGGAAACGACTTCGAATCATACTCATTTTTAGCTTGTCATGAAAATAACCAGCAACACCTATACGACCTCCAATATTTACTGTACAGCCTTGCTTTGCATAAATACTTAAAGGCAACGTTGCCAAACTATCAATTTAAGCAGCATTTCGGTGGTGTGTATTATTTTTATTTACGTGGCATGGCACCAGAGTCACCGGTATATAAAGTCAGCAACGAACTAACTTGCCATTCTGGCGTCTTTTTCGACGATATTGAGTTCGTGTGGCTAGAGCGTCTCCAAGGGATATTTGAAGGCCCGGAACATACGCTGATATCAAATGATAAGCAGGGGATTGAATAATGATATTAGACGCTGCTATCGTTCAACAATTTGAACTGTACCGCTCTAGCGAACATTGTATGGCTCGGCTCCAAGGGATTGAAGCGATTGACTATTTTTTTGCTTGTCAGTTGTTAGCGCCTCGATTCAGCAAAGAGCAAACTCATGACACGTCGAAGGTGCCATTAGAAAAAGCGCAAGTGCAGCAGATATTTCATATTCTACTTGCACTTTCAATGTATCAACGAATGGGGAATAGTTGCTTAGAGCTTAATAGTATTGCAGGAAAGGTATTGTGGCAAAGCCTTGGGGAAGACGTGGCTGAAGTTGATGAAAGCAAAGGGTTTACGTTTGGTAGTGTTGCTAGTTTGATTTCTGATATCAATGCGTTTCTGGCGCAAAACACGCAACGACAAGATTTGGTACTTCAAAGTGAGGGAAAAACCTTGTTGTTTACTGCCAGGTATTGGCACTATGAAGAAGAAATTGCGACGTATTTTAAGCAAAACCAGCAAGAATTTGCCAGTGGCGAGGCCTTAAGGCAAATACGCGAGACAGTCAGTGAAGTCTGGCCTTTATTATTTCCAGATTCGCACGAAGTGCAAGCCAAGAATATTGACTGGCAAGCGCTTGCGGTATTGAATACGATGCTTTCAAAAACGTCTATCATTAGCGGTGGTGCAGGAACCGGAAAAACCTATACCGCGGCGCGCGTATTACTTACGTGGCTAATCCTACAAACAAAACAAGAATTAGTAAGGGCGGATACTTCGAACACACGTCATGCCAAAATATTACTGGCTGCGCCGACTGGAAAAGCAGCGCAACGTTTGGAACAATCGATTGACAATGAACTCAATCAATTGGAACAGCATTCACCCCTTGTCGGTGCATGCAAACAACTTCGAGACATGAATCAAGCGAAAACATTGCATCGACTTCTCGGTATTAGTTTTCAGAGTATTGATGCTAAATTCAATGAAAATAAGAAACTAGACTGTGATTTATTGCTAGTTGATGAAGTCTCAATGGTTGATATTGCAATGATGGCCAAACTCATCAGAGCCATGCCAACACACGCAAAGCTAATTTTATTAGGGGATGCTAATCAGTTACCCTCAGTTGAAAGTGGTGTGGTTCTGAAGGACTTAGTGAGCAATTACGATGCGAGTATCGTTCGCAGTAATGGTTACAGTGCTAGGCATATCGAGTTATTACGCACAATTGCGCCACACATGAATGTTGAGGCCTTAAATCGTCGGCAAAATGATGAACAGGCATATTTACACGATCATGTCAGCCTGTTGCAACAGACACGCCGCTCTGAAGGGGTCGTAAAAGGTTTTAGTGACCTTATTCTTGATGTCAATACCGACTCTCCGCGGGCTTTGCTTGCGCTTACAGAGATGTATGATAGCCATTTGGTAAATAGCCATTTGGACCCAGCATCGGCGAGCACACCAGCATCGGCGAGCAAAACTACGGGATTGGCATTTTTTTCAGGCGAGGCTGCATACACAAATGCATATGAGCTTGCGCCACAATTGATTATGAATATGGCGGCAAATTACAAAGCGATGTTTTTTGCGGGATCAGCATTACAAGCGCTTCAATCATTAACCAGCTACCGTTGCTTAACACCAACCAATACCGGCGTCTTTGGTACACAATCCTTAAATTATCATATAGAAAAAGCCTTAGTGCGCCAAAATTGTGCAGTTGACATCAATGGCATCTATCAAGGCCTGCCGATAATGGTAGTTCAAAACGATTACCGCCTTGGGATATATAATGGGGATGTAGGCATCATCTGGCAAGACGAAAGCCAACGCTTAATGGCTTGGTTTGCCAATGCTAATTTTACTCAGATTCGCCGCTACAGTATTAGTTCACTGCCACAATACGAACGCGTTTACGCAATGACAATTCACAAAACGCAGGGCTCGGAGTTCGAGGCAGTAGATTTGGTATTGCCTACTGTATTCAATGATAATCTGAGTAGGGAATTATTATACACTGGGGTGACACGAGCAAAAAAACGTCTGAATGTCATAAGCAGTAAAGAGATATTAATAAAAGCGATCAAAAACAAGGGAGTGCGTTTTAGTGGCTTACCAGACAAGTTAAGAGCACCTCTTGTTGGCTAGATTTGTTTGGCAGCGTAAAAGTTAATTACTCATAATCGAAAAAGCAAGGATCGCTTTAGATTTGCGTAAATCGGAATTTACTTTATGAATTTTGACTGCTTGAGCGAATGACAACTGGTTGCTCTCGACTCGAATAAATTGCTGAGCATCAAAGTATTGTTGGTGATGTAAGCACGCCAATTTGCTTAAGTCCGAATAATCTATCCACCCGATAACCTGGCCTGGGTAAACAATCATATTTTCCAAGCTTGCAATATCTTCTCTAAAGGTAAGATTTACGCCGAATACCGGTCGGTCTGAGAGCGTAATTAGCGTTGTCTCATCGGCAACTAAGGAGAGAATGGTTTTTGATAAGCCTTTGTCGTGGCGTACGTTTACACTGGATAATGGCATCGACTAACTCTATTATATTCAGTTACACGGGCAATTAATTGTGTCAATTCATTGCAAGGTAATTCTTCTTAGCCTGAAGTATAGTATGCTGGTGGAAAGGTGTGATGATATAGATCAATCAAAAGGGTAATGGCGTCACAACGGCGTCAAGCTTCAATGAATCGCTTTTGAAAGTAATAAATAATAATAAGAAACAATTTTAGGGAGAGGGAAATAATGCGATTTAATGTGAAAAGTGCTCTAAGCTGTTTCGTGCTGATATTAGCATGTCAATGGCAAGCCCTAGCAAATGATGAAAGCTTTTTAGATGGTAAAACTCAAATAAACGGTTTTGTCGATGTGCTGTACTCCAAGGCAGATGATAAAGTCTATTTGGCGTTGAGAAAAGAACAACTTGAGCAACAAATGCTCTTTCAAAGTAGTTTACCGCAAGGCGTCGGCTCAAATGATATTGGTCTTGATCGTGGCCAACTTGGCGATACCAGATTAATCACTTTCCAACGATTTGGAAATAAAATCTTATTGAAACAGCTTAATACGACTTATCGTGCAAGCTCATCAAATGAAGCTGAGCGTAAGAGTATCGATGAGGCATTCGCCGATTCAATCATCGCGGGTTTTACACTAGCGCATGAAGACAATGATTTTATATATTTTGACTATACTGACTTTTTACTCTCCGACATACATGGTGTAGCAAGCAAACTCAGTCGTACGGGGCAGGGATCTTATTCTCGCGATACTAGCCGTTCCGGTATTTATCTTCCAAGAACGAAAGCATTTGATTTAAACACTGAACTTGAAGCGCTTGTCACTTTTGCTGGCAGCCCCCAGGGGAGTTACATCCAGCAGGTAGCCCCGGATGCAAAGAGCGTGACAGTGCACTTGCATCACTCTTTCATTCAATTGCCGGATGATAATTATCAAACCAGAACGTTTCATCCTTATTCTGGTTTCTGGAAACACAGTTATATCGACTACTCTGTGCCGATTGACGCTGACATGGAACGCAAGTTTATCCCTCGCCACCGTTTAGCGAAAAAAGACCCCGAAGCACAACATAGCGAAGCAATCGAGCCGATTGTCTATTACCTTGACCCGGGTATTCCTGAGCCGGTTATGACAGCTCTGAAAGAGGGCGCACTATGGTGGGATCAGGCATTTACCGCAGCCGGTTATAAAAATGCCTTTCAAGTAAAGGTATTACCTGAAGATGCCGATCCGATGGATGTTCGTTACAACGTTATCCAATGGGTGCATCGAGCAACAAGAGGGTGGTCATATGGTAGTTCAGTCATTGACCCTAGAACAGGTGAGATTATCAAGGGGCATGTCACTTTAGGTTCTCTCCGAGTAAGACAAGATTTTCTCATTGCTCTGGGCATGACTAGTCCGTTTACTGAAGATAAGCCAGATACCTCACCACAACTTAATATGGCACTCGACCGCATCCGTCAGTTATCTGCACACGAGGTTGGACATACTTTAGGTATCGCTCATAACTTCGCAGCAAGCGAAAACGATCGCGCTTCTGTGATGGATTACCCACACCCTCTGTTTGAACTTGTTGATGGTGAAATTAGCCTAGCAAATGCATACGATAAAGGGATAGGCGATTGGGATAAGTTTGTAATTGCTTATGGTTATCAAGATTTCACAAACAATCAAAATGAAGCGATAGCATTGGCAGAGCTTGTTGCTAAGGCGCAAGAGAAAGGATTCTTGTATAAGTCTGATCCTGATGCCCGTATCGCCAAAAGAGCCTCTGCAGATGGTCACCTATGGGATAATGGAAGTAACGCAATAAAAGAATTCGAGCGAATGTCAGCGGTCCGAAATGTTGCGCTAGCAAACTTCGGGGCAAACTCACTCCCACTAGGTGAGGCTTTATCTTCACTAGAAGAAAGATTAGTGCCTATTTATTACTCTCACCGTTATCAGCTTGATGCTCTAGTAAAGCAGATTTCCGGTGTGAACTACGATTATGAAGTGAAACAACAGGGTAAAAGCTTAAAGGGCAATAGTTTTGTAAGCGGTGAGCAACAGTTCAAAGCCCTTGACCTGATGCTTGAAAGTGCTAGTGCCGACTATTTGCGCCTATCTAATGAGATCAGTGCTTTAATTAACCCTAAGTCCTACGGTAGCAACCGGAATCGAGAAAGCTTTAAAGGACGCATGGGCATTGCATTTGACCCAATTAGTGCCGCAGAGGCCGCAGCTGGTTACTCAATTAACATGCTTCTTGAGCCAATTAGGCTTAATAGGCTCGCCTACCAGCATAGTATTGATAAGTCGATTCCTAGCGTAGAGGCCGTAACGAAGAACGTCTTTGAAAAACTGATCAAGCTGAAGTCGAGCGATACTTTAGAACAGCGTATTCGACAGACTGCACTTAGTATTTACTTCGATACCATGATGTCAGATGAATTATCACCCGATGTTAAATTACAAATGCAAGCGCAGTTGTTGTCTTACCAAGGGTGGTTGAAGAGGAAAGATAAATCGCCTGAAGGCAAAGTGCTCTTGAAGTATATTGAACATTATTGGCAAAGTGGTGTTTGGCTGGGAAGCTTTGCAGTGAAACAATTGCCGCCGGGTTCACCCATATAAACGAAAAGTGAGTAAGAACAAAAGACGACTTTACCTTTAACAGATGAGTCGTCTTTTTTTGTGAATTTATATAACGCGACTATAGCGCAGTTGATGAGCAGGTTGAGACAAATACTGGTCAAAGCTCATGCAAATGTTTCGCACCAACATTCTTCCTCTATCTGCGATTTGAATAGAGTGCTCGTCTATTGTCACCAGCTGATCGTTCACAAAGCTTTGCAAGTCTTGTAAGGCGTCAGAAAAATACTCATCAAAATGAATACTATAGCGATCTTCAATGCTTCGCTTATTCAATGCGAAGTTACACATTAGGCTATGAATGACATGTCTTCTGATCTGATCATCATTGTTAAGAGCAAGCCCTTTAATAATTGCAGAACCCTGACTCTCGACAGCTTGATAGTAACTTTTAAGATCTTTTTCATTTTGCGCATAAAACGAATGAATACTACTTATGGAGCTGACGCCCAAGCCTAACAGCGCTGAATGCGATTTAGGGGTATAGCCTTGGAAGTTTCTATGCAAGTGACCCGCTTTAAGCGCTTTGCTTAATTCATCATCGGGCTTCGCAAAGTGATCCATGCCTATGAATACATAGCTAGCTTTAGTTAAGTAGTCGATGCCTAATCGAAGGAGGTCGAACTTACTATCTGCGTCAGGTAGCCATTCATCTTTGATTTTCCGTTGTGCAGCAAACTGCGATGGCAGATGAGCATAGCTGAACATTGAAATGCGATCAGGGTCAATCTCAATCACCTTTTCCAGTGTTTCAATAAAGGTTTCTGCGGTTTGCAGAGGGAGGCCATAAATTAAATCCAAATTGATAGAACGAAAATTAAACTGTTTCGCTCGCTCTACTAACTGACAAATAAACTCGGTGCTTTGTACCCGATTTATTTTTTCTTGGACTTGCTTGTTGATATCCTGAACACCAATACTTAAACGGTTAAAGCCAACACTGGCAAGATCATCAACGTAGCTTAACTCAATTTGTCTTGGGTCAACTTCAATGCCTGCTTCTAGTTCGTTAGAAAAGGTAAATGAAGCCTTCAATTTGTTTATCAAAGTTTGCAGCTGTGTTTTATCTAAGAAGCTAGGGGTGCCACCACCTAAGTGGATTTGTGACACTTGAAAGGCAGAAAATTGTTGACTACGGTGTTCAATCTCTTTGAACAGAAACGCTAAATATTGATCGGCTTTATGCTTGTGGCGCGTCACTATCTTATTGCATCCGCAGTAATAACAGAGCGAATGGCAGAAAGGGATGTGAATATATAAAGACAGTGCCTGTTTTGATTTACCTTGAGACTGTTCGACAATTAAGGATTCAAATTCATCTTCTGTAAAGCCATCATGAAACGACAGTGCCGTAGGATAAGAAGTGTATCGTGGTCCTGCGGTGTTGTATTTGTTCAGAATGCTCTTGTCAAAATATTCTAGGGCTGCCATGCAAACTCTTCTTTTATGCTAAGTACGAATTTAGGTGCAGTATATCTATCATTGTCCCCCCAAATATTGATCTCAAACAGCGTTTTCCCACATATCATTCGCTAATCAGACTATATCACTACAATCAATTACACTTATTAACCCAAAGGAAATAACATTTTGTTAACGATAAGTGTTTTTTTAGTGCGGCACTTAAGCGCAAGATTGGCGCTGATAATGAATGATAAGGAAACGACCTATGGGGCAGTTATATTTAGTGAGACATGGTCAAGCATCTTTTGGAGCTGCTGATTATGACAAACTAAGTGATGTGGGTATCAAGCAATCAGAATTATTAGGTGAGTACTTTGCTCAACGGAATATTCGTTTTGATAGCATCATTACTGGCGATATGCTCCGACACAAGGAAACTGCCAGCGGGATCCAAAAAGGCTTGAGTTGCGGTTTAGCTCAAGAGATAGATGCCGGTTGGAATGAATTTGATTTCAATGCTGTGGTTAGTGCCTATTTGAAAGTATTTCCTGAACAAAGGCCTGCGAGTAACGCGCCAAGAGCCGCTTTCTATCGCTTACTCAAAGCTGCAATGTTTGCTTGGTCAAAAGGTGAGTTGCCAGGGGCATTACCCGAAACATGGGAGCAGTTTACCGGTCGGGTGAAACAAGCTGTTGATAATGTATGCGCCTCTGAGGCTAAGCATGTACTGGTAGCAAGTTCTGGCGGTGCTATTGCGATTACGATGATGAATATGCTGGATTTGAGTATCGATAAAACAGTGAATTTTAATTTACAGATTAAGAACACCAGCGTTAGCCATTTTTACTTCAACAAAGATGGGATTCAACTCAGTAGCTTTAATAACGTTGGGCATTTAGATACACCCGAGCATATCCCATTAATTACCTACAGTTAGCTATGTACACAGAAACTGGGCGACAGAATATAAACACGATGAGTGAAAAAGGATAGAAATATGAACTTTGATTACAGTGAAGAAACTAAAGCTCGAATTGAAAAATTGGATGCTTTTATGCAAGAGCATGTGTATCCAAACGAAGAAAAGTATCACGACTTAGTACATAGTGGTCAGTCACCTTGGAAAACGCCTGATTTAATGGAAGAACTTAAAGCGAAGGCGAGGGAAGCTGGTCTCTGGAATTTATTTCTACCTGAAGAATATCTACCTCACGGTGCGGGTTTGTCTAACTTAGAATATGCGCCTTTATGCGAACTAATGGGACGGTCTTTGTGGAGCTCAGAAATTTTTAACTGCAGCGCGCCCGATACTGGCAACATGGAAGTCTTAGCAAAGTATGGGAATGATGAACAAAAGAAGCAATGGTTAGAGCCATTGTTAAACGGTGAGATCCGTTCAGCATTCGCGATGACTGAGCCAGAAGTCGCATCATCAGATGCTACTAATATCGAAACTTCTATTACTCGTGATGGCGAAGAGTACGTTATTAATGGTCGCAAATGGTACACCAGTGGCGCGATGAACGAGAATTGTAAAATCATGGTCGTCATGGGTAAAACTGATCCGAAAGCGGCAAGACACCAGCAACAATCTCAAATTCTTGTGCCTCTTGACCAGCCCGGAGTAACTGTTGTTCGTCCTATGTCTGCAATGGGTTATTTAGATGAACCTGTTGGTCATGCTGAAGTATTGTTCGACAATGTAAGAGTGCCCGCATCAAACTTATTGGTCGGCGAAGGCAAGGGTTTTGAAATTGCACAAGGGCGTCTCGGTCCGGGCCGAATTCATCATTGTATGCGTTTGATAGGTTGTGCACAAAGAGCCTTAGATATGGCTTGTGAGCGTGTTGAACAAAGAGTAGCGTTTGGTCAACCTTTAAGTAAGCAACAGTCGGTGAGAGAAGGCATTGCAAGCATGTATTGTAAGATTGAACAAGCCAGGCTACTGACCCTGAAAGCAGCAGATCATATGGATAAATATGGCAACAAGGTAGCGAAAAACATCATTGCTGCAATAAAGATTGTAGCGCCTAAGATGGCTTGCGAAGTAATAGATGAAGCAATACAAATGCATGGTGCTATGGGGACATCACAAGACACTGTGCTCAGTGCTACCTTGGCATACGCTCGAACCATCAGGCTAGCTGATGGGCCTGATCAAGTTCATATGATGCAACTTGGTCGTAATCTAGTGAAGCAGGCTGCTGAATAAGCACTTTGAAAAAATAGGCTGAGAATGATGTCTTTTGAAACGACGCCAGATATAGGCGTTTTGCAAGACTATGTACAAAGTGTGGGCTTAGACTTAGGTGAGCTGCGTAAAATTGAGAAATTTTCGGGCGGCCAAAGTAACCCAACATTCAAATTAACGACGTCTGAAGGGACATTTGTTTTGAGGCGACAGCCTTTAGGCAAACTACTAAAATCTGCGCACGCTGTGGATCGAGAGTATCGTATTATTGCGGCGCTTCAAACTACGGCTGTGCCAGTACCAAGGGCGATCCATTTATGCTCTGACCCGCAGGTTATCGGTAGCCAGTTTTATCTCATGTCATTTATTGATGGCGATATTTATTGGGATGCTAGCTTGAAAAAGCTAGGAACGGATAATGCGGCAAGAGCGACCATTTATGATCAGATGAACTTAGCCTTGAGCGAGCTTCATCAGGTTAATCCCGAAAAAGTCGGGTTGAGCGATTTTGGCAAACCAGGTAACTATTTTGCGAGGCAACTTGACCGCTGGACGAAGCAGTATTATGCGTCTAAAACCGAAGAAAATTCAGATGCAGATCAACTCATTCAGTGGCTTGACGAAAACTTAGTCCCAGATGATGGAAAAACAGCGATTGTACATGGAGATTTCCGACTCGATAACATGGTGTTTGATAATAATACCCATTCATTAATTGCCATCTTGGATTGGGAGCTCTCAACACTCGGTCATCCTTATGCTGATCTTGCTTACCAATGTATGCAGCTTCGCCTTCCTGCTAATATGGGTAACGTGCCTGGTTTAGGCGGTGTTAATCGAGCTGAGCTTGGCATAATGAGCGAAAAAGAATACCTTGAAAAATACTGCGAAAGAATGGGAATTGCTGATATTCCGAATTGGCAGTTTTACATTGTGTTTAGTTTCTTTAGACTGTTCTCTATCGTTCAAGGGGTAGTGAAAAGAGCAAAGGATGGCAATGCGTCAAATCCAAAAGCCTTGGAACTAGAAGCATTGTTGAAGCCGTTATCTCAATTAGCGCTAAGCGCAACAAAAGAAGGGAACTAATATGAAAGCGATTGTTTGTAAAGAATTTGCGCCAGTAGAACAGTTGGAGTTTACCGATGTACCAGCACCTAGCGCAGAGAAAGGGCAGGTTGTCATCAATGTAGAGGCAGCCGGCGTTAACTTTCCTGACAGTTTACTCGTTCAGGGCTTGTATCAAATGAAACCTGAGCTACCTTTTATTCCGGGTAGTGAGGTTGCAGGAACCGTAGCCGAAGTAGGTGAAGGCGTTCCGCACTTGAAAGTAGGACAAAATGTTATCGGGCTTTGTATGTTAGGCGGCTATGCGGAACAAGTTGCTTTGCCTGCCTCTCATACGATACCCATTCCAGATGGTATACCCTTGGACGAGGCATCAGCCCTCGTGACTGCCCACGCAACAGCCCACCACGCTTTGAAGCAACGTGCACAACTTAGCGCTGATGATGTACTCGTGGTAACAGGTGCTGCTGGTGGCACTGGCTTGGCAGCTGTCCAAATTGGGAAGATCATGGGAGCGAAGGTGATTGCTGTTTGTTCAACGGATGACAAGTGTGAAGTAGCCAAACAAAATGGTGCCGATATTTGCATCAACTATAGTAATGAAGATTTGAAAGCAGCCATAAAAGAGCACACGAATGGCAAGGGCGCTGACGTGGTTTATGAATGTGTCGGCGGTGATATGTTTCATACCTGCAGTCGCAGTATGGCATGGAATGGTCGATTACTCGTGATTGGTTTTGCAGGGGGAGAGATTCCAAAATTCCCAGTGAATTTAGCATTGGTTAAAGGATTTGCAGTACTTGGCGTATTCTGGGGTTCCTTCACTCAGCATCAACCACAGGACTTCATGGCAAATATGAAAGAGTTACTGACATGGTATGTTCAGGGTAAGATTAAAGTGGTTGTTGATGAACGCTTTTCATTAGAAAACGCTATTGCAGCTATCAATAAAGTGACGGATAGAAAAGTGAAGGGGAAAGTGGTCATTAAGCCATAGATGACTATTATTTAGAAATAACTAGAAATAAAAAAGGTGACTCGTTAGAGTCACCTTAAAGGCAAAGTTTCCTCCGCCTACCATGTTGAACTGGTTTTCAATATGGTTTGAAAAGTCTTAGATTCGGTCTAGGAGCGCAACAGCAATTGCACTATCACCTTTACCTTGTTCATCTATCCACGCTTGTAATGTTTTGCCATCTTCTTCAGGAGCAGCAAGGTGCTTTTTAGGCATTTTCTTCACTAATAAAGTACCTGCTTCAACTGCGTCATTCAAAACTGCAGTGCGGATCATACTATTACCATTGCATTTAACGCCTGTATAATAGTCTTTCAGTTTAAGTCTAAAGTTAGAACTCACTGTTTTGATTTTCTTACGTAACTCGCTTTTATCGTCAGCGACAACAATGTTACAAATGTTTGAAAGTGCGGCAGCAACTTCATTGGCTTGACTTGGCGCAGAAGCGAAAGTCAAAGGTAATACAGCAGCTAGAACACATAATTTCGTTTTCAACATGATAATTACACCTTGGTTTGTTTGGACGAGATGAATATTAAACAGCCCAAGGATAATGTTCATTAATTGCGCGAATACAAAAGTATCTCATTCAATACCAAAAAATCAGGTCAATATTTGTATTTGTTAATTAAATCATGGGTTTATGTGTTCTGGCTTTTTTGCTACTAAGGTCGTATAAATTCGCTTGAAAGCTCTGTAGGCCTACCAAGACGTGACTCCACCATCTACGGCAATAGTTTGTCCATTCATATACGTATTGCCTGGGGAGAGCATGAGTATCATGACATTCACCATTTCCTGAGGGTCACCCAGCCTTTTCATCGGAGTACCTTTTGCTAGAGTCGCTCTAACTTCCTCATTGTCGAGTCCCTCTACATCCATAATATTAGTTGGGCTAAAAAACGGGCAAATTGCATTAGTCTGAATATTATATCTACCATATTCGACAGCGGCCGTTTTGGTAAGACCAGCAACTGCATGTTTGGCTGCCACGTATGCACCAGCTTTTGGCGCGCCACCTAAACCTGCAAGAGAACTTACATTCAGTATATGTCCGCGGCCTGCTTTCAACATTGCTGGTATTTGATACTTCATACCAAAAGCCACACCTTTAACGTTGACAGCAAATTGTTGGTCGAATATTTCCTCAGTAAGTTCATGACTAGCTGCCATTTTATGAGCGATACCTGCATTGTTAATTGCCATGTCCAATGAGCCAAACTTTTTCAATGCGATCGCAACAAGCTCCTTCGAACTTTCTTCTTTTGCTACATCTGAACAAACAATGGTAGCGAGCTCTGGACGTTCGAGTAAATTCAGCGTTTCTTCCAAGCCTGTCTGATTAATATCACTTAACACTAACTGACACGAACGTTTATTAAGTGCTTGCGCTAAGAGTCGTCCAAAGCCATTGGCGGCACCAGTAATAATTGCTGTTTTATTGGTAAAATCTAGTAGACTATCCATTCTTTGTTCCTCTATTTTTTTCATAAAATGCTAACGCGGCAGTCATGAGCTCTTCGCCAACGTCTTCTTGTAAAAAATGACCGCCACCTTTTAATATTTTGTGACACTGTTGGTGACATCCCGGTACTCTTTTCTGAAATATTTTTTCTGCACCGGCAGTGATAGGGTCTGAATCTCCAAACACAGTCAAAAACGGTTTTTCAAATACTTCTAACACCTTCCATGCCTTTCTGTTGTTTTCAGTTTCGGGATTATCCGAGCTTATGGGTACTAGCAAGGGAAATTTGCGCACACCAGCCTTGTGCTTTTCCGTTGGAAATGGCGCATTGTAAGCATTGATAGTATCTTTGGGGAGCTCGGTTACAGTTGCTTTTTGGAGTACATCACCTACGGGAAATATTGGCACAGTCTGACTGAAATGTTGCCATTGTTTGAAAGCTTCATTAGCGCCTTGATCACCTGTTGGCAAAAAGGTGTTAGCAGCAACCACAGATGAGTACTTATCCGGTTGCTCTGCGACTAGGCGCAAGCCTAATAAGCCGCCCCAGTCTTGACATATTAAATTTATCTCTTCTAGTGCAAGCGTACTGATTAGTGACCACAGCCAAGCCAGATGATTTGCATAGGTATAGCAATCTGGGTCAATGGGCTTATCAGATTTTCCAAACCCAATGAGATCTGGCGCTATTACGCGATAACCCTGAATAACTGCCATATTTATCATTTCCCGGTACAGGAAACTCCAACTAGGCTCACCGTGCAACATCAGAATGATGCCTTTTGATTTTTCACGGGGTCTGAGATCCACATAATGCATTCTCATCCCAGATTTAGCATCAATAACATGGTGGTTTTCTGGGAAGGTATAATTCGGGATTGCCTCAAAGCAATTCGCTGGTGTGCGCAGATATTTCATTAAAATTCCTTTGTCATTGTCATATCGTTAAAACGATGACCTCAGTCTAAGTTGTTTACTTAGCTCTCGCTGATCTCATATTCTACGTTAGTTGATATGTTAAAGAATTGTTGCATCTCATTAAGTATATGCTCTGGTGGGGAGTTTGAGTATTTTTTATGTAAATAGTTATCTATTTATTACACAACAGCTATCGGCTAATGACGCAATTAACAAGGCACATTATTCCGAAGAATCAAGCACGAGCATCTATTACAGTGAAAATCAGCCAAACTTATTTCAACTTATAAAATCAATAAAGTGGGCTGATTGGGACCTTTATCTTAATCTGGACAGTATGCATAAAACGAATGATTATTTTGGGAGTGAATTATGTCACAGGATGCAAAAGAGTTTGGACCGATTAGCTATCACACGCAGGGCGATGTCGCTCTTATAGGTTTGAATAGTGCACCGGTAAATGCCTTGTCTAAAGCAGTGCGTATTGGTGTGATTGACAGCGTAAATGAAGCATTAGCAAATGACAGCGTTAGTGCGATTGTGCTGTATTCAAAGCTCCCTTTATTTTCAGCTGGTGCTGACATCTCTGAGTTTAGTGGCGGTGACTTATCACCGATGCTGCCAGAGGTGCTCGAGATTATTGAGCAGGCTAGCAAACCGGTGGTTGCTGCTGTAACTGGCAACGCATTTGGCGGAGGCTTGGAGTTAGCGTTGGCTTGCCACTACAGGGTGACACATAGCAAAAATAAAGTCGGTTTGCCTGAAGTACACTTGGGTATTTTACCTGGCGCTGGCGGTACTCAACGCTTGCCTCGTTTAGCCGACGCGAAAACAGCCTTAGACATGATCGTGACAGGTGCGCCTACTAGTGTCGTGAAATTAGGCGGTGTATTCGATCATGTGGTTGATGCTCCTGAGGAAACTGTAGAAGCCGCTATTGAATTCGCGAACAAAGTGGTTGCCGATAAGCTACCAATTAAACGAGTGTGTGATATCAACTTGAGCTTTGATGAACAAACTAAAGGGCTCTTTACAGCATATGCGGAGGGGGTTGCTGCTAAAACACGCGGGTTTTTCGCTCCAGGTCATTGTGTAAAAGCGGTTGAAGCCGCATTTACGCATTCTTTTAAAGATGGCTTAAGCCGAGAGTCCGAGCTTTTCATGGAGTGTATGAAAACGCCTCAAGCAAGAGCGCAGCAACATTTCTTTTTTGCTGAACGTGCCGCTTCTCATGTGTCAGGTTTGAGCAAAGATGTGAAGCCAAGATCAATTGATAAAGTAGGTGTTATTGGTGCTGGGACGATGGGGGGGGGGATCGCAATGAATTTTGCGAACGCCGGCATCCCAGTCGTTATGTTAGAAATGAAACAAGAGGCACTCGATAAGGGCTTAGCGTTAATTCGTCGCAATTACGAAAACTCAGCGAAAAAAGGTAAGCTTACCCAAGCGCAAGTAGAAGAGCGAATGGCTTTACTCTCTGGGACCACTGACTATGATTCGCTTGCAGACGTCGATTTAGTTATCGAAGCAGTGTTCGAAAAAATGTCGGTGAAAAAGGAAGTGTTTGGTGCACTCGATAAAGTATGTAAGCCAGGTGCTATTCTCGCTTCTAATACATCTACCCTCGACTTGAATGAAATAGCCTCTGCAGTTTCGCGACCGCAGGATGTTATTGGTCTGCATTTCTTTTCGCCAGCCAACGTGATGAAGTTGTTAGAAATCGTCAAAGGCGAAAAGACAGCAGATGATGTGATTTTAACTTCTATGAAGTTAGCTAAAACGATTCGTAAGGTCGGTGTTTTAGTTGGTGTTTGTTTCGGTTTCGTGGGGAATAGAATGATAGAACCCTATGGCCGTGAAGCAAATCGCTTGATGCTAGAAGGCGCAAGTCCAGAGCAAGTAGACAGAGTCATCGGCAAGTTTGGTTTGCCCATGGGCCCGTTCACTATGGGCGATATGGCCGGTCTTGATATCGGTTACTTTGTTCGTGAGTCACGCCGAGAATTTATCGCTCACGATCCAAGCTATTGTGTGGTTGCCGACAAGCTTGTGCAACAAGGTCGTAATGGCTTGAAGTCAGGACGAGGTGCCTATCTGTATGAACCAGGTAGCCGAAAGCCTATTCCTGATCCAGAGGTCATTGCTATTGCAAAAGAGGAAGCCGAGCGCTTAGGTATAAAGCAACGTGAAATCAGCGACCAAGAAATTCTTGAGCGTTGTATTTATCCTCTTATTAATGAAGGTGCGGACATATTGAAAGAAGGTATTGCTGCGAAGTCTAGTGATATCGATGTTATTTATGTATATGGCTATGGTTTCCCTGTTTTCCGCGGTGGACCGATGCAATATGCAGATGAAGTTGGTTTGTCTGAAGTGAGAGACCGTTTGAACTATTACAAAGAAAGTCTGGGAGAGTACGGCAAACATTGGTTTGAGCCGTCTGATTTATTGAACGAATTGGCTGATGCCGGAAAATCATTCTCATCAGTGAAATAAGAATTGAAACAATGAGTGATTTCACTCATCCGAAACAAAATTGAGGAAGTTATGCAAAATTATAAAGCCCCACAAAGAGATACTTTATTCGTGACAAACGAACTATTAGGTTTCGAAGAGCACTATCAAAGACTGGGTTTTGAAGATGCCACAGATGATCTTGTTAGAGCAATATATGCTGAAGCGGCAAAATTTGCAGAGAATATCTTGGCGCCGATTAATGCTGTTGGTGATGATGAAGGCTGTACCTTTAATGATGGTGAGGTAACTACTCCTACAGGCTTTAAAGAAGCGTATCGTCAATATGTAGAGGGTGGTTGGCCGTCAATGTCTCACCCAGTAGAGTTTGGTGGCCAAGGGCTTCCTTATTCATTATCTACCTCAATGGCTGAATGGTTCTCTGGCGCAAATCACAGTTGGGCTATGTACCCAGGTTTGAGTCAAGGTTGTATGGAAACTCTAAAAGCGCATGGTACGCCTGAGCAGAAAAAAGTTTACTTAGAGAAACTCGTAGAGGGCAGCTGGACCGGCACCATGTGTCTGACAGAACCGCACTGTGGTTCAGACCTTGGTATGTTGAAATGTAAGGCTGAACCAGCAGAAGATGGTACTTATAAGCTGACCGGTACTAAGATATTTATATCGGCTGGTGAGCATGACATGTCAGACAATATTGTACATATCGTACTTGCTCGCTTACCTGATGCACCGGCAGGCACAAAGGGCATTTCTTTGTTTATTGTACCTAAATATAATGTTGATGCAGATGGAAATATTACAGATCGTAACACGGTTAAATGTGGTTCAATTGAGCATAAAATGGGCATTAAAGGTAGCGCTACTTGTGTCATGAACTTTGATGCTGCAAACGCTATACTAATTGGTGAACCTAACCGTGGTCTGAACTGTATGTTCGTGTTTATGAATATGGCACGTATCGGCACAGGTGTTGAAGGCTTATCTGCGACAGAAGCCGCTTTCCAAGGCGCGCTTACCTATGCACAAGACCGTACTCAGTTTAGATCAATGTCAGGTGTTAAAAATCCTGATGGGCCAGCTGATCCGATAATCGTGCATCCAGATGTTAGACGTATGTTGCTTACACAAAAGGCATTGCGTGAAGGTAATAGAGCGTTATCGATTTACTGCATGCAGCTCGTTGATGTTAGTCAGCACGCAGCTGACGCTCAAGAGAAGCAAATGGCAGAAGCTAAGCTGGCTTTACTGACTCCAATTGTAAAAGCGTTTTTAACTGAAACAGCACAAGAAACCACTAGTTACGGTATGCAAGTATATGGTGGTCACGGTTATATCAAAGAGTGGGGCATGGAGCAGCTAGCGCGTGATACCCGTATTTGTACTATGTACGAAGGTACGACAGGTATCCAAGCAATTGATTTGTTAGCTCGTAAAATCATGGGTTCTAATGGTGAACTTCTTAAAGTGTTCACTGGTGAAATCAAAGAATACTGTGCATCGATTAGAGATAAACAACAGTTTGGACACTGGTCTAATGCGGTCGAGTCACATGTTGATGAGTGGCTTCAGATGACGCAAGACATTGGCTTATCAGCAGCTAATAACCCAGAAGAGCTGGGTGCAGCAGCGGTAGATTATCTAATGTATGCAGGCTATGTGACTGTGGGTTACTTCTGGTTGAAAATGGCAGTTGTGGCACAACAGAAGCTCGATGAAGGTACGACTGAAGTCGATTTTTATAATGCGAAGCTGCAAACTGCAAAGTTCTACTTTGACCGCATGCTAACGCGTACAAGATCACTAGTATCCGCTATCAGTTCAGGTTCTGAAAATCTTATGCAAATGGATGCAGAGCACTTTTTCCAAGGCTAGGTATTAAGTACACAAAAAAAGCCCGCTATGATGCGGGCTTTTTTGTTTAGTGATTATAGGTTTTTGCCACTTCTTGAATTTGTTCACGCATCCACATGTGAGCATAATCATGGTCGGCACTAACATGCCAATATAGAAAGTACTCAAGTTTCGGTAGCTCGAAGGGCATCTCATAGATCGCGAGATCATAATGTTTCGCCAAATGATAGGGTAGGCAGGCAATAAGATCGGTTTTCACAATTGCACTTGGTACCGTCAAAAAGTGCTGTCCACGCATGACCTCTTTTCTCTTCTTACCCATTTTGTCTAATTCGATGTCTATCGGACCAGCGCCTTTTTTACGGTGTGACACATTAATGTGGCCGAGCTTCAAGAATGTGTCGAGAGTTAAACCATTTTTCAATTCAGGGTGATTCTTGCGTGCCATTACGACAAAACGGTCCTCAGCGATTTTTTGCTTTAATAAATGAGGATCTGTAAAGGCAGACGCGTCTGCAAAGAAGTCGAGACTACCACTGGCCATTGCTGAAACTACATTTGTACGTGCTATTTCATAGTTTGTTAGCGTGATATTTGGCGCACAGCTTTGTAAACGTGACATTAGTCTTGGCATAATGCTCACCTCGAGTAAGTCTCGGCTGGCAAAATTAAATGCTTTTTGCGCTGTACTGGGATCAAATACGTGAGACTCCTGTACACTTTTCCGCAATAATCCTAAAGCCTCACGTGCAGGCCCTATAATATTTTGCGCAACGGGCGTTGGGGTCATACTGTGACCGGTTCTGACGAATAGAGGATCGTTCAACATTTCTCTCAATCTAGCTAAAGAGTTGCTGACAGCGGGTTGTGTAATACAAAGTACATCTGCCGCTTTGGTAAGACTTCCCGCAGTATAAATAGCATCAAATACAGCGAAAAGGTTAAGATCGATACGATTTAAATTCATCTTATAATTTCTTCCTATGTCACGTTATTGTTATTATCAATTCGACAATTAAGTCGAGATGAATCATTAATAACAATGATAGTATAATTAGAAATCAATTCAATTTAATAATAAAAAAAGGATCGTTATGGAGTTTTCACAATTGACTATTGGGGACAAATTACCCAATTCCGAGTGGTTCACGGTGGATCAAGCAAAGATCAACGAGTTTGCTGATGCAACAGAGGATCACCAATGGATACATATAGACGAAAAGCGATGCCGAGAGGAAAGCCCTTTTGGCATGACTATCGCTCATGGTTTTTTATCTGCATCGCTGATGCCAAAAATGTTTGAACAGGTAATTACCGTTGATCCGAAAAAGAATACGATGCTCAATTATGGTATCGATACGCTTCGGTTTTTAGAGCCAGTGCGAGTAAATGATCAATTGCAATATACTTTCGAGGTCAGTGATATTGAAGTGAAGCCAAGCGGGAAGTTATTTAAGGTAGCGGTACAAGTTAATATAAAAGGGCGCGACAAACCAGCGATGATAGGCACTTTTCTTACCTTGTTGCTCGGCGCATAGCATGTTGATAATGAAATTTCAGCATGTGGTCTGACCATCCTAACTATTAATGGCTACATATAAGTAACAATTTATTTACAAATGGGCCATCTCCACCTACTATCAGTGTAGGCTATACGATTGGTATAGCCGCACACTAACAGATGATAATAATATTCCGCGTTGTTGGATGGATTTCAAGAATGACGGAGTTTTGGGGACCAATATGAAATTTACTGCTAAAAAGACAGCAATTGCTGCCTTTGTTGCTTCACAGTTATTCGCATATCCAACGATTGCACTCGCACAAGACGCTGAAGAAGATGAAGCCAAAGAAGTTGAACTAATTCTCGTTACTGGTAGCTTCGTCCGTCGCAGCGAAAACTTCGACTCACCATCGCCACTTGCGGTTGTTGATAGTCAAGCTATTGATGCTATCGGTGCGAAAAACATTGGTGATATAACACAAACCTTAACCATCAACACCGGAGCTGAAAATACACCTGATGCATTTACTCAAAATGCAACGGCTGGAACGTCTAATATCAACTTGCGTGGTTTAGGAGTTGCATCAACGCTAGTGTTGCTCAATAACAAACGTCAAGTAGTTAATTCTCAGCCTAACAATGGTGGAGTGAATTTCGTCGATACCAGTTCACTGGTCCCTATGATAGCAATAGGACGCATGGAAGTTGTAAAAGATGGTGCCTCAGCATTATATGGTTCTGATGCCGTCGCTGGTGTGGTCAACTTTATTACTAAAAAGAATTACGAGGGCGCATCTGTATCACTTGATTACCAAGATGGTGCTCACGGCAACAATAAAGAATATGTAGTACAAGGTCTTTGGGGGGCTGTTGGTGATGACAGTAGCGTAATGGCTGCTTTGAGTTACACAAACCGTTCTCCGTTGTTTACCGGCGACCGACGATTGAGTCGACCTCAAGACGATACGAGTTCATTAGGTAACCCTGGTTCATTCTTTATTGGGGGAACGCCAATTATCGATCCTGGCTGCAGTAATTTCGGAGGCTCGCCTATATTACTGGCACCAGCCGGAGTTGGTCCTGGTGGCACAGATGTTGGATTCTGTGGTTTTGATTTCGGTTCAACTTATTCTTTTGTACCAGATGAAACGAGAGTAAATGCCTATTTTAGAAGTACATATAGCGTAAGTGATGAAATTGAGTGGATCAGTGAAATCAGTTATGCGAGGAACAGAGCTGAGCGAGGCGGTTCGCCAAGTTTCCCAATACTAACATTGCCAACAGTTCCAGCAGATCACCCTGATAATTTCTTCGGATTCCCTGTCCAGTTTTTCGGTCGTGAATTGGGTACTGGTCAACCTGGTGATCCGGCTCGTACAGAATCGGATACCTTTAGATTTAGCACGATGCTTCAAGGTGAGCTTGATGATGGCTTTTGGGAAGTAAGTTACACCGCGGCACGTAATGATTTTTATTTTACTGTTAGAGATACGCTCGCACAGCAATTCCAAAACGCCCTTCGCGGTTTCGGTGGTGTGAACTGTGATCCAGTGACAGGTACCCCTGGTGTTGGTGGTTGTGAATATTTCAATCCATTTTCTACGTCTTATGTAACACCGAACAGTCAAACCGTTATTGACTCGTTTATCGCTCGTCAAGAAATTGATTCTGAATCGAACTTAGAGGTAGTTGAAGGCTTTATCTCCACTGAACTATTTGAAATGGATGGTGGTGCAGCGGGTGTTGCTTTTGGTGCGCAATATCGCTATCAAGATCTGAAGCAAGATTATGATGACCTTTCAAACCAAGACAGGTTTGCATTTGTTATTGGTAATGCAGATGTCTCGGGTAAGCAAGATGTGGTCGCATTATTTGGTGAAATCGCCATGCCTGTTACCGATGATTTAGATATACAGATTGCCCTACGTTATGAAGACTACGGCGGCACTACTGGCGACACAGTCGACCCGAAGTTGGCTGTTTCTTATCGTGCAAGTGACCAATTGTCATTACGTGGTTCAATATCAACGTCTTTCCGTGCGCCTTCAATCTTCCAAAGAGATGGTGGTGCAACGTCATTGAATCAAATGGTTGATCCTTTGACGGGTGCGGCAGCATTTGCCGCGGCAAGAGCAACTGGGAACGAAGAGTTGGTTCCAGAAGAGTCAACAGCTTATAACTTGGGCTTTTCACTTGAGCCAGTTGACGATTTATCAGTTGAGTTAGATTATTGGAGTTTCGAATTCGAAAACCTCATTATTCAGGAGAGTTTCCAAGCTATTTTGAATGCTAACCCTCAAGATACAACGCGCGTTATTCGTGCAGGTGACCCATTGAACGGTCCACTTTTACAGGTAAATACCACTTATGTGAACGCAAGTTCGCTTGAAACATCTGGCCTTGACCTAGTGACTAGCTATAAGATGGAGACAGACGTAGGTACCTTTACACCGAGCGTGAGTGCAACTTATATAATGGCATATGACCTAGTTGATCCTCAAGCAGGTGACGTTGAAGGTGCTGGTTTGAGAAACTTTAACAACATCGGTACATCCAGTCCTGAACTGCGTTTCAATTTAGGACTTAACTGGAAAACCGAAGGGTACTCAGCAAATATATTTGCTCGTTACATCAGTGCATACGATGACGATCAAAACTTGCTAGACGCTACCAATGCTGCACTTGGTTTCCGAGAAGTTGATGCGCATACCACATTTGATGCACAGTTTAACGTAGACCTGGGTCGTTTAATGGATACAGAAGCTAATTACGTGCTGACAATTGGTGGTATTAACATTACTGACCAAGATCCACCTCAGGTGTTTACAAATGCTGGATTTGACTCAAAAGTTCATGACCCTCGCGGTCGTCAAATCTACGCAAGACTTGCTATGCAGTTTTAATTTGTAGAACTTGCCAAGTAAAAAACCCAGCATATCGCTGGGTTTTTTTTATGAACAAGAAAAGTGTAAACGCATTAGCAATCTTCAGTCACGACAGTTACTGTGCAGTTTGGCGTAGCAAAAGAGTCATAAATGATATAACAACCCTGAGTTAGCGGCACTCCACTTACAGGCACATCATATCCCAATAAAGTGTATTGATTGTCGATTCGGGTGCTAATGTCACTCGTTAACGATTCATTCATAAAGTCTAACAAGCGTAAATCATCTCCAAACTCACCAATACTCTCAGGGCAAAGCGTGTTGAACATAACTTCTGTTGTGCCAAAACCAAAATCAACGATGTAGCCAGACTGTCCTGAGCCAGGGTTATTGGTAACAGGGCGCAGGCCTTGCGCTCTTGCTTTGTTTTGCACAAGAGTGATTGTCGATCTCATCTGTGTTGCTATCCCGTTTAACGCAGCTATTCGAGCATCAGATGAAAAGTAACCAAAACGAGGCAGAGCGATAACCGCCAGTATACCCAATAGTACGATGACAATGATGAGTTCGATTAAAGTAAATCCGTCAACACGTTTAGTTTGCAATTTCACTCGAGTATTTTCCTTATTGTTTATGTCTCATCCATGAGTCGCTTGGACGTTCGCAAATGATGAGGGTCGACAAATTATCAATGTTTTTATTAATGCGGCAAGTATTTATTCAGAAACGTAGGCAAGTCTTTCGCTGGAAGAGGCTTCGACCACAAATATCCTTGTCCCTTTTTGCAAGATAGGGACTGCAGTTTTGCCAGTGTTTCAGCATCCTCGATACCCTCAGCGACAACTTCTAAGCCTAAGTTTTTCGCTAATTCGATAATGGCAGAAACGAGGAGCTCATTATCATGAGATGTACAAATATTGGTCACAAAAGAGCGATCTATTTTTAAGCGGCTCGCTTTAAACTCTCTTAAGTAGGCTAGGTTTGAGTATCCAGTGCCAAAGTCATCAATCGCAATAGTACAACCTTGCATTGTCAACATGTGTAATTGTTTCTGAATTTGTTCTGTTTCATCGATAAGTAATGATTCTGTTAGCTCAAATTCAAGCGCTTCCCCCAGAAGTCCTGACTGAGCTAGCGCTTCTTGTACTATCCTATTTAATTGACCATCTTTAAACTGCATAACAGATAAATTGACGGAGACTCTCAGGTCAGTAAATCCGCTGGCTCGCATCGACGCACAATACCGACAGGCTTCTTCTATGACCCATTTTCCTAAATCATTAATTGCACCACAGGTTTCTGCCAGTGGGATGAACTTATCTGGAGGAATAAAGCTACCATCTGCTTGTGGCCATCTTAGCAATGCCTCCACTGAAATGACTTTTGCGTTAGTCATATCTATGATGGGTTGATAATAAAGTTCAAAATCTTGGTTTTTTACAGCCGGTCTAATTTGCTGTAAGAGGCTAAATTTATCATCACTCGCCTGTTCTAAGCTCTCTTCATAAAAGTGGAAGGTGCTGCGACCATCTTTTTTCGCTCGATACATTGCAATATCGGCTTTTCTACAAAGCTGCTTAAAGTCATCGCCGTGTTCAGGACTTGATGCAATGCCGATTGATGCTGAAAGCACTAATCTGGTTTGCTTGACTTCGAAACCTTTAGTGCACTCGTTGATCACGGTGACAGCGAGTAACTCTAATTCACTCTTGTCCTCATAGGGCGATATGATCAAGAACTCATCACCACCGAACCTCACTAGGTGCTGAGTATTAGCTAACATTTCACGTAGACGCTTGCTCAATTTAACCAGCAGAGTATCGCCAGCTTCATGTCCAAGTGCATCGTTAACTGGCTTAAAGTTATCTAGGTCAATAAAGAGAATGCCTAGGTTAACATTTTTAGATTGGCTTGCTGCGAGTGATTGCTCGAATAAGATCTGCCCATAACTTCTATTTGGCAGACCGGTCAGAGAGTCGTGATGCGCTAAATGTTGTATTTGATTACGGCTCTCTTCCACTTTGTGGTTTTCTGTTTGGAGCCATCGCATCAAGCGTTTTATGTCGTTAACTAAGATGTAAACACTGAAGCCAATGACGATAAAAATAACTAGTATAAATGTGAGGTGAATCCAACTTAAGACAGGAACGTTTGGTGTAATAATCGCTTCCATCGTCATGTAGGTCAATGCTAAACACTGCAATATGATGACGCTTAGCATACTTAAAAAGAGAACTACGCCGCCTAATATCGCTGAGAAAATCAATAGGCCAGGATAGCCTAGAATAGCAAGATCGAATAAACCAGCACCAGTTAATGCGAAAGAAAACAACATTAACGACATGGAGGCGAGTAATACAGACGCTGATGAGAGGGTGAAATTCTTGTACGCTAGACCAAAAGCAAGTACAAGGAATGATAAACCTGCAGCGAAAATCCAAAAAGTGACGCCTCTAGCGACTAAAAGTGAGGCGAGCAAACCCAGAGCTGTTGCAGCACATATCTGCATTAACCTGTGTCTTCGTATCTTCCTTAGTACATCTGTTTCGACAAAGTCCTTCTGCGCTTCTTTGAAAGTGCTATTTTGTTCGGACATTCTTTACCATTGGTGGGTATTGCGACTCAAAGCAGCCTTATGTTTCTACACATAAAGTCCTAAAGTTTTTGTATACAAGTTCTATATCGAACCAGCACGCCCTAAACTGTACCCCTGATTTGCACAGGTGTAAATTTAGATAAAAAAAAAGACTCATCAAATGATGAGTCTTTTTTATGTGGTTGCGGGAGCAGGATTTGAACCTACGACCTTCGGGTTATGAGCCCGACGAGCTACCAGACTGCTCCATCCCGCGATTGTTCTGGTTTGTGACGACTTGGCCGTCTCAAGTGGTGCGTATTATACATAGCAAAAACTGCTTGGCAACCATAGTTTTCAACTTTTAGTAAAAAAACTCATAAGCGTTGAAACTATAAACAAATTGACTGAATTACGTACGAATTAAAACGATTTTGTGCGACCAACTAGGAAAACAATTCCATTTTAGTTGCCAGTTTGAAGTCAAGTTCACTGATCCCACCAACATCATGTGTGGTTAATTCAATCTCTACCTTGTTATAAACATTAAACCATTCAGGGTGGTGGTTTAACTTTTCTGCCCATATCGCTATTTGGCTCATCCAACCGAAGGCGCGAATGAAACTCTTAAACTTAAAGGTTTTGCACAACTTGTCTTCCTTTATCTGCCACTTTTGCCCATCTTCTAACTCTCTATTCAATTCTGTTAGGGCATCGTCTATTTGTTCTATCGAATATTTTTCTGGCATTGGCATCTCCTGTGTAGTGTGTTTGTTGTATTATTTGTTAGTTGATTTAATTGCTTTTATATAGGTTTAGCATGGCTTAAAAAAAATGCGAATGAAAGTGAGTTAATGACTTTGTGACCTATTCCTTGTTCAGATTAGGTTACGAACACTTATATTTGCGTCTGCAGCTCAACAGCGTTATACTTTGCGCAAGTTTTTGGGACGGGCTCCCTGCATAGTGTTCTTAGATTGCCAGCATTTGATGTTGTTGATTGTTCATAAGGCCTAGGCAAAGTAGCGTTCAGGTCAAGCGTCTTGATAGGCTAAGGCTTATCGAGCAGACAGTTGTAGTTATTGTAAGCTCCGCTTGACCGGGGCTTTTTTGTATCTTGAGTTTGGTAAAAAACGCGAGAGAAAGTATGGGCTGTAAGCCCTTTTTTTGTTTTTGGAGTGTAGATTTGTCGCAACTAGAGCGAAAATTGACAGACATGTTAAACGCACCTGTCGAGGCCTTGGGCTTTGAGCTGGTTGGTGTTGAGTTTGTTAGAGCTGGAAAGCATTCTATTTTAAGAGTGTATATCGATCATGAAAATGGCATCGATGTAGATGACTGTGCAGATGTCAGTCATCAAGTAAGTGCTGTATTAGATGTTGAAGATCCGATTTCAACTGAATACAACTTGGAAGTTTCTTCTCCAGGTATGGATAGGCCTTTGTTTAAAGAAGCGCATTATGAATCAGTGGTAGGTGAAACTGTTTCTGTGAAGTTATCTATGCCACAAGATGGAAGACGAAACTTTAAAGGACTTTTACTAAAATGCGAAGATCAAAACATTTTAGTAAAAGTAGATAATGAAGAATTTTCCTTGGCCATTGCTAATATAGAAAAAGGCAATTTGGTCCCGAATTTTGATTAACTATTAGGGAGTGTTTGTTTCTTTATCGAAACATTCTGTGAGGCTTATAAGATGAGTAAAGAAATTTTGTTGGTGGCTGAAGCCGTATCTAATGAAAAGCAAGTGCCAAGAGAAAAGATTTTTGAAGCGTTAGAATTTGCATTAGCGAGCGCCACTAAAAAGAAGAACGAAGGCGAAATTGAAGTTCGAGTTGCTATAGACCGTGAAACAGGTGACTTTGACACCTTCCGTCGCTGGTTAGTGATAGAAGATGATCAAGAACAAGAGAACCCTTATGCAGAAATGACAATTTCTGCTGCGCAAATCGACGAACCAGAAATTCAGTTAGGTGATTTTGTAGAAGAACAGATTGAATCAATCGCGTTTGACCGCATCACGACGCAAACTGCTAAGCAAGTCATTGTTCAAAAAGTCCGTGAAGCGGAACGTGCGCAAATGATTGCGGAATACGAAGATCGCGTTGGTGAACTGGTAACTGGAACGGTTAAGAAAGTTAACCGTGATAACATTATTATTGATTTGGGTAATAATGCTGAAGGTGTTATTTACCGTGACGATATGATCCCTCGCGAAACGTTCCGTCCAGGCGATCGTGTTCGTGGATTGTTGTACGTTATTCGTCCAGAAGCACGCGGTGCACAGTTGTTTATCAGTCGTACTCACCCAGATATGTTGGTGGAGTTGTTTAGACTGGAAGTGCCAGAAATTGCGGAAGAAACCTTAGAAATTAAATCCGCAGCAAGAGATCCAGGCGCTCGCGCCAAGATCGCTGTAAAAACGAACGATAAACGCCTAGATCCTGTTGGTGCATGTGTTGGTATGCGTGGTTCACGCGTCCAAGCTGTTTCAGGTGAGCTTGGTGGTGAGCGTGTCGACATTGTCTTGTGGGACGAAAACCCTGCATCATTCGTCGTTAACGCAATGGCGCCAGCTGAAGTTGCATCTATCGTAGTTGATGAAGATTCAAAAACAATGGATGTAGCCGTTGAAGCTGATAATTTAGCTCAAGCAATCGGTAGAAGCGGTCAGAACGTTCGCCTTGCTAGTCAATTGACTGGTTGGGAACTTAACGTAATGACAGTTGAAGACTTGAATACGAAACACGAAGAAGAAAACGCGAAAGTACTTGGAGTATTTACGTCTGGTCTTGATATAGACGAAGACTTTGCTTCTGTATTAGTCGATGAAGGTTTTACTTCTTTAGAAGAAATAGCTTATGTACCTGTAAGTGAATTACTCGCAATTGACGGTTTAGATGAAGACACAGTTGAAGAGCTGCGTAATCGTGCAAAAGCGTGGTTAACTACCAGAGCGCTGGCGAACGAAGAGTCTTTAGAAGGTTCAGAACCTACTCAAGAGTTATTAGACCTTGAAGGGATGGACAGACACGTTGCATTTGTACTTGCTAGCAGAGGCGTGACCGATTTAGAAGGTCTTGCAGAGCAGGGTACAGATGAGATTAGCGATATTGAAGAACTAGACGAAGAAACCGCAGGAAAGCTTATCATGGCTGCGCGTAATATCGTTTGGTTTAATGAAGAATAGGTCAGCAGGGGGATAGTAAAGAATATGGCAGAAGTATCCATAGAAAAGCTCGCCACAGATATTGGCACAACCGTTGATCGTTTGGTTCAGCAGTTCAAAGATTCTGGCGTAACAAAGGCCGCAGGCGAGATTGTTACAGAAGAAGAGAAAAAGACATTATTAGATCACTTGAGTAAATCTCATGGTGGTACGGGCTCGGAAGCGCCTAAGAAAATGACTTTACAGCGTAAAACAACTAGCACGATCAGCCTAGGTAAATCGAAAGCAGTTAAAGTGGAGGTACGTAAAAAACGTACCTACGTAAAACGCACTGATATTGAAGAAAAGCGATTAGCTGAAGAAGAAGCCGCACGTCTAGCCGCTGAAGCACAAGCGAAACTCGAAGCTGAGAAGCAAGCAGCAGAAGCAGCGAAAGCGGCGGCTGAAGAGAAAGCTAAGCAAGCAGCGGAAGCGCGTAAAGCGCAAGAAGCAGAACGTGCTGCTCGTGCTGAAAAAGCGAAGAAAGAAGCGGAAGAGCGTAAGAAGAACGAACCGACGCTAACAGACGAAGAGAAAAAAGCGCAAGAAGAAGCGCGCTCTGAAGCTGAACGCATTAGAAAGCAACAAGAAGAAGAGATTCAGCGTAAGTTAGAAGAAGATGCTAAAAAAGCGGCTGATGAAGCACGTAAATTAGCTGAAGAAAATGACAAGCGCTGGAAAGAAGAAGAAGAACGTCGTAAGAAGCAAGAAGCTGAAGACGTTCACCTTCACTCGAATCGCTATGCGCAAGAAGCTGAAGATGAAGAAGATATGCAAGTTGAGCGCTCTTCACGTCGTCGTAAAAAGTCGAAAAAGAATGCCGGTGAAGACCTTAAGCACGGTTTTAATAAGCCAGCTCAACCTGTTGAGCGCGTTGTTAAGATTGGCGCGACTATCACTGTAGGTGAACTTGCTAGCCGTATGGCTAAGAAAGGGACTGAAGTTATCAAAACCATGATGAAAATGGGTGAGATGGCGACAATTAACCAAGTTCTAGATCAAGACACTGCAGTGTTGGTCATTGAAGAAATGGGCCAACGCTATGAACTCGTCAATGATAACGCATTAGAAGATGAGTTGATTGCTGAAAGTTCTACAGGTGAGAAGGTAACACGTGCGCCAGTCGTGACTATCATGGGTCACGTTGACCATGGTAAAACGTCACTTCTTGACTATATTCGACGTGCTAAAGTTGCTGACGGCGAAGCCGGCGGTATTACTCAGCACATCGGTGCATATAGCGTTGAAACAGAGAATGGCAGAATTGCATTCTTAGATACTCCTGGACACGCCGCGTTTACCGCTATGCGTGCTCGTGGAGCAACAGCAACTGATATCGTTATCTTGGTTGTTGCAGCAGATGATGGCGTGATGCCACAAACTAAAGAAGCGGTGCAGCACAGTCGTGCAGCAGGCGTTCCTTTGATTGTTGCTGTGAACAAAATGGATAAAGAAGCCGCCGATCCAGATAGAGTGAAGCAAGAGCTTTCGCAGCTTGAAGTTATCTCTGAAGAATGGGGCGGTGAACATCAGTTCGTGAATGTATCTGCCAAAACAGGTATGGGGATTGATGAACTTCTCGAAGCAATTTCACTTCAAGCTGAAGTACTCGACTTTAAAGCAGTGGCAAGTGGCCCAGCTCGCGGCATCGTAATTGAGTCTCGCTTGGACAAAGGACGAGGCCCTGTTGCTTCGGTACTTGTTCAAGAAGGTGAATTGAAAGCGGGTGACATATTACTATGTGGCGAAGAGTACGGACGCGTTCGTGCAATGCGCGACGAACATGGTAAAGAAATTAAAGTTGCCGGTCCTTCTACACCAGTTGAAGTTCTTGGTTTGTCAGGTGTACCGATCGCAGGTGAAGACGCATTGGTGGTGAACGACGAGCGTAAAGCGCGTGAAGTCGCTTCTAAACGTCATACCAAGCAGCGTGAACTGAAGTTAGCGAAGCAGCAGAAAGCGAAGCTAGAAAACATGTTTGCGAACATGGAGTCTGGTGACGTTAGCGAATTGAATGTTGTATTGAAAGCAGATGTTCAAGGTTCGATTGAAGCTATCTCTGAAAGCTTAATTAAGCTGTCTACAGATGAAGTCAAAGTGAACATTGTTGGTAGCGGTGTTGGTGGTATAACAGAAACTGACGCAAGTCTAGCTGCAGCATCTAGTGCAATCGTTGTTGGTTTTAACGTTCGTGCCGATGCAACTGCTCGCCGAATTTTGGAAGCAGAAGAAATCGATCTTCGTTATTACAGCATCATTTATGAACTAATTGATGAAGTGAAACAAGCGATGAGCGGTATGTTAGCACCTGAGTTCAAACAAGAAATCATGGGTCTAGCTGAAGTTCGAGATGTATTTAAATCACCAAAAATTGGTGCAATTGCAGGTTGTATGGTTACCGAAGGTAACATCAAACGTAGCAATCCAATTCGTGTTCTACGCGACAATGTCGTGATTTACGAAGGTGAATTAGAATCATTGCGTCGCTTTAAAGACGATGTTCAAGAAGTTAAGAAAGGTATCGAGTGTGGTATCGGCGTTAAAAACTATAACGATGTTAAAGTTGGCGACCAGATAGAAGTATTCGAAATCGTTGAAGTGAAACGCGAGATCTAATTTTCGTATTCACTGTGAGTGCTTATTCCTAGCAAAGCTTGGAAGATAAACACTAAGTAATAATGACGGGGGCTACGGCCTCCGTTTTTTTCGTTTATGCCTCTCATCTCAAATTGAGCCGTATAAATAGAAAATAGGAGACAACAAATGGCAAGAGAATTTTCACGTACTGACCGTGTAAGTCAGCAAGTGCATAAAGAGATTGCAAGTATTCTACAGAATGAATTTAAACATCGTGAACCCGATGTAGGTATGATCACTATCTCAAGTGTCGAAGTGTCGCGCGATTTAGCGCATGCTAAGATATACGTGACTTTTTATAACAGTGATGAGGAAAAAATCAAAGCTGACCTAGTGCGTTTGCAAGACGCAAAGGGATTCGTCCGTTCTATTCTAGCGAAAAGAATTCGAATGAGAGCTGTGCCAGCTGTTCATTTCTTTCGTGATGAATCGATTACTGAAGGGATTCGAATTTCTACTTTGGTTAATCAAGCCAGAGCAAAAGATGAAGAAAAGTCTAATCAGGGAAAAGACGAAGAAGAGTAACATCGCTTCTTTAAATTTGTTTACCGAGCGTTTCAAGAATAGAAAAAGCATTTTGTAAATGCGTAGTAGTGAGATTTGATTTAAGGCATGGCGAGAAGAAAAAAAGGTAGGGCGATCAACGGCGTTGTATTGGTCGATAAATACACGGGTGAGTCGTCTAATTTCATCCTGCAACAGATAAAACGACTTTATGGTGCAGCAAAAGCCGGTCACACAGGGGCATTGGATCCATTAGCAACAGGCATGTTGCCAATTTGCCTAGGTGAAGCAACAAAGTTTTCGCAGTTTCTATTAGATGCCGATAAAACGTATATAGTGACTGCAAAATTAGGCGAGCGTACGGACACCTCTGATTCAGATGGCGAGATTATAGCTACAAAGCCTGTCAACGTGAGCGAAGCACAGTTGCATGATTTGCTGCCTAAATATCGTGGTGATATTAAGCAAGTTCCGTCTATGTTCTCAGCTTTAAAATACCAAGGTAAGCCTTTGTATTATTATGCACGACAAGGCATGGAAGTGCCGAGAGAAGCACGAGATATTCACATCTTTAGTTTAGAAGTATTGCGCTTTGAAAACAATGAAGTGGACATGCAAGTACACTGTTCCAAAGGAACTTATATCCGCTCATTGGTTGATGATATTGGTCAAGACCTCGGCTGCGGTGCACACGTCACTATGCTAAGACGAACTTCTGTGGCGAACTACCCAGTTGACCAAATGATACCGGTCACAGAGTTACAATCTCTATCAGAAAGCTTAGACATAGATCGCGAGTTCAGAAACTTCGATAAATTAGATGCTTTGCTACTACCTATGGATACTGCAGTTTTGAGCCTAGATGAAGTCAGAGTAGATGATAAATCAATAGATGACTTTCTGCACGGTCAACCCATTGTGCTTGATGGCGCATCAGCGAATGACGAGTTAATTCGTGTTTATCGACGTTCTGATGAGCTGTTTTTTGGTATAGGTAGCGTGGTTCGTCAAGACGAAAAGACAATAGAAATCTGGCCAAAACGCTCAGTCGTTTATCGAGAAGACTATTTTGGTGAGAAATAAGCTAAAATACTTGTGAAAACGTGCGCGCTGAGTATAATACGCGCTCTCTTTGGCATGACTGAATTAGTGATCGGCATGCTGTTGTTTAACACTACACTCTTTTGGAGATAAATATGTCACTAAGTACTGCAGAAATTGCAAACATCGTAGCTGAATTTGGCGTTAAAGAAGGTGATACGGGTTCACCTGAAGTACAAGTTGCATTGTTAACAAACAATATCAACAAGCTTCAAGGCCACTTTAAAGATCATAAGAAAGACCACCACTCACGTCGCGGTCTTTTGCGTATGGTAAGCCAACGTAGAAAATTGCTTGATTACTTAAAAGGCAAAAATGTTGAGCGCTATCAAGATCTTATTAAGCGTTTAGGCCTACGTCGCTAATTCGTTATAACGAATTAAGGCAAAGCCAAAAAAAAGCACCGAAAGGTGCTTTTTTTGTATCTGACGTATTTGTGTTAAGTAAGTATTAAACCAATAGATGTGCTAGACGAAGTGATTCGCCTAGCGAATACGACTAAACTGTTTTCTTTGCGATTTCTTGTAGCAATGCTTCTAAGTCAGATATTTTATCTAGTAAAGACGCGTTGCGTGCTTCTAGCAACTTGACCTTGTCATTCAGACTCTTTAGCTGGCTGCTTTGTGCTGACACTTTTTCACCTGCTTGCTCCGCATTTACATTTGCACTCAATATATCATTTGCTTGAGCAGAGATTTTTTCATTCAAACCATTAATACGGTTCATGACTTGTTGCACGTTTGTGCTAGCGCTAGCTAACTCACCTTCAAGTTTTTGAATACCATTATTCGTATTGGCTTTCGTTGTATTCAGTTCGCCGCGTAGATTTTTAATTTCATCTTGGTTACGTCGCCATGCAGACGCCCAAAGTTTATCCATTTGTTCCCAAAGCTCTTCAGTTTTTTCTGCAAGCTCAGTGACTTTCACTTGTAGTGCCACAGTAGAGTTGCCCATTTCTTCACCAGTGGCGGACAATCTTTGTTCAAGTGACTGTAGACGACTATCTGTTCTTGCCGCTTCTGTATTTGCTTTTTGTAATTCGCTGTAAAGATAACCACATCCTGCGCAAGCGGCAATAGCGACGACCAGTACAATACTTGTGAAGACATTTGAGCCACCCGTTGCCGAATCACTCTCAATAGGAGCAGGGCGCTTACCACTTGGGCGACGCTCATCCACATCTATATTGATAGGGGCAAAATCTTTATCATTCTGAGACATACAATGAAATTCTTATTAGTTAATCGACATAGCCAATGGTAAAGGAAAAAGCACAAAGAATCATGTGTAATTTACCAAACAAACCATACTTTTACTGGGGCTTCAAGCAAAATAAGGTATATGAATTCGTTCGTGGTCTCGCCAGTTTGGTATAGACACATATACATTAATCACCTATATTGGACAATGAACTAGTAATACAAGCGATTTATATGAAGCTAACCAGTAAAATATCCTTCTCTTTGGGGATCCGCTCCCTCATTTTGGTATTGTTACTAGGCTTCGTAATGTCTTTCCTCCAAACATATGTCGACTTTAAAACACGCTCTGAGGGTGTAAATGCATCGATGGAAAATATCGTTGAGGCAGCTAGAGATTCAGCGACAAACGCTGTTTGGAAGATTGACTCTGATTTAGCCGCTTTGGTAATCAAAGGTCTAACTTATTTCGACTACTTCTCATATGTTGTGATCGAAGATGAAAGCGGCAGTACGCTAGCAGAGGCAAGGAACAACTCTACACAAACATCAAACCCTGTACTTAGCTTTTTTCTCGTTCCAAATTATACCGAATCTACTGTTCTGCTGACTTACGATGAATTTATTCCGGGTGCGCCAGTAGACAACGGCGCAACTTATGGGCGTATGACGGTAAGAGTTAATAATCACATTGCTTTAAATGACGTATATAACCGCGCAATTCGTACCTTTGGTATCTCTTTGGCTGGCTATGTCATTATTTCATGTGCATTAGTTTTATTATTTCATTTCTCATTGGCGGCACCTTTAACAAGACTTGCTAGCCGGTTTGAACGTGTTAACACTTCTTCAATTACCGAACAATCCATTAGCAATCTTAAAGGTCACGAAACGGATGAGTTTAGTAAAATTATAGACTCCGCAAACGATCTCTTAGGTCGTATTGCCACCGGACAAATATTACTTACTCAACGAAGTCAGCGCTTTCGTTTAATATTAGATACGGCACCGGCAATGATCTTCTCCTTAAGTGGTGACGGTAAGTTTGTTTTCGCAAACAAAGCAACAGCGTCGTTCTACGGCTACTCTATCTTTGACTTAAAAGGAAAGCCTGCATCAGACGTTATTGGCCCGATTGATCCCAGTTTAATGAAAGCTTTAGATGAATTTCTAGCCGACAACAACCGCAAGCTGAATACAATTGTCGATGTGTATGATTCACATAAACTCAAATGCGTTATGGAGATGTCTTTCGTAAAATTCCACACCTATGATGGTCAAAGTATCTTGGTTGTGGGTAATGACGTAACGAAGCGCGTTGAAGCGGAAGAAAAAATTGAAAATTTGGCTTATAACGATGCGTTAACCAATTTGCCGAATAGAAATAAAGTCTACGAAATATTGAACTCTCAAGACGGTACTAACACAAGTTCACAATATCACGTTGCGATTTTAGCCGATTTGGATCAGTTTAAGCGCATTAACGACACCTTGAGCCACAGTGTTGGCGATCAGCTAATTGTGAAGCTGTCTGAACGCTTACGCGCCGATTTTAAAGATATTGGTTTTATCGCAAGGCTCGGTGCAGATGAGTTCCTCTGCCATAGTGAACAGCTATCGAATAACCGTAGTATCGCAAACAAAACGGCTATTGAATTGGCTGAAAAGCTTCGCCTATGTATCAATCGAGAAATTGATATAGGCTTGCATCGTTATAATTTGTCGGCAAGCTTAGGTGTTGTGGTATTTAAACCCGGTTTTGAAACGGCTGATGAAATTCTTCAATATGCAGATACTGCCATGTATGAATCGAAGAAAAATGGACGAAATTGTACCACGTTATTCCAGGATAAAATGGCAACCGAAGCAGCAGAACTACTGCGCTTGGAGCGAGATATATCATCTGCAATGTTCCAAGATGAATTCTTCTTTGTTTTGCAACCCATTGTTTCCTCTCAAACAAAAAAACTGGTAACTGCTGAAGCACTAATCCGGTGGAAACGGGGAGATATTATTGTCCCTCCTGACCAGTTTATTCCTTTCTTAGAAGAGAGCTCATTAATTATTGATGTTGGTGAAAGGATGTTGAACAAGGTATGTGCCTTGCTGTCGGATTTAAAACATCGTGGTGTACTGCCCGACGGTTTTAAAATAGCAGTTAACATTAGTGGTAAACAATTAGCGGAAAAAACCTTCATTACTAAGGTAACCGAAGTTTTAAGGAAGCATCAAATAGCAGGGCATTATTTAGAGTTTGAAATAACTGAAAGTGTCGCATTAGATAACTTGAAAAACACGATATACAAAATTAATGACTTGAAAAAAATTGGCATTAGCTTTTCACTCGATGATTTTGGTACGGGTTATAGTTCCTTGAGTCATTTGAAAGATTTACCTGTTGATAAGTTGAAGATCGACCGCTCGTTCGTTAACGATATCACGATAGACAAACAAGATGAGAACCTAGTGCGTTCTATTATCCAGTTATCGACAAACTTAGGCTTAATAACCGTTGCTGAGGGTGTTGAAACCGAACAGCAAGTTAATTGGTTGGAAGCCAATGGGAGTGAGTTATTGCAAGGCTACTACTTTAGCCGACCGATCGACGCGCCAGAATTTGTGAAAACATATTTTAATCCACCTCCTGTTTTGAAAGACGTATCGAAAAAACGATGATTAACAAAGCCGGTAATAAGCTCATATTACTTTTAGGCCTTTTGATTTCAAGCGTCAGCGTGTCTGCTCAACAATATGATACAGGTGTGTGTATCATAAAGTATCCCAGTCGCCAATCTGATAAAGACACTCGTAATAACTATCCAGTAGAGCTCTTAACTGACTACAGAGTTAAAAACAGTGAGACACCTGAGTAAAGCTAGGTAAGAAACTGCACACACCTGTATATCAATTCATAAGTGATTATTTTTCTTTTTTGATACCATTTTCCTAACCTCAAAATCATCTCAAGGCGAGTTGTCAGTCTATGAAAAAGCAGCAGGGCTTTACACTAATAGAGCTTATCATCGTGATTGTATTGTTAAGCATACTTTCTGTTGTAGCGATCCCGAAATTTTTATCCTTTCAGGATGACGCAAATGCCGCGGTCGTTAATGGCACAGGAGCGGCTTTCAGAGCAAGTGTTGAACTTGCTAACTATAAATGGCGAGCCAGCGGAAACAATGGCCAGGTAAATGATTTGGATGTTTACGGCAGTGGCAATAATTTAATAGACATTAATGCAAACGGTTGGCCTGCGCAATCTACATCAACGGCAGAGGCAAGCATTGCACTTAATGGCACTGATGATTGTATTTCAGTTTGGAGTGCACTATTGAACGATGGTAGCCCTGGAGTAGCAACTGATGCAAGCCAAGATTATCAAGTCGCTTATGCTTCAAACGCTTGCACTTATTTTTTGGTTGCCTCACCCGACTACAGTATCACCTATAATTCTTTGACAGGCCTTGTAACTATCGACGATACTATTTAGGCTTAGTTGAGCAGCGATAAATCATCCTACGTGCATTCTTGCTTGGCACCGAAAACACTCAGCGTACCGACACGCCAAAGTACACATATTTCACGCTCGGATAAAAGTGGCGAGCTTAAGAAAATGAATGAGCGCTACTTTCAGAAATAAGCTTTAATTGTATATACAAAAAAGACGCCAAAAGGCGTCTTTTTTTAATTGGTGGAGCTGGCGGGAATTGAACCCGCGTCCAGAAAGCGTCAACCGTTGGTACTACATGCTTAGTTTGTCTTTTATTTAATCCTACGGACCCCGACAAACAGGGTTCTTTCGGACTGGCCTAATACTATTTCGCGGTTCAGCCTTAGACAAGCATCCCTCGCTAGGTCATTAGTATGACCTTCCGAACCTCAGCTAGTGACCAAAGCTTGAGTGGAAGGGCCTATGCAGGTTATTAAGCTGCTAGTGCGTAGTTTTCGTCGTTTGCGACTATTTTTTTGCGGTTTTTTAAAGAGGCCAACCGCACCTCTGCATGCACCTCAAGCATCATTGAATCCTGTCGAATCCAGAGCAGCCCCGAGATAGTGTTGTAGTATAACACTTTTGTTTGGCTAAAACAGCTTGTTTTGCTGACTGAGGTTCTTTTTGTTGCTATTTAAAGCTAAGTTTATTCATATACTTATATTAGTGTATTTATATTTGAACTTGAATTTCCCACACTTAGTGGCATTGTTTAATCCATTACTTCTAAGGTCTTTAAGTCAACATGAATGCATTTACGCCGTTTCAGTTTAATTGTGGTATTGAAGTTAAAAATCGCTTTGTAAAAGCCGCAATGGAAGAGAATATGTCCGAGCCGAATCAGTTACCTGGTACAGCCCTAAAAAACCTCTATGCTAGTTGGGCGAAAGGGGGAGTAGGTCTTATCATTACCGGTAACGTTATGGTCGATAAGTTAGCTATGACTGGGCCTGGCGGAGTTGTGCTTGAAAAAGATACGCCGGTCAAAGCATTCAGAGAATGGTCTGAAATAGCAAAACAGAATGATACTAAAGTGATCATGCAGATCAATCACCCTGGTCGACAAGTTTTTAAAAAAATGGGTGGTAAAGTCCTTTCTCCATCAGATGTAGCACTTGATATGGGCAAACATAGCGGTTTGTTCACCGCACCCAAAGCAATGACTGAAGAAGAGATTCAAGATGTGATACAGCGTTTTGAAAATACAGCCTTACGTGCACGCGATGCAGGTTTTGACGGTGTACAAGTTCACTCAGCTCATGGTTATTTGTTGAGTCAATTTTTATCACCTTTAACCAATAAACGAAATGATGAATGGGGTGGAGAGCTAGCAAACCGCGCTAGGCTATTGCTCGAAGTCATTCAGCGGGTAAGAATAGCCTGTGGTACCGACTTTATTGTGTCGGTAAAGTTAAATTCTGCTGATTTCCAACGAGGTGGATTTGACGTTGAAGATGCTATACAAGTGGTGAAATGGCTAAACGACAGTAGCTTAGATTTTATTGAGTTATCTGGCGGTTCATATGAAGCCCCCGCAATGCAAGGCAAGAGTGGTGACGAACGAACGCTTGCCAGAGAGGCCTACTTTTTAACGTTTGCAAAGCGCATTGCTGAACATAGTAACATTCCTGTGATGACCACGGGGGGAGTAAAACGATTACCTGTTGCTAACGAAGTGCTCTCAAGCGGCATGGACTTAGTCGGTATTGCATCTGCCTTAGCTTATGATCCTGCGTTGGTTAACAAATGGACCGTCAACGCAGACTTTGAGGGTTTTATCCCGAACACTGGCTGGAAAGATAAAACCTTGTCGGGATTAGCCAATATGGCATTGGTGAAACGACAACTTAGGAATCTTGGCAAGGGTAAACGCCCCAGTCGCTCGAGCAGTCCTTTGATCAGTTTGATAATTGACCAAATAAGAGCGGCAAAGTTAACTAAGCGCTATCGAAAGCAGTTTATTGATTAAACAGGTAAACAGCGCACGCGAAACCTTATGCGCTGTGTTTCATCATTCTTTCTTTTTGTCTCGCCCAATCACGATCTTTCACTGTGTCTCGCTTATCGTGTTCTTGCTTCCCTTTAGCGAGTTGAATTTCTAACTTCACCCAGCATGCCTTCCAATACATAGCTGTTGCTACAATGGTTAAACCTTTGCGATCTAGGCCACCCATTAGCTCTTCAATTTCTCGCTTCTTCAAAAGTAACTTGCGTACCCTAGTTGGGTCGCTAATAACGTGCGTAGAAGCTTGGTTGAGAGGCATTATATTAATATTGCTCACGTAGGCTTCGCCGTCTTTGATAAAAACGTAACTGTCTGTGATGTTCGCTTTGCCTGCGCGAATACTTTTGACTTCCCAGCCCTGTAATTGCAGACCAGCTTCAAACTTGTCAATAAGATGGTATTCATGTCGCGCTCTTTTATTAAGTGCGATTGTATTGTTAGTATTTTTAGATTTTTTCATAGGCGTATTATATCAAGGTTCTCGGGTTTGTCTTTATGTACTTGATTTTTCGTTCTGTTATTCTTAAGTATCAGTGATAAACTACACGTAATTTAGTAAAGGTAGCTCGTAATTAATGCCCAGTATTCAGCGAAATGCACTTGTAGCCTATAGTGCAAATCAGATGTATGAACTTGTAAATGATGTCGAATCCTATGATCAGTTTTTGCCAGGATGTGAGAAGAGCTCTGTGCTTGAAGAAAGCGACTCTCATATGTTGGCTACGATGGTGCTATCTAAAGCGGGCGTGCGGCAAACCTTGACGACAAAGAATACCTTAGTAAAGGGGGCGTCTATCGAGATGGATTTATCTGACGGTCCTTTTAAGTCTTTAAGCGGTGGTTGGCGTTTTACTCCTCTATCAGATGAAGCCTGCAAAATTGAATTAAATCTTGATTTTGTTTTTACCAACAAATTAGTTGAGTTAGCATTTGGCAAAATATTCAATTCCTTGGCTAACAATATGGTAAACGCATTCAGTCAGCGTGCGAAGGAAGTGTACAAGTAATGGACAATGCTATTGAAATTGAAGTGGTTTACGGATTGCCAAACAAGCAAAGTTTGTTAAAAGTCAGTGTGGAAGCGAATTCAAGTGTAGAAGATGCTATTAACACCTCTGGTATACTTAGTTTACACCCAGAAATAGACTTAGAGAGCAATAAAGTAGGCGTTTGGAATAGAGTATGTAAACTTACGCAAAACCTTTCAGACGGGGATCGAATTGAAATTTATCGTCCTTTGATTGCAGACCCAAAAGAAGTACGTAAACGCCGAGCTGAAAAAGCCAAAGAAGAGGGCAGGGCCGATAAGGTAACAGGCGGCCGACCTAATTCACTTAAAGCAAAAGAGCAGCCAACTGATAAATAGTGATGCGGCCTACTAAGTTCAGTACTTTCTTCGTTGTAAGCCCGTGGTTGCCAATATTTTTGCCGATATTTCTTCAATAGAGAATTTGGTGCTGTTTAGAAACGGTATCTTCTCTTTTCGATATAAATTTTCCACTTCTCTAAGTTCCATTCGACATTGCTGCATAGATGCGTAACGACTGTTGGCTTTGCGTTCTGAGCGTATTTGATGTAATCGATTTGCATCAATGGTTAGCCCAAATAGTTTCTTCTGAAATCGTCTTAGAGTTGCCGGTAGTTTTAAAATATCGCCCATGTCATCTTCTGTAAATGGGTAATTTGCCGCCTTAATTCCATACTGTAGTGCCAAATATAAACTGGTAGGCGTTTTCCCCGAGCGTGATACACCGACTAGAATAATGTCAGCTTCATGGTAATCTTTGAGGTTACTTCCATCATCATTTGCTAAAGCATAATTTACGGCTTCAATTCGAATATCATACGTTTTTTCATGGATACTATGTGTGCGATGTTTTTCTGGTTTAGAAGGCAAACCGATGACCTTCTCAAGAGGCGCAACAAACTGGTCTAAAAAGTTGTAATTAATACCCACCGATTGACTCATTAATTTGCGAACATCGCTATTTACCATCGTATAAAAAACTAATGGACGGTCTCCACTTTCTTCAAAATGCTGTTTTATCTTTTCTAAGACCTCAAGAGCATGTTGTTCTGTTTCAACAAAAGGAATGGTGATATGTTGAAATTCTGTGGGAAATAAAGACAGCAAAGCGTGCCCAAAAACTTCTGCGGTAATGGCTGTACCATCTGATATGTAAAAAGCGGTGCGCACAACATCTCCTTAACATTGTTGTAAATTAATTACGAAAATAAATTAAATTTTACTTTCTTATGAGGGACAATTTAGAATCCCGACTGCGGAAAGTAAACAGTAATTTACAGCTGTGTACTATCGCATGAAATTAATCATACCTTGTTACAACAAAACGTGACAAAAAACTTATCGGCAATTAAACAAGCTGGAGGCTTTAAGCAGTGCAAGAATACGTACTTTGGTATCAAGAATTGGGCATGGATGATGTTAACCGTGTGGGTGGTAAAAATGCATCATTGGGAGAAATGATATCAAACCTGTCGAATGCAGGTGTTCAAGTACCGGGAGGATTTGCAACAACATCACACGCATTTAATCAGTTTCTAGAACAAAGTGGAGTTGAAGCTAAAATACACGATGTTTTGGATGCTTTGGACGTTGATGACGTCAATGCGCTTGCTGAAGCGGGCAAGAATATTCGTCAATGGATACTCGATACGCCGTTCCAGCCTGAACTAGAGGCAGAAATTAAATCTGCTTTTACTCATCTTCAGGGTGAAGCTGGCGATGAGGCATCTTTTGCGGTTCGTTCATCTGCAACAGCAGAAGATATGCCTGACGCTTCTTTTGCAGGGCAGCAGGAAACCTTTCTAAATGTGAAAGGGTACGAGTCGGTGTTAGTTGCCATCAAGCACGTGTTTGCTTCGCTGTTTAATGACCGCGCTATTTCCTATCGCGTACACCAAGGTTATGACCACAAAGGCGTTGCGCTTTCTGCAGGTATCCAGCGCATGGTGCGCAGTGATATGTCATCTTCAGGCGTCATGTTCACTATTGATACCGAGTCTGGTTTCGAAGACGTTGTGTTTGTAACCAGCTCATTTGGGTTAGGCGAAATGGTTGTTCAAGGCGCTGTGAATCCTGACGAATTCTATGTACACAAGCCAACCCTAGATGCTGGTAATCCCGCTATCGTTCGCCGTAATTTAGGTAGTAAATTAGTCAAAATGATTTACTCGGATGACCTTGAGCACGGAAAACAAGTCGAAATCGTTGATATTGATAAAGCCGATAGCATGCGCTTCTCTCTTAACGATGAAGAAGTCATGGAACTCGCTAAACAAGCCCAGACGATTGAAAAGCACTACGGCCGTGCTATGGACATTGAGTGGGCGAAAGATGGTATCGATGGCAAGCTATACATTGTGCAAGCAAGACCTGAAACTGTGCGCAGTCGCGAAGACATGCAAGTCATTGAGCGCTTTCAATTGACAAGTGATGCAACCAAGATTGTTTGTGAAGGTCGTGCGATAGGGCACAAAATAGGTGCTGGTAAAGCGAAAGTACTAGGTTCAATCGCTGAGATGGACATGATTGAAGTGGGCGATGTGCTGGTCACCGATATGACCGACCCAGATTGGGAGCCTATCATGAAGAAAGCCTCAGCGATTGTTACTAATCGTGGTGGCCGTACTTGTCATGCCGCTATTATTGCGCGTGAAATGGGTATTCCTGCGGTTGTTGGTTGCGGCAATGCTACCGATAGTATTGAGACTGGTGATGCGATTACCGTGAGTTGTGCTGAAGGTGACACCGGTTATATCTATAACCAAGAACTAAACTTCGAAGTCATTACCTCACGCATAGATTCTATGCCTGATCTACCTCTGAATATTATGATGAACGTCGGTAACCCAGACAGAGCATTCGACTTCGCGCGCTTACCGCATGAAGGTGTTGGCTTGGCTCGTCTTGAGTTTATTATTAACCGAATGATTGGTGTTCACCCTAAAGCACTATTGAATTTCGATGAGCAGCCTGAAGAGTTGAAAGACGAAATTTCAGAAATGATTGCTGGTTATGAATCACCTGTAGAGTTTTATATTCAAAAATTAGTTGAAGGTATTTCGACGATTGGCGCAGCATTTTCACCGAAGAAAGTGATTGTGCGTATGTCAGACTTTAAGTCAAATGAGTACTTTAATCTGGTAGGTGGTTACCAATACGAGCCAGACGAAGAAAATCCAATGCTAGGTTTTCGCGGTGCAAGTCGCTACATCTCTGAAGATTTTAGAGACTGTTTTGCCTTGGAATGTGAAGCGATTAAGCGTGTTCGAAATGACATGGGCTTAACCAATGTAGAGATCATGATCCCATTCGTTCGCACATTGGAAGAGGGTGAAAAGGTCATTGAGTTGTTAGCCGATCAAGGACTGGTAAAAGGAGAGAATGGACTGCGCATTATTATGATGTGTGAATTGCCTTCAAACGCCTTGTTAGCAGATCAGTTCCTCGACATTTTTGACGGTTTCTCTATTGGTTCTAATGACTTGACACAGCTAACGCTTGGTTTGGATAGAGACTCAGGTTTGATTGCACATTTATTTGATGAGCGTAATCCTGCAGTGAAAGCTTTGCTTGCGATGGCGATTAAAGCAGCGAAAGCACGAGGCAAGTATGTTGGTATATGTGGTCAGGGACCATCTGACCATGAAGACTTTGCAGCTTGGTTAGTCGAACAAGGAATAGACTCTGTTTCTCTCAACCCTGATACCGTTGTTGAAACATGGTTATACTTAGCTGAAAAGCATGGTTAAACTTGTGTAAATCTTAAAGGGCCTCACGACAGAAGCCAAAACAAGGGCGCAGTGAAAATGTATTCACCGCGCTCTTTTCGTTTTAGCTCATTTGGATCTGCGTAGATAAAAATCATGTTTCATATTCGTGATTGTGTTCTCATGCCGTTATGAACTTTATGAAGATGAACCAACGAGAATTTTATGGGCGAGCGCTTGTTCATATCACAGAGCTAACATTTGATCGTGTTGGGTTGGCACAAGCCTTAACAGTAAGCTGTTCGATAAATGTGAGCACTGCGATTAAAAGAAGAGATTTATTTGTTTAACACTTGCTTAGTGTTGAGCTTGCTCTTCTTGTATGAGTTTATATAACTTCTTGGTCTTAACCACTTTGCAGCCCATAGAGCCTTCAACGGTCTTGCGGCCTAGATATGCTACGGGAGCATAGGGGTGACGTTTCTTTAATAACTTTTTGAAAAATTTCTTCATTTCTTACTCCAATTCTTGGGTGCCTGTTGCGCAATAGTGTGGCACGCCTTTATTTCTGTCCTCTCATTAAACTATCGGCAGAAGAGATAATAACCTAATTAGGTATAAATTGCTATATTTAAATTCAGGTGGCGGGACAATTGACTTATTGTTAAGGGCTTTGCTTTTGAGAAAGATATAAGAAAAATTAAAATGGTCCATAAACCGACTAGAGCATTTTTAACGTAGTAGATATACTTGAGCTTGCTAAAAAGGAGAGCTTAGTTGACAGCATTACCTATCTTATCGCCCCGAGACACTATTAACGCAGATGTACGGGCATTTTTAGACCACTTACGCGAGAGCAAGTACGCTGGTGACATTGAGTTTAGCTATGCTAGTCGATTAGCGGTTGCTACTGACAACAGTATTTACCAACAGTTGCCACAAGCTGTGCTGCACCCACGAGGCACCGACGACTTGGGCTTAATTGCCAGTATTGCATCGCAGTGGCCTAGTGTCAGTTTTAGTGCCAGAGGAGGCGGCACAGGGACCAATGGACAGTCGCTAACGCCTGGTGTGGTTGTTGATACCTCGCGCTATATGAATAAGATTCTGGAGTACAACGCTGACGAGGGGTGGGTTAGAGTACAGTCAGGCGTGGTAAAGGATGCGTTGAACGATTATCTACGGCCCATGGGATATTTCTTCTCTCCCGACTTATCGACTAGCAATAGAGCGACCGTGGGTGGCATGATAAGCACTGACGCATCAGGCCAAGGCAGTCTTGTATATGGTAAAACCAGTGATCATGTATTGGGTTTGCGTTCAGTCCTTGCGAATGGAGAGCTTATCGAGACTCAGCCAATCTCTGTAGAGCAAGCTAAGGAAATTGCAAACGAAGAAAGTAGTCTCGGTCGAATTATGCGCCAAGTGCTGGCGACAGCGATAGATAAACGACAGCAAATTCTAGCTAAATTCCCGCGTTTAAACCGATTCTTGACCGGATATGACTTGGAACATGTGTACAACGATGAAAAGCAGACAATAGACCTCAGTCGCTTGATAACGGGTGCAGAAGGTTCTTTGGCCTTCGTTGCTGAAGCCAAGTTAAACATAACTAAAATTCCGAAATATACTGCACTGGTGAACGTCAAATATGATTTGTTTGAGTCCGCCTTGCGTCATGCTCCCAGTATGATTGAAGCAAATGCAACCTCGGTTGAAACGGTTGATAGTACTGTACTGAATCTTGCACGAGCGGATATTGTTTGGCATAGCGTAGCTGACTTAATCACTGATGTAGAGGGTAAAACCATGTTGGGTTTGAACATGGTGGAATATAACAGTGATGACAAAAATGAAATAGAAGCCAAAATTGCGAGCTTATCTGAATCGCTAAGGCAATCTGCTGAAAATGGTGATGATGGTGTCATCGGTTTTCAAGTGACCTATTCGCGCAGTGATATTAATAAAATTTATGGCATGCGCAAAAAGTCGGTAGGTTTGCTAGGCAAAACGAAAGGTAGCCAAAAACCAATTGCATTTGCCGAAGATACGGCGGTGCCGCCAGAAAACCTCGCTGACTTTATTATGGAGTTCCGCGATCTTTTGGATAGCCATGGTTTACAATATGGTATGTTTGGTCACGTTGATGCGGGCGTTTTACACGTGCGCCCGGCCTTGGACCTGTGTGATATTGAACAAGAGCTGCTCGTCAATACAATTTCCGATCAAGTCGTTGCCTTGGTTGCAAAATATGGCGGATTGATGTGGGGAGAGCATGGCAAAGGCTATCGCAGTGAATATGCCCCCGCGTTCTTTGGCGAAGACTTATACATCGAGCTTCGTAAAATCAAATCTGCCTTTGACCCATTGAACAAAATGAATCCTGGTAAAATATGTACGCCATTAGATTCAGATGCAACTTTGGTCAAAGTAGCAGATACAAAACGAGCGACGTTTGATCGCACCATACCAATTGCGTTTAAACAAGAATTTGAGCCAGCTATGAGCTGCAATGGCAATGGTTTATGCTTCAATTATGACACCAGCTCCCCAATGTGCCCATCAAGTAAAATTACGTCTGACAGACGCCATAGCCCAAAAGGTCGAGCTGGACTCATACGGGAATGGTTGCGTTTACTTAGTCGTGAAGACGTTGATTCCACCGCACTGACTTATAAACAGTTTCATAGCTCTTGGTGGCAAAAGCTACGTAATGGCAAGAGTAAGCAAGCTGACTTTTCACATGAAGTATTTGAAGCGATGAACGGTTGCTTGGCCTGTAAATCATGCTCTAGCCAATGTCCGGTCGGTGTCGATGTGCCAGATTTCAGAGCGCGCTTTTTATCAATTTATTATCAGCGTTATGCTAGACCATTGAAGGATTACTTTGTTGCCAACGTTGAAACACTCGCGCCAGCGATGGCTAAGTTTCCACGTTTTTTCAATTTCTTTTTAGATGCAGGTGTCATAAAAGGGGCGATACGCAAAACGATAGGTTATGTGGATGCTCCCTTGTTATCGCAACCAAATCTGCGTGTAAGACTGGAAAACGTAAACTGCGACAAAGACCTCAAGATCTTGAAAAGTATGAGCGAGCAAGACCGCAGTAAACACGTTGTGGTGGTGCAAGATCCTTTTACCAGTTTCTATGATGCAGAATGCGTCGAGCACCTAGTGAAAGTCATACAGGCTTTAGGCTTGAAACCCGTATTGTTGCCGTTTTCACCTAATGGTAAAGCGCAGCATGTGAAAGGCTTTCTGGATAGATTTGAGAAAACAGCGAGCACGACAGCAGGGCTACTGAATGAAATAGCATCCTTGAATCTTCCGATGATCGGAATTGACGCTTCTCTAGTCCTTTGTTATCGAGATGAATATACCAAAATATTAGGTGATAGAAGGGGTCATTTCGAAGTCTTAACAGCAACAGAGTGGCTGTCTAATTTAGCTGCTCCACAAAAAGCCAAATTGTTAGCTGCAGGCAGCAGTGAAGGCAATGACCTAAGAGATAAACAGTACAATTTATTAGCGCACTGTACTGAAAAAACAGCCCTTCCTAAAAGTGAACAACAATGGCAAGACGTGTTTCGTCAGGCAGGTTTGAATTTACAGATAAAAGCGGTTGGTTGTTGTGGTATGGCTGGAACCTATGGGCACGAATTAGAACAACTTAATAATTCAAAGGGGATTTATGACCTCAGTTGGTCTGGCGTAGTACAGCAATCTAAAGTTGATAATCAAGAAATACTAGCGACTGGGTATTCTTGTCGTAGTCAAGTAAAGCGTTTTGAATCTGAGCGTCCTAAACACCCCATTGAAGTGCTCTCTATGGCGCTAGAGCAACAATAACTACATAGGCTGGGGGATCCCAGCCCGTGTCATTATTTGTTTATTCTTCTGATAACGTTTTATCTGAACGGCTTTGTTCAGAGTTCCGTGCAAAGAAGCTTCTTTTGTATTCAAAAGGCTTGCCGGCCAACATCGTTTTTATATCGCTTTCAAATTGGATTTTAGCGAATTCTAACGATTGCTGTTCTAGCGAGTTATCGATTAACTGCATCGTAATCGTTTTGTCTTTAACAAGATCCTTGTTAATGTCGTTTTGTGCATTTACCGTCCCTGTAAATACGCTAAGTACTGAAAGTACCGTCACTGCTAATAGTTTAAGTTTCATCTTTGTTGCCTTAATTTAGTTAATTACTTTTTGCTTTCCATTGTTAAAAAAATATTAAACTATTGTAAAAGCTTTATTCCTTTAAAATACAATAATTTATTCCTTCTAACAGACAGGAATATTAGGCTAAAAATTTCAACAGAGATAATGATAAAAATTCAGCTTATTAATTAGATAAACTAATGTATAATGCGCTAAAGAAAAACAGCAGGTGACCGACAATGCCAAAACGACTTCCTCCCCTCAATGCTTTAAAAGCCTTTGAAACGGCAGCCCGGCATTTGAGTTTTACAAAAGCGGCAGAAGAACTCTTCGTGACACAAGCAGCGGTGAGTCATCAAATAAAATCATTAGAAAGCTATTTATCAACGAAATTATTTTTACGCAGAAACCGAACTTTATTGCTAACTGAAGAAGGGCAATCCTATTTTATGGATTTGCGAGATATATTTTCAAATCTACAGGATGCAACGGACCGCTTACTTGCGCTAGGTTCAAAGGGCGCTATTACAGTCGCCGCACCACCAAGCTTTGCGAGTCAGTGGCTGGTTTCAAAAATAAGCCAGTTTTCTATTTTGCATCCAGATATAGACGTGCGAATTAAAGCCGTTGATTTGGATGACGGATTTCTTGATGAAACGGTCGATGTTGCCATTTATTACGGGAAGGGAAAATGGCCACGGGTTGAATCTATTAAACTACATTCAGAATACCTAACGCCAATGTGTTCACCCATTTTATTGCAAAAGGGCAAGCCATTAGACTCACTCGAAGATTTAAAGCATCACCTCCTCTTGCACGATAGCAGTCGAAGCGCTTGGAAAAATTGGTTAAAGCACTTCCAAGTTAACGGCGTTAATGTAAATCAGGGACCCATGTTCAGCCATACCATGTTAGTCTTGCAAGCGGCTTCGTTGGGACAAGGGATCGCCTTGTCTACGTCAGTGTTGGCAAAGCCTGAAATTGAAGCGGGTAGGTTGATTTGTCCATTTGAGGAATCTTTCGAAAGCAAAGACGCATTTTATTTAGTGTGTCACCAAGGCCAATCTGAAGTAGCAAAGATTCAAATTTTTACTGACTGGATGTTAGCGCAAGTGGAGAGTGATAATGGATGAACAATACAATGATACAAGCTTAGAACTTGCAATAAAGGCGCGCTTTGCGATGATATTTGGCGCGCTATATCTTTGTTTAGGCATCATTTTAGGGGCCTTCGCTGCGCATGCCTTGAAAGGCAGCCTGAACGACTACCAATTAAGTATTATGCAAACAGGCGTAAAATATCAATTGGTGCATGGTGTCGCTTTGCTAATCATTGGCGTTTTAATACTATTTAGCCAACAAGTGGCTGGTCTAAAGGTTGCTTTATTGCATGCCAGTTCAATTGCTTTAGTCTTTGGCATTTTTTGTTTTTCGTTTTCTCTTTACGCTATTGCAATTTTCGATGCTTCGATGTTGGGTATTATTACGCCAATAGGCGGCATGGCTATGATTATCGCTTGGTTACTATTTATGCTTGGAGTGTATCGTGCAGGAAAATAAGCTTAAAATTGCAGCCAGTAAATCGATGCTTTTTTATTGTCGAGAAGGCTATGAAGCAGACTTAGCTGCAGAGCTTGATATGCTAAGCGCCAAAGAAAATCTTTACGGCTATGCTCAATTCATACCAAAAAGTACGCTTGTTCATTACCATTTTTATGCGGAATTAAGCCAAGCACAAATGCGCTCAGCAATTGCGCTTGGTGACCTCATATTCGCAAGAACCCGCTTAATAAATTTTGATAGCCTGACGTTTTCGAATCCTCACGATCGTGTTTCTAGTGTCCTTGAATACCTACGTGAAAACTCTCTGCTATTGGATGGTATGTTTGGCGACGTATTTGCGGAGCACCCTGATCATGAAGAGGGGAAACAGCTCGCCAAGTTTTGTAAGAAGTTTCTCGTTCCGCTGAGACAAGCGATGCGAAAGCAGGGGAGTTTGTCTGCTAAACCAAATACGGGTTTACCCTACTTACATTTATATTTTACGCAAAGCAATGAATGCTTAGTCAATATTTCTGTACCGAAGAATAGAAATTCGGAGCCCATGGGCATCATGCGATTGAAGTCGCCTGCCGATGCACCAAGTCGTTCAACACTCAAGCTAGAAGAGGCGATTCGCTTGTTTTTAAGTAAACAAGACCAAGCTAATTGTTTTCAAAAGGGCATGACTGCTGTCGATTTGGGAGCCTGTCCCGGGGGATGGACGTATCAACTAGTCATCCGCGGAATCAGAGTCGAAGCCATAGACAATGGCGAAATGGCTGATTCACTCATGGCAACGGGTATGGTCGACTATCATGCGGCTGACGGTTTTGTTTATCAGCCCAAAGACGGCCATGTGGATTGGTTAGTTTGCGACATGATAGAAAAGCCAGAAAGGGTAGCAAAGCTGATGCAAACATGGTTACTTAAACGACTCACAACAAGTTGTATATTTAATTTAAAGTTACCAATGAAGCGCCGTTTTCAAATTGTTGATGAATTGCTGAATGAGATTAAAAACTCTCTGGAAAAGCAGCAAATTGACTTTAAAATGCAGGCTAAACATCTCTACCATGATCGTGATGAGATAAGCGTGATTATTCGCACTTCAACACATTTAAGTTAGTTAAAACAATTATTTATGATTATATTCTGTATCGACGGGAGGTGCGGAATAAGCATGGGGTTACTGCCTTTCATAATTCTTTTTCAAGAATCGAATGAAAAGTGTGTAAATTCGTTGCAATAATCTATATAATCCGCCCCGATTTTTTAGAACCTATAAAGTGGAAACATGTCAGATTTAGCACATTACAGAAACATAGGTATTTTTGCTCACGTTGACGCGGGTAAAACGACCACGACAGAACGAATTTTGAAACTCACCGGTCAAATACATAAGACGGGTGAAGTACACGACGGTGAATCAACTACCGACTTCATGGAACAAGAAGCAGAGCGTGGTATTACCATTCAATCAGCAGCGGTAACTTGTTTTTGGAAAGATCACAGATTTAACGTTATCGATACTCCAGGACACGTTGACTTCACTGTTGAAGTATATCGTTCTCTTAAAGTACTTGATGGCGGTATCGGTGTATTCTGTGGTTCTGGTGGTGTTGAGCCACAGTCAGAAACTAACTGGCGTTATGCGAATGACTCAGAAGTAGCGCGTATTATCTTCGTTAACAAATTAGACCGTATGGGTGCTGATTTTTACCGTGTTGTTAAGCAGACGAAAGATGTACTAGCGGCCAACCCGTTGGTAATGGTATTGCCTATCGGTATTGAAGATGAGTTTGTGGGTGTTGTTGACCTCTTAACTCGTAAAGCATACGTTTGGGATGATACTGGTCTTCCTGAAAACTACTCAATCGAAGATGTTCCTGCTGACATGGTTGATAAAGTAGAAGAATATCGCGAAATGCTGGTTGAGACTGCTGTAGAGCAAGACGACGACCTAATGATGGCATATATGGACGGCGAAGAGCCTTCCATTGAAGACCTTAAGCGTTGTATCCGTAAAGGTACGCGCACAATGGACTTCTTCCCAACGTATTGTGGTTCTGCATTTAAAAACAAAGGTGTTCAGTTAATTCTTGATGCCGTTGTTGATTACTTGCCAAGCCCGACAGAAGTTGATCCTCAGCCACTGACTGATGAAGAAGGTGAGCCTACAGGACGTCATGCAATCGTTTCCGCTGATGAAACATTCAAAGCTTTAGCGTTTAAAATAACAGATGACCGTTTTGGTGCGCTCACTTTCGTGCGCATATACTCAGGTACGCTCAAAAAAGGCGATACGATTTTGAATGCTGCTACAGGTAAAACTGAGCGTATTGGTCGTATGTGTGAAATGCAAGCTGATGACCGTAACGAGCTAGATAAAGCGCAAGCGGGTGACATCATTGCAATCGTCGGCATGAAGAGTAACGTACAAACTGGTCACACTTTATGTGATCCGAAAGACCCAATCATCCTTGAAGCGATGGTATTCCCAGAGCCTGTAATTTCAATTTCGGTTAAACCGAAAGATAAAGGTTCAACTGAAAAGATGGGTATTGCAATCGGTAAGATGGTTGCAGAAGATCCTACCTTCCGTGTAGAAACGGATGAAGATTCTGGTGAAACTATCCTATCTGGTATGGGTGAGTTACACCTAGATATCAAAGTAGATATTTTGAAGCGTACTTATGGCGTTGAGCTAGAAGTTGGTCAACCGCAAGTAGCTTATCGTGAAACGATTACGAAAGAAGTTGATGATTCTTATACGCACAAGAAGCAGTCTGGTGGTTCTGGTCAATTTGGTAAAATTGATTATAAAATCCGTCCAGGTGAGCCGAACTCAGGTTTCACATTTAAGTCTGTCGTAGTTGGTGGTAACGTTCCTAAGGAATTCTTCCCAGCAATCGAGAAGGGCTTTAAAGGTATGATGGACGAAGGCACCATGGCTGGCTTCCCAGTATTGGATGTTGAAGTTGAGTTGTACGATGGTGGTTTCCACGCCGTGGATTCATCTGCTGTAGCATTTGAAATCGCAGCGAAAGGTGCTTTCCGTCAGTCTATTCCGAAAGCGGGCGTTCAGTTGATTGAGCCAATCATGAAAGTCGACGTGTTTACGCCAGACGATCATGTAGGTGACGTAATCGGTGATTTGAACCGTCGTCGTGGAATGATCAAAGACCAAGAAGCTGGCGCAACTGGTGTTCGCATCAAAGGTGATGTGCCACTTTCAGAAATGTTTGGTTACATCGGTTCACTACGTACAATGACTTCAGGTCGTGGTCAGTTCTCTATGGAGTTCTCACACTACAACCCTTGCCCGGCAAACGTTGCTGAGTCAGTTATCGAAGAAGTGAAAGCGAGAAAAGCTGCTAAATAAGCTGCTTATAGAAAGAATCAAAAAACCCAGCTAAGGCTGGGTTTTTTTTGACTATAATTTCTGTAAAGAGAGGCGGTTAGTGACGAGTCATTTGATATTCACTATGATTTTTGTGAGCTATTTTCTAATACCATCAAATGTTTATGCAGACGTTGTTTGACTGCTGAAAAGTCTTCAAGTTGTTGCTGTTGCGCATACTTCCATTGGTAATAAGACTTCACCATGAATGAAAGTGCCGCGCTAGAAGGTTTATCCAGATGGGGAGCTACGCGGTTTGAAAACTGTAATAATGTTTCGCCATCATCTTTTGTATGGCCCTGCTTTTCAATAAGTGCATATAATCCTTTGAGCCAATATTGGTCTTCATTGAGCTTTGTTTTCTTTCTTGGTATGAATAACAAAAAGATAAATAGACCAATGACGACAAAGCTTCCGATGAGGGCGTAAGAAAATGTTTGTGCATTCATACTACCGAAAATTCGTTTTAGTAAGAACTTTTGCGATTCTTGATTGTAACTGAGTATCGACTGACTCCAAGTATGGTCTATTTTAGCCATCAATAGTCTGACTTTGTTAAAGAAAGCATACTCTTGTAAATGTGATAACGAGAACGGGGTCTTTTTCATAAACTCTTCTCTGTTTTCAATCGAGCTCAATAGGCCCGAGAGAACGCGGTTAGGCGCCACAATCGCCGTGGGGTCTAACCTAGTCCATCCGGCTGATTTGTCCCAAGCTTCTACCCAGGCATGAGCATCGTATTGATGAACGCTAATAACGTTACCAGATTGTACTTCTCCACCTTGGTATCCCGTTACAATCCGAGCGGGTACATTTGCCAACCTCAGCATATAGGTAAGGGCCGAAGCATAATGCGAACAAAATCCGACTTGTTCTTCAAATAAAAACTGGTCGATCGGGTTGCTTTGCATCAGTGGTGGTGACAATGAATACTTGAATGGCTTTGAACGAAAAATATCATTGAGTCTCGCAATCTTCTCCTGTGTGCTCATACTGGGGCTTATATTCTTTAGGACAAACTCCACGGTCTCAGGATTGCCAGTATTTGGCACTTGTAGATATTGAGAAGTGTCTTCATAACCAGCATAGATATTCAAAGGTTGTTCTACAAATGAGCGCAATGCATACAAGCCTTTTGTATACAGTGGACTAGAGCTACTCAACTGAAATTGCTGATTGGTTTTTAAGGTTTGCGTACTAGTACCTTGAACTAAAACTGGAATGTCTAAAGAGTATAGCCAAGTGGTTGAGGTCGGCTCCGCTATCACTATGTAGTCTAATGACTTACCGGTGAAGGTCACAGATGGCGGCCCATGAAATGCCTTGGACCGTTCGGATAGTGACCATGTTTTACCATCAAATTCATCCAATACAATCGCACGCCAATAAGTGTCCTGTGGTTTTGGCAACGCATTGTCAAACTCTGCACGGAAGACCAGTTCGTCTGATTTTGCTAGGTTGGCAATATCGCCAGGGGTCATCGTCTCTGATAAGCCTGTTTGATTCGATTTATTAACTGGCATTTTCCATAGTGGGGATAGTTTCGGTGTGACAAAAAATAAAATAACAGCAATGGGAATGGTCTGTGCTAATAACAGAAGCGTCTGTTTTGCGTATTTTCGAAAGGATGTGTCGCGAATTTTAATCGCATGCAGCGTACAAAATAACAGAATGACAATCACGCCGTAAAATAGGCTGTAAGCAAGGCTTTGATGAAAAATAAGTCCACAACCGACTAAGAACAATTGAATCGACGCAACCATTTGATAATCGCCGGTATGGTGTAGATTTAGAATTTTTAAGCAACAGGAAACTACCAATAAATTGATCATCGTATTGAGAAGACCAAAATCCTTAGCTAACCAAACCAGAATGGCAATGCATAGCATTGCCATAAGATTGAGTAAACTGTTTTTCAGTGGCGGGCTATTATTGTGCGCTTTGTAAGCGGTTATTGAAAAAGAGCATGCGCATAGAACAAGTACCCATCCCATCATCGGTGACAGCAGTGACAGAATTAATGCTGTGAATGTACCCAAGCATAAAAAAGCGGCATAACTCCGATTGTGAACTTTGATCCTTTCCATTTAAGCCACCCAATCAGTGTGTTTGTAGAGGGCGATTGCTTCTAAACATTGTGTTTGATGAGCGTGCCCTTTACTTGGCATAATTTGCTGATTGCCGATGCTTAAACCAAAGCACGCATCCTGAGTGCCTAATTCAATAATTTGATATGACAGTAATGACAATGCTTGTTCAACGTCACCTTGAAGGTAGTCATTGAAATACAACCAACCATTCAGTGCCGCGTTTTCATTAAAATCACGAGTGAGCAGGCCTTGACCTTTGGCGAAGTGTTTCCAGGAGACATGATGAATTGGATCGGTATCTCGGTACTCTCTTAACCCTTGTAGATCATCACTATTCACTTTGTTGTTTTTACTCTTACCCGCCTTGCCTTGTTCATTTTGTTGTCGAAGCTTTAATGGACCCGCTAGAGGAGTGGGGTAGACAGTCAACTTGTCAGGCACAGTCAGATGTGTCCAACAGCGAAATAAGCCAAAAGGAAAGATACTTTCTATCGATAATCTACCAATAGTATGTCGACCCCTCTTAAAGCGGCCTAATGAAACAATGTTGGCATCATCGTCTAAATATTGAAACATAAATGGTGTTTTTCGGTAGGCTGCAATATTTGATAGAGCATGAAGTTGCGACCGGTTTGGTTTATGTTTTAAGTGTAAATTTACGCTAGCATCTTGGTTAGCAAAGTTAGCTTGCAGTGGTGAAAAACTAATATGGTATTGAACAAAGCTGACGTAACTATGAAACATGGATAAAAGCAAAATAGCGAAGACAAAATAACAAAACATCAAGATAACGTTATTCTGGTAGTTGGTGCCAAGTATAAATAAGCAAAGCATAAGGCCAGTCATAGCCCAACCGAATCGAGTAGGCAATATAAAGGTATTATTTACATCCAGTTGATACTGATTGCTAGGAGGTATTCGTTTCGTTAACCATTTGTCTAGCCTTGTGCTCGCCCAGCTACTCATTCTGTGTACCTTATGCGGCCATTGGATCTACTTTTTTTAATACTTGCTGGCTCAAAGAGACAGTTGCGCTTGCGAACTGATCTTGGCCGCGTAGGCGATGCTCTGTGACCGCTGAGAAAATAAATTGCACATCTTCTGGTGTAACAAAATCACGTTGCTCAATAAAGGCACATGCTTGTGCACAATGGTAGATTGCTTTAGTTGCTCGTGGTGAAAGGGGGTTAGGATAGTCTTGATTATCTCTGGTGATATTCACCAACGCTAATATGTAATCCACCACGGCTTCACTCACGACTATGTTCGCTACGGCATCTTGTATTCTCAACAAGGTGTCGGTGTCTAACACAGGACTCGTTTGTTTAGGCATTTGTTCTTCAAGCAGCATTTCTTTCTCAGCAGCAAAATTTGGAAAACCTAAGGATAGCTTCATTGTAAACCGATCGATCTGCGATTCAGGAAGCGGGTAAGTACCAGATTGAAAAAGTGGATTTTGTGTTGCGATTACAAAGAAAGGTTGCGGTAAGTCATAACTCTTTCCATCAACACTCACTTGGCTTTCCGCCATTGCTTCTAGCAAAGCACTTTGTGTCTTGGGACTTGCTCGATTGATTTCGTCTGCTAACAGAACTTGATTAAAAATAGGCCCTGGATGGAAGCTAAATTTGTGTGTATCTGGTTCATATATATTCACGCCCAACATATCGGCAGGCAAGAGATCTGAAGTAAATTGCACACGTGCATATTGCATGCTTAAAACAGAAGCTAAACATTGGCTCAAGGTTGTTTTGCCCATTCCTGGGAGATCTTCAAGAAGTAAATGACCTTTTGACAACAAACAGATGAGTGCAAGTTTTACTTGCTCATCTTTACCTTTTATTTGTTGACGTATTGCCTCAATACACTGACTTATCTCTGTTTGCATTGAATAGTATTCTCCTGTTGTAATACCATGAGTGTAGAATAATTGTCTAAAAACTACTTCAATATGATTAATACGTACGTATGTATGTTTTATGCAAAATACAGCGTATTATAAAAATGTGACTAACCAAATACGTTGAAAAGGAACCCAATGAGCCTTAATCCAATGGCTGGAAAGCCCGCTTTACCTGAACAGTTGATTAACGTTGCGCGTTTAATATCTGATTACTATACGAAGATCCCTAATCTTCAGATCCCAGAACAACGCGTCGCTTTTGGCACATCTGGCCATCGAGGTTGTTCGTCGCTTGGGACATTTAACGACACACATATCGCCGCGATTGCACAAGCGCTAGCCGAGTATCGACAGGGCAATGGTATTTCAGGACCTATCTTTATAGGGATGGACACACACGCTTTGTCCGAGGCGGCGATTACGACATCTATTGAAGTACTTGCGGCGAATGATGTAGATATTGTTATTCAAGAAGATAATGGTTATACGCCCACGCCCGTTATTTCTCATAAGATCCTGACTTACAATAAAGGACGAAAAACTGCGCTGGCTGATGGCGTTGTGATTACTCCTTCGCATAACCCGCCTTCAGATGGCGGGTTTAAGTATAATCCACCACATGGTGGTCCAGCTGATTCCGACGTAACGACGATAATACAGAATCGCGCAAATGAGTTAATTGAGGCTGGCAGTAAAGGCGTTAAGCGCACAAATATTGAGGAGGCGATGAAAAGTGGCAAGGTAACCAGCATTGATTTTTCGGAGGCGTATATCAATGATTTAGATAAGGTCATTGATATGAAAGCTATTGCTAACGCAGGCTTAAACCTTGGTACAGATCCTCTAGGTGGTTCGGGTATTCACTATTGGGATAAAATTGCTAAAAAATATAAGCTAAACATTGAAGTTGTAAACCAATCGCTTGATCAGCAGTTCAGCTTTATGCACTGCGACAAAGACGGCAAGATTCGCATGGACTGCTCTTCTGCAAGTGCGATGGCAGGTTTGATAGCACTCAGAGATCAATTTGACTTAGCCTTTGGTAACGATCCGGACTTTGATCGCCACGGTATCGTCACACCGACAGCCGGTTTGATGAACCCAAATCATTATTTAGCGGTTGCTATCAATTACCTATTTCAGCATCGGCCGCATTGGCCATCGACTTTGCAAGTAGGTAAAACACTGGTGTCGAGCAGCATGATTGACCGTGTTTGTGCAACGCTGCCTCGCGAGTTGACAGAAATGCCTGTGGGCTTTAAATGGTTCGTTGAAGGCCTGAACAACCAAAACATCGGGTTTGCAGGCGAAGAGTCAGCGGGCGGTATTTTCCTGAGAATGGATGCCACTCCATGGGCTACCGATAAAGACGGTTTTATAATGTGTTTGTTAGCGGCAGAGATGAAAGCAATTACGGGGAAGGACCCCTCGCAACTGTATGCTGAGTTAGTTAGCGAGTTTGGCGAGCCGAGCTACACCCGAATTGATGTTGCAGCAAGTTTAGAAGAGAAGACTAAATTGTCGAATATGGACGCTTCCGTTGTTAAAGCAACAGTATTGGCGGGTGAAAAAATAAGTAATATACAAACGCATGCACCAGGTAATAATGCCGCTATTGGCGGTTTAAAGGTGAGCACCGAAAATGGTTGGTTTGCAGCCCGACCTTCAGGCACAGAAAATGTCTATAAAATATATGCCGAAAGCTTCTTGGGACAAACGCATTTAGACTTGCTAATTAAGGAGGCTAAAGAGCTTGTTGGAGAAGTGTTAAATGCTTAGTTGTGTGATTTTGGTGAATGCCATGTAAATAAATTGTAATAAATTTAGATTTATTTGGTTGTAGTTACTAAAAAGTCTAAAAAAATTACAAAAAATTAACATATGCATACGTTTGCATATAAAATTGCGTGGTTTAATCTCAATGCCTGTAATAATATTACAGGCAGTTTATTAATAGAGAGAGCCCCGAAATGGCATCATCAACAAATTCGAAAGCATCGGCCGCAAAATCTTCACCGCGCAAGTCGAGCAAAGTATCCTCAAATGATTCAGTTCCTAGCTTAACGAAAGCTGAAATTAAACAGTCTATTGTTAAACATCTCCACTCAACGCTTGGTACAGATGAAAACAAAGCAAATAACCATGCCTGGTGGAAAGCCACAAGCGCTGCCATGCAAGAGCTAGTCTTAGAACGCTTGCGTACAACACAAAAAACGCACTACATGCATGATACCCGCGCAGTACATTATTTTTCTGCTGAGTTTCTTATGGGACGATTGTTATCTAACAATATGCATAATTTCAACTTGTTCGAAACAACGAATGCCGCCTTAAAAGAATTGGGAGTTGAGCTAAGCGATGTCTTAGAAGAAGAACCTGATATGGCACTAGGTAATGGTGGTCTAGGTCGCCTAGCAGCCTGTTTTATTGATTCGCTAGCGACCATGGAATTGCCAGCGATTGGCTATGGCATACATTATGAGCACGGCTTATTTCGACAAGAAATAAAAAATGGTGCACAAATAGAGCGTCCAGATAGTTGGCGAGACTATGGCAACCCATGGGAAATTTGCCGTCCAGAATCTATTCAAGAAGTGCCTCTTTATGGTTATGTTGAAACCAAATACGGTGAGAATGGAAGAGTCCAAAAAGAATGGCATCCAGCCTCCATAGTGAAAGGTGTGCCGTGGGATATTCCTGTTGTTGGATATGGCGCTAAAACAGTCAATGTGCTGCGTTTATGGCAAAGTGAGTCATCTGACTATTTCAACTGGGATGTATTCAATGCAGGCGGATACGTAGATGCCCAACGAGAAAATATACAAGCAGAAACGATTTCTAAAGTCTTGTATCCAAATGACGAAACTGAAGCAGGTAAAGAGTTACGCTTAATTCAGCAATATTTCTTCTGCGCCTGCTCTCTGAAAGACATTATACGTCGATACAAGCGTGCTCATGGAGATGATTGGAGCCGTTTTGCAGACCAAGTTGTTATTCAATTAAATGACACTCACCCAGCCATTGCTATCCCAGAGTTAATGAGGATCTTGGTTGATAGGGCTGAGTTAGATTGGGATACAGCGTGGGGTATTTGTTCTAAAACATTCGCTTACACTAACCATACTTTGTTGCCGGAAGCGCTTGAAAAGTGGCCGGTCAGAATGATAGAAAAAATCTTGCCGCGACATATTGAGATTATTTATGAAATCAATCACCGCTTTTTAACCTTGGTTGAACAAAAATGGCCGGGCGACAACGTGATGAAAGCCAAGTTATCAATTATTGAAGAAAGCAACGAGAAGATGGTTCGCATGGGTAACTTGTCAGTGATTGGCTCGTTCGCTGTCAATGGTGTTGCAGAAATACATTCTCAATTGGTTAAACAAAATTTGTTTCCTGAGTTTGAGGCCTTGTGGCCGGGTAAACTAACCAATGTCACTAATGGTATTACGCCAAGAAGGTGGTTGAAGGCATGTAATCCGATGCTTTCAGAGTTGATTAGTAAGAAAATTGGTGATGACTGGCCAACTAAGCTATCCAATTTGGAAAAACTCTCCGAGTTTGCAGATAATAAAACATTCCAAAATCAATTCATGAAGGTCAAACAGAAAAACAAAGATGCATTGGCTGCGGAAATTAAACGTCAAACAGGCATCAAGGTTGATACAAAAGCGATATTTGATATTCAGATCAAACGCTTGCATGAATACAAACGCCAACATTTGAATTTACTGCATATCATGGCCTTATATCGCAGACTGCTTGAAAACCCAAACTATGACATGCACCCACGCGTGTTTATTTTCGGTGCTAAAGCAGCGCCGGGTTATGCTTTGGCGAAAGACATTATTTTTGGTATTAACAAAGTTGCCGACAAAATTAATAATGACCCACGTGTTAATCAGAAGATTAAAGTTGTTTTCTTACCTAACTACAGAGTGTCAATGGCTGAGAAAATGATCCCAGCTGCTGACGTATCTCAACAAATTTCAACAGCGGGTAAAGAGGCATCTGGCACTGGCAACATGAAGCTTGCTTTGAATGGTGCTATTACGATTGGTACTTTAGATGGTGCCAACATCGAAATTGCAGAAGAAGTGGGCGATGACAATATTTTCATATTCGGAATGAATGTGGATGAAGTGACAGCGCTAGGCAAAAAAGGCTACAACCCATTTGATATTTATTATCAAAACAAAGAGATTAAAGCGGTACTTGACTGGCTGGATGGTGACTACTTTACTCCAGGGCAACCAGGCGCACTTTCATCCTTGAAAAATAGTATGCTAAGCGGCGGTGACCCTTATATGGTGCTTGCTGATTTTGAGTCATACAGTGAAGCCAATATTGCACTTGATATCGCATACAGAGATAAAGCGCGATGGGCAAAAATGGCGATATTGAATACTGCCAAAATGGGTAAATTCACCTCAGATCGGTCAATTTCTGACTATGTAGAACGAATTTGGAAGTTAAGTTCTTGTAAAGTAAGTTAAGCGATTGAAAAAAAGGTTATAATCTAAGAAAAGCCAGCTAATAGTTGGCTTTTTTAATTAAAGTTTTCGCAATTTTGGTCGATAACCTGTACAATAAATGAACATTTTAAATTCTTCTTACCTTCTCTTTACTTTCGGTGTCTTTTTTTATGACCTCAAAACACCAGAGCTTGTCTACTCTTCCCAATCGGTATCACTTTATCGATATGATCGATTCGATCGCTGACGAGACTCCCCACTTTTCTCTTATGCTTATAGACGTCATGCGTTTTTCAGATGTTTCTTCAGCATTTGACTATCAGGCTGGCGACGATATTTTGTTGCAGATAGCAAACAGAGTGCATACGATTTTTGGCAGCCGTTTGACGTTAGGTAGGATCAGCGGTGATATTTTTGGTTTAGTATTTGTAGGTAAATACACAGAATCAGAAATGCATAGTAAGTTTCAGCATTTAATTGAGCATTTCAAAACGCCCTTGTATACGAATGAAACTGCGTTCATTGCAGACTTCAATGTTGGGGTGGCAAGCCATAGCCAAAAAACGGTATCAGTAACACGCTTAATATCATTAGCTGAGGCTGCCCTTAAGCAAGCTAAAAATAACAAGCACCAAAACTTTAGCTACGTAAAAGACAACGAGGACTCTGTTACGGGTCGCGGTTTAGCTCTAAAAGCAGATCTTTCCAGAGCGATGGAAAAAGATGAGTTAGAGTTATATTTCCAGCCCAAAGTCAATCTATCCAATTTAACCATTACGGGGGCAGAATGTTTATTGCGATGGAACCATCCTCTCGACGGCGTGCTGTTTCCAGGGACATTGATTGAGGCTGCAGAGTCTTACAACATGATGAATGAACTAGGGCATTGGACGATCAGTCATGCCTTACGCCGCCTGTCAGAGTTAAATCAACTTGGTATCAATATGCCAATTTCTATCAATTTGTCACCGAGCCAATTGTACGACACTACATTGATAGAACATTTGTCCCATCTTATTGAGCAATTTCAAGTTCAAGCCAATATGATAGAACTTGAGTTAACTGAGGACGTGGCACTAAGTAACTCTCTGATGGTGAAACGCCAATTAGACGAAATTAGAGCAATGGGTGTGAAGATATCCATGGATGATTTTGGTAAAGGCTACTCAAATTTGTCGTTTATACGCGATTTGGAACTAACCTCCATCAAAATTGATAAAACCTTCGTAATGGAGCTAGAAGATAACCCGGTCAACCTTGCGATAGTTCAGGCGACTAAACTTATCTGTGAGGCAAAGCAGTGTGACGTGGTTGCAGAAGGGATTGAAACAGTACTTCAATTAAAAATACTGAATGAAGCTGGTATTAAAAGCGGGCAGGGCTTTCTATTTTCTCCTGCTGTGTGTTTCAATGAGTTTATTAGTTTGTGTGCAGAAGGTGATTTTCATAACTTGCTTGCACATAAGGCACAATTTAAAGTGAGTTAGTGATAAACTCTCGCTGTGTTTTGTAATTAAAAAGTTTTTATGAATTTATCCACTCTTCAGTTCCTCTCTCAGTCTCGTCAAACGCCAGAGTTATTCGATAAAAAAATGACAATGGCCCTAGGTGAGCAAACGTCAGTGTCCATTTTTGCGCCAGGCATTATTCAGTTTGAACCTGTTCTGGCACAAGCTGGAGCAGACGCTAAAGGTAACACGCTAAAAGCCCCAAAGAGCATCGTGTTGTCCTGTGGTATCCACGGTAACGAAACAGCACCTATTGAAATCTGTGATGCAATTGTGCAGGATTTGCTTGCGGGGAAGCTAAGCAGTCCACATCGTTTATTGTTTATATTTGGTAATTTACCGGCGATGGATATTGCTGAAAGATTCGTGGAGGAAAACCTCAATAGGCTCTTCAATACCAATGAATCTGAAGAGAACATGGAACAAAAAAGAGCGCAGGTCATCAAGCAAGCAGTGGCCGAATTCTTTGATAATGAGAATAAGCCGTCAAGTCATGTAGATACAGATCGCTACCACTATGATTTGCACACCGCAATCCGTGAGTCTAAGAATGAAAAATTTGCCGTGTATCCTTTCTTGCATGGCCAAGCGCATAATAAAGATCAACTGCGTTTTTTAAGTGCATGCGGCGTCAATACGATTCTACTTTCACAGTCTCCGACGAGTACCTTTAGCTACTATACGTCTTATCATTATTACAGCCATAGTTTTACGGTAGAGCTGGGTAAAGTAAGACCTTTCGGCGAAAACAATGCAGATGACTTTGCAGCGGTTACGACAAGCTTAAGACAGTTGATTTCTTCTGAATCACTCGATTTACCAGCTTATCAAGCATGTCCCTTAGAAGTGTTTGAGGTGAAACAAGTTATTGATAAGTCATCAAACGATTTTAGATTAACCTTCAGCGACGACACGCCCAACTTCATGGATTTTAGTGAGGGAGCAGTATTAGCGGTTGATGGTGATATCACATATACGGCGACGCAAGATGGAGAGGCAATTGTATTTCCAAACGCTAATGTCGCGATAGGCCAGCGAGCTTTGTTAACTGTGGTGCCTTGTGAATTATAGCTCAAATGGCTTTCAACTTGACCATAGACTAGAGAACGATAGTTTCTTCATTTGTCAGTTAGACTTATGCCAAGTCCGCTTGATCAATGATGCACAATTTGTCTGGCTACTTTTGGTACCAATGGTAAATGGGATGAGTGACGTCATCGATCTAGATGATGAATTACAACAACAATTGTGGCGCGAATCATCGTTACTGAGCCGTATCCTTCGAACTGAGTTTGTGCCTGACAAGCTTAATGTAGCGGCAATTGGGAATGTTGTATCTCAGTTGCACGTTCATCATATCTGTCGATTCAAGAACGATATCGCCTGGCCCGCACCTGTTTGGGGGAGACAAGCAATGGTTGCTTATGAACAAGCAGAACGGGAAGGTCTAATTGACACAATAAAAAGAAGGGTGACGGCGCGTTAAATTAAGCCGTCTCGATCATCTTCATCTTCTTTCTTGATTGCTTCTTGCCTCTTATCCTTAGCGGCTTCGTACTCGTCAGAAAAATGAAACGGTTTTACCTTCAGTAAGGCGGTCATCGTACTGATAATGAATGCGATCACGATAACGATGATGAGCACAATGATCCAAGTTTCCATAATGATGTCCTTAGGGTTTACAGAACCGAATGCGGTCTGAGATGATTAACCTGTGATTATACCCTTGTTTAAAGTATAGCGCTGATAAATACTATCTAATTCAGGTAAGACTGTGTCTATGCCTTCAATTTGCGCTTCTATTAATTGTTCTCGTAATGCACTAAGCGAATATTGTTTCTCAATCTGATCTGCGATAGCACGGTAACTCAAATGCCAAGGTTCTCGAGCAACGCCACCTGTGTAACAGGCGTAGGGAAGGGAAAAACCAAAATCTTGAATATTACCTTCTAACCAATGAGCAAGTGCCGAGCATGGCCCATCAGTTTCATATTCGCCTGTAACCAGTTCAAATTTCTGCCCACTAAATTCAACTTTTTGCTTGTCGAAAACGTCAATATCGGTCCCCCAATGGTGTCGACTTGCACCAGGTAGTGCAGACCAGAGTAGAATGGCATGGAGCTTATCGTGATCACTCAGTAGCTTTGCATCTACCGTCGTGCCCTCAAGCGTATTGAGAGGTAACAAGCCTTGCCATTTTTTGTTCCAAATAAGACACTGGCGCTCAAAACTACGATAGCTGCTAACCAAGCGTAAATCATGCCCTTCGCTTTTTGCTGCTGTTTGCATTCTCTGATAGGCATCGGCTACCTCGTCAAGCAACAGGTGCTGATCCTCAATTTTTATTAAATGCGAGGAATCTAGGCCTAATATTTGAGAGCGAGTGAGCGGCTTCATGTTAAACACTTTTTGAGAATTTCATAATAGATAGAAACTAAACTCTCAAGGTTGCTTATTTTCACTTTTTCATCAAGTTTGTGAATCGTGGCATTCTCCGGCCCTAACTCAATCACTTGCGCCCCTGTTGGCGCGATAAAACGACCATCAGATGTTCCACCGGCGGTAGACAATTCAGCATCAATCCCGCTGACTGATTTTATGCTCTCAACTGCAGCTTCAACTAGCGTTCCTGAGTCAGTTAAAAAGGGTTGGCCATTGAAAGTCCAATCGATATGAAAGTCTAGTTCATGTCGAGCTAGGATTTCCTCGACTTTTGCTATCAATATTTCATTGCTCAACTCTGTCGAGAAGCGGAAGTTAAAACATACGTCAATTGTGCCGGGAACGACATTACCTGCGCCAGTACCAGCATGTATGTTAGACACTTGAAAACTGGTAGGTGGAAAGTAATCGTTGCCAGTATCCCATTGGGTGCGTGCGAGTTCTGCAAGCGCAGGCGCAATGGCATGAATAGGGTTTTTGACCAAATGAGGATAAGCGACGTGGCCTTGTATGCCTTTCACTTGTAAGTCACCGGTTAGTGAGCCTCTTCGCCCGTTTTTGATAACATCGCCAGTGCGCTCGGTGCTTGATGGTTCGCCGACAATACAGTAGTCGATTTTTTCGTTTCTTTCTTCAAGCGTATCAATTACACGTGTTGTGCCATTAATAAAGGGACCTTCTTCGTCACTGGTAATCAGGTAGGCGATTGAACCTTTGTGTTGCGGGTAGTCTTTGACAAACTGTTCGGTAGCACACAACATAGCTGCGAGACTGCCTTTCATATCAGCCGTTCCTCGGCCATATATGAAGCCATCTTCAATAGTTGGTTCGAAGGGAGGATATTTCCATTTATTGCTAGGTCCTGTTGGTACAACATCGGTATGACCTGCAAAACAAAACAGAGGTGCCTTTGTGCCACGGCGTGACCACATATTCGTTGTGTCATGGAAGACAAGGTTTTCACGCTCAAAGCCCAAAGGCCCAAGAATGGCACTCATATAATCCTGGCAACCCTCGTCTTTAGGAGTGACAGATGGTCTTGAAACGAGATCTATTGTGGTCTGAGTAACATCACGCATAGTTATGAAAAAACCTGTTGATAAGTGTCGGCTGAAAACCCGACGGTATATTCTCCATCGGCGACGAGAATAGGGCGCTTTATCATTGCGGGAGCTTCAAGCATTAGTTTCAATGCACTATTTTGATCGATATTCGCTTTTTGCTCATCACTGAGTTGGCGATAAGTTGTCCCACGTTTATTTAACATGTTTTCCCATCCAAGCGCTTGCTCAGCTTCGTTTATCCACGCTTCACTGATGCCATCTTTACGGTAATCATGAAAAGAATAGTCAACATTGTTCTCATTTAACCATTTTTTCGCTTTTTTTATTGTATCGCAATTCGGGATCCCAAAAAGTGTATTCAAAATCAACTATCCTTTTTCTTGTTGTTGAGTAATCACGTCATAGCCTGACTTCTTTAACGCAGCAATCGCGTTTTCAAGCATCGCGTGTTTTACCAAAAAATAATCTGTCTCGAAAGTAGAAACCACAAAAATACTCACTTTAGCCTTGGCTAATACCGCGCCAATTTGAGCCATTATGCCAACCATAGACAAGTTGAGCGGTCCCAATACCTCTAATACTCGCCAATCGTAGTCGGATTCTATTGCTTCTATCGGAATGGTTTGTTTGACTACTAAGGATAATTCATCCTTGGTACGCCCAATAAAATAAAAATCGCTGCTCAAAACAGAAGAGGGAATCGGATGTTCTTCGCTAAGTGAGTGAATCGCGAAAGTCTCGTCTAAAACTGAAAGTGTTTGTTTTGCCAAAGTTATTCCTTTTTATCCACGGAATATGTGGATAACCTTGTGAGTGACTTAGTTTCAAGTTTATAACGTCATGTTTTAAATAGTAAATATCAATTGGCTATATATCGTGCACATAATATTTTTTGCTTAAAAAATGTATCTTTAGTACTGAAAATTCAAACAATTTACAGTACTATCATAACAGGAAGTTTGAATTATTCGTGATTCGATATCGTTTTTTTAGCAAGTGAAGGAAAGCATGGCAGCACTTAATATTTATGCAGGCAAAATGGCCATGCAAAGGATCCAACAGGACGGTTTTCAAGCCGATATGTTTGGTGGCTTTTTAGGGGCTTCTGGTGGGCCGAAATGGTTTGTACTTGCGGGCTTAGATAAGGTCATCTTCAAAGAGTTTCTTGATGATCGAAGTTCCAATATTGATATCATGGGGAGTTCTGCTGGTGCATTCCGGGCCGCATGCCTAGCTCAAAACGATTCAGCTGCGGCTATAGAGCGTCTTGCGATTAACTACGCGAATACAGTGTATTCAGAAAAACCGACAGCGGCTGAGATAACCACCAAAGGTTACGACTTGCTGTACACCATGTTAGGTGATTCCGGGATTGATGAAATTTTAACTGCAAAGAACAAGAATGTTCACTTTTTTGTACAACAGTGTCATGGCTTAGTTGCTTCACCTAACAAACTAGCGCAAATGACCGGCTTATCTTTGGCAGCTGCAAAAAATGCGATTGCAAGAAAAGGAATTGCAAAGCATTTCTCGAGAGCAGTCTTTTCTGCTAGGTGCAACACTGAACTGTTTACCGATCCTTATCACTTTCCCACTGATTTTTATCAAATGACCCAGCAAAACCTGGTTCCTTCGTTAATGGCATCGGGTTCTATTCCTGTGGTGCTAGAGGGTATTACGGATATACCCGGCGCTAAGCCAGGTATGTATCGTGATGGTGGGATCATCGATTACCACTTCGACCTATCATTTGAGACTGAAAAGTTAGTGTTATATCCGCATTTCTACGCAAAACCTGTACCTGGGTGGTTCGATAAAGGGCTTAAGCGGCGTTCGTGTCACGCCAGTAGTTATGACAATACGGTGATGATTGTCCCGAGTGATGAGTTTGTTCATGCTCTACCATATGGCAAAATTCCAGACAGAAAAGATTTTGAAACGATGCCGGCAGAACAGCGTAAAAAGTATTGGATGACAGTGATACAAGAATCAGATAAATTGGCTGATGAATTTTTATCCATACTCCATGAGCAGAACGTCGAACACAAGCTACTGCCTTTGCAATTGCAAAGAATATAAAACATAAACAGCATACGAGCAGGTTCATTTATCCAATGCTCGTAGAAAAGCTCTAAAAATAAAAATAAGAACAAGAACAAGAAGAGAAAGATGATGGAAATACCTAGACTACTAATTGTTGAAGACGATGCTGTAAATATCAATATGCTATCTGGTTTACTTAGGAATGATTACCAGATATCCATTGCAAGAACAAAGAAAAGGGCTCTTGAGATTTTAGAAAACGAAGATATCAGTCTGGTATTGCTTGATTTGAATCTGCCTGATGGCAAAGGTTTGGATATCTGTGAACAATTCAAGTCCGACAAAACTCGTTTCAGTCCTCCATTTATGGTCGTCATGACAGGTTATGATGAGGAAAACACAGAAGTGAGTTGTTTTGAGGCAGGGGCCAATGAGTTTATTAGCAAGCCAATAAAGAAAGAGTCTTTTTTAGCTAGACTTGCGTTGCAAACTCAACTTATGAAAGAGGCCAAGAGAAAAGAAATGTGTTTATCGTGAGCTGGAAAACTATCAGGGAGATAGTTTAATCTGCCCTGAAGTTAACCAAGCTCTCTGGAACATGCGAATAATAGCCCTGATAGTAGTCGATATTAAGAGAGCGCAAAATATCTAAGGATTCTGCTGTCTCAATGCATTCTGCAACGACTTTTATTCCTTTCGCTTTTGCTATACCAGCAATAGATTCAACCATCTTTTGACTAATGTCATCCTTGTCGATATCACGTACAAACATACCATCGATTTTTACATAATCGACCGACAGTTCTTTCAAATATTCATAAGAAGAAGTACCAGTACCAAAGTCATCAAGTGCGAATTTGAAGCCTAGAGGTTGCAAACTACTGAGCAAGGATTGTGTACTTTCAATATTTGAAATTGCAGAGGTTTCTGTTATTTCAAAGCAAACTTGATGTGGATTTATTTCATACTCTGCTAAGTAACGTTTTATCAAATCAACTGCTGATGATTTGGCAATGAAATCACCAGATAGGTTAATCGAAACTTCAACATGTGATGGGAGTTCTTTTACCGCAATAAACGCTTTTCTAATAACCCATTTATCGATTTCAGTAATGATATGAAATTTTTCTGCAATAGGAATAAATTGACCAGGCGGTTTTATTTTTCCATCGCTCCCTACTAATCGAATCAGGACTTCAATCTTGCGGGTGCCATCCTCAATGATAGGTGTGATTTCTTGGTAATAAAGCGTGAACTGGTCATGTTCTATAGCGTGGTGAATAAGCGGAATAATGCGCATTTGTTGATGCGTTTTATCGATGTGTTGTTTGGTATAGTTGTATACAGAGACTTCACTACCACCTTTCCGTTTACTCTCAAAACAAGTTCGTTCGGCGATACTCATTAAGTGGCTTACCGAATCGATGCTTTCATCAATTTCTACTAAGGCCGCGCTTAAAGAATGTTTGAACGCTTCATCTCCCCATTCAAAACGATAGCTTTCAACCGCTTCTTTTACTGCAGAGGTTCGACGTATGGCATGCTCAAGTGAATCTAAGTTAAATAAGACTGCAAACTCGTCGCCACCCATTCTGGCAATAATATCTTCTTTCGAAAATAAATTGCGAAGTAGATCAGCAACCTGTCTTAATAGTTCGTCGCCAGCGATATGCCCGCAGGTATCGTTGACCACTTTAAATTGGTCTAAATCGATGAACAGAAAATAGTATTTTTTATTTTCTTCGTAACTTGATTCCATGACATTCTTTAATTCCATCTCCATTGAGTTTCTATTAAACATGCGAGTAATGAAGTCATGATTCGATAAGTAAGTGAGCTTATCCTGAAGGCGACGTCTTTCGTCAATTTCGCGACGTAAGTTACTGTTAGCGGCAACCAACTCTTTTGTGCGCTCAGCCACTTTTATTTCTAAGCTTTCGTTAACGCTTTCTAACATTACGTTGGCTTTATCCAAAGAATCAACCAGAGTACTGAGCGTTAAATGTGTGTTGACACGAGCGATTAGTTCTTCTGATCTGACTGGCTTGATAATGTAATCGACGCCACCAACAGCAAATGCTTCGCTGATATCTTTTTCACTGCCTGTAAGAAAGAGGACGGGAATGTGCTTGTATAGTGGGTCGGATTTTATCTGTTTACATACTTCTAAACCCGACATGTTAGGCATGTTAATGTCTAGTATAATAAGGTCAGGTTGGACAGACTTGAGGATTTCTAAGGCAGCATCGCCAGAAGTGGCGATTAGCATTTTTGCGTTAAGTGGCTTTAAGTGACTGATAATGACATTGATGTTGGTGGGATCATCATCTACTGCCAGTATACTAAACGTCATGTTTCTATTAATCATAACTTCCCTTCGATTAATTTTTTGGATGTTTCATAGTCAAAATCCTCTAACGCTTCCACTATAGCATGAAGTTTGGCGTCGGCAAGATTATCTTTAGCGATGTTAGCGAGCTCCTCAACCAACTCAAAAGGCACCAGTTCACTTTTCTCAACGAGAGGTTGAATCTGTCTAAGGACATCTTGATATGTGCGCTCTGAACGAGTCCTATCACTGGCACCTTTATTAACATCTAGCATCAGTTTTATATCCATTAATGACTCCTCTAATATGTCATTAAATGTTTTTAAATCCTTACTGACGAGTGTGTTTTCGGATATTTTTCTCTCTAGTGCTAGCGCCGCGTTGTAAAGCTTGGTTACTCCGATATTGCCAGAGCTACCTTTAATCGAGTGTAATTTGTCTTTCAATACGTCCATTTCAAGTCTTTCATTGGGGAATGAAAATGACGAATCTTTATAGTGTTTGTGGAAAAGCGCGAGGCTCTTAAGGTAAATATTTGGTTGCTGAATCAAAGAGGGCGGAGAAGTCTCCCAATCCATAGTTTGTAAACCACTCGGGATAATAATTTGGCCTTCCATCTTCGTATTTTTGGGCTCAGTAGAGTTGATCGTAAAATCGAGTAAGGTTTTTGGCGTCAATTTAAAGCCTTCGTATATTGCTTCTTGCAGTAGGCTAGTATCAATTGGTTTTGCGACGTGATCATTCATTCCATATAGTAAACATTTTTCTCTGTCACCTTTCATGGCGTTTGCAGTCATGGCAATGATCGGTATATCAACATAGCGTTCACCTGCATCACCACTTCTGATAATCTCAGTGGCTCTATAACCATCCATCACCGGCATTTGGCAATCCATTAAAATCAGGGTGTAAGGCTGGTCATGGTCGCTGTTTACTAAAGTCGTAATCGCCAGTTGACCATCGCCAGCAACGCCATAGTTTAGGCCGAATTTCTTAAGCAAACCTTCCGCTACCAATTGATTGACTGGATTGTCCTCTACGATTAATACCTTGTGATAACTGGGCCACTCAATCTGTTTTGCCTTATTTGCACCAGTGTAAGACAGCAGAGTATTTTCAGTGATAAAGGTTTCATCACGTGACAACAGGGACAAAGAGTTGAATAATTCGGAAGAACCTACCGGCTTCATTAAGCAAGCATCTAAACCTAAGGTCTTAAATTCGTCAGCAGTCATTTGGAAAGACATGGAACTTAACATCATAATTTTGGTGTCTTTATATTTTTCCAAACGTTTTATATCACTGACGAGGCCTAAACCATCTTTCTTCGGCATATTCATATCAGTAATAATTAAATCTAAATCTGGCACGCGTTTTTTCAATATGTCCAAAGCAGATTCGGCGTCATGCGCTAGAATCACGTTGACACCCCAACTAGTCAATTGACTATCCAATATTTCGAGGTTGGTTTGATTGTCGTCTACCACTAGTGTGGTCCATGAATTTATATTTGATTTGGGCAAAGGCTTTTCTTTAAGCGTGCTAGTGCCCACTTTTATAGTGAAGGTAAATTTGCTACCGCTACCCAACGTCGACTCTACGTGAATATCACCTTCCATTAAATCGACCAATCGTTGGCAAATAGCTAAACCAAGACCAGAGCCGCCGTACATGCGCGTTGTTGAACTATCCACCTGAGTAAAGGAGTCAAATAAATTTTCAATTTTTGATTCAGGGATGCCAATACCACTATCTTCAATGCTGCATTCAACAATAGTGATATCGTCTAGCGCGGTAGATTTCGCAGTAATCACGATCTGACCTTGGTCTGTAAATTTTATCGCGTTATTGAGCAGGTTGGTTACAACCTGACGTAATCTTACCGGGTCACCGACAACCATTGTTTGATTAACACCGGTTACATCTATTATGAGTTCGACGCCCTTCGCATCAGAACGAATAGCGAGTGATTGTGCAATGGTCTCTATTTGATGAGATAAATTGAAATCGAGTGCCTCTAATTCCAGTTTGCCAGCTTCTACACGAGAAAAGTCGAGGATGTCGTTGATAATCGTCAATAAGCTTGAGGCGCTATTTTTAGCGACCTTTAATTTATGTCTCTGTTCCGCATTGAGTTGAGTGTCGAGGACAAGGTCTATCATGCCGAGTACACCATTCATTGGTGTTCGAATTTCGTGTGACATCCTAGCCAAAAACTCACTTTTTGCATTACTCGCTTCCTGTGCTGTTCGCGTAGCGTTTAGCATTGCTTCTTCAAAACGCTTACGATCGGTAATGTCACGGCTAATCCCTAAAATACCGGGCTGATTGTCATTTTCATACAGGATGAGTGTTTTACGCGTCTCGTAAAGAATTTCATTGCCGCTTGTATCGGTAGTAGGGCGCTCAACTACATGAGTTACCCCTGACAACAGCAGTTTTTCATCATCTTTGACAAAAAACTCAGCATCATCTTTGCCATATAGTTCTTTATCAGTTCTACCAATTAGCTCGTCAAGACCAAAGCCGGTTAGTTCAATGAACGATTGATTGGCTCGGACATAGCGTCCCTCACTGTCTTTGCAAAAAATAGGATCGGGAATATTATCTAACACGCTTTGTAAGGTGACCCTTTCAGCTTCAAGTGCATGGGTAGAATCTTGGAGTTCTTGCGTACGCTCATACACTTTCTGCTCCATCTCATTTGCTGCTTTCATCAGCTTTTTGTTGGCTCGATGGCTTAAGATAATGACCACCAATGACATCAGCAAAACAACAGCAATAGTAACGATAACTAGGGCAATGATAGTATTTTTAGCTCGGATAAAAGGTTGTCGCGCCTCAGCAATATCAATTTCGGTCGCCATACCTAGTTGCAATTCTGGTAGCCATTTCCAGGTACCAATCACTTCAATGCCGCGGTAGTCAGAATAACCTACTAGATTTTGTGCTGACTCGAGTTGCGTTAGACTCTCAGCCATAACCGTTAAGGGTGTCTCGCCTGTTTCAGTTGGCACAGTTAAATTCACTTTTAGGATCTCTGACTCGCCCAAAGCAATCCGTTCTAAGTTGACTAAACTATCTTGAAATCGCGAACGAGAAACGAGCCTAGCTTGTCTGTCAATAATATAGGATTCACCCGACTCTCCAATCCGGCCCAGTGCCATGATTGAAGATATTTCATTTTCCGGGAAGTGAGTCGAAGCAGCTATTGCAACTACAATTCCCTCAAAATAAACGGGTGCTAAAAAATACGCTGTCGCTTGAACAGTGCCATCATCACGGCGAATCTCTATCGGCGGGACAAAGACGGTTTGCCCGTATATTACGGATTGCAGAATGGAAGGGTGCTTGACTGAAATCAGAGACTGTCGACCAATGAAGCTCTTGTTATTTGAAAACAAGTAAAAGCCTTGAGGAGATAAAATTTGGTAACCATCATGTGTTTGCAAATTATCTATTGTTTGGATGTAGAGTCTGAAAGCGTCTTGTACCGATTGAAACCCATCTATATCTTGCGCAGAAAAAGTGTCGGCTAATTGTTGAGAAAAGGATTTGATGATTTCATTTTCAGACAGACGTAAAATTTCGGACTTTCTTTGTTCAGCCCAAAATAAGAGGGCAGCTTCTGTCGTTCCCATGACCGCGTTCAATGATTCGCCATATTCATAGGCGACATCTTGTTCAATTTTATCAATCGCAGCGTTAGTTAAAAACATGGTGACTGCGGCCACAAGCGCGATGCCGAGAATAATCAACAATATGCGATTTTTGATGGGTTTTGCTGCGATAGATTGCGTGTTCGACAAAGTACAACTCTCGATGATGGTAAACCGTTTTGCTTGTAACAAACGGGTTTCTAAAAATTGTGAAAAAAGCGCTTGCGCTAACGAGCACTCATCGTTATTATACGCGCCGTTTTGCACCTTCCACTAAACACACTTGGTGGGGTATTCCAAACGATGCGTCTATAGCTCAGTTGGTTAGAGCGCTACCTTGACATGGTAGAGGTCCCCTGTTCGAGTCAGGGTAGACGCACCATCTTCTGCAGTTACACTCCATTGTGTCACCAAGATTACGTTTACATCAGATATACGTCAACTGTTGATTAATCATACGCCTCTCAATATTCGAATAAAAATCGACTCAGTCGCACTTTACGAAAATGTTCTGCCACATAACAATATGCTCCCGCATAGCGGCTTGGTAATTCTCGAACGTATTGGTTTGATGGTTTTGTAACCACATTGAAAACTCGGGATGCACTTGAGGCACTGTTAACAAATCCATAAAGATTGGTTTAAGTTGATAATGATAATGGTTCATTTGAGAAGCAATGGCTTGTATTTCTTGAACAAAATATAGATTGAATACATTTCGTAGAATTTTTAAGTCCTCCCTATCTCTTCTTGTATTGCACTGGAACGTGCTAGACCAGTTGGTAATATCTTCTGTCATTGATTGAAGACTCTGTGTCAACAATAACTGGGAGCGCAGACTACGGGCATATAATTTATGTTGCTGCATTGATTGTAAGGCACTCTCTAAGTTGACCAGAGCCGACTCTGGCGACCGTAAGCTTTCTAAGATTTGTTGCAGATCAAGTTTAGCTTGCGTGAAGTTATCATCTGAATTGCCATCAATGAAGCCGCCTGAATGGACTAAGCTATTATATATCTCTTGGCTTTGTGAAAACATATTGGCCCAATTTAGGGCATATAAGTCTTGTTTTTGTTCTAGCCACATTGTGGTTTTGTTTTGTAGTTCTTCATTGCTCTGTTTCGACAATTGCTCCTCACAGAATCGCAGAGCAGTAATAAGTCGCCATTCGTATTGTAGCCGGGTTGAAGGAAGTTGTATTTTCCCCAGCGCCGTATTACGTTCAGCTACGATACTTTTTATCTCACAGCCATCTAAGGCATAAAATTCTCGCATGTTAATCTGTAAACTAGGTATGTCGATATTCCATGTGCTTTTAGGTGGAGCTTGCAAGTCTAAGTTAATGTCAAGGTCTGTATGAGGAAGCTCGAGTACACCATAAATACGTTCATGATACGTCTCTATTGCATCGGGTAAGTTCTGATGCTTCGTGCAAGCGGTCAGGTGAAACAAAGCCAGACTAATAATGAACAAGTATTGCGTGTAGTTGCTGGGCCCAGCTTTATTCATGCAGTTTCCTAATATTTTCAAAGGTTGCTTTTGTTGATTTTTCAACTTGTCTTTTTAAAAGGAATTTTGGAATGGATGGATCAATATCGGCTCTGCCACGGTAGCTTAATAAATAATCTTCATCGCTTTTAGAAAGTTGCCATTGACCGCTTGGGTTAGTGATCATAACAGCATCGTTAGGAAGCGCTTTAATTTCGTCGGCAGGGATCGGAGTAATGGTGATAAGGACATGGCTCTGATCGCTGTTGTAGCTAATAGTCGACTTTGTGTACATGATCCTATCACTGAAAGGCCAAGGGCTGTCTAATCTTGTGGCGATAACTCGAACATTATCGGTCGGCGGATTGAGTAATATCACTTCTTTACAGTTAAATAACCACTCACAGTTTTCGGGTCCTCTGTCCAAGAGCGTGACAAATTGTACGGGGGTCATTTGAATACGCATACTTGCGTTTACTTGCCAGATGCGTTCATTGTCATCAATAGAGAAATTTAGCGATACTTCTCCATCATCTGAAAATGCTGGGCTTGCGAGCATGGCTAGCGTCAAGATCCCAATGCTAATTCCCTTCATTATGTCAGTTTATCCACGTTTTCCATCTTGCAGCTCTCATTGAAATGACAGTATTGTCGGCTTAAATTCTTATTGTGTTGGTGCTTCTGCCGTTATTGTTAGCGAATTAAGGAAACTAGCAATTGCATCTCATGTCTCCATGTCGTTATAATTTGCGCCACGGTTTACAGACTAATGGTCTATAAACGCTGAAGTGTTAACTCATTATGCTGTGTACGCTCTTTATAGTGTAGCACTGCCTTTATCATTGTACGTCGTTTACGACAAAGAATATCAAGTGGCACATCGTAGGTGTCACCACTGTTAAGGAAAATTATGCCGGTCATTACTCTTCCAGATGGAAGTCAACGCTCTTTCGAAAACCCTGTTTCAATTGTTGATGTCGCTATGGACATCGGTCCTGGTCTAGCGAAGGCGACTATCGCAGGTAAAATCAATGGTGAACTGGCTGACGCCTGTGACATGATCACCAGCGATGCAAGTCTGCAAATTATTACCGCTAAGGATGACGAGGGCTTGGAAATTATTCGCCACTCATGCGCTCACCTGATCGGTCACGCAATCAAACAGTTATATCCTGACGTTAAAATGGCGATTGGACCGGTAATTGATAATGGCTTCTATTATGACGTTGACTTAGACCAAGCATTGAATCAAGAAGACCTTGATAAGATTCAGAAACGCATGATGGAGTTAGCCAAAACTAGCTATCCAGTGGTCAAGAAAGTCGTTTCTTGGCAAGAAGCTAGAGACACTTTCGAAGCTCGCGACGAAATGTATAAGATGCAGATCTTAGATGAAAACATCGCAAAAGATGATCAACCTGCACTTTATCATCACGAAGAATATACTGATATGTGTCGTGGGCCGCATGTACCGAATATGAAGTTTTGTCAGCACTTCAAATTAATGAAAGTCGCTGGTGCATATTGGCGTGGCAATAGTGATAACAAAATGTTGCAACGTATTTACGGCACTGCTTGGGCTGATAAAAAGCAACTTAAAGGCTACCTGCAACGCCTTGAAGAAGCCGAAAAACGTGATCATCGTAAAATTGGTAAAACACTAGATCTATGGCATTGGCAGGATGAAGCGCCAGGCATGGTGTTTTGGCACAATGACGGCTGGACAATTTACACTGAACTAGAAAAATTCGTACGCGAAAAATTACGCGAATACGACTACGATGAAGTAAAAGCCCCGTTGATGATGGATCGATCTTTATGGGAAAAGTCGGGGCATTGGGATAAGTACGCTGAAAACATGTTCACTACCGAATCTGAGAAGCGTGAGTACGCGATTAAGCCTATGAATTGTCCAGGTCATGTTCAGATTTTCAATCAAGGCCTTAAATCTTACCGCGATTTACCGCTCAAAATGGCTGAGTTCGGTTGTTGTCATAGAAACGAACCGAGCGGCTCTCTCCACGGTTTAATGAGGGTACGTGGCTTTACTCAAGATGATGCTCATATCTTTTGTACCGAAGACCAAATACTTAAAGAAGTGAGTAAGTGTATTCAGATGGTGTATGACACGTATGCCGCCTTTGGGTTCACAAACATTGCGGTTAAGTTATCCACGCGTCCAGAAAAGCGGGTAGGTTCTGACGAAGTTTGGGATAAGTCTGAGAAAGAATTAGCACAGGCGCTACAAGCCAACAACATCGAGTTTGAATACTTGCCAGGTGAGGGCGCATTCTATGGCCCGAAAATTGAGTTTACTCTTTATGACTGTTTGGAACGTGCTTGGCAATGCGGTACTGTGCAGTTAGATTTCTCAATGCCAGGCCGCCTAGGATCAACCTATGTTGCCGAAGATGGTGAACGCAAAACACCGGTTATGATTCACCGGGCGATACTCGGTTCACTAGAGCGATTTATTGGAATACTCACCGAAGAGTTTGCTGGAGCATATCCCTTGTGGCTAGCACCAACACAGGCAGTTGTAGCTAACATCACAGATAGTCAGTCGGAATATGTTAATTCTGTAGTGAAGCAACTAAAAGACGCTGGCTTACGTGTCAAATCAGACTTACGCAACGAGAAAATCGGCTTTAAAATACGTGAACACACATTGCGTAAAGTGCCGTATTTATTAGTTGTTGGTGATAAAGAGAAAGAGTCAGGCATGGTTGCTGTAAGAACGCGCAAAGGCGTTGATATGGGCAGTATGCCGATTGCTGATGTGGTGTCTCATTTACAGGATGAGATCAAAAGTAAAAAAATTCCATAGCAGGAATTGAAAATATAGGTATAATATGCCCGTTTCGAGGAGCTCAATACAGTTTTTTACACTGATTTTGACTTCTCGGCATCTTTTAATGTTTTGGAGGAAATGCAAATTAAAGGCGCTAATAATAAAGCTCAGGGCGACAAAGCCCGTATTAATGATGAAATTACAGCTACTGAAGTAAGACTAATTGGTAAAGATGGTGAACAAGCAGGTATTGTCACACTGTCTGAGGCTCAAACTATTGCTGATGAAGCCACTTTGGATCTAGTAGAGATTAGCCCAAATGCAGCTCCACCCGTTTGTAAAGTCATGGACTACGGGAAGTTCTTATTCGAAAAGAGTAAAGAACAAAAAGAACAGAAAAAGAAGCAAAAGCAAATTCAGGTCAAGGAGATTAAATTTCGCCCTGGCACTGATGAAGGCGATTACCAGGTAAAACTGCGCAACCTGCGTCGCTTTTTAGAAGGCGGTGATAAAGCCAAAGTCACAATCCGTTTCCGCGGACGTGAAATGGCTCACCAAGAGATCGGCATTGAATTGCTAAAACGCGTTAGAGCGGATTTAGAAGATATTGCTAACTGCGAGTCTTTCCCTCATAGGGTAGAGGGTCGTCAGATGATCATGGTGCTTGCCCCACTTAAGAAGTAGTAACGGTCTAAAGTAAATTAATCTGCACAATTAATTTCACCTTGCTGCTAAACATAAACCACTAACAGGGTCTGCAACCTACGTTAGTTATTAAACAATGCGGAGTTTTAGCAATGCCTAAAATGAAATCCAACAGCGGAGCTGCCAAGCGTTTTAGAAAAACTGCTTCTGGTCGTTTCAAAAGTAAACAGTCTCACTTGCGTCACATTTTGACCAAGAAGAGTTCTAAGCGTAAACGCCACTTACGTGGTAAGAAATTGGTTCACACTAGTGATACCGCTCTTATCCAACGTATGTTGCCATACGTATAACCTTAGAATTAGGAGACTGAAGAATGGCTAGAGTAAAACGCGGTGTAGTTGCACGCGCACGTCATAAAAAAGTATTAAAGCAAGCTAAAGGTTATTACGGAGCTCGTAGCCGAGTGTATCGCGTTGCGGTACAAGCGGTAACAAAAGCGGGTCAGTATGCGTATCGTGACCGTCGTCAACGTAAGCGTCAATTCCGTCAACTATGGATTGCACGTATTAATGCTGCTGCACGTCAAAACGGAATGTCTTACAGCCGTTTCATCAATGGCTTGAAAAAAGCTTCTGTTGAAATCGATCGTAAGATCCTTGCTGACATCGCTGTACACGACAAAGTGGCATTTACTGCTCTTGTTGACGCAGCAAAAGGCGCATTAGCGTAATATCTATTAACAATAGTTTAAGTTCTTTTTGAAAAAGCGAGCGGGATGCTCGCTTTTTTGATCCTGCTGTTAAAACCCATCTCAAATCATGTCCCTAAAATATTCCAAAAATACCCAAAAACTACGCGTAAATACTCATAAAACCGTGTAAAATACGTGGTTTATGTCATTTATTTATGCTTTTATTAACAAAGCAGAATCTACCGTCCAAGAAGAGGAAGTAATGGAGCTTGAAGCCATCGTAGAAGAAGCGCGCTTAGCAGTTGAGGCTGCTAATTCACCTGCAGAATTAGATGCAGTGCGTGTCGCTTTCATGGGTAAAAAAGGTAAGGTCACTGGTTTAATGAAGGGACTTGGTGCTTTATCCAATGAAGAAAGGCCTGCTGCTGGTCAAAAGATCAATGTAGCGAAACAGTCAGTTCAGGGTTTAATCAATACTAAGTTGAAAGCGCTACAAGATGCAGAGTTAAACGCGAAGTTGGCCTCTGAGTCGGTTGACGTTACCTTACCTGGTCGCTCGCAAAGTACCGGTAATATTCATCCTGTTAGCCGCACAATTAAGCGTATTGAGGGCTTTTTTGGCGACCTAGGCTTTGCTGTCAAGACTGGGCCTGAAGTCGAAGATGGTTTTCATAACTTTGATGCCCTGAATATCCCAGCAAATCATCCAGCGCGAGCTGACCATGATACGTTTTATTTCAATCCAGATGTCATGCTAAGAACGCAAACATCCGGTGTACAAATCCGTACGATGGAAGCACAGAAGCCGCCTTTACGAATTATTTCGCCAGGTCGTGTTTATCGAAACGACTATGATCAAACGCACACGCCGATGTTTCACCAAGTAGAAGGTTTGATGGTTGACAAAAATGTTAGCTTCGCTGAACTAAAAGGCATTTTGCACGACTTTTTAAATCACTTCTTTGAAGAAGAAATGACCGTTCGTTTCCGACCTTCTTACTTCCCATTTACAGAGCCTTCAGCTGAAGTTGACGTAATGAGTAAAGATGGTAGTTGGTTAGAAGTGTTAGGTTGTGGGATGGTGCATCCCAATGTATTGAAGGCAGTTAACATCGACCCAGAAGAATATACTGGGTTTGCCTTTGGTATGGGCGTAGAACGACTAACAATGTTACGTTATGGCGTGAATGATTTACGTGCCTTTTTCGAGAACGATCTTCGTTTCCTGAAGCAATTTAAGTAAAACAGAGTTTATCAATGAAATTCAGTGAAAAATGGTTAAGAGAGTGGGTAAACCCAGCCATCTCTACAAATGAGTTATCCGAACAATTAAGCATGGCTGGCCTAGAGGTCGATGACGTAGCGCCAGTTGCTGAAGCTTTTTCAGGTGTTGTTATAGGTGAGGTGGTTGAATGTGGCCAACATCCAGACGCTGATAAGCTACAGGTAACCAAAATTAATGTGGGTGGCGATGAGCTACTCGACATCGTCTGCGGTGCACCCAATTGTCGCTTAGGATTAAAAGTTGCTGTTGCAATGGTAGGTGCGGTCTTGCCTGGGAACTTTAAAATTAAGAAGGCAAAGCTTCGCGGTCAGCCCTCTTTTGGTATGCTGTGTAGCTTTTCTGAATTAGGTATGGGCGATGACCACAGCGGTATACTTGAATTACCCGCTGACGCCCCAATCGGTGCTGATATACGTGAATACCTTGACTTAGATGACAATTGTATCGAAGTTGATTTAACACCAAACCGAGCAGACTGCCTTGGTATGAAAGGAATCGCACGAGAAGTCGGCGTGTTGAATCAACTTGATGTTAAGGAAGTCGCGATCTCTTCTGCCAAAGTAACTACCGAAGAACAACGCGGGATTCAGTTAGCAGCGCCAGATGCATGTCCGATTTATCTCGGCAGGGTCATCAAAAATGTTGATTTATCAAATCCAAGCCCTTTATGGATGCAAGAGAAGCTGCGTCGTAGCGGTATCCGTAGTATCGACGCCGTCGTTGATGTCACCAACTACGTATTGCTCGAACTTGGCCACCCGATGCATGCGTTTGATAATGACGTTCTATCAGGCGATATTGTTGTTAGAATGGCTGAAGAGGGTGAAAAACTCACCTTATTAGATGAAAACGAAATTTCGCTAAAATCGAATACCTTAGTTATCGCAGACCAAGATAAAGCATTAGCGATAGCCGGTATATTTGGTGGATTGCACTCTGGTGTCAGTGAAAAAACTCAAAATATCTTTTTAGAAAGTGCTTTTTTCTCACCCGACGCTATCATGGGTAAAGCCCGTCAATACGGCTTGCATACCGATGCATCTCACCGCTATGAGCGCGGAGTTGATCCAGAGCTACAACTGCAAGCAATGGAGCGTGCAACTGAGTTACTCGTTGCTGTTGTTGGTGGTGAAGTGGGGCCAGTATTTGAAGCAAGAGATGCTTCACATTTGCCTACACCCGCCAAAATTACATTGCGTGCTGAGCGTTTGGCTCGTGTATTGGGCATCAATATTGATTCAGCGCGCGTGAGCGATATTCTTCAGCGTCTAGGTCTTGAAGTCACTGTGAAAGACGACCGTTGGGAAGTTGTGGCACCTCTTTACCGTTTCGATATGAATATTGAAGAAGACTTGATCGAAGAGATTGCTCGCGTTTATGGATACAACAACATTCCTAATCAAGCACCCGTTGCGAGCTTAAAAATGCGTGACAGCGCGGAAGCGAGTATCGATTTGAATCGCTTTAAGGATTTGTTGGTAGATGAAGGCTTCCAAGAAGCCATTACCTATTCATTTGTTGACCCGAAAAAACAATCAATGTTATTTCCAGATCTCGAAGGCTTAGTCTTACCGCATCCTATTTCTTCAGACATGTCAGTAATGAGAGTGAGTTTATTACCAGGTTTGCTTGGTGCATTGTCTTACAATCAAAAAAGACAACAAAGTAACATTAAGTTGTTTGAAACAGGCTTACGCTTTACACCAAGTAAGAGTGAAAAGTCAGGTGTCGTACAAGAAAGTATGTTGTCTGGAGTGCTTTCGGGTAATACGGCGAACGAGCATTGGTCTATTCCGTCTGCATCCCTTGATTTTTTCGATGCGAAAGCAGTCGTTGAAAATATTATGTCTCTGAGCAGAGATGAGCAGAATATTGAATTTAAAGCAGAAAGTCATTCTGCTTTCCATCCAGGTCAGTGTGCTGGGGTATTCAAAGACGGTCAGTTAATTGGACATGTCGGTGCGATTCACCCTAAACTTGAAAAAGGACTCGGATTGCAAGGTAAGACCTTTGCATTTGAGCTGGAATTGGTTAGTATTTCATCAAGAACATTGCCTTGGATCAAAGCAATTTCTAAATTTCCAGTGAATCGCCGCGACATTGCTGTTACAGTAAAAGAAACGGTCGATACTGGTAAATTACTAAAAAGTATCGAAAAACTTGGCGTAACCGACTTGATTGACCTAAACTTGTTTGATGTATACAAAGGGAAAGGGATTGAACCTGGCTATAAAAGCTTGGCACTTTCAATTTGGTTACAGAACCCAGAGCGAACACTTGAAGATGCAGATATTCAAAAATCTGTCGATATAGTAGTGCAAGCGCTGGAAAACAACTTTAGTGCATCTTTGAGAGATTAATCGAATGGCATTAACCAAAGCCGAAATGGCTGAACATTTGTTTGAAAAATTAGGTTTAAATAAACGCGACGCAAAGGATCTCGTAGAAGCATTCTTCGAAGAGATCAAAGCGTGCCTGGAATCTGGAGAACAAGTAAAGCTTTCAGGTTTTGGTAATTTTGACCTAAGAACTAAAAATGAACGTCCCGGACGGAACCCGAAAACTGGTGAAGATATTCCTATCAAAGCCCGCAGAGTGGTTACATTTAGACCGGGTCAAAAATTAAAAAGTCGTGTTGAGAATATCAAAACCGATTAAATCTGCCTTATGTTCCAGCGCTGTTTCGCGCTGGTCTATCTAAGTACTGTCTATATAAAGGTGCTCAAACTGAACACTCTATCAACGTCAATGCTGGTAAAGCGTTCGCTAATGGCGAGCGCTTTTCTGTTTTTATTTGCTTGCCAACCGAGCGATGAAGATGCAGTAAGCGAAGTATCCACTCTAGAGCGCGACCAAGCTTCAATTCCCTTGCTAAGCCTTTCCGAATTAATGAGTGCGAGTGATTTCCAAGAAGGCATTAAGCAAGCTGTTATAAACGATGACCGCGCTGCTTTAGTCTATTGGCAAGAACAAGCATTGCTAGTAGCAAGCGAAGCAAATTTACTGCAGAGAGAGCTAGAGCTAATAAGCGGTGAGCAGGGGCTTGTTTATATCGAGTATCAAGCTAAAAAGCAGTTATTCAATGATAGCTTCGTAGAAAGGTTCCTTTATTTTCAGGAAATTGACAGCCTTATCAACCAATACCCATACTTAACGGGTCTTCATGAAAGAGCCAGGAAGTTGGTTGCTGAAAGAGATGCTTTGGTGCTCAAAGCAATCGAAATACTAGAAAACGATGCTTACCAGGGGAACGCACGCATTGCCGCGGAGCAGCAATGGCGTGACTATGTCTTGCAAAGCGGCTTGTTAGACAAACTGTAAATTCACAATAAATCTATTCCACTTCAAAGACTAAGGTGTGTTGTACCTCTTCGGGTAGGAAACGTTGTGCTTCATTTTCAACAAACTCTGAGTACCCGGTTTTGAAAAACACAGAAAGTGGATGGCCAGATTGTCCTCCAGGGATCGTGAGGATACCATTTTCTTCGTTACCAGGTTGTACAATTAGTCGTTGTGATGCACCAAATGAGGAGCGCTGTACCGCGGGCATATAACTGTCACCGAAGCCGGCAGATTCAGGCATAGTAAGAAAACTGCCGAAAGGACCTAGTTGAGATGAAAAGGGATGTTTGATGGCGAGTTTGTTTACTTTTCCCCATTCTAATCCCACTAAACTTGATGGGTCAGCATTATGTTGTTTTATCAGGTCTGCTCTAGTTTTATCGTAGGAGCTTAAAAGAAACGAGCCGTAACTTGCTTCTCCAACAGGCAACCAAGTGTCCACTTCGTCATCAATCAACTGCCATACAGCAGGCTCAATTTTTCGTAAAGCATTTCGCAAACTTAAACCATTTGATCTTACTTGCTGATTAATTGGCTCTAGCAATCGGTTAATGACAGTTGAACGGAAATAACGCGTTAAGGTATAGCCAATTGAATCACTGCAGGCACAGTTTTGCCATTCTTGTAAGGCTTTTATATCATTTTGATATTTTTCAGGCTGAGACTCTAAAACATTTAATAGTAAGTTGTGCCAAGGCCCGAGAAATAGTGCTTGGTTGTTCAATTGAATATTATAAAAATCTTGTTCTGCAAATTTTGACTTAGCGAATAATAGGTCTCGTATTTGTAAGCCTCGAATGCCCAGAGCATAACCACCATCGCCAAAGCGACGCATGTCATCAATGGACATGACTCGTGCGTTAGCAGTCCATAGGCGACCGCTCGTTGGATTGATATTTTGCGGCGAATCGAATTCATGCTGTTGCCATAGAGAGGAGTATTCCGCTTCACTAATAGCAGAAAGTGAGGGACTTGGCCTCGCACTAAGTGCGCCAATCGTTCTCCATCCTGCGTTACCCTCTGCATCAGCGAGCACTAAGTTTTGGATTGGGATCCTTACTTGTTGTGCAATTTCAAAACCCTCTTTCAGGTTTTTAGCTTCAGCTAAGTCATTTACTTTTACATTGACAGCATAGGACTGGTGGGCAACCCAGGATAGCGCGTATTTTTTGTCGCGGATTTGTTTCACTGGGCCATATTGGCTCATTTCAATGACAAGTTCTTCAGCACCATCAGGGCTTAGTATGGTTTCGTTAACTTGTTGTGTTAATGCGTAGGGTGATAGCTCGACCCAATCGACATTATCGAGGTTTGCGTTTGTAAATCCCCAAGCAATGTGTCCATTTGAGCCCACAATAATGCCAGGAGAGCCTGGCAAAGAGACGCCTGTTACTTTTATCTCTTGTTGCCCAGCAGTATAATTAAGTTGAGCCTTGTACCAAATAGGGGGAACTCTGAGGCCTAAATGCATGTCATCGCTGAGCATGGCGCTTTTTGTGTTGCTGAGGGCTCCCGTCACAGCCCAATTGTTACTCCCAATATCATCGACCTCTTCGATTGCTTCATAGGCGAATACGTCCAGCTCATTTATTGAATTAATTTGGCTCGTAGTAGCTCGAAAAGTTTGTGTATTGTTGGGATCAGGACTTGGGATCGAAGGGCTGCTCATTACGCTGCCATCAAGAGCGGCTTGATAAGGGCTCGCTTGGTTTAAGAAGCTAAGCATAGATAGACCAAAACGTTGTACTATAAATGTGTTGGTAAAGTCTCGCTCTACTTGTCCACCTTGTAAATCGAGATACATACTAAAGCTAACAAGTAAGCTGTCCTCCATTTTCCAAGGTGCAAATTCACTACCAGTGAGAAGGTACTCAAAGGGCCTAACGCTATAAGCCTCAGCTGCTTCGTTAACGCCCTTAGCGTAGGCCTCTAGCAAAGCAACTTGAGCTGCAGGCAACTTGGTTATAATCGCTGCAGCACGTTGTCGAAATTGATGGAATCGATTTGATTTGTCGATATTTAACGCAGCAGCGCCGACAATTTCAGACAATTCACCTGCGGCGGTTCTGCGCAATAAATCCATTTGAAAAAGGCGATCTTGCGCGTGCGCATAGCCCAAGGCGAAGGCTGCATCCTTTTTATTGTCTGCGCTGATAATCGCAGTGCCATATCGGTCTCTTTGTATTTTAGTTTGAGCGTGAATATGTCGGGTTTTAATCGTCCCATCAAGGCTAGGTAGACTGCCTTTTAATATGAAATAGGCTATTATGCAAATTAGAAAGATAAGTAGAAATAGGGCAGCCAATGCAGGTTTGATAAACTTCATTTTTTGTTCTTATAGTTTGCTTTGGAATGAATAGGCTAAGTGAAAATAGCTTGGTACACAAGTAATTAAAAGGGGTAGAAATGTCACCAATCGTTTTAGATGTTTTAGCTTATGAGTTAGACCAACTTGAACGCGAGAAACTCCAGCACCCACTTGTGGGTGGGCTTATCTTATTTTCTCGTAATTTTGCGGACAAAGAACAGTTATCAGCACTCGTAAAAGATATCAGAAAAACCGTTTCTCGGCCTTTCCTGATTTCAGTGGATCATGAGGGGGGCAGAGTACAGCGCTTTCAAGAAGGTTTTACAAAAATACCGCCTATGGCCAGTATTGAGAACCGCTTTAATAATTTTTCTGAAACTGCAAAAGAGCAGCAGCAACACGCTTTGGCATTTGCAATGGGCTTTGTGATGGCGTATGAGTTGCTTATTCTCGATATTGATATCAGCTTTGCTCCTGTATTAGATCTAAATGGTGTCAGTGAAGTGATTAAATCAAGGGCCTTTTCCGCTGATCCTGCGGAGGTTATTCGACTCAGTGAATGCTACACCCAAGGTATGCATGCAGCTGGTATGAAAACAACAGGAAAGCATTTTCCTGGCCATGGCTCTGTGGCTGAAGATAGCCATATAGCGATGCCCGTTGATACGCGGACCTACGCAGAAATCAAAGAAAGTGACATGCATGTCTTTTCAAAAATGATTGCTAAACAACAGATTGATGCCATCATGCCAGCTCATGTCATCTATCCAGAGATTGACGATAAACCAGCTGGTTTTTCACGCACTTGGATCCATGATGTATTGCGCGGTGAACTTGGTTTCAACGGCACTGTCTTTTCTGATGACCTATCTATGGAAGCTGCGAGTGTTGGCGGCAGTGTTTGCGACCGCGCGGAACTGGCCCTTGATGCGGGCTGCGATATGGTCCTTGTGTGTAACTCTCCTAGCGAAGCAGAAAAGACCATCGATGGTTTGTCGCAATCAACCACGTATAGCCAACGTTGGCTATCACTGTTGGCACCGCGACCAGAGCAGGGCCGCAACACCTTAGAGGCAAAACGAGCGGAGTACCTAGAGCATCAGGCTTTGATCAATCGTTTACAAGAGGATTAACTTAGCTGAAAAGCTTACTGTTTCTGTGGGGCTTAAATTTCGATGTCGGCAATGCCTGTTCTTGCATTAAAACTGCGGGCCGCAACGAACAGATAGTCCGATAAACGATTAATATAAGCGATACAAATATCAGGGATGTTCTGCTGAGCGGATAAAGCAACAAGGTTTCTTTCTGCGCGTCTTGCAATGGTTCGTGCAACGTGAGCCTGGGCACCGAGTTGTGAACCACCAGGTAGAATGAATTTGGTTTGTGGTGATAGTGTTGACTGAAGCTCATCAATTGCTGTCTCCAATACCTCGACGCTATTTTCGTTTAATTGTGGCTTGTCTGATATTGCAAAGCCGATAGAAAACAAGTTGTGTTGGATTGATTGAAGAAACTCGCAACTCAAGGAGCTTGCACTTAAATTCTCTTTTTCATTTAACAAGGCTGACAACAAACCAATGTGGCTATTCAGTTCATCTAAGGTGCCATAACATTCTAAAATGATATCGTCTTTGCTCAGTCTTAAAACTTCTGAGGTGTATACCTGCGTCGTGCCTTTATCGCCAGTTTTCGTATATATTTTCATGTTGTGCAATTTCCGCTGTGTGTGTTTCTTCGCTTAGCCTTGCTATCGATAGCGTAAACTCAGTTTAACTGTTGTATAAGGATAAATAAGCCCTAGGCTTGAAACTAGTTTTCAGCAATCTCTTCTTTCGGAAACTCATACCGCTGAAGTCGCACTACAAAACCAAATTTAGGGTGATCGAAATAATGAATCTGCTTACTGATGATACGTCGACGCTGTTTGAAGGGATATTGTTCAAAGTAAGCATCACCGAAGGTATCGACTTTCAATTCTACATGCTCAAACTCAGCCTCAATATGCAGATAAGGTACTCTGTTGATGTATTTCAAATACACCTTCATTTGTCCATCTAACTCCCAAGGCTCAATGTGGCTTTCTGACCCTTTTGTATTTGGGACACTTGCTTCTTGGCGTGTCCAATCGACCGTATTGCCAGCTTGAAGTTGGGCTTTAAGCTCTTCAAAAAAGGTCTCTGAATTTTGATCAATTACGCTATCTTCGTCGGGCTCATACTTTTCTTTTAATTCATCATACCTTGGACTTGACGGTGGGGGAAGTTGCAAGCGTTGACCAGCGTAAACACGATAAAATTTGGCATTTTCTTCACCAAATACCACGGGTTGTCGCCATGCAACATGTATCAGGGCTTGCACGTCACGCTGTGCAAAAAGACGCGAAGCATAGTCTTTAAGATAGAACTGGTCGTCACTCAATAGGTGGTGGTTACGGGTTTGCTCTAGTGTTTCCTGTTGCAGATATATAGGGACTGAATCGACATTCTTATATTGAATCATCTGTGCAACGAGCTGTTCTCTCGTGTTATCGCACGCTTCCTTCTCTTTCAACTTTTGTGACCAGAGTGAGATATCGGCTTGAAAAGTGTCATCTATATCGGTTTGTTCAGTGTTTGTTTCTTCCTGACGGTTGTCTTCCACCATGTTGAATGGCGCTAATGGCGAGAATATATTCACTAAGCGGCTTGGAAATTCAGGCTCTTCGGGAATGCATTCAAAGACCATTTTTTGAATATTTACTAATGGGTTGGCTTTACGATACAAAGGATAAGAAAGCAGATCGACTGGCGACGTAGATTCTGCGTTAAAGGTCGCTTTCGAAAAATCTTCCTCAACCTGAGAAGATGCACTGCGTTGAAAAGCAATCACTTCAACATCGAACCACCAATCAGTATCTTCAACCGAAGCTGGATTATCTGATTGAGCATTGGCTGCTATGGGCATAGCTAATATTAGTAATGCATTGATAACCTTAAGCAAAGGTTTCACTGAGTTAGCTCGCATGGCATTCCTTGACAAATTTTTCTAGCAATTCTGTTACATGATCCAGTTTTTGTTGCGCGCTGTCGAGTTTTTTCACAAACCTAAGTTTTTGAGGCCCATCAAATTTATATTGACTGGGGTACTTTTGAATCAACTGAATTAGGTAGCCTGGATCAATCTTGGTGTTTTGCTCAAACTCAATACTGCCACCTGTTTGGCTAATTTCTATCTTTTGTATTCCGAGTTTCTCAGCGATGAGCTTCAAACTCGACTGACGAACAAGGTTTTTGGCGCTATCTGGTAGCAGTCCAAAGCGGTCTATCAGTTCAATTTGATATTCATCTATTTCTAGCTGCGACTTGCAGTTTGCTAGCTTCTTGTACAAGGAAAGGCGAGTATTTACATCACCAATATAATCATCTGGTAGCAAAGCGGGTATACGCAGGTCAACTTCTGTTTGCGCCGATAATACATCGTCTAATGACGGCTCTTTACCGTCTTTTAGAGCTTGTACGGCTTGTTCCAACATTTCCATGTACAAGCTAAAGCCAACCGAATTAATCTGACCTGATTGGTCATCACCAAGCAGTTCACCCGCACCACGAATTTCCAAGTCGTGAGTCGCTAACGCAAATCCCGCACCCAAGTCTTCAAGAGAGGCAATGGCGTCTAGCCGTTTACTCGCATCCTTGGTCATTCGACGTGGATGAGGTGTTAATAAGTACGCATAAGCTTGATGATGCGAACGCCCAACACGCCCTCTTAGTTGGTGTAACTGAGCGAGTCCAAGATGATCAGCTCTGTCCATGATAATAGTATTAGCGGTAGGTACATCAATACCCGTCTCGACAATCGTGGTACACACTAATACATTGTAACGTTGATGATAGAAATCATTCATTACATTTTCGAGTTCGCGTTCACGCATTTGACCGTGCGCAATTGCGATACGCGCTTCAGGAATGATTTCTTCGATTTCACGGGCAGTTTTCTCAATTGTCTTCACTTCGTTATGTAGAAAGTAAACTTGACCACCACGCAAAATTTCGCGCATAACAGCTTCACGCACGATGTCTTCCTGGCGAACCTGCACGAAGGTTTTAATCGCCAAACGCTTGGCTGGCGGCGTTGCGATGATAGATAAATCGCGCATACCACTCATCGCCATATTCAGTGTTCTAGGAATAGGGGTAGCGGTGAGCGTAAGAATATCGACATCTGCACGTAAGGCTTTGAATTTTTCTTTCTGGCGCACACCAAAGCGATGTTCTTCGTCAATGATGACTAAACCAAGATCTTTAAACTTCACATCATCCTGCAAGAGCTTATGCGTTCCTACTACAATATCTGCTTGGCCATTGGCTAGTTCTTCAATCACAACCTTTTGCTCTTTTGCACTGCCAAAGCGGGAAATTACTTCGATTTTAAATGGCCATTGAGCAAATCGATCTTTAAAGTTCTCGTAGTGTTGCTGAGCTAGTAGGGTGGTGGGAACTAATATCGCGACCTGTTTCCCGCTAGATGCAGCAATGTATGCAGCACGCATTGCAACTTCAGTTTTACCAAAACCAACATCACCACAGACTAGACGATCCATTGCATTTGGGCTGCCCATATCCTGTAAAACGGCATTGATGGCGGTTTTTTGGTCTACAGTTTCTTCAAAAGGAAAACTGTCTTCGAAGGTTTGATATTCTTGCCATTCAATTGGGTATGCGTAACCAGGTTTTGCAGCTCGTTTAGCATATACGTCTAGCAGCTGTGCAGCGACATCCCTGACTTTCTCTGCCGCCTTACGTTTAGCTTTGCTCCAGGTATCGTTACCGAGTAAATGTATAGGAGCATGGTCTGGATCTCCCCCAGAATAGCGACTTATTAGATGCAAACTAGACACCGGAACGTACAACTTAGCACCTTTTGCATATTCAATAGTGAGGTACTCTGTAGTCACTCCTCCCGCATCTAAGGTTTGCATGCCGAGAAATCTACCAACACCATGGTCAATATGCACAACCGGTTGGCCTTCGGTTAACTCTGCGAGATTTCGAACTATTGATGCTTCATCACTGACTTTGCGCTTATCTTTCAGTTTACGGCGGCTGACTTTATGCCCAAGTAATTGAGTCTCAGTGACAAACAAAAACGATTGCTTACCGTCCTCAAAAGCAAAACTGTTTTCAACCATACCTACACATATAAATATATGTTGGCTGGTATGTGTCAATGCATCCTCAAGGGTAGGTGAATTAGACGGTTTAATTTTCGCTTTATTAAGAATATCGATCAGGTTTTCTTTTCGACCTTGTGATTCTGCGATGAAAATCACTTTCGTTTTTTTCTCTAAGGCTTTTTTTACTTCTGCCTGTATAGCCTGATATGGATTCGTTGCGGTGAGATCAATACCAATATTTGTGACAGGGTGACATGAAAAATTATATTTGCCCGCTTTCTTCGGTAAGGTTTCTGGCACGATGAAAGCGCGTGGCCACTGTTTCAAAGAATTGAGTAACTCATGTGTATCTAAAAATAAATCGATTGGCGCTAGCAATGGACGCGCTAAGTTATAACGGTATTGTTCGTAACGGTTATTCAGATCTTTGCTAAATCGATCAGACGCCGCCTGCATATCACCCATACAGATGAGTAATGAGTCATCGTTTAAATAATCAAACAGGCTCGCTGTTTTATCGAAGAAGAGTGGAAGGTAGTATTCAATACCACTTGGCATTGTACCTTTGCTCACCTGATAGAAAATCGACTCTTTATCTGCAGTATTACTGCGTTCAAATTTTTCTAAATAGCGTTCACGGAAACCCGTAATTGCTGGTTTATCGGTTGGGAATTCTCTAGCCGGCAATAAGCGAATGGCATCGGTTTCATCAAGGCTTCGCTGACTCTCAGGATCGAATAGTCGAATAGAGTCAATCTCATCATCAAATAAATCGATTCTGAAGGGGTGATCACTACCCATTGGGAATAAGTCAATAATACTGCCTCGAACAGAAAATTCACTGTGTGACATCACCTGACTGACGTGTAGATAACCAGACTTTTCTAATTTGCGTTTGAAGTCATCAGTATCTATTGTTTCACCAACCTTGAGGTACAAGAGATGTTGTCCCACATAATCTACTGGTGCTAAACGCTGCAAGAGTGTATTCATGGGCACAATAAAGATACCCGCTTGCTTCTTATTTAATAAATATAAGGTCTCTAATCGCTGAGAAACAATATCCTGATGAGGTGAAAAACCATCATAAGGTAGGGTTTCCCAATCGGGAAAAAGCTGCACATGTATGTCATCGGCCCGAAGGAAAAATGCCAGTTCTTTTTCTAGCTTGATCGCTTTGGGGCTATCCTCGGTGATAACAATTAAAGGCCCGCTATGGCTTTTACCGGCATTTGCAATGCTAAGTGCTGAGCTAGCACCCTGCAGTTCGCCCCACTGAATATGATCGATGATGCGCGCAGACGCCTGTGAGCCGGAGGCAGATTTTGTTTTGGGTAATGGAATATTGAATAAATTTGACATACTACGAAGAAAAAAACTCTTTGATTATATAAGATTGCAAAACAAGTCCGCCCAATCACTCATCGCTAACACTAAAAATGTTAACGATTTTTACGAAGTTGAGAAGTTTGTAAATGTAAACTGGCACGAACCAAAAGTTCCTGGTCCTGCTCACGGATGTGTGTGTAAACGTAACTGACTTGATAAAGATCATCGATGTGTTCAACCTCAATGACTTCAGCTAGACAGAATATGGCAGCCGCTTCTTTTTCTAGAAAGATTTTAACTTCTGCAAGCTGACCTAATTCTGGCGCATCCTGATGTTCAACGATAACACCTCCGCCACCAAATTTAGATGCGGTTTTTCTAAGTGCCTCATCATCTTGTTGAATCAGTATGTAAGACATCATAAGGTCGATTTTTCGCGCTTGCATTTGCAAGTAATCCACTAAGTCTTCTAGTTTGTCACCTAGTGAACGCAGCGGTTTTAGTGCTTGAGATTCTATCTCAGAGAGTTCAGAAGCGATACGAAAAGCATAGGGCATACTGGCTTCAAATTCATCCATGCTTTGATTAACTAGGCTGCTATCAATAAATTTTACGTTTACTTTGGTTGCATGCTTTATTAAAAAGTATGAGCCGAAGTTGGCTTGTTTTTCTTCTAATGAGTTCAATGGAAACGTTCCTGTAATCGCCGCACATGGCATTAATCCCGAGTAGGGAGTAGCAGCCCCCCAATGCTTAGGGTAGAATGCAAGTCACGTAATTTAACAAAATTGTCCGCAAGTTTCACTGTTGTTTATGACTTATTACAACCTTGTAGGCTTGTGAGCAAATGCGTTAGCAAGACTTTGCTACACTTGTCGACCTTCCAATACATAAAATGGACTGAAGTATATACTCTATGTTGCGCCTACCAATTTCAGCATTCATCGGAATGCGATATTCCAAAACCTCAGTTAAACGCAGTTTTATTGCCTTTATAAACTTGTTCTCGGTGGTTGGTATCGCCCTTGGCATCGCATCATTGATCACTGTTATTTCAGTTATGAATGGGCTGGAGGGGCAACTTAAACAAAAGATACTGGGGATACTCCCGCATATTGTTGTTGAAAGTCGAGAACCGCTTGAGTTTTCAAGTGACCTTGCACAACAAGTCGTATTTACAACTGACTTCACTGAACAGGAAGCGATTATTCAATCTAGCAAGACAATCAAAGGAGTCTTTCTTCAGGGGATAGATACTGAGCAAGTGCAAAAGCACTCTATCATTGCAAAGAATATGATCGCTGGTAGCTGGCAGTCAATGCGTCAGGGGAGTTTTCAAGTACTGATCAGCCGAGCCTTGGCGAGTCAAATGAGAGTCAGCATAGGCGATCAGTTACGTGTTATTAGCCCAAACGCTAGCGTGTTTACTCCTTTAGGTAGAATGCCTAGTCAACGCTTGGTAACGATTGGAGGCTTGTTTCAACTGAATAGCGAGGCTGATGATAAAGTCATGCTAATGAATATTCATGATATTGCGAAGTTGTCTCGAAAGCGCAATCTCGACTTTGTGAGTCAACGTCTCTACCTTGAAGATGCATTCGAATACGAAAGTGTCACTCAGGCCCTAGATAAACAAGGTTTGGAATATACCACCTGGCGCTCAAGACAAGGTCCTTTGTTTGACGCAGTGAGTATGGAAAAGTCAATGATGTCTCTCATGCTATTACTGATCATTGCTGTCGCGGCTTTTAATATCGTTTCAGCACTGGTGATGGTTGTCAGTGAAAAAACCAGTGATATTGCAATATTACAAACCCAAGGCTTATTGCCGAAAGATGTGATGTTAATTTTCATTCTTAATGGTGTATTTAATGGCGTAAAAGGCATTCTGGCTGGGCTTGCATTAGGCTTGTTACTGGTGTCGCAACTGAATAATATACTCAGCTTGATTGGCGTAAATTTAGGCTTTGGTCCGAATGGTATGGGCCTGCCCATTGATTTACGTTGGTCAGAAGTGTTGGTAATATCGTTAAGTTCACTCGGCTTATGTATTGCTGCTACTTTATACCCTGCGTTTAGGGCTGCTTCAATTCATCCTGCAAATAGCTTACAAACCCAATAATCGTTATACTATGCGAACATGAATCTATAGTGGCAAGTTCTTACTTGTTTTTACCTTTATCTGATACAGATTTAACAGAGAGTTTATTTTGAGCAAAAAATATATCAGTTCACAATCCCTTTTAGAGGATAGTTTTCGTTTAGCATCAAAAGTGTTTAAAGACGGATTTAAGCCTGATTTTATCATTGGCATCTGGCGCGGCGGAGCGCCTATAGGGATTGCTGTTCAAGAGTTTTTTGAATACAAAGATACGCCAACTGATCATATCGCGGTGCGCACATCGTCTTACTACGGCATTAATAAACAATCCAAAGAAATAAAGGTTCATGGATTGCATTATCTTATTGAGAATGCGAATGCTGGAGATAGCTTGTTGATTGTGGATGACGTGTTTGATTCAGGCCGCAGTGTCGAAGCCCTTATCAATCAGATTGAAACGCTGATGCGCTTAAATACGCCGAAAGAAATAAGAATTGCGACTCCTTGGTACAAGCCTCAGAACAATAAAACACAAATTGTGCCTGATTACTTTGTGAATGAGAGTGATGAGTGGCTTGTATTTCCGCATGAGTTGGCTGGCTTGAGCGTAGAAGAGATAAAAGAAGGGAAGACAGAGCTAAGTAACATATTGGATGTTTTGCTCGACTAGTACATAGCGCAATTCATTGACCCTCATGGAAAAGGCTGCATCTGCAGCCTTTTTCGTTTTCCGAACAGAGTATTGCCATGCAATATACCGCTATTATTTGTTATCAATATAAAATTTGTCGTGGAAAGTATAAACCCAATGGGGTTTGTGGACGATGAGTACCGTCATTGTCATGCCATTGAACATCGCTTCTGGAAATAACAGGAGAGGGGTGAGTAGTACATAATTCTGATAGATAGTGTCCCATGTCAGGTCAGTATCGATGTAGTAATAACCGGCTAATATCAGCATTTTTAATGAAATTGTAATTGCACCAGGAAAGAAGCCACAAACGAAAAGGTAGACAAAAACGTTACGTGGCAACTTATGAAATGACCAACTGAAAATAAGATAGGTGATCGCAATTGGCATTGCGACGCCAGCCAACCAGTTTACTCCTAACATTGAGGCATGTTCATAGCCTAACAGAGTGACTGCAAGCAATACTAAACTGGCAGAAATAATGGCCCAGCGGAAGCCGAGAACTAGGGCTAAGGATGTTAGCCACATAAAGTGAACGTAAAGTTCATCGACTATTCCAGCACGAAAAATCCACAGAATAAACACCAACACGGTGGTGCCGAAAAAGCGATGTTGCAGTGTCGTATCGGTTTTGAGGTCAGCGATCTTTGTATTTTTTAATACAACGAAGAGCAGACACAAGGCGCCTATCAAGGACATGATTTCAATTATTGTCATTTGTAATACACATTATTTGCTGAAGTTTCATGAAGACAACTCGAAGAGTGAGTGTATATGATACATAATATGGGCCCTGACTTTTAGTCAAGCTGGCTATTTTTATTTTCAGATATCGAGGCAAAGTGAACTTTAAACCACAATTTCCATTCTTCACTGCACGACCAGAACAAGTGTATTTAGACAGCGCTGCTAGCACACAGCGGCTAGGTGCTGTGCTGAAGGCCAGTGAGTCGTATTACGTAAATTATAATGCAAGTGTGCATCGCAGCGCCTACGAAATAGCAAACGAAGCTACTCAAGCATATGAATGCTCTCGAACGGCTCTGCAGAAACTGATTAATGCTAGTTCGCCTTCCGAAATCGTTTTTACCAGTGGTGCGACAGAAAGCCTCAACCTGATAGCACAGGGCTTACATGCCAACATGCTGAGTGGGAGAAAAATCTTAATTATGACGAGTGAGCATCATGCGAATATCCTCCCATGGCAAATGCTCGCGAGACAATTGGGTTTGGAGATTGAAACGCTCCCTTTAGGAAGCGAAGGGCAGTTTGATAAACGCGAATTCCAGGCATTATGTTCAAAACTGACTCAAGATGTTGCTCTATTAGCGATTGCTCATGTGTCTAATGCCCTAGGGAATATTTACCCTTTAGAGTCTATCTTGAAGATAGCCCGGCAGCATAATATTCTCAGTGTGATTGATGGTACTCAAGCGCTAGCGCATGTTCCGGTTGATGTGCAAAAGCTTGACTGTGATTTTTATGTAGCCAGTGCACATAAAATGTACGGACCAACTGGCATTGGCATGCTTTTTGGCAAATATGACAACTTACTGGCTTTGTTACCAAGCAAGCTGGGCGGTGAAATGCTGAGCGATGCAAGTTTTGATAGTTTCGAATGCGCGCCCCCACCGCTGAAATTTGAAGCTGGTACGCCTAATATTTCTGGGGTGATTGGTTTTGCTACTGCGGCCCATTTTGTCCATCAACATTTGGCAGAAATTCAGGTACACGAAAATACCTTGAAAGCGTTTTTGTTGAGCTCTCTTTTGGATATCTCTGACATTAAAGTTTGGGGTAACCATGCGCAACCTGAAACAAGAGACAACAGTATTGCCACTGTCTCTATCAGCTTCCATCAGCTGAATGTCAATGATGTTGCTCAATACTTATTTCAATCGAATATTGCGGTTAGGATTGGTCATCACTGTGCCATGCCATTGATGAAAGTACTGGGTATCGGGGGAACCTTAAGGATTTCTCTCGGGTGCTACACCAGCAAAGAAGAGATTTCCTTTTTCATGAAACACTTACAAGCGGCTATATCAGCGTTAAAGCAAGATATGTCGAGTAGCGTAAGTAAAGACAGTGAGATAATTGAGTCAAGGGAGGGGATTGATTCAACAAGTTTAGCACTCCCAATTGCGAGTAAGATAGCAGCTAGCAAAGGGTGGGATAATCAGTATCGCCAGCTTTTGTTAGCAAGCAAAAAGTTAAACACACTGGTTGTGGAAGAACGCACAGAGGCAACTTTATTGAAAGGTTGTGAATCTGATGTTTGGGTGGCTAATATATCAGGTGAGTTACACGGGTACTCTGAGAGCAAAGTGATCCGTGGTATTCTTTCACTTCTGCTAGAAAAAGCGAATTCGCTTGGGCAAGAGGCTAGCTCATTTGATTATTTTACTTATCTTGAGGCTTTGCACCTCACTCAATACTTTAGCCAAGGTAGAAGAGATGGTGTCGGTCACGTAATAGAAAGAATTAAGCGACTACTGAAAACGGCATAGCCATTGTTAATGCTGAGTCAGCTAACCACCATAAACCCAAGATAACGTTACTTCAGTTTTGATTTGGCTTCTATCCATTGACTCATGTATTTCGTTGAACTTGTTGTATGGTGTTGAAGAATTTGCCCAAAAAAGTGCTTATTTCGATGTTGATTTAGGTTCGCATAGACTTTTTGTAACTTCTCTAATAGCCCATGTGATTGCGTTTCATAGTCAAATAGGGCATTGATATGCTGCGCACAGCCTTGGCTTGCCTCAAGCCAGCGCGCCTCATTCTGATATAACGCTATCGCTTCCTTGATGAAGTTATCAGTATTTTCACTGATATCGCTTATGGCGCCAGGCCAAGATGGTAAACCTACCGTGTGGTCTGTTGCTGCATCTGTCGCTACATCTGTCGTTACAATCAGGCCCTCGCTACCAATTGGGCTAGTGACACTGGGTGTGTTACAACGCATTGCGTCCACCAGCTTTCCCTTAATGCCTGCACCGAAGTTTATTGGAGCAAGTAATACACGAGATGAGCCAATGGCTTGTTCAGCGTCTTCAATATAACCATGCACCAAAAAGCCAAGTTTCTTATTCTCTAGTTGTTTAGCTTTAGGAGGTAAATAGGCACCATAAACATGACATTTCGCATCAGGAAGGTGCTTCTTTATAGTTGGCCAAATTTTGCTGCGCAGTGTCAGTACTGCATCCCAGTTAGGCGCATGTCGAAAGTTTCCAATCGTGATGAAGTCTCGTCGCTCTGAATAGAGGGGATCTTTTTGTGCATCCTTATTGGGGAGTAAAAAGCGACAGTGGTGAAGAAGGTCAGACGATATTCCGAAGTGTTCCACCAATAAGTTAGTTTCAAAATCCGATAATAAAATACTGATGTCGCACCGCCATATTGAGGCTAACTCTCGTTTGCAGGTATCTGAATAGAGGTAGGGCTCTACACTAGCAAAGTGGTTTGGATTGACTTGGTTTTTATACGCCTCATGTCTGGCATAACGCAAAAAATGTAAATCTTCACAATCCAAGACTTTTAGGCAATTTGGCGCAGCTTCTGCGACTCGCCAAGAAAACTGCTCTTCACTAATGTAACGGTCAAAAATAGCAATGTTCGGCTGATACTCACGAACGAATTCGTCAAAACTACTATCATTCAACAACACACTGCGTTGTTCATCAACAAGGCAATCTAGCGGTGTTGAGCGTTCAGACTTTTCAGATGCGCTGACAAAACATACCTCGTGTCCTTGCTGCTTGAACAATTCGATATAGCTTAAGATATTTTGGCTCGCTGCGGAGGAACGAGCCTCTGGCCATACAAGGCCAATAAATAGGACTTTTAACACTGACAATGATTGTGCCGATTAAGAATAATGTTTGGGGATTATAACGTGAAAATAAGCTTAACTGATACATTGTTAAGCTTTGTTGCGATTTTGGGCTTACGCCGTTCTTACACAGTTTCGCCCCGCCTTTTTTGCTTTATATAAGGCATTATCAGCGCGTTTTAAGGTTGGTTTGAAATCTTTGCTACCAGACAATGATTCAGCAATACCAAAGCTACATGTTACTTTCACTATCTCTTGGCGTAAGGGGCTTTGTCTTCGATTCCGCGATTGCGAGGCTGACTTTTGACTGCGCTTCTGAACCCTGATTGCCATTGGGTAGCTTTCAATTTCAACTCTTAGATCTTCGATCGTTTCACGCACATCATCAATATATTTACCGTCAAATACAAGTGTGAATTCCTCGCCACCATAGCGAAACGCTCTAGCACCGTTTCTCGTTTTTGCGATCTTGCTTGCTACCAGTTTGAGAACGTCGTCACCGGAATCATGCCCATATTTATCGTTGAAACGTTTAAAATGATCGACGTCTATCATCACAACAGTAAAGTGGCGGCTTAACTCATCAGCATATTGTGTCATAGAACGACGTGCTGGAATACTGGTCAATTCGTCGTTAAATGCCATGTTTCGACTATTCATGATTGCTGAATACAAGCACAACAAACTCGCTAAACATGCTAGTAAGACAATGGATACAGGGGACGGTTTAGCAATGACATAACCCGCCATAACCGCAATTGCTAGCAAATAGAGGTTTTTATGCGAACCCAAAACGATAACTAACATCGCGACCATTGTTATACAGATTAAAGCAAATTCTAATGGGGTAAACCAAAACGTCTCGAAAGGGTTGTGCATCGCTATACTACTGAATACCTTTGTTGACACCTCGATCACGATTGGCTCAGCTTTTGAAATGACGATGCTAAAAAAGACCCAAGCAATTAAGCTACCTAACAAATATAAGAAGCTTTTTATCAATCTATGGGCTGGGATTGTAATGAGCCCAAAAATCGGAAGTAGGACGATAAACGACATTAAGAGATGTTCGGTTTGTAGCTTGAGCATCAATGGCGCATTTGCGAGTGCTTGTTGTTCACTAAAATACGGTAAGATATAAAAGTGCGCGATTGTACTTAGCGCGATGATGCTGGCAACGTACATTGTAAGTGCCTGGCGCAGAGCTAAAGTGAAAATGACAACAACGAAAAGAATGATAGAAATGAAGGGGACTAAATTACTTAAGGGAGACGCTACTTGGTCGTGCCAGCGTTGTTCAACAAAAAACATAGTTGCAAGGCAACTAAGGCAAACAAATAGCATGGAAATAATTGAATTTCTGGCAGTCATGGCGAGTTCTTTGTTAAGATTTGTAATACAAGGTCAATTTCACCTCACTTTGATACACGGGCGTGATATTGCCATTTGTATTCGTATATTTCATTCTCTGTATTAAAACCGTTGTCGCGATCTTTATACCTTCTAGCTCAAATTTTGGCTAAATTGTTACGGCAACGTATGTTAGGTAATTTTTTGGTTTTCCGCAATCGGCGCTCATTGGTTGTTTTTACTACATAAGTTGTAAAAAATGACGAAACCAGGCTTAATTCACTGAAATAGTCCTAAATGTCTTGAACTTTCATTTCAAGTCGTGTTAAAAATTTGTGGTAGGGTTAACGTGTTTTTGAAAACAAGCGCTCAGAGGCAGGGTATTTTTGCTGATTCGCCAATGATTTGAAAAAACACAGACTGTCTAGGGAATAAATGAACGCGATAGATTACGCTAAAAAGGTATCAGACTTGTTTGCAGTGCCCAAGACGGCCATGCGAGTAAAGACCCTGATCGAGGACGAAACAACCGATGCCGCAAGCATTGCCGCATTGGTGCAGACTGACCCTGGCCTAGCAGCACATATTCTTAGAATTGCAAACAGTGCTATCTACCGTTTTCCCCGTAAAATTGAACAACTTCAACGAGCTGTCCAAGTCATCGGCACCTCAGCCGTTTATGATTACGCTTTAGTATTTGGTATTTCCAATGCCTTTAGTAATGAGCAGAGCGAATTTGTTGACCTCGATAAATTTTGGGAGCAAAGCGTAAGTTGTGCACTATTAGCAAAGCATTTCGGTTCACTCAATGGGATCAGAGATGCAGATAGGCTTTTTGTGAGTGGACTCCTACACAACATAGGTGAGTTAGTTGTGCTAAAAGTTAACCCGAATTTAGCTAAAGATTGTGGTCGATTTGATTCTCGTCTATTACCTCGCGATTGTCAGCAAGATATTATGGGTTTTACCTTCGCCGAGATTTCGGCAGCCTTATCGCAACACTGGATGTTGCCGGATTCAATCGTCTCAACGATAGCGATGCAGCATCACGACGACTCAGCAGCGGACATCTTAGAAGTTCAGATCATGCAATTAGCCTACGATTTGTCAGTGATTAATACCTTCGGTCACCATTATAGCGTTCAAACCCATTTACCAGAATTTCTGTTTAAATCGCTTAACTTGAGTGAGGAAGATATTGAAGAGGCGCTAGACATGACAAACTATCAGGTTGAACAGATTATTCATCTATTCAATCCTGACGTCTTTAAAGTGGCTTAAGCTACTCGCAAGCTTAATCGAAAATAGCCACAGTTTGTCTTGATATGGCAATCAATACGCCATGTGAATCCCAAATGTTAGCCTCAGTATGCCCATAACCTCCGGCAGCTTGACGTGTTTCGGCCTGATACGCAAACCAATCTGTTGGCTTTAACTCACGATGAGGATGGATAAATTCTACATTCCAACTCACTGTACTTGCAGGCGCTGGCCATTTTAACATTTGTAATAGTGTCGGAGGCCAAGCATCGATAATACTGATAATATGTGCGTCTGTTACCTTGCCGCGTATTTCTTTAAATCTCATCCAACCATGATAATGCGACGTTTTTCTTCCAGTAAAAGGTATCCCTCCGCTTTGAATCGACAAGTCAATGTTGCGTAGAAATTTGGGCGTTACTTTCGGGATCGGAGGAATGAAGTTACCTTTTTTAGGCGCCAACATGTTGTGTTTCTCTTGATTGTCTACACGAATTTTCGACTCTCGACTAGTACCAAAGCATATTTGAGATACAACACAGGTCTTGCCATTTTGAATCGCTCTGACCATTACTTGGCTAACATTTTTACCTTCTCTGACTATTTCAACATCGATAGAGAACGGTGTCTCTGCCATTAGTGGGCCTACAAAGTTGGTCGAATTAGAGCGCATTACTCTTGCTTCATCAACGTAAGGCCTTGCAGCTGCGTAAAGCATACCTGCGGAAAGGCCACCATAAACAGTTCTGCCTTGGCTCCAGCTAGAAGGCACTACAAAACTCATGTTTGGCGTTTCTTTTTGACTAGCGCTTTGCGCCAGTAAATCATCTATGTTCATGTAGGATAATTTCCACGGTGTTATATAACTGGTCGGACTTCTTATTGTATATAAGGATGATGGTCATGCAAGTACGTTCCACCTATTTTTGGTGATGTTCACAAATAATTAACATTTACTGGTATATTAAACTTAGCTACTCCACTATTAGATCATGCAAATCAACGGAGAATGATTTTGGCAAATGCCGACCTACCTTCAGAAAAGCTAAACTCAACAGAAGTTAAGCAAGCAAATAATGCCTACCGTACTTATGTGTTGATAATATTAACGATTGTCTATGCGTTTAATTTTATTGACCGTCAAATTATCGGTATTCTATCTCCATTTATAAAAGCTGATCTTGGCCTTGATGATGCGCAATTAGGTTGGTTAAAAGGTTTCGCCTTTGCCCTGCTATATACGGTTGTCGGTATTCCAATCGCTTGGTTAGCAGACCGCTATAATAGAGTCAATATCATAGGCGTTTCACTCACATTATGGAGTGGATTTACAGCCTTGTCAGGCTTTGCTAGTAACTTTTGGCAACTCGCCATTCTCAGAGTTGGTGTAGGCATCGGCGAAGCCGGTGGTAGTCCACCAAGTCACTCTATTTTATCTGATCTCTACGATAAAACTGAAAGAGCAAAAGCACTGGCTGTTTATTCGCTTGGGATACCGTTTGGCATTATGGCGGCTTATTTTGCTGCCGCATTTTTTTTAGATGGCGGTTCAGTAGATTGGCGCACTGTGATGATTGCTGTTGGCGTGCCTGGAGTTATCTTAGCTTTGCTACTCAAGCTGACGGTAAAAGAGCCGACAAGAGCCACAGTCAGTCATGGTCCAAAGCAAATGGGGTTTGTGGTTTCAGTAAAACGACTTCTTAAAATTCCAACGTGGTGGGGTATGTGTCTTGGTATTTCTTTTGGATCTTTTGGTAACTATGCGATTTCGACTTGGATAATCGACTTTTATTTTAGAGTTCATTCCGACATGCCCATACAGCAGTTGCTCATTGTATTTGGTATCGTAAATGGGACTGCTTATGCTGCTGGTGTTTGGCTTGGTGGCGTAATTGCAGATAAATGGGGGAGAACCACGAAACGCGCGTATGCCTTACTACCGACTTATGCAATGTTGATTGGTGTGCCATGCTTCTTTGTATCGCTGCATGTGGGTGATGTATGGCTATCTTTAGGATTAATGACGATATTACTATTTAGTAGTGGAATGTATCTTGGCCCTTGTTTTGCAATTGCTCAAACGCTAGCGCCAGTGAATGCAAGGGCAATGTCGACAGCACTATTTTTCTTTGTGCTTAACATCATAGCGTTAGGTGGAGGCCCTACTATTGTCGGGTTACTCAGTGAGTATTTAACAAGCTCATTGGGTGAAGCTGAAGCATTGCGAATGTCACTCAGTTGCTTACTCTTACCCTATATATTATCGATTATTACTTTCTATTGGGCTTCTACCAAAATTGAACATGACTGGGTAGAAGCCGAGAGAATGCAAGCACTAGATTAATCGGCGACGCTGGGCCTTAGCACTGATGCGTTCGGTCTTTTGTTGGGCCAAAATGGCTAATTCTTGTTCGTTGGCCATTGTTTCGTCCCAATGCTGAAGTTTAGAAGCCATAAGACGATACCAGAGTGGTGGTATTAGCACGAGAAGCATCGTTGAGATATAGCCACCGATCATAATGGGTGCATCAGGCATTGCTTCAAGCTTTTCAAATGGTACTGCACCTCGGGCATGGTGATGGCTGTGACGCGGCAAGTTGAACATGGCCCAACAGCTAATTTTTCGGTTGTTATTCCATGAATGACGAGGCTCTACTCGCTGGCGTGGATGGCGCACTAAACCGTAATGTTCCATATAGTTGACTATTTCTAATATCACTTTTGCGGCGATACCGACACCGGAAACAAACAACAAGCCTTGCCAACCGGCTAATATGGTCGCTAAGACCAGCCATGCGACAGTCATTAACCAACCCGTTATGTATTGGTTTTGCAAGCTTAGCACAGGGAGCTTCTTGCGTTGAAGCCGCTTCTTTTCTATTTCCCAGGCTGCTTTGCTTGTCCCATAAATCGCTAAAGGGACCTGTATATAAACTGAGCGGCCTCGGGGCGCAGTGACCGGGTCCTTTTCTGTTGCTACGTGAACGTGATGGTTAAACACATGCTCGATTGAAAAACTGGCATCAAAACTAAGAGACATTAACCATCTACCGGTTGTTACTGCTGTTTTGTTACCCACTCGATGCACTAGCTCATGGCCAACGACAGTCGCTACACCACTGAGCATTAATCCACAAAATACAACGGCAACAGCCAATTCTGCTAAGTTTGTATTTTGCTTAGCAGCCACAAAGTCATACACAAAGTGATCAGAGATCCAATGCATAAACGTCCAATCATACGGAGTGACTATCCAAAGGCACACGCTGAGTAAGAGGATTGTCGTGGGGACAGAGGCATATAGCATAGCGTCTAAGAACATTTTGTTATTCAGTTTGGGTTGGCTCATATCTTCGCCAAAAAATGCGTCACCAATCACATAGAAGGCAACGAATACAGCAAAACCCACTAATATCCAATGTTGACCTAGCAAAACAGTAGAAATGCCTAAAAGTGTGGATATAAAATAATTTGCAAACTTCAGATAGTGAAACATCAAGATTCTCCTTTTTGGTACTGCTGATAGTACAGACCTGAAGTCAAGAAATAGTAGCAAGGAGTGACATAAAACAGTCATTTGTTGCCATGGTGCTAATTTTAACGTAGCGTAGTCGTCACGCAGAAAGCTTATTAGTGCGAAACGGATGATGAAACAAAATATCAGTTTACCTACATATTACTTCGGTCACGTGATCAGCGTATTGAAGTCGCTAGGTGTGCAAGTTGACACTTGGTTAGCATCTGAAGGCTTAGATTTGGGGCAGTTGATTGCATTGGATGCGCGGGTGAGTGTTGAGCAATTTGATGCTTTGATGCAGAAAATAATTGAGACGAATGGATTCAACGACTTTGGTATACGGGTGGGCAAACGCTTGGAAATTGCTCATCATGGTGATTTCGGTTTAGCGGCTCTCAATTGTGCTAATTTGACAGAAGTACTCAACTTCCACCGTCGTTTTTTGGGGATTCGAGTGCCTTTTGTCTCTGTTGATTATACGGTAGTGAATAAGAACGTGGTGTTGACCTTGAAGGATGAGCATTGGCAAGGAAGTTTGCATCGTTCGATCATTGAAGCTGTTATGATTGCGATAGTGAACATGCTGCATTCATTGGATTTTCAAGATGGGAGTGAACTCGTGGTAGAAGATGCCCATTTTGATTACCCAGCACCGGAATACCAAATAAAATATCAAGCGATGAAAGCGCAAAATTTATATTTCGAGCAGGCCGTATCCAGTATAACTTTTTCAAGTGTATACTTGAGTAAAGCGCTAAGTAATGTGGATGAATTTAGCTTTCAAAGAGCGGTTGCTCGTTGCGAAAGTGAATTGGCGTTATATCAGCAACAGAACTTAACAATGAAAGACCGCGTACTTAAATTGTTGAGAGAAGAAGAGGGTTGCCATTTAAGTTTAGAGGATGTTGCCTCGCGTTTGTTTATCAGTAAGCGTACGTTACATCGAAATTTAGAACTCGAATCATGTAGTTTCAAAGATCTATTGCAAGGGGCGAGGGCAGAGCAATCGAAACGCTTATTATCAAATGCATACTCGGTCGCTCAAACTGCAGAATATCTGGGTTATTCTGACAGTGCCAACTTCAGAAGGGCGTTTAAGTCTTGGTATGGAATTTCGCCCAAACAATGGGTGAAACAACACTCTCAAAAGGGAAGATAATGCAGGAACCAAAAAGAGTTAACATGTCTGGTGAAGCAAAATGTCTCGTGCACTTTGCACATGCAAATGGCTTTCCAGCACAAAGTTACCGAAAGCTATTTGACCATGTAGACGAGTCATGTGAATTAATCGCTTTAGACAAATTCGCGCACAACCCAGATTTCCCATTGAATAATAACTGGCAAAACCAAGTTGACGAACTCGTTCATTTTATAAAAAGTGAACAAACGCAACGCTCAAAAAATGGCAAGCCTGAATTACCCGTCGTTCTGATTGGGCATTCTTTTGGCGCGGTTATTTCTTTCTTGGCTGCTTGTAAATATCCAAATATGTTTGCAGGCTTAATTATGTTAGATCCGCCCTTAGTCACAGGTGTGGCAAGCTGGGTGTTTAAGTTCGCCAAGCGAGGAAAGTTAATTGATAAAATTACGCCAGCAGGTAAGACAAAAATTAGAAATACTAAATGGCATCATAAAACGGACCTAGTCGCTTATTTTCATGAGCGTGCTCTATTTAGAAATATGGATAAAGAGTGCATTGCCGATTACGTCGAAGCCGTAACCCGAATGGATGGAGAATATCGTCACCTGCATTTCGATGTGAATATCGAGACAAATATTTTTCGCACATTACCTGACAACTTAAGCGCGCAAAATGGCAAATTAACTGTGCCAAGCTACTTGCTCACAGGGAAGCACACAGAAGTATGTATCCCACGATTAAGAAGTCCATTTATCCGCGGCAACAAGCAATATATTCAGCATATTGAGCTGCCGTTTGGCGGACACATGTTCCCGTTGGAGAGACCGACCGAAGTCGCCACTAAGCTGAATGAACTAATCGCCCAATTCAGTTTTAGTGACTAATACCACGCCATTTTCAGAGACTCTAAAACCACGAGCGCGATCTTCGTCGTGGTTGTGACCGATGACTGTATTGTCTGGAATAACACAACCACGGTCGATAATGGCTTTACGAATCTTACAATCTGTACCAATAGTCACACCCGGTAAAATCACGCTTTGATCAACAGTACTGCCGGATTTGACTCTGACGTTGCTAAAACACACGGTTTTCACCAAGGTGGAACCAGACACAATACAGCCACCAGATACAACGGAATTCAAGGCTTCGCCACGGTTGGTTTCACTTTCCATGACAAACTTCGCAGGGGGTAATTGTTCCTGATAAGTCCAAATTGGCCACTCTTTATCGTATATATTTAGCGCGGGCACAGGAGCCACTAATTCCATATTGGCCTCCCAATATGAGTCCAGTGTTCCTACATCACGCCAGTAAGAATCATTTTTACTACTTTTAGAGAACTCGAAGGCATAGACGTCATGTTTATCAATGAGTGCTGGAATGATGTCTTTACCAAAGTCACGTTCAGACCCTTTCGTTTGACTATCACGCTCTAATTGTTCAAATAAGAAATCAGTATCAAAAACGTAATTCCCCATTGAAGCAAGGCAGTGCGACTCATTGCCGGCGAGAGGCGTCGGTTCTGAGGGCTTCTCATGAAAATCGACTATTTTGTTGTTTTCATCAATTGATATGACACCAAACGCATTTCGAGCTTGTTCGATTGGTACCGCAATGGTACTCACCGTCATTTTAGCGCCGGACTCAACGTGTTGAGCAAGAATGTGTCCATAGTCTTGACGATAAATATGGTCGCCGGACAATACCATAACGTACTTTGGTAATTCATCGCGGATAATATCAATGTTCTGGTATACCGCATCAGCCGTGCCTTGATACCATTCTTCTGAAAAGCGTTGTGAAGCGGGTAGTATTTCTACTGATTCACCGAGTTCTTTCTTAAAGTGGCCCCAGCCTCTAACTAAGTGACGAATCAATGAGTGCGACTTATATTGGGTGAGTACGCCAATGTTTCGAATACCAGAGTTCACGCAATTAGAGAGTGGAAAATCGATGATGCGGAATTTGCCGCCGAAGTAAAGTGCAGGCTTCGCTCGCCAGTTTGTTAATTCATGAAGGCGGGACCCTCGACCGCCAGCTAAAACCAGTGCATAAGTATCTTTAGTGAGGTTACTAATATAGCGTACGTTGTTAGCTTTTGGCATAGGGCAATCCTTTACTATTTTTCGTTCGTTTTATTTAGTGTACTCTATTTTGTTCTTTTGTATATCCCTGAAAGCAATCAACTTTGTAACGCCATATTCGACTATTTTAAGCATCGTTTTCAGCGGTATTAAAGATATCTATTTTTTTGACTGCTTCCTCATTCTTGAGCGCTTTATGCCATATCTCAAAAAACTCTTTAGTAATCGCCTGCTGAATCGCTAAGTTTTGCTCTACAGGACAAAACAAATCTACTGTGATACAAATCTTTGCAAATTGGTTGGTGTGGATATGAAAGTGGGGTTTGACACTGATGAATTCAATGTCCATTCGCTTTTCGATAACACTCTTATAGCGTTCAGCAACATCAACAAAATCTGCACAATACTCTTCCGCTCTTTTTTCCAAGTGCTCAACAATAGGAACAACATCAATTAAGGGCTCACAAGTTAAGGTGAATTGATTCATGCAATAACGACGCAAGAAATTAAGGTTTTTAACGGTTTTTAATAGCAACTGATTGTTAGGAATAAAAAGGTGCTTTCCGGTATAGCTGTTTGAATGAAGATCAACTTCGAGCAAGGTGATTTTTGCCCAGTCTGAAGCCATTACTTCACCCACGCCTTCTTGAACTTGAATCCAATCACCAATGCGAAAAGGACGGGCACTTAGGTAATAAAAGTAGCCAATAAAACATTGAATATATTCTTTGGTCGCAAATACGATTGCAAACATAAAAGCGGCGATAGATAAGGCGAACTGTTGTATTTCTCCCGACCAAAAGATAATAATAAAAAACACTAAACTGATGTTTAGCGAATTGTTTAAGGTATTGACCTGCGAGCGGTAATTTTTATTGAGTTTTTTACCGCGGTCCACAAGTACACGCTTCAACAGTGATTTGGTTATTCCTACCAATATTATCAGGCACACACTAATGATAGATTTTTGTAAGTTTGAATCTTGCAGATAGTTGAAGTACTGATCAATTGGCATGTTTACAGCGATAACCTCTAGTAATATTTGTTGTGTTAGATCTTAGCAGATAAGCAAACCCATAGCGAAATTGAAATATGAGAATATACGGGATTTGCCCAAACACTGCTTGATGTAAGCGAATGAATAGTTGAGTTAGGTGTCGGCAAGATATGCCATAGTATGTGCAAGTGCTTAAGTCATCACTAAGTTCCTGAAAAAAATAAAAACTATAATTAATTCAGGACCGTAAGTAATTTATATATAAAATTAAAATAGACACACAGTGTATTAGGAGACTGAGTATCGCGCAAGCAAATAGTTCGGCCAAACATTCTGAGAATAAAGGGCTTATGCAAGTAAAGTGGCGAATTGTTGCGTCTCTACTGTTAAGTAAACTCGTTGATATATTGCTGTCAGCGAAAACGACCTTACCTACGTTTCTGACAAACTTGGGTGCGCCGTCATGGATGCTAGGCCTTCTCGTCCCGATAAGAGAGTCAGGAGCATTATTGCCGCAAGGATTGTTTAGCCAATATCTGAGTTCTCGAGCGAAGCGACATCGACTTTGGTTGGGTAGCATGATGATGCAAACCTTGTTCATTTTGCTAATGATCGTTGGCCCAATGCTCGGTCAACAGAGCGAGGGTGCACTATCTAATACGACTATCTTGGGAGCAATAGTGTTGGCCTGTTTGGCCGGTCTGAGCATCAGCCGAGCTCTGACGTCATTAACGATGAAAGATATTCAAGGACAGCACATAGATAAGGGGAAGCGAGGAGATTTGGTTGGAATAGCCTCTACACTAGCAGGTTTATTATCCTTAGGGTTTGCTTTCACCAGCCTTTTTTCTCAAAAGCTCAATAATGACATTATATTGAGCATAGGCATCATTAGTATTTTGGCAATGTTATTTGCCACTGCGGTTATGGTGGGCGTGAAGACGACAGTCGAGGTCGATACGTCTGAACAAAATAACAAGCAAGAAGCTGGCTCAAAACCAATCGCATTATTAAAAAGTGTGTGTGAGGCTTTCAAAGGTAGCTTGGGTCGCTTCATTCTTGTGCGTTCTTGTTTCGTGCACACCGCATTATTAGCGCCATTTTTTGTTGTATGGTGCACAAGTCTGAATTTGCAAAGCCAATGGTTGAGCCTTTCTTTGTTTATCGTGGCACAAGCATCCGCAGCCATTTTGTCTTCTTACGCGTGGGGCAGACTCTCTGATAGTAATGCAAAACTGACTATGCAACTGGGTGCTAGCATTGTGCTAACGGTGCTGGTGACCGTGGTCCTGTTGACTTATTTTGAACAGGCAGCGAATATTTCGCCGCACTGGTATGTTCTATTGTATTTTTGCTTGAGTCTTGGTCACGAGGGCGCACGAGCAGGACGAAAGGTCTACGCCTTGGATATAAAGCAGGGCAGTGAGCGAACAAACTTTATTGGTCAAGCCAACTCGGCCATTGGCGTCGTTTTGCTTGCGCTTGGATTATTTTATTCGGCCTTAAGTGTTGCTGGAACCTTTTGGGTATTTACGGTAATGGCTTTGGGTCTTGTTGCAGGCCTATTTGCAAGCCTGCAACTGAAAAAAGAGAAGTAAACTAACGCTTAAAATCTATTGACTGGCCAAGGCCATGCCTACTTTTGCGCCGTTGCTACGTGTCAATTTTGCCGAGATATCTTGCCCCACCTTAAGCAACGCGTTTAGGTCAACACCCGTGTCAATTCCCATGTTGTGAAGCATGTAGATTAGGTCTTCAGAGGCGACGTTACCCGATGCGCCATTGGCGTATGGGCAGCCTCCGAGTCCTGCTACTGAGCTATCAAAAATGCGAACACCCATATCCAACGCAGTGAGAGCGTTGGCCAGAGCCTGCCCGTATGTATCGTGAAAGTGTACTGCAACTTTATCTTTTGGGATGCTTGCAAAACATGCTTCTAATAAATGCTTTGTTCTTAAAGGGGTTCCAACACCAATAGTGTCACCTAAAGATATCTCATAACATCCCATGTTCAGTAGTGTCTCACTAACCTTGACAACGTCGGCGACATTTATTTCACCCTCGTAAGGACAGCCAAGCACACAAGACACGTATCCTCGAACTGGAATGCCTTTTCGTTTGGCAGCCTCTAAAACAGGAGTAAAGCGCTCAAGGCTTTCATCAATACTGCAGTTAATATTCTTTTGTGAAAAAGACTCAGAAGCAGCACCAAACACTGCTACTTCTTGAGCATTGGCTGCCATGGCGAGCTCAAAGCCTTTTAGATTAGGAGTAAGCGCGCTATAGGTGCTATCAGGAGCACGGTCAATTCCTTTGAGTACTTCGTCAGAATTAGCCATCTGAGGTACCCAACGAGGTGAGACAAAACTGCCGGCCTCAATGCGCTTAAGACCCGTTTTCGACAGAGCGTCTATGAGTTCGATTTTATCATTAACACTCAAATTTTTTTTTTCGTTCTGAAGACCGTCTCTAGGACCAACTTCGACTACCTGTACTTCACGAGGTAAGGAATCAAACATGTGTAATGTACTCCAATTCTAATAGCTAGGTATCTTGCTCACTGGCTTCCACTTCTAACAGTGCGATGCCGCCACTGACTAAATCACCCGTGTGAAAGAAACACTCTTTTACGGTACCTGCATAAGGTGCTTTAATCGCATGTTCCATTTTCATGGCTTCAACGATAATAAGGACTTGTCCTTTTTCAACCGTATCTCCTGGGCCAACTAACAGATCGACTACTGTCCCATTCATGGGCGCAACCACTGCATTTGTGCCATCGTCGTCGCTTTGCTCACCCAGGTCAATTTGTGCGATATCCGCACTTACTATGCCCATAGGAGTAAACAAACTCAGTTGAGCGCCAACCTGCATACAATGATAGCTTTGCTTCAGGCCGTTTTTGTTTATGTCTAATCTCTGGTCGATAAGACAGCCGCTCACTTCGATGTCGTCGATATTGAGCTTGCTGTCAAACATCAACTTCCAGCGATTTGCTGACAGTTGGATAATGCCGATAGAGTATGACTCTTCTGCGAAGTTAAGCACTAAAGTATCTTGATAAACATGGTTACTACGATAGTTATCAGCCCTTGACCAAGGATCATTGCTATGGTCGCTCGAGTAAGCGTCCTCATCCTGCTCACTTAGTAAGGCTAACAACGCAAGTTCGGATAAAAATGGCACTTCGTCTATCATCGTCTGAGTGCTGATACTATCTTGATGTCGTTCAATGAAGTCAGTACTCAGCTCTGCTGCTTGAAAAGGACCAGAGCAGGCAATGCGCTTTAAGTAGTCTATATTCGTCACGACACCGCCTATGGCGTAGTCAGCCAAACAAGCAGCCAATCGTGAAAGCGCTTTTTCTCTGTTTTCATCCCAAACAATGAGCTTTGCAATCATGGGGTCGTAATAAATAGAAACTTCATCACCTTGTTCAACGCCTGTATCTACGCGAACGAATCGATTTTCAATGGGGGCTTTTAATAATGACAGCGTGCCGGTTGCGGGTAAGAAGTCATTGTTAGGATCTTCGGCATATACCCTCGCTTCGAATGAATGCCCTCGCATACTGAGTTCTTCCTGAGTCTTTGGTAAAACCTCATTGTTAGCTACTTTGATTTGCCATTCGACCAGATCTTCACCGGTAATCATTTCGGTAACGGGGTGCTCAACCTGCAAACGAGTATTCATCTCCATGAAGTAAAAGCTACCGTCTGTATCGAGTAAAAATTCCACTGTACCAGCACCAGCATAATTGATTGCAAACGCGGCTTTGAGTGCGGCATCACCCATGCGCTCTCGCAAGTCTTGCGGCATGTTTGGTGCAGGGGCTTCTTCAATGACTTTTTGATGTCGGCGCTGAATGGAACAGTCTCGTTCAAATAAATAAACACCATTTTTATGATTATCACAGAAGACTTGGATCTCGACGTGTCTAGGTTCAGTTAAGTACTTTTCAACCAACATTTTGTCGTCATTAAAGCTCGACATTGCCTCGCGTTTTGCTGCAGCTAGCGCATCATCAAACTCCTGCGCAGACCAAACTTGTCGCATTCCCTTACCGCCGCCGCCAGCGGCAGCTTTGAGTAGTACTGGGTAGCCCATATCATTGGCGCTTTTGCGGATAAGCTCTGGGTCTTGGTCGTCGCCATGATAACCAGGCACAAGTGGAACACCTGCTTTTTGCATGATTTGTTTGGCTGCTGATTTAGACCCCATCGCTTCGATAGCTTCTATTGTAGGTCCAATAAATATGACGCCTTGTTTTGCGCATTCCTTCGCAAAGCCTGCGTTTTCAGAAAGAAACCCATAGCCAGGGTGGACGGCGTCAACATTGAGTCTCTTGCAGTGCTCTAAAATTAAGTCGCCCCTCAAGTAGCTATCTTTTGAAGGTGCTGGGCCAAGACGAACTGCTTCATCAGCCAATTTAACGTGCAAAGCATTTTCGTCAGCATCTGAATAAACTGCAACACTCGTGATGCCCATTTGTTTAGCTGTTTTGATTACGCGGCAGGCAATTTCACCTCTATTCGCAATAAGGATCTTTTTAATCATGTGATTTACCACCTATGCCTTTTTCCAAGTTGGAGCGCGTTTTTCTAGGAATGCCGATAGGCCTTCTTGACCTTCATTGGATACCCGAACATTTGCAATGAGCTCGCTAGTTTGTTCGATTAACTCACTATCAATACTTTGGTAGCTGATTTGATTTACTAGCGCTTTCGCCTTCGAAACTGAATCCGGTCCATTGTTGAGTAGGGCACTGATTAATGACTCAATGGTTGTATCAAGATCGTCTTCGCTGACTGTTTCAGATAGCAATCCAATACGTCTGGCACGGCGAGAAGAAAATACTTCTGCCGTCATAAAATAGCGCTTGGCTAACCTTGGACCGATCGCTTCAATGACGTAAGGGCTAATAGTGGCTGGCACTAAGCCCAGTTTCACTTCGCTTAAACAAAACTTGCTCATTCGCGTGCCTATTGCAATGTCGCAACAGGCGACTAAGCCAACACCGCCACCAAATACAGCGCCTTGCACTCGGGCTATCGTTGGCTTATTCAAATTGAAAAGTGTGCGATACAACTCAGCTAATTGGCCTGCGTCTTGTTTGTTCTCTTCATAAGAGTAAGAGGCCATTTTTCGCATCCAATTCAAGTCTGCGCCAGCACAAAAGGATTTTCCTTTTGCCGCTAGGATGACTGCTCTTACATCACTGTTATTGTTAAGTGTTGTAAATGCTTCAATAAGTTGACTGATGACATGCTCGTCGAAAGCATTATGTAACTCTGGCTTATTTAACGTCACTGTTGCGACGCCGCGGTCATCTATTGTACTAATTACTGCTAATTGTTCTGTCATGTTTGCTCCTTTTAGAGCGAATAAGTATGTGTATCGCTAGGCGATAATTACATTCTGAAAATGCCGAATTTGGTGTCTTCGATCTCTTTATTTTGGCTTGCTGATATTGCAAGGCCCAGCACTCGTCGAGTATCTGCAGGGTCAATAACTCCGTCATCCCATAAACGAGCAGAGGCGTAATAAGGGTGACCTTGCTTCTCATAAGTATCTATTACTGGCTTCTTCACGGCTTGGTCCTGCTCTGGTGTCCATTCTTCGCCGGCACGAGTCGCTTGGTCTTTTTTGACTTGAGCTAACACGCCTGCGGCTTGTTCACCACCCATGACCGAAATACGGGCATTTGGCCACATAAATAAAAATCGTGGATCGTAAGCTCGGCCGCACATGCCATAATTTCCTGCACCAAAACTACCGCCTATCAAGACAGTAAATTTAGGTACTTTTGCACAGGCCACTGCGGTAACCATCTTGGCACCATGTTTAGCAATGCCGCCAGATTCGTATTGCTTACCCACCATAAAACCGGTGATGTTTTGTAAAAACACGAGTGGTATCTTGCGTTGACTACACAACTCAATAAAGTGTGCGCCTTTTTGTGCTGACTCAGAGAATAAGATCCCGTTGTTCGCAACGATGCCGACGGTATACCCTTCAATTCGAGCAAATCCACAAATTAATGTCGTGCCATAAAGTGATTTGAACTCATCGAAGTCGCTATCATCCACGATACGAGCAATGATTTCGCGCACATCATAGGGTTGTTTAGTGTCTTTAGGGATAACACCATAAATTTCACTTGTTGGATAAGCTGGCAAGCTCGGCGTATGTTGTAAGGATGTAGCAGGCTTGCTCCTGTTCAAACGGGCAACTGCATCGCGGGCTATCTGAAGTGCATGATGGTCATTATTGGCTAGGTGGTCTACTACGCCAGAGGTTCTGCAATGAACATCACCACCGCCTAATTCTTCAGCGCTGACCACTTCCCCGGTTGCAGCTTGAACTAGCGGAGGACCGCCGAGAAAGATAGTGCCTTGTTCGCGAACGATGATTGATTCATCAGCCATTGCTGGAACATAGGCTCCGCCTGCTGTACACGAACCCATCACGACAGCTATTTGTGGAATATTCATGGCGGAAAGGTTAGCTTGGTTGAAGAAAATACGCCCAAAATGTTCTCTATCTGGGAATACGTCATCTTGACGAGGAAGGTTTGCACCGCCAGAGTCAACTAAGTAAATGCAAGGCAAGTTGTTCTGTTCAGCGATTGTTTGTGCTCGTAAATGCTTTTTCACGGTAAGAGGGTAGTAAGTCCCACCTTTTACGGTAGCGTCGTTTGCCACGATAATACATTCTACGCCTGATACTCTGCCTATCCCAGCTATAACACCAGCGCAAGGCACATAATCATCATAAACTTCCCATGCAGCTAATTGCGAAATCTCTAAAAAAGCGGTGTTTTTGTCAATCAAGGCATTGATACGATCTCTTGGGAGTAATTTTCCGCGGTCGGTGTGCCTTGTACGGGCCTTTTCGCCGCCGCCCAGAGAGAGTTGCTGAATGAGTTTTTGCAAGTCATCTACTTGTGCTTGCATGTGCGCTGCGTTGTCAGCAAACTCTTGGCTGTTTGGATTGATTTTAGATACTATTTTTGGCACTGATGCACCTCTTGTTGTCGCTCTGCCTGCATTATATGTAACCAGACGGCTGTGCAAATGACTCAACCGTCTAGTGGTTTGCGCAAACTATTATTTACGCTTCAGTGTGGTTTAGCTTGTTGGCTCTACGCCGACTCATTGAATAATTCACGGCCAATTAACATACGGCGTATCTCACTTGTTCCCGCACCAATTTCATACAGCTTAGCATCACGTAGCAGTCGACCTGTGGGATACTCGTTAATGTAACCGTTGCCGCCAAGCAACTGGATAGCGTCTAAGGCCATTTTGGTTGCCAATTCAGCACTATATAAAATAGCACCAGCCGCATCTTTACGGGTGGTTTCGCCGCGATCACATGATCGTGCAACGGCATAAACATAAGCTCTAGCTGCATTCATTTGAGTATACATATCGGCCACTTTACCTTGAACCAACTGGAACTCTCCGATTGATTGACCAAATTGTTTTCTGTCATGGATATACGGAACGACAACATCCATACAAGCTTGCATAATGCCTAAAGGACCACCTGATAGCACTAAGCGTTCATAGTCTAGGCCACTCATTAAGACTTTTACACCGCCACCAAGTTGACCTACGATATTCTCTTCAGGGATTTCACAATCTTGAAAAACTAATTCACAGGTATTGGAAGAGCGCATACCTAACTTGTCCAGTTTTTGGGCTTGAGTAAAACCGGGGGTTCCTTTTTCAACAATAAACGCAGTGATTCCGCGTGAACCTGCATTTACATCGGTTTTAGCATAGATGATGAATACATGAGCGTCAGGACCATTGGTGATCCACATTTTATTTCCGTTCAATATGAATTTGTCGCCTTTTTTCTCTGCACGTAATTTCATACTGACCACGTCAGATCCCGCATTCGGCTCGCTCATCGCGAGTGCGCCAATGTATTCACCTGAAACTAACTTTGGTAGATACTTTTCTTTCTGTGCTTGATTACCATTTTTTGCTAATTGGTTTACACAAAGGTTAGAGTGCGCACCGTAACTTAAGCCAATACCTGCAGATGCTCTTGATATCTCTTCCATAGCGACAGTATGAGCAAGGTAACCCATATCTGAACCACCGAACTCTTCTGTCACAGTGACACCAAGCAAGCCCATATCGCCCAACATAGGCCATAATTGATTTGGGAACATATTGTCTTCGTCTGCTTTTTCAGCGAGTGGTGCAATTTCGCTTTGGGCAAAATTGTAAACGTGTTCGCGAAGCATATCGATATCTTCGCCAAGACCGAAATTCAAAGTAGGATAGGGTGCGTTCATATTAGTTCACCTTTTTGTAATTCATTTAATTCTTCTTTACAGCGCGACTCAACGTCATCTAATTCATTCATCAACATTTGTATGTCGTTGAGTTGTTGATTCAACACTGCTCGTTTCTGCTCTGTTAGTTCCAACATAGTTTGCAACTGTGCAGCACTATTTGGATTGGTATCGTATAACTCAAACAATGTCTTTATCTCCGCTAGAGAAAAGCCTAGTCGCTTTCCTCGCAGAATCAATTTAAGACGGACTTTATCCTTTAGGTGGTAAATACGACTTTGTCCTTGTCGTTCTGGCACCAATAAGCCTTGTTCTTCATAAAACCGAATAGATCTCGCGGTAATATCAAACAGTTTCGATAGCTCACCGATGGTATATTGTTGGTCTTCCGACATTATTTTCACCTATAAATCAATAAACACCGCAGTGACACATGCTTGTCATGTCTTGTATCTACAATAGAATCAAGCTTCTGGAAGCGCATTCTTTGTTGCATTTATCTTTCATTTAACACAAATTATTTATTTATACATCTACTAGCTTTACGTTTACGTAAAGCTGGGTTAACGTAAAGGTAAAGTAAAGTTTAATGTAGATCAACAAAAAACCATTTAAATTTGGTCTACCACCAAAGTCGTCTTTTAAACGACCTGAAACGATTTATAGTCAAAATGTGGGTTATATTTTAAACAATAGGAAGAATGAAATGAGTGATTCAATTGTAATTGTCAGTGCGAAAAGAACACCTATGGGTGGTTTTATGGGAAGTCTTTCGGCCGTTGCTTCCACCGTTTTGGGTGCAACAGCGATAGAAGCTGCCATTGATGGCATTGATGTAAATGCGGTTGATGAAGTGATCATGGGATGTGTATTACCTGCCGGTTTAGGTCAAGCACCTGCAAGACAAGCGACACTCGGTGCTGGTTTGCCATTAGCGTCGGGCGCAACCACCATCAATAAGGTGTGTGGTTCTGGTATGAAGGCCATTATGTTGGCTCATGATCTAATAAAAGCAGGTAGTGCTGAGCTCATTGTCGCTGGCGGTATGGAAAGTATGAGTAATGCTCCTTATTTATTGCCTAAAGCGCGAGCAGGGTATCGCATGGGGCATGGCCAAACGCTCGATCATATGATGTTAGATGGATTAGAGAATGCTTATGACGGAAAAGCAATGGGCTGTTTTGCACAAGATACAGCGGATAGCGAAAGTATTACTCGTGAACAAATGGATGAGTTTGCCCTTGGCTCGCTGAGCAAAGCAAATAAAGCCATCGCTGATGGCACGTTTGTCGATGAAATTGCACCGGTAACCGTAAAGTCTCGCAAAGGTGACCTTGTGGTAGACACTGATGAAGGTCCAGGTAATGCACGTCCTGAAAAAATTCCAGCTCTGCGTCCAGCATTCAAGAAAGATGGCACTGTTACAGCTGCAAACTCGAGTTCCATTTCTGACGGTGCTGCAGCATTAGTTATCATGTCTGAATCCAAAGCCAATGCGCTAGGTTTGAAACCATTAGCAAAAATCGTCGCGCATGCTACGAACGCAATAAAACCGGAAGACTTTACGGTTGCTCCCGTTGGCGCTATTGAGAAAGTATTTGCTCAAACCGGTTGGACAAAAGATGATGTTGATTTATTTGAAATCAATGAAGCTTTCGCAATGGTCACGATGCTGGGTATGAATAAACTGGGTTTAGATAGCAGTAAGGTTAACATTAAGGGCGGCGCATGCGCGTTAGGCCATCCTATTGGCGCCTCTGGCGCACGTATCGTTGTAACGCTACTACATGCATTAAAACAACAGGGCTTGAAAAAAGGAGTTGCTGCGTTATGTATCGGTGGTGGTGAAGGCACCGCATTAGCTGTTGAAATGCTTTAATCTAAAAACAGTAAGCCTAAAATCAAAAACGCCGAACATCTTTGAATGTTCGGCGTTTTTTGTTGCTCAAACCAGCAGGTATATCCCTTTACACCAGTGGTTCGTATGTCCATTTTCCACCAACCAAACGAACGACGCTGCGCTTATAATCTTTCTCAGAGCGCCAGTTTCGTTTATTCTGCTTCACAGAGACACCATGAAAAAGTTCTTTGTTAGCGACAACGCGAGCATTAACTTCATAATCAATTTTAGCTTGGCGCATTTCAGCTTCAATATCTTCAAGCCATTTCAGTAAATGCTTCTCAGACTCAAAAGCGGAATCAATTTTTTCTACTTGGTTTAGCAGAGAGTTAGGGATGTGACGAGAGTGAATTTCTCGTAATTTCACTTCATGGTCGAAGTTGTTTTCTCGCAACTGTTTTAACGAAGTTAAAATGGCGTCATACCGCGTGTTCAATTGATTGATACCGTCAGAGAAATCGATAATCAAAGCACTGCCAGAGATTGCGCCCACGGTACCCGCAGCGAGAGTATTTCCGCAATGGATTTCACTTGCAAATAAGTTACCCTGGGGCTTTTCTGGGTCGCCGATAGTGACTTTACCTTGGCATTTTACTTTTGAATAAGCGAGCTGCTTTCTCACATTTAAATTCTTGCCAGCGGTAATATTTAAACCTTGGCCGTGCTGAACAAAAACACTACCTTTAGCTATTAGCTGGCAGTCTTCTTCATTCATCTTGCCCATTGCACCTTCGGTAATAATGATGTCACCGCCAGCACGAATGGTAGCCGACTCCACGAACCCGTTTATGGTGACATCACCTTTTGCAATCACTTGCATACTCTCTGTTACGTCGCCATTAACCAAAACAGCGCCTTCATAATTGATATTACCTGTGCCTACGTTCACGCCTTTGGTTTGAAAGGTATCATCAACGCACATCACACCGTTTTCAAACTTTGGCTGACCGGTCACCGTTGCAATTATGGTGTTTTCATCTTGAGGTTTAAGAGTCGTATTGTGACCTAATTTGACTTCTTTCCATTCACCTGCTTCGGGTGTTAAGGCTTCACCCGCTACGTTGTAGCCTATGCGCCCTTTGCTAGGAGCTTGGCGTCTAGCGACAGGTGTTTTCGCTGGTACACACAATATGTCACCTAAGTTGCGCATATCCACTTTGTCATCACCCGCATCTTGAGGTTGTAATATGCGGTCAAGGGCATTGGGCACCAATGGTTTGATATATGAGGGTTTGCCGTCACGCGATGGCAAACCCTTTGCTACGTCATTCGTAAATTCAGCGCCACTAGGTGCAGTGGAGGCCTGCTCTATCAAGCTAATCACTCGCTTCTTACTGATCCCGCGAGTAACCCCCTGCTGATTGAGCAGAGCGAGTATGTTCTCATAGGATGGTACACTGCCAGAATAGGGCGCCTCAATCGTTAGTTGAGCGCTCATTTTGTCATCAGCTATTTCGATAGAAATGGCGGCATCACGCACCTCACCAATAACTATTTTTTGTTCTTCCACGCTTTGACTGAGCTTCGCCGCGTTCGCTTTTTCACAAAGCGACGCAATAGCATTGGTCAGCATAAAATAACTGTTATGTTCTGATGACATAACGTAAGCCTCTAAACTCGCGGGCTTGAGCTCACCTTCTAGTAGAAGAGGGTCAACAGTCGCAGTTAACTGCTTCGTGCTGCTGTTTGCTGTTAGTGTTACGCCTTTCATCATTAAAAATTTACCAAAAGAGTGACTACTTAAATAGATACTTGTTTACACGAAATTGGTTTTATCAGTAATTTCGTTAAATTACAATTCTTCCAAAAACCGAGTTAGGGAATTGAGTATCGTCATTTTTTTCTGATCATCAGCATATTTCTCTGTCAGCATCGCTATTTCTTGCTGACATTCACTCAACGACAAGCAAGTCTGTTTACCTTGCTCTATAAAGCGTTGTTTCCTATGTGACTGCCAAGTTTCTAACTCTTGCTGATCAAAACTTGATGGGAAGTTTCTACCTCTATAGCGAAAAAGTTGCGCTTGATAATCGTCATTAGGGGCTTTGTTCTGCCATACAGCAAGTTGTTCTGGCTCGCTATGACGTACTTCCATCATCCATTCTTTATCGGCATGTGAAGGAAAACCTCTAGCGTATATGCTGCCGTCAACATCAAGGTTTTGTTTGTTTGTATTCTCTTGTGTATACACTTGTGTCACTTTAGATTGTAAATCCGACATTTGTTGCAAAGATTGAAGTTGTTGTAAGCAGAATTCACGATCAATATTGAGTCTTTGCGCATGTTCTGGGCTGAGTGTTTTAGCTGGCGCAACAAACGGACATTTGTTTATATGAATCAATTTTAAGGGAGGACGCGAAATACCCTCTGGTAATTCGTCACTGCGGGTGTATAAATATTGGCTAATAGTATCAGCATCTAAGCTTAACAGTGAGGAAATATCTTCTGCTAGGTCGATACAGATAATGGCATTCTTGTTCGTTGGGTGTTGAGCAACAGGATAAAACCAAGAGCAACATCCTCTTTCTGAAGAAATCATACCGCTAATATGCAGAAAAGGCTTATTGGCCTCTAAGTCTATATGTTGAAGGACCGTATTTTTATTACGTAGGCTAAAATAGAACGAGAACAATTTAGGTTGCTTCTCTTTTATCAGTTTTGCCATTGCAATTGTCGCTTTCACGTCAGATACCGCATCATGTGCCGACTCATGAAGAATACCATTTGCCGCAGTCAACTCCTCTAAGCGGAAAGAAGGTAGTTGTTTTTCATTAATAGGCCATTCAATCCCCTCCGGTCTTAGTGCGTAACAGGCCCGCATCAAATCAATGACATCCCAACGACTATTTCCGTTTTTCCACTCGCGTTCGTAGGGGTCATAAAAATTTCGATATAGCAGGTTGCGCGTTACTTCATCGTCGTAACGAATACTGTTATAGCCAACAACACAAGTGTCATTTTTACTCATTACCGAATGAATTTTCTTAGCAAACTGCGCCTCAGAATAGCCATCTCTGAGGCTTTGCTGTGGTGTGATGCCGGTAACCAAACATGCCATTGGGTTAGGAATGTAATCATTAGGTATCTGACAAAAAAAACTGTTTGGTTTTTCTAAAATATTCAAATCTACATCAGTTCTGATGGATGCAAACTGGCAAGGAAAGTCATACTTTGGATTCACGCCCCAACTTTCATAATCGTGCCAAAGTAAGGTTGGGCCGTCATAATCTGTGGTAGTTGGCAATTCGTCTTTATCATTCAGTTCAACTAAGAAGGATTTAAATTGTTCTTTTAATTCTGAGCTTGGCATGGATCCCTGCTAATTTGAGCGCAATAAAGTAATGCGACTGACACAACGTAGCGTTTACTTTAGCATGCTTAAGTCTACATTGAACCTGACCTCAAGATATTTTCCTGTGACGCTCATTTATACAAGGCTAATTGGGCATTGTACTTACGTAAATATCGTGGGATTTCTAAGCACAAACCTTTTTAAACACGCGTTGGTAAAAGTTGATGTTTTTTATGGGTTTAGTAGTTAAATTTATTGTAAGTATCTGAAAAGTAAGTTGTATTTGTATCTTGATGTTTTTGTTTGTTATTTTGTTTTTAATGATGATTTCGTTTATTCAGACTTTTTTGCTCTAACACGTAGCGTCATTTTTCAGGCGCATTTCGCGATGAATTGAAAATACAGTGTTTCTTTTTTTCCAATCACTTTTTGCTCAATAATTGTCAGTTTCTATTCCTTTTTTGACTAAGCCTAGACGTTATTGTGGCGCTAATATGCGACAGTCATTTTTAATTAGGAAGCGATTATGCGTGAAGTAATAAAAATGGAAGCTGACTATAAACAGGGTTATGCGGATGAGGGAATATCGTCAATGGGAACTGAAATCGATAGTGCAATTTTACCCTTCTTTTCCGTGAGAAAACTGCGCTTGATCTACAATGAGCTGATTGGAAGTAGTGGATTTGAATTTGACTCATACGATGCGTTCAAGCACCAAGTGATGTCGTCGGTCGCGCCGCAATTAGAACTAAACAAGTGGCAAGCAATTGCTGCGAGGAGATAAATAGATTTTGTTACCTATGTCTTGTCTATTTTTGTCAACGTGAGCGTCTGCGGGTTCTGCTGACAAAACCTAGACAAGGCACAAGCTAATAGCTTACTGTTACTGGCAATGTTAATGGACATAAAAAATAGGATATCCAACATGCAAGTAACCAATCTTTTGAGACTGCGCACGCAGTTTGTGTGCGCACTTATGCTATCAATAAGTTTTGTTTCAAATGCGTTTGAAACTGAATCTACTACAAGCTCATTAAACCCCAATGCTAAGGTGGCTATTGCGCTGCACGGTGGTGCTGGCACGATTTCTAAGGCCAATTTAAACGCTGAGCAAGAGAAAGCATACCGCGCTATTTTGGAGCAAGCTTTGCGCGCTGGGTACCGTGCTCTACAAGCCGGAGAAGACGGTTCAGTTGCGGTCATTACGGCGATACAAATTATGGAAGATTCTCCTTTATTTAACGCGGGTGTTGGTGCCGTCTATACCTATGACGAAGAGCATGAACTAGATGCCTCAATCATGCATGGTAGGACTAAACAGGCAGGCGCGGTAGCGAGTGTGAAGCATATCAAAAGCCCAATAGCTGCTGCGAATCTAGTCATGACTGAGTCTGTGCATGTCATGCTTACTGGGGGTGGGGCAGAGGATTTTGCATTTAAGTACGGTTTAGAAAAAGTCGACAATTCAGTATTTAATACTGAGCGTCGCAAAAAAGCGTTAGATAGTGCAAAAGCAAAAATACAGGCCAATGAGCAGGCTTTTTTTGCGAACCCTGAAAATGCAGACTATAAGTTCGGTACAGTCGGTGTTGTTGTATTAGATTTACACGGCAATTTAGTTGCTGGAACGTCTACTGGCGGCATGACAGCAAAGCGCTTTGGGAGAATAGGTGATTCACCTATTATCGGCGCTGGCACGTATGCAGATAATGACAGTTGCGCGGTCTCTGGAACGGGGCATGGCGAATATTTCATCCGTTTTAACGTGGCTGCAGATATTTGCGCGAGAGTAAAATATCAAGATAAGACCATAGAGGTCGCAGCAAATGAAGTCGTCAATCAAGTTTTGGCCGAGGCAGGTGGGACTGGCGGGGTGATCGCAATGGATAATCAGGGTAATATAAGCATGCCTTTCAATACCGAAGGGATGTACCGCGCCAGTATCGACACGTCAGGCAAGGTTACTATCGGAATATACGGTTCAGAAAAATAATAAATGCAGTTTAAAATTAATGACGCCTTAGAACGCTGCCTTCTAAAGGATCGCTTTCGACTTTCAAAGCAGTATCAAAAGCTAAGTCGCTTAGCTGATAGCGATACGAAACTCGCCTCTTTTGAGGCACTCTTGCACAGCATCGATGAGTCTCAGCTAGCGAGGCAGTCTCGTGCTGAAAGTGTGCCTTCGATTGATTATCCTGACTTGCCCGTAGCAGACAAACGTGACGACATTAAAGAGGCTATATCTAAGCATCAAGTGGTCATTATTGCTGGTGAAACGGGGTCGGGGAAAACCACCCAAATTCCAAAAATGTGCCTAGAACTTGGCCGAGGCGTTGCTGGTTTTATTGGGCATACACAACCCCGACGCTTGGCGGCAAGAAGCGTTGCGTCTCGTATTGCTGAAGAATTAGAAAGTGAATTAGGTCAAGCGGTTGGCTTCAAGGTCCGATTTAGCGACAACGTGGGTGACAATAGCCATATTAAACTGATGACTGACGGAATCTTGCTGGCAGAAATCCAACAAGATCGCTACCTGAATCAATATGACACGATCATCATCGATGAAGCTCATGAACGTAGTTTAAATATCGATTTCTTATTGGGGTACTTCAAGCAACTTTTACCTAAACGAAAAGACTTAAAATTAATCATCACCTCGGCGACAATAGACCCTGAGCGCTTCTCCAAACATTTTGACGATGCGCCAATCATTCAAGTTAGCGGGCGAACTTACCCCGTCGAGATTCGTTATCACGACCCAAGCTCAGGAGGGAGTGAGGAAGAGGCCGATACCGACCAAAGTTCTGCGATAGTGCATGCTGTCGATGAACTCATGCGGGAAAAACCCGGTGATATTCTGATTTTTCTAAGCGGTGAAAGGGATATTCGAGACACACGAGACTTATTGTCTAAACAGCATTATCGAAATACGGAAATTGTGCCCTTGTATGCGCGTTTATCTGCGGCGGAACAAAACCGTATTTTTCAGTCTCACTCGGGACGCCGGATTGTTTTAGCAACGAACGTTGCTGAAACCTCGCTGACGGTTCCAGGTATTAAATATGTGATTGATCCTGGCTTGGCTAGAATGTCTCGTTATAGTCATCGCAGCAAGGTACAGCGTTTACCCATTGAGGCTATTTCGCAGGCATCTGCAAATCAGCGAGCAGGGCGTTGTGGGCGTGTATCGGATGGTATTTGTATTCGACTTTACAGTGAACAAGACTTCCTTTCTCGACCAGAGTTTACAGACCCGGAAATCATTAGAACTCATCTCTCTTCCGTCATCCTCCAAATGTTGGCCTTGGGCTTGGGAGATGTGAGTCAATTCCCGTTTGTGCAACCGCCTGACGATAAGAATATTAATGATGGCATGAAGTTGTTAGAAGAAGTTCTTGCTATCCAGCGTCAGCATGGCAAGGTCAAATTAACCAGTTTAGGTCGGAAAATTGCTCGACTACCGGTTGACCCACGCTATGCCAAAATGGTAATCGCTGCTGCTGAGCGAGATTGTGCCAAGGAAGTCATGATAATTACCGCGGGGCTGAGTGTGCAAGACCCTCGTGAACGTCCTCAAGATAAAAAGCAAGCTGCAGATGAAAAGCATAAAGACTTTGCGGATGCAGATTCAGATTTTATTTCTCTACTAAACTTATGGACAGCCTTCGCTGAACAGCAGAAAGCATTGAGTAATGGGCAGTTACGTAAATGGTGCAAGCAGCACTTTGTGCACTATCTTCGTATGCGAGAATGGCAAGACATTGTCAGTCAGATGAAAAAATCCCTAGTCGAAGTAGGTTATAGACTGAATAGTAGCGAAGCTAACTACGAATCTATACACACCAGTATTGCAACTGGCTTATTATCTCAAGTCGGGATGAAAGATAAAAACAGAGAGTATTTAGGCCCAAGAAATACGCGCTTCATGATTTTTCCGGGGTCAGGCTTAAGTAAAAGCAGTCCCAAATGGATCATGTCTGCGGAACTGGTTGAAACCTCTAAATTGTTCGCAAGGAATGTAGCGAAAGTCGACCCTCGTTGGTTGGAGCCTATATCTGTTCATTTGGTCAATAAACAATTTGCAGAACCGCATTGGAGCAAAAATAAGGGTGCGGTGATGGCGTATTTAACCATCAATTTATTTGGTTTACCGATAGTTTCTAGGCGTTTACAGAATTACTCAAATGAAGATCCAGCCTTGTGTCGTGAAATTTTCATCCGCGAAGCTTTGGTTAATGGCGACACACGACTGAGTTATGCCTTCCTGAAAAAGAATCAAGCCCTGATTGCTGAAGTCGAAACCTTAGAGCACAAATCAAGGCGACGTGATCTACTCATAGACGAAGAAGATCTCTGTTTATTTTATCAAGATAAAATACCTAACGAGGTTTGCAATGATGTCACATTTAAAAAATGGTGGCAGAAAGAAGCACATAAATCACCGACTTTATTAGACGTCGATATTGATGCTTTGCTTAAAAAGGATGCTTCTGATATCCATGATAGAGACTATCCGGATGAATGGAGACAAGGCAATATCCGACTACCCTTAAGTTATGTATTTGAACCGAATGCTGATAATGATGGGGTAAACGTGAATATTCCTTTACCGCTCTTAAACCAAGTGAAAGATGTTGGTTTTGATTGGCTAGTACCGGGTTTCCGACATGAATTGATCGTTGCATTAATCAAGGCGCTACCGAAGCGACTGAGACGTAATTTTGTACCGGCGCCTAATTTCGCAGAGGCATGCTTAGCTGATATTCAGCCCACCGATGATAATGGCGGGCCTGTTAAGCTGATTGAAGCCGTCAGCCGTAAATTACGAAAAATGACGGGTGTGATGTTAACGGAAGAAGATTTTGAAGAACTGGTTTTGCCTAATCATTTACGAATGAATTTTTCCATTGTGGATGAAAATGGCAAGGTACAAAAGCAAGGAAAGTGTTTAAGGACTCTACAAGGTCTATTAAAGGGGAAAGTGAAGCAAACGCTTGAATCTGTTGCAACGCCAGATTTAGAAAGACAAGGTCTATTAGAATGGGATTTTAATTCACTGCCAGAATCTTTTGAGCAAAAACATGCCGGCTATCAGATCAAAGCTTATCCAGCCCTTGTTCAGCGAAACAATAAGGTCGATATCGTTTTATTGGACGACATAAATACGGCACGTGAGCAGCATCGTTTAGGTGTGTATCAATTGATAAAAAATACTGTACCTTCACCCTTAAAATTTTTGCAGCAAAAGCTGCCTAATAAAGCCAAGCTCAGTTTGTATTTCAACCCATTTGGGCAGATTTCAATCTTAATCGACGATATTATCATGGCTGCAATCGACCAACTGGTGCGTGAATTTGAAGTTAAAACAAAACAACAAATCAGAGATAAACAAAGCTTTCAAGCAGTGTGTGAAATAGTGCGGGAACATATTAATGATACCGCATTGGAAATCGCTACCAAAATTGAAAAAGGCCTGACGGTTGCTCATCAAATACAGAAGCAGTGTAAGGGGAATATTCCTTTGAATATGCTAAATAGTATTGGTGCGATAAAAGCGCAATTATCCCGCTTGGTTTATCGCGGTTTTGTGTTTGATTTCGGTATACACCGTTTAGATGATTGGAACCGTTACGTCACTGCCTTGCAACAGCGTATGGATAAATTGAAAGTTGACCCTAATCGCGACCGATTGAATCAACTAGAGGTTGAGAAAGCGGATAGCAAATATCAAGAAGTGCTGAGTAAATACAAGAAGCAAGGACTAGCGACAAATCAGTTGAACGAAGTTGAGTGGATGCTAGAGGAGTTTAAGGTGTCTTTATTTGCACAACAATTGGGGACAAGTATGCCAATATCGTTGAAGCGTATTACCAATAAATTGGCTGAATTTTAGTCTCTTTGTTGACTTATATTCCGAGGCACAATATAAAGGTACTACACGATGCAAGTTCTGATTGTTGAGTTGCAAACAATAATAAAGTCCGGAGTATGAAATGTTAGGCTACGACGACAAACGCAATTTCTATAGAATGATGGTAAATTCACCTTGTGAGCTAGCAATGCTAGACGACCCGGCACAAAGGACAATTCCCGCTATTTGTAAAGATATCAGTGCCACAGGCATGTCTTTGGAAATAGAGCAGGCATCAATGGAGATTGGTACACTACTAGAGGTTTCCATTGAGTCAAATAGCGACCAAATTCCTTCATTGAGTGCAAAGGCGAAAGTACTTCGCTGTCAAGCCGAGGGTGAAAATGCCTGTTTGGTTGGTGTTGAAATAAGTGAGATGAAGTAGGGATGCGCTGCATAATCTAGCAGCCCACGATGTTTACTATACAGAACAAACTAAGCCTTTTAGATAGTACCCTTCCGGAAAATTACCGCTCACAGGATGGTCTTCACTCTGCGATAAACGTTGGGTAAAGAATACGTCTGTTTGTGCATCTAAAGCAGCATCTGCCACAATCTTTTGAAACAAGTCTTGAGACATCAAGCCAGAGCAACTAAAGGTTAGAAGTACCCCATTTTTATTCAATAAAGACAGCGCTAATCTATTGATGTCTTTGTAACCGCGCGATGCCTTGTTTAAGTTATGCTTGCCATCGACAAATTTCGGTGGGTCCAAAATGATAACATCAAAGCGTTTCCCTTGATCTTTATACTCCCTGAGGAGTTCAAACACGTCTCGCTTCAAATGCGCTACCTTTTCTAAAGGCAAGTCATTCACTAACAGGTTTTGTTTGCTCATTTCCAATGCTGATTCAGAAGCGTCTACGTTGATCACATCCGTAGCACCTGCGGCTAAGGCATACAGTCCGAATGTCCCAGTGAAACTGAAGCAGTTAAGGACACTCTTGTCTTTGCAGTAAGTTCCAGCAATTCGACGGTTCTCTCGTTGATCTAAGTAAAAGCCAGTTTTATGGCCATTTATTAAATCGACAATTATCTTTATGCCATTTTCTTCAATAGTGACTGTCTTTGGCAGTTCACCTTTGAGCGTTTGGATGAGAGGTTCAAGACCTTCTTTTTTTCTGACATCAACGTCGCTGCGCTCGTGAATAATCGCCTCAGGGAAAAGCGTTTCTAATGCCCAAACAATTTTGTTTCTGTGTTTCTCAGCGCCAGCGCTAAGTAATTGTAAAACTACGACATTGTCGTAGACATCAATAGTAATACCTGGTAAACCATCCGCTTCAGCTGCGATGAGACGATATGCGTTGGTTTGATGTTTTTCTAGTATAGAACGCTTGCGTTCTATGGCTTGCTCTATTTTTCGTTTAAAAAATACGTTATCAATGGCTTCTGACTTCGTGAACGACCATACTCGGGCGCGAATTTGAGAGTGAGGGGAGAAGGCTGCTTTTGCTAACCACGTGCCATCGCTCGCTAGCACGTCTGCAGTATCACCTATCTTTAAACGGCCTTGAGTTTCCTGAATAGCGCCCTCAAATATCCAAGGGTGACGGCGCAACATCGATTTCTCGCGCCCTTCTTTTAAAATAATAGTACTCATGATTGGCTTTGCTCATATTCTTCGTCTGTATGTAATGCGTTGCCGCTCGCTGCTTCGCGCGCCAAATCATCGACTTCTTCGTTTTCAGGCTGACCAGAGTGACCTTTAACCCAATGCCAGTCTACATCGTGCTTTGAAACCGCTTCTTCAAGTTGCTGCCATAAATCAGCATTCTTTACTGGTTTTTTATCCTTGGTACGCCATCCATTCTTTTTCCAATTATGAATCCATTGGTTAATACCATTCTTGACGTACTGACTATCCGTATATAAATCAACCTGACATTTTTCTTTCAAACTATTGAGAGCTGCCACAGGCGCAAGTAACTCCATCCGATTATTTGTGGTTAATTTGTAACCCTTGGATAAGCGCTTTTTGTGTTCATTAAAGATCAAGAGGGCACCATATCCACCCGGACCCGGATTACCCAGACAAGAGCCATCTGTGTAAATTTTCAGTTTTTTCATATTAAGTCTTATTTATCATTGTCTGCGTGAACTGCTGCGAAGTATACTAGGGTCTGTTCACCTTTGCTGTACGTTTTTACCCGCAACTTAAAAATAGAAGAAGAAAAAATGCGTCAAATAGTGTTAGATACAGAAACAACCGGTATAGACCCAAAAGAAGGTCACCGTATTATTGAAATCGGTTGTGTTGAGATGATTAATCGAAAGCTGACTGGCAACACCTATCATCAGTATATTAATCCAATGCGGGAAGTAGAAGAAGAAGCGATTGCGGTGCATGGAATAACCAATGAGTTTCTGAAAGACAAACCAAGCTTTAAGGAAATAGCACCAGCATTTATCGAATTTATCAAAGGTGCGGAATTAGTCATACATAATGCGCCCTTTGATATTGGCCATATGGACAATGAATTTCAAATCAATCGATGCTCCATTTCGCAAACGAGTGAAGTGTGCACGGTTTTAGATACATTAGCTCTAGCTAGACAACAACGTCCGGGTCAAAAAAATAACCTTGACGCTTTATGCAAAGTCTATGGTGTTGATAATGCTCATCGTACTTATCATGGCGCTCTGCTGGATTCCGAAATTCTTGCCGAAGTTTATTTATGGATGACGGGCGGACAAACGGCCATGAGTTGGGCTCATGAATCTGAAGGCAGCGATCCTCAAAAGAAAAATGCGCCTCGCAAAGTTAATGTGTCAGGTTCCTTAAAGGTTGTGAAAGCATCTGCCGATGAACTAAGTAATCATGAGGCATATTTAGATAAAATTGAAAAAAAATCTTCAACAGTGGTATGGCGCGACGTTTCAGCTGACTAGGCCACGCTCCACTCAATCCAAGCTGGTCACTAAAACCATTGCAAGTATGTATATGGTTTTGTTTTGTGTCGTTGGTGCATTCGCGCAAGACGAACGATCGCCTGATCTTGATATGCTCTTGCAGAATAAAGAGCAGGTCGAAGAAGAGAAAGAAAGAAGTGGCCCAGCGATTATTGAATTGGGCAACGAATTTCAAAATAGCATTCAACTGCTCGGCAACCGCTTCCGTATTGATAACGATGTCGATGAAGTCACAATGGTGTTCTTTAGAGAGCCAGGTTCTTCGCCTATTGTGCTAGTGCGACCGGACGGCTCCAAAGTGTTCTTGGAGGATGACGACGACGACAATATGTTGCGTTGGTATGAAACCGAAACCTACGACATGATTTCGATTAAAAAGCCAATGCCTGGCCCTTGGCAAGCAGTTGGCCAAGTGCTCGATGGCAGTAAAATTATGGTAATCGCAGATATCGTCTTAGATGCTAAGCCGATACCACCAAATATTTACTCAGGCGAAATCATTAAGCAAACCGCAGTACTAAGAAACGCAGGAAAACAAGTCGATTTCTCTCCGTTTAGAGATGTTGTCAGTTTGAGCATCGACTTTGTCAGTAATAATAATCCCAATTATGAAAATTTTGGCTTAGGTTCTCGCACCATTGCGCGCTTCCAAGATAACGGTGAAGGTTTTGACGAAGTAGCGGCCGACGGGGTATTTACTGGACAATTCAATCTCAGTATCCCAAGTGGTGAGTGGCGTCCTACTTTTAGTATTCGAACCCCAATGTACACAAGAGAGCAAATCAACGAAACAGTAATATTGCATAAAAATCCTATTCGAATCGAGACAATTATCGACGAAACGAATGAGGGGGAACATGTCATCCTCATTGATGTTGACCCCGAGCATATTAAGCTAGATTCGCTCTTAGTCGATGGAAAAATAAAGCGCCCCAATGGCGAAACAGATAATATTTCGTTAACTGAACTGAGTAGTGAGGCACGAAAGGTGAAGGTGCTAAACGATAGCTTCGGGATTTACAGGATTAATATCACCACGTTTGCCGAAACGGTGAATGGGCGCGATGTGATTATTGATGTGCCAGAACATACATTTGTTACGAAAGCACCTCCACCGCCTGAACCAGAGCCTGTTCCTGAGGCTGAGATAGAGGGTGCGAGCCCCTCACTGGACTTGCAACCATTTGCTGAACCGATTGAACCTGAGTGGTCTGCTGCTGACACGTTTACAGTAGTGATTGCGATTAACTTGTGTATTCTTATTTTTGGTGGTCTAAGCCTATTTTTAATTATCAATAAGCGGAACAATCCCGACGATAATATTTTGATGAGATTGCAAGAAAGTGCATTGTCTTTGTTGAGTAAAATAAAAAACATTATTCCTAAGAAGTCAGCAAAAACCGAAGAAGCGACATCGGGGAAAAAAGAAAGTGAATAGAAGGTCACCGCTTTGCCTAAAATTCGCGCAAGAAAACAATGTTTTTAAAAAAGCTGTTGACTCAATAAGACTGAAACCGTATTATCTGCGCCGCAATGCAGGGACAGGCTTCTTCGGAAAAATGTAACTCATTGATTTTGCTTGTTAAAGCGGAGTGGTAGTTCAGTTGGTTAGAATACCGGCCTGTCACGCCGGGGGTCGCGGGTTCGAGTCCCGTCCACTCCGCCATTTAACAAACAAGATGACATCTTCAGCGGAGTGGTAGTTCAGTTGGTTAGAATACCGGCCTGTCACGCCGGGGGTCGCGGGTTCGAGTCCCGTCCACTCCGCCATTTGTCATCTCATATTAAACAAGCAAAAGCACATACCACTGCGGAGTGGTAGTTCAGTTGGTTAGAATACCGGCCTGTCACGCCGGGGGTCGCGGGTTCGAGTCCCGTCCACTCCGCCATTTATTGCAAAGACAATACTTCAAACATCTTTTCCTCATATTTTGTTGTTCCTAGCGCGCAAGCCTGTAAACTATCCATATTCAGTTGATTACATACAGCCAATTTTTAATTTAAATGACAGACTCATTATTTCGTTGTGAAAAAATAAATAAGCATTATTCCGACGCAAACCAAGATCTCCAAATTTTAAGAGACGTTGATTTTTCCATATCCCCTGGTGAAAAAGTAGCCATTTTAGGCGCCTCAGGTTCTGGTAAAAGTACCTTACTACATATTTTAGGCACACTAGACCAACCAGACTCGGGTGAAGTCTTCTATCAAAACCAAGCACTTTTTGCTAAGTCAAAAAAGCAACAAGCCAGATTTAGAAACAGCGAACTTGGCTTCGTTTATCAATTTCATCACCTGCTTCCTGAATTCACTGCAGCCGAAAACGTGGCAATGCCATTGTTTATAAAAGGTGACAACAAAAAGCAATCGCTTAAACACGCTACTGAACTGCTTGCAAGAGTTGGTTTGGAGAATCGTGTCGAGCACAAACCTAATCAACTTTCTGGTGGAGAAAGGCAGCGAGTAGCGATAGCTCGAGCTTTGGTCAACCAACCTAAAATGATTTTCGCAGATGAGCCAACGGGTAACCTTGACGATAAAAATACAGAGTCTATCTATGCCCTGATAGAAGATATCAATAAAGAGTTCGCCACAGCATTTTTATTAGTCACACATGACGAGCGCTTAGCAAGAAAAATGGACCGCACACTTCGTCTGGTCAAAGGTAAATTACTTCCAGATCAAAAAGGACGCTAGTTTTGTTTCTCGCGCTCACTATTGCTAATCGTTTTCGTCAAAGCAAACAACAGAGTGGCTTTATTTCCTTCGTGTCAGCATCTTCAACCATTGGTATTGGTTTAGGCTGTTTCGTTCTTATTTTGCTCCTTTCAGTAATGAACGGCTTCGAAAAAGAATTGCGAAATACACTCTTGTCATATATTCCTCATGCTGAATTTATTGCGGCGTCAGAACAGGGTGTATACTTAGACCAAGAAACAATTAATAAAGCCCAGAATGATCCCCGAGTACGCGCTGTGTTTTCTTACACCAAAGCTTCTGGTTTGCTACAAAAAGGCGCCAAAATGAAGTCTGTTGAAATACAAGGTGTAGATGCAGACTATATAAAGAATAAACCGGCATTTGCATTGGCCCCTGAGGTATTTGCAACCCAATCAACAGGGATATACCTTGGTTCTGGCATCGTGGAGACGCTTTCTATCGTGCCCGGTGATAAAGTGCAGTTATTGTTGCCAAGTGCTAGCGCCGATCTATCATTTCAAGCACCAAAAGCGATTTGGCTAGAGTTTTTGGGCGAAATATCTTTAGGCGGTGAAGTCGATGATTTTGTTGGCATCATGGATAAGCAAACGCTTTCGTCTGCTTTAAAGATAGAAAGTGGGGCAAGTCATATCGAATTTCAACTCAGCGATCCTTTCTTGGGACGTCAGCTTATTAGAGAATATGGTTACGATTTCAAACAAGTCGTTTATATGTCCGACTGGACCTTAACTAACGGTCACTTGTATCAAGATATTCAGTTGGTTCGCACCGTTGTTTACATCACTCTAATTCTCGTGATCTGCGTGGCTTGTTTTAATATCGTATCGTCGCTAGTAATGTCAGTAAAAGAAAAAACCAAAGAAATCGCTATTTTGAAAAGTATGGGGGCGGAAAATAAGCTCTTACGTCAAGTATTCGTTATAAAAGGTCTTATCAATGGCTTATATGGCGCCACAGTTGGGACTATACTCGGTGTACTGTCAGCTATTTATTTAGTAGAGATTAGCGGATTTATTGAAACCCTATTTAACTTTAGCTTGCTGGGCGACGGCGTTTATTTTATTAACTTTATTCCTTCCGATTTGCAGCTTGTTGATGTTATTGCCACTTATTTCTTAGCGATTGTCTTATGTGTACTAGCAACGTTGTATCCGGCTCACAAGGCCGCTAATGTTGATCCAGCTACTTCTCTAGCGTAAGTTTGTGGTGTATACAAGAAAGGCCTGTTCATTGCTGAAGAGGCCTTTATGTATCATTATGCTTTTAGTCGATTTGGGCTATTCAACGACACTTTTTTGCTTCGCAAGTGCTCTATCGTGATAGATATCTTCATCTAATTCACCTTCGGTTTTAGCAACGATGGTTGCTATGGTGCTATCACCAGTGACATTAACGACCGTGCGTGTCATATCGAGTAATCTGTCAATACCAATAATTAACGCTATCCCTTCAACCGGCAAGTTCACTTGTTGTAATACAACAGCAAGCAGTATCAAACCTACACCTGGTACACCCGCGGCTCCAACAGATGCAAGGGTTGCAGTTAATACGACCATCAATAGATCAACAGTAGATAAGTCGACTTGATAAGCCTGAGCGATAAATACTGTTGCGATACCTTGCATTATAGCGGTTCCATCCATATTGATGGTAGCGCCGAGAGGTAAGGTAAATGAAGACACTGAACGGCTCACACCAAGTTTCTGCCTTGCAGTTGCAATTGTTAGTGGAAGTGTCGCACTGCTGCTTGCTGAACTGAAAGCAAAAGCGGCGACTTCCTTTAGTTTAGATAACAAGATAAGTGGATTGAGACCTGTTGTCAGTTTTAATAGAAGAGGGTAAACAATAATGGCATGCAAAATTAAAATAATTAACACATTAAAGAAATATGCACCTATAGCAAAAATGTCTTCCCATTCTATTGTTGCACTTAGTTTGGCAATTAAACAAAACACGCCATATGGTGCAAAATTCATCACAATAGTCACTATCTTCATGATGACTTCGTTAAGGTCATTAAAGAAACCTGAAAGACGTTTACCTGCCTCGCCAGCGTAAGACATGGAAATACCAAAGAGAATAGCAAACACGATGATAGGTATCATTTGACCTTCTGCCATAGAGGAGATCGGATTGCTTGGCACCATGTCTATAATTACCTGAACTAAAGAGGGGGCTTCCTTGACTACATACTCTGGTGTATCACTTGGCGCCTGAAAACCAGCTCCCGGTTTAAATAGTAAGGCGGATGTCATGGCGAAAGTCACGGCAACAAATGTCGTGAACATATACAATGCTATCGACTTGCCCCCTAACTTACCCAGTTTGGAAGGGTCAGACAAACTGCTTGTGCCACACACCAAAGACACGAAGACTAAAGGGACCACGAGCATTTTCAGCGCGTTGATAAAGATCTTACCTCCGGCGTGAAATATACCTTCTACGAAAAATCCATACGTAGAAAACGTGATTGAGAATACCTGAAAATCAAGATCTCCGTTAAGATAGTTACCAAGTTGCAGTGTAAACCCAATCAGGATTCCGGCAATCATGCCGATAAAGATTCTAGAGGTTAGACTGAGTTTAGCGTTGGAATTTTGCATATATAGACCTTGTTGTTTTCGTTATTCGTCCGTATACGTAAAGATTACCAATTCTAGCCTCAAAGCTAAACCATTTATTGATTAGGTAAGCTGTTCAAAAAGCTAATTTGTTAGCGACAACTCAGTAGGGTATTTAAATGAAGGCGTTTATGAAATTCTTTTTAGTCTTGGCATCCACCATTATGCTTGCAGCATGTGGGGGTGGTGATGAGCTGACCAGAGATGGCAGTGGCAACACTCCGGATGACCCAGATCAATCTCCAGACGTGTCTTACGCGGTGACATTAACTATTGCTGATGCTGATGGCACAGCAACTAATGAAGTGAGCGAAGGTAATCCACTAGTAGTTACAGCGACGGTAACCGCAACAGGCGGTGCGGCTGTAAATGATATTCTAGTGACTTTTACCATGAGCTCCACTGGTTTAGCTAACTTCGATAATGACTCTTCAACAGCGTTAACTAACGCCGATGGTGTTGCTCAAATCGGTTTGGAAGTAGGGCAATTGAGAGGCGATGCCTTAGTCACTGGCTCAATCGAGATTGGATCGAATACCACATCTGCTAACGTTGGCTTTTCATCAACCGGTACTCAACAAACACAAGTAGTGCCTGCTACGTTGGAGCTGTTTTCTAGTCAGGTGCAAATGGAATCGAGTGGTTCTGACTCAGTCATTCTTACAGCGGTTGTAAAAAATGAGCAAAATGTCCTGTTAGAAGGTGTTGATGTTTCTTTCTCGGCAGACAATGGCGCGTCGTTAAGCGTAGATGATAACGGCGTAAGTAACGCTTCCGGTATTGTTACAGCAACCTTAACGACAGCAAATAATCAAATGAATCGCACCATAAACGTGTCAGCTAGCACAGCATCATTAACTGATGATTTGACTTTGGAAGTTGTTGGTACGGAAGTGAGAGTAAACGGTGCATCGTCTGCTATTATTAACGATTCAGTCCCACTAACAGTGAATTTAATTGATTCTGAAGGTAATGGCATTTCTGGCCAAACGGTCCAATTATCAGTATCTTCAGGTAGTTTAGATAACAACTCACCTTTGACGGGTGCAAATGGTCAGGTGTTAGTGAACTTTACGGCCAATGTATCAGGTGTAAGTACCATTACAGCCTCTGCTTTAAATGCAGAAGGTTCCTTTGAAGTGACCGTTCAGCAAGATGATTTCACCTTCTCGTCATTACCAAGTGATGATATTCCCTTGAACACAGCGCAAGATATTTCGGTGCGTTGGTTTAAAGATAACGCTGCGTTTGTGGGCGGTGATGTAGTAGTAACGACCTCTCGTGGTGACATCGCTACACCAAATATAGTAACCAACAATGCTGGTATCGCGACATTCTCAATATCTTCAGCGTTTGCAGGCCCTGCGTCAATTTCAGCGATTGGGACTGACAACAATGGAAATCAAGTAACAGCCAGAGCTAATGTTGAATTTATTGCTTCACAAGTGCAAAGTATTTTTGTTGATGCGACGCCTGATTTAATCGGACCTGAGGGCGAAACAAGTACCATTACGGCAGTCGTAAGAGACCCAAGTGGCAATTTAGTAAAAGGAAAAGTGGTCGACTTCTCTTTGTTAGACTCTAGTGGTGGTAGCATCTCTCCAAACAGTGCAACTACAGGGAGCGACGGTATCGCCTCTACTGTTTATACCTCAAATGCAGTCAGTGCTGAAGACGGTGTCACTGTGACTGCTTCAGCTGATGGGGTATCCAGCTCAGTTGATTTAACGGTCGGTGACAGAGCCTTTGATATTTCAATTGGTACTGGCGCAGAGATTGAATCTCCAGATTCCTCAACGTATCTAAAAGAGTTTGCTGTATTTGTAAGCGATTCTGTTGGACGCCCAGTTGAAAATGCCGAGTTAACTGCGTCATCTACGCCAGTGAAATTTAGCAGCGGTGGCACATATCAGAAGGGTTTTTATCAATATGATGCTGATTCTGACCGTTGGGTTAGATTCATTACTGCGACTTGTGACAACGAAGACATTAACAATAACGGTCGCCTCGATGCCGGTGAGGATGTCAATGGAGATGGTGAATTAACACCGGGAATTATCGGTACAATTAGTTTTCAAGATGGTATTAGTCGTACTAATGCTTCAGGGCAAGCGACCTTAGAACTCAGATACCCCAGACAATTCGCGCTATGGGCTGAAGTTGAAATAGCGGTATTCGGTCAAAGCTCCGGTAGTGAGGCAAGAGACAGTCAAACACTGACATTACCTATTGAAGCCAACGATATCAATGATGAGAATAAGGCTCCACCAGCGAATCCATTTGGTAGTGCGTTTGATTGTTCGGATCCTAACTAGTTAGGAATGCACACAAGAAACCCCTCAATAAGAGGGGTTTTTTATTTTTAGTTTAATGAAAGGGCTTAGCGTTGAAAAGGATAAACACTGCCTAAGTTGAGAAGTTGAGTAAGCTCATCAAGGGCAGTACGAGACTCAATAAGGAGTTGAGGGTCAACTAAATCAGCTACGTGTAACTCATCTCTGTAATGTTTATTCACCCAAGCACAAAGAGCGTTATAGCTATGTTCAGTGATCAAAGTATGTGGATTCACTTTATTCTTTTCTTGTTCCGTTAGTGCAACCCTTAAACGCAAGCAGGCGGGACCACCTCCATTTTGCATGCTTTGTTTTACGTCAAAATAATGCACTTCTTTAATCGGCGTATTTTGAGTGATGAGTTTGCTAAGGTAGCGCGATACACTTTCGCTATTTTCACACTCTTTAGGGGCCACAATTGCCATGTTTCCATTTGGCAGGCGAATCAACTGTGTATTAAATAAATAGGTTTTGACCGCCTCTTCTACACTCACGTCGGATTCATCGACTTGAATAAAATGAAAATCGTCAAACCCTAATTTTGAGAGAATTTCTTTTTTCATTTTAGTCGTGTCTAAAAAGGCTTTTTCATGGAAAAATAACACATTCTGGTTACCAACGGCGATAACATCGTTGTGAAACACGCCTGAATCAATCACGGCTGGGTTTTGTTGAGCGTACACTACCGTATCTTCAGAAAGCCCATGTAAGCGCGCGACAGCTTCACAAGCTTCGAATGTGTGCCTAGCTGGGAATTTGCGTGGTGCAGGTTTTGAATCGTCAAAAGCGTAGCGACCAAAGACAAATAATTCGACGCCTTTTCCTCCATAATCATGGCAAAAACGAGTATGGTTGGCAGCACCCTCATCGCCAAAATGTTCGTTTTCAGGTAAATGAAGGTGGTGAACAAAGTGCTCAGGATCAGCAAACGTAGCTTGTAAAATCCTGCCTGTAACTTCTGGTTCGAGAGAACGATGGTACTTATTGGTTAAATTAGCCGGGGTGAAATGAATTTTACCATCAGCGGTATCACCACTCGGTGATACCGTTGCCGCATTAGCAGTCCACATGCTAGAAGCTGAGCAGCAAGCGAGAAATATATGAGGGGCTAGTTTGTATGCCTGCTGCATGACAGTCGCGTCATTGCCAGTAAAGCCAAGTCTTCTGAGGGCATACACATCAGGACGCTCTTGTGGCGCTAATACACCTTGTACCATGCCCATATCTGACAAGGCTTTCATTTTTTGTAAACCTTGCAATGCCGCTTGTTTAGGATGGCTTGTTGCATTCGCATTGCTTTTCGAAGCAACATTGCCGAAAGATAAGCCTGCGTAATTGTGTGTGGGTCCGACTAAGCCGTCAAAATTAGCTTCGAACTGATGCATGGTAACTTCTCCAATTGAATCACTTTACGTCTTTGTCGATGACTGAACTTGCGTAAAGTGTTGCTATAGTGTCGTAGATTATTTCGCTATCTGCAGAGGAATTATACGCATTAAATTTAGGCTGCCAATTTAAAATTAAGAAAAAGTCATAAAAAACAATGAGTTTTGTTTTATTTGAAATATAAGTATGTGGAACAACTTGTTTTCTATTCACTTTGTAGATATATGTAAAAAAAGAAAAACATTAACTAGATAATACAGTCTTGTCTCAGTTTCAACGTAAATGTATGTAAATAATAAGGTTCTTTCCATAAATGGGTAAATCACTAGTCATAGTAGAGTCACCGGCCAAAGCGAAAACAATAAATAAATATTTAGGTAAAGATTTTATTGTAAAATCGAGTGTTGGGCACGTGCGTGATCTACCAACTAAAGCTTTAGGGCAAGTTGAGCCTAAAAAACCAGCAAAAGAATTGAAAGATTATTCAGACAAGAAGAAAGCGGATTACCTCAAAGATTTTGAATATCGCAAGTTAGTAGATCGCATGGGTGTGAATCCAAAACAAGACTGGAAAGCGCATTATCAGATTCTGCAAGGCAAAGAGAAAGTTGTCGCAGAACTCAAAAAGTTAGCTAAAGACGCTGACACTATCTATCTCGCAACCGATTTGGATAGAGAGGGAGAAGCGATTGCATGGCACTTACAAGAGTTGCTTGGTACTAAGAATAAAACCTATCAACGAGTCGTGTTTAATGAAATTACTAAATCTGCAATTCAGGATGCCTTCTCTGATCCCGGCGAAGTCAATATCAATCGAGTCAATGCACAACAGGCAAGGCGTTTCCTAGACCGCGTTGTTGGCTTTATGGTGTCACCTTTATTATGGAAAAAGGTCGCTAGAGGTTTATCAGCAGGTAGAGTTCAGTCCGTTGCCGTTCGATTAGTGGTTGAGCGTGAGCGTGAAATTAAAGCCTTCGTACCTGAAGAGTTTTGGGACATTCATGCCGATTTAGATACGGCAAAAAAAGACAAGCTACAAATGTTGGTTGCTAAGCATAAAGGTAGTGCTTTTAAACCGGTTAATGAAAAACAAGCCAGTACGGCCGTTGCTGAACTGGAAAGTGCTGAGTTTGTCGTCAGTAGCCGCGAATCTAAACCGACGCAAAGCCGCCCATCTGCACCCTTTATTACCTCGACGCTGCAACAAGCGGCGAGTACTCGCCTAGGATTTGGGGTAAAGAAGACGATGACCATGGCGCAGCGTTTGTATGAAGCTGGGCACATCACCTACATGCGTACAGATTCTACAAACCTAAGTAAAGATGCAGTAGAAGCATGTCGACAACTCATTCAAAAACAATTCGGTGATAAGTATTTACCACCAAATCCACTTGCTTATGGAAGCAAGGATGGCGCACAAGAGGCCCACGAGGCCATCAGGCCGTCGAACGTTGCTATAAAGGCAGACTCACTCAAAGAAATGGAAAGAGACGCTCAGAGACTCTATGAGTTGATCTGGCGTCAGTTCGTTGCTTGTCAAATGACGGCTGCAAAATATGATGCAACGACGATCCGTGTCGAGGCGAATAATTATGAATTAACGGCGAAGGGCAGAGTCCTGTTATTTGATGGATGGACTGCTGTACAACCTCAAATCAAACGTAAGGGCGATAACGAGTTGATGCTGCCGGATGTGAAACAAGGCGATAAGTTAGACCTGAAGGCTCTCGATCCCAAACAGCACTTTACCAAACCCGTCGCTAGATTTAATGAAGCATCTCTGGTTAAAGAACTTGAAAAACGTGGTATCGGTCGTCCATCTACTTACGCCAGTATCATTTCTACGATCCAAGATCGCGGCTACGTAAAACTTGACAATAAACGTTTCTATGCGGAAAAAATGGGGGAGATTGTCAACGATAGACTCGTCGAAAATTTCTCCGAATTAGTCAGTTTTGATTTCACTGCCAAAATGGAGCAGCGCTTAGATGATATCGCCCATGGTGAGAAAAAGTGGAAAAATGTATTAGATAATTTCTACTCAGAGTTTTCTGAGCAATTAGAACAAGCTGAAAAACCGGTTGATGAAGGCGGTATGAAGCTTAATCAAGCTGTTCCAGCTGGCATCGAGTGTGGTAAATGCGGTCGTGAGATGAATATTAGAACTGCCAGTACCGGGGTGTTTTTAGGTTGTTCTGGTTATAACTTGCCACCAAAAGAGAAATGCACAAACACCATGAACTTAACGCCTGGCGAAGAAGTCGTGAAGGTGGATGACGAGGAAGAATTAGAAACCGAAGCACTGCGTTCTAAACGTCGTTGTGACCTCTGTGGCACAGCCATGGATAGCTATCTGGTGGATGAGGGACGTAAGTTACACGTTTGCGGTAACACACCTGGTTGTGAGGGCGCTTTTGTTGAGTCGGGTACCTTTAAAATTAAAGGCTACGACGGCCCTATTATTGAGTGCGATAAGTGTCAAAGTAATATGGAATTGAAGAATGGCCGCTTCGGTAAATATTTTGGCTGCACCAATGAAGAGTGTAAAAATACACGTAAATTATTGCGGAACGGTGAAGCAGCGCCACCGAAAGAAGATCCTGTGTTCTTACCCGAATTAGAGTGTGAAAAATCGGATGCACATTTTGTTTTAAGAGATGGTGCTTCAGGTATCTTCCTTGCTGCACATACATTCCCAAAATCAAGAGAAACGAGAGCACCATTAGTCGAAGAATTGGCTCGTTTCCGAGATAGAATTTCACCGAAGTTTTATTATTTAGCGGATGCGCCAAAAGCCGATCCAGATAAGAACCCAACAATTGTTCGATATAGTCGCAAAACTAAGCAACAATATGTGATGTCGGAAGATAAGAAAGGCAAAGCAACAGGTTGGTCTGCGTGGTACCAAGATGGTAAGTGGGTAGCTGATGATAAACGTAAGAAAGCGAAAAAATAGGAGGTAATGTCATGGCATTATCACTACAAGATCAACTCCTAAAAGCGGGCTTGGCAGATAAGAAAAAAGCGAAGAAAATAAAGCAAGAAAAGCACAAGCAAGTAAAAGCCAAACAACGCAACAATGTTGAAGTTGAGAACGAGGCGAAAGTTGCCGCTGCGCAAGCGCTGGCAGCAAAGCGTGAAAAAGACCGCTTGCTCAGTGAAAAGCAGCGCCAAGAGCGATTGGAAAAAGAAATTGCCGCGCAAGTGATAGACCTCATCAAGGCCAACGCGCAAGAAAGAAAGCGCGGTGATATTGTCCTTAATTTCACAGACAATAAGTTAGTGAAGCGGATGTATGTTGATGGCAAAACGCATCGCTTAGTGACGCAAGGTCGGTTGTCTGTTGTCAGTTATGAACAAGATAGCTATGAATTGGTGCCGACACCCGTAGCTGATAAAATCAAAGAGCGTATGCCAGAGTCCGTTATTTACCAAGCGACAGAAGTCGCTGAAGAAAAACAAAACAACGCAGACGATGATTGGTATGCAGAGTATGAAATACCAGATGACTTAGTCTGGTAGTGATTAACTAGAGCCTCAATCTTGAGGCTCATAAAATAATTCGGGTTTGTGTATTAAATAACCTTGGCAATATTCGATATTCAAGGCCTCCAACTGTTTCATTTCAGCCTCAGTTTCTACAAATTCCGCCACCGTCGATAAGCTCAGTTCCTGGGCTAAACTAACAATAGATTTCACTATCGCTTTATTATGATCGACGTTGGCAATATTTCTAATAAAAGTGCCGTCGATCTTGACTGTGTCTATGTTTAATTGTGCAATATAACCAAAAGATGACATGCCAGTACCAAAGTCATCGAGGGAAATTTTACAACCATAACTCTTTAAAAAATTAATATTATTCAGTGCGATAGAGAAATTTCTAATGATGTCTGTTTCAGTTATCTCAAAGCCTAAGTGACTGAGCGGAAACTGACTATTCTCGAAAAGTTCTCTAATATATATTGGAAAGCGCTCATCGGATAAGGTTTGCCCTGATAAGTTGATTGAATAATGAGCCTTATCTTCTGGATGTTTATTTAAGTAAAGGATGGTTTCGCGCAAAACGTACTGATCAATCTTATTGATTAAATGGAATTTTTCAGCTGCTTGTAAGTAAGGGAAGGGCGAGTGGAACTCACCATTGTGCTTCACGCGCATCAGCACTTCGTAGTAAGTCGATTGTGACGCAGTATCGAAAGGACTGATTGCTTGGCGGAATAATACAATCGATTTTTGGTTTAATGAGTCTGCAACATGAGAAACCATGCGCATCAACTTTTGCCGACCAACAATAAAGCTATCCTCTTCGTCATAGCTCACCAATCGGTTTCTACCCAGAGATTTTGCTTCTAATAAACTGGCATATAAGCCATTTAGTACGCTTGTGTGTTCAACTGTATCGCCCTCATTAACCTCATAAATGGCAATGCAGCAGGTTAAACTCGTTGTCAGGTCTTGATAATGGAACTCGTACTGACTTACCGCTGTTTTTAATTGTTTTAGTGATTTGTTTGTTGCTTCGGATTGTAGGTATATAAAGCCAATGACGTCTGCACTAATGCGACATATGACAGCATCTTTCGGTAGGTGATTTTGCACCAAGCTACCGATTTCTTTTAAGTAGATATCTCCGCCACTATTTCCACAGGTTTCGTTAATGATTTTAAATTCATCTATATCGAGAATACCGACGGTAAAATCTTGTCGGTTTTTATGGAAATCAGCAATACTGTTAACGAATAACTCTCTATTCCCTAAACCGGTTATTTTGTCGTGTAAGTTCACATTTAAAAGGCGCTTGGTGAGACGAATTAAACCAAGGCATAAAACCCCTTGCAGTGCGATAAAAACGAGTGCGAGTGTTGTTTTGAAAGCAAATACCTCGGATTCGATAGTTTTAAGCCGGTAAGTAATATCGCTTTGCACATATATCGAAATTTCGCTTAAAAGCTCTTCAGGCTCTCTATCTATTCCCTTAACTTCTTTGTCGGCTGCATTCGCGTCAAATCCAGTTTGCTCATAAACCAACAATGCTTGTTGGTAGTCAGCCAATATACTTCGGTGTGTTTTCTGAAAATCGCTAGCCAACTCGGTAATCTTATTCGTCTTATCAAATTGGTCGATAAGCGCTTGAGCATAGTTTTGTGTTCGTTCGAACTCGTCAATAAACTGTTGATGATATTTTAGATAGTTTGCTGGGTCATTGCCTCTAAGCAATATATTTTTCCACTCTTGAACTTGTTTCTTGAAAGAGTATTGGACCTGTAAAGCAATGAGTTCTGAGCGAATAAGCTTTTTTACCTCTTCATCATATTCGGAGGATGTATCTTCGTAATACTTGATAAATGACATCGTAAAGGCAAGGATTACTAGCCCACCGATAATAATAAGCCCGTAATACTTTAATTTTTTCTTAGCAATAAAAGAGAGGTTCACACGTCTAACTTCAAAAGAGGTAAGTCGTTGGATTATGCCACATGATAAATACGAGAGTAAGAACCAAAAAAAACGGAGCGTCGAGCTCCGTTTTTATGGTTAGTATATTAACTGGCTACAAAGCCAATGCTAGGTTCAAATTAATCATCAACCTTTGCTGGGTTACTTGCTTCTGAACTAGCACTCGACTTTACGTTGCCTACAAGCGCTGTGCGTCCACCTAAGTCAAAAGAACCGCGCTGTTCGTCTGAGATAGCGTTAATCACTTCTCTTTCACTAGGTGCCTCAACCTTTTCTGGGTTGGTCATCGGATGTGAAGTCGACTTCAGTGGTGCTCTTACATAAGCTTCAAAAACGGTGGCTTTTATTGGCTCAGAGATAGGCGCTTCTTTTGCCTCAACCGCAGTACTGGTCTCAGTGTTTTCAATAACAGGGCTCTCAGGCGCTTTTTCTGTTTCAGTAGTTTGAGGAGCAACAACTTCGTCTACCTTGCCTGTTTCCTCAATATTTGATTCACCCAATTCGATTTCCGCTTGAACAGGCGCTTCAACTTCAGTTGCCACCTTGTCAGTTGGTGCCTCTGCGTCTGAAATAGCGTCTTTTGGCTCATCAAATTGAAGTTCATCCTGAACGACAGCTTCAGCATTTACTTCGGCGTTGTCAGACTTACTTTCTTTGTCTTTCTTACGCTTTTGACCAGCAGCTCTAACATGTCTTGGAGAACGTCTACCGCGACCTTTAGGCGCATCACCCTCAGCTCTTTCTTGCTCAGCATCTGCCTGCTTTGATTCCGCGTCTGTCTCGCTTGTTTTTGGTAACTCAGTGACAACGTCGCCTTGTGTCTGTTCAATAGCCTTTGTTACAGGCGCAGTGACAGCCGTGTCGACGCTTGCTGTTTCTGTGTTGCTTGTTTCAGGCTTCGCTTCTTTAGTTACTGGCGCTGTGACTTTTTCCTCAGTAGATGTTACTGGGGTTTCAGTCTTATTATCATCTGATACACGCACGTTACGTTTAGTATCACGGCGCTTTCTGCGTTCTGCAGGCGGCTTTCTTTTTGCCTGAGGCTTCGGCGCTTTTTGTGCATTGTCGTCTTGTTGATTCTGTTCTTCAACAGTCGACTCGCTCTTCGGATTGTTACGAGGGCTGTCATTACGATCATTCCTGCGTTTACGATTTCCTTGACGCTCATTCTTAGGTTTATCGGGACGCTCTTTGTTTTCAGTGCGCTCAGTGCGCTCAGCACCCTTGTCCTGACGAGGACCACGTTGATTGGTATTACGTCGTTTGTTGTTTCTATTACGATTGTTATTTCGACGTTGTGGTTTCGGTTCAGGTTTCTTTTCTTCCTCTACAAACAATGCTTTTAACCAAGCGATAACTTTAGTAACAATTGAATCTTCAGTTTTCTCTTTTGGTTTGCTTGGCGCAACTGTTGGTGCGGCTTGTGCTGGAGCGGACATACCTTGAAGCGCTGGTTCTTCACGTTTCACTACTTTCGGTGACGTCGTATCAGCAGCCGTTTGTGGTACTTCAGCTAACGCAATGTTGTAACTAATATCATCAATTTTGTCATCCGGACGACGCCTAACAATTTCGTAGTTAGGCGTTTCAAAGTTCGGATTAGGGATGATGAGTAATTCAACGTTATGTCGTTTCTCAACGCTATGAACCGCTTTGCGCTTCTCGTTGAGTAAATAAGTCGCCACATTAATAGGTAACTGCGCTTCAATTTGCCCAGTGTTATCTTTAATACTTTCTTCTTCAATGATTCTTAACACAGAAAGTGCGAGGGACTCAGTTCCTCGAACTGTACCGTGGCCACTACAACGAGGGCACACGTGATATGCAGACTCACCTAATGATGGACGCAAACGCTGGCGTGACATTTCTAACAAGCCAAAACGTGAAATGCGACCTAGTTGAATTCGGGCACGATCTGGTTTAACGGCATCTTTCATGCGGTTTTCAACTTCGCGTTGATGCTTCACTGGCGTCATATCGATAAAATCGATAACCACTAAACCACCTAAATCTCGCAATCGAAGTTGTCTTGCGATTTCATCTGCTGCCTCTAGGTTTGTATTGAAAGCTGTTTCTTCAATATCGCCACCTTTTGTTGCGCGTGCAGAGTTAATATCGATTGACGTAAGCGCTTCTGTAGGATCGATTACTATCGAGCCACCTGAAGGAAGACGTACTTCACGCTGGAAGGCAGACTCAATTTGGCTTTCAATCTGATAATGGCTGAACAATGGCACATCGCCTTTATACAACTTAACGCGATTGACGAAGTCAGGGCGCACTAGCTCAATGTGTGACAAAGCCTTTTCATAGATAGCTTGTTTATCAATAAGTATTTCGCCAATATCTCGACGTAAATAATCGCGTATCGCTCTGACGATAACATTACTTTCTTGATGGATAAGAAATGGAGCAGGGCGTGATTCAGCAGCTTTGGTGATATTTGACCAGTGATTAACTAGTACACCTAGGTCCCACTTTAATTCTTCATAAGATTTACCAACACCCGCTGTTCTTACAATTAAACCCATGTGATCAGGCAATTCAAGCTGATCCAATGCTTGCTTAAGTTCGGTTCTTTCACTTCCCTCAATACGACGAGAAATACCGCCTGCTCTAGGGTTGTTTGGCATGAGAACTAAATAGCTACCAGCTAGCGATATGAAAGTGGTTAAGGCTGCACCTTTCTGTCCACGTTCTTCTTTATCTACTTGAACGATAACTTGAGTGCCTTCCTTAACAACATCTTTGATGTTAGGACGGCCTTCTAGTTTATAGCCAGATGGGAAATATGTTTTTGCGATTTCTTTTAGAGGAAGGAATCCATGGCGGTCAGCCCCGTAGTCTACGAAAGCAGCTTCTAAGCTCGGTTCAACACGAGTGATGGTGCCTTTATAAATGTTTGCCTTTTTTTGTTCGTGACCTGGGCTTTCAATATCTAAATCGTAGAGTTTTTGGCCGTCTACTAGGGCTACGCGCAACTCTTCTTGTTGAGTTGCATTGATTAGCATTCTTTTCATTTGTATCTAACTCAGTGTAGGGAAAACCCTGTAGATACAGTTTCGAATTAACTGTTTTTCTGAGCCTCACGGCTGAGTATAAATTGTCCATTATTCTTAAAAGGAAATTACAAGTGATTGTTTATTATAATTTTTTAAACTTACACTGTACAAAAATATCCAACAACACGTGTAGGTCGATTTAGTCCTTGCTACAATTTTTCACTAATGATTTTTATCATTAATGTTAATTCAAATCTGTTCAACAGTTCGTTTTACCTGTTTAATTTATACCCTGTCGCATCTGTTTTTCGATGCAGTGCGTGTTTCTCGTAGCACTCTTTATCAAGGCTCACGTTTTCAATAATTGAATGATAAACGTTGTTAGTGGTGTTTTATCGCCGTTTACCGTTTATGGGTACAGCGCTTATTTGTCTGCTTCGCTATTCATTAATAGTCGAACATTGTTACACCGGCGCGCATTATTGCTTAATTACCACGGATAAACAAGCAAAACTATCCACACTGTCAAGTAAGGTGTGCGCTTTACTCGATAAAAATACAGAATTGTCAAAAAGAATTCAAAAGCATTGATTTGTCATTCATTTCTCAATAAGTTCTGTATAATGCGCGCATGACTGAAGAATATAATACCGTGCAACTCGTTGAAATCACGGATGACAACGAGCAGCAACGCATTGATAACTATCTCACTGGCAAACTCAAGGGTGTGCCGAAAAGCATGATCTACCGGATCGTGAGGAAAGGGGAAGTGAGAGTTAACAAGAAACGGGTGAAGCCTGAATATAAATTACGTTGCGGTGATATCGTGCGGATACCACCTGTCCGCACGTCAGTAAAAGAACAAAACAATGTAAATTTAAATCGAGTTGCGAATCTAGAGAGTCATATTATGTTCGAAGACGACCGCTTGATCGTGTTTAATAAACCGTCGGGCTTAGCTGTGCACGGCGGCAGTGGTTTAAACTTTGGCGTAATTGAGGGCTTGAGAGCTTTACGGCCTCAGCATCAATTTTTAGAATTGGTTCATCGAATAGATAGAGACACATCTGGCTGCCTATTAGTGGCTAAAAAACGCAGTGCGTTACGACATCTGCATGAACAATTAAGAACCAAACGAGTCGATAAGCGCTACCATGCTCTCGTAGCTGGTGACTGGCCACGTCATTGTTTCAAAGTGATAGCGCCTTTAAAAAAGAATATATTGAAAAGTGGAGAAAGATTGGTTTCTGTTGCGGATGATGGTAAGCCTTCAGAAACACGCTTTCGCATTCTACAATCGTTTAAGCAATGCACACTCATAGAAGCGAGTCCTATTACCGGGCGCACCCATCAAATTCGCGTGCATTGCCTACATGCCGGCCATCCCATTGCTATGGATAGTAAGTATGGGGATGAGGATTTCGATAGTCATTTAAAATCACTTAAGTTCAGACGTTTATTTTTACATGCCAAAAGCATTGCCTTTGACCACCCCTTGAATGACGAAAGAATGAAATTTGAGGCCGACTATGACAATGATTTGCTTAAGTTGATGGATACCTTGTCACATGAAGTTTAAATACATTATCTTCGATTGGGACGGCACAGTGATGGACTCTGCAGCTAAAATCGTCTCGTGTATGCAACAAGCAGCTGTATTAGGTGATATGCCTGTCCCTTCAAAAGAAGCGGTCGAACATATCATTGGTATTAGTTTACAACCCGCTATCAAACAGTTATTTGACGTTGACGATAAAAAAGCTGATGAGTTGAAAGAACATTATAAAACCGTTTTCATAAAGCAAGACACTACACCGTGTCCATTGTTCGCTCATGCTGAACCCACTTTAGATTTTTTAAGTAAACGAGCGCGCTTGGCTGTGGCGACTGGAAAAGCGAGAAGAGGTTTGGAAAGGGCGTTTGATGCAAGCACGACTCGACATTATTTTGAGCACTCTCGTTGCGCTGATGAAGCTGAGTCTAAACCCAGTTCAGATATGCTTATACAGATAATAGAGCAATGGCAGGTAAATGCAGGTGAAGTGTTGATGGTGGGTGACACCATTTACGACATGCAAATGGCTGAGAATATCGGTATGCCCAGAGTCGCTGTTTCTTATGGCGTCCACCATAGTGATGCGCTATCAGTTCACAAACCCTTGCGGATTATTGATTGTTTTTCTGAACTGCAAGAGTTTGTTTATATTTAGATAGTCACGGATAATCACAGAGTATTCATTTGCTCAATAGTGGATTGATACCTAAATCTCGTAATCGTTTTGACAGTGCAATCAACGGCAAACCAATAATTGTATTTGGGTCAGTGCTTTCCAGTTTTTCAAATAGTGCGATACCTAGACCTTCGGCCTTAAAGCTGCCAGCACAATCTAAAGGTAATTCTTGTTCAAGGTAGCTTCGAATTTCACGTTGACTCAAGTTTCTGAAGGTGACGTCGACGTAAGCTACTTCACAATACTTGTCGACCATGGCGCGGTTGCTTGCATCGATGGCACCAATACCAGAATCTATAATGCTCTGAAGTGGCGGTAAGCAACACAATCCAGTTAAAAACCGAACAGTTTTTCCAGAACAGGCCGTGAGTTGTTTTTCAGCGTTTGAAAGGGTGAGTGGTTTAGTGAGTAATCTGATATCCATTTGTTTAGACGAAAGAGTAGTTTGCTCTTCCTTTATAAAGGCAACTTGATCTGAAGCGATGATCAGGTGCTTTGGAAACTGTTTTTGTGCGCTCAAAGCTTTTTGAAAGCTCAAGCGTGTAACGACTTGCAATGGGCTTTCATTGACTCTTGGTGTTTCGTTTATGTTAGGTGAGTAACACTCGAAGCTTATATTCAGTTTGTTTAATAGTGATGCGCGATACTTGGACGAGGATGCCAGTAGAATTGGAGACTGACGCGACTGCATTGAGTTTTCTTCATTAGAATCGTTAGATTGAAGAGTGTTCGTTTTTGACACCCTGCTTGTATCAGACATTTAGTAAAACTCCGTTGTCGATAAAAAATGATAAAAAGTACCTAAGCGATTAGGTAATTTCTTTGACTATGCCTACGTAAACCTATATTATGCGCGCGCTATGGTCAAAGTGAAACTACCCCAACTAATCGATCCACAAAAAAGTGCGATGAAACGCTCTACTTATGTGGGTATTTATTCTACTGCTTTAATGGAGCGGTTTGTTGGATCAGTGGCGGCTTGCAGCGAAGAAGTATCGGTGGATGTTAAGTTTTCGAAAGACGCGCAGAGTCTTACTTACTTCCAGGGTACTGCAAATGCTCAGGTTGATTTACTTTGCCAGAGGTGTAACCATGAATTTCCTCATTCAATTTCTATTGAATATTGTTTCAGTCCTGTGCAGGGGCAAGAAGCTGAGGAAGAGTTACCAGAAGCTTACGAACCGGTAGAGGTCAATGACCACGGAGAAGTCGATTTACTTCAATTAATTGAAGACGAGTTGATTTTGTCTTTACCCATTGTGGCACTTCATGCAGAAGAAGATTGCCGCGTTGGTAAAGATGATATGACATTCGGAGTAATCGAACCGGAACAAGAGCGTAAAAACCCATTTGCGGTTTTAAAAGAGCTTAAGCGAGATTAGGAGTTTAACCTATGGCTGTACAAAAAAATAAGAAGACGCGTGCAAAACGTGGCACACGTCGTTCTCATGATGCATTAACAGGCGCAACTTTATCGGTTGATCAAACGTCTGGTGAAACACATCTACGTCACCATGTGACGGCGGATGGTTTTTACAAAGGCAAAAAAGTGATTGCTGATTAATTCGGCATTGCACATTGTCTAAGGTAAATATTGCATTAGATATCATGGGGGGCGATCTTGGCCCCCATGTTCTTTTAGATGCTGCAAAAAAATCACTCGAACATTATTCCGACTTGCATATCACACTATGCGGTCATTCTTCTGTATACCAATCCTTCATAAATACACTGTCCGGCGATCTGAAAGCACGCATCACACTCGAAGAATGTGATGAAGTTGTATCTATGAGTGATAAACCCACCACCGCTTTACGCCAAAAGAAACAATCCTCTATGCGTCGCGCAATAGATTTAGTTGAGCAAAGAAAGGCTGATGCCTGTGTCAGTTCGGGTAACACCGGTGCACTCATGGCGATGGCGTATTATGTGTTGAAAACCTTACCCGGAATTTCTAGACCCGCATTGATATCTTGGTTGCCTAAAGCCCAAGGTAAAAAGGTTCTATTACTAGACTTAGGTGCATCAGTGAATTGCGACGCGGAAGGCCTCTTCCAATATGCAGTGATGGGGTCGGTGTTCGCCAAACTGTGCGCCGGTGTCGAATCACCGAAGGTCGCATTATTGAATGTTGGTGAAGAAGACATTAAAGGTAACACTCTGGTGAAACATGCCGACCAGTTGCTGCGTGATAGTCAAAGTGTGGATTACATCGGTTATGTTGAAGGCGACCAAATATTTGCAGGTAAAGCTGATGTTGTTGTTACAGACGGTTTTACAGGTAATATCGCCTTAAAGTCTAGTGAAGGTATTGCAAAGCTCGTGATCGATGAGCTAAAACGCCTGACTACTGAAAATTTTACTGCTCGTTTACTGAGCAAACTTGCTCTCCCTTTTTTGAAAAAGCTCTATCAACGCATGAACCCCGACCAGTATAACGGCGCCAGTCTGATAGGATTGCGCGGAATCGTTGTAAAGAGTCACGGAAATGCAAACTCTGAAGCTAGTTTTTATGCAATTAAACAAGCTTATGAAGAAGCAAAAAATGCGGTTCCAGACAAAATAAAAACAAAAATAGAATCAGTCTTGATGGAGCATTAATTGATGTATTCACGGTTTATTGGAACGGGTAGTTATTACCCAAGTGATGTTCGCTCAAATGCGGACCTAGAGCAAATGGTAGACACTTCTGATGAGTGGATTACCGACCGCACAGGTATTAAAGAGCGCCGCATAATAGGTGAACATGAAACGGCAGCGACAATGGGAGCTGAAGCATCTTTTAAAGCCTTAGAAGCGGCAGGAATTGATGCCAAAGATTTGGATATGATTGTCTGTGCAACCACAAGCGGGCGTTATTCTCTTCCAAGTACGGCCTGCGAGATACAAAAAATACTGGGAGTTGATAATATTCCAGCGTTTGATATCGCCGCCGCTTGCGCTGGCTATTGCTATGCACTTAGTGTAGCTGATCAGTACATTAAGAGCGGTATGGCAAAACGGATATTAGTGATTGGAACAGATTGTTTGAGTCGATTGATAGATCCAGCTGACCGCTCTATGATCATTTTATTTGGTGACGGAGCTGGCGCAACAATCATTGAAGCGAGTGAAGAGCCGGGAATTCTTTCTACCCACATTAACGCGGCAGGCTCACATGGTGATCTGTTGTACGTAGGCAATCCCACTCGAGGTGATGAACAATCAGTCCACGAAAACTGGGGCGTCATGAGAGGGAACGAAGTGTTCAAAGTCGCGGTTACAAAGCTTAGCCAAATCGTCTTGGAGACTCTGGAAGCTAATAATCTTCAAAAATCAGACATTGACTGGTTAGTGCCACATCAGGCAAATTTCAGAATAATAAAAGCCACCGCTAAAAAGCTAGATATGTCGCTTGACCAGGTTGTCATGACATTGGAAAAGTACGGTAACACCTCGGCAGCAACAGTGCCAACTGCGCTTGATACAGCAATTCGTGATGGTCGTATTCAACGCGGCCAACATTTATTACTAGAGGCCTTCGGTGGCGGTTTTGCGTGGGCATCAGCCCTTGTTAAATATTAATAATAAAAAGATTTAAACGCTTTTATAGGAAACAATATGACAAAGTTAGCTTGCGTGTTCCCTGGTCAGGGCTCACAGTCCGTCGGCATGTTGAACACATTGGCAGAGCACGCTTTTAGTGTTCAAGAAACGTTTGCTGAAGCATCTGAAGCCTTGAACTACGACTTGTGGAAGTTAGTTCAAGAAGACGACGGAACTCAATTAAACCAAACTCACATTACACAGCCAGCCTTGTTAACAGCAAGTGTGGCAGCTTGGCGTGTTTTGCAAGCGGAAAAGAATCTTCAGGTTGATTATCTTGCCGGCCACAGTTTAGGTGAATATAGCGCGTTAACTTGTGCAGGTGTGTTGAATCTAAGCGATGCCGTTACATTGGTTCAAGCTCGTGGCGAATTTATGCAACAAGCGGTTCCTGCAGGTGTAGGTGCAATGTATGCAATCATTGGTTTAGACGACGCAAAGATAATGCAAATCTGTCAAGAAGTGTCTGAAGAAACCGCTCAGGTTGTATCTGCAGTAAATTTCAATAGTCCCGGACAAGTCGTGATTGCAGGCCATGCAGAAGCGGCAGAAAAAGCAGGCTTATTATGCAAGGAAGCGGGTGCGAAACGAGCGTTACCACTCGCTGTGAGCGTACCGTCTCATTGTGCCTTAATGAAACCCGCAGCTGAAAAGTTGGCTACATTGCTTGAAGACGTTTCATTTAATACGCCAAATATCAGTGTTATTAACAATGTCGATGTGAGTATTGAAACTGATGCGGGTCTTATAAAAGATGCGTTATTACGCCAATTGTATATGCCAGTGAGATGGACTGAATCTGTCTTAGCTTTGAGTGATTTAGGCGTGGATAAAATGATAGAAGTTGGTCCAGGCAAAGTGTTATCTGGGCTAAACAAGCGAATCAACAAATCGCTTAGTTTGGCGAATTTTTCTCAGCCAAGTGATTTTGAAAATATTTAAGCAACGGGAAGATTTATGTCAAATTTAGATGGAAAGGTTGCCTTAGTGACTGGAGCGAGTCGAGGCATTGGTAAAGCAATTGCTGAAGACTTGATGGCGAAAGGCGCAAAGGTAATTGGTACAGCAACAAGTGAGAAGGGTGCAGAAGCCATTAGTGCTTATATTGGTGCACAAGGCACGGGCAAAGTATTAAATGTCACTGACGATGAATCAATGACTACTCTGTTGTCTCAAATCAACGATGAGTTTGGCAGTATCGATATACTCGTCAACAATGCTGGCATTACTCGCGATAATCTGTTGATGCGAATGAAAGATGACGAGTGGAATGATATTATTCAAACCAACTTGACCTCGGTTTTTAAATTATCAAAAGCAGTTCTTCGCGGCATGATGAAAAAGAAACATGGTCGTATTGTTAACATCGGTTCTGTTGTTGGTTCTTCTGGTAACGCAGGACAGGCAAATTACGCTGCAGCTAAAGCGGCAGTGATTGGTTTTTCTAAATCAATGGCAAGAGAAATAGCATCAAGAGGAATTACTGTAAATGTCGTTTCTCCGGGGTTTATCGATACGGACATGACTAAAGGTCTGACCGATGAGCAAAAACAGGCTATTTTCAAGGACATACCTGCTAATAGGCTGGGTGACCCTAAAGAAATAGCGTCAACTGTTGGATTTTTGGTCAGTAATGAGGCAGGATATATTACCGGCGAAACAATTCATGTTAATGGCGGCATGTATATGTCGTAATTGCTTAGCCTTTGAAAATAAAGGTATTAAAGCAATTTATTATAGAGAAAAGTTGTTTTGTAGGAAAATCCAGTGATAAAATTGTGGTTTGACCACAGCATTTATTGCGGGAATATCTTGCAAGCACTGAGGTAGGGAAATAAACTACCGTCGGAATTTTTAAAAGGTACGTAAAGGAAACCTGAAATTATGAGTAACATCGAAGAACGCGTAAAAAAAATCATTGTTGAACAACTAGGCGTAAAAGAAGAAGAAGTAAAATCTGAAGCCTCTTTTGTAGATGATTTAGGTGCAGATTCTTTAGACACTGTAGAGCTAGTAATGGCTTTAGAGGAAGAATTTGATACAGAGATCCCAGATGAAGAAGCAGAAAAAATTACAACAGTTCAATCTGCTATTGATTACATCAACGCTAACAAAGACGCGTAATTGAATCTTTAGAAAAACGGCTCTTTACGAGCCGTTTTTTTATTTGTGAGCAATAATTTTAGTACGGAGGCTATTGTGGCTAAACGTCGCGTAGTGGTTACTGGTATTGGAATGCTGTCTCCACTGGGTAATAATGTTAATTCCACTTGGGAAAACATATTAGCCGGGAAGAGTGGTATTTCTGACATAACACGTTTTGATGCAACAAACTTTTCAACCCGCTTTGCTGGTGAGGTTAAAGATTTTAACCCCGAAGAGTTTATTCCTCGCAAAGAAACAAAAAAAATGGATCGTTTTATCCAGTTTGGTATCGTCGCAGGCTTACAAGCATTGCGTGATGCAAACATCAACATCGATGAACTTGATGCTGAAAGAATCGGTGTATCGATTGGTTCAGGAATTGGCGGTTTGGAATTAATCGAAGAGAACCACAGTAAGCTGATTAACAGCGGACCAAGACGGGTTTCTCCATTTTTCGTTCCTTCTACTATTACGAATATGATTTCAGGCTTTATTTCCATTATGGAAGGCTTGAAAGGGCCAAACCTTAATGTGGTGACAGCGTGTACAACCGGTGTTCATAACATAGGTATCGCGGCTAGAACGATTGCATATGGTGATGCTGACGGTATGTTAGCAGGCGGCGCTGAAGCGGCTATTACGCCTCTTTCTATCGCTGGTTTTGGTGCAGCAAGGGCCTTGTCTACAAATAATGACAATGTTCAAGAGGCAAGCCGCCCATGGGATAGTGCTAGAGATGGATTTGTTATGGGCGAAGGTGCCGGGGTTGTCATGCTCGAAGAGTACGAACACGCTGTTGCTCGCGGTGCTAAAATCTATGCAGAGCTAGTTGGTTTTGGTATGAGTGGTGATGCTTACCACATGACTTCACCCCCAGAAAATGGTGAAGGCGCTGCCGCAGCGATGAAGAATGCGCTGAAGGACGCTAATATTGATGCTAGTAAAGTGGGCTATGTTAATGCTCATGGTACTTCAACACCGGCGGGCGACGTAGCAGAGGTCAGTGCTGTTAAGAGTATTTTTGGTGAGGCAGCCAAAACGGTGAAAGTCAGCTCTACAAAATCAATGACTGGACATTTACTGGGTGCAGCAGGTTCTGTCGAAGCGATCTTTACGATTCTTGCTTTGCGCGATGAAATGGCGCCGCCAACAATTAACTTGGATAATCCTGGTGAAGGTTGTGACTTAGACTTTGTCGCCAATGGTGCAGCTAAATTTACAGAAGACTATGCACTATGCAACTCTTTCGGTTTTGGTGGTACCAACGGTTCATTGTTATTTAAGAAGTGGAAAGACTAAGTGCCGTCGACTAGCGATTGCGACATGTAACTTTGCAATCCTATCATTAAGAAAAAAAAAGCCACTTTCAGTGGCTTTTTTTATGTGAAAACTTACACTAAGCATATGAACCCCATTAAAATTTTATCTTAAGTTTATACATGACGACTTTGCTCAACTTTATCGTGAATGAGGATCTTGCCCATAACGATAGAGCCCTCAATTACGGTGATGGATGCTTCACTACGATAAGGTGCTATAAAGGACAAGCTGAACTCTTGGGCTTGCATGCTGCTCGTTTGTATAATGATGCTAAACGACTCTCTATGTTTTGTGAAACTGAGGGGCTAACAGCAAATGATTTTCGACTATTGGTAAGCCATGGTGCCCAGAATAATTTTAGTAAGACAGACCATGACTATTATGTCACTAAAATCTTAATTTCTAGGGGGAATGGAAATAGAGGCTATGCACCAGATGACCCCTCGGTGCCAACAATCATTATTTCGCATCATCATTTGGCTGACACTAAACGGTCTCCAATGCACATTGGGATCAGTGATGTTTCTCTCTCTCAACAGCGGCTGTTGGCAGGCATAAAACATTTAAATCGCCTCGAACAGGTCCTTGCGAAGCTTCATTTGAAAAAGCAGAGAGGGTGGGATGATGCATTAATGCTCGACGAGCAGAAACGTGTCATTGAATTAACCGCTGCTAATGTGTTTTTTAAAGTGGGCGACGTTTGGTATACACCTGAATTGACAAAGTGTGGTGTGAGTGGCGTGATGAGAACCTGTATTTTTGAGTATTTAGATGAACAGAGCATCGCTTACAAAGTGGGTGACTATCACTTGTCGTTTTTAGCAACAGCTAGCGCTGCGTTTTGTTGCAATGCGCTCAGTCATCTTAGAATAATTCAGTCCCTTGAGTATTTAGAAAATATAATTGAGTTCGACACGGCAGAGTCAGAAAAGCTCTCCATTCAAATAGACCAATTCATCTCGCTTGACCTTGAAGAGCAGTGTAAGGAAAACACTTGAAAATAAAAAAACGATTTATAGCTTTATCTTTGTTTATTTCTAGTGTGCTTGCCGTCTATGTTGGGTACGCGCATGTAAAGAATTTTGGATTCCAATATCAAATTCTTAAAGATGATATGACAATGAGTATTTCAAAAGGACAAACAGCTCATTCCTTACTTTCTGTGTTACAAAACGAAACGCAATTCGACAGCATACTCGTTGCTAAGTTCTGGCTAAAGTTGAACCCTCAATATAGTCAAATTAAAAAGGGCTATTATTCATTCGAAAAGGGCGAAAGTCTTGAGGATGTTTTTACCAAAATCTCTAAGGGATTAGTTGCTCAGTTTTCAGTGACGCTAATAGAAGGGCTCACCTTAACGCAATGGTTAGAAACACTGGCTACGAACGAGTACCTCGTTAATGATATTGAAAATGTAGATAACTTGTATGACACAATTGTTGTCGATGAAAACTCATTCTGTGCGAATAAGTACCGATCCCTTGAAGGGTGTTTGCTTGCTAATACTTATTTCTTTGAACGAGAGACAAAAGCAAGTGAGGTAATCAAGCGCTCCTTTGTCGAAATGCAAAAACTATTGAATGACGCTTGGACGAAGCGCTTTCTAGATACGCATTATCAAAACCCTTATGAGCTCCTTATAATGGCCTCGATTATAGAGAAAGAAACAGCGGTACCAAGTGAGCGAGGAATTATTGCTGGCGTTTTCGACAATCGGCTTGGAAAAAACATGCGTTTACAGACAGATCCAACCGTGATCTATGGTATTAAAGACTTTGATGGTAATATTACACGTAAGCATTTACGTGAAAAAACACCGTACAATACATATGTTATTCGAGGTCTGCCAATTACGCCTATAGCGATGGCAGGACCAGATTCCATTTACGCAGCAGCACAACCTGAGTTAACAGACGCGATTTATTTTGTCGCAAAAGGGGATGGCACTCATCACTTTTCTGAAACCTTAGCTGAGCACAATGCAGCGGTTCGAAAATATCAGTTAAATAAAGGAAAGTGATGACGCCATCATTTATTGTTGTCGAAGGTTTAGAGGGCGCAGGAAAGAGCTCTGTGATAGCTCTCATACAATCATTTCTTGAACAAAAAGGTCACTCAGTGACTTGTACTCGAGAACCAGGCGGTACGCCAATGGCTGAAGCGATCAGAGAGTGTGTTAAACATGATTGGGACGAATTTGTAACGCAAGAAACAGAATTGTTACTCATGTATGCAGCGCGCAGTCAACTCGTTCAGAACGTCGTTCAACCTGCATTAGAGCGCGGTGATTGGGTGATTGGTGATCGTCATGATATGTCATCAAAAGCATATCAAGGCGGGGGCCGAGGAGTACCCTTAAGCGACCTCGAGGCACTTAAACAAATTACTATTGGGCAGTTTGAACCAGACCTTGTTTTGTATCTTGACGTTGAACCCAGTGTAGGACTAGAGCGTGCGCGTGGACGAGGCGAATTAGATAGAATCGAACTGTCTGGAATACAGTTTTTTGAGAAAGCCCGTGCGATGTATAAGCAATTGGTTGCAGAAAGCACCAAAGCGATTGAGATAAGTGCTATGCAAGCAATGGATGAAGTGCAAGCCGAGGTTATTCGCAACTTAAATGAATGGTATTTGCGCATGGCTTCTGAGACAAAGGTGGGGATGGGATGATTTATCCTTGGTTACACCGCACCTTCGGACAGTTAATTTCCCGGTATGATGCAGGTACATTGCATCACGGCATACTTTTTATGGGTGCAAAATCACTTGGTAAGACAGAACTGTGTGAATCTTTAGCCGCGAGTCTGTTATGCCAAACAAAACCAAGAAGTGACGCTGGCGCATGCGGAAACTGTAAGTCCTGTTTATTGTTATCAGCGGGGTCACATCCTGATTTGAACATTGTTATTCCTGAAAAGACTCAGATTGGTATTGACCAAGTGCGTTCAGCCATTGCTAAGTTAAATCAAACGGCTCAACTCAGCGGTAACAAAGTCCTCGTCATTCCTAACATTGAATTAATGAGTGAGTCGGCAAGTAACTCATTGCTGAAAACACTTGAAGAACCGACGGCGAATACATATTTGCTGTTAACGAGTAATGAAGCACAAAAGCTACTACCGACGGTGCTTAGTCGCTGTGAAAAAATTACGATTGCAGCGCCGAGTTACCAAGAAAGTGCTTCTTGGCTGAAAACCCAAGACCTTGAAATCCCGTCGCAGGAAGCGATGCTAGCGAATGCAAATTCTCCTCTACGTTATCTTGCATCATTGTCAGATGACTCGCAGTTTAACTTCAGTGATTTTGAAAAGGCGCTTGGACACCTTAAAAGTGGCCAGGAGAGTCCAAGTCGACTTGCTGAAGTATGGAAAGCTGAGGCTAGCAATATGAGTAACTGGCTGGCGCAATACTTCTTGAATGAGTATAAAACCAAGCAAGACGAGAAGCTATTTAATAGTTACCAGAGCTGCCTAGAGACGGTGAAGTTGCTGTCGCACCCTGGCATAAATAAATCCCTATTACTGTTTGATTTGTTAACTCAAGCTCAAGCGGTACAAAAACAAATTTAACTTGGAGTATATTCTTGTTCGTTGATTCACATTGTCACCTAGATCGTTTGAAAAAGTCAGAGTCTGAACTGATTGATGTTGTAGCAGCTGCAGAAAAGAGGCGTGTTGAACATATGCTTTGTGTCGCAGTATCTGTGAAAGAATTTGAAGATATGCGGAATAGAGTGAAGGGCTTCGATAATGTATCAATGTCTTGCGGTGTGCATCCTCTACATAACGAAGACGTTTGCTCTTTTGACGAGCTGCTAAGCCATGTTTCGCGAGACGATGTCGTTGCTGTGGGTGAGACTGGTTTGGACTATTTTTATAGTGCCGAGACCAGAGATGTACAAAAAGCTTCTTTTGTTGACCATATCATTGCCGCAAACAAAGTGAAAAAGCCACTGATAATACACACAAGAGATGCTAGGGAAGATACTATATCCTTACTGAAAGAACATAAAGAAGCGCATACCACTGGTGTTTTGCACTGTTTTACGGAATCTCTAGAGATGGCACAGGAAGCGATGGAACTGGGTTTCTATATTAGTATTTCAGGTATCGTAACGTTTTCTTCAGCCAGTGAACTAAGGGAGACCGTGAAACAAATTCCTTTGAATAGACTACTTATTGAAACCGATAGCCCATGGCTTGCTCCTGTACCACACAGGGGAAAAGAGAATGAGCCAGCGAATGTAGTCGATGTTGCTTACTTTATTGCTGAACTAAAGGGGATAACGGTCGCTGAATTAGCTAAAGCTACGACTGAAAACTTCTATACATTGTTTTCACATATCAACAAATGAACACACAATTATTTCCGCCTTGGCGTCAGCGTTTAGTTAGAAGCCTCCATCTGAACAGGAGTCAGCCGCAATCGCGTTATTATCAAGTCGCAACTGTCGATGGCAGTGGCTTACCCAAAAATAGAACCATGGTGTTTAGAGGCTTTGAGGATGGTAATGATAACTTGTTGTCGATTACAGATAGACGCAGTGAAAAAATTATCGATTGGCAAGAGCAAGAGAACAAGACTTTTGAGTTGTGCTGGTACTTCGCTAAAAGTCGCGAGCAATATCGAGTGTCAGGTAGGGCTAAATTACTCTTTGCTAGCGATTTACCTAAATATACGGCGGGTGAAGCGGAAAATAGTCAGCTGATCAAAACATGGATTGAATTATCGCAAAACGCCCAACAAGCGTTTTATTTAGACACTCCGAAAACACCCTTTTGTGATAATTCCGAAATATCTGATATTCAAGGTAGTGACAACAACAAATTATCGACGAATATCAAAAAAACGAATATCAATAATGCAGAAGTCATTCGCAATATCAGTGAAAATTTTGTACTTGTTTCTTTCATTGCGGAGTCCGTTGATTATTTGAATTTAAGAGCAACACCACATGAGCGCCTGCTATCGGACAAGTCTCAATCTTGGCAAGAGCGTAAGGTTTTCGCTTAAGCTTTCTCTAAAGAAAGCATTTGTTTGCGATTAAATGTTTCTTTATCACCTATGAAAACTAAGTCGGTGCCACTAAACAAGGCCATTTCTTTTAAGAACGCTATTTGGTTCAAGGAGAATTGCGCGTCTGTGTGGATGATTCGACAAGTTTTTGCAAATAATAACTTTTCGATAATATCAAAAGCGTTAAATGAGGCCGTAGGTGACAACTGAAGTACAAGTTCTTCGGCAGACACCAATTGAGTTTTATCAGATACGTGTGCAACCCAACGTTTGAGTGGGAGATGCGCTCTAACTGAATTGTGTGCCAACTTAGTTGTTGGCAGGCTAGACAGTGAAGCAAAATGCATTGGCATTAGCGCTTGTGTAGACAGTTCGACGTTGTTAATACTCATATTAGTGCTCCTAATTAAAGGACAGATTTCAGAAGTGATAAACTCTTTTTAGCCAACGGAAAAAGCTTGATGTTGTGCTTCTATGAAGATATCAGGGTTCGTTCAATCTATTCTTATAGCTGTGTTCTTATCCATGTTGTATGGATATACAGTAGTACTGTATAAATAAACATGCAAGCACTAATTGAAAATATTTTTGATTTTTTTTCGTTTCATAATCATTAAGGACAGCACTATAGCGATATAAATAGCGGGCTCCATCCAAGATGACTTCACCAACCATAAATAATGTATGCACCCCAATATAACCGCTAGATAAGTCAAATTATGTAATTTTTGCCATGATTTCCCCATTTTTCTTTTTATATAAGGAAAACTGGTGAAAGCGAGTGAACTGAGTATGATAAACCCAGTAAAGCCAACGGTGATATAGGGGCGGTCAATAATTTCAGCAGCAATTAAACGAAACTCGAATTGCAATTCAAACGCAATAAATACGATGAAGTGAGCGAGTACATAAACCGCCGAGTAGACCCCAAGAGGGCGCCGAAAAACCATGACTTGCGCAAACTTTAGGTGTTGCGCAACAAGACTCACAACTAAGCTTGCAACAAGTAGGTTTAAGGCACCAATACCGGTAAAATCCAATAAATATTGCACTGGATCCCCAGGTAGTTGAGCGGTAAATCCGGCATAGAAAATCCACGTTAGCCAAATGAGTGTAATTAAGTGAAGGCTAAACTGAATAGCTTTTATTACTGCTGTATTAACTCGCATTGGCTTCATATTAAAATACGACGAAAACGACACTAATAATACTTACGCAAATTCATGCCAGCGTAGAGAGGTGCAACTTCGTCATAACCATTAAACGGTAGAGTATCAATACGATCTTGAGCGAGTAAACCGCCTCCTGTGATCCTTCTTTCCCGAGCCTGTGACCAACGAGGGTGGTCGACCTTCGGGTTGACGTTTGCGTAAAAGCCATATTCGTTTGGTGCAAGGATATTCCAAGTTGTAGGCGGCTCTTTGTCAGTGAGTGTAATTTTGACAATTGATTTAATACTTTTAAAACCATACTTCCATGGCACGACTAATCGAATTGGCGCACCATTTTGGGCGGGTAATGTTTTACCATACATGCCGACACTCAATAAACTCAGCTGCTGCATCGCTTCATCTATCCGCAGTCCTTCAACGTATGGGTAATCAACACCACCGCCAGTAAAGCGACTGCGCTGTCCTGGCATCTGTTTAGGATCGTATAAGGTTTGAAAAGCGACATACTTTGCGCTTGAGAGCGGGTCCGCTTGTTTTATCAGCTCAGCTAAAGAAAAACCAACCCAAGGGATCACCATTGACCATGCTTCGACGCAACGTAGCCGGTAGATGCGCTCTTCAAGGTCAAAGCGTGAATATAAATCCTCTAAGTTTAACTTCTGTGGTTTATTAACTAAGCCGTCAACAGTTAAACTCCATGGATCTACTTTAAAACCTTGCGCACGCTTTACTGGATCGCCTTTACCGGTGCCAAATTCATAAAAATTATTATAACTAGTCGCTCTTTCTTCAGGTGTTAATATTTGCGAATCAGGGCCACTTTTCTTGAAGGATAGAGGAGACGTTTTAAAAACCGGGTCATCGTCACTCGAGAACCAATCGAATGGACCCGCGTTAGCGTTGAATGCATTGCCTGCTAGCAGAGAACCTGCACCAATGTAACCCAGTTTCTTCAAGATTTCTCGACGCTGCAGGTACACCTTTTCGTCGGTTACATCACTTTCTGTGAGGTCGTGTTTTTTTCGAAATTTGAATATCATGACAAGGCCTTTTTCATTTTTAAATTAGACCCTGTTAACTCATTATATATTTCACTAAGGCGTTAAAGAGTCTGTGACGGCGTTCGATTTGGGTAAGAATAAATGGGTATATAGGCGCGTCGCATACTCATCTGTCATTCCAGAAATGTAATCAGCAATCACACGAAACTGTTGATGCTGATTATCCGGTGCAGTCTTACTGTCCAATTCTACAGCCTCCATCCATCGCTTCGCAGTGTTTGCCGGCAATAAACGCTCTGGCTCAGAACTAAATGCTTCAAACAACTCCATCACGATCTGCTGACCTTTATACTCCAACAATTGCAATTCGGGTTTACGAATAACGAATTCATATACGAAGGACTTAAAAAGGCTCAGTGCTTTCGCATACTCTGCAGGAAATTTGGCGTTGTAATCTAGGATATCAGCCTCAAAAATACCTTGCTTTTGAATGCTTATCGCTGTGATAAAGGTATTCACAAGTGCACCAATAGCATTTTTCCGTTTGTAAGGGATAGCGCTAAATAATTGTTCAGTAATATTGATGATATTTTCTGATAAACCATTGATATCCATGTTTAAAATTGCTTTTACCACTTGGTTTTGAAACTCGTCACGCGTAACCATTGACATCACAATGGCGTCTTCAAGATCATGAATAGCGTAAGCAATATCATCGGCTAACTCCATAATTGAGCAGTCTACCGATTTATATAATGTTCTGGCGTGCCGGTTATCACCGACTAATGATTCGGAGAATATTTCTTGATCGAGTTCTGATAAAGGCGAAACAACCCAATCAAACGCGGCCTTATCACACAAATATAAACCTTTAGGCGGATGCCATTGTTTGGATTTTACTAAACGGTGAGTGTGAGGTTTCGCTTCAGTAATGGTAGTGTTCTTTAAATTATCGATATAATTTGGATATTTAATTAAGCCTAATAGTGTTCTTCTTGCTAAATTCATACCGTCATCAGGGCTATAAGTTTCTAGCTTTGTAATGATCCTAAATGTCTGTCCATTACCTTCAAACCCACCGTAATCATTCATCATGTAATGCAGTGCAACTTCACCGCCATGGCCAAAAGGTGGATGACCAATATCGTGCGCTAAACAAAGACTTTCAATGAGATGCTCGTCAATCTGTAATCGTTTCGCCAGTTCAGTTTGCTTTTGCCAAACTTGCGAAGCTATGCCAGTACCAATTTGCGCCGCTTCAAGAGAGTGGGTGAGCCTTGTACGATAAAAATCACTAATACCTATGCCCAATACCTGCGTTTTCGCTTGTAAGCGCCTAAAGGCCGCTGAATGCATTATTCTCGCTTTATCTCGCTGGTACGCAGAGCGATGGTCTCCATCACGCTTTTCAACTCTTTGTAAGGCGCGTTCAGACCAGACATCCACTATACTCATTACGTATCCTTATGATTTGACTATTTCTACGATTGAAACAACGGCGCCTTAATGCTCTTTTCCGCTAAATGGCTCGGTTTTTGTCCAGGTGAACTAATACTTTGGCTGTTATCATTCCCACTGTTCGTCTGAGGTGATTTTTTGTCTGATTTAGTCATAAAAGTTCCGCTTAGATGTCACTATAACTGCATAAGAATTTGATAAAAGCTGTCAAACTTAATGGGACGTTCGACAACGTGAGTAAAACCAGCATTAAAGTACATCTTTTGATCTTCGAGCTTAACCTGATTACATATCGCAATAATAGGAATATATTTATTTTCTCGTCTGATTTTTTCACACAGGTTCATTGCGTTAATCACAGGTAAGTCTTCGTCCACAATGACAGCAGTGAAACTCTTCAACTTTCTATAACTTTCAATGGCTCGTTTGCCATCGATTTCTGTAATGACTTTAGCACCCGTTGGGCGAAGTAACTGTTGTACTATTTTACTGCTTTGAGGCTTATCTTCTGCAAATAAAATGGTATGTTTAGAAAGGTCTGGGACAGCTTGAGTCAGTGTTGAAACGCCTTCGTTTGTGACATTATCTTTAATCACGGGGAGGGGAAGTGTCACCGAAAACTCTGAGCCTAAACCCACCGTTGACTCCAAAGCAATTTCGCCACCCATCAACGACACAAGTTTTTTGGATATCGCTAATCCCAGCCCAGCTCCACCAAATTCTCTCGTTGTTGTTTCATCTACTTGTCTGAATGGTTCAAAAATATGGCTTTTATCGTCCTCGCTAATGCCAACTCCCGTATCTTTCACTGTGAGTTGAAAGAACTGATGGTCTCCACTTGCCGCAATCGAAATATTCCCATTGAGGGTGAATTTCACCGCGTTTGAAATTAAATTATCGATAATTTGATTGAAGCGTAAAGGGTCGCCCAAACGATTATTTGCGAAATCACTCGGTATATCCACACTCAGTTCGACACTAGGTCGAATCTCTGGCCTATACTTGCTTATTACGTTTTCGAGTAGCTCTTTGACGTTTAAATCAACTTGGCCAATATCGAGCTTTCGAGCATCTAGTTTTGATAAATCGAGTACATCGTTTAAAATTTGAAGCAGTTCATATGAGGACTGGCTTGCCATATCAATAATAGAGCGTAACTCATCATTGAAGTCATAGCTCTGAAGTATCTGAATTGCCCCTAAAACAGCATTCAATGGCGTTCTAACTTCATGGCTAACATTGGCAATGAAGCGTCCTCGAGCAGCATTTGCTTCTTGCAGGAGCATAGCGTTTTTTTGGGCAATTGTTGCCTGCTCTAATAACTTATCGTTCTGCAGTTGTGTTTCGGTAACGTCGTTACAAGTACCAATAATACGCACGACCTTTTGAAAATCGTTATAAAACGAACGGGCCTTGAGCTTAATATATTTGATATTACCCAGCGGAGTAACCGTTTGAAAGACAATATCAAGCACATCATCAGTATCACCTTTTTTCATGCCGCTGTTTATCTGATCCATAAACATGTCGCGATGATCAACATGGATTAAGTTCACCCAGTCGTGAAACTTTATCGTCTTTTGAGTTTGGCGAGCGTCGAACAAATTGTACATTGATACGTCCCAATACAACTCATTGCTGTCGACTCTATAATCCCAGGTACCTGTATTGGAGTTTAGTAACGCAAGTTCAACACGCTCTTGATAATAATTATTCTGTTCTGCTAGTTCGACGGTATGAGTAATGTCTTGAAATAATGCGACCCGTTTGCTTAGCTTATTTACTTCACCAATAAATTCACAACAATAACGAAGCCAACGATCCTTGCCTTGGGATGTTTTAAAAACCACTCTCAACTCAATTGGACTTAGATTAGATTCACCTAGACTAATACGATTCTTTAATAGCTTTTGAGTATGTTCAGAAAAGCAGGGTAGGTCCCATTCCGCGGGTATTTGCGAGTCATTTCTTTCTAAGCCAAGCAAATTAAGCAGGTTATTAGATACACTAACTTGACCAGTGTCGTAGTCAAACAGTAATGTGCCAGTTTGAGTATACTTTTCAACTAAACTTCGTTGGTTAGGCGTGTCTAATAAAGAGTGCAATTTTGGCTAGTTCCTTATATCTGAAATTCCATCGTTAAGCGTTTATTGATGTTCCTAAAATCGCGTCAGTAGAACTTAGAGTATTCTTGTATTTACAGTTCATAGCAAGAGTAAGTTCACTATTCGTCATTGCTAGTTATTCACTATTCAGCTAATTGGTCGACGCTAACAAAGCATTTGTCCTTAAAAATACTCAAGAAGTAGTCAACTTCTGGCATTTCTTCTTGGTATTGTTTTAACATGCGTTCAAGCCTGGTCTTCACATGTGAGAACTCTTCATTTTTGAAACGTAGTTCATCACAGGCCTTGAGATAGGCAGATATTAAATCAGCAGCCTTTACCAATGACTTATATTCACTATCAACTTCTTTTTGCACTAGCAACGGCTTGAAGATAGGCTGCAATTCCAAGGGAAGTGTTTTTAAACACTCGAGCTCCGCCATTTCTTCAATTTTTTTAAATTCACGGGTCAAGTCTGGGTTGTGATATTTAGTGACATGATTAATATCCTGTAACTTGGTTTCCGATACCTCGTGATACAACGCGATCGTTGCCGCCTTTTCAGCATTTAGATTGCCATCGAAATAAGTGTTTCTGATAACCGCAAGTAAATGGGCGATGACAGCAACTTGATGGCTATGTTCGGCAACGTTTTCGCTCTTTAGTGTGTGCATTAAAGCCCATCTTTTAATTAGGGGCATTCTAAGTATCCAAGCTAAAAAAGCGCTGTGCTTATTCTGAGTCAATGTCATGGTTCTCTGTTAATTTTGAGTGTAGTTGTCGAAAAACTGTTTAATTTGGCCCAAGGCCGGACGCAATTGCTCTTTGTGTGGCAAAAACACTAAACGGAAATAACACCCGTCAGTCAGATTGAATGCGCTGCCATGCACAAGTAATATTTTCTTTTGGTTGAGCAGGTCTAGTACCATGTTAACGTCGTTTTTGATGTTGAATTTTTTGGCGTCAACGCTAGCAAAACAATACATTGCCCCCATCGGCTTGCTGCAGTGAATACCATCGATCTCGTTTAGCATTTCATAAGCAAGATTGCGCTGCGTAAACAGGCGACCATCACCAGCAATCAATTCATTAATACTTTGATACCCACCCAACGCGGTTTGAATCGCATGTTGGCAGGGAACATTGGAACACATCCGCATTGAAGACAATATGGTTAAACCATCGATGTAACTCTTTGCACTGTCCTTATTACCGCTAACAAGCATCCAGCCAGCTCTAAAACCGGCGACTCTATAGTTCTTGCTGAGTCCGCTAAACGTGACGCAGAATAAATCAGGTGCCAATGACGCAATGCAGGTATGTTTTGCATCGTCGTATAAAATCTTGTCGTAGATTTCATCACTATAAATAATCAAATTGTGTTTGCGTGCTATCGCAGCAAGGTCGAGTAGTATTTCCTTACTGTAAACGGCGCCGGTAGGGTTGTTCGGATTAATGAGAACAATAGCTTTGGTATTTTTGGTGATTTTTGATTCGATGTCTTCTAGATCAGGGAACCAACCTGCATGTTCATCACAGCGATAGTGCACAGCTGTCCCAGAAGAAAGGTTGACCGCTGCTGTCCATAAAGGATAATCAGGTGCAGGTAGTAAAACCTCATCTCCTGCATTTAACAGAGCTTGCATTGACATCATAATTAATTCGCTGACGCCATTGCCTAAATAAATATCTTTTACTTTGATATTGGTGATGCCCATTTGCTGGTAATACTGCATAACCGCAACGCGCGCACTGTAGATGCCTTGAGCGTCAGTATAGCCCTGAGCTGCTGGCAGTTGATGAATCACATCTTTAAGAATATCGTCTGGTGCTTCAAAACCAAATGGCGCTGGATTACCAATATTCAGTTTCAATATTCGTTCACCCGCTTCTTCCATTTTGTTCGCTTGCTCCAATATTGGCCCTCGAATGTCGTAGTAAACATTTGCCAATTTATTCGAGCGATTAATCGTAGACATGGTGCATTAACTTAAGATATTGATTTATATAGACCTAGAGGATAATACAGCTAAGCCTAAGTGTTAAGCGCTTTGTCACTATTTGTCACACTTTTTCATTGGCTAATTTTTCAACGACTAGGTTAAGATACCAAACAATGAAAATGTGGAGAAATACATGCCTGCACCTTTACTATGGCTTGGCGCTGCTTGTCTTGGCTTATATGCTACGAACAAAGCCAATAATGCCTATTTAAAACACAAGGAATATGTGAGCTTACTGCCAGGAGAGTCTACTAAGCGAGTAGCGCCTAGAAACGGTGCTATTGTGACTTGTGGTATTTATGGCGTCTTAGACCATACTGGTATATGGGTGAATGGCAATATTTACGAATTGAGTGGTGCCGGCTTGATTCGCTGTATTTCACCTCGACGCTTCTTAGAAAATCGTAGCGGCGAATCAATTTTTGTTGCATGTGACGATGATTACCGGCCATTGGCTGCTGAAGCCGTTGCCCAACGTTGCATTGATAATTTATATCATACCCGGGATTATCATGTGTTGAGTAATAATTGTCATCAGTTTGTATTAGAGATGCTTAGCGGCGAAAAACAAAGAATTACTAGCTTCAGCGAATTGAATGAAGCAATTGCGTCAATGTTCATGAGCCCAGTGAGCTGGCATCAAGCTAAAATTCAAACTTATTGAGATAGGTCAGTAAATGTGCGACTAAATTTTGAACTAAACAGTGAAGTGGATTAGTATAAACTTGAGTTAAGTAAATATTCTTAAGCTCGACAGTAAGTTAATGACTAAACGCTAAATAGGAGATGTTATGTCTCAGCAGTTCGATGAAATGCCAGAAACAGCGATTAATAGCAGTGGTATCGCACGTGTTATACCCTGTAAAAAATTGGCAGTGTTCGATTCATTAAAATGGATCTCACTTGCCATTAACGACTTTAAAAAAGCACCTGTAATCAGTTTGACTTACGGCGCCGCTTTTACACTCATCCCTTGGATTATCTTCTATCTCATAGAAACGACAGGGTGGTATATGATCATATTCCCTGCGATGGTTTGTTTTATGTTGCTAGGACCCTATTTAGCCGCGGGTTTATATGATGTTTCATGGCAATTTGAGAAGAAACATAAACCCTCATTGCGACATTCATTAAAAGCGATGTCCCGTAACGCTGTAAATGAATGGGCATTTGGTCTTTTATTGATGGTGCTAATGTTATTTTGGCTACGTATTGCGTCTCTGATTCATGCGCTTTACCCAAGTCACATGGAATACTCCTTAGCTAATTTATGGCCATTCTTGATTATGGGTACCATAGTGGGCGCGGTTCTTACGGTCATTGTATTTTTCATAACGGCGTTTACACAGCCGATATTAATGGAACGCAGAGTTGATTTGGCAACAGCGGTATTAACCAGTATGAATGCTGTTTGGTTGAATAAAAGAGCAATGTTCTTTTGGGCATCAATTATCGTTTTCTCGGTGTTTTTAGGCTTCGTTACCTTTTTCTTTGCGTTCTTGTTCATTATGCCAATAATTGGCTATGCTAGCTGGCATGGCTACATTGATACAATTGAAGTAAAGAGAGAAAGGGGCTACGAATAAGCGCCTGCAACTTACTAAAAAAGACCACTCGAAGTGGTCTTTTTTTTGCCTTGATGTACTGCTTTCAAGGTTATTGGCAGGTTATCCGGTAGATTTGTTAGATATCCACATGGTTTGATACGGTTTTAGCACCAAGTCTTCGGTGTTAGGGTCTATCGGCTTTTCTCCAATCAGATCAAACCACAGACTATTTTCTATTAAGTTAATGTCTGAAAGCCTAACTTTCTTGGTCTTGTGAGATATGTTCGATATACAGAAAATGCTTTGTTGACGGTCAGCGCTTTGACGCCAGTACCCAAATATTCGTCTACCGAGTTGCAGGGTAAATTGCGTTGCATTTGGATGAAAGGCTGCTTGTGAGCGACGAATTCGAATCAACATTGACAGGGACGAGAGAACTTTCGCGTGCACAGACTTGTTATTGTCTAAGTGAGTCACGAGTGATTTATAATCCCAGCGGTGCCTATTAATACCACGGTTTTGCCCGGTGTTTAATACTTTTTCTTCGTCGTTCGGGGTGCCCAATAATGAGTGGATATAAATACCGGGTATTCCTTCTAAACCCAGCATGATAGCGTGAGCACAAATAAAGCGCTGTAGTTGATACTTATCAGCACCTTCTAACGTGCCTTTCAGTGCATCAATTAATGCAATATTCAATTCATAAGGCTTTTGTTCACCGTTTTCAGTGGCTCGCCAAGACACTCGCCCGCCAAAGTTTTGCATACAATTGGCTAAGCTAGTGAGCTCTTCATCACTTAATAGGCCCTCGGCTGGCCTTAAACCAATACCATCATGAGAGGCAATAAAATTGAAATAGGTAGTCCCGTTCTGAGCCGGCGGCATACTCATCATCCAGCTTTTCAAATAACTGCAATCTCCGGTCACTAGCGTATTTAACAATAGGGGTGGAAGCGAGAAATTGTAAATAGCATGAGCTTCGTTAGCATTACCAAAATAAGTGAGGTTTTCTCTATTTGGTATGTTTGTTTCGGTAATAATGACAGTTTCTGGTTCAGCATGTTCAATCAGAGTTCGCAACAAACGAACAACTTCATGTGTTTGATGTAAATTAATCGACGGACTTCCCGCGACTTTCCATAAAAAGGCGATCGCATCGAGACGGAAAATCTTTGTTCCTTTATCGAGGTATAGACGGATAATATCCACAAACGTGAGCAACACTTTTGGATTTCTGAAATCAAAATCGACTTGATCGTGACTAAAAGTACACCAAACATGTTCGATACCACTTGCTGTTTCAACTTCCTTTAGTAAGTCTGATGTCCTGGGCCTGACGACCGCTTTCAAATCATCGCTTGGAGAGGCTGTAAAAAAGTAGTCTGAGCCGATACCATCTTTCGCAATAAAGTTTTGAAACCACTGACTTCTTGATGAGCAATGATTAATCACCAGATCCGTCATTAATCCATATTTATCCGCGATCTTTTCTATATCAGACCAATCCCCTAAGCTTTGATTAACTGTTGAGTAGTCGATTACTGAAAAGCCATCATCTGAGCTGTACGGAAAGAAGGGTAATATATGCACATGACTGATTATCAAATCAGCATAGTCCTCAAGAAAGCGTAAGAGTGTTTTCAAGGGTTTTTGCTGATAACCAAACTCGCTCGTGTCCATATTCTCGACGATACTGTCACCATAGGTGATCATTATGATGTCAGATTCGTCCCAGCGATTTTTATGGGGCGTCGGATAGTGGCAATCTTCAGCTGATTGTATACCAATCTTTGAAATCAGTTCTGGGACAATCGCTGAAATATCACTGCTGTTTAGCACACCCTCATAAATCACTTCTAGATGGTGTTTAACTTTCTCTTGTAAGTTAACAAAAACATCTGCCATATCGCGCTCCTTATGCTTTTTTACTGAACTCTTCAGAGTCGGCTTCGACAGCTTCTTTAAGTCTTTCCAGTACATCTGGCTTGGCGCTTACTACTCGGTTCCAACTTGGAATAAATGGCGTTTCCATGGGGTTATCTAAGAAGCTTTGGCCTGCTTTCATGATATTTTGAGCGAACATTTCTACCGCTTTTTCTTCGCTATGAATGTCTAGTTTTAGTCCATTCATGATTGCATCGTTGTGATAGGTTTCTATAAAGTCTAAGGCAATTCGAAAGTAGGTTGCTTTTATTGTTCTGAAGGTTTCAGTATTGAAAGTCGTGCCTTGTGTCGCTAATTTTCTAAACAATGCCTTAGTAATATCTATCGACATCTTCGATAGGCCACCATGTTCGTTGTTTAGTGACAAGTCTTGGTGCTTATGATCATAGGTTTTTGCAATATCCGCTTGGCAGAGCCTATTATGAGAATAGTTCCTATGCATTTCTGACAGCACACCTATTTCTAAGCCCCAATCGCTTGGAATTCTAATATCGTTAAGTACATCTCGGCGGAATGAAAACTCGCCAGCCAATGGATATCTGAAGCTATCCATAAACTCAAGATATTCATTTGAGCCTAGGGTAGTTTTTAGAGCACGGAGTAGTGGTGTGACTAATAGTCGAGAGACTCGGCCATTTACCTTGCCGTTAGCAACTCTGGCATAGAAACCTTTGCAAAACTCGTAATTAAACTGTGGGTTAGCAACCGGATAGATGAGTCTGGCGAGCAAAGAACGGTCATAAGTTAAAATGTCGCAATCATGCAAAGCAACGCTCTCTACTTTACCTGACGCTAGGATGTAGCCCATGCAGTACCAAACGTTCCTGCCTTTACCCAACTCCTTTGGTGCAAGCCCTAGTGCTTGTAGTTCCGCATCTAAAGCTTGAAGTCTTGGACCATCATTCCAAAGAATACGGTGATGCTGTGGTAGTTTTGCGAAAAAGTCGATGGCATAGCGATACTGGGCTTCGTCTGCTCGGTCTAAACCAATAACGATTTCAGACAAATAAGGAACGTCTTTAATATGCTCTATGGTCGCAGGTAATGCTTCGCCCTCAAGTTCGGAAAACAAAGAGGGTAAAATTAAGCCGAGTGGTCTTTTGCTAGAGAACTCTACTAATTCTGACTCTAGCTCATCTATAGAACGATCCTCTAGATTATGTAGTGTCGTTACAATCCCATTTTGATAAAAATCAGCCATGAGTTTCTCCTAGTTTATGATTAAATATTCCAATTATTTCGCAAAAAATACAGACTCTGGAATGAGCTGATCGAGCACTTCCGCCCAGCCCTCAGGGCCGTACTTATTGCTTGTATATAGTTTTACTGTGCGTTCTAGTGGTGGCGGAGGATTAACGGGTGACGCGATGCGAACCGCGGTATCTGCTACTTCCAGCATCGCAATGTCGTTCTTGCCATCACCAAGCGCGATTGTGCTAACAGTAATTTTGCGATGTTGGCGTTGATACTCTTTGAGTAACCACAATAGTGCGATACCTTTATTGTTGTCACCACAAATGTGCAAGAAGCGACCGCCTTTAAGAGGGTGGGCCCCCAGCTTGCGGACATGGGCAATGAACTTATCCATTTCCTCTTCGCTACCTTTCCATAACAAAGGCTCACCAAACTGCCTTTGCGCCGCTAAACTCGCATCTGCTTCTTCTAATCCTGTCACTTCCATTATGCGGCCAATACTCATGCTGGAAAATGCTTCAAATAAATGCCCAAATTCTGGTAACACTTTGTTAATCAAGCCTAACCAGTATTGCCGTTTTGAGCTAAAAGACTTCATCCAGTAGCCATCCTGCCAAACTGCGCCACGAGGTTTTTCAGGTAAAAAGTCTTTGTCTATGTATATTGCAGCTCCATTCTCTACGATAAATGGGCCCTTTATACCGAGCCTCTTTCTAAGGGAGATCAGCTCAGCAAACGTTTTGCTCGTGTTTGGAATGATGGGAATACCGTGATTCAAAAGGCGCGTCATGCATGCAACTGCTGCCTCGTGTTCGTAGGTATAATGGTCTAACAGAGTGCCATCGAGATCGGTAAAAACGAGCACTTGTCGCTGATATTTCGTAATTAAATCACTTTGCATTGTGAGCGCTTTTGGTAATTGTTCGTTCATTGTCTAACTCAAATATCCAGTCACTGATGAACTCCAGTGTACACAAACTATGCTCAGTTAGTCTCTGATAATATTGAATAAACTCTGCAATCTCTCTATCGCTCATGATCTCTGCTTTGTTTCCGACCTTTTGCAATAGTTTGTGTTCTTGCTGGCAACGCCATTTATAAACGCTATCAAAAGAAGGCGCTTTTAAAAATATCCATTTATCCATATAACGATAAAGTGGCATGTAGTCGTTTTGTAACTTTCTGTTCACGTAATTACGCCATTCACCTGTCTGGTCTGAATACTTTTCTAGGTCGTTAAGCGGTGTCGACAGTTGCTCATTGGCTTGTGACGGTACTCCCCAGCACCAACCTTCAAAGATAACGACACCAATTTGTTCAAGAATTTTGGTATGTAAGGTTGTAGCACTGCGATCATCAATAGATTTATCGAAACGTGGGATAAGGGAGGGACTTCCTTGCTTCAGCGAATGCAGCACGCTTGCAATTAATTGCGTATCGTGAGTACCGGGTACCCCCCTTGTTGATAACAAAGGATGGATATCATCGGCTAGAGTCTGACGTTCAGATTTCTTCAAATAGAAATCATCTAACGACAGCACAAGACAAGATTTCTCATACACGTTTTCCAATATATTTTGGATCAAACCGCTCATGGTTGATTTTCCGGAACCTTGGCAGCCATTTACGCCAATAAATACTGTTCTCTTTGCTTTATTATGGTGCAGCGATATCTCTTCGATTAGCGGAGTGAACCAATTTAGTGCAGTGTCCAAATAAGTCTTTGGCAATGATTCTTGCTCAATAAATTGATTGATGCATTCTTCGAGTTTTAGCATTTTTACCTTAAGATTCATATTAAATAGGGCATTGAACACATATGAGTGAAAAAAAAGCTGCTAATATTGGTTGCTTTTTGCTCAAATGATGGACAATGAGGGCCTCTATTTAACACGATAATGTCTTATACTTTGGGTCTATGTGTTCTGTATAACAAGCTTCATGCCAATACATAAAGCAAAGACTCTCAAAGTAGGTAATTATTTCTTTTTAGCAGTAAAAACTGAACGAGTAGGGGCGGGATATCCTTCAATGGTTAAACTAATATCATTAGGATCTAAAAAATCAGCTAAAGAATGGTTAGTCATCCACTCTGTGGCTCTTTGTTCTTCACATGTTGTAATTGACTCATCAACTAACTTTATATCGATAAATCCAACTCGCTCTAACCATTGTTTGAGCGCTAAGTTACTGGGTAAAAACCATACATTTCGCATCTGTGCGTAGCGTTCACCTGGCATTAACACTGTGTCGATATCGCCATTAACAACAATCGTTTCTAATACCAGTTGTCCTCCTGACCTAAGTTGGTTTTTTAATTGATATAAAAACTCAATGGGATCACGCCTGTGATACAACACTCCCATCGAGAATACCGTATCAAAACGATTTTCAGATGGCATATCTTCAATACCTAGTGGGAGATAATGAATGGGAGAGTTAGAAAGGTATTTCTTAAAAATACTAAACTGATAAAAAAACAGTTCCGTGGGGTCTATACCAACAACCAGTTCCGCCTTTTCGCCGAGCATTCTGAACAGGTGGTAGCCACTCCCACATCCGACGTCCAACACTTTTCTTCCCTCGAGAGTTTCGATGTGCTGCACGACACGGTCCCATTTCCAGTCTGAACGCCATTCAGTGTCAATATCGATACCAAATAAAGAGAAAGGTCCTTTTCTCCACGGCATGAATTGTTTGAGTACGTTTTTGACATGAGATCGATGGCCTGAGCTCAAGGCTTCGTCTGCATCAAAGCTGACTGATGCCTTCAACTCGACAGAAGCAGGAGTGATATCAGGGAGTTGTTTTAATTGTTGTTGCCATTTTGTGCTATCACCGCGCCGGGCTGAATTTTCCCAAGCCTCTAATTGCGGCATAAGGTGCGCTATCCACGGTTCCATGTCTGTATCGATAAGCGCTTGGTATATAGCTGACTTCCAATTCATTCTATTCCCCCTTAATTGCACAGAAAGAAGCGAAATTAAACTGTTGATACCAGATACTCACGGCACTAAATCCGGCGGCTTTTAATCTATTTTCGTGTTCTGTGAATTCATCTAATATCATCACATTTTCCAAGGCTGTTCTTTTTTGCGCAATTTCTAACTCACTGTAGCCATTTTCACGCTTGAACTCATGGTGACAGTCGATAATTGCGCTATCAATTTTTGGGTGCCCGAGTTTTATTTTTTCTGACAATATTAATATGCCACCGGGTACTAAGGCTTCATGAATCTTCATCATGAGCGCATCACGTTTAGTTTTATCGATGAACTGTAAGGTGAAATTCATCACGATCACACTGGCCGGTTTGAAATCAATGCATGCAATGTCATCTTTTATGATGTGAATAGGGGAGCCATAGTTATAATTATTTACGTTACGTTGGCAACGAGAGACCATAGCAGCGGAGTTATCTATGCCGATAATCTCCAGGCCAGTTTTATCGATTTGCTTCGCCATCGACAGGCTTGCTGCACCAAGAGAGCAACCCAAATCATAAATGTGCGTATTGTCCTGAGCAAAAATAGCGCTCAGTTTGCCGATACCATCTATGATATTTTTATAGCCTGGAACTGAGCGCGCTATCATATCAGGGAAGACATCAGCTACTTGGTCATTGAATGAAAAATCTCTTACTTCCTCTTGCTTGCTACTGTATATTCTATCTTTGTTGTCGCTAGGTGTATTTTTAGCCATGGTATCTCAGTTATGGAACAAGCACTATGATCATTAAAAATCGAGTTGCTGTTAGGAAATGTCGTCACTTTTGAAGCAATGCAGCACGTAAGTTGGTAGTATATAAAAAACTACCGCTCTATAAAAATAATAATGATAAATATAATCTCGGGAAATGGTAAATGTACAAGTTTTTGATTGCTGATGATCACCCTTTGTTTAGAGAGGCGTTGAAGGGCTCTCTTTCTTCCTGTTACGACAGTGTCAGCTTTTTTGAATCAGATTCACTAGACACGACAATAGAAGTGCTTCGAAAAGGGAGAAAGATTGATTTAATCATCCTCGATCTGAATATGCCAGGTTGTGATAATTTTTACGGTTTACTTCGAGTGAAGCAATCTTACCCAGACATTCCAGTGGTTGTGTTATCCGCGAGTGATTCAACAGAAACTATCGCTCAGGTTATGGAGTTTGGTGCCAATGCTTTTATTCCAAAAACCACACCAACATCCGATATCAAAAAAGCGATAGACACCGTGCTTGCAGGTAGCAAATGGCTACCTAGTAACATCGAAGAAGCGTTAGTTCATGTAGATAGTGAAGCGAAAAGCATTGCTAATAGGTTGCGAGAGTTAACACCGAAGCAATTCAAAGTCTTAAAGCTCGTGAAAGACGGCATGATGAATAAGCAAATAGCCGATGCACTTAACGTGACCGAAGCAACAGTGAAGGCGCACATCGGGGTGATATTTAAGAAACTAGATGTTAAAACGCGCACGCAGATAGTACTGGCTGTTGAAAAACTCAAGCTTGACTGACCTTATCACTCTCAGTTAAATACTTTTAGTTTGTCACTCTTAGTTTATTATCAAGGCAAGGCGATTCATGACCTCATATCCTGCGCAATATTCGCCTCTAGTCGATTTGCATCGACATTTGGACGGCAATATCCGCCCGCACATAATGTGGAATTTAGCCCAGCAAAATAAGATTGCACTGCCAGTTGATTCGCTTTCAGAATTAATCAAGCTTACTACCATCGAAGACCGAACCAGCGATCTCATGCAGTTTTTGCAGAAATTAGATTATGGGGTGTCTGTTTTAGCGAATATCGACGCATGCTATGAGGTTGCTTATGATAATGTTGAGTCGGCCAAAAGCGAAGGCTTAGATTATACTGAATTGCGTTTCTCGCCATATTTTATGGCGAATAAATTCAACCTCCCCATGAACGAAGTCGTCAACGCGGTGGTGCAAGGTGTAAAAGATGGCAATCGTGTCTTTGGCACAAATTATCAATTAATTGGCATACTCAGCCGTACATTTGGTGTGGAAGCGTGTCAACGAGAGTTAGATGCTATATTGTCACAGGTCTCTGAGTTTGTAGGGATTGATCTAGCGGGTGATGAACGAGGATACCCCGCAGCATTGTTTGAGAGTCACTTTAAACAAGCGCGAGACAGTGGACTCCATGTAACCGTGCATGCCGGTGAAGCCGCGGGGCCGGAGAGTGTATGGGATGCAATAAAATTACTCGGTGCTGAAAGAATCGGTCATGGCGTTGCCGTCGTCAATGATAATAAACTCATAGATTATATGCTAAAGCATAATATCGGCATTGAGTCGTGTCTGACCTCGAATTATCAGACTGGCACATGGACTCAATTATCGACACATCCATTGAAACAGTTCTTAGATTTGGGGCTGTCCGTGAGTTTAAATACAGACGACCCTGCGATTTCCAATATTACGATTCAAGATGAGTATAAGTTAGCTGAGAAGGTTTTAGGGTTAAATACTCATCAAATAGAAACGTTACGTAAAAACGGCTATCGCCAAATTTTTAAAAAGTAATGTTTTCACGATGTAAAAAAAAGGCTACCTAACTAGGTAGCCTTCTCATTTGTTCTCTAGCGAACTAAGCAGCTTTCACTGCTTTGGTTGATTTGCGCTTAGCTGCCGGTTTCTTAACTTTTTTGCTGGTCGACATTAATAACTCTTGCGGATCAAAGTCATCCACGTTGATAGTTCTCAATCTGCCAGCTTCTGTTTCTATTAATAAATCAGCTTGTTCTTTATCAATAATACCGGCTTCAAGTGCGCGCTCAGCAACTAAGTCCAAGTTCGTCATCGGGAGCTTTTCACCTAACTCTTTGCATATCTTGTCGAAGATAGGTTCAACTTTCACGATATTGAGCAGCGTTTTCTCTAAATCACCAAACAAGTTACCTTCCTCTTGGGTCAAGTATTGACCATGACCCAGTCTGTCTCTGGTTTTATTCGGATGTTGTAAGATATGCGCAATTTTGTGTTCTATGTCATCAGATGGAGCAGAGTAGCGCTTACCAAACGGCAGAACTAGAGCTCTCAACGACACACCAATCACTTTATTAGGGAAATTACGCAGGAAGTCGTCTAAGGCTACTTCTAGCTTAGAAAGACAATCTTGCATCGCCCAATGGACAAAAGGTAAATCGTCATGGTTACGACCTTGCTCATCAAAGCGCTTAAGCACGGCAGAACCAAGATATAGATAACTTAGAATATCACCTAGTCGGGCTGACAGTCTTTCTCTTCGTTTTAAAGAACCACCTAAAACACCCATACTAACATCAGTGAGTAATGCTAGGTTTGCACTATATCCTTGCATACTTTTATAGTACTTCGCAGTTTCATCTTTGAATGGCGCAGAACTCAAACGGCCGCCGACCAAACTAAACCAGATAGAACGGAAGGTATTACTAACAGCAAAACGAATGTGCCCGAATACTGCTGAATCAAACGCTTCCAATTGTTCTTCTCTATCTTCCATTTGAGAGGCGTAGATCTCTTTCAATACGTAAGGGTGACAACGCATTGCGCCTTGGCCAAAGATCATCATATTTCGCGTCAGTATGTTTGCACCTTCAACGGTAATAGAAATAGGAACGCCTTGATATGCGCGGCCTAAGTAATTATTTGGACCTAAACAAATTCCCTTACCGCCATGAACGTCCATAGAGTCATTAACAATTTGACGCATTCTTTCAGTTAAGTGGTATTTACATATGGCAGAAATAACTGACGGCTTTTCGCCTAAGTCAACGCCCGCAGTAGACAGTGTTGTTACGGCATCCATCAGGTAGGCATTACCACCGATGCGACCTAACATCTCTTCAACACCCTCCATCTGACCAATTGGCATACGGAATTGTCGACGGATACGTGAGTAAGCGCCTGTTGAGAGTGCTAACGCTTTTGCACCACCAGCAGCGGATGATGGCAGGGTAATGCAGCGTCCAACTGATAAACACTCCATCAGCATACGCCAACCTTTACCAGCCATCGCTTCACCACCAATGATGTAACTCAGTGGTACAAAAATATCCTTTCCGCGCACCGGACCATTGTGAAATGGCACATTCAACGGGAAGTGACGACGACCACAATCGAGTCCTTTGGTATCTCTTGGAATCAATGCACAAGTAATACCCAGGTCCTTCGTTTCGCCGAGCAGACCCTCTGGATCCTTGAGTTTAAACGCTAACCCAATAACAGTAGCGACGGGGGCGAGTGTGATATAACGTTTTGAGAAAGTTAAACGCATCCCTAGCACTTCTTTACCGTCAAATTTCCCCTTGCAAACAATGCCTTCATCTGGAATTGCGCCTGCGTCAGAACCGGCTTCCGGACTTGTTAGAGCAAAACATGGGATTTCATCGCCGACAGCGAGGCGAGGGAGATAATGATCTTGCTGTTCTTTCGTACCATAGTGTTGAAGCAACTCACCCGGGCCGAGTGAATTTGGCACACCGACGGTGCTAGACAAAACAGCACTAACACCTGCTAATTTTTGTAATACTCTTGATTGTGCATAAGCAGAAAAGTCGAGACCGCCGTATTGCTTTTTAATGATCATGGCAAAGAATTTTTTGTCTTTCAAAAACTGCCAAATTTCATCAGATAGGTCAGCATCAACATGATTTATCTGCCATTCGTCAACCATATTGCAGACTTCTTCACAAGGTCCGTCAAGGAAAGCTTGCTCTTCTGCACTTAGTCGAGGCTGACTGATAGCATGAAATTTCTGCCAGTCTGGCTTACCGCTGAAAATGTCTCCGTCCCACCAAACAGTGCCGGCATCGATAGCCTCTTGTTCAGTCGTCGACATTTCAGGCATCACACTTTTGTAGAAAGCCAATAACTTTTTGGTGATAAATTCTTTACGCCAAGGTGCGTAACTTAGCGGAATAGCCACTACCGCAAATGCTATCCAACCAAAAATACCGACGCCATCAGCGACAGTACCCACAACCATCGCGACGGTGACCGCAACTAAGGTTGTTTGAGGAGAAGTTTGTTTATACGCCGTGGCGCCATAAACACTAAGTACAATAAGTAACCACAATAATTCGTTCATCTTTGCTCCCGCAGGTCTGACCAGATTAGGTAACGGTATTACTTGAGGACAAAAAGATCAAGTAAAACGGTACAAAAGAGGAGGCTTATCCTCACAAGATTGTTTACGTATTATACAGGATTTAGATGTTATTGTTTTGTATATGAAGAAAGCTGGATATCGCCTTGTTCTTCACCTTCTTTAAACTGTTGTAATCGTACGAGAACAAAGTCGAGGGAAGGGGCAAACCATGCATAGGTTTGGCGCTTATTTGAATCTCTATTGACCTTAACCTTGATTGCCTCAAGTTGACCAAAAGGTAAATCTACCGTTTCTGTTTTTACAACTTCTATAGAGTAACTGCGTTTTTCACCACGGTAATTTAGAAATTTGTAATCGAATTGATTTTTTCCTGAAACGAGTTGGCGTGAAATATCAATTCTGAAAAGTTGATTGTCATATTCGCCTTCCCATTTGAGCGTTTCACTTTTATTAATTTTTATCTCTTGTTTTTTCTTATCGAAAACAACCTTTAAGGATTTGTTAGGCCCCGTTCCTTTGCGAGCAAATTCGTATTTGGTCGGTGTAATAATACCTGCATTATAATTGAAAAAGCTCGTTTCATAGCGTTTGTCGGAAAGAAAGAAACGAGATACTTTAGATTGATAATCTAATTTATATGTTGATGACGCTACAAGAGACAGCGACAAACTGGCAGTACCAATTTTTTTGTCATGCCGTAAGGCATCGTATTTAGCGATAAATGGGGGAGGTAGGGAGACTTCAGATTCTGACTGAGCTAGCGCGGGCGGAGAATATCCGCCAGCAATGAGAGCGATGAATCCGACTAACTTCATTGTTCTAGTTAATGTGTCTAGTCCTTTGACCCATTTAATCGCTTGCATAACCTTGCTCCGAGAGTAATTCGTCATCTAAATACGCTTTATATTCTGCCAGCTTAACACGCTCAGCACACAACCAGCTAACAACAAGTGGATAAATATCATGCTCTTGCACCAACACTCTCTGTGCCAACTCGTCAGCAGTGTCGTCTTCGAACACCGGCACCTTTGCTTGTAATATAACGGGGCCACCATCAAGTTCTGGAGTGACAAAGTGCACAGAAGTCCCGTGTTCCTCGTCGCCGGCATCGATTGCTCGTTGATGTGTATTTAGTCCTGGGTACTTCGGCAACAAAGATGGGTGAATGTTCAATAATTTGCCCAAATACTTATTTACGAACTGCGTACTTAAAATACGCATGAAACCAGCGAGTACAATAACATCTGCGTGCGAAGTATCTATTTCGGCACTGAGGGCGATGTCAAATGCTTCTCTTGTATCAAATTGCGTGTGATCAACACAGACACCTTTAATGCCAGCTTGTTCTGCACGGTTTAGAACACCTGCACCGGGAATATTACTGATAACTTTGCACACTTCGCCAGATATTTTTTGATTAACGCATGCATCGATAATTACCTGAGCATTTGAACCGCCACCAGAAGCAATAATGACTATTTGCTTTTTGGCGGCGACAGTTGTTTGCGACTGAGACTGTTTGGTAGTGGCTGTCATTATTAATTAATAACCACTTGTTCTTGGTCTTCTTGGCGTTGCTTAATGTCACCGATTATCCATGCATTTTCACCAAGGTCGTTAAAAGCATCACTTATAGCTTGTGCATCTTTTTCTTCAACGGCCAATATCAAACCGACACCGCAGTTAAACGTACGATACATTTCATGAGTTGTGACATTGCCTTTCTTTTGAAGAAGTTCAAAAATCGCTGGCCACTGCCAAGAGGAACCATCGATTACCGCCTGCATATTATCAGGGAGCACGCGAGGTATATTTTCCCAAAAGCCGCCACCAGTAATATGGGAAATCGCGTTTACCTTAAATGATTCCAATACTTTTAATACAGATTTTACGTAGATTCTAGTCGGTTCTAATAAATGATCAGAAATCGTTTTTTCATTTAAGTTGGCCGACAAGTCGAGGTGACTGACTTCAATGATTTTTCGTATTAACGAGTAGCCATTTGAATGTGGACCGGAGGAGGCGAGAGCAATCAGTTTGTTACCCGTGGCAACATTACTACCATCAATGACATCTTCAGCTTCTACGACACCCACACAAAAACCGGCAACATCATAATCTTCGCCATCATACATGCCTGGCATCTCTGCAGTTTCGCCACCAATAAGTGCGCAACCAGCTAGTTGGCAACCTTCTCCAATGCCCGTGACAACACGCGTCGCTGTATCAACATCAAGTTTGCCTGTTGCATAATAATCTAGGAAGAAAAGGGGCTCTGCACCTTGAACGATCAGGTCATTCACGCACATCGCGACTAGGTCAATACCAATGCCATCGTGCTTATTTTCATCCATTGCAAGACGAAGCTTAGTGCCAACACCATCTGTACCAGACACGAGTAAAGGTTGTTTATATTTTGTAGGCAGCGAACAAAGCGCGCCGAAACCACCCAAACCACCTTTAACTTCTGGACGATGTGTTTTTTTCGTCACAGATTTAATTCTTTCTACTAACTGATTGCCAGCATCAATGTCTACACCAGCATCTTTATAACTAAGGGGTTTGTTTTGTTCAGCCACGCGCTTTCCTCTGAAAAATTTGAAGGCAGAATTTTAGCAGTTCATCGACATAAAAGGTATCAAAAAACAATGTGGAACAAATATCTGATGCAAAAAAGCATGAAATATCTCACAATAGCGGCTTAGATATGAATAGGAACAAACACTTTTGAATAAAACGCTGTTACTTTTTGCTGTTGCTTTATTGTTCACTTTCCCTGTGAGCAAGGTACACGCTCAGATTGATCACCTCAATGTGGGAGAAGTTGTGGTATCTGATCAATCTATTTACTCACAAAAACGCGCTGGTAAGAGAGCGTTTGAGCAAGTTGTCACTAAAATGAGTGGCGAAAGTACGAGCAACGAGAATATTACTGTTCGTCGTGCTGCCACAAACTTTGAACAATATTTGATCTCCAGTTCATACCGACAAGAAAAAGAAGCACTAATATACCGAGCTGAGTTTAACCAAGATAAAATTATTGACTTGTTACGATCTGAAGGGCTTAGAGTTTGGGGCAAACGCAGGCCATCAAGTCTGTTATGGATAGCCATTGAGGACGACACAACTAAAGATAAAACGTTGTTGACCCAAACTACAGAAAGTGATCTCAAGACCTTATTGAATACCGCTGCATTTCAGCGCGGTATCGAAGTTGTATTTCCATTAGGTGATTTGAGCGATTCGATGAACGTAAGTACCAATGATGTTTGGGGTTTATATTCTTCAAGTATCTATAATCACTCAATTCGGTACGGCACTAACTACGTCATTGGCGCTAAAATAGGCTTGGGTTTTGATGACTACAGCGCAAGTGAAAAATTCATTCTTAACTATTTTGTGACGGACGGTCAGTCTATAGAAACTGCGCAAGTTGCTGGTGATTCATTACCTGTGTTATTGGGCGAATTTATTAATCGCTACGCAGACGAACTGGGTTTGAAATATGCGGTGAGCTCAGATGATACGAACGAGACCTACGATATCGTATTAAAAGTATCCAACGTGAATAGTTTGCTAGATTACAGAACGGTATTAAGTATTCTTAGTTCTCTGACAATAACCAAGAGTGTGGAGTTAGTGGCGCAACAAAATGATGTGTCAGAATTTCACATCACAACAAACGTACCGGCTCTGCGTTTACGCTCCATATTGAAACTCGAAAACACTATCTACGAGGGAGAACCTGCTAGCGACGATGAGCAGAGTTTGACATATATCTGGCGAGGTAAATAGGTTTGCAGTTGAGTTTACCTGTCTCACTGAATGTTGATGAGACATTTGATTCTTTTTATTCCGCTGGTAATGATTTCGTTGTTGAGTATTTAAAACAGTTTTTATATTCCGAGAACGCAAGTTCAACCGTGATTTGCTATCTACATGGTAGCAGAGGCTTAGGCAAATCACATTTGCTATATGCGATGTGTCAACATGCCAATCAAATCGATCGCTCCGCGATGTATTTGGATATGTCGATCCTTGTGGAAATGCCAGTAGAAGTTGTAGCAGGGCTCACAGAATATCAACTTTTGTGTATCGATAACTTGCACATCATTGCTGGGGTTAGAGAGTGGGAAGTGGCGATTTTTGACCTCATTAATCAGTTTATCGAATTGGGAGGCAATCATCGCATTGTATTAGCCAGTGGATCTTCACCGATAAGCTCTGGCTTTGTCTTGCCAGATTTGGTCTCCAGACTCAGTTGGGGAGCCGTTTTTAAACTAGCTTCACGCAGTGAAGACGAGCTCTTAGCAATCATTTCGCTTAGGCTTAGTCTTCGTGGGCTTGATGCCAGTGACGAGTCTCTGCGATTCTTACTCAGCCGGGTAGGACGAGAATTAGGCAGTTTAATGGATATTCTCGATGAATTAGATAAAAAGTCACTACAAGAGCAGCGAAAAGTCACTATCCCATTCATTAAACAAGTGCTTAATGTTTAAATAATCGTGAGTTTACGCCATTCCTTTCTGTCTACTCTAAGGTAGGCCGCCCTTTATGAAGGTCTTGTGCTTCCAAAATGCTAGTTTCTTCAGGCCTTAACGGTATTTGTATGGCATTTTCACCTAGCTCAGACAAATCAATATTATCAAACCAGCCAATACCTGAACGCAATAGCAGGGGAGCGGGTAATTCGTTATCCTGAATATCACGGATGTTGCCAATTTGCGGCAATATTTGGCTGACCGTATATCTAGCACGCGCTTGCACTTTCGGGTCATTAAACCTATCCCGTTGCCCCCAAGTCACCAGCAGATTATTATTATTAACAGTATTCAAAATGCCCAAATCAGCTGAAGCGCCTAAGCGATATTGCATCATAAAGCGTTCAAACAATGTTGCGTAATCTTCGCGCTCGTTGAGGTAGGAATAATAGGATGACGCGCTATCAGGCGAGAAGAAGCTTTGGATGTCATCTGCAGCGTAGTTCCTTTGAGTTGCACTTGCTGTATCGCCAGCGAAACTCACTTGTGCCAAGCCTTTCATTTGGGATGAGGCTAAAGGAAAGTTTGCAATCATTTCGTCGGATTTCGCGCCGTTGTTGTTGAAGTATGAGCGAGGATCATCGCTATCACGTAAAGTCGACCAAACGGTATATGGGAAAAAATCATTGGCGTGAGCGAGTTCGTGATACATGAGCCATGAAATATCAGCTTCTAATACGTCAAAAGAACGCGACTCTCTTGCCGCGATCGGATATTGTCTGCCTGGCATATAAGCTTCGTTGTCCTTTACATATCGCCAAAATATTCGAAAAGACAAATCGGAGCTGAAGCCGCTCCGGTAGTCTGGCGCTTCATTTAAGGTATCTCTCTCTTCTGGGGTAACCCAAAAATTATCGGCATCTAAGTAAATCGCGCCCGTAGCAGTCAAATAAAATGAAGGTCTCACGTCGTAAGAAATGACAACCGCTGTCACTCCTCTTAACAGTTGCAACATATCGGGCCCTGCAAGTGACTGCTCTAAGTATTGCTTAAAGCGTTCGCCCATCCAATCGTGTGAAACCAGGGTGCGGTCCAGCACGTCCTGTATCGAAGGTGTATCGGTTTGCTGACCCAATAGAGGGAGTGTACCGAAGGTACAGGTACTGCTTAACGTATTCGTGTAAACACAACTTTCAAGTGCAGACTTGTATGGACTGTCGGGGTTAAATGCTCTGATATCTTGTGTCGTGATAATATTATTTGATGGAAAATAAGCGTCATCCGAGATGATTGCATCAGCAATCGTAATAAAAGTAAGGTCTGTTGCTTCGCTACCATCAGCAAAACTGACTTGTGCTTCAAACTGTAATATTTCATCCCGATTTACCGTGGGAATATCAAATGTCAGGAGGTTTGCTTGGGATTCTCCTACTGCCATATTGAGAACCGCAGAGCCGGCTAGCTGATTCCATTCGACTGTCGCTGTACTGATATCGTGACTTAAAGAGCCGACTCGAATCGATACCTTGCCTCGTTCTGTCACAGTATGGTCTAAGCGAATATTCGCATTCGCAACCTCGGCACTCGCTGCCGTAAAATCGTAAGACAACGCCTGTGTTCCAGATGTGGTATTTACAGTTACATCAATTGCATAATCACCTGCGACTGGAACATCGAAACCAATCGTGCGTGACTGTGTAGCTAGAATACTTAAGGAAGGGCCTGCTGTTTGTTCCCAATTAACCGAATTGATTCGGCTACCATCGTTCGTGATCACGGCAAAACCATAAGAGCCGCCCTCTGAAAACGATTGATCGCCATACAATTCGACATTGTTAACGGTAAGGATAGGATCTATGGAACCAACACTCTCTGTCATTTCAGGTGGTGGCAAAGGACTTCGACCAGAGCTTTGACCGTCATTAGAAGAGCCACCGCAAGCGCTGAGCGTGATGGCAATAGCAACAACAAAAGGAGTCGACTTAATCATCTGGTTTTCCCTCAAAAAATGTTTTCTCTTCTTCCATTACGGTTTTCAGTTTTGGTAAGCCTGTTCCGAGTTCCTGACCTCGTAATCTAGCAAACGCGCTACAGCCAACGAACATGCCTGTTGCGAAGATCAGTTCTATAATGGCATACAACATTTGTGTTGGTTCAGCATATATGACCGTAATACTGTGTAAAAAGTACAGCAGGACAATAAAACTTGCCCAAGCATGAGTGTAAGGTTTTCCTTGCACTACTCCATAAAAAGGTAGTAGCAATGGGAGAATGTAAATTAGAAACTTGAATAAAATTGAGTATTCCGCATTCATTGGTAAGAAGAAATACCAGATGCACATCCAGGCTAAGAGACCAATATGACTTACAAGCGCTAATATTCGAAGGTTTTTAACTTTTGCCGACATTGGCACGGATGTTTGGGCCTGTGATTCGCTTGTGTTCGAAGCAGGTGATGATGAACTCATGAATTATTCCTAGATTTTATGGCATGTTGTGCCAGTCTTTTACCAAAAGCAATGGCGATTGATTTTTCGTCATTGCTGAGAGTGCTTTTACCATCTCGGCTCAGTGCACTGGGCCCATAGGGCGTTCCACCGTCGCTTGTTTGATGTAATCCTGGCTCTGCATAAGGTACGCCAATGATGGCCATTCCATGATGAAGCAGAGGCAGCATCATGCTCAACAAGGTCGACTCTTGTCCACCGTGCAAGCTTGAAGAGCTTGTAAAAACGCCAGCCGGTTTATCGATGAGAGCACCTTTCAACCAAAGGCTCGATGTTGTATCAAGAAAGTGCTTCATTGCAGCCGCCATATTGCCAAAATGAGTTGGACTGCCCAATGCGAGGGCGTGGCATTGGATTAAATCTTCATGTGTGACGTAGGGCGCGCCGCTCTCTGGTACTGAGTCCTCAACAGCTTCTATTGTTGCTGATACACGGGGTACGGTGCGTAGGCACACATCAGCGCCTGCTTTCTCAGCGCCTAGCATTATTGACTCAGCCAGGGCTTTGGTGATGCCGTGTTGGCTGTAATACAAAACCAATACATTTGCTTTATTCATAGATGCATTATTACTCTTTGCTAAATGGAATGACTCTTTGCTTGATGAAATACTTACGCGTATTACCCATAAATAGATGCCTTTTTAGACAGTCTATTGTGTTTTGGCAATGCACTGTACAATATTTTCTAAGGGGCGACCGATTGCAGCATCTTTATCATTGCTTAGGATCGGGCGTTCAAGCAGTTTGGGATATTTTGCTATGGCTTCAAATATTTGTTGATTCTCTGAATCTTTGCTTAAGCCAGCCTCTTTAAATTCTTTTTCTTTGGTGCGAATCATGTCGATAGCATTATCAATGTTGAGTGCGTTAAATAGCGTCTTGATTTCTTCCAAGGTAAGTGGAACCTTTAGGTATTCTCTGATGTCTACTTCTAAGCCTGTTTGGCTTATATAATCTACTGCTTGCCGACTTTTGCTACATCTAGGGTTGTGAAGTAGTGTAAAATTAGCCATATTAACGGATTTCCTATTGTGTCTAATTGACGTTCAAAAAATAAAAAGCCTTAAGTTAATCTTACGGTATGCGTCAGGCTTTGAGCGATATTTATAAGGCGTAAAATACCATTAAACGTTTGGGAGTTACCATTGAAAAAAGTGTTTTTGTATGTGTTTGTTGGCATGCTGTCGTTATCTATTGGCGTGGCATATCAAATATACAGTCAAACCGACTTCTCTACTTTAGAGGGTAAAAGCTATACCTTTAAGGAACTTCAAGGCAAATGGCTGGTGATCAATTATTTTGCCGAATGGTGTGCCCCGTGTTTACGAGAAATTCCTGAACTCAATGAGTTTCACCACACAATGCAAGAGCAGGGTGATGTGGTGCTATTTGGTGTTAGTTATGATGCAATCCAAGACCATGAATTGTCCTTGCTAGCCGAAAAGTATGATATTCAGTTTCCATTGATCAATGAACTTGATACAGCTATGCCTTTTGACCCCCCTAAGTATTTGCCAGCTACTTACCTTATTAGACCGGATGGGACTCTAGCGGGGCAATTGCTCGGAGAACAATCCCAGCAGTCATTGCTAGAAGCGATTCAAGCAAAGTAGCCCGTCTAATCCTCAGTAGACCTCCACTGGCTTATAATCTCTCTAAGGTTTCCATACGATTGCGGAACTGCTGGATTCTCGCTTTAATTCTTTGTTTCTCTAAGTAATCTTCACCCGTTTCGTTATAAGCGAAATTGAGTTCATCTATTGCTTGCGGGTATGCCAATACAAGGCTAAAACGTTCGGCGCTCGCTTTGTACATTTCCCTTTTTTGACCCGTTCCAGTATAGGCATCAATAAGCAAGGTGTACGATAAGTAGTGTTCTGGATCGACTAGTAGTATATCTCGTAAAATTTGAATAGCCGGCGCAAACTGCTGGTCTTTTATCATTGCATTTGCTAGGTTCAACGCGAGTACCTTATTCTGTGGCTTGAAAGACCAAATCGGCTTAAGCAACTCGATTGCCTTCTTAGGCATATTTCGTTGAATATAAACGTCAGTCATGGCATCCAGATAAAATAAATTTTCTGGTTGATTGGCCAGCAACTCACTCAATATTTGATAAGCTGATGCATACTGTTCAGCTTCGAAATAGGATAATGCTAAGCCATATAGCGCAGCTTCTCTTATGACATATTGTTGATTTTGAAGTTGATAAGCAAAATAACTAATATTACGTTGTGGATTGCCCTCATATCTAGCGATAACACGCGCCTTAGCTAATTGAAATTGAAGGCTGGGAGGAACAGAACGACTGCCATAGGTCGCTGCTCTTGCACGCGTTTCAGAAATTCGATTCTCTGGCACTGGGTGAGTACGCAAGAATTCTAGTTCCTTACTGCTACCTCTGTTTTGCACTGCTAATTTACCAAAGAATGCAGGGGCACCCTGAGGGTCAAAGCCAGCTCTTGCAAGCATTGCGATGCCAATATTGTCGGCTTCTTGTTCCATGTTTCGAGTATAGTTTATTCGACTCTGTGCAGCACCTGCATTTCCCGCACTGATTGCTGCAACACCGGCTTCAGGATCTGCCATGGCTAATAATATTCCGCCAATCAGTGTCGCAATTTGCAATGGGGCGCTGCGTTTCTGCGCTTGGTTAGCCCGTGCTAAATGTCGTTGCGTTACGTGAGCCACTTCGTGGGCAAATACTGATGCTAGTTCACTTTCACTGTCTGCTTGAGTAATAAGGCCGCTATGAATGCCGACGTGGCCACCAAAGAATGCGAATGCATTTATTGTCGAATTATTGAGTGTAAAAAACGTAAATGGAAACTTTGCATTGTCAGCTTGAACAACAAGTTTGTTTCCCAAGTCTTGGATATATTCGTTTAAAACCGGGTCGTGAATGATAGGTGCTTGACCTCTCAATTGGCGCATAATGGCATTACCCACCAGGACTTCTTTATCAATCGTGAGAGTGTCTGAGGCAACAACGCCAATTTCAGGAAGCTTGTTTTTATCGCTATTAACACTCTGGCTGCTAGCAATAATTGGCAGCGAAAAGCAGGTAAGCACGATGAATAATTTACGAAAAGTAATATTGCGCATGAAAATAGTTTCAAATTCCTTTGTAGTTTCACAATGAAGAACGGTCTCATCTTCTTTAATACTCAGTATAGACCGATATAGTACAAGATAGTTTCAGTAAATCTGGTTTTCATACGAAACTAGGTTTACCATAAATGCATCAGAGCAATAAATCAAAATATAGGAATACTTTATTCATGTTCGGCGTTTTCGATAGATGGTACAAACGCAAGTTCTCAGACCCTAATGCAATGATGCTTTTGTTGTTGATTATCATATCAACAGTCGTATTGCTTGTCTGGGGTGGCATTTTAATGCCTGTTATTGTCGCTGCCATTATTGCTTATTTACTTGATTGGCCAGTAACTCGATTAAATAGACGCGGGATGAATAGAACCCTCGCTACAGCACTTACCCTAGTGGTGTTTATATTAGTGAGTATTTTGCTATTAGTCGGTCTTGTGCCCGTAATATCAAAACAGAGTGTCAATCTTGCTCAAGAATTACCCCTTATTTGGGATTCTGGTCAACGTTGGTTAACAAGTTTGCCAGAAAAGTACCCTGATTTAATTCAAGTTGATTACATAAAAAATACAATGGACAGCGTTAACGAACATCTTGTCGACTTGGGACAACAAGTCATCAGTGTATCGGTGAGTTCTATTGGTAACTTAGCAGCCTTGTTGATTTACATGATATTGGTACCCTTGATGGTATTCTTTATGTTGAAAGATAAGCAGATTTTTTTACAAAGCATTTCAAACATCTTACCAAAGGAACGCAGATTAATTACTCAAGTAGGTGAAGAAATGAATTTGCAAATTGCGAATTATATCCGCGGCAAAGTCATTGAAATCATTATTGTAGGTGGGGTCTCATCCGCAGCATTCGCTTTTATGGATTTACGCTATTCATTACTGCTTGGCGTGCTGGTTGGTTTCTCCGTTCTCATTCCTTATATTGGTGCGGCGGTAGTTACCATACCGGTGGCCATTGTTGCATTGTTTCAATTTGGGCTCAGTTCTGAATTCGGGTACCTGATGCTGGTGTATGCAATAATTCAAGCCTTAGATGGTAATTTACTTGTTCCTGTCTTGTTTTCTGAAGCCGTGAGTCTGCATCCACTTTATATCATCATAGCGGTGTTAGTCTTCGGTGGCATGTGGGGTTTTTGGGGCGTGTTTTTTGCAATCCCCTTAGCAACCTTGGTAAAGGCTGTGATCACGGCCTGGTCTACGCCAGTGCCAGAACAAGTTGATGAAGAAACGCCGTTAGCGTAATAAAAAAACGCGCTTTTTGTTTGGCGCGTTTCTCGATTATCGACTGCACTGGTCGTAGAAGACCAAGCACTAGTAGTTAAGCTAGTAAATCCAGTACCGCTTGGTGATGATCTTTCGTTTTAAACTTATTTAACACATGGCTAATTACGCCACTTTCATCGATAAGAAAACTCATACGATGTATCCCATCATACTCTTTACCCATGAATTTTTTGAGTCCCCAAACACCAAAGGCGTCGGCAACAGCATGATCTTCATCAGATAAGAGGGTGAAGTTTAGAGATTCTTTTTCTATAAATTTAGGTAGCCGTTTCACTGCATCAGGGCTGATGCCAAGTACAACCACGTTCTTGCTATCAAGCTCAGCTTTAACGTCACGTAAATTTTGGGCCTGAATGGTACAGCCAGGTGTCATTGCTTTCGGATAAAAGTACACCAATACTTTTTTACCTGAAAAGTCGTTTAGGCTGACATCTTCATTATCTTGGTTTTTAAGGACAAACTCGGGGGCTTTGTCACCAGCTTTCAATGTGTTCATTTTCTTCCTTAACTTCGTTATGGGTTACTTTACCTGACAGTCCCAAGGAGCACATCAGGGTTTTAACTTCGCTATCAAAAGCAATTAAATCGACTTCTTTGGGCGCACTTAGCACCATCTTACATTTTACAGACTGCTTATGCGTCGTCATGTCTGTAAAGGTCTTTTGCCTTAGGGCGCTGACAGATACTTTATTGTTCGCCAAAAACGTGGTGACTTTTTGAATCAAACCAGCAGTATCTTCGCCTGCAAATTCGAGATGGACTAGTTGTTCCAAATTCTGTTTTGCATGTCCGCTTGTACGCTTAATCATTGATAGAAGATCATGCTCAATACAGAGTGCTGATAAGGCCATTTCTAACTTCGTGATTGCAGATAAAGTACCTTCAACAATCATGGATAGTGAAAAGTCTTGGCCATAAATAGCGTGTCGGCTATCCAAAATGTTACAACATTTTTCGTGCACGCAAGCGCTTATTTCGCTCAAAATGCCGAGCTTGTCAGGACCTAAAATATTGACAATGACTTGATGTTTCATAGTGAATTTTTTTTGCAATAAAAGAGGCCGCAGAGTGTAGCATAGCTCTTTGCTGTGTCATATTTTTGGATGAAAATTAGACGATTAGAAGAAGAACAAAAAAAAGTACCCAGTATTACCTATATAAGCTTGTGTTTATGGGCTTTGAACACTAACATGACGGGCAAGTTTTAAGGGGGAATAATGTTTAAAGGAAGTTATGTTGCCTTGGTCACTCCAATGCACGCTGACGGAAAAGTCGACCAACGCAGTTTGGAAGCCTTAGTAAAGTTTCATATCGACAATGGCACTCACGGCATCGTTGCTGTTGGCACCACGGGTGAAAGTGCGACATTGCCTTTTAACGAGCACATAGATGTTGTCAAAGACGTAGTCAAACTGGTAGATAAAAAAATACCCGTTATGGCAGGCAGTGGCGCAAACTCGACAGCTGAGGCTATCTTTTTAAGCGAACAAATGGCTGACACGGGTGTTGACGGTTTCTTAAGTGTCGTCCCTTATTATAACAAGCCTCAACAGGCTGGTATGGTTGCTCACTTTGAAGCAATCGCTGACGCGACAGATATTCCTTTGATGTTATATAATGTACCCGGCAGAACCGTAGCCGATATGCTGCCTGATACTGTTGCTCAACTCGCTGAACATAAAAACATAGTCGGTATTAAAGACGCAACTGGCGATTTACAAAGATATGCGACGACGAAAGCACTAGTCCCTGACGATTTCTTGTTCTTCAGTGGCGATGATGAAACTGGATGCAATTTCATGTGTGAGGGTGGTGACGGCGTTATATCGGTAACGGCTAATGTTGTTCCCCAAGCGATGAGCAAAATGTGTAATGCTGCATTGAAAGGGGACGTTGAAGCGGCGCAAATGATTAACAAAGATATCACGGAGCTGCATCGTCAGCTCTTTATCGAACCAAATCCAGTTATGCCCAAGTGGGCGTTGTATAAAATGGGTTTAATCGAAGACGCTTTTTTAAGACTTCCTATGGTATTGCCTGAACTTAATAGTAAAAATGCAATCGAAGAAGTCCTAAGCGCGTTGAAATTAATTTAGTTAGGTTTTTAATGAATAGTAAAGTCATAGGTTTAAGTTTGTTCGCCCTTGCTGTAAGCGGGTGTGCCAGCAAAGAAGAACGTCAAATAGCATCTGGTAGTTATCAGTATTTAGAAGCCTCACAACAAAAAGTGTTGGAAGTCCCTGCTGAGTTAGATACACCGCAGTTTTCCAGACGGTATGAGCTTCCTGAGCTAGGTGAAAATGCTGATCCAAGTCTGGTAGGCGAACGCCTAAAAGTTGTTTCACCAGCGTTAATATTGCCGCTTGTGGCTGGTTCACACGTCGAGGAAGGTTCAGAAGATGCGAAAGTATTGTTTGATCAGATAGATGATAGCGAACCATTGCAAAAAACCGTTTGGGATACTGTCCTGAAGTATCTCGAAAAAAATCAAATTGGCGTTGAAAGTTTCGAACCTGACAATCGCTTATTGGTCACTGATTGGGTTGTTGAGATGGTAGAAACTGAAAGTGCATGGTATGACTTTACAGATAGTTTTAAACCAGTCAGAAAGAAATTTAAGTTCACAATGAATGTGGCACCTCACGGAAGAACCGCTTCGTTAAAAAGTAATTTAATTGCTTACGAAGATCCGGAAGACAATAAAACACTCTCTCAGGTAGATGTGATAAGTAAAAGAAATGAAGAGTCAGCATTTTTGAATTCTGTGATAGCTGAGTATGACTTTGGTCTGCGTTTGGCTCGTACTCAAAGAATCGCCATGATTCGTCAAGGTTTTGATAGTAATATGGGCTTTAATGAAGACGGTGAACCCGCCATCATGGTTGATGCTGAATATGAAAATACATGGCCACGTCTGTTGCTCGTTTTGAGAAAAATGGGATTTGATGTAAAAGACTTAGACCAATCTACCGGTTTGTTGTTTGTTCAATACACTGGAGCTGAACAGTCATGGTGGGGCAACCTATTCGGTTCATCTGAAGGCTTACAAATTGAGAAAGAAGACTATCGTTTGAAGGTCAGTGATGTCGGTGAGAAAACGGCAGTCACTTTTATGAACGATGAAAGTGCACCTTTTGATACCAAATTAATTACAGAAGTGTTTGCACCGTTTAAAGAGTATATGGGCACTGAAAATTTAGATATTTAGGAATAGGGTAGATGCAAAAGAAAGATGAGTTGTACCGCGGGAAGGCTAAAACTGTATTCCTAACAGATAGTGATGACAAGTTGGTGTTGTTTTTTAGAAACGATACCTCTGCATTCGACGGTGAAAAAATTGAACAGCTTGAGCGTAAAGGTGAGGTGAACAACAAGTTCAATCACTACATTATGCAAAAATTAGAAGCTGCGGGTATTCAAACACAGGTCGAAGAATTACTTTCTGACGCAGAATGTTTGGTGAAAAAGCTCGATATGATACCGGTTGAGTGTGTCGTCAGAAATATCGCTGCCGGTTCAATGGTCAAGCGTTTGGGCGTAGAAGAGGGTTTGGTCCTTAATCCTCCAACGTTTGAATTCTTCTTGAAGAATGATGCATTACACGACCCGATGGTGAACGATTATCATATTACCGCTTTTGGCTGGGCGACTCAGGACCAAATTGAGGAAATGAAACGACTGACTTTTGCTGTCAATAATGTGCTCAAACCATTATTTGAAGAAGGCGGTATGCTGCTGGTCGATTACAAACTAGAGTTTGGGCTCGACGCCGATGGCAACATCGTTTTAGGTGATGAGTTCACACCAGATGGTTGTCGTTTGTGGGATAAGGAAACGCGTAAAAAATTAGATAAGGATCGATTCCGTCAGGGTTTGGGTTCAGTTGTCGAATCATATATCGAAGTAGCAAAACGTATAGGTTTAGAGCTGTAAAACTATGCTAACATTTTTCATTTAAGAGTAGCTCAGGGCTACTCTTTTTGTTTCAAAACAGGAAATAAACATGTTTAAGAAAACGCTATTGGCTCTTTTTTCAATGACGCTTATGTCATGTGGTGATGCGACAAACGATGCAACAGCGGATACCGCTGCGACTGCAGAAGTCAGCCAATCACCAGGTGTCAATTCAGGGATAGTCGATAAAAGTCTTAGTTTAGACGAAGTTAAAGCGAATTTAGCGGCGGCAAATGTCAGATTTGGTGGTGCTAATATTGTTGTACACAGAGAGCTTAGTGAACTCAATTTACCTGGCCTTTACGAGGCATCCATTGATGGACAATCCCTTGTTGTAACTAGCGATGGAAAAACTGCAATTGTCGGTGATGTTTTCAGCTTATCTACAATGACGAACCTAACCCGATTGGAAAAACAAAAAGGTCAAGTCGTGCTTGCTGAACAAGAAATTGCGAAGTTGGATGAAAGCGACTTTGTGACTTATCCCGTCAGTGGAACAAAAGTCGGACAGCTATATGTGTTTTCTGATACGACCTGCGGTTATTGTAAAAAGCTGCACCTAGAAATTGAAAATTATCAACAAGCGGGTATTGAAGTTAAATATATACCTTATCCACGCAGTGCATTAATGGATGGTGAGCCAGCCTTTGAAAGAATGAAACAAGTCATGTGTGCTGAGGATAAAACAAAGGCGATGACAGAAATTAAAGCAGGTACTGATAATGGTGCATATGTGAAAGAGTCTTATCCTGACAGCTGTGTAGATAGCATCAGAAAAGGTCAGTTAGCAGGACGTAAAGTTGGATTAGAGGGAACCCCCCTCATGTACCTAGTTGGAGCTGACATCCAAATAATTCCTGGTTATCAAGCTTCAGAGAATGTTATTTCCTTATTTAAAAATAGCAGCAAATAAATTGTCTAAATAAAAAAGCCCGAGTGGACTTATCTCCTCTCGGGCTTTTTGTTATCTGCGCATAAATAAGAAGCTGGCTATGTAAATTGACCTAACCTTAGTAGAGCTTTATTTCGATATCAGATGTAGGTTTACAACAACAGGCTAGGATCTCATCGTCATCAATAAAGGCGAGGGGATCTGTTTGATATTCAACATCGCCTGAAATTAACTTTGTTCGACAAGCACCACAGTAACCTTCTCTGCAATGATAATGCACCTCTACTTTCTGCTTCTCTAAATGAACCAACAAGCTAGTGTCGTCTTCAATAATATATTGTGAGTCCGAGTGTTCTACTCGGACTTTGTACGTCCCTGATTCTTCAGACACCTTACAGTTCAAACGCCTCGAAGTCGTCTGATGCAACTTCACTGTCTATTTGGCCTACCAAGTAAGAGCTTATCTCAGTTTCCTGAGGTGCAACTTGGACGTTATCTGAATTCAAATAGTTATTCATCCATGGTAGCGGGTTACTTTTCACATCGAAAGGTTGCCCCATACCTATTGCTGCCATCCTATGGTTAGCAATATATTCTACATACTGGCTAAGAATCTCTTCATTTAGGCCTAACATTGAGCCATTCTTAAACAAATAGTGAGCCCATTCTTTTTCTTGTTGAACGGCTTTTAAGAAAATCTCTTTGGCTTCTTCGTGGCATTCTTCAGCGATTTCAGCCATTTCTGGATCATCTTTGCCTTTCGCCCACAAATTTAGAACGTGTTGAGTAGACGTTAGGTGGATATTCTCATCTCTGGCTATTAAGCGTATGATTTTTGAATTGCCTTCCATCAACTCTCGCTCGGCAAATGCAAAGGTACACGCGAAAGAAACATAAAAGCGGATAGCTTCAAGCGCATTCACAGAGTTCATGCATAGATATAGTTTCTTTTTCAGCTCGCGCATGGTGATAACAATTGTTTCACCATCCACTTCGTGTTCACCTTCACCTTTGGTTTGCCAAAGCTGTGTAGCAAAGATTAGATCGTCGTAGTACTTAGAAATATCAGTTGCTCTCTTCGCTATTTCTTCGTTTACCACGATATCATCAAAGATTTCACTCGGGTCAGTAAAAAGATTCCGCAATATGTGCGTGTAAGAACGAGAGTGAATAGTCTCAAAGAATGACCATGTTTCGACCCAAGTTTCTAATTCAGGAATAGAGATGATAGGTAAAAACGCAATGTTAGGGCTTCGGCCTTGAACTGAGTCCAACAAAGTTTGGTACTTTAAGTTCGAAGTGAAGATATGTTTCTCAGCATCAGTCAGCTTTTGAAAGTCCATTCTATCTTTACTTACATCAACCTCTTCTGGTCGCCAAAAGAAAGAAATTTGTTTTTCGATTAGCTTCTCAAAAATAGGGTGCTTTTGCTGGTCATAGCGAGCCACGTTTACCGGATTACCGAAAAACATTGGCTCTATCATTGTGTTATTACTTTCTTGATTAAAAGTCGTGTATTTCATTTTTATTTAGTCACTTATAGGATTAATCAATCAGGTTAAATTTTACATGCGCCGCCGGCACAATCGTCATCTTCTTCAATTACGACTTCTTGCACTGGCTTATCTACCGCCTCGGCAACGTAGGCCTTATCAGTACTGTCGGTAGCACCATCTCGGGTGTTATGGTAATACAAGGTTTTCACACCAAGCTTGTAGGTTGTTAATAGGTCTTTCAACAAGACTTTCATCGGTACCTTGTTTCCTTCGTACTTACTTGGGTCATAACTCGTATTAGCCGATATCGTTTGGTCGATAAATTTCTGCATGATGGCTACTAACTGCAAATATCCATCGTTAGATTTGATATCCCATAACAACTCGTAGTCATTCTTTAGATTTTGATAATCAGGAACAACCTGCTTCAAGACGCCGTCTTTACTAGCTTTTATACTAATATGACCGCGTGGTGGTTCAATACCGTTTGTTGCATTTGAAATCTGAGAAGAGGTTTCAGACGGCATTAGGGCTGAAAGAGTACTATTTCGTAAACCATGTTTTACGATATCTGCACGCAGAGTATCCCAATCGTAATGCAATGGTTCATTGCAGATACCATCCACATCTTTTTTGTAGGTGTCTACTGGCATTAAACCTTGTGAGTAGGTTGTCTCATTAAATTTAGGGCAAGCACCTTTTTCTTTCGCTAATTGCATAGACGCTTTTAGCAAATAATACTGCATTGCCTCAAATGTTCTGTGCACAAGGCCGTTGGCACTGTGGTCGCTATATTTCACACCATTCTTAGCGAGATAATAGGCAAAATTAATAACACCCACACCTAAAGTTCTTCGACCCATTGTTGCATTGTAAGCAGCTGGAACAGGGTAATCTTGGTAATCTAATAGACTGTCTAGCGCTCTTACTGCCAGATCCGATAGCTCTTCAAACTCATCTAAGCTCTTAATTTCACCGAGGTTAAAGGCAGAAAGAGTACAAAGCGCAATTTCACCTTCTTCATCGTTTACGTGCGATAAAGGTTTGGTTGGAAGGGCAATCTCTAAACATAAGTTACTCTGGCGAACAGGCGCAACTTTTGGATCAAATGGGCTGTGAGTATTACAGTGGTCAACGTTTTGCAAATATATACGACCTGTACTTGCACGCTCCTGCATAAACAAACTGAATAGTTCGATCGCTTTGATACGCTTTTTGCGAATGCTGTCATCAGCTTCATAAATAGCATACAAACGTTCAAATTCATCCTGGTCCGCAAAGAAAGCATCATATAAACCAGGCGTATCTGAAGGGCTGAACAAAGTGATGTAGTCATCCTTGATCATGCGGGTATACATTAACTTGTTAAATTGAACACCATAATCGAGGTGTCTAACGCGGTTCTCTTCTACGCCACGGTTATTCTTCAACACCAATAGTGATTCGACTTCCATATGCCACAGTGGATAGAACAAAGTTGCAGCACCACCACGAACACCACCTTGTGAACAACTTTTGACAGCTGTTTGGAAGTATTTGTAGAACGGAATACAACCAGTGTGGAATGCTTCACCGCCACGAATTGGGCTCCCTAAGGCTCTAATTCGACCAGCGTTTACACCGATACCGGCTCGTTGACTCACGTATTTTACGATAGCTGATGCAGTCGCATTGATTGAATCCAAGCTATCGCCTGCTTCGATGAGTACACAAGAGCTGAACTGACGAGTAGGGGTTCTTACACCAGCCATAATTGGCGTAGGTAGTGACAATTTAAAGGTAGATGCCGCATCGTAGAAGCGCTTGATATAATCCAAACGGCTTTCTTTCGGGTATTTCGCAAATAAACACGCAGCTACAAGTACATATAAAAACTGTGCACTTTCATAAATTTCGCCGCTAACGCGGTTTTGAACTAAATACTTTCCTTCAAGCTGCTTCACTGCGGCGTAGCTGAAGTTCATGTCTCGCCAATGATCGATGAAATCGTCCATTTGTTCAAATTCTTCTTTCGTGTAGTCGACCAGCAGATGATCGTCATATTTCTTCGCTGCAACCAATTTAGTGACATGGTCATACAGCGCTGGCGGCTCAAATTGGCCGTAAGCTTTTTTACGAAGATGGAAAATGGCCAGTCGAGCAGCAAGGTACTGATAATCAGGAGCATCAGTTGAAATGAGGTCGGCCGCTGATTTGATCATTGTCTCGTGAATTTCAGCTGACTTAATACCGTTATAAAACTGAATTTGTGCCTTTATTTCTACTTGAGATACTGAAACATCACTTAAGCCTTTTGCTGCCCATGTTACTACTTTGTGGATTTTGTCTAATTCGAGAGGTTCTTGAGTGCCATCTCTTTTTGTTACTAGCAGAGTGTTATTCATTTTTTATCGCTCTATGTGGTCGTCGCCGCTTGCGCTTAGCGTGTTTTAGTTCCCTTAATGCTTAATTCGCCGAATTCTTCTGACCTTAAGGTACTGTCAGGATTTGCTGAACGCTCTTATTGGGCGTCTTTGTGCATATTAAGAATGAGTGCCTAACTTGCCAAATTATGTATGACATTTGAGACTTATTAGATCACAGGTCGTAATTAAGTAAACACAAGATAGTGAGGTTTTGATGCTTATGCAACCCAATATATAGTGATTTTTACGTTTACTGACACTAGTTAATTTTAGGTTGGTATCTACTAACGTTGGGAACAAAACAAAACAAGGCTTATGTGTGTTGCAAGAAAAATTTAAAAATTAATTTTGAGCTAAATTAATTTAATCTAAAAAGCAGTTATTTATTCCTAATTGTTTTAATAAAAACACCTTATATAGTGTTGATTTTTCTATAACTCACTACATCTGGTGTTTACAGCGGTTTTTGACAATGAATGATGTAATTTACATCTACATTCTTCTTACTGAGGTAATATTGTTGTTTCAATGGATCAAGGTGTAAGCCTGTTATGTCTTTAGATACCAAAGCACTATTTTCTATCCAACTAGTTAGTTCTGCAGGTCGAATGAATTTAGCATGGTCATGCGTCCCTTTGGGAACCAAGTTCAGCACGTACTCAGCGCCAATAATGGCCATTAACCAACTTTTTATATTGCGATTTAAGGTAGAAAAGAAAACATCTCCGCCAGGCTTGACCAGATTGGCACAAGCGTTCACAACTGAAGTAGGGTCAGGGACATGTTCGAGCATTTCTAAGCAGCAAACGACATCAAAATGACCGGGGTCCTGTTCGGCCTTTTGTTCAGCTGAACAATATTCATAGTGCACCTGCAAACCGGATTCCAAACCATGCAGTTTAGCGACTTCAAGCGAGTCTTTTGCTAAGTCTATTCCCGTGACTTCCGCACCCAGTTTCACCATAGCTTCAGATAGGATTCCGCCACCGCACCCTACGTCTATTGCTTTTTTTCCGAACAAGCCACCAGACTTTTCCTCTATAAAGGAAAGTCGAATGGGATTTATATCGTGAAGTGGCTTAAACTCGCCGTTTAAATCCCACCATTTTGACGCTAGTGCTGAAAATTTTTCAATTTCGTTGTTATCGACATTAACTGACGGCATGCCTTCCTCTTCTATTTATGCGATTTAAGGGCGTCTTCACGCGGGATTGCATAATTCATCAAATTTTATGTAATTATTATGACATAAATCTACATATTCAACAGTCTTAATGATAATATCTTGAGGCTGAATAAAGTGGGTTATAAAAATAACAAGTGAGTGCGTCGCAACAGATTAACGTTCATTTAGAGAATGAATAGCATCAGTTAGTGATTCCTCTACAAATAACAAAGGACAGTGCAGTTCATGACTGATAACGCTAAAGAAATCCTACCGATTAATATCGAAGATGAATTAAAAAACTCTTACCTCGATTACGCGATGAGCGTTATCGTTGGCCGAGCATTACCAGATGTAAGAGACGGTTTAAAACCTGTGCATCGCCGCGTTCTATTCGCGATGAACGAATTAAAGAACGATTATAACAAACCCTATAAGAAGTCTGCGCGTGTCGTAGGTGATGTTATAGGTAAATATCACCCTCATGGTGACTCCGCGGTGTACGACACTATCGTCCGTATGGCCCAACCTTTTTCATTGCGTTACATGCTTGTCGACGGTCAAGGAAACTTTGGTTCTGTTGATGGTGACTCAGCCGCGGCAATGCGTTACACCGAAATTAGAATGGCTAAAATCGCACACGAATTGTTGGCTGACCTTGAAAAAGAAACCGTCAATTTCGTTCCAAACTATGACGGCCAAGAACATATTCCCGAAGTTTTGCCAACGAAAGTACCTAATCTATTAGTAAACGGTTCCTCAGGTATTGCTGTTGGTATGGCAACCAACATTCCACCGCACAATTTAACCGAAGTGATTAATGGCTGTATCGAGCTCATCAATAATCCAGAACTCACTTTTGAAGAACTGCTCGATATTATCCCTGGTCCAGATTTCCCAACGGCTGCAATTATCAGTGGTCGTAAGGGCATCATCGACGCCTACAAGACAGGACGAGGAAAAATTTATCTTCGTGCACGAGCGGAAATTGAACAAGAAGACAATGGTAAAGAGACCATTATTGTTCATGAGATTCCGTATCAGGTAAACAAGGCTCGATTGATTGAAAAAATCGCAGAGCTAGTGAAAGAAAAACGTGTCGAAGGTATCTCAGCCTTACGGGATGAATCAGATAAAGACGGCATGCGCATCGTTATTGAAGTCAAACGTAATGAATCTGCGGAAGTCCTATTGAACCACTTATATGCCAACACGCAGTTGCAAACGGTGTTTGGTATCAACATGGTTGCCCTTGATAATACGCAGCCACGTGTATTTAATCTGAAAGATATTTTACAAAAGTTCATACTACACCGCCGTGAAGTCGTGACCCGTCGTACCGTTTTCGAATTGAAGAAGGCGCGTGACCGGGCACACATCCTTGAAGGTTTAGCAATTGCACTGGCAAATATCGACCCCATTATTGAGTTAATCAAGAAGTCGCAGAGCCCGTCTGACGCGAAAAAATCACTTATCGCTCAGGGGTGGGACTTAGGTGATGTGGCTGAGATGCTAGCGAGAGCGGGCAACGATGCAGCTCGCCCAGATTGGTTAGCGCCAGAGTTTGGTATTCGAGATGGTCAATATTTCCTAACGGAAGAGCAGGCTCAGGCCATTCTTGACTTAAGACTGAATAAATTGACAGGTCTTGAGCATGATAAAATTCTTGAAGAATACAAAGCCTTGCTTGATATCATTGCAGAACTATTGCATATCCTTGCTAGTTCAGAGCGTTTGATGGAAGTTATTCGTGAAGAGCTTGAGGCTGTAAGAGAAGAGTTTGGTGACGAACGTCGTACCGAAATTACCGCAGCGAGTCATGACATCGATATTGAAGACTTAATAGAAAGAGAAGATGTTGTTGTTACATTGTCACGCGAAGGTTATGTCAAATATCAGAAGCTGTCTGATTATGAGGCGCAACGCCGTGGTGGTAAAGGTAAGTCGGCTACGAAGATGAAAGATGAAGATTTCATTGAGAAATTATTAGTCGCAAACACACATGACCATATCTTGTGCTTCTCAACGCGTGGACGTTTGTATTGGCTGAAAGTTTATCAATTGCCGCTTGCAAGTCGTAACGCAAGAGGAAGACCTATCGTTAATATTCTACCTCTTGAAGAGGGCGAACGTATTACAGCTATATTGCCTATCCAAGAATTTGAAGCGGGCAAATACGTTTTCATGGCAACAACCAATGGTACAGTGAAGAAAACCGAGTTAACTCAATATTCACGTCCGCGTGCTAACGGTATCATTGCGGTGAACCTGAATGACGGAAATGAGCTAATTGGCGTCGACTTAACTGATGGCAGCAGTGAAATCATGCTGTTCTCTGATGCGGGTAAAGTAGTCAGGTTCTCAGAAGACCAAGTTCGCCCTATGGGCCGAACTGCAACAGGTGTTCGCGGTATTCGTTTGATGGATAATGAGAAAGTCGTTTCACTCATCGTTCCTCAAGGGGAAGGTGACATCCTAACCGCCACTGAAAATGGTTTTGGTAAACGCACACCCATCGGTGAATATCCTGCTAAGAGCCGAGCGACTAAAGGGGTTGTTTCTATTAAAGTCTCTGAACGCAATGGTTTAGTTGTTGGCGCTATTCAAGTAGACGAAAGCAAAGAAATCATGTTGATCAGCGACCAAGGCACTCTAGTAAGAACGCGAGCGTCTGAAGTGTCTACAGTAGGCCGGAATACGCAAGGTGTACGTCTGATTAGAACTGCTGAGGATGAAACAGTGGTTGGCTTGCAACGTATCGACGAAATCGAAGATGAAGGTGTAGAGCTAGATGAAGATGGTAATCCCATTGTAGTCGAAACTGCAGATGCTGCTGAAGATGCAACCAATGCTGAAGGCACTGCAACACCGGATGACGCGCCTGACGCTGAATAGTGAATTGTTCGATAGCCGAATAATTTGAATTAGATAAGCGGCATGGTGCCGCTTATTTTTTTTGTGGAAAGTGAAAGTAGATGCAAAATATATTTAATTTTAGTGCCGGACCAGCGATGCTGCCAAAAGAAGTTATGCAGCAAGCGCAAGATGAAATGCTAAATTGGAGAGGATTAGGCACCTCAGTAATGGAGGTAAGCCACCGAGGCAAACCCTTTATAGAGGTAGCAGAAAAAGCAGAAGCCGATTTGCGAGAGCTTTTATCTATTCCATGTAATTACACTGTGTTGTTTATGCAAGGTGGTGGCCGAGGTCAGTTTTCAGCTGTACCGATGAATATTTCAAAACAAGGTGGTGTGAGCCAACATTTGTTAACTGGTCAATGGTCAGTCTCAGCTGAGGCTGAGGCGAGAAAATATACCAAAACTGAAATACTCGCTGAGTCGGCATTAGTCGATGGCAAAATCGTTGTGCCGGATCAAACGCTATGGTCCATATCTGATCAGGCTGATTATTTTCACTATTGTACCAACGAGACGGTTGATGGTGTGGAAATTGACTGGGTACCTAAATCGGACAACGATGCCGTACCCATTGTGGCAGATATGTCTTCCAATATTTTATCTAAACCTCTTAACATTGAAGAATACGGCGTCATATATGCCGGAGCTCAAAAAAATATTGGTCCGTCGGGTTTAGCGTTGGTCATTGTACGAAACGATTTGATTGGCATCGAAAGAGAACAAACTCCTTCTATTTTCAATTACCAACTGCAGGCAAAAAGTGGTTCGATGTACAACACGCCTCCAACCTTTTCATGGTATTTAGCTGGGCTCGTATTCGAGTGGCTGAAAACCAAAGGGGGGTTAGCGAAGATGGCACAGAGGAACCAAGAGAAAAGTGAGCTTTTGTACCAGCAAATAGACAGCACTGGTTTTTATAAAAATAACGTCCATGAGAGCTTCCGTTCAAAAATGAATGTGACCTTTCAATTGCAAGACAGTAGCTTAGATGCGATGTTTTTGGAGCAAGCGGAGTCACATGGTTTAGTTGCGTTAAAAGGGCATCGAGCTGTAGGCGGTATGCGAGCAAGTATTTATAACGCTATGCCACTTGAGGGTGTTCAAGCATTAGCGGGTTTTATGAAAGAATTTGAAAGGAAACATGGATAAATGGAAAGTTTAACTTTAGAACCAATCAATGCAGTTGCAGGTGAAGTCAACGTACCAGGTTCAAAAAGTCTATCTAATCGTGCACTATTGCTAGCGGCAGTATCGACGGGTACAACGACACTCACTAACTTATTGGACAGTGACGATATACGACACATGCTTAATGCTCTATCTGCTCTTGGCGTGCAGTTTGATCTTAGTCCAGACAAAACGAAATGTACCGTGCAAGGCATGGGTGGTCGATTCTCGTGTGAAAAAGAGCTCTCTTTGTTCTTAGGGAACGCAGGCACAGCTATGAGGCCTCTTTGTGCGGCTTTAGCATTTTCAGATGTGAATGTTGAATTGACCGGTGAGCCGCGCATGGAAGAACGCCCTATTGGTGATTTAGTTGACCCACTAATCGCATCAGGCGCCCATATTACGTACTTAAAAGAAACTGGTTTTCCACCCTTAAAAATCCAAGGTCAAGCAATAGATGCTTCCCGTTTGGAGGTGGATGGTACAGTCTCCTCACAGTTTTTGACTGCATTACTTATGGCAGCTCCATTGCTCACCAATGATTTGGAAATAGTGATTAAAGGGGAATTAGTGTCGAAACCCTATATCGACATAACACTAAAAACGATGCAGGCGTTTGGTGTCAGTGTCGACAATAATGAATATAAGTCTTTCCACATTTCAGCAGACGCACAATATCAATCACCGGGTGAATTTTTAGTCGAGGGTGACGCTTCATCTGCTTCTTACTTTTTGGCGGCAGCGGCAATTAAAGGTGGCACGGTAAAAGTGACCGGAGTAGGAAAAGCTTCTATTCAGGGCGATGTTGCGTTTGCTGATGTACTTGAAAAGATGGGCGCGATAGTAGAGTGGGGCGATGATTTTATTCAAGTGACAGGTGCACCACTAAATGCTGTTGATATGGACATGAATCATATTCCTGATGCCGCCATGACTATTGCTACAACGGCGCTGTTTGCAAAAGGCACGACACGCATATCAAATGTGTATAACTGGCGAGTAAAGGAAACAGATAGATTGCACGCAATGGCAACTGAATTGAAAAAGGTGGGTGCTAGCGTCGTAGAAGGCCATGACTTTATCGAAGTCACTCCTCCTACAACTGGATTACAGCATGCTAGTATTGATACCTATAATGACCATCGCATGGCAATGTGTTTTAGCCTCTTGGCCCTAGGTGATGCTGGAATTACCATCAATGATCCAAAGTGTACGGCGAAAACCTTCCCGACTTACTTCCAGACGTTTAGCACCATCTCGAGATAACACGTACGTTTAAGTGAACTTTTTATGATATCGCTCAGTGCAATTACTATAAGGCATTGCACTGAGCTTCTATGCGCGTATAATTGCCGCGTTTTTTCGGCCATGCAGATACGGAGCAATTATGGATAAAGTCCCAGTAGTTACAGTCGATGGGCCAAGTGGCGCGGGCAAAGGAACGCTCAGTACCCTTATTGCCGAACATTATCATTGGCGATTCTTAGATAGCGGTGCTATCTATCGAGTGCTTGCAGTTGCAGCCACTCACCATGGTATTAGCCCGGACGATGAGCTTGGTATCGTGCCACTCGCGTCAAGCTTAGATGTGACTTTTGAAACGATTAACGGCCATACCAGAGTGATTCTGGAAGGCGAGGATGTGTCAGACGATATACGCACCGAGGACGTTGGTGCATTGGCATCAAAAGTCGCCGCATTACCAACCGTTAGAGAGGCCTTATTGCGTCGTCAACGAGCATTTGCTGAGGAGCCAGGTTTAGTTGCAGATGGTCGCGATATGGGCACGGTTGTTTTCCCAAATGCCGATGTGAAAATATTCCTAACAGCTAGCGCCGAAGCCAGAGCGCAAAGACGCTACGATCAGTTGAAAGACAAGGGCTTTGATGTTACACTTTCGCGCCTTTTATCTGACATAGAGGCTCGTGACAAGCGAGATTCGGGCAGATCTGTTGCTCCTTTGGTGGCAGCGAGTGATGCTTTAGTACTTGATTCTACTTCAATGAGTATTAAGCAAGTGCTTGATAAAGCAAAGGATTTCATCGATTCCAAATTGTTTGGTATTGATGTTTAAAGCAGTTGCCAGGACGACGACTGTATTATTAACAACCCCGTAATCCTATGGATGATATTACGGATTAAAAAAGACTATCAAATAAAATGACTGAAAATTTTGCAGAGCTTTTTGAAGAAAGCTTACTACAGCTAGAAACTCGCCCAGGCGCAATTGTGAAAGGTACAGTAGTATCTATCGATAAAGACATCGTTCTTGTTGACGCCGGCTTGAAATCAGAAAGCGCTATTCCAGTAGACCAATTCAAAGCAGCAGATGGTTCTCTTGAAATCGCCGTTGGTGATTCAGTAGACGTTGCTCTTGATGCAGTTGAAGATGGTTTCGGTGAAACTATCCTTTCTCGTGAGAAAGCTAAACGCCACGAAGCGTGGGTTGAACTTGAAAAAGCTTACGAAGAAAAAGAAACGATTAAAGGTATCATTAACGGTAAGGTTAAAGGCGGTTTTACAGTTGAAGTTAATACTGTACGTGCGTTCTTACCTGGTTCACTTGTTGATGTGCGTCCTGTTCGTGAAACAGTACACCTTGAAGGCAAAGAATTAGAATTTAAAGTTATTAAGCTTGATGCTAAGCGTAATAACGTTGTTGTTTCTCGTCGTGCGGTTATCGAAGCAGAGAGCAGCGCAGAACGTGACCAACTTCTTTCTAACTTGGAAGAAGGTGATGAAGTTAAGGGTATCGTTAAGAACTTAACTGATTACGGTGCGTTCGTAGATTTAGGTGGCGTAGATGGTCTTCTACACATCACAGATATGGCTTGGAAACGCGTTAAGCACCCAAGTGAAATTGTAAACGTTGGTGATGAAATCAACGTTAAAGTACTTAAGTTCGACAAAGAGAAATCACGTGTTTCTCTTGGTATGAAGCAAATGGGCAACGATCCATGGCAGGAAATTGCTAATCGTTACCCAGAAGGCGCTAAATTAAGCGGTGCTGTGACTAACCTAACTGACTACGGTTGTTTCGTAGAAATCGAAGACGGTGTTGAAGGTTTGGTTCACGTTTCTGAAATGGATTGGACTAACAAAAACATCCACCCATCTAAAGTTGTTAACTTAGGTGATGTTGTGGAAGTGATGGTTCTTGAAATTGACGAAGAACGTCGTCGTATCTCTCTAGGTCTTAAGCAGTGCATCGACAACCCGTGGGAAACATTCGCTAAGTCACACGAAAAAGGTGACAAAGTGTCTGGTAAGATCAAGTCTATCACTGACTTTGGTATCTTTATCGGTCTTGACGGTGGCATCGACGGTCTTGTTCACTTATCTGACATTTCATGGCAGAAAACAGGTGAAGAAGCGGTTCGTGACTATAAGAAAGGCGATGAAATCTCAGCTGTTGTTCTTCAAGTTGACCCTGAGCGTGAGCGTATCTCTCTTGGCGTTAAGCAAATCGAAGAAGACCCATTCAATAAGTATCTGACAGATAACAAGAAAGGTGCTATTGTTAATGGAACAGTAATCGAGGCCGATGCTAAAGGTGTGTCAGTACAACTTGGTGAAGAAGTTGTTGGTTATATCCGCATTGGTGACCTTGCACGCGATAGAGTGGAAGATGCAAGTGAAGTAGCGAAGGTTGGAGATTCAATCGAAGCTAAGTTCATGGGCGTTGACCGTAAGAACCGTGTTGTAAACCTTTCTGTTAAAGCAAAAGATCAGGCTGATGAAAAAGAAGCTCTTGATCAAGTTAACAATCAAGGTGAAGACGCTGGTTTCGCTAACGCGATGGCAGAAGCATTTAAAGCTGCTAAAGGCGAGTAATGCAATTCGGAGCGGCAGTTCCTGTCGCTCCAATTTCTTCCCGGTTGCTTGACTTCATTCTTATATAGGAGATTTTTTTGTGACCAAATCAGAACTTATCGAACGTTTAGGCGAAAAAGCACAGCACCTTCAAGGTAAAGAGCTTGAACTCGCAATCAAAGAATTACTAGAGCAAATGGCACAGACCCTTCAACGCGGCGACCGTATTGAAATTAGAGGGTTTGGTAGTTTCTCATTACATTACCGTGCACCACGAACTGGCAGAAACCCAAAAACGGGGGAAACAGTTGAATTAACAGGTAAGCACGTACCACACTTCAAAGCAGGCAAAGAACTCAGAGACAGAGTTAATCTGTAATCAGGAAGACGGTTGAATAGGGTGCATCGATGAAAGGAATAATCGTTTTTGTTGTCATAATTTTGCTGTTTATGTTTGCGATTGTCATTGGCTCTCAAAATACCCAAATTATTTCCGTTAATTACCTTATAGCAAAAGCCGAGATGAGAGTGGCTACCTTTATGGTCATTTCTTTGGCCATTGGTTTCGTTATTGGTTTCTTATTAATGCTTTTACGCTTCTTGGCGCTAAAGATGCAGAACAAATTGCTGCAGAGACGCATTAAGAAACTTTCAAAAGAAAATAGTTAAATGTTAGAGGCTCTCTTTCTTGCCTTACCAGTCGCCGTTGCTTATGGCTGGGTAATGGGGCGCAACAGCCTTCGTAAAGCACAACGTAAACAATCCTCGATATTATCTAAGCACTATTATAAAGGGCTGAATTTCTTGTTGTCCGACGAGCCAGATAAGGCAGTCGACACCTTAATGAAAATGATCAGTGTAAATAATGACACTGTTGAGACCCACATCGCGATGGGTAACTTTTTCCGGCATCGGGGCGAGTTAGACCGTGCTATTCGCGTGCATCAAAACTTAATTAGTCGTGACGAAATCAGCAGCAGGCAAGAAGCACTCGCACTTGTTGAGTTAGGGACTGATTATCTTATGGCTGGCTTTTTAGAACGTGCCGAAGGTGTTTTCTTGCAGTTGCTAGAGCAGACTCAGCATTTTGATCTTGCACAGCAAAAACTATTTAACATTTACCAAATTACCAAAGAGTGGAATAAGGCAATAGATTTAGCCAGTGCGAGTATACAAATAACGCCAAATGACAAACATTTGTACGTTTTGCTTTCACACTTCTACTGCGAACAAGCAAAATTATTGCTCGAAGACGAAAATGTCGATGAAGCTAGATCATTTTTGAAGAAAGCAATTGTAATCGATGGCAGCCAAGTCAGAGCGTGGCTAGACCTTGGGCGTTTGGCCTTAGAGTCTGGAAATTACAAAGAGGCGTTTAATTATTTATCCGAAATTCCTAAACGAGACCTAGACTGGTTGAGTGAGGCTGTTCCACTGTTGGAAGAGTGGGCAGCTAAATGTGATGGCTGGGAAGAATTAGATAAGCTTCTTGAACCCTACTGGCAAAAATGTGCATCCTCTTATATTGCCAAAGTAAACATTATTGCCAAACGTGGTGAAAATAATCTTGCGATTGATACCTTAAATACGCAATTGCAGAAACATCCAACAATGCGCGGATTTAAAACGCTACTGAGTTTATATCAGGAAGACTTTAAGGAAAGTGAGCAAGCGCAAAGAAGCATTGAGCACCTGAAGTCTTTACTTGATAAACAAATCGGTCAACGACCTAAGTATCGTTGCCATAGTTGTGGTTTTTCCGGGCGTCAATTGCACTGGTTATGCCCTTCATGTAAAACATGGTCAAGTAATAAGCCTATAAAAGGGCTAGATGGAGAATAAAAAATGAAAATTAGAGACGCAAAAGTCATTGTTGCTCTAGATTTTGATGATGTCACTCTTGCCAATGACTTAATAGCAAAACTCGACCCTAATGCATGCCGTTTGAAGATAGGTAAAGAAATGTTTACCTACTTTGGCCCAGAGTGGGTAAAGCAAGTTATTGAGATGGGGTTTGATGTATTCTTAGATTTGAAATTTCATGATATTCCTAATACGGTGGCAAAAGCTTGTAAAGCGGCCGCATCACTGGGTGTGTGGATGGTGAATGTGCATGCTAGCGGCGGTGAAGTCATGATGAAAGCCGCGAAAGAAGCCTTGGATTCTGTGTCAGGCCGCCGCCCTTTACTAACGGCAGTGACGGTGCTGACAAGTATGGATCAAGAGCAGTTAGACGCCGTGATGGGTAATACGCCCATTCAAGAGCAGGTGAAAAAATTGGCTTTGTTGGCGCAAAATTGTGGTCTTGATGGAATAGTTTGTTCTGCACAGGAAGCAAAAGCACTGCGCACCCTTGTTGATCCGAATTTTGCCCTAGTGACTCCAGGTATACGTCCAGAAGGCAGTGACAAAGGAGATCAAAAACGCATTGCCACACCTAAAACTGCGATGGCTGATGGCGTCAGTTATTTGGTCATTGGCCGTCCAATTACTCAATCAGATTCACCATTAGATAGTTTGGATGCTATTAATCAGAGCATTATTGACTATTTAAGATGATAGTTTGTTTTGAATAAGCATAAAAAAAGGAGCAGATAAGTCTGCTCCTTTTTTGTATTTCTTATGACCCAAAATTACAGCGCTAATGCTTCCGCTGCATTTTGATAGGTCAAGCCTAAACTGTCGCCTAAAGCATCGACAACGGCTTTATAAGTCACTATTCCTTTGTGTACGTTCAAACCATTCAACAAATGCGGGTCATCAAGCATCGCTTGCTTAGGTCCTTTGTTCGCCAGGGCTAAACCGAATGGAAGCGTGGCGTTGTTTAATGCCATGGTAGATGTTCTAGCAACACCGCCTGGCATGTTTGCTACGCAGTAATGAACGACATCATCAATAATATATACAGGATCTTGATGAGTCGTTGCCTTAGAGGTTTCAAAACAGCCACCTTGGTCAATAGCAACGTCAACTAGCACAGAGCCTGGCTTCATATTTTTGATATGCTCGCGCGTTAACAGCTTGGGTGCGGCAGCGCCGGGAACGAGAACTGCTCCAACAACTAAATCTGCTCGAGATGAATAATAGTCAATCGCATCAGAAGTTGAAAAGACAGTGGTGAGGCGACCTTCAAAAATATCATCAAGCTCTCGCAACCGATTTAAAGAGCGGTCTAAAATTGTGACATCTGCACCAAGTCCCATCGCCATTTTAGCAGCGTTAAGCCCAACAACGCCGCCACCTATTATTAATACTTTGCCTGGTGCAACGCCCGGCACGCCACCAAGCAGAGTGCCGCTTCCGCCATTGGCTTTTTCTAGGTAATGCGCACCCGCTTGAATAGACATTCTACCTGCAACTTCGCTCATTGGAGCAAGGAGTGGCAAAGTGCCGCGGTTGTCGGTGACAGTTTCATATGCGATGCAGGTAGCACCAGATTCAACTAATAATTGAGTCTGTACAGGGTCAGGTGCTAAGTGTAAGTAAGTGTAGAGAGTTTGGCCTTCACGCAACATTTTACACTCGTTAGGCTGAGGCTCTTTCACTTTAACAATCATATCTGCGGTGGCAAAGATTTCTTCTGGGGTTTCAATCATTGTTGCGCCAGCAGCTAGATATAAATCATCTGTAAAACCAATTGACGTGCCAGCATTCACTTGAACAAGGACAGCGTGCCCATTATTTGTGAACTCTTGCACTGCGGCAGGTGTTAAACCGACGCGGTATTCGTGATTCTTAATTTCCTTTGGTACACCTACAATCATCTTATTTACCTTAGCTAAAAAATTCGATAGCAGTGTACTGTATTTTTTGAAAACAAAAATATCGAAGATTTTAACTTTCTGGTAGTATGTTTTGTACTTGGCAACAAAGGCGGTATAAAATGCTGGTTAAAACTCCCAAACATATTGATAGAATCGATAGAAAAATCCTGACAGAACTTCAAAATGATGGAAAGCTAGCTAACGTTGAATTGGCGAAGCGAGTAGGCTTAAGTCCAAGCCCCTGTTTAGAAAGAGTAAAGAGGCTAGAGCAGCAGGGGTATATTGTCGGTTATACAGCGAATGTCGATCCAGCAAAACTTGGGGCGGCAATGTTGGTGTTTGTCGAAATAACACTCTCAAAAACGTCGGTAGATATCTTTGCAGAATTTTCTGCGGCTGTACAGAGCCAGGATGATATTCAAGAATGTCATTTGGTGTCAGGCAATTTTGACTTCCTTTTAAAGGCTAGGGTTGCGGATATGTCCAGTTATCGAAAGTTGTTGGGAGATACGCTATTGCGCTTGCCTGGTGTGAGTGAATCACGAACCTACGTCGTGATGGAAGAAGTGAAGCATACAAACAAGATAAAAATTAACGATAAATAGCATTCATTCTGTGTTCAGTCATTTGGATTATGATATTCTTAGCACTGAAAACATATAATAAGAACTAAACATACAAAAGATGTAGGGAATATGGCGCGATTGTCCGGAACTCAGCGACTAATGGAAGTAGGCATGATGTTATCATGCGCCACTGCTTTCTTTTTATTGATCGCTTTAGCTTCATTTCACCCAAGTGACCCAGGTTGGTCTCAGGCGGGTTTACACAATGAAATTCAGAATCTAATGGGCTCAATGGGTGCATGGTCTGCTGACATCTTATTGTTTACCTTCGGCATTACCGCGTACGCTCTGCCGTTTGCCTTGGCGTTTTGTGGCTGGTTTATTTTCCTACACGTCAAAAGTGTCGCTAAGCTCGATTACCTCACTATTAGCCTCCGTTTAATTGGTGCCTTGTTCATGGTTTTCGGTTTTACAGGTATAGCAAGTATCAATTTCGATGACTTTTATAGCGTATCTGCTGGCGGAGCAATGGGCGATATTATCAGTACCGCACTCATTCCGCATTTTAGTTTTGTAGGCACAATATTGTTGCTTATCAGCTTTTTTTGTACGGGCTTTACACTCGCAACAGGTATCTCTTGGCTAACTATCATTGATAGCATTGGCTCGTTTACGATCAACCGAGCACTGGATGTTTATCGTTTGCCTTCTAAATTAAGTTCAGTGTCGCTGCCGGCTCTCAAGAAACCAGAGGCGCAAGGGCTTGCTGATATCGATGCCCATTTACCAAAAGAAAGTGAAACAGCCGAACTCAATATTACCGCGCTCCGGGCTGAGCCGGAACCAGAAGCAGCGGACTATTCGCAAGCAGAAGCGGCAACAGAAACAAATAACGATACACCTCAACGCACTGAGCCGAAGTTCCATATTCCTGATGCTGTATTTATGTCTGAGGAAGACGAACCCCTTGAAAATAAATTAAGCCCGTTTGAAGTGTCAGAGGAAGAAGATGAACCGCAAGTACAAAAACCAGAAGCACAGCGAATAAAGGTAGTACGAGCGTCAAAAAGTGTAGGGCAGGGCGGATTACGTGCAGAGCAAAGTATTCAGCCACCAACAATTAATCAAGGCGCTAACGCAGCCAAACCGGCAACAGAAAAGCCGGTGATGCCATCGTTTGACTTGTTAGAGAGAGCGGACAAGCATGAGAACCCGATCACTCAAGAAGAACTCGATCAGGTCTCTCGCCTATTAGAGGCCAAACTTGCTGACTTTAATGTCGTTGCAAAAGTGGTTGATGTGTTACCTGGTCCAGTGATTACAAGATTTGAACTCGATTTAGCACCGGGTGTGAAAGTCAGCAAAATAACGGCTTTGTCTAAAGATTTAGCCAGGGCGATGTCGGCTATCTCTGTGCGAGTTGTTGAAGTTATTCCGGGTAAGTCAGTGATTGGTCTGGAATTACCAAACAAACATCGCGAAATGGTGCGTCTCAGTGAGGTCATCGAAACAAAAGCTTTTCAGGCGAATGAATCACCATTGACGATGGTTTTAGGTGCTGATATCTCGGGTAAACCTGTTGTTGTTGATTTGGGTAAAATGCCACACTTACTGGTTGCTGGTACAACTGGTTCTGGTAAGTCGGTCGGTGTAAACGTCATGATTTTGAGTCTGTTGTATAAATCAACACCAGAAGATGTGCGTTTGATCATGATTGACCCAAAAATGCTCGAGTTGTCGGTTTATGAAGGTATCCCACATCTGCTTGCAGAAGTTGTGACCGATATGAAGGAAGCTTCAAATGCGCTTCGCTGGTGTGTTGGTGAAATGGAACGCCGTTATCGATTGATGTCTGCCTTGGGCGTGCGAAACCTGAAAGGGTACAACAAGAAAATTAAAGAAGCGAAAGCGAATGGTCAACCAATACTAGACCCATTATGGAAGTCTGAAGATAGCATGGAAGAAACGGCGCCAGAATTAGATAAATTGCCTAGCATCGTAGTGATAGTAGATGAATTCGCTGACATGATGATGATTGTCGGTAAAAAAGTAGAAGAATTGATAGCGCGTATCGCCCAAAAAGCAAGGGCTGCTGGTATTCATTTGATACTTGCAACGCAACGACCATCAGTTGATGTTATTACTGGGCTAATAAAAGCGAATATCCCTACGCGTATCGCCTTCCAAGTTTCTAGCAAAATAGATTCAAGAACGATACTCGACCAACAAGGCGCAGAATCGCTATTGGGCGCGGGTGACATGCTTTATAATCCGCCAGGAACAAGTATTACAACGCGTGTTCATGGCGCATTTGTAGATGATCACGAAGTACATGCTGTTGTTGCAGACTGGAAAGCAAGAGGTGAGCCACAGTACATTGATGAAATCCTAAATGGTGAGGCCACAGCTGAAGTATTATTACCAGGTGAGCAAGCTGATGGAGAAGATCAAGAGTTAGATGCATTTTACGATGAAGCTGTTGCATTTATTACTCAAACTCGAAGAGCATCAGTTTCTAGTGTTCAGCGTAAATTTAGAATTGGTTACAATCGGGCCGCAAGGCTCGTGGAACAAATGGAACAGAGCGGTGTCGTAAGTGCGCCGGGTCATAACGGTAATCGTGAAGTATTAGCTCCGCCTCCGCCTAAGGAATAATTAGTGAAAAACATTGCCATTTATCGAAAAACGATCGGAACCTTATTTGTTTTGCTCTCTTGTTTAAGTACTTCTGTTTTTGCACAAACGCCTATCAAGGCTGCAATAAGCGCGAAGGCTGAACTACAAGACATATTGTCTGACTTTTCATCGTTTCAAGCGACTTTTTCCCAACTCATAACCGACGCTGAAGGGGAAGAGTTGCAACGCTCCTCTGGAAATATTAGCTTGCTGACACCCAACAAAATTCGGTGGGAGACAAGCGAGCCGGATGAGTCCCTGTTAATCGCTGATGGCGAAACAGTCTGGAATATTGACCCGTTCGTTGAACAAGTGACCGTCATGGACCAAAAAGCCTTGACGGATAGCAATCCTCTTATGTTGCTAGTCTCAGACGATAACTCGCAGTGGGAGAAAGTTTCGGTAAGCAAAAACAAAAGCACTTTTACCGTTGTTTCCACTGATCCTGAAGCGAGTATCAGTCAGCTTGATTTAGTGTTTGTTTCAGGAAGCCTAAGGTCTTTAACTTCTTACGACCGGCAAGAACAGACTAGCTTATTAGTGTTTACTGATGTTAAGCAGAACCAAGGAATAATTGACGACACTTTCGGTTTCTCGGTACCCGATACTTATATCATTGATGATCAACGCACTAAATAATTATCTATCGTCATGCCTAGTGCCACTTATCAACCCTTAGCGAGTCTTTTAAGACCAGTTTCGCTGTCTGACTATGTCGGCCAAAGTCACTTGGTTGGCGAGCATGGTACCATTTCAAAAATGCTTGCGCAGTCCACCTGCTACTCTATGATTTTTTGGGGGCCACCCGGTACTGGTAAAACAAGTTTAGTGCATCTCATTGCTAAACAGTTAGATGCAGACGTTATAGAGTTATCCGCCATTAATGCCGGTGTAAAAGAGATACGTGCTGCCATTGGTGACAGTGACAACGTAGATTTATTTCAGAAACAAAAAGTCGTCTTTGTTGATGAAATTCATCGCTTCAATAAAAGCCAGCAAGATGCATTTCTACCTTATGTAGAAAGTGGCCATATTATCCTAATCGGAGCGACCACTGAAAATCCCAGTTTTTCTGTAAATCGAGCCTTGTTATCGAGAATGCGTGTTTTTATTCTTGAAAAACTTCAAGCAGAAGACCTAGAACAACTTTTCTCTCGTGCAATCAGTTTTATAAAAGCGCGTGATGAATCGACATTCGAAATTGATGATGAAGCTAAACAGGCTCTGTTAATGCACGCCAACGGCGATGCAAGAACCTTACTCATGTCAATTGAGATATGTGCGGATATGTTAGCCAATGAGTCACAAATAAACCTTTCGATGGTTCAAAAAGCGACTGGCTCGAAGGTACTTGCGTTCGACAAAGACGGTGATCATTATTATGACTTGTTGTCAGCCTTTCATAAATCTGTTCGAGGCTCTTCAGCAGATGGTGCTTTGTATTGGTTTGCAAAGCTCATTAGAAGCGGAGGGGATCCCTTAGTTATTGCTAGAAGGTTACTCGCTATTGCATCCGAAGATATTGGAAACGCGGACCCAAGAGCCTTGCAAGTGTGTCTAAACGCCTGGGACTTATATCATCGCGTTGGCCCAGCAGAGGGAGAGAGAGCACTAGCACAAGCTGTTATCTATTGTGCATTGGCACCAAAAAGTAACGCAGTGTATAAAGCGTTTAAGGCAGCAATGAAGGCAGTCGAGAACCATACAGATGGCGAGGTACCAGTGCATTTACGAAACGCGCCAACGGCCTTAGCCAAAGAAATGGGACACGGCAGTGGATATCGTTATGCGCACAATGAACCACACGCTTATGCAGCAGGCGAAACTTATTTGCCTGATGCTTTAATCGGTGAGCGTTTTTATGAGCCCAGTGATCGTGGTCTAGAGAAACAATTAAAAGCGAAGATGGCGTTTTTACGTTCCTTGGATGAACAACAATGATGGGAAAACTCATCTTGATTGATAGGATGTAGACTCATGTCACAGATACAAATCTATCTGTTTGTAGCAGTCGGCGGTGCATTAGGCGCATGTTTGCGTTATTTTGTCACACAAATTGCATTGAACCTATTGGGAAAGGGCTTTCCATTTGCTACCCTTGCGGTCAATGTGGTCGGTTCATTCTTTCTTGGGCTGGTATATTCTTATATTCAAGGCAGTACTAATGATACCGAAGGCTTACGAGCGCTTGTGATGGTCGGAATCTTGGGTGCTTTTACCACTTTTTCAACATTTTCGTTGGAAACTATTTTACTCATTCAACAAGGCGATATACTTAAAGCCGGTTTGAACTTATTACTCAACGTGGTCGTTTGCCTATTGGCAGTGTGGGCCGCACTATTATTATTCAAAGGATAGTATAAAAAATGTTAGATCCTCGTTTGCTCAGAAACAATTTAGATGAAATTGCCGAAAAATTGAAACTTCGAGGTTACACTTTAGACGTTTCATCCTTGACTGAGCTTGAAGATAGACGCAAATCACTGCAAGTAGCCACACAAGAACTACAAAATGAACGAACCGTGCGTTCAAAAGCCATTGGCAAAGCCAAAGCATCTGGCGAAGATATAGCGCCTTTATTAGCCGAGGTAAGTGGGCTTGGTGAAAAGCTAGAGGAAGCAAAAAGTAGCCTCGAACAAGTAATGAACGCGCTAAATATTATTTATCAAGAAACACCGAATATTCCTGCAGAAGAAGTCCCTTATGGTAAAGACGAAAATGATAACCAAGAAGTCTTGGTATGGGGTGATATTCCAAGCTTTGATTTCGAAGTACAGGACCATGTAGATGTTGCTGCTGGCTTAGCAAATGGTTTGGACTTTGAGACCGCCGCTAAGCTGTCGGGTTCACGTTTTGTTGTCATGAACGGCCCTGTCGCTAGAATGCACAGAGCACTAGCTCAGTTCATGCTAGACACACATACTCAAGAGCATGGCTATCAAGAAATATATGTGCCATATCTCGTTAATTCAGACAGTTTGTACGGTACTGGTCAGTTACCTAAGTTTGGTGAAGACTTATTCCACACCAAACCTGCGACTGAAGAAGGTCAGGGGATGTCATTGATTCCGACGGCTGAAGTGCCGTTAACGAATATCGCAAGAGACGAGATTATTCCTGAAGGTAGTTTGCCAATGAAAATGACAGCACACACCCCATGCTTTAGGAGCGAAGCGGGCTCATATGGTAGAGATACGCGAGGACTTATTAGACAACATCAGTTTGATAAAGTTGAAATGGTTCAGTTAGTTCATCCGGAAGTATCTATGCAAGCCTTGGAAGAGTTGACGGGTCATGCTGAGACTATCCTACAAAAATTAGGTTTAGCTTATCGCAAGGTACTATTGTGCACCGGAGATATGGGCTTTGGTTCTACTAAGACATACGATTTGGAAGTATGGTTGCCGGCCCAAAATACGTATCGCGAGATTTCGTCATGTTCAAATATGGGTGATTTCCAAGCACGTAGAATGCAAGCAAGATACAAATCTAATGAAATGAAAAAGCCTGAATTCTTACACACATTGAATGGTTCGGGTTTGGCTGTTGGTCGTACTTTGGTGGCGATACTGGAAAATTACCAACTTGCTGATGGTAGTGTGAAAGTACCGGAAGCATTGTTGCCTTATATGAATGGCGTTGAAACCATTCTAGCAAGCTAGAAAATACTTACTTGCTTATAGACATTTAGCAGGCTTGGGTAAGCCTGCTATTTTAGTTGCTTGCTTTGCTGGACCTTTCGGAAACAAACGCTGCACATATCTACTATTACCAACGTCCGGGCCAAATTCAGCGCTCAATGATTTAACCAATACTCTTATTGCTGGACTGGTTTCGTATTCTTCATAAAATTGACGAACAAAACGCACTACCTGCCAATGCTCAGCTGTAAGTTCAATATTCTCTTGTTCAGCCATTTTTTCAGCTAAGGCTTCGTTCCATTCTGTGTGGTCCACTAAATAGCCATTCCCATCTAGTGCGATATCTTGACCATTGAATTTTATACTGCTGTTCATGTGCAACCTGATGATTTGTTTGAGAGTAAGATAATAGAATGTAAATTATACCGTAATAACTGGCGTATTCTCTATGCTTAGTGAAACCCAATCTTCATAAGCAATTAGTTTAACTTTTGCAGTGTCAGGCAGGCCCGCAAGCAAATAGTCATCTCGCAATACAAGAACACGAGCGCTGGGGAACATTTGACGAATGGCTATATGGTGATAAATAGCATCACCAATACACAAAATAGTGGTTTTGCAAAGAGGGTCATTATCAGTTTTGCAGGCACTATCATCGATTATCGATTTGAGTTTGTTCAGGTCCTTAGAAGAAAAATTAATTAACATAAATCATTCTCAATCTAGTAAATGCATGATCAGAAAGTAAGTACATGAACGCTATCCCTCATCAGTGCTTCGAGTGTCGATTGTGGAATCACTTCAGCAATCGTTTGAGACTCAATTATGTCCGAAACGAGCGTGTTGTCGTCCGTGGGTGTCACAACATAAAGTGCTTCAATGTCGTAGAGCTCAAATGCTTTAAGTTGTTTGTAAATTGATTTTCGTTTTTGTTTGCCGCTGTCTGCATTGCTAGCGAGTTGGTAAGCCCCATCATGAAGAAGTACGAACGAAACGCTCAAGCCAGTATTACTAGCACCTAATGCAGCCTCTATAGCGTCCTGTGCAAAGTTGGAAAAGTAGGGTGCATGAGTAGATAGAATCAGTATTTTACCGGAAATCAAAATTGGATACTCACTAGTGTCGGTTCATTTTGATGTAGTGCTGAAAAGTAGTCTGCCATACCGCAAACTGAAAAAGCCTCAGACACACTTTCTTGTTGATTTCCAGCACTAACGAGACCTCGCTTTTCAGCAGCGGTTATACAAAGGTTGAGTGCGGCTCCAGAAATGCGCTTGATATCTATCCATTGGGCTAGTAGAGGAGTCTCTCCGCTGACGGGTAATGCATGACAATTGGCATGGTTAACACCATCGCCATAAAAAAATATCTGTTGAATTTGATGACCTGCAGCCATAGCGGCCTGACAAAACTTGATCGCATGTCGGCCATTGATGGAATTGAGAGGTGCCGTATTTACAAAAATCACGAAGGTTGTCATGGCTGAGTCTACTTTTTGCCTTACTGTCAGGAGTAGTATGGCGTATAAACTTGATTGTTGAAACAAAAACACCCCTAAAAAGGGGTGTTTAAACATTTATAGAACGAAGTCTACCTTAATCATCGCCACCAAAAGCATTTAGAAGTGCAAGTAACGAAGTGAATAGATTGTAGATATTCAAATACAAGGCAACGGTGGCCATGATGTAATTAGTTTCACCACCTTTCACAATGCGGCTCGTGTCATACAAAATGAAGCCCGACATGATGAATACAATTACCGCGTTGATCGCTAGGTGAAGCGCTGGGATTTGGAAAAATAGGTTAGCAATGATCGCGATGAGTGCGAACACTAAACCTATCGTTAAAAAGCCACCCATAAAGCTGAAGTCTTTCTTACTAACTAAAGCATAACCTGAAAGTGCTACAAAGATGATAGCTGTTGTGCCGAACGCTTCCATGATTAATCCTGGATGCCCAACATTCAAATAGTAAGTTAGCAATGGACCTAAGCTTGCGCCCATTAGACCAGTGAATAAAAACACCAAGCCCAAGCCGGCTGTTGAATTAGCAAACTTAGATACAGCAAATAAAGAAGCGATAGCGGCAATGAACAATCCTATTCTAGCGCCAAAGCCCAAATTCATGTTCATTGTTATCGCAGCACATATGGCACTGAATACTAATGTCATGGACAAAAGCAAATAAGTATTTTTCAATACTTTATTAACCTCAATCGCCGACCGAGTGTCGGAAGTTGAGTAAACTGAACGTTGTTCCATTTTTACGTCTCCACCTTAATTAATAATTGAGTAAATTGCTGGGGTATTTCTTAGGTACTTTGTATGGTGTTTAGTTCCAAATTTCAAGTCATTTCTCTGTGATTAGGTATACATTTATACGAAACGGGTGAAATTTGGTCAAACGATCAAAAAAATTAAAATATTTCTTTGTAAAGACTTTACAACAGCCTATTTCATCCTTAATATGCGCACCTCTTACGGAGAGTTGGCAGAGTCCGGCTGAATGCACCTGACTTGAAATCAGACGAAGGGTCAAACCTTCCGGGGGTTCGAATCCCTCACTCTCCGCCACATTTAAAGCCCTGACCTTTGGTCGGGGCTTTCTCGTTTTAGAACTTCAATATATCCAAGCCAATATTATCGCTTTAGCTTTCTATTATCTATTCCATTATGCACGCTTTTGTAAGATACTCATTAAGTTAACGTGACATACTTTTAATAAATAATAAGAAATTGAGGCTCCTACGTGATCAAGATTTTATTGGTTGATGACCATGAACTCGTCAGGACAGGGATCAGTCGTATACTAAATGATGTGAATGATTTTGAAGTCGTCGCTGCTGTGGGCAGTGGTGAAGATGCGGTGGATCATTGCAGAAAAGCGGCGCCAGATATCATAATGATGGATGTGAGCATGCCAGGTATCGGTGGATTAGAAGCCACTCGAAAAATACTGCGCTTTTGTGAAGATACCAAGGTTATATGCCTTTCAATGCATAAAGAAAACCCAATCCCTACCAAAATAATGCAAGCAGGTGCACATGGTTTTCTGACAAAAGATGCCGAGCCGGCTGAAATGGTAAATGCAATTTACAAAGTATCAGCAGGTCAACGTTATATTTCCGCTGAAGTTGCCCAGGAACTCGCTATAGGTGTTACGAATCCGAATAACGACAATCCTTTTGCTAGTTTATCCGACCGGGAACTAGAAATTACATTAATGCTGACGCGTGGTACTCGTGTACCTGAGATCGCTACAAACTTAAATATTAGTGCTAAGACAGTCAATACGTATAGATATCGTATGTTCGATAAATTAGGCGTACAGTCCGATGTTGAACTGACCCACCTAGCATTGCGCCATAAGCTAATTCAAACAGAAGTGTAATGACCGACGGAACACCTTTCAATTCCGAAGCCTTTTTAAAGAACTTGAGTTCCAAACCTGGCGTTTACCGTATGTATAACGCTAGGGATGAAGTTATTTATGTAGGTAAGGCGAAGAATTTAAAAAAACGCGTTTCTTCCTATTTTAGAAAGAACGTTGATAGCGTAAAGACTCAATCACTAGTAACACATATAGCGAAAATGGACGTTACAGTAGTTTCTAGTGAGACCGAAGCGTTTCTCCTTGAAAACAACTTCATAAAAAAATATCGTCCTCGTTATAACGTGGTCTTACGAGATGATAAATCTTACCCTTTTATTTTTCTGTCGGAACACAAACATCCCAAATTAGGTTTTCATCGGGGCACGAAGAAATTAAAAGGTACCTATTTTGGGCCGTATCCGAGTGCTTGGGCGGTGCGAGAAAGTCTGCGGTCGATGCAACGCATTTTCCCTATTAGGCAGTGTGACGATAGTTATTATCGAGCGCGCAGCAGACCTTGTTTACAGTATCAAATGAAAAGGTGTTCAGCCCCCTGTGTTGAGGGGTATGTTACTGAAGATGAATATTCAGAGCAGGTAAATCTAGCCACCTTATTCCTCAAAGGCAAAAACAATGAAGTGATCGGCACGCTGGTTGGCAAAATGGAAAAAGCCAGTGAGGCTCTTAATTTTGAAGCTGCAGCTCGCTACCGAGACCAAATTAGCGCGTTAAAAAGGGTACAAGAACAACAGTTTGTTACCGGCGAACAAGAAGAAATGGACGTATTTGGCTATGCATTCAGAAATGGATTAGCCTGTGTCCAAGGGCTTTTTATACGCGATGGACAACTTCTGGGAAGCAAGTCATTCTTCCCAAAAATTCCCAAAGGCATTGATGCTGACAGCACGTTCCAGTCATTTATTTTGCAATTCTACTTGGCCGGCAACAAAACCATTCCGAAACAAATTGTATTACCGTTAAAATTTGAAGAGTTTGAAGAAGTCGAAAAAGTCCTCAGCGTAGAGGCTGGACACAGAGTGCGTTTTTACACTGGAGTGCGAGACGAAAAACGACAATACCTCCAGTTAGCGAACAAAAACGCTGACAACGCATTAGAAACACAACAGAATCAGCAAAAATCGATGTTTGCCCGATTTGTCGACCTTGAAAAACTGATTGAGAGAGACACACCGATTCAGCGGATGGAATGCTTCGATATTAGTCATACTTCAGGTCAACAAACGGTAGCCTCTTGTGTCGTATTCAACCGTGATGGTCCGTTAAAGGCGGACTATAGAACGTTTAATATAGAGGGGATAATACCTGGGGACGACTATGCTGCTATGGCACAGGCGTTGAGGCGGCGGTATAAAAAACCAAGTGAAGAAGCCAAGATACCCGATATACTCTTTATTGATGGAGGAAAAGGACAGCTGTCTCAAGCTGAGGCCCACTTTGAAGATTGGCCTTCGGAATTCAAACCCACCTTGATTGGTGTTGCAAAAGGGACATCTCGAAAACCTGGCTTAGAAACCTTAATTTTGTCTGGATCGTACGAAACGATTCCTATTGAAAGTGATTCACCGGGTTTGCATTTGATTCAACATATTCGAGACGAATCTCATCGTTTCGCAATATCGGGGCATAGAAATCGTCGTCAAAAAGTGAAAAAAACATCTACGCTTGAAGGGATTCCGGGTGTAGGTCCTAAAAAGCGCCAAGCTTTATTAAAATATTCGGGTGGTTTACAGGGCCTTAAAAAAGCCAGCAAACAAGAAATTAGCAAAGTTCCTGGGATTAGCGACGATCTGGCCGATATCATTTATGATTATTTGCATTCTTAACGCTTGTCATCTGCTATGATTAGTTATTGAAACGAGCAGTAAAGTAAGGTTTTTAGTATATATGTGGACAATTCCCAATATCATCACCATTTTTCGGGTTCTTCTTATCCCTGTATTCGTGGTGGTATACTTCTTAGATTGGCGCTGGGCACAAGAGCTTGGTGCGTTTATTTTTTGGCTTGCGGCGATCACCGATTGGTTCGACGGCTATCTTGCCCGTAAGTTAAAACAGTCCAGTGCTTTTGGCGCGTTCCTCGATCCTGTTGCAGATAAGTTAATTGTTGCAGCCGCTTTGTTGATGGTCACCCACACTTACGCTAGTGTTTGGATTACTGTACCAGCCATCGTTTTGTTGATGCGTGAGATATACGTGTCAGCGTTACGTGAGTGGATGGGGCAGAACGGGAGCTCTGCTACCGTTAAGGTATCTTTCATTGGTAAGTCGAAAACAATGGCGCAGATGTTAGCGCTAATTGGCTTACTTTCCGGTCTAGAGTATTTTATGGGCTTCCCAATATATTGGGTGACGCTTGGTAAGATTTTATTATACTTCTCGGCGGTTTTATCGCTTTGGTCAATGGTTGCCTATACTCGAGCTGCCTGGAAAGATTTATCTAAGTCATAGGAAACTAAGACAAAAGCCATTGTTTTGGCTGTTTCAGTGTAAAATAACCACGAACTGTACAATTTTTAATAAAACAGAATATTTCTTTGCTATTTGGTGTTGACACCTTTCATTTTGAGGGTAGAATGCACCCCACATTTCAGAGCGGGAATAGCTCAGCTGGTAGAGCACGACCTTGCCAAGGTCGGGGTCGCGAGTTCGAATCTCGTTTCCCGCTCCAATTTTTGATTGACGAAATGTAATCAGTAACAAGGTAACATTGTTGCGGCGGAATGGCAGAATGGCTATGCAGCGGATTGCAAATCCGTGGATCTCGGTTCGACTCCGGGTTCCGCCTCCAACCTTGCCAAAGAACGTTGTAACATCAGTGCCCGGGTGGTGAAATTGGTAGACACAAGGGATTTAAAATCCCTCGTCGGTAACGACGTGCCGGTTCAAGTCCGGCCCCGGGCACCATTCCTCTTATTTTTAAAGGCTTTAAGGCCTGTTATTAAAAAAACACACCATAAAACATACCATCAAGTAAATTGTGAATTCAGGTGCAATTTTCTTTTTATATGTCATCATGTTTTTATTACATTAATTTAAAGACAAACCTAATAATGAATGAAGACGATTTAGAAAAAGAAATAGAAAGGTTAGATAAGCAAATTAGCAAAGCTGAGGCTATGATAGATTATCAAAGAAAGCATAAAGCAAATATGAGAGTATCCCCAGAACAAATATTTGTAAAAACGGCACGAGAAAAAATAAGACAGCTAGATTCGCAGTTAAATGACTTGAGGCGAAAACGTTAGCTCTTGACTGCTTTGCATTTGATGAGCGTAAATATAGTATCTCAATATAAATAACATGGAGTAGTTGAAATGAAACTATTATTAGCGTTAGCTTTACTCGTCTTAACCTTTTCCTCTAAAGCTGGGTCGGGAAACGAACTATATGAACAATATTTGATTTATCAGGGTGCTATAAAGGGTGAGAGAACATCCATTGAAGATGTTTCAAAAGGCGCGCATTACATGGGTTATGTATATGGGGTCGCTTCAACCTTGTCCGCTGATGGCAAAATTTGTATACCTGAAAACGTGACTACTGCACAGTTAGCTGATGTTGTGGGGAAGTTTCTTGATGATTCTCCAGCAATTAGAAATAAAGAAAGCATAGTCCTGACTTATGCTGCTCTATTGTCGTCCTTTCGTTGCGAAGAAGAATAACCATCCATGGCTCGGTTCTTTAGAGTGTATCTGGGTCAACTCTATTTTCTAATGCTTGAGCGTCAGTAAAACCATTTACAGCACCATTTAATTTATCGTAATACTTCGTTAGGTGTCTTGCATGGTTCTCGCTGCGCTCTATCTCTTGTCGTTTTGTCTCTAGCTCTGGCATAAGCTTGTGCAAAGATGACATTTGAAGCTCTTTCATTTCTGAATTATTTAGCTTGAAATAATCTGCGGGGAATTCATTACTAGCTTGAACATATCGGATATCCGATTCCATTAAGCTTTTAGCGCTATCTTTTTTGTCTCTTAAATCCATCGCCAAGACTAAGTTAACTAACTTGTCTCCACTTTTTAAAGTGCTATCAATCGTATCTTGATAAAGGGCTTTTTCGGACTGAATGACCTCAAACGCGATACCTAACGTTTCTGCTAATTCACTGTCTATTTTCTTTGATACTTTTGCATAGAGTGGGGCTTTTTCGGAGCGAACTCTGCTTGTATCGTTTTTGATGTTTCTAACCTTTTCTACTACTGAGTTGAATTGGTTATTAAAAACACCAGACAATGATTGGAGTTTAGGTATTACACGATTGTTCGTTGTTGCTGAGCTAACAAGCCCGCTTTCTATCAGTTGATTAATATCCATGGTTCTATTCCTATAGTTATACAAATTCAAAGAAACTTTGGTCTATCTTTCCGCGTGTTCGTCTTTGCGCGCAAACATACGCTAATCCCGCTACAGCATTGGCTAAGTCGTCGTGACCCCTAGGCGGATGGTCGATACTATCTTTACCGCCTCTCGTGGTTCGCCTTTCAAGGTTTACTAGCTCGCTCTGTAATTGCTGGTTAGGTGGTAGTTCAATCTTTTCTGAGTTAAGCAACGGTAAAAGGTCGCGGTAAAGCTCGTTTTTATTCTTGGTAGACGTGTTATAGCGAACATGCCTTTTTTGAAATTGCTCTCTAGGCCACATACCCGCATACGCATCACCATACACAGTTTTCACTCTGTAGGGCTTCAATTGATCACAAACAATATTTGTTACTAGTTCGGGTGAAAATGGCGCGGGGTGAGAATGAACAAAATCGACAATGATAACTTCATTTTCAATATGCCCAATAGCAACGGTAAAAGCGTCAGCGCTGCCACCACTTGGATCAACAAAAGCAAAGTAAGTATTATTATAAATTGGGGCAATTTGAACAGGTGAATGACGCGTACAACGCTCAAGCACATCAATTGAAATATAGCTTTCAATATCGCCTCTAAATTCGGCTAGGTATTCAGCAGACGCGCTCGCTTTATCCTCTTTTAGCGCTTGCTCTACAACGCTAGTCGGTAAAGATGGATTCATAATCAAACTAGGCGCTTTGGCTACTAATACGTTTGTATCTTCTCCAAAGTACCGCTTGAAATTGTTCCATAACACGCCTTTACGCGCATAAGGTGAACTAAGGGCGATTAACTTACCATTTAGCGTAGCTAGAGACGGTCTTACCGCGCTTATGATTTCTCTATCTGGATTCGCTCCATCTGAATAGAAAAAGGCTATTTCATCAAGAATTACAGCACCAACTGTATAGCCTCGAATGCCTCTATGGTTAGCGGTCATGATTTCAATAATGCACTTATTGTTAAGCTCAATACTATCGCTCGACTCATTGATTACCATTGAACGTAGCATAGGGTTTTCAAGTAGTAAGCCTTGAATATAACGCATCACTGAGCGAGCCTGTTTTCTGTCGCTTGCCACTACCATAATAGTCGCTAGTTCGCCTTTGCTTAGTTTGTCTTTGTGTGTGTTAAATATGGCTTCATACACAGCGAGTAAGGCCGCCATTTGTGATTTTCCACCACGTCTACCTATGACCATCCAAAGCTCGTCACAAGGGGTTTTAGGTGGCTTTCTATTGGTCAGTTTGCGAAAGGTTTTGTTATCGGTTTTAAGGCCATAAAAGCCAGCAAGTAGGGCTTTCCAGTTGTTCCATGTTTCGCTAGTAAACTGAGTGCCTAGAATTTCTTGATCTTCCATGAACTCAATAATTGAAATCATGATTTAGCCTTACTTGATAGATACTCTGTTATATCCTTTGTATGCTTAGCCTTTGCTAGTCCTAGCTTAGAATACAAGCCCTGTAAGCTATTGGTCGCTTGTACCCATTTGCCTATGTCTAGTTCAAAGCCTGTTGCTAACAATCGCTCTTGGTCAGCAAGCCAATATTCAAGCCATAATGCGCGCTCAACAAGTGAGCGCTGCTGGTAACTTAGTGCATCTGTACCGCCTAGGTCGTAGGTCAGTGCATCAAAGCGCAGACGCATAACCTGAGCGATACCAGTTCTACCGTCTAGTTCATCTAACCAGCCGTTTTGAAAGCTAAATGGCACTGCTTTTGATTTTGGCATTACCCACCTATTTACTGTCTAATATAGGGGTAATTGTAATATGTTAGCGGTTTTAATGGTGTGCTTTATGGTAGGTAAATAATCCATATACGTCTAAGGTCAATAAATATATGCAATATGTAGCCTGATGTCGGCTTTTAACTGTTGGTGATTTCGATTTTTAAGGGTAGGGGGCGCATATATCGAAATTTGTTCGCCCAAAAGAAAAAGCCCCAACATACGGTTAGGGCTTAGTATCGAGCGGCCATTGCAATACGTTATAGCCGAAAGACAAGCATATAATAATCGTTAGCCTTGTCTTGTGTAACTGTACCTCGGGCTAGTTTTCTTCTGTATCTATTATGCCAAATTCTTTCTCGATAGTTATTTTTACGCGGCGGAAATCTAATTCATATTGTGAAAGTTGGGTAATCATTTCATCACGTACAAACTGAGTAAATTGCAACTCTGCCATAAAAATAAGACACTTCTCGCATGTTGTGGGTAGACTTTCGTATTTCTGCATCACACCATTTAGCGCTAATGATTTCAGAAGTTCTAATACAGAGTTCTTTACCCGTTTAGTGAATGAGGGGATTGGATCTCTTATCGCGTCATCTAATGCTAAATCAACTTCTATTAAATGACTTAGAAGAATATAGGTTTTCTGACGATCATTTTCTTTTTCTTTTTTTTTATTTCCGTCAATAGTGAACAGAATTGCTATTAACGACAATATTGCGGCTATCGCTGCAGCGCCTGCACTTACAATGCTAGCCCAGTCTGCTGTGCTTAGTGTGTTCGATATTTCTTGAGCTTCCATGACTTTCCTTAGTTTTTATTTAGGCTTGATAGCAAATAGATTGCTATATACATTCTTACCTTTTTATTTAATTGTGCAATGTGGGTATTTAAAAAATATAGAATATTTAATATTTTTAGGAAATTAAAGAATTTAAGAAAATATAAGAAATAAAGCAATGGCGGGCTTCTTAGCTTGATTGGCAGACTCAATTAGGTTGTTATTTTACTTATTTAATTGGTAAAGCTTTTGCTCCTGAGCTTTTAATATTTTAATTTCTCAAATTTTCTAATTTTCCAGAGTGCGGGGATTAACAGAATCTAGTGCATAAAAAAGCCCTGCATAAAGCAAGGCTAATTCATTACACGTTAACTTATTCACCATACTTAACTTGTTCATAGGTTAGCGCATCATCTCCACTATAATCAGTGATTAGTCGATAAAGATAGCTATGCTTTTCTCCTTTGCGTTTCGACCATCTGTGGCCCTTGGTCCAATCTTTTCCAGTGTGCGCATTTAATGCTCTAGTAACGCGTTCTTTGGAAACACCCGAAAGTCGGTGAGCGGTTTCGATTAAATCCGTTTTTGGCATTTCTCCACTCTCGAGTGCCTCCTTTATTGCATCAATAATCGACGCATTTTTGTCTAATCTTTCTTGTATTTGTACCAGACTTTTTGCTAGTTGCGCTTGTTGCTCACTAACTCTGCTTACTGAGGTCAGCAATGCTGAATAGCCACCGTCGGCATTAGTTACCTTATTTAAATATTTGAAAGCTGCATCTTGCTCTACATCACCACGACTTTTAATATTCTCAAAGACGACTGTCTTATATAAACCGTCGCTTCCTTCTGTAACATCTATGGTATAAGCGCAATCAACATCATCAACGATATCACTAGTGCCTGAAAAAACGACTTTCCCATCATTGTCGCGGTTCTTGTTAGTGTGGGCTAATAGGATCATAGTGCCGCCTTTGCTAACGAATCCGCGCATGACTTTGCCGAAGTCACTCGACACCTTCTTGTCCATAATGTTTGTGAACTTCTTTAGTGTATCTAGAATAATTACCTTACCTTGGCATTGATCAATTCTAATCATGGCATCCATATATTGACTAAACTCATTTACGTTGAAGCCGTTAAAGCCAGGTGCAAGCATATTGAACTTATATTTTTCTGCAATTTCTAGTTTAGTCACAATACCTTTGAAGTTGTCATCAGCATTGACATAGAAAACATCCTCAGCGTTAAGCTCACCGCTTTTTATGCCTTCACAAATTAGATGAATGGTGAGTAATGTTTTACCGCTGTTAGGCTTTGCATAAAGTGCTGTTGCTTGTCCGAGAATCGCTATACCATTCAGTACAAATTTGTCATCTAACATTTGTTGCCTCATTTCTGATGAACTGCCGTTTAGGGAAAATGAACCAAAGTCGAAAGGCATTGGCGTAACGCCTCCTTTTAGTCTAATTGGTTCAGGTTGTGCTTTTGCCTCTGCATAGTCTCTTTGCCTTTGCTTTTGTCCATCTCTATCGAGTTCATTAGCATAGTGTTGAATTGCCGCTGAAACATCTCCATCGTGCTTTAGGCAACACAAAACATCAAAGGTATCTAATGAATGTCCATCGTGATTCAAATTCGATAGGGGATCGCTGTCGCCATGATGTGAGTAAAGCCTTTCTCCATCAAATATATGAACACCAGCGCAGCCAGTTGTGCTGAAAGGTGAAAGATAGGTTTTGCCATCCTTTTTATAACCAAATGAGCTTATGACCGTTTCTATGTCGTAGGCTTCATTTACCATGCTTATTATGCTGTCATTTGAGCTATGGCCTTTTTTAGGTTTCATACTGGCTTGTGTAGCGACTAGCTTTTTCTGTGCTTCTTTTTCCTTGTACGCTTTGATTGCTTCCACCAATAAAGAGCTTTCAACTTCTGTATCAAGGTAGGCTAAATCATTCTTAATTATGTAGTCATAAGGTGCGGTTTTACACACTTTATTAGGTGCAAAAAATACTTGTTGTGGTCTTGTTTGTGCCGCATCAGCATTCATTAATAAGGTGATTCCAATTGATAAGACACTAAACTTTTTACAGTCTATTGGCTTTGACAAAGGAATAATGACTTTCCAACGGTTTCCAGTGATACCATTTTTGTCTTGCTGGTGTGAGCTTGTTGTAAACGCAATATAGTTAATATTGAATTCATCATACTTTGAACAAAGCTGCTCTCTGTTTAGGTCATCATCATCATGATCTACAACTATCGCGTGATACTTAGCGCTCAAAGCATCTTTTTTCGTTTTGCCATTCGCTAAATAGGGAGTAATCGCTTGAGCTTTTGACTTTGAACCAACAGACGGTTTTTTAGCCTTACTAATAAAGCTGTCTAGACTGATTTTCTCAGTGGGGGCTTTGTCGCTCAAGTTTGTATACAAGGGTAGTTGTAGCATATACTTTGATTGCTGATTATCTTGCGTTTGCGCGTTTGATTTCGGTTCGTCCTGAGTACCAGTTGCCGCTGGTACTTGGGCATCTATTTTGTTATTCATTATCAGAATCCACCTTCTTTTTATTATTTGGGATTTCGTTCTTAACAAGTCTGAAATATTGTCTACGATATCTATGAGATGCGTTTTTAAGACTCATAACTCAGCCTTTTGGCTTTCTTTCGATTCCCATTTTTCCAAATCTTCTAATTTCCATCTTGTAGATGTTCCGTGAAGTTTGATTGGCTTTGGTATCTTTCCTTCTTTTACGCGCAACCATACTGTAGATATTGCGATGTCATAGCGATGAGCGATAGATTTAACTGAGAGAAATTGCATATAAATAGACCTTATTGAATAGATTGTGACTGATTTCACAAATCAAGGTCTAAGGATATTAGTTTTATGAATTCAAATTCAGAACTCTAATAGGGCACGTATTAAAGTGCCTAAGAATTATGTTCCTTTTGTATTTCTTTTTATCCAAATATTCTTTACATTGCACTGTATACTAAACACCTCGAGAAGAATTATTTGTGTTATGTTGCATACTGTTTCTGGGTAGTCATCATTATGTATAGGAGGCCCAAAGCCTTTTCCACGTGCAACTGAGTGGCAAATGATAGTGTTGCGAATAGGGTTCAAAGTTTTTGATCCTGCTTTATTTCTTGGTCGTTTTTCTTTGTTTTGTAGTACTTTCCTACCAAATTCCTCCAAACCTTTTGATTTTTCTAGGTGCTTGCCTGCTAGGTAGCAGCAAAAATCAAATGTAAGGGCATCTTCTTTTGCTGTCTCAATATATTTCAGTATTTCATCTTCAGAGTAATTAAACTCGTCAACATATAGATCGTCATCAAAGGGGTCATATCCCTCGAGCGCTGGTTTAATATATTTACCAACATTACATTCGGCTAAATATTGAATTACCGCATTGGCAACTTTCCTAGCCTCATCTGATAGGGGAGTACAAATTTTGACGTATGCTTGTTTTTGTTTTTCGCTTAAATTATCCATTTTTTGCTTTCCCTTTCTCTACATCATCACTTGTTTTTTGTTCACAATATTCCGCCCATTCTTTCATTAATGGTCTACGCTCTTCAATTAGCGCATCTCTTGCATAGGCCGCTCTCGTGCTGTCATTGTTGACATGAGCTAAAGCTAGCTCGGTTAGGTCATCATCAAAAGGTTGGTGATTAAACTTCACGTATTGTCTAGCCCAGTCTTTAAAAGTACTTCTAAAACCATGCGCAGTAACATCGTATCCAATACGTTTTGGTACTTTTGAAACAGTAGCATCCGTTAATACACCGTCTCGATTGCTAGGGAAAATATATTTAGATGTTCGGGGCATTCTTTCTAAGATAGATAAAGCAGATTGGCTTAGCGGTATATTGTGATCTTTTGGGTTCTCGCCTTTCATTCTTTTAGCTGGAATTTTCCAGATAGCCTGTTCAAAGTCAATTTCTGACCATAAAGCTCCTCTCATTTCACTAGAGCGAGTACCTGTTAATATCCCAAAACTAAGAACCTTTGCACCCATCCAATCTTGTTGAATAAGTTTAGACCAGAATATTGGTAATTCTTCGACAGGTAGTGCTTTATGGTGCTTAGTCTTACTGACTTTTTGTGGAGCAGGGAGAAGTGTTTTTAAACCACCATCCCATCTAGCTGGGTTTAGCTCCTTATAAATACCTCTTGCAATTGCAATATCAAAAACATGACCAACATAAATTCTCAGTCTATTGGCTGTTTCTGTTTTTGTGTGCCATATGGGATCTAGCATGGCTTTTATAGCATTTAAGTCTATATCTTGAACTCTGATCGCACCAATCGCAGGATAAGCGTAATTATCAAACATACTAGTTAGCTTTCTTAGTTGTTGAGTAGTTTTAAATTCACTTGAGCGCTTCTCTATGTATTCAGAAGCTAATCTTTTGAATGTATAGTCAGAATACTCAGCTACTTTAGCTAGGGAGCGTCTTTTTAAGCGTTCTTCTACTGGATCGTACCCATCTAGTCTGATCTTTCTTTTTAACTCAGATGCATCATGCCTAGCATGAGCTAAGGAAACTTCAGGATAGCCACCTAATCCGATTGATTTTCGCTTTCCATTGATAACAGTTCTCAAAATCCAACTGGCTCCATTGGGTGGTTTTATTTGAATATTTAGACCTGATACTCTCCCTACTGGGTACATTCCGTCTTTGTCGATTGTTAGCAGGGCTTTTACTTCTTTGTCTGATAATTCCTTTGCAACTTTTGGCATACCATTATACCTACCATAAAAAATTAGATTTAAGTGTATGATATAATATGGATATAGACAATGAATATTTACGATGGCTTTGTATTTAATGGGATTGATGGGTGGTTATGTATTTATATAGACAGTTGAAAAGAGTTGGCCCCGGGCACCATTCTTTTTTATATAATTCATTTACCTACACATACTATTGCATTTGGCATATTTGCCGTCTTACGTATTTTAAAAAGTACACATCTCCGTCTTTTCTCGATATTATCAATGCCTTTGAGCATCCCAGTCATCACAGCAAAGGAATATTGCTATGCAGACAATCATTCAACCAAAGCAATTACTATCATTGTTAGAAGATGAATTACCTGAAGTAGCAGAAGTAAAGTCACCAAAGATATTGTTCACCAGCATGAAGAAGGCGCCGGCATCAAAACCGGGCATAGTGCTATCGAACGATGCCTACATTCCTCAATCCATATACTTCGATTTTGAAACGTGTTTTGTTGATGGTAATTCGGCTTTAGAGCATATGATGCCGCCTGTCGCTATATTTGAGAACGAAATTGCAAAACTGGGTTTGGAAATGGACGATGAAATCGTTGTTTATGACGATTTTGGTAATTTTTGCGCCTCTCGTGTTTGGTTCATGCTGACATCAATGGGCTTCTCTAAGGTAAGAGTGCTTCAAGGTGGTTTACCCACATGGCTTGAGCTTGCTTACCCAACTCAAGCAACACTCACCAGCCCAAAGCCATCGTTCGTAAAAGTAAACCTTCAAGTTAATCGACTAATGAAATTTGTGGATAGTGACTTCATGCTGTCCATCATAAATAAGCGGTCTGGTTTCGAACGAATACAAATTGTAGATGCAAGAAGCGTAGGGCGTTTTGAAGGCACTGAGACTGAGCCAAGAGCTAATATGAGGTCAGGGCATATGCCTGGGGCGTCGAGCTTGCATTACGCTCGCCTGCTAGAGCACGGGATGTTCAAGGAAAAATATGTCTTACAAGATATGTTTGTTGAAGCGGGTGTTGACCTTAACTTACCCATTGTTACATCTTGTGGTAGCGGAGTGACAGCATGTATCCTGGCTCAAGCGTATTATGAATTAGGGAACCGAGAGATATATGTTTACGATGGCAGTTGGTCAGAGTGGGGCGCGAGTGATTCGTTTCCTATAGAAAAATTATAAAAAGGATAAGTGGTCGTGTTCAATTGGGTCGAGCTATTTTCTATTGCGCTAATTCATTTCTTTGCAGTTGCTAGCCCGGGACCGGATTTTGCGGTAGTGCTGAAACAGAGTATACAGCAAGGGCGTTTACCCGCCTTAGTTACAAGCCTTGGAATAGGCTGTGGGATATTGTTGCATGTGACATATTCACTTGTGGGTATTGGCCTGATTATACAAACGACGCCTTGGTTACTTAATTTACTTTTATATGTTGCTGCCGCATATTTAGCCTGGATAGGTTGGTCAGGTTTAAATAGCAAACCTAGCGAAATACGACACGAAATACCCAAAGGTCATTCGAATAAAACATTAGTAAAGTCATTCGTTATTGGTTTCGTCACAAATGGTCTAAACCCAAAGGCAACGCTCTTCTTTCTATCTTTATTTACTGTGGCGATATCAGTTGATACCAGTATTCATGATAAAATCATTTATGGGATCTATATGGCCGTAGCCACAACCCTATGGTTTAGTTTTGTGTCACTAGTCATTACTCATAAAAAGGTGCGTTACTTTTACCAAGACAATGGCTATATTTTTGACCGTATTATGGGCGCGGTCCTTATTATAATGGCGGTACTATTACTTTTTAGTAACTAAATTCTATCAATAGGGCGATCCAAACAGGGTGTAATCAGTTATTATACGAGGGTACCCGAAACAATTATGGTGAGTTGTGTTCCAACAAAATAAGAATGAGTCAGAAGCCTTGGAAAAAGCGCTAAATGGACAGTACGATTTCGATATAAAAAGTTTATTCATGCGGGCAGGTGAAGCCTCCCGAAAAAATATGGCAACCATTCTGAAGTGCATCCTTGCTGCGGTTTTTTTCGCTTTGGGCATTACCATCGTTTTTTTCCAAATATACGAGATTCAAACCGTAGAACAATTTGAAGCAATCCCTTTAGAAACCAGATATCTATTCCAAATGATACTGGAATGCTTAATCGCGCCAATGTTAGTAGGTTTGACCATGATTGGTGTTAGAACTGAGCGCAAAGAGGCGGTCACTTTTAGCATGTTGTGGGCGTATTACCCAATTTTTATCTTTGTCGCGTCAGCGACCTTGATGGTGGCATTGCTATCGCAACTCGGCTTTGCACTTTTCTTGTTGCCTGGAATCTATGTACTGGTCACTACCATGTTCGTGCAAGCACTGGTGGCCGATAAAGCAATGAGTCCCTTAGCTGCGTTAGTATTGTCCATTAAAGTCTCAAATAAATACCTAGTGAAGATCGCTCTGTGCTACTTGGCTTTCTTTGCAATGTTCATCTTCGTCATGATAACGTTTGGATTCGCTCTGATTTGGGTAGGCCCTTTGTTCTTTAATTTTAAAGGGATCCTGTACAATGATTTATTTGGTGGCATTAGCGAGGTTCAAAATGCGCCAGAACATTCAGAAGAGGAAACACACTTTGATGCATAAGTTAAAGATAATTTCGATCGCAATTACGGTTTTGCTTCTTGTTGTATTCTCTGTTTATTTTTTACAGCCCCAAAAATCTGAAATTCAAGAAATCCCACAATCGGTGAGTGCCAAGCAAGCCATTCCCGACTTTGCAGAAATTAAACAGACCACAGAAAAAAAGAAGGCGTTTTTTTCCTATCTCCGTCCTGAGGTTGAAACACAGAATGCCCACATTTTGCTACAACGAGAGTTCGTTCATGGACTCCGTGCTAAACATATTGCAGAAGAGCAAATTACCGAAAACCAAATGGAAGAACTTCTTTGGCTTATGAAGGAGTACAGAGTAGAGGAAAATGATGATCTAGAACTCGTTTTTGACAAACTTTTAACGCGTATCGACATTGTTCCGGTAGAATTAGTACTCGTTCAAACTGCGAATGAAAGCGCTTGGGGCACATCGAGGTTTGCTAGAAAAGGTTATAACTTTTTTGGATTGTGGTGTTTTAGGAAAGGCTGTGGCTTTGTTCCTAAAAGACGTAACGATGGCGCTGCGCATGAAGTGGCTAAGTTTGATGATTTGTCGACAGGTATGTACACCTATTTGAGAAATTTAAATCGACATGATGCATATAAAGAGATGCGTGCAATCAGAAAGCAATTACGTGACCAAATGAAACCAATATCAGCCACGGCGCTTACCGAAGGTTTGACCAAGTATTCCGAGCGTGGTGACGACTATGTCGTTGAGCTTAAACATATGATAAGAACAAATCAGGATTTGATGTAATGAAGAAAGCAATTGTTGGGACTGTATTAGCATTGGGATGCGCGTTTATCGCTTCTCCTGCGCTGGCAGATGAAGTCGAAGTCGCTTACAAGACATTCTATAGTCATGTAAAGAAATTAGACAATGAGGATACACAGGCCCTGCAATTCGCTTTCGGTTTTACTTATGTACAAAATGGTAAGCTTTGTCATATAAATTCAGCTCGGATTAGCACCGAAAAAAAGCAAATGCCATTGAAAGTGAGCAAAGAGCAGCGCTTTACGATTCAATCAGAAAAGGCACTTAATCTTGCTAATGCAAAGGTAGTCATAGACTTCAAAGAACCGTCAAACCAATGTGACATTTCAGTTCAGTTGGAAACAAAACCTGAATACTTAAAAGAGAACTATACTTTCGAAGAATTAAGCTTTCTGTACCAGCAATACGAAGCCTTCTTCAATGAAATGGGAAGTTTTCTGTCGTTTATGATGCCCAACGTAAGTGGTCTAATGTTTCAATTTGAAGATACAAACCTAAGCGAAGCAACTAAAACGGGTGAAAGAGTAAGTGAAGGCACCTTGATGTTAAATGACGAGTGGTTTGAAAATGAAAGGGGCCTTAGATTACAGCGAAAGCCGTTACGCATAACCGCTATAGCTACTAAGTAATAACGCTTAAGGCTAGTTAGCAAGGGAACTCATTGCCTTTGGCACCTTCATTCCCGTTAGCGTAGTGACTCCTGTTAAAATAGACCTTCTAGTGCTTCTCTTTTAAACCAGCAGCTACTTTGTCCATGCCTAATTGATAAAGTAGCTGTTCGGATAGTCTTTCAACCGCCTGACTCCCTTTCTCTGCTACTTCAATCGCTCTATGAAACTCGAGGATGCCTACATCTCTCAGCTGTGGTTCAATTAAAATGTCAGGTGGCTCGCCTGCTAACCTAGATCGTGTCACACGTGCTTGCAAGATTTCCAGCGAACTACTCATAACACTGACAATACCAGGAGGCGTCGCCTTGTTTGGTTTAGGCTCCGGAGAAAACCACTTCTTCATAAAGCCTTCACTAGCGCGATCGAGTAAATCATCAGTACGCTTTTGATTCTCTTCATGTTCTTTTTCACATGTTTCTATCAATCTAGGACGAAAATCAGCACTGAGATTTACTGCTATCACAAAATCAGCACCTAGCTGTCGGCATTGATTCACCGGAACAGGGTTAACGACGGCGCCGTCAACTAACCAGCGGCCTTGGTGGTGAACTGGGCTGAATAGAGCAGGGATTGCGCAGGAAGCTTGAATAGAATCACCAAGTTCACCTTGATTAAAGACAACTTCTTTCCCAGAGTACAAATCTGTTGATACGCAAGCAAATGGTATATTCATCTCATCAAAGCGTTCAGCACAAAACTCATCTTTAAGTTTGTCGAATACTTTTTGACCACTTGCTAAACCACCACGCTTAAAGCCAACACCCAGTAATCTAAAAACTTGCCATTCGGTTAAGGTGTTTGCCCATGCTTCAAGTTCGTCTAACTTACCACTGGCATAGGCAGCCCCTACGTAGGCCCCAATTGAACATCCGGCGATGACATCAATTTGTATGCCGGCACGCTGTAACGCGCGAATAACCCCAATATGGGCCCAACCTCTGGCTGCTCCTGCACCTAATGCAAGTCCAATTTTCATGAAATTCCTTTTACAAGTTTGCTATTTGAATCACTAAAGATTCATCTATGTTAGTCGAAGAGACTTCTTCACTATTGAAGTCATACGCTTTACGTTCGGAACTGCGGTCTATTTGCAGCCCCTTGAAGTCAAATAAGTCGGTATCAGCCAATTGGCTCGGGATAATGCTCTTTGTAGCATTAAAGATATTCTCGACTCTGCCAGGCGTTTGTCTATCCCATTCATTCAACATTGCTTTCACGTTTTGACGTTGCAAGTTTTCTTGTGAACCACAAAGGTTGCATGGAATGATAGGGTACTCTCGAATTGCAGCCAGTGAAGCGATATCTTTCTCGCGGCAGTAGGCTAGAGGGCGAATGACGATGTTGCGCTTATCATCTGATAAGAGCTTTGGTGGCATGGATTTTAGCTTGGCACCATAGAACATGTTTAAAAAGGTTGTTTCCACCATATCATCCATGTGATGACCCAAGGCGATTTTAGTCGCGCCAATTTTTTCAGCGAAGGAATATAAACTTCCGCGCCTTAAACGTGAACACAATCCACATGTGGTTTTTCCATCTTCTATTTTGGACTTAACAACAGAGTAGGTGTCTTTATCGATAATATAATAAGGAATATTTTTCTGTTCCAAATAACTCGGTAGAATATCCTCTGGAAAACCGGGTTGCTTTTGGTCCAAGTTAACGGCGATAACCTCAAAATTAATCGGGGCTGATTGCTGTAAACTAAGCAAAATGTCCAACATCACAAAGCTGTCCTTGCCACCACTAATGGCAGCCATAACAACATCACCATCTTCAATCATCTGATAGTCTGCTATCGCTTTGCCCACATTTCTGCGAATGCGCTTTACGAGTTTGTCATTGTTATATTTTTGCTTAGGTAAGTTTGAAGTTTGAACCACTGTGTATGCCTGTGAATGTGCCGACCTATAAAAGTATGGATGATGCTCGCATACCTAATCTTTGGCGCACATTTTAAAGCTTGTTGTCTGGGTAAGCAAACAAGGAATGAAAAGAGATGCCCGATTTAGGCATCTCTTTGGTTTTGTGTAAAAACGAGGGTGTTTGTTTATGGCTTTATGATGAGCGTGTCACAATTAACCGCATCGATAATCATTTCTGCAGTATTCCCCAACAGGGCTGCTGAAATACCTCTTCGCCCAACAGATCCTATTATCAGTAAATCTGCGTCCAGTTCATTACTTAGCTTAGGAATAACATCTTCAGGCAAGCCCTCTAGTACATGCATCGTAGCATCCTGAAGGGAATGAGTCGTGGCTAGCTCATTCAACTTATTCGTATGTCTTTCTTGTACTGAACGATTGTAAACTTCTGGCGCAAAATTCGGGACTTCCACGGCAATGTGCACAGGCGCGCCAGCATAAGAATTGGCCAAGTGAAGTGTTGAGTTCGTCAATTTAGCTAGCTCATTTCCTGTTTCAGCGATTTTATCACTCAAGCTTATATGCTGATCATCTTTAGCTGAAACACCAATAGAAGCAAGGACTTTACCATTATTTGTCCATTCATGATCTTTGACCAAAAGCACATCAACAGGCGCGTTGCGCAAAATATGCCAATCATTCGGTGTGAAAATACTAGATGCTAACATGCCATGCTTCTTAGTGGATTTCACAATCAGGTCACATGATTCTTCCTGGCAAGTTTCCACCACGGATTCATGCAACTTCTTTTGCCATTTAATCTTGGTGCTAATGTTAACGTCAGTAGTTAGTTCCTTTAGCAGGGCAGTTAGGTTAAGCGATTCATGTTCTAACATTGCCTGTTTCATTTCGTAGCGTTCGTCGCTTGTGAGGATCGCGGCCATGTCATATGACTTATCGTAAATTGAGGATAGGGCAACGACGCTAGCACCGGTTTTTTCAGCAAGGAAAATAGCTCGATTGAGTGAAGGTTGTTGTTTTGTGCTTGGGTCAATGACAGCTAAAATTTTGCTACAAGTAAACATAGTGTTCTCCAGAACGTTGTTATCTATGTATATTGTAGATATTTATGGGCAATGTGCTAGTAACCACATTGCCCCAGATCAAGTTTGCGAATAATAAACTTAACAAACTTGGGTAAAGTTTATTTCCATATCGGGAAGGCGTTGCTTTATGCCGTCGAAATCACTAATAGTGATTAACTTGCCATCAACCTTAATCAGATCTTCTTTTTGGAATCGGGTTAGCAAGCGGCTAATAGTCTCAACCGTCAAGCCCAAATAATTACCAATTTCATTACGCGTCATCGATAAATTGAATTGCTTGGCGGAAAAGCCTCGTTCTTCAAATCGCTGAGATAAGTGACTTAAAAAGTGAAGAAGACGCTCTTCTGCGCTTCTTTTACTGAGTAACATCATCAAATCGTGGTCGTGTTTGATTTCAGCACTCATGAAACGCATGATTTGTTGTCTTAGTTTTGGAAATCTGACTGACATCTCATCTAAGGTCTCGTAAGGCAGTTCGCACACCATTGCAGTTTCTAACGCTTGGGTATAACTGCCATGCTTATCGTCTTTCAATGCGTCGAATCCGATAATATCGCCAGGGAAGTGGAACCCAATAATCTGCTCAACACCGTCTTTATCACTAACATAAGATTTAAATGAACCTGAACGTACGGCATATAATGAATGGAATTTGTCACCATAACGGACTAATTTATCGTTTTTATGAAGGGGTTTTTTTCGCTCAATGATATCGTCCAAGGTATCAAGTTCATTTTTGTTTAAACTAACCGGTAAACACAAATGACTAAAGCTACAACTTTGGCAGTGAATTGAGAGTTCTGGACCTTTTGCCATGACTTACTCTTTTTGATGATTTTCAGATCAATTATTACCTGTAACAAGGTCGTAGGTCAAGATCAAAGAAAACGCAAGTAGTAGAATAGCAATCATTTTTCGAGTGTATTTATGTTGAAAAATGGGCAGTAAGAAACCTGCACCAAGGCTAGTTGCCATGACCGCAGGTAGCGTCCCCAAGCCAAAGAACAACATCATCGAAGCGCCTTGATAAACACTTTCGCTTGCCAATGACCAACTGAGCATGGAGTAGACTAAACCACAAGGCAGCCAACCCCAAATCATCCCGTAAGCTATTGTGTATAATGGGTTTTTAAATGGGATAAGCTTTTTACCAATCGGGGAAATATGTCGCCAAAGATGGCTTCCCAGGCGTTCTAGTGCTGAAAGGCCTTTGTACCAATCACTGATATAAAGTGCCAGCAACACCATAAACACGATGCTAATTATTTGAAATATTGGGAACGCGTTATTCGCACTGGTGCTTATTATGCTGCCAATATACCCTGTTAACGCGCCAGCTGCGGTATAACTCAATATACGACCAATGTTGTAGGCACAGATATAGGTGAGTTGTGAAACGTTTTTCGGAATAGCAAAGGTGAAAGCACTAGCAATACCGCCACACATGCCTATGCAGTGTACCCCCCCAGCAAGCCCAATTAAAAATGCACTTAATAGATTGAAATCGGGATTCAACGCTTTGGTTCTTTTTTGTCTTTAGCTAATTCAGCCTGTTGTTCGTTCGCGTTGCTATCCGCTGCGTCATTCGTCTTTTCAGCACTTTCTGACTTGATATCGTCATCAAATAGAATGCTGTACCCTTGACGATCTAAGTCTTCAAACTGATTACTTTTTACTGCCCAAAAGAATACACCGATAGCAATTCCGACGATGATAATGGCTAATGGGATCAATACATAAATGATACTCACGGCTTCTTCCTAGCTGTTGCGCATTAAACGCGTGGAATTATACACCACTATAATAGAACTTATCGACATCCCTAGAGCCGCCATCCAAGGTGTTAGAAATCCACCAATGGCAAAAGGTAATACAAGTATGTTGTATGACAGCGCCCACGCAATATTCTGCTTAATCTTTCGCTTAGTACGTTTGGCCATATTGATGACATGTAATAGAGAGGCTAAGTCTTGATTCAATAAAATAACATCAGCCGCATTTTTAGCCAGATCAGATGCATTTCCCACCGCGACGCTAACATCTGACACTGCTAAAACAGGTGCATCATTAATACCATCACCCAGCATTAATACACTGCGCCCATTTGCTTGAAGTTGTTTTATGTACATCAGTTTTTGTTCAGGTGCTTGTTCAGCCACGGTATTTTTAATATTTAGGCTGTTAGCGACATGTGTCACATTCTGTAAGGTATCACCACTTAATATTGTTTGCTCGTAGGGAGCTAAGGCTTTGATGACGTCTACCACATCTTCTTTTAACTTATCTCTTAACCAGAATGCTGAGACAAGTGTGTCGTTTTCACTCAGGAGTACGTTTGCCCCCTGAAGTTCATTTCGTTGTTGTTCACTGAGCGCTTCGGCCGGAATCTTCCCTAGAATGTAATTCGGAGAGCCGATATGGTATTGATTTTTTCCAATTTTACAATTTAAGCCTTTACCTATGACTACTTGCAAATCATCCACGGCGAATAAATCAGTCTGCGTTTCTAATGATCCGAATGCCTTAGCAATAGGGTGCTCAGACTGCAACTCTATACTTTTTGCGATGCTTCGATATTTATCGATTGACGCTGATTCGTTATCAGCAAACCAAGACTTGTCTATTGTGAATTCACCATGGGTTAATGTACCTGTTTTATCAAATACAATGTCGGTAACTTCAGTAAGCTGCTCAAGAGCGTCAGCTCGTTTAAGCAAAATACCTTGCTTGTTTAACCTAGCCATTGCGCATGTAAGGGCAGATGGCGTCGCCAAGCCTAGTGCACACGGGCAGGTTGCGACAAGTACCGATATCGTAATCCAAAAGGCGTGCTCATTGCCTTGGTAAGCCCAAAATGCATAGGTAAGTGCTGAAATCGTTAAAACAGCTACCACAAAGTAACGACTCAGTTTATCCGCAATGAGAGCCACTTTGGGCTTACTTGATAGGGCAGTTTCTTGCAATCTAAGTATTTGATTCACCATTGCATGTTTGAGGGTTTTACTTACCTTCAACTTGATAGCGCCATTTTGATTAATGGTACCGCCAAACACGGGGTCGTTAACTTGTTTTGTTACGGGCTCAAACTCACCGGTAAGCATTGATTCATCTAGTAGGGCTTTCCCCTCAACAATGAATCCGTCGACTGGAATAATCTCACCAGCCTTGACCAAAACGAGGTCGTCAACTTTGAGTTGTTTTGCTAGTACGGAGCGTGCCTCTTTGCCTGTCCACAAATTGGCAGTAACCGGGATATGCTTTAACATGTTTGAAGATATCTGCGTTGCTTTGTGTCTAGATCGATGTTCCAAAAAACGACTAATCAACAAGAAAAAGATGAACATGCAAATAGACTCAAAATAAACCTCTGCATTCGGTTTATTCACCGTAAAGAAACCAGCGATATAGGTTGCTAAAATAGCTATTGTTACCGGGATATCCATATTCACCGTTCGCGCCATAATTGCTTTCATTGCGCTGAGATAAAATACACTGCCTGCATATAACACCACAGGAGTCGTAAGGACTAAGCTTATCCAATTGAAATATTTAGTTGTTTCCGCATCGATATTACCGAATAAGTCGAAATACTGACCCATTGCTAACATCATAACTTGCATTGTCATCAAGCCCGACAGACCTACTTTTTTCAAAAAACTTTTTTGTTCTCGTTGATAAGAAGCTTCATGGCTATCAGCTTGGAACGGCAAGGATTCATAACCGATTGTTTTTAATTGTCTTAACACTTGGGAAAGTTTTAGAACGTTGTTGTCCCAAATGACCATTGCTCTGCGAGCACCAACATTGACAGATACCTGCTTTATTCCCTTTGTTTTAGCTAATTGCTTTTCTATTAACCAACCACAAGCGGCGCAAGTAATGCCTTCAACGGTGAGTTGAATTTCTTTATCTGTTCCAATATCAAAAACGAATTCTTCTTGTAATTCGGGTTCATCATAAACCGCTAACTTAGCCAAGGTATTATCTAAGGCTGCATCGCCACGAGCTGCTGGCTCTGTTCTAAATTCGTAGTAGCTTTCTAGCCCGTTATCGACAATTGAAGAAGCCACAGCTTGGCAACCTGGACAACACATTGAATGACTCACACCTAGAATCGTAACAGGGTATTTGTTGCCTTCAAGATTGGGTAGACCGCAGTGAAAGCAGCCGCCTTCTGGAATATTGATGCTCATGTTCGTTGACTAAGGCTCTAGTTTGATAGGAGAACGTGCCGGTAGATTTACATTTTGTTGTACTTTCCAAGCTTCATCTAAAGGCGTTAATCGAACTCGCCATTTACCTTGATAATCAGCGTCTGTGGAAGCTCTGTAGATACCATTTGCATCAGCGCTCAATAACACATGAAAATCTTTCTCTTCCTGCGTTACATGGAAAAAATCCAACTTCAATGCTTCTAGCGTGCTAGGTAGGCCTGAAACAAACTCAACTGAGATGATGCCATCTTCAATATTGAATAACGTTTTTATTTCTAGCTCCTTGGCTGCCTGTATTTTATCTAAGCGTGAATTGATTGTTTTCCCTTCTTTGTAATAGTCATCAATGACTAAACTATCACTTCCGTCTGTCGCGTAACTAATGACAATCCCGCCGACAATAAAAGAGGAAAGGGGAATACAAATGAGAAACCATGGGTAGAATTGTTTGTACCAAGGTTTAATATCCTGCGTTTCCATAAAACTCCAAAGGTAAAATTGAGAAAGCTTTTGCTGAGTTTGCAACAGCGCGAGAAATTATACCGAATAAGATAAAGAAAAGCCCCGAGAACTCGAGGCTTTTTGTTCGTTTTTTACTGACTGTTAGACAGGCTATAAACGTAAGCGGCGACAACGTGAATTTTGTCTTCACCTAGTGTTTCTTTGAAGGCTGGCATAACACCATTTCGACCATAATAAAGTGTTTGTGTCACGGATTTTTCATTCCCGCCATACAACCAAATATTATCAGTTAGGTTAGGCGCGCCAAGCAATTGATTGCCTTTGCCATCCATACCGTGACATGCAGCACATACAGCAAAACGTGCTTTACCTTTTTCTTTCAAGCCTTGGTCAACATCTCTGCCACTTAAGCTCAAGGTATATGCGACAACCTCTGCAACACCGTCTTCACCCATACTGTTTAACCAACCTGGCATTGCGCCTCGACGACCTAAAACAAGAGTTTCCTTGATTTTGTCACCCGATCCGCCGTACAGCCAATCATCATCCGTCAGGTTAGGGAAGCCAGATGCCGCACCTTTCGCATTAGAGCCATGGCATTGAGCACAGTTTTGCAAGAATAAACGTTGCCCAACTTGAATAGCTTCTTCATTTTCTGCTAAGACTTCAACTGGCGTCTTTGCGTATTCAGCGAAGATAGGGTCGAATTTTTCATTCGCATACTTCACTTGTAGCGCATATTCGTTCAAGTTACCTGCAGCAATGTCTTCTTCTAGCGCCAACTTTGACTCTTCTAAAGACAACACACCTTGATTTGAACTTGTCCAACCGATGACACCTTTAAACCCGCCTAGGCCTGGGTAGATAATCAAATAAGCGACACCCCAAACGATACAAATATAGAATAAGATCGTCCACCAACGAGGAAGTTGATTGTTTAACTCTTCAATGCCGTCGAACTCATGCCCCATAGACACGCCTTCTTCAACACCTGTTTTATTCGCGAGAGTCCATCGTAATAGGAAGTAACAACCTACGATAGTACCTAGAGATATCACTGATATCCAAATTGTCCAAAACATACTCATGAGTTTAAGACTCCTGATCTTTTTTATTTAATTCTTTCTTTTCTTCGTCATCGAAAACTAAGTTTGCTGCTTCATCAAAGCTTTTTTTGTTGCGGCTGCTGAATGCCCACAAACAAACGCCAACGAAAACAACAAACACGACAACCGTAAATATTGTGCCTATAGTCCCTTGGTCCATTATTTTAAATGTGTCCCAAGTTGTTGAAGATAAGCAATAAGGGCTTCCATTTCTGTTTTCCCTTTTACTGCAGCTTCAGCACCTGCAATATCTTCATCTGTATAAGGCATGCCCAACATACGATTAACTTCCATCTTCTTGACGATATCAGCACCATCAAGCGTATTTTCAGCTAACCACGGGTAACCAGGCATATTAGATTCAGGTACAACGTTTCTTGGATTAATCAAGTGAACTCTGTGCCATTCGTCGCTGTAGCGTTGACCAACACGGGCAAGGTCTGGACCAGTACGTTTGGAGCCCCATAGGAATGGGCGTTCCCACACTGATTCACCAGCAACACTGTAGTGACCATAGCGCTCAGTCTCTGAACGGAATGGACGGATCATTTGACTATGACAGCCTACACACCCTTCGCGAATGTATATGTCGCGACCTTCAAGCTCTAGGGCAGTGTAAGGGCGTAAACCCTTCACTGGCTGAAGCGCTTGCTGATCAAACATCAAAGGTAATATTTGAGCCATCGCACCAAAACTAATCGCAATAAGGATAAGAATAGTGAGAAGGCCAACATTCTTTTCTAACAACTCATGTGGATTTTTCATTTTCAAACTCCTTATGCTGCAGCTGTTGCAGGTGAATCACTAGCAACGCTTTGTTTAGGGGCTAGAATCGTGCGGTAGCAGTTGTAGGCCATGATTAACATACCGACAACAACAAATAAACCACCAATGAATCGTACAATATAGAAAGGTTTAGAAGCTTCTAGCGACTCAACGAAAGAGTAGGTTAGTGTGCCGTCTGCGTTAACCGCTCTCCACATTAAACCCTGAAGTACGCCTGACATCCACATAGCAACGATGTATAGAACTACGCCGATAGTTGCTAACCAGAAATGCACGTTGATTAGCTTAGTACTATACATTTTAGGTTGACCAAACAATATTGGTACTAAGTGATAAATCGAACCAATGGACACCATTGCAACCCAACCGAGTGCACCAGAGTGAACATGACCAACTGTCCAATCAGTGTAGTGTGATAAAGCGTTAACTGTTTTAATTGCCATCATCGGGCCTTCGAAAGTCGACATGCCGTAGAAAGATAACGAAACAATAAGGAAACGTAAAACAGGGTCTGTTCTAAGCTTATGCCAAGCACCAGATAGCGTCATGATACCGTTGATCATGCCACCCCAAGACGGTACGAAAAGGATGATTGACATCACCATACCAAGTGACTGGGTCCAGTCTGGTAAAGCCGTGTAATGAAGGTGGTGTGGACCAGCCCAAATATACAAAGACACTAAAGCCCAAAAGTGAACGATAGACAAGCGGTACGAGTAAACCGGACGTCCTGCTTGCTTCGGTACGAAGTAGTACATCATTCCAAGGAAACCGGCTGTTAGGAAGAACCCTACCGCGTTATGTCCATACCACCATTGCATCATCGCATCTACTGCACCTGCATAGATACTGTAAGACTTGGTGAATGAAACAGGAATGGCCATGCTGTTACCTATGTGAAGTACAGCAACGGTTAGCATAAATGCACCAAGGAACCAGTTTGCAACGTAGATATGCGAGGTCTTTCGAATAACCAATGTCCCGAAGAAGTTGATGATATAAGCGACCCAAACTAGGGTTATCAGTATATCAATTGGCCACTCTAGTTCTGCGTACTCTTTACTTGCGGTAACACCAAAAGGTAAGGTCACCACGGCGGCAACGATAACAGCTTGCCAACCCCAGAATGTAAAAGCGGCTAATTTGTCGCTAAACAGACGGATCTGACAGGTTCGTTGAACTATGTAGTAAGAGGTAGCAAAAAGGGCACAACCACCGAATGCGAAAATAACAGCATTAGTATGTAAAGGACGTAAACGAGAGTAAGTTAGCCATGGAATGTCAAAGTTAAGTGCTGGAGCAAATAATTGTGCAGCAATTAACACACCTAGTGACATTCCAATGATGCCCCAAACAACCGTCATTATTGTGAATTGCCTGACTACTTTATAATTGTAATCAGGTTGTACTTGGCTTGTTTCGCTCATATTTTTATATCTTCCGCGTCGAGAAAAAATCACTATATCTCAAAGTGTATATTGCCCTTTTTTGCTTCCTAGTTGAGTAGTGTTAGCAAGTTGAGTAATCTACTGAGATATCACAGGTGGATAATAATGTTTTTAAATACAAAAAGATATATTACTTAAGTCCCACTTGATCTTCGTCAATAAAGGAATGTTTACGGTAAACAAAATGTTAAATAACAAGCCTAAAAAACACATAAAATCTAGGGGTGTTCTTCTAGTAATCCTAGTATTGATAGGACTTATAGGGGGTTATTACGAAAATGTAAATTTTTCAACTTATCAGGGTGCTGAGTGCGATTTAAGCGCATCTTCGTGTGAATTTAGACTTGAAAATGAGCAAATTTCCGTAAAATTTTTAAGTGATATCGTCGTCGAAGAGGAAATATTTCTAGAATTTGATCTGTCTCAAGGTCTTAAGCTTGAAAATGCATGGATAGAGGGAGTGAATATGTTCATGGGAAAAACCCCTGTTATTAAGGAAAACGAAGCTTATTTGACCTTTTTGGGCAGCTGTAATTTAGACACCATGAAATGGCGTTTAGTATTCACTGTTACCAATAAAAAAGGCCAAGAGTTTACACGCTCAGCCATTTTCTTTACGTACTTAGACTAACTTTCGTCAAAGCTGTCATCACTACATTTGTGATTGAAGGTAATTAGGTAAACCCAAGCGCTCAATTAAGCCTAACTGTTGTTCTAACCAGTGAGCATGATCCATTTCTGTATCATCTAACAAAATCAGCAGCATATCTCTGCTTACGTAGTCTTGCTCTGTTTCGCACAACGCGATCACTTCGCGAAGTTTTTCTGCCACTTCATATTCAACACGTAAATCACTTTGCAACATATCTGGAACGGTAGTTCCCAACTTGAAACCCACTCTAGTTTGCATATCAGGCTGTCCGCCTAAAAACAACATACGCTCAATCAGTTTAGTAGCATGGCCTTTTTCGTCATCAAACTCATGGTTAATTCGCTCATATAATTTATTTAAGCCCCAATCTAAATACATTTGAGAATGCGCGAAGTATTGGTCCATTGCGGCTAGCTCATAGCCGAGGAGGGCATTTAAGCCATCGATTACTTTTTGATTACCTTGCATATTAATCTTCCTCTACTTGCGATTGTAAATAGTTCTGAATGCCCATTTGTTCAATTTGATACATCTGTGTGTCTAACCAATCAAAATGCTCTTCTTCGTAATCGAGAATAGTTGATAGTAGATCACGAGACACATAATCTAAGTGCTGCTCACATAATTCAATTGCACTTTTCATTTGGGGGACTTGTTTCAATTGAAACTGCATGTCGCATTCCAACATCTCTTTGGGCTCTTCACCGATATTAATTTTACCTAGCGCTTGTAGGTTAGGAAGACCTTCGAGAAAGAGAATTCGCTCAATCAATTCATCAGCTTGCTTCATGTCTTTAATTGACTTTTTGTAGCACACTTTATCGAGAGCCTCAAAACCCCAGTTTTTGTACATACGAGCATGGAGAAAGTATTGATTTATAGATGTTAGTTCTGTGGTGAGCACTTCGTTTAGTGCTTTGATGATCTCGGGTTTACCTTTCATGATAACCTCCTTAGTTTTTATACGCCAAAGTATACCTGAAGATTGATGCAGATCAAATCAAATAAGGAAAAACTCTTTATATTTCATGCGCATACAAAAGATAATGATTTTCATTAAGTCTTAGCTTAGCAATTGATAAAAAGTTAAGCCTAGGGTGTAGACTCCAGCAATTCAAAACTTTCTTCTGCAAAACCAAGACCGGCTTCAGTAAAGAAGTTAAATACTTTATCTACGCCAACATCCATCAACGGAGCTACCTCATCCTCATACCTAGCGATGGCAGCTATCTTACCTTTAAAACCGGCTGAACGAAGCTGATGCGTTATGTTTGACGAATCCTGAATGGATGGTAGGGCCAGCAAGACTAATTCAACTTTTGAAATGTTTACGTTTTCCCAAAGATCGATGTTTTCTCCATCGCCAAGTATTGCATTGTAATCTAACTCTTTTAACGCGCTGACTTTATCAAGGTCTGCATCCATCCCCGTGACGCCATTTTCCATTAATTTGGCTAGGGTGGTGAATGCCCCTTTACCAACACGACCCATGCCAATAACTAATACTCTTGTACCCTGCATACTCGGATAAACGTCTTCCTTTAAAGGAGATGGTTTTTGATAACGCTTTAAAAACTCTTTATGCTTTTTATAACTGTTATGCGATGTTCGATAAATAGCACTCGTAAAAACGAATGAAAACGACACACTAAGCGCTAGAATAACCAACCATATTTTATCCAACATGCCCACACTCACAGCAACCGCACCGACAATGAGACCAAATTCACTATAGTTACTCATAATAAGTCCTGACAGATACGACGTTCTCGCTCGTAACCTGAACTGAGTGAACAAAGTAAAAAATAGCATAAATTTTATCGGTAGCAACAAGGTAATTAACATAGCGATACCCGCTATTTCAAGTGTGGGTAGGGCGGTAAGACCAATTGTTAAAAAGAATCCAATCAGGAATAAATCCTTAAATGAAAGTAAGGATTTTGCTAACTCGTTTGCTTTTACGTGTCCCGCCATTAAAACCCCAAAGATCAATGCGCCCAAGTCACCTTTCACTCCAACAAATTCAAATAAGTGATAACCGCCGAGCGCAAAAATAAAGCCAGTTAAAGGCAGTAGCTCGCCGTGACCAGATTGATCTAAGAGCTTTCTAAACAGTGGAGTTAATGGAATGAGTAACAACAAAGCTAGCGCCCAAGGAGAGGGGATCTTACCTGTTGCTGCTACCAAGAATAGCACGGCGAAGATATCTTGCATTACCAGGATTCCAATGGCAACTTTACCGTGTCTTGTTCTACTTTCTCCGCTTTCCTCTAATATTTTGACAACACAGACGGTAGAACTGAAACTGAAGGCAAATCCAATGAGTGCAATCGTTTCATTAGACAAGTCGCTTATATAAGGAAGGCCCAAAAAGCTGAACAAAAAAAAGGCTGTACTGACGATAGCTATCCACAAAGTGGTATGTAGAATACTGCTTAGCCAAATTTCCCGTTTCAACAAATCATTAATATTTAACTTGAGGCCGATAGTAAACAGCATAATGGTGATGCCGAGGTCTGCGATTTGTTGCAAACTTGCGTTGTTTTCAAAACCCCATGCATTAAGCACAAAACCGGCAATCAAATAGCCAATTAAAGGGGGTAAACCGATAAATCGGAATCCAAGGCCAAAAACAAAAGCGATGAGTAAAAATAGAAATTCCATTGAGGGTCACTTATTTTATAAAAATGTTTACGCTTTGAGAAAGCGTTTAATATCGCGAGCGACTCTGCGCACATCCTCCACCATAGGCATATGGCCAAGATCTTCATATATCGTTGTTTTAGAATCTAACATATTCTGCCAAATAACGTAGTCCTCTACAGGCATCAATTTATCATTGACTCCCCATATTAACATGGTGTCCGTAGAGTTAATTTTATGATCGTGTGGTTGATAAAAATCGTCTGGATTAAAAAAATCCCTAAACATATGAACATATTGTTCCCGTTTACCAATGTACTTGTTAGCTAAAGCCCTAAGCACAAATTTAGGAATGTAGGGAGGTTTAGTCATCACTAAGTCATAAAAATAGAAGAAGTCTTCTTCGTTATAGTGGTTAAATGGGTTTTGATTTGTTTTTGCCATTTGTAGCGAAAAGTCAGAACTTACACCAGCGGGATCGATTAGGATTGATTTTTGGATCCTTTCTGGACATATCTCCAGGAGTTGAGCGGCCATCAATCCCCCCATACTATTTCCGATGATATGAAACTGCTGAATATTAGCGTCATTTAACATCTCCAGCAGCAATTTGACTTGGTTTTTTGTACTGTAATTGTGACTGGATTTGTATTCAGTATCCCCGTGACCCAACAAGTCTGGGATGAATAACTGATAATCTTTCTTCAATCTCAGGGCTAGTCGATTCCAAATATATTTATCAGCACTAAAGCCGTGTACCAGTACAAGAACTGGCCGATCATTATTGAAGGTTGCTACGTTGCTAAGGTAATTTGTCTCCACATCAAACGCTTTGCTATAACCTTTATAATGTTTTAAAGAAGCTATTTTTGCTTCCAATTTATTTGCTGAGTCATAAATAGCAGTTGCGATAATGAAAGATGTATCTACTCTTAGTAGCAGTAGCCAGAGTACAACAATAACTAAAACGATAAGGGTAACAACAAGTAAAGTCATGGATTTCGTCTTTTGCTCGTATAATCTATATGGCCTTAGTATCTATCATTACGCATAATAAATCGAATGAAGATTAGTATAAAAATAGGACAAATCGCTGATTTACTTAGCAATCTGGATAATTAGTCTATCGAATTTTGCTTTTTTTTACTGTGGCTAGTATTGTTAACATGTTCCCTAGACGGCTTACACAGGATATGAAGTCACCAAAGACGATGGATGACGTGAATAAAAAATATAGGTCACCACAACTTGTGTCGAATATAAGCTCTGAAATTAATGCACTAAAAGCGGAGATAGCTAACCGCCTAATGTTAGCGCTCGTTATTTTGTGCTGTATTGGTTTACCGATATCCCTTGCTCGCTGGCCTAACCTTGGCTTTCAGCTTGTGTTTGCGGTGCATATATTATTAACTGCATCGACAATAATAATGTATTTCAGGCCAACAAAAGAAAACTATAAAGTCGACTACCTTTACATAAGCGCGTTTCTTACCCTTTTAGCTGCTATGGGCTTGTATTCATTCGGACTCCAAAGTGGGGGATTCATACATTTCATTTTTGCAGCATTTATTATCGCGGGCATATTCTCTCTAAAAGCGTCAATTATTTATTTAATATTTTCCTCTAGTGGCACCGCGATGCTAGGGCTCCTATTCTCACAAGGTACAATTACACACGTGATCGAACCCAATATATATGCAAGCAGCATGGGCGCTTGGTCTATTGCAATATTCAGTGGTGTAATAACCAGTACGCTTTTTCTCACTGCCGGATATGCTTACTATAGGAAGTTGAAAAGCTCTCTTGAATTACTTGAAACACAGAATGAGAAAGTAGAGTATTTGGCCAATCATGATCATCTTACGGGCCTGACATCTCCAAGGCTTGCGCAAGAACAGTTAGACTTAACCTTAAACTTGGCAAAAAGACACAGTTTTAAGGCAGCCATTCTCTATATAGACGTCGATGACTTTAAGTTAATAAATGATGCACTAGGTCATGATGCGGGAGATTTTGCTCTGAAAGAAATAGCAAACCGCCTTAAGGATTTGATTCGAGATACTGATATTGCATGTCGCCAAGGTGGTGATGAGTTCTTGGTTATTTTGCACTATCCAGTGACCAAAGAAGCATGTGAAGAAATATGTCGACGCCTGATTAGCGCCTTTGATTCAAGACTTCCGTATAAGGAACATGAGATAAAAATCAATCTTAGTATTGGAGTTGCCATCTATCCTGATGACGGTGAAAGACAGGATGAACTGCGCATAAAAGCAGATAAAGCAATGTACACGACTAAGCATCAACAGAAAAACAATTACCTATTTGCGGATGAATTGTAGATAGGTCGTCAACAATTCCTAATTAGGCTGAACTACCGTTTAGGTCACTAATTTACGATATTATAATATAAGCCATTGATTAAAATGGCTTATATTGCAAAAATTAAATTGATACGTCTCTCATCTGCTTTAATGTAGACCCAAATTGGCTTCGCACAACTGGGTTAAATTCATAAATACCCATAAAGTTAATGTGCGCCCAAGCGATAACAGAGCCAGTCGATATTGATTCAATGACATTCATACGTTCATCATGTGAATCAAGAGACAAACAATAGTCAGACAAAAATAAGTAGTTCCATAGAATAATCATATTGCGTAACAAGGTATTACTGGCCATGACCAATTGAATCTCGTCCTGCAGACCGACTTGTAACTTACCATTTCTTCCAAACAGTACTTTGTCAGCAAGTTTTTGGCCTAACTCTACTCTGTTAAGCTGCTTTTGAATATTTTGCCTGAGCGCTTCATCGTCTACATAGTTTAAAATGAAGTGGGTCTTTAGCAAGCGTCCGAATTCTTTAAAGGCTTGATATAGTGTGTTGTCTCGCTCACTACTGGTTAACATTTTTAACATTTTTAACATTTGTGAAGCACTGCAGCGCTTCAACTTCATAGACGCAATAAGCCTCAATATATCATCCCAATTTTCCAATATAAGTTTCTTATTGATTTGCCTCTTTGGCGCTAATGGCGAACCAGAGTATTTGCATGTTGTTTTAGACTCATAAGCATAAAGAGTCTGATGATGAACATTCTTAATGCGTGGTGCAAAAGACACGTCCATGAAATGCAAACCCGCAAACACAGCTTCAGTATAACCATGCGTGTCGGTGCTATGAAAGTGCTCCTCTATATCGCCTTGCATCAATGCATGTTTTGATGAAACTAGTCCTTCGAGGACATAAGGCGCCTCGCGATCTGATGACGTTAAAACATTGACATGAAAAAATGACTGCTTTTCGTCAAGAAAACTATTAACGCTTATCCCTTGTTCTTTGCCGTAATATTTGTATGAATCATTTGCAAGCAGTGAGTTCACGTTAACCACAACTTTCTTACCATCGCTACTTGAATGTAGTCTGCCATCATTTTCATTATATATGGTTGATCTTCCCACAGTTAGGATCACCAATTCTTCAATATCTACCTTAAGTGTGAATCGGTTCTAATTTTACAGGTGCTTCTTAAATCTTGAGCGCCAGATTAAACATCTCCAACTTTTCAGAATATTAATAAGTTTCAGTTTAATACTTAAACTCAAATTTATTCGAGTTTAAGTGGTAGTTTTGTCCTACTAATTTGGGGTTTTAGAGATTTTCCTGAAGAAGTAAGACCAGTCAAAACATTGGTTTCGACAAATAGCGTAAAATAGACGAAAAAAAAGACGGTAATTTAGATGAAAAAATATAAAGACAACTGAAAGTAATGGAAACACTAAAAAAAATAGCAGCTTCGAATGTTACTTCGCCCAATAAATTACAAACATCATTATTAGACAATTATATTGTAGACGTTCAAATTAATATCGCACGATCTGGCCTTTTTCAAAGGAGTCCTAAATTAAACAGCACTAATTTTGTTTAGCATTCTTTTGCAAGCTGAATGTCAATTAAACCGGAGCAAGACTAGTTCTTGTGGATTTTGAAAATGTGATGGTAAATGTTATTTCGTTTTCTGAAGACGTTGCCAAAATATCACCACCATTAATTCTAATTACTGATTTAGCAATTGTTAATCCAAGTCCGGCTCCCTGCCCATCTCTTTTGCGAGAGGGGTCAGCTCTGTAAAATCGGTCAAATAACCTAGCTAAATGTTTTTTAGAAATCGTTTCACCTTGGTTAATAACCGATATCGATACCCGTTCTGAGGTTTCTTTGGTTTCAATTACAATGTCGTTATCAACTGGCGAATATCTGACTGCATTGGATATTAGGTTACTTAACGCTTGTCGAAGCATAGTTCTATCACAATTAACTGTAACGGTTGGGCCAGCTAACTGTAAGCTTATATTTTTTTCATCAGCAAGGAGTTCGAAGTATTCTAGCAAGTCTTTAATTTCACTATTAACATCAATGTTTTCTTTGTTTGGTTTTATTAAGCCATGCTCAGTTTGCGCAAGTAGTAACATGTCGCTGACCATTTTCGTCATACGGTCGAATTCTTCAAGATTAGAGTAGAGCATTTCTGTATATTGTTCGTTACTTCTAGGTCTGCTTAACATCACCTGAGTTTGTGTGGTCAAATTAGTAATGGGCGTGCGCAGTTCATGGGCTATGTCGGCTGAGAAAAAAGATAAGCGAACAAAACCATCTTCGAGTTTTTGCAGCATAACATTGAACGAATCAACTAAAGTGAGTAGCTCCATTGGCACCTCTTCTGAACTGATCCTTGCGTCTAGATGGTCAGCTGATATTGTTTCTATTTTTCGGCTTAGTTTTCGCAGTGGAGAATGGCCTCTATATATGGCGAACCTAGCGGCTAAAATAGTGATCACGGCAGCACACAAGGTAATTAACCACAGCGTTTTCTTAAATTCATCCATATACGTCATATGGAATTCCATGTTAGACGCAACTATTACACTGAAATTGGTTTCGACATTATCTATTAAAATGGTTGCATTTAGTTTTGTCGCTCGGAACATATGCTGAGAATCTTTAAATAGCAGCAGATGCTCTGGTTTAACAGATGTATATGTCCGCGCATATTCTGGGTAGAAGCTAAAATCGACTTCTTTGCTGGTATAAAGTACGTCTCCCATTGCGCTCTCCACATGATAATAAACTCCATGATGCCCTGATACTGCATCTTCAAGTGTGTCTGCTGGAGATGTTTTTTGTAAGCCTGACTCCGCGAGTTGCTTATTAACAGCAACAAATACTTCGTTAAGTTCTCCAGCATCTTGTTCAGTAAAATGTTGCTCTATTGAACGCACCACAATCTCATGCATAATTGTTAAGCATACCACCACCGCAAAACCGACTAGTATCGTAGAGCGAAATGCAAGTGAGTTTGGGACGCGAAACACCTTATTCATTATTAGCCGCTGAAATTTTGTAGCCCATACCACGGATGGTTTGGATAAGTTTCACTGGAAAGTCATCATCGATTTTGGCGCGCAACCGGCGAATAGCAACATCAATAACATTGGTATCACTATCGAAATTGATATCCCATACTTGTGAAGCAATGAGAGAACGGGGTAATACTTCACCTTGTCGTCTAACCATAAGCTCTAACAATGTAAACTCTTTAGTGGTTAGGTTGATGGTTTTGCCCGCCCTTGTGGCAATACGAGAGGGAATATCTAGCTGTAAGTCGGCAATTGCGAGTATATTTGTGGGGGCTGCTATCGTGCGCCTTACTAAAGAGCGCACTCTTGCAAGGAGTTCAGCAAACGCAAAGGGTTTGACCAAATAGTCGTCCGCGCCTAATTCTAATCCCTTTACTTTATCCTTAACACTGTCTCTTGCGGTTAAAAACAGTACTGGCGTATGGTTACCGGCCTCCCTCAATGAACTCATTATCTTCCAACCATCTATATCAGGTAACATCACGTCCAGTATCACGAGTTCAAAGTTTCCCGTCATTGCTTTGTGATGACCATCAAGTCCATTTCTGACTAACTCAACAACAAACCCCGCCTCTGACAAGCCTTGTTTAATATAGTCGCCGGTTTTCACTTCGTCTTCTACCACTAGTATTTTCATGCTTGCTCCATTTGTATCCGCTATTTCTGTGCAACTCTTTGGAAAATATCGAGCGAATGCACAACTGACCGTAAACATCGGCTCATGCCGATAGTATAAAGGACTAATTTGTTGAATAAACATCAGATGACAGAAATGTAATCTATGTGTAATCGTCTTGTCAGGTTGAGTTGATATTATCTTGCAGTCGTTTGAATAACACGCTTTTTATTTGAAAAGTCGTCGTTTGTATTATGTGTCCTTACGCTATATAGAAGGTGTAGATTGCTTACTCGTTTCGTTCACATCAGTGTTGTTATCATATTGCTACTATCGCAAGGGGTAGAGGCGTTCGCTGTGTCTTCTGAAATGCCATGTATGCAGGAACATAATATGATGTCTGAAATGTCTATGAGTGGTTCTCATTTTGACAACATGGCAGTGGATGAAAATAGTGAAGACTGCTGTCCAAAGGACTGTTGTTGCCCGATGGGCTTACTCATCGTCGCCGTGCTAGTAGACAGCAGATTAAACGGTTTGCCTGACTATACCGCGATACAGTTTAAATCAATTGAGCCCTCAATTAAAAAAGCGTTTCTCCATCCGATACAGCGCCCTCCAAAAACTCCTCTCTACATATCATAACTTGCAGTCGCGACAAATATCGCGAGCTGCATTCGCTTATCGTTAAGATAAATAACCAAATCCAAATTATTAAACACACTTTTTCTTTTTTTGAGAGGAAAGATATATGAAATTTTCAATACTATTGCCCGTAAAGGCATCATTAATCGCTGCTGTTCTTCTAACAACGGCCTGTTCAGATGCCGCTAACAACAAGGCGACTGAACAAGGTGAATACATTTCCAAACCTGCCGCCATCGAGCTAACGGTTTACAAAAGCAGAACCTGTAACTGCTGCCAAAAATGGATTAATCATGCCGAAGACCATGGCTTTGATGTGAGTGCAAGAAACATTACGTTTATGTCGGACATAAAAGAGGACAGAGGGATAGCCCCAAATTATCGGTCTTGTCATACGGCAGAGTCAAATGATGGTTATGTGTTTGAAGGGCATGTACCGGCAAAGTACATCAAACAGTTCTTAGCCGACGTGCCAAAAGATAGCATAGGACTATCTGTCCCCGCCATGCCAGTCGGAACGCCAGGGATGGAGGTTGACGACCGCTTTATGCCATACCAAATATTGCTATTAAAAGAAGACGGAAGCTCATCGGTATATGCAGAAATTGCCAGTTATGAGGAGCAATTTTAATGAAATATCGTATCGCTTTTTTATCAACATTAATCATGCTGATGCTAAGTCATAACGTCTTTGCAAATAAAGCTGACATTCTAACACTAGAGGAAGCAATTACAGCAGCAATTAAGCAAGATCCATGGTTGAAGGGAAGTCAATATCGAGAAGACGCGTTACTCTCGAATAGTGTGTCTGCCTCTTCGCTTCCTGATCCTGTGGTATCGATTGGACTGGCGAACCTGCCAACAGATGGTTTTGCTTTTGATCAAGAACCAATGACACAACTGAAAGCAGGCGTATCGCAGATGTTTCCCCGCGGTGATAGTTTGGATATTAAGCGCAAACAACTTGAAGAACTCGCGAAGCAACACCCAATCATGCGCAAAGATCGAATCGCGAAAACAACATTGGCGGTTTCTCTTAAGTGGCTTGAGATTTATCGGGCTCAACAGACAATATCACTTATTGAACAAGACCGTGCTTTATTTGAACAGCTCGGCGACGTCGCCCAAGCGAGTTACTCGTCAGCGGTCGGCAAAGTAAGGCAACAAGATATCGTTCGCGCTCAGCTCGAGCTAACAAGGCTTGATGACCGACTGACTAAATTGCATTCCCAAAAAGAGCAAGCACTTGCTGAATTGCTTGAATGGTTATCAGATGATACGGCTTGGACATCTAATCAAATGCGATATAGGCAAATGGTTTCTCTACCTGCTGCAACGCCATCAATTAAACCTTTGTATGTAGATGCTGAACAAGCGCTAAACAGTCACGATGCGCAAAGCTTAGCCAATTTATTGGTGGCGCACCCTTATGTTTTGGCGATTGAGCAAAAAATAAGAGCCAGTAAAACAGGTATTGATTTAGCAAAGCAGCAATACAAGCCACAATGGGGTGTAAACGCAAGTTATGCATATAGAGCCGACGATCAGTTAGAACGTAGCCGAGCTGATTTTATCTCGGTGGGTATCTCATTTGACGTGCCCTTATTTACCAGCAACAAACAAGATCAGGACGTCTCCGCAGCGATTAGTCAAACTGAGGCGATAAAGACAGAAAAGAGATTAGCCATTAGATCGCTGCTATCTCAACTGCAATCTGCATATGCTGCTCACTTAAGGCTTTTGCAGCGCGAAACACTTTATCAAACGGATATTTTGGTTCAAATGAGCGAGCAAGCTGAGGCTTCTTTAACGGCATATACTAATGATGATGGTGATTTTGCTGAAGTAGTAAGAGCAAGAATAGCCGATCTGAATGCCAGAATTGACGCATTGAACATTGATATTGACTTACTCAAGTCGCGATCACAACTCAACTATTTTTTTAGCGATGGTCAAGACGTTACTCATCGCATTGGAGACAACTCATGAAAAATACAAGTACACTGGCCATTGGACTCATCGCTGGAGCGGTGCTAACTGCATTGACTTATACGTTTATCTTGCCCCATTCAGGCGATAGCGCAGCAAATGCCGACAATGCCGATAGCAACGCCCCCTTATATTGGGTCGCCCCTATGGATCCGAACTATAGAAGAGACGCACCCGGTAAATCACCAATGGGAATGGATCTTGTGCCGGTATATGATGATGGGGGCATGGATGAGAGTCCTGGCACCGTCACAATACATCCAAATGTAGAAAATAACCTAGGTGTGCGAACGGCATCTGTGCAAAGAAAAAGCTTACATGTGCCAATTAGAACGGTAGGTTATGTGCAATACAATGAAGACACGCTTGTGCATATTCACCCACGTGTTGAAGGTTGGATAGACGAATTATATGTCAAAGCAGCTGGCGAATACGTTAAAAAAGGTGAGCCTTTATACGCACTCTATTCACCTGAGTTAGTGAATGCGCAGGAGGAATTTCTGCTTGCTCGAAACCGCAATAACGTCAATCTACTGCAGGCAGCTACCTCTCGGCTTGAAGCGCTTCAAATGCCAGCTCAAGCGGTTAACCAACTCAAGCAAACCGGTAAAGTTCAACAAACCATCACGTTTACCGCCCCTCAAACAGGCTTTGTCGATAATCTGAATATCAGACAAGGCTTTTATGTTAAACCTGGTGTGACGATATTATCTATTGGCGCGTTAGATGAAGTATGGGTGGATGCCGAGGTATTTGAACGTCAGTCGAACCAGATAGAGAAAGGCTTAGCGGTCACCATGACGCTTGAGTATTTGCCAGAAAAAGTGTGGCAGGGTGAAGTTGATTATGTTTACCCAACATTAGACAAAGACACAAGAACGCTTAAAGCGAGATTACGTTTTGACAATCCCGAGTATTTCTTGAAACCCAATATGTTTGCACAAGTCACCATCCATTCCGATCTGGATGATGAAAACCTTTTGGTTCCCACTGAAGCGGTTATTCGCACTGGAAAGCAAGACAGAGTGGTAATTGCTTTAGGTGAGGGGCGCTTTAAATCTATCGAAGTCAAGGTTGGTAATATCGTCAATGAATACACGGAGATTTTAAGCGGTCTGAGAGACGATGATGTTGTCGTCACTTCTGCTCAATTCTTATTAGATTCTGAAAGCAGCATTTCTTCTGATTTTAAACGAATGGAAGAGGCCGAATCTATGCCATCTATGGTATGGACTACCGCAACTGTCAATAGTGTGATGGCAGAGCATAATATGGTGAATCTTGATCATGCGGCAATCGACGAATGGGGTTGGCCTGAAATGACAATGGATTTTTTTGTTGACCAAGATTTAGACATTAGCAAGTTAATGCCTGGCATGTCATTGCATTTACAAATTACAAAGGCAGATCTAGGTGATTACTTAATTACAGAAATCCATATTGTGGATGAAGACGGCAACATGATGCACATGGAAGGTATGGACGATATGGACGATATGGAAAATATGGAGGGCATGGATCATTCTGGTCACTCGATGGGCACAGACAATGCAGATAAAGAGATGGATCATTCAGGTCACGGAGGACAGTACTAATGATTGCAGCCATTATTAGGTGGTCTGTCACCAATCGATTTTTTGTATTGCTTATCACCATAATCATTGTTGGTGGAGGCTTGGTCGCTGTAAAAAACACACCAGTAGACGCACTACCTGATTTGTCAGATGTGCAAGTGATTATTAAAACAAGCTACCCTGGACAGGCACCTCAAGTTGTTGAGGATCAGGTAACTTATCCTCTTACTACCGCGATGCTATCAGTGCCTGGTGCCAGAACCGTGAGAGGTTACTCATTTTTTGGTGACTCTTATGTCTACATCATTTTTGATGACGATACGGATTTGTACTGGGCACGAAGCCGCGTACTCGAATACTTATCCCAAGTTGCTCCTAATTTACCTGAAAATGCTAGGCCTCAACTAGGACCAGACGCTACGGGTGTGGGTTGGGTGTATCTTTATGCCTTAGTCGATAGAACGGGCCAACACGATATTAGTCAGTTGCGCAGTTTACAAGACTGGTTTTTAAAATTCGAGTTACAGACAGTTTCTGGCGTATCAGAAGTATCTTCGATAGGCGGGATGGTTAAGCAGTATCAGGTCAGAGTGGATCCTGAGAAGCTCAGAGCCTATGGCATACCCCTTTCTCATATTCAAATGGCCATTAAGCGCGGTAATCAAGAGGTTGGCGCATCGGTTATTGAGATGGCTGAAGCCGAATATATGGTTCGTGCTACCGGGTACATCGAAAATAAACGAGACATAGAGCTTATTCCCTTGGGCGTAAACAACAATGGCACGCCATTGTTGGTCAAAGATATTGCTGACGTGCAATTAGGACCACAAATGCGCCGTGGCATTGCTGAGTTAAATGGAGAAGGTGAAACTGTTGGTGGAATAGTTGTGATGCGTTATGGCGAAAACGCGCAAAAAACCATTGACGGGGTAAAAGCTAAGCTTGAGGAACTTAAAAAAGGTTTGCCAGACGGTATTGAAGTGGTGACAGTTTATGATAGGTCTGCTTTGATTGAACGCGCAGTCAATAATCTTGGTTTCAAGTTATTGGAAGAGTTTGCTGTGGTTGCCGTCGTATGTATCGCCTTTTTATTTCATGTTCGTTCATCGCTAGTAGCAATTGTGAGTCTACCGGTTGGTATTCTCGTGGCGTTCATCGTCATGTATTTTCAAGGGATCAATGCCAACATCATGTCGCTAGGGGGGATTGCCATTGCTATTGGCGCGATGATTGACGGTGCCATAGTTATGATTGAAAACATGCACAAACACATGGAGCGAACGCCACTTACTAAAGAAAACCGATGGCAAATTGTCGTTGACTCGGCTGTGGAGGTTGGCCCAGCGTTATTTTTTAGCCTTCTTATTATTACAGTCAGCTTTGTCCCAGTGTTTACGCTGGAAGCGCAAGAAGGCCGGATGTTTTCCCCCTTAGCGTACACAAAAACCTATGCAATGGCTGCATCCGCAGCACTTGCCATAACACTAGTACCAGTATTAATGGGGTATTTTATTAGAGGAAAAGTGCTGCCAGAGCATAAAAACCCCGTCAATAAGGGCTTGTCTTGGTTGTACATACCATCGTTAAAAACCGTGCTGCGCTTTCCAAAGCTGACACTTGTTGGCGCATTAGTTGTGCTAGTCATTGGTTTTTGGCCGGTCAATAAAATTGGCAGCGAATTTATTCCGCCGCTTGACGAAGGTGATTTAATGTATATGCCCACCACATATGCTGGCATATCCATCGGTAAAGCAAGGGAGTTGCTGCAACAAACTAATAAGCTTATTTATACCGTGCCCGAAGTAGAAACGGTGTTCGGTAAAGTGGGACGTGCGGAAACTGCCACCGATCCCGCGCCCTTGACGATGATTGAAACGTTCATACAATTAAAGCCCCACGATGAATGGCGTAAGGGGCTAACTACTGAAGATTTGATAAAAGAACTTGATAACCTAATTGACTTTCCAGGGCTCACAAATGCTTGGGTAATGCCTATTAAAACTAGGATTGATATGTTGGCCACCGGAATCAAAACACCGGTAGGTATAAAGATTGGAGGGCCGGAGCTTGGCGAAATACAAGCCATTGGCCAGCAAATCGAAACAATTCTTTCTGAAGTCAAAGGGACAGCCTCTGTTTATTCGGAACGAGTGGCAGGCGGGCGCTATGTAAAGGTTGACATACAGCGCGATAAAGCTGCGCGCTATGGCCTTAACATTGCAGATATTCAGTCAGTTGTATCCAGTGCCATTGGCGGTATGAATGTCACGCAAAGTGTTGAAGGGCTTGAGAGATATCCGGTCAACGTGCGCTATCCTCAATCATATCGCTCATCCCCACAAGCACTATCTTTATTGCCGATTGTGACACCGCAAGGAAAGCGTATTGCGCTTGCAGATGTAGCAGATGTGTACATAGAGGATGGCCCTCCCGGCATAAAAAGTGAAAATGCACGCCTAAATGGCTGGGTGTTTGTGGATATTGATGGCGTGGATATTGGCAGTTATGTGGTGTCAGCTCAGCAAGCCGTGAGTGAGCAGTTAGTATTGCCTGCTGGCTACTCCATAACGTGGTCTGGTCAATATGAGTATATGCAACGCGCCAAAGAAAAACTCACCTACGTTGTGCCACTGACGCTGGCCATTATTATCATTCTGTTGTACCTCAACTTTAGAAACATTACTGAAGTGGCCATTATCATGGGCACTTTGCCTTTGGCGATGGTTGGTAGCATTTGGTTAATGTATCTGGAGGGGTTCAACTTTTCGGTAGCCGTAGGGGTCGGTTTTATAGCACTCGCTGGCGTTGCAGTTGAAATAGGTGTGATCATGTTGGTCTACCTGAACCAGGAATATAACGCGCTAATTACGCGCTGCAAAGAACAAAATGTAATACCGAGCGATGCACAGTTAACAGAAGCTATATTGCACGGCGCAGGACTGCGCGTTAGGCCTGTCATGATGACGGCTTTAGCCATCATTCTTGGTTTGCTACCCATTTTATATGGAACAGGAACAGGGGCAGAGGTCATGAGTCGGATTGCCGCGCCAATGGTAGGCGGAATGATGAGTGCAGTGCTACTCACGCTACTTGTTTTACCCGCCATTTATCTGTTGTGGAAAAAAAAGCAAATACACCAATTAGCTAAAAACATTTAACCCGTAACTTTACAAAAGAGAGATTAATACATGAAAAAATTTATCGTAACGCTTCTTATCACAATGAGCAGTCTGTCAGCGTTAGCGCATACTGGGATCACGTCTTCAATACCCAAAGATAATGCTATGTTAATGAAGAGCCCAGAGACCATTGCCGTGGCATTTGCTGACGAAGTTCGTTTGGTTAACTTATCTATATTGAACAGCAAAAGTGAAAAGGTTGATTTTGAATTCGCCCCCTCAATGGAGGCGAGTAAAACATTTAGCTATGACTTGCCCCAGTTAATGCCTAGCTCTTACAAAGCGTCATGGACAATTATGGGAGTAGACGGTCATAAGATGAAAGGAGACTTTTCATTTATGGTCCATGCTGCTGGCAACATGAAAGAGATGAAACATAAAAAGATGGATCACAGCGACCATAGTAATCATTAAATAGGAATTCCCATGACATCAGGAATTTGGATAGGGCTGCTAGTACTCAACAAGTTTCTGGTGTATTTGGGGATAAGCGGAGCATTTAGCATTATTTGCGTGTATCTCTATATCCCGCCGGCTTCGCTTGAGAATGTTGACAACGCTGCAATGCGTTGGCGACAGACTATATGCAAAGTCGCAATGGTATTGGTCATTATTGGTTTCATTGCTAATGTTGTCGATTTTTTTGTACAAACAGGCAACCTTGCAGAAAATGGTGTAAAAGGCATGTTCGACCCCATCATGCTCAACATGATGTGGGCTAGCTCTGTTGGCACATTCACGATGACTAGAGCAATCGCGTTCGGTCTATCTTTTGCACTTTTGACTCTGATATTAATTCGTCCATTATTTCTGACGAGCAAGTTAAACCAATGGATATTTGGCACACTAACATTGCTCGTCATTATTGGCTTGAGCACCTCATTTACGTTATCTGGACACACTAATACACTCATATTTGGCAGCGTCTCGCTTATCACTCTGCATGTAGCTATGTCGTTTGCATGGTTAGGTGCGCTAATACCATTAGTGCGCGCGACCTACATATTTGAGGGGGAAGCATTGCATGTTGTTATGGAACGTTTTGGTCGATTTGCAGTTTGGGGCGTCGCTATTTTAGTGGCTGCCGCTGTATCTATGCTCATTCAGTTTGTGCCTACATTAGAAAGCCTGTATTCAAGCCGCTATGGACAAGTTTTTATACTCAAAATAGCCTTGGTCTTATTGCTTCTCCTGTTTGCCGTGGCTCATAAGTTCGTATTGGTGCCACGCATATTGAGTCGAGAAGATGGCGCCGTCGCATTACGACGTTCCATCATGATTGAAACGTTTGTGGGTTTTTTAATTTTACTCGTTACTAGCGTGGTCACAACAGCGATGGGCCCGCCAATGCTAGCGAGTTAACTTGTTTAATTAAACAACATCTATCGAAGAGGAAACAAAAATGAAAAACACAATTCATCAGGGCCTTTTGGCATTTGTCGCCATTGTTGCTATGAGTCCGTTCGCTTTTTCGCATGACGGTGATACTCATAATGAAGCTATAGCATCTATGTTTACTGGGACTGAAACAACAGCTGCAAAAACTGTACTTGCCTTTCACAAAGCACTTGAAACCGGTGATGTTGAGACTGCTCGAAACCTGCTCGTTGATAACGTTCTGATTTTTGAAGGGCAAGGTGTTGAACGAAGCGCGAAAGAATATGCAAGCCATCATATGTTGTCAGACATTAAATACTTACAAGCCATGCAAATTGACCTAATTGAACACCATGTTCATGAGTACGATGGCATAGCAACCTCTTTTTCAAGAAGCCAATTGACTGGCACATATAAGGGAAAAAGCATTGATAGAGCAAGTAATGAAACTATCACGCTTATTAAACGAGATAGTCAATGGAAAATTTCACACATTCATTGGTCTAATTAAGCGTGCATTACACTCCCTTTTTAACGCAATTAAATTTATATAGCATTGTTTCTATTACATAATTGTAATCAAACGGTAATGCAATAGCCGATTTTTATTGATGTAGATCATGTTGAGATATCAGCTAAAAAGTAAGCTTACCATATGGGTTGTGAGCCTGTTCACAATTCAATCGCAACGTTATTTGTCAGTATATTAACAAGGAAAAAACTATGAAAAACATCACTAAGCTACTCACGGTATTAACCGTATCTTTATTTTTGCTAGGCGGGTGTGCTAGCCAGTTGTATCACGATTACATCATGAGTGGACAAGTCGTCACAGCCAAAGGAAGCGAACTTGTTGTGTGTGTCGCAGATACCAGCAATCTAGAGCAAAACAAAGTATATGACGTGTACCGAGCGGTATACGATGACAATGTGATCACCGAAGGTGAATCAGGCTATTCCAGAGAATATGTGGGTAAAGTGCGTTTGGGGAATACGAAGGATGAACATTTTGCCAATGCAACGATTGTGAGCGGTCAAGTCATGCCAAATGACATTGTAGAGTTCAACGCTAAATAAGCACGCAGAGGCAGTATATCTAGTGGAAAACGGCATGCTCTTAAACAGTGTTGCGATCATATCGACGTTGATTGTTGGTTGGGGCTTATTTAACAACCGCGTCAGGTTGTCGCCACAGTGGCGAGCAACTGTGACACCTCTTGCCTCCATCATTGGCAGTGGCTTTTTAATTGTTGCACCGCTGCTTCATTCTGTTATGGGGAAGTGGGCATTACTGGGGATCGTGTTGTTATCTGCTCTTGCATATTGTTTAGGTGGTGTCATTCGGTTTAACATCGCTCACGCTGAGCCGCATTTGGAAGACTATCCTAATGGAGGCATTGCTAAATTAGAATATATTGGACAGTGGTTTTTAGGGGCGGCGTATGCTATTTCAGTCGCCTTTTATATTAGTCTATTCGCATCATTTGTGTTTGAAAGAATAAGCGTTACTGATGATACCGTGATAAAGGTAGCCACCAGTCTAGCCTTACTATTTATAATGTTTATTGCGTGGCTAAGAGGAGCTAAAGGGCTTGAAGTAATAGAGCTCTATGCGGTCACAATCAAGTTAGCGATTATAGTGGGAGTACTTGTTGCATTGCTGACATTTGACATGTCAAGTGGCGCGACATGGTTTCAGCATGAAGCGCTCAATGCTATCGGTCTTGTTGAAACCTTAAGTATCTTGGCGGGTATGTTGATGGTCACTCAAGGTTTTGAAACGGCAAGATTTATGGGCGCTGAATATTCGGCTTACCAGCGCATAATGGCAGTAAAATATGCTCAAGGCATTGCGACCGTCATTTACCTAGTGTTTATTGGATTAACCTGCCCCTTATTCAATGTATACCCCATCGTTGAATTAAGTGAAACAACCATTAGCCAGACGCTTGGCCAAGCGATATGGATCCTACCGTTTTTACTTCTTATTGCAGCAACCACTAGTCAAATTAGTGCCGCTTTAGCAGACACAATCGGCGGCGGTGGCTTACTTAGAGAGCTGATAAAAGCGCGTCTTTCAACAAATGTCTATTACATGTTAATCATTGGTATCGCTATTGTACTTGTTTGGACCAGCAATGTGTTTGAGATCATAAACTTAGCAAGCAAAGGCTTTGCGCTCTATTACTTATCGCAAACGGTGCTTGCGACCTGTCTGTTGTCAGGACGAAAGCATAAAACACGGCGTGATTGGTTAACGTTAGCGGGGACAATTATATTGTCTGTGCTATTGGTGTTGGTCATTGTTTGGTCTATGCCGGCACCTCATAGCTAAAATATCACTTGACCTGTGAGCAACTCACAGGCCTATGCTTTTTTTAGCGAGTGAGGAACAGGTTTATTGTCAACCGGAGTATTTGAATAATGAGTATGCAAGTAAAGCAGTTAGCAGACGCATTTGGGATTAACAAGGATACGATTAGGTATTACACCCGAATAAATTTGTTACGACCATCTAGGTCAAGTGAAAATGGCTACAGGTTTTATCCTCTAGAGCAACAAAATCGTCTTAGATTCATACTGAGTGCTCGCGATTTAGGTTTTTCTATCGAGGATATCAAACAGATATTTTCCGAATCCGATAAAGGCAAAACGCCGTGCCCAACAGTCAGGGTGTTGATTGAGAAAAGACTGGCAGAAACTGAACAACGGTTTATTGAAATGGCTAAGTTACGAGACAAAATGCGCAACGCTGTAGATACATGGGATCAAAAACCAGACAAAGAGCCATGTGATAACGTGATTTGCCATTTAATTGAAGATGTCGATTTATCAAATATTGATAACGAACAGGCACAATAATGACTTTTATTAATGGGGAAACGCTATGAGTGATGAACAAATAAATAGAGAAAACGAAGTCACGAAGTCATGTTGTCATAATCGAAACAATACACCCAATGAGCCAAAAATAAATAAAAACATACATTCGTCAAGCGACATCTATACAGCTCAAGAGACAACCATACATCATCTAATGATTGAAGGAGCGAGTTGCGCCAGTTGTGTTAGTAAAATTGAAAAGGCGTTGCGCGCGGTTAATGGCGTGACAAAAGCAGAAATGAATTTTGCACAACGAACGGTCAGTGTTACAGGAAGTGTACAGGGCGCTGCGCTTATTACGGCGATTGAAATAGCGGGTTATCGAGCAAAAGTGGATACCAGCGACTCAGAGCAAGAAGCCCTTGATGAAAAGGATAAGGCTGATTGGGCCTATTACAAAAAGCTCATGCGAGATATGACAATCGCGCTTTTATTAGGTGTACCGCTTATGATCTATGGGCTGGTAATAGGAGAAATGACGGTCAACACAAATAGTGAACGCCTAGTTTGGTTTACTATTGGTCTGGCAACGTTAGCCGTCATGTATTTTTCTGGTAAACACTTTTATGTGGGGGCTTACAACTCGCTAAAGAATCATTCAGCGAATATGGATACTCTCATCGCTTTAGGTACCGGCACAGCGTGGCTATATTCTATGGTGGTAGTGGCCGTTCCGGAGTTATTGCCAACAATGGCGCGTCATGTTTACTTTGAAGCAACTGCAATGATAATAGGGTTAATCAACCTTGGCTTAGCGCTAGAAATAAAGGCGAGAGGCAAAACATCTGAGGCAATTAAACGGTTGATTGGTCTTCAAGCCAAAACAGCGCGTGTCGTTCGAGGAGGAAATGATGTCGATATACCGATAGAAAATGTAATGCTAAAAGATTTTATCCGGGTTAGACCAGGCGAAAAAATTTCTGTCGACGGCGAAGTGGTCGAAGGTCACACTGCAATAGATGAGTCTATGTTAACTGGTGAGCCTATGCCTGTAGAAAAACAAGCAGGGGATAAGGTTGTAGCGGGCACCATTAATAAATCAGGTTCAATCGTATTTCAAGCCACTCGTGTAGGCAAAGACACTGCCTTAGCGCAAATTATCAATATGGTAAAAAAAGCACAAAACTCTAAACCCCCGATAGGTCGTTTAGCGGATGCTATTTCTGCCTATTTTGTTCCCGTTATTATGATTATTGCGGTGCTTAGTGCACTGGCGTGGCTGAATTTCGGTCCATCACCGGCTCTGGTTTTTGCCATCGTATCGGCGACTACGGTTTTGATAATCGCTTGTCCTTGTGCTCTGGGTCTAGCGACGCCAATGTCGGTAATGGTAGGCGTGGGAAAAGCTGCCGAAGCCGGTGTATTAATTAGAAATGGCGAGGCGCTGCAAACAGCCTCGAAGATCACGACGATGATTTTAGATAAAACGGGTACCATCACAGAGGGAGAGCCAAAGGTTACCGACGTGTTACTAACAAAAAATTACTCGCGTAAAGAAGTCTTGATGCTAGCCGCGAGTCTTGAGGCTGGCTCTGAACACCCTTTGGCGATGGCGATTGTCGACAGTGCCAAAGCGCAAGGAATTGATACCAAGAAAGTAGATGGCTTTCGTTCAATTGCAGGTAAAGGTGTGCAGGCATCATGTGAAGGGAAAGCCCTATTATTTGGCAATGAAAAGCTGATGAAAGATAAAGGTATTGTCATTGAGCAATATATAGAAAAAGCGCAAGAGTTTGCACAAGAAGCCAAAACACCAATGTACTTTGCCATAAACAATACTTTGGCCGCGATCATATCGGTTGCCGATCCAATAAAGAGCGATTCCATTGCTGCGATTGCGCGACTTCAGAAAAATGGCATTCGTATTGTCATGCTCACTGGAGATAATCGATTAACGGCTCAAGCGATTGCACAAAAGGTAGGTATCAAGGAATTCGTGGCTGAAGTTATGCCAGAAGATAAAGCGAACAAAGTCGCAGAGCTGCAAGAAGAAGGTGAAATTGTTGGTATGACTGGCGACGGTATTAATGATGCGCCGGCCTTAGCCCACGCCAATGTTGGTTTCGCAATTGGCACTGGTACCGATGTGGCAATAGAAAGTGCCGACATAACGCTCATGCGCGGCTCGCTACATGGTTTGGCAGATGCTATCGCAGTAAGCAAAGCTACGCTAGCGAATATAAAACAGAACCTATTCGGGGCTTTCATCTACAACGTCGCAGGAGTGCCCATTGCCGCAGGCGTATTGTTTCCATTTTTTGGTTTGCTATTAAATCCTGTTATTGCAGGTGCGGCTATGGCCTTTTCATCATTGACCGTGGTTACCAATGCAAACCGTCTACGCCTGTTTAAAGCTAAAAATCATTAAAAGGAGAAAATTATGTTGTGGGTAAATATTGCAGGCATGGGAGTTATCGGTTTGATTATATGGTGGTTTTGGCTTTACAAATCATCATCGGTTGACATGAGTGATGGAGTGATAGAAGTATTGGTGAAGGATGGGGTGTATCAACCGGCAGTTATCAAAGTACCCGCCAATCAAGAATCAACGATTACATTTTTTAGAGCTGATTCTTCACCATGCTCTGAATCATTGCATATACCTGATTTAGAGATTGCCGCAACACTGAGGTTGAATAAAAAAGTAGATATATCAATCCCAGCGATGCAACCAGGTCGACATGCATTTCATTGTCAGATGAAAATGTACACGGGTGAACTGATCGTAGACTGATTTTTGATGCTGTATCCGTTCTTCAATATACAAGCACATTGCAGAGCAGATACATATTAAACAGAAACTAAAAGGAGGCATTTTATGGATGGGGTTTTTTCATTCGTAATATTCGCGGGGCTTTTTTATCTCATGATGAGATATGGTTGCGGCGCACATGTGGCCCACGGCCACCACAAAGAACAAACATCTGAACAACCTAAAGCCATCATTGATCCTGTGTGTAACAAGGTAGTGGAAGTAGATGAAGGTTACGGGAAACTGCACGACGGTGAGTTATATCGCTTTTGTTCAAAAGAATGTCTAGATAAGTTTGATGTAGACCCAGTTAAATACGTGACGAAAACGGACGCCACTGGAGCGCTAAAATGACCCACAAACTATCATTAAGCGCATTTGGGCACGCAACTAGCTTATTCATAAGTATCAGTTTCACACTATGTGTTGTATTCGACCTTATTTTTCCAGAGCACGCTATGTACGAAGTGTGGTTAAAGTTATTACCGGGGTTTGAATGGATAAGTTGGCAGAGTTTTTTCTTGGGACTCCTTGAAAGCTATATGTATGGCTGGTTTATCGCGCTAATGTGGGTGCCACTTTATAATTTTTTTGGAAGCAAAGCGAAATAGCGGCTTTTCGTGACTTGGTTGTTTACTATATAGAGATGAGTTTATGAACGAACCGGTAGCACACTCAGGTGTATGGATCCTAGCGCTTATTATGATAGTAGTGGCGTCTTGGTATCTTTATAAATATATGGCTCCTACATCGTGGCACGAGTGGGCTGGTGCGGGAGTTGTGCAAGCGTTTATTATCGCCTTGTATGCGGAAATGTATGGCTTTCCTTTGACAATATATCTATTGGCACGCTTTGGAGGCCTCGATAGAACCGAGCTTAATGCAAATTTATGGTCGTCTCTTTTGGGGATAGGAGAGACGGGCATGATGATAGCAATGGTATTAGGATACATTTTATTATTCTTGGGTGTAGGACTTTTTTTTCAGGGTTGGCGACAAGTATATAAAGCGCGACAAGAGAATAGATTAGTGACAGATGGCTTATATGCATTAGCGAGGCATCCTCAATACACCGGTTTGTTTATTGCGCTATTTGGCGAGGGGATTGTGCATTGGCCTACTGTATTTTCTGTGGGTCTTTTTCCAGTGATTATCTTTATTTATTATCGTTTGTCATTACGTGAAGAGAAAAAAGTGATTGCTGAATTTGAGGAGGAATATTTGGCCTACAAAGCACAAGTGCCAATGTTTATTCCGCGCATAGTGCAATGGAAGTCTTTTTTTAAGCAAGCCCAAATGTAGCCGTTTTTTTTAGGTAGCCTCAATAAAGAAGAAAATATTTTTTGGATGACTTAGAGCAAAGAGTAGGGTGGTAGAAGTGAACTTAATGCTTAGCCATCTACAGTGGACGCTACCATGATGTATATTTATTTGTGCTATTAGCTTATTTAAAAGCAGTCAGGCTGGCACAAACTAATGAATTTAGTCTTACAGTAATATTTTTAGCATAAAAATACCTTAGGAGGTTTAAATTATGAGTGATTTAGAACACAGAGTAGGCGTAAGCGAAGTTAACTTAGTGCTTCGTCACTTAAAGTTAACGAATACTGATGATTCTAAAATAGTAGCCATCATTAGTGACATCGATGCGACGTTTGGTGTTGACGCAGTCAGTTTCGAATCGAAAAAGCAGACACTACACGTTGGCTACGATGCTACTCATTGCGAGCTCGATGGGATTGAAAATATTATTAAAACCCATGGCGCAGATATATCGCATGATTGGTGGTCAAACTTTAAAGAAGGGTACTACCAATTTGTGGATGAAAATATCCGAGACAATGCAAAACACAAACCTTGGAGTTGTCACAAACTGCCGCCAGGGAGTCGGAAGTAAAGATAAACTTGTTCGTTTATCGATTTTTGAACGTTCAGAGGCCTTTCGCATTATTGAAAAAAAGAGGTAGTGGTGCTGTTAGCTTTTCAAAGTACTGGGGATATATGTGCTTGAAGTGATCCAACAAAACGAAGATTCGGGTCATAGCGTTTCTTCATTGCTATCAATTTTTCGGTGTGCTGACCAAAATATTCGATTACGGCAGACTCTTCCCCCATATCATAGTTTTGGTACGCGTAACCATTAAAGAAGGGGGTGAGTCGCTTGTAGGTATCTTGTACCCAGGCAGCTACAAGTTCCTTACCTTGATTTTGCTTAGTAAGTCCGGTAATGCTGCAGATGAAGGACGCATTTCTGTGAATAAATGCTGTTTCATTAGTACCTTTGTCTTGTATCGCACCGCAAAGAGGATCTAGCATTATACCACCAGAATCATCAGGGCATTCCTTATAACACGCTAATAGTATGTCAATAAACTTATCCGTTAATTCACCCTGAATAATTCCATGTTGCCAATATAAACCCAAACCACTTTCGTAGTTGTTTGATTGACATTCGATATACTGTTTCCGGTCAATTGATACTGTCGCACCTTCCCGCCATGAAGATACTGTCTTTAAACCATGTGACCTCGATTCACTAAACCCCATAATAGAAATATTAGCTTTGTGAGGCACAGAATGGGCAATATAGGCATATAAAAACTGTGACTTTGGTCCCTCTAAAACTGCATGACTATAGGCTTTTAAGATATTTTTCGCCTCACTAATTGGCCACGCTATGGTTCCTCCCTCAACAAACTCAGGAGCAGGGTGCAGTGCAAATTCTATACTGACAACGACACCAAATTGACCGCCGCCACAGCCACGCAGTGCCCAATAAAGATCAGGATGTTTATGAGGCGTCACTTTTAATAACTTTCCATCAGCCATGATGATATCGAATCGTGTGACATTGTCGCAACTTAGTCCGTGCTTGCGCGAGAGGAAGCCAATTCCGCCGCCTAGTGTTGCACCAATGACACCTACATCAGGGCAAGTACCTAACGGTACTACTTTGTTTATGCGAGATAAAAAGTGGTCTAAATGTTTATTCTTAACACCCGCACCAACACTCACATGCCGCCCATCGGCGCTGAGTGATATATCTTGGAAGTTTGCCATGTCAAGAACGACGCCACCATCGACTATAGCGGCTCCTTTTATTCCGTGTCCGCCACCCTTTATTGATATAGGCAAAGAAACTTTATTAGCAAATTTGATCACTTCTATAATGTCATGTACTGACTTCGGTGTAACAATCATAATTGGGTATTTAGAAACAGCCTTATTGAAAACTTGCCTGCGTTTTTCATATTGCACACTGCCGAAGGTACTGACTTCGCCACTCATTTTTCGTTGTAACAAAAGTGCGCTGTCAGTTTGCACTATAGGCTCTCTAGTTTCACTTATGTGAGTGAAATGATATGGTTCATTGATGTCTTTCAACAAATTCCATGATCTTGTTCCAAATGATGTTCGGCTGACGGACATTAACAGTTCTTTTAAATATTTAGCCACGAGTGCAGTTGTGAGAAGCTTATTTTCACCGTGCATTTCGCGCAAAACGTCCGATAAAGGTAACACATCACTTGATGCTTGGCGTATTTCAGCCTGCATGGGAGTATCTACGTTTCCAGGAGCAACGCTTGTAAATACTGCGATATTTGCAGTGACTTCTTGTCGGAAGCAGTCTGTTAGCGTATTGATGCCAGCTTTACTAATGCAATATGCGGATGCCCCAGTCACTGGAGTGATAGGGTGGTCGCTTGTTAAAAAAAGTACTCGGCTACGATTAAATTTAATAATACACAATTGAGTAATTAGCAAGGGCATTTCAAGGTTGACCTTATGATTTTTTCGCCAATCATCTAAATTTAATGAAGATAGTTTAACAATGGGTGAAACTAATCCAGCGCAATGCACCAAATAATCGACTTGCTGATAGTTTTCAAGAAAACGCTTAACAGAAGCAAATGCTGCATTGTGATTAAAGTCGACTTGTCTAATGAGCAACCTGTCTTTATACCTGTTTTTAAGGGGTAGTAGATTGTCTTTGTTTCTGCAAAATGCGATGACCAATAATTGTGAGTATTCAAATAGCAATTCATTAGTTAACGCCAAACCAATTCCAGACCCTGCACCAGTGATCACTGCGATTTTTTTCATTATTTTGCCCTGACTACCTATTTTCTACACGAAATATATCAGCTCATTTCTTCGTCAAAGAAAAAAAGATATTTGCTAGATTTAGGGTAAAAAGCATAAGTAAACTTAATGTTGATTGAAATAAGTAACTGGTTTAATTACGAAAATGTAATCGAACTGTAATCTAATCGTTGTGAATGCTTGATCTAAATCAACTATATTTAATGCGCAATAAATAAGATGACCGCTATGTAAAAGCAAAATGAAATTAGTGTTTTGATGTGAAGGCGAATTTACTATTTTGTGTTTTATATTTTTCACTAACATTTTTTGAGCGTAAAGTTAAAGAGCCTCAATTTAATAACTCTGCGTCAGCGATGCCGAAAATGCCCATAACCGATGAAGAAATCGCAGCATTGGTAGTGTTTTTGTCGCCTCAATAACGTAGCGCCGTCAAAAAAAATACAGATTCAGTATAAGCAAAATTCATTTTTAAACATAATCTGCTCAATTGAGTATCACTAAAGGAAATAAAATCATGAAAACAATAACTTCATTATTATTCGCCAGCGTTTTAGTCATTACACCTATTTCTGCTGTCTATGCACACCAAAACGCGGACAAGCATGAAATGCCGATGATGAAAGACCAAATGATGAAAAAAATGCAAAGTCATATGGAAGACATGCGAGCAATGTTAGCCGCGGTTAAAAGAGAAATAGATCCTAGCAAGCGAGAAGCAATGTTGCATGAGCATGCTAAGAAAATGGAAGGCATGATGGGCATGATGAAATCGGATGACAGCAAGGGTATGAACAACATGAAAGGCATGAAACATAAACATGATGATATGTCGGCTGAGGATAAAATGGCGATGATGGAAAAGCGCATGTCCATAATGGAGGACATGATGGAGCAGATGATGGGGCACGCAGCGGAAAAAAGTAAACCAAAGCATCAACATAAAAAGAATTAGTTGTTTTATAGCATGATAGGTGCAACGCGCCTATCCAAAAACACCTCATCGTTGGATGATACTATGAATAGATTTATAAAGTTCTTTGCAATTGCTGTCTTAGCAATAGGCTTAGGTAGTGGTTGTACTAATCAGGTTTACCATGACTATGTAATGAGCGGCCAAGTAGTCTCTGTTTCCGACCGACAAGCAGTTATTTGTGTGTCTGATACAGATGGATTGAAAAAGCATCAAGTCTTTAACGTGTTTCGAACAGTGTATGATCCGGCCGCGATAGCGGAAGGTGAAAGTGCATATTCCCGGGAATATATTGGAAAAATAAGACTGGGAAAATCTAAGAATCAACATTTTGCTGAAGCAACTGTGTTAGATGGTGAAATTGTTCGTTATGACATGGTTGAATTTGATCGTGATTTTTAATCCTCACATCATTCTTTGGCTGTCACACGCTCAGCTTAGAATAAACTCTAAGAAATATAAGTGGGGTGCTAACCTCGCGACAATTGCATTTAGTGCCTCCTTTGCCGCATCTTGCTCGGCTGCCACTCAAGTTACTGAGTCAATGGAAGAAGCTGGAAAACCTGAGCAAGCATTGCATAAACAAATAGAACAAACTGATCCTAAGTCAACCAGTGACGACTTTGCGGATATTCAAGAAGCCTTACGAGCATTAGACAATTCTCTCGCGCCTACAACACAAAAAAACACAAGTAGGGAGGCATACAGTCAGCCATCTTCAACTTCTGGTGAACCTAGTAATACAAATAAACCAGTAATGGGCATGGGAAAAAATAGCATGACGATGATGTCTAAATCTAATCAGCCTTGCATGGGAATGATGTGCAAAATGAAGATGAAAAATAGCTCAATGATGGGTATGCCTAAAAAACTACCACCAGTGGTAACGGATAAAAATGCCTTAATTACGTTGCCTGGCAAAAGCGACGCATTACATTTGTATCATCTTGGAGAAGACTCGTTTTTTATGAACTTCAAAAGCGCTCTGTTTCTATCAGATGACCAACTAAATCTATTAGTAAATATTCAGGACAAATGGCAAACCTTTCAAGTAAGCCATACTGAAAAGCGAAGTAGTTTAGAGTCAAGCTTATGGACACTTACCTCCAAAGGATTACCGAATTTCAGTGATATTAAAACTACAATCTCTGAAATTGAAATTATAAACAGTGAGCTTCGTATCCAATTTATCGTGTTGGTCGGTGAGGCTGTTGCAGTTTTAACACCGACGCAACTATCTCAAATTGAAGCCCTTTGGCACAAACAACAAGGGCTTTCGCAATGAGACTTTCGTTATTGCCTTTATTTACTCTGAAATGTCGGTTTGTATTTTTAGTCATGTTTACCTTGACGGTAATAGGTTTTTCTTCTCAGCCAATGGCATTTCAACAAACTGAGAACGATGAACATGCCGGACATCATCCAAGCAAAGATGAAAAACCAACTAATGAGGTTTCAAGCATTCAGCCAGCTATAGACACCTCCAGTATGATGGGTCCTGGTATGGGCAAAGGAATGGATAAAATGATGGAGAAAATGGGAGCGCCCAAACCCAAAGATCTCTATCCCTCTTTAATGAGAATGCAGTCAGCGACGCCTGAGCAAACGACATTTCTCTTGAGTAAAGCGACTGAGCGAATGCGATTAGGCAACGAACAACTTTCTAATGGGTTTATGTGGTTGGCAGAGGCCTCACAGGCAGAAGATTATGCCCAAATGCAAATCGCGCTTGAAACAGTAAAAGAGGGAATTGCCCATTTTGATAGTGGTCTTGCGACTAAACGTGCGCTGCTAGATGGACAGGAGCCAAGACGCGTAGCCTTAACGTGGTTCAAAACTCAGATGGATATACTGCCCAGCATACCTGAAAACAATCAGACCATTATTTGGGGGATGACGCCCTTTCACACTTCTATTATGGTGATTTTATTACTCTTTGCCGTTGCCATGATATACGTGTATGGATTTAAAATGCGCAGAGCATCAGCGTTGCTCGCGCAACTCAAAAATGATGAAAACAATACTAAGGCTTCAGGCACAAGTCAAAAAAACAACACTGGCTTACCCACAAATACTGATACGCCAATAGTTGATGTAGAAACAGCGACACCCGTCCCAACTAATAATGGTGTAAACAGTGACTTATCAGCCTCAATACCTGTAAATTCTGCTGACTCAGGGATGCGACGAAAAGTGTTTAGCGGTGAGATGAAAGTCACAGCGATATTCATTGAAACCCATGATGTTAAAACATTTCGCTTTGCTCATCCGAACAATGACCTCATTCCTTTCAGTTACGAGCCGGGTCAATTTGTCACTTTTTCGCTGCAAATTGATGGCGTCGATAAGTTAGTTAAACGTTCTTATACAATAGCTTCATCACCCACACAAACACATTATTTTGAAGTCACCATAAAACGTGAAGAGCATGGTGTGGTATCTCGTTTTTTGCATGACAATGTAAAAGTGGGGGATTCGCTTAAGGTCAAAGCGCCAGGTGGAAAATTCTTTTTTAATGGGAAAGGCGAAAACAGTGTCATGCTCATATCAGGCGGTGTCGGGATCACCCCTATGATGAGCGCAGTAAGATATTTAACCACGACTTGTTGGGACGGTGATATATATTTTCTGTTTTGCACACGTACTACGAAGGACTTTATTTTTGAACAGGAGTTAAGGTATTTACAGGCTCGTTATTCAAATTTGAAAGTACTTGTGAGTATGACGCAGGCAAAGGGGACATCATGGATGGGTCCACAGGGGCGTTTGACCTCTGGATTAATTCAAGATTTTGTGCCTGAAATTGAAGCAAAAACTGCCCATATCTGCGGACCGCCAGCCATGATGGAGGCCATGAAGGGGATCCTTTCTGGTTTGGGCGTGCCTGAGAGCCAAATAAAAACGGAGGCTTTTGGGCCTGCAACTCCTAAAAGTCTTAATAAACCTAACGTTACTCAGCCTGTGCTAGAAAAAGTGAGTGAAAAGCAAATCACCTTTAGTCTTTCTGGTAAACAAGCTCCGGTTAATGCAGATGAAACAATCTTAGATGTTGCTGATTCACTCGATATTGATATTGATAACTCTTGCCGTGCCGGCTCATGTGGAAGCTGCAAAGTAAAGCTCACCAAAGGAGCCGTAGAAATGGACGTTGATGACGGGTTAGAGCCGCAAGATAAAAAAGAAGGATATATACTAGCATGTCAGGCTATCCCAACGTCAGATGTTGAGGTAGAAGCTTAAATGAATACACATGAGCGAAATTTAGTCGGTAGCTTAGTCGCACTCATGATTTTATTTTGGCTAGGCTTTTTGTGGCATCGCTCTTCACAGTTTCCGGGTAGTCTAAGCGGTTTTGTTGTCGGAGCACTAGCCAGCATATTGATGCTGATCCCACTTGTATATATGTTCATAAAGCGAACAAAGTCCCTAAAAAAGAGCATCACAAAATTCATTCCTATGGCAACTCTGCTCAAAATCCATATTTACGCGGGTGTGCTAGGACCAATATTGGCGTTGATACATAGCGCGCACAGATTTGCTAGTCCCGTTGGTATAATACTTGTGTTGTTTATGATGGTAGTGGTTCTGAGCGGTTTTGTAGGCCGATATGTACTTGGTTTAATATCAACTAAAATGAAAGAGAAAAAGCGTCAATTAAACGAGTTTCAACACGCATTAAATGACTCAAAAAACGACTTGAGAGATGGCGTTAGTGATGCTCAGTATGAAGCGTTTACTAAACGCACTTCAAATATCCTTCCGTCCTTTAGTCTAAGCTTGCTCGGCACTAGCCAAGATAAATCATTGCTAAAAGAAAAAGAGTTGCTGAAGATAGTGGATGCCATCTCAGACATCGAATATAGCATTATGATCCATAACACAGCAAAAACTTGGTTTTCTCGCTGGTTGAAGATTCACATCTTTATTTCAATGACGCTATATTGTGTTCTGTTTATACATATAGCAAGTGAGGTTTATTTTGGGCTTAGGTGGCTATAATGAAATGGTTTATCGGTGTATTAGCAATCATAGTCTTAGCGTTTGGCCTGAGTCATTTTTGGCACGAGCCTGAAGATTTATCCAAATTAGATTGGGAGCAGGCAATAAGCCCTGGCTCACTTAGTCAATCTCATGCCTTTATTGATAACGATTGTTTAAGTTGTCATACCCCAATTAAAGGGGTAGGGAGAGATAAATGTGTTGCTTGTCATGCAAACGATACGCATATTGTTGCGCGTCAACCAACTGCCTTCCATGCTGATATACAGGAGTGCACCAGTTGCCATATTGAGCATGAAGGTCTCAATGCCAATATTTCTAAGATGGATCATGGTGCGTTGGTTGATATTGGCTTTGACATGCTTCCAAATCTTGATATGCCTTTTGACGAGGACGCCACAACCATTGCACTTGTTACTTATTTGCTCACGAATAAACAAAGACCTGAACCGCTCTTTATTCACCCTGAAGTAACCAACAAAGAGGCTTTACTCAATTGTTCACAATGTCACAGCAATGACGATAAACATTTTGGTTTGTTTGGAAACGACTGTGTGCAATGTCATAGCACAAATACATGGTCATTACCTAAATATACGCATCCTTCTAGTCAGTCACGTGATTGCAACCAATGCCATGAAGCACCGCCGAGCCATTACATGCAACATTTTAAAATGATTTCAGCAAAAGTAGCCGGCGAGCCTAAAGCAAAAGTAGAGGCATGTTACGCTTGTCATCAATCGACGTCTTGGAATGATATTAAACGTGCTGGGTGGTATAAGCATCATTAGTGCATCTTTGAGCTCGGCCGTTGTTTATATCACAATGCAGAAAATTAAAGGTAATTCTACATGCTCGCAAAAGCGTCGCTTAACAAGATTATTATTGATCATTTTGGCTTAGTTTTTGCTGTAAAACATATACAACTTGATTTTTAAAACTATCAACTTCGATATAAACAATTAAGGAAATGCACAATGGTAAACTTAGACACCTCGTCAAATCTCAATATCTTGAACCAACCAAGTAAGACCGTAAACGATGCTTCAGAACGGCAAGAGTCGAAATGTTGTAACAAAGAAAAATTTGCTGAAAGTCTAGACGAAGCTTTCCAGTCACTTTCGTCGCAAAAAAAGAACTAAGCGGCAAGTATTGTCCGTTTGTGTTTCGGGTGTTTGCAATCTAATTCATAAGTTCTGAAGGCACTATATTTAAATATATGTCTCGATTTTGTCCTAAGCAATAGCTGTCCAAAAGACGCTATCGTTAACACGTCATTTGAACCTTGGTCACAGAGTATAGTAGAAGTCAACTGACAAATACTTATTTAGATTGTGACTGAAGACGGAAATGTATTAGAACAAAAAACTGCAGTCTATCAACAGCGAAAGGGCACAAATAGATTTCATCGTAGCCGCCATCCTGATGTTGTTTTTTTCAGTCAATACTCAAGAACACGATAGTTGCAATCTAACCTGAGAAAGACTGACGATTTTACCAAGATGAAATCTAACCACATAAAATAGTGACCAAATGGTAAACATTTTTGGACCGAACACCTGGATCATATATTATCATATGATATTTTTAGGTGTTGTTCGGGTTTCAGCAATGCTATCTAGTTGGTGTAAAACGCCGCATTCCTTTACTTTTTTATTATCAGCACATGTTGAGCGAATAGAAATGAGAGATTGTCGCAGTGCGTTTAACTCCATTACCCGTTGTTCGATATCATCAATGTGTTTGTCAATCGTAGCATTGACACTTTCGCAACTGCTCTCTGGGTTAGCTCGTGTTTCTAGTACTAAACTAATTTCTTCAATCGTCATATCAAGCGCACGGCATTGTTTAATAAACAGCAACTGCTTTAGTGCTTCTTCTGAATAACTTCTATAATTAGACTGCGTGCGCTCCGGCGCACTTAGCAAGGCTTTTCGTTCATAAAAGCGAATTGTTTGAATACTGAGGCCTGTTTTATCTGCTAACTGTCCTATTTTCATTTTTCTTTACCTAGTGGGCTTGACTCTATACCAAGTATAGAGTTTACACTTGAGCTATAAATCAGTAAAGCGAGTGTTTTTATGAGCGGTTGTGGATGCGAAGTTGAAATTAAAGACCAAACACAAAAAAAGGTGTTGTATTGGTTGTTAGGTATCAATGCAGTCATGTTCGTTGTTGAGATGAGCGTAGGTCTGTTAGCTGACTCTACCGCACTTATCGCAGATTCATTGGATATGCTAGCGGATGCGGTCGTGTATGGTATTGGTATTTATGCAGTGGGCAAAACCATTATTCTCAAAGCAAACGCCGCAAAAATAAGTGGCTATTTTCAATTAATACTTGGCCTCATTATTTTATTTGATATTGCTCGTCGTTCGATATTAGGAAGTGATCCAGAGTCATTGTTAATGATGGGGATGGGTTTTGTTGCCCTAATCGCCAACGTCATATGTTTATTAATCATTAGAAAACAGAAGAGTGGCGAAGTACATATGCGAGCAAGTTGGATTTTCTCGGCAAACGACGTCATTGCCAACATGGGCGTAATATTAGCTGGCGTGACGGTTTATCTATTTGACACTCGATGGCCCGATTTAGTGATTGGCCTTATTGTGTCTATCATTGTTTTACGCGGTGCAATTTCAATATTAAAAGACGCCAAACAAGAGCTTCGCAATAACCGTCAATCTATCGGAGAAGCATTATGAATTTCACGCAAGCAGCAAAACCTTATGTAAAAGAAAAATTAAGAGATGCGCAACAAGCATTTACAAATAAAGATGATGTAGCAGGTTTTAAAGCCCTTGAAGATGCACATGTGATTGGACAGCACTCTACCTTTCATCATACCCGAGTGCACTATGAGATGCTGAAATTTGGATTAAAACACAGGGACATGAAAGAAGTATTTGGGCAAATATTTAGAATGATAGGTGCCTTGACGAAAACAGCGATAGGCTTATTACCAGAGGGTAACACGGGTGGTGCAAATGTCAGCCCATTCAAGCCCATGCCAGTCTCGCCTGCAAATAAAGCAATCTTGGATAAGATTAAACATGCACAGTCATAACCACTCACATAACCATTTACACTCAGATGGAAATTCAAAGGATGCATCAAGGCGCATTGGCTGGGCGTTCTTTTTAAATGTGGTGTTCACCATCATCGAGTTTATCGGTGGTTGGCTAACCAATAGCACCGCTATCATGGCAGACGCGGTACATGACCTCGGCGATAGTTTGTCAATTGGCACAGCGTGGGGATTGAACAAGCTTAGCGACAAAGATGCTAATCAAACGTTTTCATATGGCTACAAACGCTTTTCTTTATTGGGCGCATTAATTAACGGTTTAGTGCTGTCGGTAGGCTCGATTTGGATATTGTTTGAAGCGATACCTCGTTTGGCAGAGCCTGAAATGCCGCAAGTTGAAGGGATGTTAGCCTTATCGATTTTTGGTATGGCAGTAAACGGTTTTGCCGCTTATAAACTAAGTGAAGGAACGTCATTAAACGAACGAGTGCTTAATTGGCACTTGCTAGAAGATGTGCTCGGTTGGGTGGCAGTGTTTATTGTATCGATCGTCTTAATGTTTAAGCCATGGGCGATTTTAGATCCCATCCTGTCCATTGGCTTTACTTTGTTCATCCTCTTCAATGTGTTTCGTAACCTAAAAGAAACCCTGATGCTATTTTTACAGGCAACGCCAGATGAGGAGCAAATGTCAAAAATCCGAAACGATTTGCTTGCAAACGATAAGGTAAGTGACCTCCATCATTTTCATATTTGGTCTTTAGACGGCGAGCGAAATGTAATGACAGTCCATCTTGTTTTACAGGGTGAGGTGAACATTGAGCACATCCAGACATTGAAGCATAGCGTACAAACATCATTAGCAAAGTACGACTTTGAACACACTACAGTCGAAATAGAATTTGCCGATGAACAATGTCGTGACGAAGTGAAATAGGCTTGGTAGACTAGTACTCATGAAAAATTTAAAACGTCTAAGTTACATCATGATCTCGCTGATACTCTTTCAGTCGTTTTCTGCTGTGGCGAATTCCCTAGATTTTCATGCCATCGATACTCAACATTTGCAACATGAACACCAGCATTCAGAGCACAATCAAGCGTCAAACGACATGCCAACTAAAGCGCTTGGTGAGTCAGCAAAAGCAGACCACCACAACCCTGCCGATTGCCATCATTGTGGCCACTGCCACGGTACGCACGCACAGTGGTTAGGTCAGCACAACATCAACAATCTACAAGCTGTGGTATCTATTCACAATTTTAATTATTTGGATGCGATTATCGACGCACCCATCAACCGATTACTACGCCCACCTAAAACACCATCCTAATATCGCTTTCGATAGTGTCGCGCTAGAAAAGCTCGCGACGCTGAATATTGATAAATTATTAGGATACTCTAATGAAAATGTTTCATATTTTTGTGCATGCACGCGCCATTACGTTTGCTTGCGCATTGGGCTTAACGTTGAGCCCACTTACCGCTCAAGCGGTACAAACTAATCGCTATATAGATGATGGTGTTCAAGCGCCTATGCGAGAAACGCTGAGCCTTGAAGATACGGTAAGACTTACACTTGCCAATAATCCAAGTTTATATGAGTTTGAATTTAGACAGCGAGCAATTGACGGTGAATCAAAAACCGCCGCGCTTAAACCCGCACTGAACGCTGGGGTTGAACTAGAGAACTTTATGGGAACCGGCGAGGTGTCGGGCATTAAGGAGCTTGAAGTCAGTTTAACTTTGTCATCTGTACTACAGCTCAACGACAAGCCTAGCGCAAGGTTGAATGTACTTTCTGAGCGTAAGGTACAACAAGAGGTGGAAAAGAAAATACGCACATTAGATGTCCTCGGCGAGCTGAATCGTCGTTACATCGAAGCACTCGTATTGCAGGCCACCTTAGACGTGCAAAACGACGCACAGACACTTGCACTCTATACTTATAACGCAGTTGCTAAGCGGGTTGATGCAGGCGCGTCACCATTGCTAGAGCAAAAACGCGCCCAAGCAGCGCTAGCCCAAGCAAAACTCGATGTTAAATTAGCTCAAGAAGGTCTTCAATTTGCATTGCGCAGTCTTGCCATCATGTGGGGCGAACAAACGCCCACTTTTAAGCGAGTGGAAGGTCAACTTTTTGCGTTTCAAGACATTGGCTCATTCGAGACGCTTTCGACCGCTATCCAAAGCAGTCCGCATATAGAGTTGTTCGCAAAACAAAACCGTGTTCAAGCAGCGCAGCTTAGGTTAGTGCAAGCCAACAATCGAGCTGACATTGAGTGGTCAGCGGGTGTTCGACGAATACAAGGTATTGATGAAACGGCTTTAATAGCTGGGATCAGCGTGCCATTGTTTCAACAAAAACGAAACCTAGGTGAATACGAGGCGCAAAAAGCTCGCCTTGATGCAATAGAGGTTCAAAAACAGAGCAATGTGCGCAGTCTATTGCATTCAGTTAATCAGGCCTTAGGTGAGCACACCCGCGCATTATTAGAAGTTGACGCTATTCAACAAACCGTCATACCGCCTCTTGCAGAAGCCTTGGATTTAGTCGAAAGCGCTTATTTAGATGGCAGATTTAGCTATTTGGAATGGGTATCTACTCGACAAGAATTCTTAAATACGCGCCTGACATTAATCGAGGCGGCGTCTCAAGTGCACCTAAGCAAAACAGAAATTGAAACGCTTACCGGTCTTGCACTTAAGGCTCCACAAAGCGGCACTGCAAAAACGGATACTGCAAAGAGCAATGCTTCCAAAAAGCTAGAGCACAACATCACTATGCAGCCGCCATCAAACATTTCGATAAGAAGTAACGATCATGAATAAATTTACTCAATTAAAAACATTCACAATATTAAAAGTACTCGTCTTAAGCGTCACGCTAATGATGATACATGGGACGGTAATCGCGGGAGACAAACACGCAGGCGGTGATTCTCATGAGGACGATAAACACGCTGGTGAAGTCGTTACCATGAGTGATGAGACGGCTTTGCAAAATGGGATTACCACCGCAAATGTCATCGCTGGCGACATTTCACTTTCGACCACACTCTATGGGCGAATAAGTGCAGATCCGGGTTCATTGAGTCATATCAGAGCACGTTTTGACGGTGTGATCAAAGATGTCAAAGTCAATATTGGCGACACAGTTAAAAAAGGAGATGTTTTAGCGGTCGTAGAATCAAATGAGAGCTTAAAAAGCTACTCGATTGTTTCTCCCTTTGAAGGCAACGTAATAGCGCGGCATGCCAATAACGGTGAGTTATCAAACGGACAAGTACTTTTTTCATTAGCCAATTACAAGAATGTGTGGGCACAGTTAACCGTGTTCTCACAGCACCTCTCCAAAATAAAGGTAGGACAAGCTGTTGAATTAAGGCATGCAAACTTTGAACAGCTATCTGAAATTGCTTACCTGACACCTTCGGCCGATGGTAGCCCGCATTCGCTTGCTAACGTCACTGTGGATAATAGCAGTGGTTATTGGCCATTAGGCACCTTGGTAAAGGCGCAGGTAACCACCACCACTAAGGCCGTAAGTCATATGGTGCCTGTTACTGCCGTGCAAGAGTATGAAGACAAGCAAGTGGTATTTGTTAGTTATGATAATGAATATAAACCACGCCCCGTGCAGCTTGGTGTGACGGATGGTCGCTTTATTGAAGTCATCAGCGGCATTGAATTAGGTGAGCTTGTTGTGGTTACCAACAGTTACCTGATCAAAGCAGATTTGGAAAAATCGGAGGCCGGTCATGATCATTAATGCCTCAATACAACTCGAATATACATGTTTGCAACTGCAAGGCTTTAAAGGAGGCTTAACATGCTAGCTTCCATTATTCGCACCGCAATAGACAGGCGCGGTATATTTTTGATGCTGAGTTTTTTAGTCATTGGTTTTGGCTTATTTAGTTATCAAAAGCTGCCTATTGACGCCGTACCCGACATCACCAATGTCCAAGTACAAATTAATACACAAGCAACTGGTTATTCGCCACTTGAAACTGAACAACGCATCACCTTTTTGGTAGAAAACGCTCTAGCGGGTTTACCAAACTTGGATTATACCCGTTCGCTATCTCGTTATGGCTTGTCTCAAGTGACCGCCGTATTTGAAGAAGGCACCGACCTGTATTTTGCCAGAAACCTCATTAATGAGCGGATAGGCATTATTAAAAATCAGCTACCGGAGGGTATCGAGCCAGAAATGGGACCGATTGCCACCGGTTTGGGTGAAATCTACATGTACACACTCAGCGCTAAGCCGGGCACATTGACATCCGATGGCAGAGACTTTGATGCGATGGCTTTAAGAGAGTTGCATGACTGGGTGGTAAAGCCACAACTCGCTTTACTAAAAGGTATCACCGAAGTTAACGCCATTGGCGGCTTTACCAAGCAATATCATGTGAATCCTGATCCTCAACGTATGCTTAACTATGGTGTGAGCACTGACGATCTGCTGCGGGCATTGGAGCGCAATAATGCCAATCAAGGTGCGGGATATGTTGAACGCAACGGTCAACAAATACTGGTGCGCTCTCAAGCGCAACTGGCCACAATTGAAGATATTGGTAATGTCGTGGTGACACTCACTAACCAGTCTCCAGTGACCGTGAACGATATTGCCGACGTCGCTATTGGCAAGGAGCTTCGAACGGGGGCCGCGACACGAGAGGGTAAGGAAACCGTCTTAGGCACTGCCATGATGCTCATTGGTGAGAATAGTCGTGCTGTGGCCTTGGCAGTGGCTGACAAAGTGGATGAAATCCAAGCTAGCTTGCCCGAAGGTGTAGTAATAGAAACTGTTTACGATAGGACCGCACTGGTTGATAAAGCCATCAACACCGTTCGCAAAAACCTTGTTGAAGGCGCATTGCTGGTGATTGTGGTGTTGTTTCTGCTGCTTGGCAACATAAGAGCAGCCATTATTACCGCCGCTGTGATACCGCTCGCGATGCTCGCCACGATAACGGGGATGGTGCAAACAGGCGTAAGCGCAAACTTAATGAGCTTAGGTGCACTGGACTTCGGGTTAATTGTGGATGGTGCAGTCATTATTGTTGAAAACTGTATCAGGCGATTAAGTGAAGCGCAAAGGCGAACTGGCTCAGTGTTGCCCATCAAAGAAAGACTCGAAGTTGTGTATGAAGCCACCAATGAAGTGATACGGCCGAGTCTGTTTGGCGTGATGATTATTACAATCGTGTATATCCCCATTTTCAGTTTAACCGGAGTAGAGGGGAAGATGTTCCACCCAATGGCGGCCACCGTCATCTTGGCATTACTTGCCGCGATGGTGTTCTCAATCACTATTGTGCCAGCAGCCGTTGCGATGTTTATGTCGGGTAAAGTCAGTGAAAAAGAGAGTCCAATCATAGTGGGGGCGAAATCGGTGTATCGTCCTGTTCTGTTATGGGCGCTGAAGCTACGTTGGTTGGTAATAGGCTCAGCGACATTATTGGTTGTTGTGAGCGTTTGGCTAAGCATGCGACTTGGTTCTGAATTTATTCCTCAACTTGATGAGGGTGATATTGCCTTGCACGCAATGCGAGTGCCCGGCACTGGCATTGAGCAAGCCGTGGATATGCAAAAAAGGCTTGAAGACGTCATTATGCAATACCCACAAGTGAGCACTGTATTTGCTAAAACAGGCACGGCAGAAGTTGCCACCGATGCGATGCCGCCTAATGTTACCGATACGTTTGTGATGTTGAAACCTATCGACCAATGGCCAGATACTACTTTATCCAAAGCCGAATTTGTCGAGCAAATGGAGCGTGAGCTTCAAAACGTGCCCGGCAATAATTACGAGTTTACTCAACCTATACAAATGCGGTTTAACGAACTAATTAGCGGCGTTAGAGCTGACTTAGGCATAAAGATTTATGGTGATGATTTAAACAAACTGCGCGATTCGGCCGGTGATATATTAGCTGTACTGCAAGATATACCCGGCGCTGCGGATGCCCGTGTTGAGCAAGTTGATGAAATTCCTATCTTTACCTTGAATCCGAAACCTTATGCTTTAGCGCGTTATAATTTGGATGTGACTGACCTGCAAACATGGTTAAGCGCATCGGTTGGGGGTAAAGAAGCAGGCTTGATATTCGAGGGCGACAGGCGATTTGAGATAGTTGTGCGCTACTCAGAGGATATTCGCAATAATCTTGATACGCTAGGCAGCATACCTATTATGACAGGGGATGGTAATTATGTGCCGATAGCAGAGGTTGCAACGGTTAAATATGCCAGTATACCCAGTCAAATCAGCCGAGAAAACGCTAAGCGCCGTATTGTGGTGACTGCCAATGTAAGAGAGCGCGACCTGGGCTCGTTTGTTACTGAGGCAAAAATGCAAATAGCTAAAAATGTCATATTACCAAGTGGTTATTGGGTCGATTATGGCGGCACGTTCGAGCAGCTTGAAAGCGCGAGTCAACGATTGAGCCTTGTTGTGCCAGCGACTCTTTTCTTAATTCTTGCATTGCTAGTTATTGCGTTTGGCTCAGTGAAAGATGCATTGATAATCTTTACAGGTGTGCCTTTAGCATTAACAGGTGGCGTTTTTGCGCTATGGGTGAGAGAAATGCCCTTGTCTATATCAGCAGGCGTTGGCTTTATAGCGCTATCTGGCATTGCTGTGCTTAACGGTTTGGTTATGTTGTCGTTTATTCGTCAAAGGCTGGAAGAGACAGGAGAGTTAATTAATTCTATTGTTGATGGTGCATTAACGCGTTTACGACCAGTACTGATGACGGCGTTAGTGGCAAGCCTTGGTTTTGTGCCGATGGCGCTGAATGTAGGGACGGGAGCAGAAGTACAGCGTCCATTGGCGACGGTTGTAATAGGCGGGATAATATCTTCTACCTTGCTAACATTGATAGTATTGCCTGTGTTATATCGACTTGTGCACAGCAGGAGGAATTAGCCACATTTGGGGCATTAGCAGTTGTTAGTTAATGCCCCAATTTCACTTATTACACTTAAAGGTTATCGATATGTGTTGACCCTATATTAAGTATAGACTTTACAATCAGATCTCTAGGATTGAGAAGAAGGATAGACATGATTTCGCTGGTTGTGATAAGTGCTTTTATACTACTTGCAGTAATCGTTAGAAGTTTTGTGCAATATAAAAGAAATGGTGATTTTGGCATTAGAGCAGCCTCGCTGAGCGCTCCGATGATAGAGATTTTGCCCGGCACTTTGTTTGTGATTACATTTTGCCTAGCGTTTGGTGTAATCGTCATGGGTTATTTAGGCAAAGTACCCCTTTTGTTTATTGCTTCACTGCCATTTCAGGTTTTAGGTCTTGCGGTTGGGACTTGTGGAATACTCGTCACGATCTTATCTCAAATTCAAATGGGCGATTCATGGCGAATTGGTGTCGACCAGAAAGAAACGACGACGCTCATTACGCATGGTATTTATGCAAGGTCTCGAAATCCGATTTACTTCGGCATTCTTTTATTTTGGGTGGGGTTATGTCTCACATTCCCACATCTACTTCTATGGGCTTGCGCCTTAATATGCTGGATTTGCATTGAACTTATTGTTAGAAAAATTGAAGAACCATATCTAATAAAAGTGCATGGCGACACTTTTGATAAATATGTATCTGAAACTAACAGATATATACCCAAAATTTAAAATTCGGCAAAGGGCATTAACTTGCCTGATATGAAAATCAATTATAGAAGCAAAGTTTGCTTAAGACTACTTATAAGCTATATCTGGTTTCTGCCACATAACAGACAGTGAGGGCCTCAATGGTTTTATTAAATGCGATAGGGAAATTTACTCAACTTTAGAGTTCGCCACCGAGAATAGGGTTTATTTAAGCTCGATGGACAAGATGGACGCTTTGACTAACAAGACATAAAAAAAGCCAGCATATGCTGGCTTTTATATGGTTCTGCAATTCCGATAATTAGCGCTTATCTGGCTTAAGATGCGATATCATCGTCTATATAATTTATTTTATTAGGCATAAAAACTCCGAAATCTAGTTTTCTTGCGATAAGTATGGCATCTCCAACAAATTTAAGCAACGTTACGTAAATCCGTTATTCTGAGGACCACAAAGACCATATTCTAAGACATTTTCACATTAGATAATGAACCATTTCAGGTCAAACCTTGTTTTAAGTCACTATTTAGACTAGAAAACGAACCGTTTCAAGCTGAAATGGTTCATTATTTATTTCGAGAGTGATGTAGATTGCTTTTAAAAAGCGATCCTTTCCGCTTCTCAACGACATAATTTCATGCATCTTCAGCCTTTTAAGGTAGATAACCATTTTTTATTGATATTTTATGGTCACTTTTCACTTTTTGGAAACCAAAGACTCGCACTCGCGGTGCTTTGGTTTCCAAAAGGGCACCAAATAGTGCGGTGTTTCCGTTTTATATCATTGAAAGCAGACTGCGTTGTTTTCGACAACCATCAGGCTGCATACTATAATACTGTGAAGGTATCTTTAACTAAGGCACGCGATGGGAATGACAATTCACAATCAGACACAGGCTTTAATTTCTGAATTGGGGATCAGTGAATCGCATTTTCGAGCGGCAACAGGCTTGTCACCTCAACCTATAAATGGCGATGAAAAAGGTTTCGAAAAAGAACGTTTTGACGCCATTCTCTCATTATTCGCGATGTTAGAAACTTGGTTTGACTCCCCCAAAGATGCATGGGAGTGGTATACTGAACAGCCACTTATTGGCTTCGGAAATCTAACCTCATCTGAGGTAGTCATCCAAAACCAAGACAAAGGAGCTTTCGCTGTCATCGAATATATCAAGTCTAAAAACATAGGCAGCTTTGAATAATACTAGGGCGCAAACTCATCACTGTAGTACTGATTTCAGTTTAATGCTGCTTATCTCCGAATCCGTTATTCGAATAACAGACAATGCTAGATAGCTTCCAGAGAACAAATATAGTCCAACTAAAATCTCATCATCAGCATGTTCGGGACTGCAAACAACATTGCTATTCCATTTTAACGGCGGTAAACACAATTGGCTTACTCTTGGTAATCGTTAGCTGTTGCGTATCAAATGTTTACTGCTAGTAATCAAAATCTGTTTACCGCTGTGTCGAATTATTCTAGTAACTCCGTTCAGTCCTGCTTGTATTCTTTCCTTTCGATTTCCCACAAATAAGACATTGATATGCATGGTCTTAATAGGTCATTTTCACCAATATCTAATTTAGAGCATATGACTCATTATTATTAATCAGCCCCTACGCAAAAGAAGTAAATGAAGTGTACCAGCATGCGCAGAAAGAACTCAGACGCGCTAAAGACGGCGGTAATGAAAAAGCGATAAACGTTGCCGACAATAGCGTTGTTGAAACAAAAAAAGAAAGAGACCGTTTAGAGGTTTTTAGAAAAGACTTAATGGGATTCTGCCGTTTTTATGAGTTCAGCTCTCAAATTGTTAATTTTGAAGATGAGGAGCTTGAAAAACTAACCTTATATGCAAAAGAGCTTTACCCATTACTGCGTATTGAGGTTATAAATGAAGAAATCCCTCTAGAAGATGTGGTAATGACTCATTACAAATTGCATCAACTCCGCGAACAAGACCTACGATTAGTCGCTGAGAAAGAAAAATCATACGTAAGCCCGGTTAAAGAAGGGGCAGGGGCGACACCTCGCGAAAAGAAAAGCGAGTTTTTACGGGAGATCATAGAGCGCTTTAATGATTTATTTGCAGGCGATGATTTTACCGACGGTGACATACTTAGCTACGCGAATACTATTCGGTCCAAGGTTGAAGAAAATGAAGATGCCATGGAACAGGTAAACAACAATACAAAACAGCAAGCATTACTCGGAGCATTTCCTGAAGCTATTAACAAAGCTGTTATCGATAGTATGGGTATCCATAGCGATATGGCAATGAAAGTACTGGCCAGTAAAGATGCATCTAAGCGTTTTGCTGAGTTGATGTTTGATATTTTGGTTAGACAAACGGATTAATATAAAAAATTAAGGATAGATAGTATGAAAAAAATTACTTTTAAACTTACATATCATCATGGAGATGCAAATGATGGGCGTCTAGATTTATATGATGCATCTCAATCATTTCAAGGATTTGCAAAAGCATTAACTATTGGCTGAACTACCGTTTAGGTCACTAATTTATGATGTTTCCGCATAACTTTATGAAATTTATGGATTAATTATTCGATTTTATTACAAAACTACATTCCTCATTTGTTTGAGTGTCGATTTAAATTGGCTGCTAGCAACAGGGTTAAACTCATAAATCCCCATAAAATTTATATGCGCCCATGAAATGACTGAACCTGTCGAGATTGACTTTACAACGCTATCTCTTTCTTCGAAAGTGTCGAGTGATAAACAGTAGTCAGACAAAAACAGGTAGTTCCAAAGGATAATCATATTTCTAATTAACGTGTTACTTGCCATCACAAGCTGTATTTCATCATGCAGACCAACTTGTAGTTTTCCATTTCTTCCGAATAGCACTTTGTCAGCTAGTTTTTGACCTAGTTCTACTCTGTTGAGTTGTTTTTGAATTTTCTGTCTTAATTCTTCATCATCGATGTAGTTCAGTATGAAGTGCGTTTTTAGGAGTCTGCCGAACTCTTTGAAGGCTCGGTATACTGTATTGTCGCGTTCGCTGCTTGAGAGCATCTTCAGCATCTGGGAAGCGCTGCAACGTTTTAATTTCATTGAAGCCATTAGGCGCAAGATATCATCCCAATTGTCTAATATTAATTTTTTATTGATTTGTGTTTTTGGGGCTATGGGTGAATCAAAATGCTTACTTGTAGATTGCGATCCATAGGCATAAAGTGTTTGTTCGTGAACATTTTTTATCCGAGGCGCGAAAGAAACGTCCATTAAGTGGAGGCCGGCAAATACTGCTTCTGTGTATCCGTGAGTATCTGTGCTGTGATAGTGCTCAATAATTTCATCCTCTGTAATTGTTGCTTTAGAGCTTACAAGTCCTTCAAGAACATAGGGGGCCTCCCTATCTGAAGAGGTTAAAACGTTAACATGAAAAAAGGATTGTTTTTCGTCAAGAAAACTATTAACGCTTATACCTTGTTCTTTTCCATAGTATTTGTATGAGTAATTGGCCAACAGAGAATTGACGTTTACCACCACTTTTTTGCCGTCACTGCTCGAGTGAAGTCTCCCATCGCTTTCGTTGTATATTGTCGGTAATGCTAATGATTGGATTGTTTTCACGAGACAATCATTGGCTCTTTGTAAATTGGCAATCGATACCCAACTATTTTCAGTATCCTTAAGTGCTTTTTCTGAAAACAACTTGCTTGCTCGGGCTAACTCAGTATGCCCAAGGTTTGTGCCCAGACTTAAAATAGTTGCAAATAGCAACCGTATATCAACTTCAGTATTGCCAGAACGAGGGAGTCGATTTCGAAAGCAATTCGAAAACTCGGTATGTCGCTCAATTTCAAACATGACATCCTGAATGGTGACTGAGCGCGAAGCACCCAATATTGTCGGAATGAATTTAGCGATGGAGAATTCTGGATCTGGATAACGTATACGCCAACTGCCATCTTCTTTAACGGTAAAATGATGATTATCGTCTTTCTTTATGCGCGCTGAAACGTTATTAAAACGGTGAGTGACGCTTTCACCGATACGTTTTAAAACAGCGTAGCCGTCTGCAAATTTTTCTAGAGAAGCGGCTGCAAGTAGACGTTGACGATGATTAGCCCATTCTTTGGTGCTTATCATGTAGCTTGGTGTTTGCAGGTAACGATAGGAATGTAAAAGCGTTAATGATTTATCTTTTAATCCTTTTGCGATAGACATAAAGAGGAAAGCCCGATATTTATTTAACGGGTTGATGTCGTCTTCTGCATCAAGATGTAATAATTCTGCTTTGCTTAAAAAAGCGCGAGGCGCATCATCGTCAATAGTCTTAGGTTTAGACAAGTAATAATTAAGGGCGTCAATCAACGGTTGATTTTTACTTTTTTTGTCAAAGCTCATTGATGTAACCAACGCACCTAGCATCCTTTGAAGCTTGATACTATTTTCAAACAATGCGCGATAGTAATCAGCATGTGTTGTTTGTTTGACAATACTGTTGCCGACACGTTCTAAATGCTTATCAAAGTCTGGATTTTCCGCACTAAAGAATGCAGTTATTAACTGATGTGCTCTCTCATTGCGCTCCTCAAAAGACAAGGCTTTATCTTTAGTAATAGATAACACAAGTTCAAGTACTCGTTTTGCATCTTTTGCACTGTTGAGAATTGTTTTATTTGCTTCTAGAGTAGTGACTCTCTGCTCATCTCGCTTTGCTCGCTCATTACCAGAGGCTCTATTAGTAAACTGCTTCACAACTTTTATTATGGCATCTGCTGCAAAGTCTTGCCGTTTGTAAAACTGATCGTAAATAAACGATAGATAGAACAATGATTGTTTATTGTCATTTTTCAGGCGTCTAATTTCGTCATTATTTCCTAAATATATAGCATCGGCGAAATGATGAATGGCCGCATCTGTCAATTCAATTTTTTTGTAAGTAGGCAGTAGAGCGTAAAATTGTTCACCAAATAGCTGTAAAATTTGTGCGTTTTGATTAAGGCTACGCTGTCCTAAGCCTTGGTCAATTCTTTTTAGCTCTCTGACACTATATAGGTGTGAGTGCAAATTAAAAAAAGATAGCAACGCCTTTTTCTTTTTACTCGGCAGTGACTCGTTTACTCTGCCAAGCATGCGTACCTCATATGCTTGAAATGCAGTTGAAATGATGTCGACCAGTTGATTGTAGGAGGGGATCTCAATACGACGTATCCAGCAAGAAGAAACCAGAGTAAACAAAATATCTTCTTTGTTCATTCTTATGTCAACGAGACTATTTGCATGCAGAGCGAGAATTGACAGTGTATCAGATGTTAACGCTTGCCAGTTATGTTGCGCTAGTATTTGTTTTTTATGTCTCGACGCTTTATCCGGTGTGTATAAAGTGAAATCAATGGCTTGCTTGCGTCCTAGCGCTTTCGTCGCTCTTTTGATATCCGCTTCAAGAAAACGACTGGATTCAAAAAACCGACCCTTAGCTTGAAAATATGCTTTTGACACTAAATACCCGACCTTCGCTACGTCGGATTGCATTTTATTCAATATTCTCTTAGTCTCAATATCTAGGGTAAAATAACCAATAGTTGCTTCTTTTGTTAACTTTGGTACGCTATCAAACGCTCTCTTTCTAGCCGAAGAGAGCACTTTCATTTTGGCCATTATTCATTCCTTTTCGTTATTAAAACCTCACTATTAATTACGTTATCGCGAAAAATATGCATTGTACACTACATAAAATGAGTGTTTTTGTAATAAAAACTCTTTTTGGTATAACTCTATCGCCTAACAAGTCCCCTTTAAATGGTGTAGTGTACACTGTATATTTGTAATTTGAGTGAACACTTTTTGGTATCAATGTCTCCTACAAACGAGCTTTACGCACCGCTTATTGACGCTTACAATCATTTCAATCAATCATTATTTGATGATCAATTGCCGCAGGTCGTATTTACATTGCAACGAAAGAAAAATGTGATGGGCTTTTTTGCGGCAAAACGCTGGGGCAATATAAACGGTGAATTGCGTAGCGAGATAAGTATTAACCCAACTTATTTTGCGTCTTCCAGAATAATAGAAGTATTGCAAACACTGGTGCACGAAATGGTACATGCATGGCAGTTCCATTTTGGTCATCCCAGTGATGGTCATTACCACAATAAAGAGTGGGCGCAAAAAATGATGGAAGTGGGGTTGATGCCATCTACAACCGGCGAGCCTGGCGGCGCAGTGGTGGGCAGGCAGATGAGTGACTTTATTATGAAACAAGGACGTTTTATGCAGGCAGCAGAAGTGCTGCTAAAAGATGAATCGTTCAGGCTGAATTGGGTTGACCGACTGGCGCTTCCGAAGCTTTATGAGCCTGTAATTATTGATGGTCCTATGCCGAAGTCATCTGATAGAGTAGAGCAGTTCGCTAGTGCCGATGAAGTATTAAATGCAAGCATATTGTCGATAGAGCAAGGATTAAATAGCAGTTCTACGGCGTATAATGAAGATAACTATACATCAATGCCATCGACATTTTTTATTCAAGAAGTCGCCAGGAAGCAAACTCGATCAAAATATGTATGCCCCAAATGCGATACCAAAATATATGGTAAAGCATCCTTAAATGTCATTTGTGGGGACTGTGATAGCCCTTTTATCAAAGGCTAGCCCAGTGTCAGAATTAAAAGGATCTAAAGGGTCTACAAATTGATGATTATAGATCCTGACATAGTATTAAAGCTTGGTAATATCAAAAAAAACAAGAGAAGAATCGAATATGACATTACCAACAACCTCACCAACTGCATTTTGTAAAGCGTACATTCAGCGAGAACTTGAATCATATCAACAAGACAAAATCTGGATGTCTTCGTGGCCGACAATGCAACTTATTATTGAGCGTGCAGAAGAACTCAAAAAACCATTCGAAGAACTTATTAATAAATACGGCTATTTAGATAAAAAGCACCATAGTCAGAACAGACATCATGTATTTCTCATACTTGAACACATTTGGTCTAGCCACGAATTCGCAATGGATACCATCCAAGAATTGAAAGACCAATCGGCGAAGTTAGATGCGGTAACTAAAAAAATTGTCACGCTATGTGGCGAACTTGCGAAATGTTACGAGATACAGACCTCGTTATTGAATGAAGCTGGATACCAAAGAGGAAGTTATCAAGACGCCTTAAGCGCGCTGCAAGATGCTGGTGAGAATATCCCCTTGTTTGGGAAATATATCGCGCCTGAACTATCAAAATTAGCAGGGCGATTTGATGGTAAATATTGGCCTTCTAAAATTCACCTTCTTAAGGCGTTTGAAGCGTATGAAGAAGATGATGGTGAATTTTCACATTATTATTTTCCCAGTAAAGTGCTTTCGTCTAGGACAAGTGTCGTGAAAAATTTTGTCGCGTGTTTTGATGCTCGTTTTGAAGACCACAGCAGACAGTTACCCAATGATTTCAGATTCAGTAATGCTGCGCTTGCCGATATACTGAATGTAGTGTTGGACATTGAAGTAGATAATCTTTATTCGGATGAGGCGATTAAAAATGCTAGGCGTAAAATAAAGAACGAAACTAGGATGTAAAATATAGAATTCTCAGAGTGCTAACATTTTAAGACAAAGTCATCCAAACTTCTGTTTAGGTTCGCGCACGATATTTGGATTGCCATTAGCCATCAGCTTTTTTAAAGTGATGTTAACAGTCTAAAAATAATCAATTAATTAGTAAGCTTTTCTCATAATAACAAGCGCTATTGATGCGGTCTTTTGTCAAAGAGCATGGGAGCAAATATATTGCCCCCACTTAAGAATACACCTCATCAATGAATTTTGAATACTATCCTAATGCATCAATCCTAGCTTGAATTGGAGGATGACTAGAAAAAAGTTTGCTTACTTTTCCTGCATTAATCGCAAAGGCCGCCATATCATCTGGGATCTTGGGCGAAGATGACATTTGCAAACGCTCTAATGCGGCGCGCATGTTGCGTTTGCCAACAAGTTGCGCGGCTAGTTTGTCTGCACGAAACTCTCTATATCTTGAAAACCACATAGTGATCATCATCGCTAGTACACCAAGGATCAGTTCAGCAACAATCGATACTATCCAGAATGCTGGACCGTGTCCTCGCTCTACTTTAAATATGACCCGGTCAACTATAAAACCAATAACCCGAGATAAAAAGATAACAAAGGTGTTCACAACGCCTTGTACTAGAGTCATTGTTACCATATCTCCATTCGCGACATGCGCAACCTCATGCGCCAACACAGCCTCTACCTCGTTGTCGGTCATAACATCTAGCAGTCCGGTGCTTACAGCAATAAGAGAGCTGTTTTTACTCGCGCCTGTTGCAAACGCATTGGGCGAGGGGTTTTGAAATATACCTACCTCAGGCATAGGTATGTTGCTTTTTTCTGCAAGGTTTTTAACAGTATTTAACAACCATCTTTCGGTGTTTGTTCGTGGCTGCGTTATAACCATAACTCCCATCGCTCGCTTAGCCATCCACTTAGAGATGAAAAGTGAGATAAATGAACCAGCAAAGCCAATCACTGCCGCGTAAACCAGCAGTGCTTGAAGGTCGAGGTCAACACCGTTATTTTTTAATAAGCCTTCAAAACCAAGTAGACTAAATGTCACGCTTAACAATGCAATTATCGCTATGTTTGTACCTAAAAATAGCGCAATTCTTAGCATATCCAATTTCCTGTAAAAATATGTTTAATTATGTTGTCGTTTGTTTGTCAAAGCGGGTCGCGACTACGATATCGCTTGTTTCGACATAGTGGTAGACGATATGTTTACTGGCCAAGTCACAAGTGAATTAAAAAAGTGTGAGGCTTTGCAAAAGAACCACAATTATTACCACACAAATGATCATCGTAAGCAAAGTAAACCCTAAACCAACTAAAACCCATAGTCCGTCCTTTTCTAATAATCCTATTGATAGTATGGTGATGCAAACAATAGGTAGGAAGTTAGTAAAGGGAATAGGCAGGGTAATGAATATCGCTAATGCGGCTATTGCTATGCCAAGGACACTTAATAAAAACGGCTTGAAGATATAGGTTAATCTAGGTTTTGCGTGCCGTTCAGTTTTTTCTAATACACGGGATATAACCTTAAACGCTTGTTCTAGGGTTTCTTTTTGCACCGTGCGTTTACGCAAAGAGCTGAAAATGTATGGTGCAGGATATTGAAGCGCCATCTGTATTCCCACTACCACTATCATCAAACCGGTTATCGTGTTGATTGCAGGGATGATACTGACGACCGCCAATAATAAAAATACGCCACCAAAAGAACGTTTTTGTAATTCGAGCAACAAGCTATTGATAGTAATATCGTCCCCTTCAATCGAGTGGATAATACGTGTAAACTTTTGCGAGATGGTTTCTACAGGTGTGATAATAGGTTGCATCTATCTTTGAGCCCGACGATTGTTTTGTATGAGTTTAATAAAAAACCGACCATTTCAGCTACACCTATTTTGACTGTGAACGAGTCCTTGATGTGAGCATTTTGATGAAATGGTCGGCAAACTCGGCAGTGTCTTTGCACTGCCTTCTCCCTAACTAAAAGCTCTTTCATCAATAATAGACGCTGTTAATTCTGCTCAAGTCACACTTTATTTAGATTTTGTGTTCAAAATTAAAAGCGATAATCCATCCAAAATCGAACAGTGTCGTTAGTTGTTGCACTCGTGATGCCCTTTAAATACCCAATTTGCAGGTTAACTGCATTGACCCTCATGGAGTACATAAAGCCAGCCGAGTGGCGCTGCTGATTGAAACTTCCCATATTGGTCAATTTCCCCATGTCACTGAAAGTTTGTAGGGCAATCGCACCGCCATTGGCGAGTTTCGCTTGAAGAGCCAATCGAACTTCTACTAATGTACCTGTTTTGGCGGTATCTCCTATTTGCCAGTTGCCAATCATTGCACCGGTAAATGAATAATTTTCTGCAAATCGCCATCTATTCGTCCAGACTAAGGCGAGTTGTTCAGGTCTGCTGCCGCGCCTTGTTCTTGCATCAATACGAAATGCACTTTCTCTTGTTTGCCCTTGTGATTTATCAATCAACCAAAGGTATTGCACTCTTAGCTCATCATATTGCGTTGTGTTGTTTATATCTCTCACCTGAGCAATGAGTCGCCATCGACTCTTTTCGTCAAAGGATTGCTGATACTGAAAACGATGCAGACCTACTTGAGAAAAGTCTTCATTATTCGGCGAAAAAGCAAAACGATAACCTATTCCTTTTTCAAAAGGTGTCATTGACGGAGCTGGCACGCCTCCGGTATTTGATGCGTTTGCGCCAAATGACGTTATTACTAATATTAAACATATGCGCATACTTAGGCTTATGAAGTCCACGGATATTAACCTTTATAGAAAATTGTAAGAAAGTTCAGTGCCCCAGGAGGGCACGTTCACTAGTGAGTAAAACGGCGGCCAAAAAACCGATGCAGTGGATGTGTTAGTAAAATACCGGCTGCTGCACCGGCTGCAAACACTAAACAGATTAAGGCGCCTAGTGGCAAGTGTAATGTCCAGTCAAGGAAAGCAACTGTCGCAGAATCACCGTTCTTAAGCGCACTGTATAAAAAAATACCAATCAATAACATTGATATTAAGAAAGATAGTCTTCTCATTTTTTGGTCTCTTAAATGATTGCAAATCACAAATCATGCATTGGTTGTGCGTAAAGACGACAGGTTTGCTATATAAGTCACAAACTAAAATTGTTTATTGTGAATTTGTGTTCGCATTTTTCGTCAGTCATTGAAATTGAGCACATGCAAATCATGTCGGTAACCAAAAAAATGGAATAATCTTGAAGCTTAAAATCATCAGCATGCTTGTTTATAAACTAAATGGCTTGCATATTGGTTGTGACTTATAGGTTATAGCATGCGTCTATCTTTATTATTACACGCAACAACTCAACCTATAGAAGGCTTAACATGAAAATCGCCATTTTATCACGCAACAAAAAACTATATTCTACTCGTAGACTTCAAGAAGCAGGCCAAGCCCGCGGGCATGAAGTAGATATTATAAACACCATGCATTGCTATATGGATATTACCAGTAGTCGTCCTGTTGTCCGTTTCAAAGGTAAAGAATTACCGCAGTATGATGCTGTGATCCCCCGCATTGGTGCTTCTGTGTCTTTTTACGGTACCGCTGTTGTCAGACAATTTGAAATGACAGGGAGTTTTTGTGTGAATGAATCGGTCGCGATAAGCCGCTCACGAGATAAATTGCGTTCTATGCAACTGTTGTCAAGAAAGGGCGTAGGCTTACCAAGGACTGGTTTTGCGCATAGCCCTGATAACATAAAAGACCTTATTAAAAACGTGGGTGGGGCACCTGTTGTCATTAAATTGCTAGAGGGTACACAAGGGATTGGCGTTGTACTAGCAGAAACCTCAAAGGCCGCAGAATCTGTTGTAGAGGCATTTATGGGGTTAAAGGCAAACATCCTTGTTCAAGAGTTTATAAAAGAAGCAGGGGGAGCAGACATAAGGTGTTTTGTGGTAGGTGGCAAAGTGGTTGCAGCCATGAAACGCCAAGGAGCAGAAGGTGAGTTTCGTTCTAACTTGCATCGTGGTGGAAGTGCTGTATTGGTGAAACTAACACCTGAAGAGAGGGCGACCGCGGTACAAGCAGCAGGAATAATGGGCTTGAATGTGTGTGGTGTAGATTTGCTAAGATCATCTCGAGGACCTGTTGTAATGGAAGTCAATTCATCTCCTGGTCTGGAGGGCATTGAGACTGCGACTAAAAAAGATGTTGCAGGTTTAATCTATAGCTTTATTGAAAAGCGAGCAAAACCCAACAGTAATAAAACGGTGGGTAAAGGTTAGGAAACACTCATTACCATTAAGTGATAAGGCTAAACCGGCTACTTAGAAGAGGGTAAGCGTATGTATGTTGAAATAATTGCTGTGTTGCTGGGACTTGTTTTATTAGTTTATAGTGCAGAGAGATTTGTCGAAGGCGCTGCGGTAAGTGCAAAATATGCAGGCGCTTCTCCGCTACTCATCGGTATGCTCGTTGTAGGCTTTGGTACCTCTGCGCCAGAGATGATGGTATCGGTATTTGCTGCTTATGAGGGAAATCCAAATATCGCTTTGGGCAATGCATATGGCTCCAACATAATTAACATTGCATTCGTGCTAGGACTAACGGCAATTCTTTATCCAATTACTGTCAGTTCAAAAATTGTGAGAAAAGAGCTCCCATTATTGTTGGCGATAGTACTTTTTTCGGGGTGGCTGATCTTCGACAATATATTATCGCTTATTGACATTATTTTACTGTTGGCAGGGTTTGTAGCATTAATCGTATGGTCGGTGTTAACCGCCAAACAACACCGTAGCGACGAGTTAGCTAGCGATGTATCTACTGAGTTGGCATCGACATTGATGAGTAGAGGTCGCGCAACGTTTTGGTTAATCATTGGTTTATTACTCTTATTGTTAAGCGCCAAAATACTCGTTTGGGGCGCTCAATCTATTGCCGTTAAAATGGGGATTAGCGATCTAATTATTGGGCTGACGATTATTGCGTTGGGTACTTCTTTACCTGAATTAGCGGCGACAATAGCAGCCGCTAAAAAAGGTGAGCATGATATTGCCATAGGTAACATTATTGGCTCAAACATGTTCAATATGCTGGCAGTGGTTGGGTTTTCTGGTATTTTTGGCGCAATCCCCGTGGATGATGCGCTAGTTTACCGTGATTGGCCTGTTATGCTGGCAACGAGCTTGATGCTATTGGTTATGGCATATGGATACAAAAAACTGGGTGCAATCAGTCGAAAAGAGGGCGGAATCCTAGTACTTAGCTTTATTGTTTACAACACTTTCTTGCTTTACTCGATAAATAATTAGACCTCATAAAAGCGCTAAAACCCTCAACATCAAGTTTTCGCGCTTTTTGAAATCATGATGTTTTATTTTCACTTTGGATACTACTGACACTAATTTCTGGCTTTTTAGACGTGACACCTTTTAACAAACGCCCAAGAATATCGGCACCTGTAATGATGCGCGGATGTTCACCCCACACCAAAACCACATCAACATCAATCGTACCGTCATGATGTACATCTAACGATTCCTGCGATTTTAAATGCCAAATGACATCACTTAGCGTTAAGGTTTCGTCTTTAACAATAAGCGGCCTGTGGCAATAATCGTAAATATCGAAAGAGCCATCAGGGTTAAATAATGCAGCCCTTAACGCACCATCAGCATCTAAGATTAAGTAGGGTTCATTTTCCTCATCTGCTAACACTACCCATTTATGGCCACTGGCATTGATTTGTTGTAACAAGGGGTCAGAGCTTTCACGAACATAGCTGGGCAAAATAGGAAAATCCACTTTTGTGGGAAGCTTAATAATTGAACTTGGTTCAAGTAGTTCGCCTTCTTGCGATACTTTTACATCGTCAATTGCTAAAAAGTTAAGTGCTCCAATGCCTTCGATATGGTCAACTTCCGCTTCATCTGCATCGACATGTTGTTTAATAACGCGCCGCAGATCGCGATCTCGCATATATTCAACACCTTCTTTGCCTAACCAGCCGTCTAATATAAGCGCTGATGGTTTGGCAACGGGATACAATACAAATTGATAAAAACGCAGACCGGGTGACATCAAAGAGGCCATCCTCATTGCATTTCGAGAAAAATATGCCTGTGGCAATATCTCACCAAATATGGTGATAAAGCCTGTTGAAAATGCAAACGCACTCATGCCAACTAACACAGAGTCCGACAACAGAGTAAGTAATACATTTATACCCACGTTGCCCCACAAAATCGTGGTTAACAGAAAATTGGAATCTTCTCGTAATTTAAGTATTTTAGCGGCGGCTTTATTGCCATGACTCACTTCCATTTCTAACTGTAATCGGCTTAGCGAAAAGAACGCCAAGTTGAGCCCCGAAAACATAGCTGACTGACTTATACAAAACATGATGCCGATCCAAATGAGTACATCTTGCTCCAAACCAAATACATCCACGTTATTTATTCCTTCTGTTTTAAAGTAATAGCCACGTTCCGAGGCCTAAAAATGCAACAAACCCAACGATATCAGTCACAGTGGTTAAGATCACAGATCCTGATAGCGCAGGATCAATATTCAATTTATCCAATATAATGGGAATACATACACCCGCAAGCGCAGCGGCAATGATATTTAGCAGTATCGCACACGCAATGACAACGCCAATTAGGGGCATGTTAAACCAAAGGGCGGCTATCACTCCGATGACGAGCGCCCAGATAATGCCATTTAATCCACCCACTTTCAGTTCTTTTATCAGCAATGCCATCGCATTGCCTGAAGTGACTTGTTTTAAAGCCAAACCTCGAATAATCAAAGTGAGTGTTTGACTACCAGCGATACCCCCCATACTTGCCACAATTGGCATTAACACCGCCAGCGCGACAACTTGTTGAAGTGTAGCTTCAAACACTCCAATAAACGCACTGGCTAAAAAAGCTGTCAATAAGTTGATACCTAGCCATACTGCTCGCCCTTTCGCGCTTTTTCTAACAGGTGAAAATAAATCTTCATCTTCATCCATACCGGCACCTGCCATCAATTGTCTTTCATAATATTCGAACGCCAGTTCACTAGCGGTTTTTGAATCAATACGGCCAAGCAATTTGTTATCCGCACTGACAACCGGCAATGCGCTATAGTTAGATAGCAACACTTGTTTTGCAGCAACATGACAAGCTTCATTTGCATGTATTGTTGGATAGTCCTCAAGCGCTATATCGACTAAATGGATATGCTCTGGTGAACTAAATATCTTGGTGATAGGCACCGCATAAGAAAAACCGCCCGCACGATTAATCAGATAAATCGCATCTGTGTGCGCGGGTAAGTCTCGTCTTAATAATCGGACACCGTCTCTCACTTTTGCATTGAGCGGTAACACCAAGAAATTGTGATTGATCCAATGACCAACCTCCTGTGCAGCGTATTCTATGGCAGAAGAAAAATAGAGTTTCTGCAACCTATCCATCGCAGAGTAAGCGATGGACAGTACTTCTTTGGGCAACGAGTCGACTAGTTCAAGCACAACTTCTGCTTCAACATCTATAAATAATGCTTCCCATTCTTCTAGCTCAGTGGCTTCTATCAACGCTATACGAGCGTCGTCGCGCATCGCAACAAGTACATCGACCTTTTTGTGGTTGGCAAGCGCTTCCCATAGCAAAACACGCTCATCTATTGGCACTGATTCCAACAACAATGCCGTGTCATTTGTATCAGTTTGAGACAGTTTTACTTTCAGCTCGGAGGATGTCTCTTCATCCTTTGATAGATGTAGTGCATCATTAATTAATCCTGACAAATGTTCAGACATCACATTCTCTATTTATTTAGGCTCTGAGTCCCTAGACGATATACCTGCGCGCAAAGTCACAAAAAGTTTTTTAAATTGTTGTGACTTATTCAATTTTAGTCTCGTCTCTACTAGCAAACGTCAATATCGGCGAAGCTTTGTGAAGGAAATACACAAATGAAACGAACAATAATCAGTATCAGTCTTGCGGTAGCATTATTAGGAGGCTGCGCGTCTTCTCCCTCAATCAATGAAAAAGATATTTTTCAGCAAAACCCAATTATCAGTGAAGCCAATATGCTGTTGCAAAAAGCCACTGCCGATAATTTGGCATTTTTTGCGCCAGAGCAGATGAAAGAAGCGCAGCGAGTATATGAGTCTGCATTAAAAGATGCTAAAGCAGGTAAAACTAATGCCACTGGTCTTGCCAAAGAAGCTGTTGCACGAGCCAAAGCGGCCAGGGTTCAATCAGACAAGGCGAAGTACACTTTTGAAGAGGTATTACTCGCTCGCGAAAAAGCCTTAAGTGTAAATGCGGCCACAGCCTCACCAGAAGCGTTTAAAGAAGCTGAGCAAGCATTTGCCAAAGCCATCGCTCAACTTGAGTTAGGTCAAGACGCACGTGCGGTTCGCGATATTGAAGCGATTAAGAATCAATATTTAGCCATTGAGCTGTCAGCCTTGAAAAAAAATATGTTGAGCTTTGCACAAGATGCCGTTAAAAAAGCAGAAAAAAATGATTTAGATGATGTCGCGCCTCGCACAATTGCCAAAGCTAAAGATGAATTAAAATTAGCCATCGACACTTTGGAAGTAAATAGAACTGATACTGCCAAAGCAAACGTTCACTCCAACCGTGCTATTTGGTTAATAAAACAGGCTGAAGGGATTGCCGATATCAATTCAATTTTTGAAAACGCGGATTTTGACGAAGAGCAAAAAATTCTGTGGTATCAAGATCAACTTAGCACAATAATGTCGCCCATTAATTCGTCTGTGCAGTTCAACAATACGAATAAAGAGGTAGTGGCTAGTCTACGAGAGCAAGTTGCCTCGCTGGCAACTAAAAATGAGATGATCACGACGAAACTAAGTCAGACAGAAGCTAAACTTGCATCGCTCACCACTGAATCAAAAAACAGAGAGAGTCAATTAGCGAAAGATAAAGCCGAAGCGTTAATGCAAGCTCAACTGCTGCGTGAAAAAGAAATTGCGGCGAAAAAAGCAGACGATGCTCGATTTAGCGCAGTGCAATCAATGTTTACTGAGCAAGAAGCAACTGTTTATCGTCAGCGTGATAATGTGCTTATCCGAGCCCACGGTTTCTCCTTTAAATCAGGTGGTAGCGAAATTGAATCGTCTAATTTTGTGATGCTTAATAAAATTACAGACGCCATCAAACGTTTCCCCAATGCCGATGTTGTTGTGTCTGGGCACACTGATGCAACAGGTAGTGCTGAATTGAATTTGGCGTTATCTAAAGCGCGTGCAGAAGTCGTGGCTAACTTTATTACTCAAGTCAGTGAAATTGAAAACAGCCGCGTGACGTTTACTGGATTTGGGAAAGATAAACCAGTAGCATCTAATGAAACGCCTGAGGGGCGCGCTGAAAATAGACGTGTTGAAATATTGATAGTGAATAAATAATACGCAAGTGGGGCGGCTTATAATATAAGACCGCCTTATTTTTTGGAGTTGAGCATGAGTAGCGAAGAAGACAGGCTAAAAGCACTATGGGCAGATGATCCAGAGCCCAAGAACGAAGATATCGCGCTTGAAAAAGTCTTGAATAAAACGAAAAAAACGACTGCGGCCAAGGATGTCATGAGTATCTTTGTTGGGTGGGTGTGGGTCCTATTTTTAGGGTTTGGTGCCTCAGCATACTCAGCCAAAAGAAGATTGGCTTTGCATAAACAAAAAGCCAGCAAAAGTACTAGAACAGTAACAAAAAAAACCAATTCAAAGAAATCAACCAATAGGAACAATAATGAACATTGACGCGTGGACTCAATCTTTTAGTGATGCACTTTCTAAATTTTGGACAGAAATAGCTGGCTTTATGCCCAACCTAATTGCAACTATTATTGTTGTAGTCATTGGGCTATACCTTTCGAAATTGGTGACGAAGTGGGTAGCAAAGCTGGTCGAAAAAGTCGGCTTTAACAAATTGTGTAACAAGCTAGGCATTGAAAAAGGCCTCAAAACCCTCGGTTTTAAGTCTACACCCTCACAGTTAGTGGGTGGTATCTTACATATCTTTTTTGTGCTCGTTATTTTGGTGGCAGCGGCAGACACTCTAGGTTTAGATAGGTTCTCAGCGATATTAGACGACTTTGTGTTGTACTTGCCTAAAATATTCGGTGCCCTTGTCATCGCGTTAATCGGTCTATTCATTGCCTCTAAAGGAAAATCACAAGTGGAGACGTCCTTAAGCAACTTGGGCGTCGAATATGGCTCGTCGGTAGGCCGTGTTCTTCAGATCCTAGTGTTATTTATTACATTTTCATTAGTTGTCGGTCAGCTAGAGCTTGAGACAGAATTACTTAACACCATTTTTACTGTTCTTATCGCTAGTCTGGGGATTGCGCTTGCCCTTGCATTAGGTCTTGGCAGTAAAGAAGTTGCCAATAGTATTGTGTCTGGTATTTACGCAAGAGAGCAGTTATTACCAGGAGACGAAGTCAAGATAGATGGCTTTGTCGGCAATGTTGTCATGGTGAGTACTGTCAACACACTGATCGAAAACAAGGACGGTGAGCAGCTTAGTATCCCTAATCAAGAATTACTCAACAAGCAATTCACCATAATCAGGTTAAGTGATAAAAAATAAAGGGAAGACTAATGAAAGCTACAGAGCACGAGCACAATCGTGTCTCTGATCGGTTGTCACAAATGGACGATAGTGAGTTAGTGCGAATAGCTAAGCTTCAATTGCCCTATGTGACAGCAGCCTATGAGGTGCTTTTTCATCGATATCATAAGCCTTTGGTAAAAATATGTTATCGCTATTTACGCTCTATGGAAGAAGCAGAGGAAACGGTTAGTGACGCCATGTTCAATGTTTTTAATAACATTGCGCAATTTGAGCAGCGCGCCAGTTTTAAAACCTGGGTGTATAAAATTGCCCATAATTTAGCGCTATCTAAGCTTCGAAAGAAACAACTGGATTTAGTCGATATGGATGAGGCCGCTCACGTTGCTGCTGAGCAAGAGAATGATGACACTAACGATAATAAAAAACACATTGATAAATGGTTAGACACGCTCAGCATTGAAGACCGCTCAATTATAGTGTTTAGAGTGGTTGGTGGTCTCGAATTTGCTGACATTGCACACATTGTCGATCAAAAACTAAGTACAGTGAAAATGCGCTACAAACGAGCGCTAGACAAAGTAGAAGAAACAAATAATAAACGAGGCTCAGATTAATGATGCAGTTATGAAAATCTGAGCCCTCACATTTACAAAGGCAAACAACAATGAATGAGTGGCTAACTTTTCTCAATACTGAGCTTTTCACCGCCATGGGCTACAAGTTTACGCTCATGGTGGTGTTGATAATACCTCTAGTTGTCTTTGGCGGCATATGGCTGCTTAAACAACTTGCTAAATTTATCCCCTATATCTTAATTAAAAGAGGCATGGCGCCCGATGCTGTGCATCTTGTTAACAGGGTTGTTCAGGTCATATTTTTAGTGGTCTTGTTTGTCACAACACTTGATCTTATGAATATCCCATTGACGGCTTTTGCATTTGTTTCAGGCGCAATTGCCATAGGCGTTGGTTTTGGTGCGCAAAATATTATCAATAACTTTATTAGTGGCTGGATATTGATGTGGGAGCGGCCAATTCGCATTGGCGATACGCTGGAAGTTGACTCAGCCAGAGGTACTGTAGAGGCGATTAATACCCGCTCCACTAGGATTCGAAGGGTTGATGGCGTACATATGTTAGTCCCCAACAGTTTTTTACTCGAGAACACGGTGACTAATTGGACGCTCATAGACACCCTGACACGCACTTCTGTAAGGGTCGGTGTTGCGTATGGCTCGCCTGTCACCACAGTCAGAGATTTAATTTTGGAGGCAACAAATACTTTGAATTGCGTACTAAAAGTCCCCGCGCCCGCCGTATTTTTTGATGATTTCGGGGATAACGCTCTTATGTTTGAAGTGTATTTTTGGATGGACGCATCGGCTGAAAGCGAGCGGCGATATGCTAGAAGTGAAGTACGGTATGCCATATGTAAATTGTTTGAAACTCACCAAATTACCATCGCTTATCCGCAGCGAGATTTGCATCTTGACGGTAGTTTGTCGCTCAACATAAACAAGTGAACTAGATTATGAATATTGAAGCTTTACAAACCGAGTTTGATGCGCTTATACAAACGCTGATGTTGTCATTAAGTAGCGGGCTGACCTACGTTCAACTTTTGGTCATTTTTATCATTTATGCAACCGCATATGGTCTTTCTTTCAAGTTGAGGCACAGCATTGGTGTTACTCACAATATCCCGATAGAAACAGCACATCCAAGCCAAAAGTTACTTTATCGTTTAGGTGATATGATATTCCCAATATTAGCCATCACGCTGTTGAAAATCTCGACACACGTTGGTGAAAGTTTGCAATACTCACCGTGGCTTATACAAACCGCATTTACGGTTGCTATTTTAATTTTTGTCAATTCGCTCATCACTGCATTCGTGACAAAACGTCATCTTGGACTCGCGTTTCGCTGGGTTTTACTCCCCATTTTATTTTTACATTTAATCGATGTTTTGCCTTTTATTGTTGCGGTGCTCCGAAACATGTCCATTGAGCTTGGCAATTTAAGTATTTCAGCATACGGCGTGGCAAGAGTGCTCATTTTTGGCGGTTTTCTATTTTGGTTGGGTAGAGAATCTAGCACCTTTGGTAAAGCGGTCATTAAAAACCAAAAAAGCTTAGATGTACCCACTAAAGAAGTCTTCACTAAATTATTCGAAGTCAGTTTGTTTTGTATTGTTGTGTTATTACTGATGAACATTATGGGTATAAACCTGACAACGTTGGCTGTGTTTGGTGGTGCTTTAGGTGTGGGTATTGGTCTAGGCCTTCAATCTATCGCCTCAAACTTTATCTCGGGTATTATAATTCTACTCGATAAATCACTTACGGTGGGTGACTTTGTTGAGTTAGATGATGGACAGAAAGGCTTTGTACGTGAATTTAAAATGCGCTATGCCGTATTGGAAACGTATGATGGTAAGGACATTTTGGTACCGAACGAAAAATTCATATCTTCACTGTTGATCAACTGGACACATAAAGATCCAAAACAACGTTACCGAGTTGATTTTTCTGTGCCATATGCGACCGACATTCGCAAAATGGTAGAATTTATTAAAACAGCGGTAGCCGAGCATCCGCAAGTGATAAGTGGAGAGGATGTGCCATTTGAAGAGAGACCCGATTGTGAAATTGATAGTTTCGGCGATTCAGGTGTAAACATGTTTGTGGAGTTTTGGATGCTCGGCATTGATGACGGTAAAAATCGTGTGGGGGGAGATTTGATGCTGATCATCTTTGAAACACTCAGAGCAAACGGCATTGAAATTCCATTCCCGCAAAGGGAAGTAAGGATATTAAACGATGGAAGTCAGCCCAACCATGCTATTAAAGGTGCTGGCAAATGAAGCCTATAACTGTGTTTTGCGCTTATTTTTTACTGTTGTCTCCCATGAACGCTCTGGCACAGACTGAAATAAGTGTTGGGATTGACAGTAAATATGTGACAGAGGGACGAGACAACTTGCCTCAAGGTGGCATTATCTGGACAGGGTTCAATCATGCGATGAATGAGCATTGGTCGATTCATGCACTTTACGGCGTCGCCGCCAATGATAAGGTGAGCTACGACGAGCTAAACGTGACGATTGCCTATCAAAATACGATCAATCAGGTCGACTATGTGATTGGTATCACTCAGCTAGCCTTTTTCAAGGATAAAATCAGTGATACAGAGGTTTCTGTCGATATGGTCGCATTTCAAGAAGGTGTTATATCGCCATATGTAAACTTACTATATAGCATAGAACAAGCAGGACTATTTTCTGAAGTGGGTATTCAGAAAGGGGTTGCGCTTCACGAGCTATGGTTTGTGACACCTTACATTGGCGCAGCATTTGACAACGGGTATACCGGCTCACTGCAATCAGGCTTTAATAATTTTAGAGTGGGTACACAGCAAGCATTCAATGTGTCTGCTGATATAGCCGTTAACGCCATATTTGAACAATCATTTGGTGGCGCTGTTATTAAAAATGAAGCTGAAAATCGACAGAATATCTTCTGGTTCGGGATGCATGTTGTTATGACGTTTTAAAACTTAAGCCTTAGTAGCTTCATGCTGGTCGCTTATAGAGGAAGTCATTGGCTGTCTCTTCTTTTAGAGCGCAGAGTTCAGATAAAGCAAGAAAATGTCACCAAATCCCCATACCAGCGTACCGCCAATCAACAGGGAAGCTTCTAAAGCTCCCACAGATAGACGAAGATGCTCAAGTTGGGCGGCCAATTCTTTATCATGCAGCTCGTTTATTTCGGCCGCCTCGTCATGGCTCAACGCTTCGTGATGTTTGGCTTTCAAAAATTTATATTTAGATTTATTCAGTGCTTGATTGCGTTTCCAGTTCATGCGTTGAATGAGCAGTTTTTCTTTAAACACAACGCCAAAACTTGCCCACCCGCCTAATATGACAATCAAACAGCCTGAGCGAGAGAACCATTCGATATTCATGTAATTGATTTGTGAGAGAGTATAGCCGGTATATAAAAAGAGCAGGGCTATCAGCCAATACACGGTATTGCTTATTCTTGTTTTCATTAATTTATGCGTTCCTTTTTAACACTTCAGAGCGATTGTAGTGGATTTATTGTTTGAATGACGGCGATAAATTTTAAAATTTTGTATTTTTGTTGATAAATCAATAATTGTATAGGGCAGGGGTCACGGAACTAATCATATAGAGAGAAAAAACCAACTAGCCCAATTTATCGCTTGTGTGTCTGTTGTTGCACGCAAGCACATATTGTTAGTTCGAACTAGTTGGTAAAGAAAGCGGCGGTGTTTTAAAAAGTTGATAAAGGGAAGTTCATTTAAGGACGAATGAGCCAAACACATTTTTGCGTTTGTTTGTCACAAAGGGCGGATTCACCGTTATAGCGATGTTCAACTATCATTTCGTTGCCGGTGATTAAAACGGCAATGTCTTTGACGAAGTATGTACCTGTGCTAGTCACAATCCGTGTTTGTTTCGCACCCAATGGTTTTTTTACTACCTCTGCACTGATAGCAACACCCGCAGTTTCAAATGACTTAACAGAATTTCGCTTAATTGATTGATACACAAGTTGCCCAATTATCATCGCAAACATGAAAAAAAATACAGCCGAAATACCAATGATTTCTTTGGTTGAAAAATTACTTTTTATTTTGTCTTTAATTTCCGTTTTCATCTGATTTTTTTCCTTAAATCTAAAGCATTTCAAGGCTTCTAGATAAATGGCGGGCAAACTTAATTTGCCCGCACGTTCAGATAGTTTAGTTTACGAGACAACCTTGCGTATTCTTAGTACAGTGGCCAAGAAAGCTGCAAACCCGCCTAAGAACAAGATTGAGTACCAACTACTGGCCGTTTGAGGTAACACAGCAGGCAACACTTCCTCTACTGGCGCTTCTCTTCGTTCTGTTAGTGTCATTTCCGTTTCTGGTACACGTATCTTCGCGATAGTGATGCGCTCTGTTTTGGGTGACATAGTGATCAACATTACGTCGCCTTTGCGAATATCACGCAATCGCGCTTTTTTGCCTTTGATGGTGATTTCAGCACCCTCTGGTACAAAAAACTCACGAATATCACCTTTATTGGCACCACGGACAACTACTACTCTGTCGGCCCGTTTGACACGCATGACTTCTGCCTCAAAAAACTCTTGTGTGGTAATATAACTGTCTTCCAAGATTGAATCTTGTGCTTTCACGTCTGAAAATGGTGACATCAAACACACACCTAAAACACATATTGTTAATAATTTTTTCATTTTTCGTTTCCTTTTAAGTAAGTTAGTGCACGTTTGGTGCAATTTTTGTTGCAAATACAATGAATCGTTGTGGTGCGCTGCCCACATAATTAAATGGGAAGCACGTTATTAAAGTTAATGTCGTTTGCTCTGTGTCCATCAAGATTGATGTGTTTGTTGGCTCAACTACTTTGTAACCCGTCACTACATAATGGCTTACGGTGCTGCCGTGCTTGACTTCAATTTCATCGCCTACCTTTACGTGTTGCAGGTTGCGAAAAAAAGTGTCTCTGTGCCCCGCAAGGGCCACATTACCTGGCAAACCAAAATAAGAAGTGCCCCTTACGCGTCCTATGCCTTTATCAAGTGCCGCGTCCTGCGTCCCGTTTGTAATAGCGGCTTCTATGTCAAGTGACGCCATACTGAAAAATCCAATGGTCTCATCCTCGACTTCTGTCTTACTGTCTATAACTTCCTCATTTAGTGGACCTTTTATCTCGCTATAACTCTCTTTAACCGCTTGCGTTTGTGCGTGTGCGTAAAAGTGATTTCCAATGAAACTTCCCACACATAGCAGCGCAAATATCCATAACGAGAGTTCAATCACGCTGCTTATTTTCACTTTGTGTGAATTGGACGTTGAAAACATAGACATGGCTAATCTTTACCTAATATTTTCTTTAACGGGAATAATGCCCAGAACAGTACGCCCAGCAAAAACGACACAATCAATACCATCGCTCGTGGTAACTCTAACTCCCAAAAAAAGAACTTAATGCCAACCATGCTTGCGTTTTGAATAATAAAAATTGCGAATAAACACAATACGATGCTGTAAATAAATAATTTAATTCGCATAAGGCTTCCTTATAACCATGTAACAACAATATTTAATTGATAACTGAAGCGATAGACGATGCATAAATCCGTGGAGTCACAATTATTTTTAAAATGTGGCAAAAAAATAATTAAGGGCAAAAAAGAAATGGTTTCTCGAAAAAAACAAAAAAAAATGTGACTTGTTTGATAAAGTCGTCGTCTACCCGCCTACAACCTAATAAAGTTTCGAGCTTTTACTCGTGACGCACAAACGGAGAATGAACATGAAAACACTATTAATATTATTGACGACTTTGACAATCCTTTCAGGCTGCGCAAGCTCACCTAAAATGGAGGAATTTGCCAACGATCCAGAAGGTATGTGGGAACAAGGTAAAAAATACGCTGAAAAAGGTGAAAAATTAATCATTGACGGTGAAAAAGCATTAGAGGCATCGCGCAAGCAACTACGAGAAGGTGAAGCGATGATCCAATCTGGTAGCGACGCGATCATTAAGGCAAGGCAGGATTACCAATTAGAGGTAACACGTATTGGTGGCTCTTCGAGTCCGAAAGAAATCGAGTACGAAGCTGAACGTTTACAAGCGATTGGTGAACGCTGGGAAGATGCGATAGAAAGTGTGAAAAAAGGCAATGCACTGGTAGCAAAATCTAAAGCAAACCAAACGAAAGCGCAGCAAAAAATAAAAGAAGGCCGTGAAATCGCTGAAATTGGCGCGAATTTTATTCGTAATAGTCAGCGAATGAAACTTAATTTGCCTCTTTTAGATGCCCCTGAGAGTATGACTCGATAGCTAACGAAAAACGGTTGTGGACACAGTTAGTCTGCAACCGCCCAACTAACAATAGCCCTTGCACACCCTAAAGATTGTAGAGCGCCCTTTCCACTCTAAAGTCTCTATGCATGTAAATATTCATGTAGGAGTTTTTAGCACCGCCTAAAGTGGCAACCAGCGTCGGTCATGTCATGGCTTATTATCAACAATTGATATGGGTATGGGTTTGGTCGCTTCTCCAGAATATAAACTAACGTGTGGAAATGGTATTTCAACACCTTCTTGGTCAAATGCTTGCTTTATTTCTTGATAAAAGGAATTTTTGAGCGTCAAAAAGCTTTCTCGCTTAGCCCAGACTGAAAACTGGATGTCAATCGACGAGTTCCCAAAGCCAAGTATAATAAAAAGTGGGGCCGGCTCTTCTAGACACAAGGGGTTGGCATCAGCTAAGTTAGTGAGTATGTTTTTGACTTTTTCGATATCTTCCTTATAGGCAACGCCTACTTTAATATCAGCACGCCGTATAGGAAACTTAGTCAAAGTAGTGACTTCGGTTTTAATCATAGATTCGTTTGGGAGTCTCACAAACAGATTGTCGAAGGTTCTCACTTTGACGGATAACAAATCAATAGAAATAACTTCTCCGATGGTATCACCCACTTTGATATTGTCGCCCACCGAAAACGGTCGCTCCATCATTAAAAATAAACCGCTGATCAGGTTTGATGCTGAGGTTTGTGAAGCAAAACCAATTGCTACGGTGAGTATGCCTGCGGCACCAAGCACAACACTTAAGTCAAATCCCAACTCTCGCATAACTGACACGCCGGTCAATATAAGCACGCCATAAAAAACTAAGCGTTTAACTAAAATCAGTCCGTGCGGTGTCAAGTCTAATACATGTAATCTTCCAATTGCGTTTCTAGCTAAGCGAGCAAGTAAAAACCCAATAATGAGTATAAGTATCGCCTTGCCGATTGAGAACAATTGGACTTGGCTGAAAAGACCAAAGATAGCGTCATCGTTATTCATTTCAAATCTCGTGTTGTGTTATTTTTCATGCAATAAGACTTTTCAGTGAACTTATAAAAACGTTGTTTCCACCTGTCTCACGCGCCCGACTCAATATGGTATACTTATGGTCATCCACATCCATTTTTAATATCTTAAATGATGGTTTGTTGTCATCTTCATTGTGAGTCAAGCAAATACTGTCTGTCCAAAACTGACCATCATTATCGACGTATAAATTAAGTAAAGGCATAGGTATTTTGATGCGTTGAATAACTAAAGGCTCGTTGTGCTCATTGATAATTTGAATACTCGTAAATACTCGATGTTGTCTTTTTTTCAAGTCGGTCAATTCAATATTTGCCTCAGAGTATTTGGCATAGCACAATTCTCCGACCATGTTCGACACACCAAACCAGGAATCTGATGGTGCCCATAAAGGTATTTCATATAGCGGCGCTTGAGCGTCTTTTATTGAAAAGCTTACCCATAACTGGGTACTGACATATAAATTTATTTCTTCGTCTGGAAGTACGGTTATAGCGGTCCCAGGACGGATAACCATCGATCTATCAGCCAATCTTGGGAACACCTCAAGATGTGATGGTGTATCACGCATTAATAATCGCTGGCTAGGTTGTATAGAGGAGAGTTGTGATATAGTGAGGGATTCACGTACCAACACATCCGATGTTTCTTCTTTGGTCTCTATATTCCAGAACTTCCACTCTTTTTGTTTCCTCTGAACAGCTATAAACCTATCACCAATTGACCAACGCTGGCATTCGTCAACTGCAAATTCTGCCTTTCCCCACCATGTATTCATGTTGCGTTTACTGCCAAAAAAATTAGATTCCTTGTAGGTAATATACCATTGAAAGTGAGTATTGAACTAGTGCTGTATAAATCGCTAGTAAGCAAGTTGTCGGTTCTCTAGTATTACAACGCAATCAGCTTTCAAACAGAGTGAAAAACCAATAAGTCGAATTGTTTGTGACTTATCAAGTATTGCCGTTGTCTACACACCTGAGTTGATAAAAATAACGTTTGAATGTGCAGACAAACATAGTACTTAGGAGGTTTTATGGCGTTTCATTCTTTAGAAAACGATCCCGAATATGTTAATTTACAAACCGAAATGGTATGGATGCAACAACATCTGCACTCTCAGCGAGAGCGCCTAGCGATACTGTTTGAAGGGCGGGATACCGCAGGTAAAGGCGGTGCTATCATGCGTTTTGTCCGATTTATTAATCCTCGACATTATCGAGTCATTGCCTTATCAAAACCGTCTGAACTAGAGCTGGGACAATGGTATTTTCAGCGCTACATCAATCATTTGCCCGACCCTGGGCGCATCGCCTTTTTTGACCGTAGCTGGTATAACCGTGCGGTAGTAGAGCCTGTGATGGGGTTTTGTAGTGCTCAGCAATATGAGATGTTTTTACGACAAGTGGTTACATTCGAAAATATGTTGCTTGAAGATGGTGTCAACATTATAAAGTTTTGGTTCTCTATTAATTTGCAGGAGCAGAAAAAGCGCCTCGAAGAGCGTGTTACTAATCCGCTTAAACAATGGAAACTGAGCACGGTAGATGCCCAAGCGCAAGCTAAATGGGATGAGTTTACTCAGTATAAAAACGCAATGTTTGCAGCCACCGCAACGCCACAATGCCCATGGGTAGTGGTACAAGGAAATGATCGGGACCGCGGGCGAATGGAAGCTATGCGGTATGTGCTTAGCCAAATGGACTATGAGAAAAAAGGGGATACAGGTGAGCGTCTGATCCACGATCCTGAGGTGGTACAGGTTTCCAGCGGAAACTAATACTAAGAACGGGCGGCTATGCCTAGCTGAATGCTTGGCTAGTCCGCCCAAGATAAGGCCCCGTTATTGTTTATGGTTAGTTAACTTTTCTGCTCGTTCACGTATCAAACGCACCACCAGCGACGTCCATCCTGTTTGATGAGATGCTCCAAGCCCTTCACCCGTTTCGGCATGAAAATACTCATGAAAATGCAGTAGCCCCTGCCACGATTCTCTATCTGCATATCGATAACCGTGACCTTGGCCAAAACAGGGGCGATATCCCTTTTCATCTTTTTGGAAAAGGGATATTAAACGACCACTTATTAAGTCTGCTATTTGGTCTAAGGCGATTAAATTTCCCGAACCCTTGGGAGCCTCAATTTGTAAATCGTTTCCATAAAAGTGATGGTATCGCTCCAGCGCCTCAACAATTAGGTAGTTAACGGGAAACCATATTGGACCGCGCCAATTAGAGTTTCCTCCAAACATCCAGCTATCACTTTCCCCCGGCACGTAGTTAACTTCGTTATGTTCACCATCGTGCCAAAATTGAAAAGGTTGTTTTTCGTGAACTTTACTCAGTGACCTCACGCCAAAATTGCTTAAAAATTCTTCTTCACTTACCAAATATTGCAAACAACTTGTTAAACGTTCTTTAGATGGCACCGATAACAAACGAAGGCCTGAGTTTTTGCCTGTCCCCGCTTTATATTCAGTAACATATTTAGTTAATTCGGGGCGGTTTTCCAAAAACCAATTCATGCGTTTTTTAAAACCGGGTAATAAATCAATCTCACTTTGCTCCAGAACGGTCACTGCAATCATGGGCAATAAGCCCACTAAAGAACGCACTTTAAGCGGAATAGGGGCTTCATTTTTAAAATTCAGTTGGTCATAATAAAAACCATCTTCGCTATCCCATAAGCCACTGCCGCCTAGAGAATTTATAGCGTCGGTAATATTCACAAAATGCTCAAAAAATTTTGAGGCAATATCTTCATAAGCGGATCGATGCTTGGCCAGTTCTATCGCCATTGAGAGCATGAGCAGGCAATATGAGGCCATCCATGCTGTGCCATCGGCCTGATTTAAATAGCCACCGCCCGGTAGGGGTCGTGAGCGATCAAATACACCAATATTGTCAAGACCTAAAAAGCCACCACCAAAAACATGTTTACCATCTACGTCTTTGCGGTTTATCCACCACGTAAAGTTGATCAATAATTTTTGAAATGCTCTTTCCAAAAAATCCAGATCACGATTTCCTTTAGGATCAGCCATTTTATATACTCGCCAAACAGCCCATGCATGCACTGGTGGATTAACGTCTGAGAAGTTCCATTCGTAAGCTGGCATTTGGCCGTTGGGGTGCATGTACCATTCACGTAAAAGTAGCAAAAGCTGGCTTTTTGCAAAATCGGGGTCAATTTTTACAAAGGGCAGCATATGAAATGCAGTATCCCAAGCCGCAAACCATGGGTATTCCCATTTGTCGGGCATAGAGAGTACATCTCGAGCATGAAAGTGTGGCCAGTCATGATTACGTCCATTCTGACGAGCGAGTGATGGGTTAGGCGTTTCAGAATCGCCATGGATCCAGTCTTTTACGATAAATTCATAAAACTGTTTGGTCCACAACAATCCAGCGTAGCCTTGGCGGCTTATTAAGGTATCTTCTTGCGTTAATCCTTTAGGCAGCACATCCTGATAAAATTCCTCACATTCTTGTCTTCGCTGGCTGAAGAGTTTGTCAAATTCATCAAGTCCTGCTACCGAGTTATCTTCATTTACAAGATGAAGTCTACATTTCACCTCTATCGTTTGACCCGGTTCAATATTGAACTGATAGTGCGCGGCACTTTTGGTTCCTGACTGATTGGGGTTAACCGCCTCTTTTTGATTATTTATTATATAACGATGGAAAGCGTCTTTGGTGTAAGGCGTGTCATTTTTGAGATTGAACACTTTTTCTTTGTTGGTTTCGTTCTCGGTAAATAGCCATTGTGGTGAGGTAGCGCTAGACTCACAATAGAATAACAGGTCACCGAGCTCATCATGAGTGATTCGTAAGCACTGTTTATCTGCATCAAAGGTTATGCTGGGTTTGCTAGTGACTTTACTTTCAGGATGTTGCCAGCGCCACATGTTTCTAAACCATACTGAGGCAAGCACGTGTAAAGGTGAGGTTTGTTGACCATGATTAGTTACGTTGATGCGCCATAGCAAGTCATTTGGGCTGCGCTTAGCCACCTCTTGTAGAACATCAAAATATGCATCATTGTCGAACAAGCCCAAATCAGCAAGCTCCACTTCGCCGAGTGTTTTATCTCTTCCTTGGTTTTGCGTTAATAGCTCGTTGTAGGGGTAGCGGTTTTGAGGATACTTATACAGAGCCTTTGTATAAGAATGAGTAGGCGTGGCGTCAAGATAATAATAGGATTCTTTAACATCTTCACCGTTACTGCCTTCTTTTCCCGTCAAACCAAATAGACGCTCTTTTAAAATTGCATCTTGTCCGTTCCAAAGGGCAGGCGCAAAACAGAGGCGGCATTGCCGGTCAGTCCAGCCCATTAGCCCATCTTCGCCCCATCGTTACACTCGGCTACGAGATTGATCGTGCGTAAAATAATCCCAACTGTCTTGTACATCGGAATAGTCTTCTCTGACGGTACCCCATTGACGCTCAGGTAAATAGCTTCCCCACCTTTTCCAGCTCGCTTCTTTATTTTTGTCTTGTAACAGTCGGAGTCTTTCAGCTTGTGGCATGTGGGGTTATCCCAAAATGAGTGATAAACAAAGGCACTTTATAAAAAATACCTAAAGAGCATTTACTGAGGAGCTATTTCTAAGGAGCATTTGGGTAATAGTTGCGTCAACTTGCCCATTGTCACAATAGTAAGAAGTATCCGCGACAATACTGCCAATCAATAAAAACCAATCCTCTTGTGTGAATATACTACATCCTCGTCTTTAGGTGTATTGGCCAAAACATGCCCAAATCAAAATAAGTCCAAAAAAAGACACGAGAACCATAAATTAAAGCAAAATCATTTGTGACTTATCAATAATCGCCGTTGTCAATACCCTTAAAGCATTAATGAGTAACTTGCAAATGTGCGGCAATAGGCTTCATATAAATAGGGTTTGCGCTTTTCATTTATAAAAAAGCTCCCCGATATACTAATTTGCAAGCCACGCGATTCGGACACGACTTAAATACACTCACATTGAGTACAGATAACATTAACTAAGCACGAGAAGGATATAAAAATGAATTGCCCAAAATGTGACAGTCAATTACTTACACATACTCACAGCAATGTTGAGTTTGAGCGTTGTGAAGGTTGCAATGGCTTATGGTTTGATTTGCTTGAAAAAGAAGACTTACAAGCCATCGAAGGGTCTGAGTTTATCGACATTGGTGATGAAAATGTAGGAAAAAAGCATGACGCTAATCGAAATATAAAATGCCCAAAGTGTGAAATTGCCATGATGCAAATGATAGACAAAAACCAGTTTCACATTCATTACGAGTATTGTTCGCGTTGTCACGGTACGTTTTTTGACGCGGGTGAGTTTAGAGACTTAAAGGAATTCACCGTTATTGAGCGATTTACACAAATGCTGGCGACTTTACGCGCCAATATTAACTAGCACTGTAGACATAAGCTTCATTACCCTTATTTTTGAAAGGCCTCATACAAATGTCCAAGTCAGGTAATCAACAATCATTGCCCTTTGGTGCGCCGCTTGGTGTCGCAAGCGGCGGCGTTATCTCATACTCGTCAGATTATAAAACCGTAAATGAGGATACATATCCTGATCGTAGCGCTTTTCGTAGCTATTACGAAGGGGTGTATATGGGATATAAATGGCAATGTGTTGAGTATGCTAGGCGTTGGTTATATGTAAACAAGGGATTGATATTTAACGATGTCTCTATGGCTTATGAAATTTTCAGGCTTTCTTCAATTCGCGACATAAAGAACAACACAGAACTGCCGCTCTGCTCGTTTGCCAATGGCTCTCAACAACCACCACGCGTAGGTGATTTACTTATTTGGGAGGAGGGCGGAGAGTTTGAAGAAACAGGCCATGTCGCCATTGTTAGCGAGGTTTTTGATGACAAAATTCATATTGTCGAACAAAACATGAGTTTTGAAGCATGGCCTGATGGCCGCAACTACTCAAGAGAAATAAAGGCAAAAATTGGCAAAAAAGGTGATTTTTGGCTGCAATGTAGCTTTGATGATTCCGTTATTTTGGGCTGGGTATCACAAACTGAAGACCGCACGCATGCAGTAGAGTTTGAAGAGTTACCCAGAGGCCTATCGAATATTAAGATACAAACTGTTAATGCACCTGCCAGCAAATTGAATGGCGCTTGGTTGAATATCGCTAACGAAGATGAGTCAGCTTATGTCGACATGATGGATGGACATTTACTATCGTCATCTGTTGATGACTTCTATCAGTATTTTGCCATATCAGAAACCGCAGAAAAAGCTTTGGACTCAGCAACTGATGAGTTGCATGGGTTATTTATGCATGCCACTGATTACGTTTTACAACATCCCGATTTACTGAGTAAATTCTCATTGCCAGCGTCAATATTACCCAAGTTAAGACAGTCATGGGATAATCGCCTAAATCAATTGATCACAAGCCGTTTCGATTTTGCAATGTCTGAGAGAGGTCTAAAGGTTTACGAATACAACTGCGATTCGGCTTCTTGTTATATGGAGGCGGGTAAAGTGCAGGGTAAATGGGCTAAACATTTGGGCGTAAAACAAGGCATGGATAATGGTGAAAAACTGTTTAAACGATTAGTTAGAGCATGGAAGAAAAGTGATGCCACAGGGCTAGTGCATGTACTTCAGGATAATGACAAAGAAGAAGACTATCATGCCTTATTCATGCAATCGGCCATTGAGGCCGCTGGCTTTGAGTGTGAGCGTATTATTGGATTAAATGGACTGCGCTGGGGCCCAAACAATAATATTGTTGACCAACATGGAAACATCATTAAATGGGTCTGGAAAACGTGGGCGTGGGAAACTGCGATTGATCAATTACGCGCCGATGAGGCTGCTAATAGCCAACAACTTCCCCTTACGCATAATATGGACAAGCCTGTGCAATTATCGGATGTGCTGATTAACGACAACATTATGATCTACGAGCCTATGTGGACGTTAATACCCAGTAATAAGGCTATTTTACCTGTCCTATGGTCACTTTTTCCGAATCATCCATTGTTGCTAAATACCAGTTTTGAGCTCACTAATGAGCTTAAAGAAAGTGGTTATGTTGTAAAACCAATTGTGGGGCGGTGCGGCGAAAACATACGCTTAATCGATGAAAATAGCGAATTAATCGCTGATAAAGCCGGTCAGTTTTCGGAACAAGAGCAAGTGTTTCAGCAATTATTTGCGCTCCCAAAAATTGGAAAATACTATGTGCAAGTCAGCACTTTCACCGCTGCGGGACATTATGCGGGCAGCGGCGTGAGAGTAAGCGAGTCGATGATAATTGGCAAAGAGAGTGATTGTATGGCGTTAAGAACCGTAGATGATATCAGCTTTCAATCTTTACGTTAAGTCGTTAGCAAAGGATGCTTACTTGCACTTAGGGTGTATGAAGAAATGGCCTAAGCCCCCATATTTAAAATCAAATCTATATAATGTTCTTGATCACTTCTGACGTTATCAACGGCCTTTGGATTGACAATATGGATAGAACAATCTAATTTTGAGCAGTGTTTAAAGTGATCTTTGTTTGTAACGTGGAGTCTGTAATTGGGACAAGAATTAATGTACGACAAAAATAGTTTTATTATTGCCCTGTTGTTGTTCATGGCTTTACTTTTAGTGAATCAAATTGCGTTTGCGCTTGGCAAACGTAACCACAGCGTTGATAACCCTGAGATGAAAACTCAGTCCACGGCTATTCAGACAGGTATCATAGGCCTATTAGCATTATTGTTAGGGTTTACATTCAATATGTCATTGCAACGCTATGATGCACGCAGCAATGCGGTTATTGAAGAATCAGGGGCGATTAATCGGGTTGCAATGCATGTTTCTCTTTTGGGCAGCCCTAATAAAGCTGAAATTTTTGAGGAGCTTGACCAATACTTGGCGCTTCGTATAAAGCTGAGTCAAGTAGACCAATCTGATACCAAAACAAGGCAAGCTATTAATAAAGACGTATCTGCATCTCAATTAAGGTTACTCGCTTTTGCCGAAAAAGAACTCGATAACCCTACTAAAACGAGTGCAGCTAACAGCTTTTATCAAGCCTTAACGCAACTTATTTTAGTCGAAAACAAACGAACGTCTATGCTACGCTTGCATGTTCCCGAGCCTGTTTTATTCCTTTTATTTATTGTATTCTTAACTGCCGGAGGGATGCTTGGGTATACAAGTGGGCTAGGAAACAAGCGACCCGCTTTTCCGACAGTTGTAATGTTTACTTTAATCGTGTTTGTGGTATTTATTATTATCGATCTAGATCGTCCCAAAAGAGGAGTAATAAAGGTAAATCAAGAGTCATTAATAGATACTAGTCTTCAATTACAAGAATACAAACTTTCAATATGACTTGAAAATTGTTTTGGTGAAAAGCAAAATTTCTTCATAGCCTGAAAAAGGTATAGCTTGTCGATTAACCTAATCAATCAAACTGTCAACGTTGTTCGAGTTTAGCCAAATTGTCCAATTTCTTCTGATGAGAATTCGGTAATCTTTCGTGTAATGAGGGCCTACTAATGCGATCCTAATTCTAGGCTGCTTTTTAATTTCAGTTATATTAATTAACAACCAATGTGTTTCTCGCATCATCTCTTTTGGAAAATCAGTTGCTAATTCAATATTGCGCATCAAATACGCTATTTCGCAAGAACGCTCTATCACCACTTTTTTGATGCGCTACTAAAGAATGGGAAAGATCAGCGCGGTACATTAACAATGGGTTTATCATGTATAATAACAGTTTGGTAACATAGCAAACGGTACTATAACCTCCTTATTAGCAAGTTGAGAAAAGATTAATGTTGAAAAAGTATGATGATATTGATGATGTTTGGTCAACATGGCCTGAACACCTGTCTAAAGTAAAAGAATACATCAAGCAAAATGACAAATTACAAGATAAAAAAGGCTGGTGTTTTGAAGAAGCGCAAGTGCTTGAAAACACGCGCGACAAGCAGATGTTACTTATTATTTTTACCGGATTTGATACGGAAGAGGGTATAGCCCTGCGTCTTTACGTTGTGGCTGAATCGCAAGGAGACGACATCAAAATTGTATCTTGTAAGCGAAGCAATTTATTGTATTGAGACGATCTAGCCAAGATCGTTGCATCCAGATAACAGCTGATAACCACCATCAACACCGAATACTACATCAAAACTCGTGCTGACAGATTGAGACTCGCTCGCGCCAATTGTAAATAACTGAGTAAGCATCTCAATATGGGGTTCTAGGGATTTTCCCCTCTAAAGTAACATAAATCGCCACAACCCTCGCAGTTAATGGCTTGTGGAGCTGGGTTACCTTTCATTTTAGACTTCATTTTCAACAATAGGCCTAGTTATTTCCTGTAAATCAGGTAGTTTGCGGTTACTAGCGAACTGATAAGTGCCGCTCAGATTAATGTTCTGCCATGCAACGGGTGATACTTGTCGAGTTATTGCTGCTTTTTCCTCGTCACCAACTTCTTCAAAGTGCAGTAATAGATGACTTAGGATCATCGAGTTAAAGTAGATAATAGCATTTGCCGTCAAACGGGCACACTCGTTCCAGACGACTATTTCTGATTCGTTTTTTCCACGGAACTGGTCACGATTGACCGATGCAATAGCTCGCCTGAGGAAATGCCAGGCTTCGCCTCGGTTCAGTGCTCGTTGAACATATTGGCGCAGACTTGCATCATCAATATAATCAAGTAAATATTGGGCTTTGATGAGCCTATTATATTCCGTTAATGCTTGTAATATAGGGTGTCTAGATGGATAACCAGATAATTTGCGTACTAGCAATGCCTGTGTTGTGCGTTTTTCTTGAAGGGATAACACAATACGCTGAATATCCTGCCAGCCTTCTTCAATCACATTCATTTTTATCGGCTTTTTCAGCGCCAGATGCGTGTTTCCGTCGTCGCTTTCAGTTACGTTAAATAGGTCATTGATCACACTGGTGAACTGAGCATACCTAGGCGCAAAACTATAACCGCATAAATCCAATAAGGCATAATTAACATGATTAACACCATGGGTGTCGGTTGAGAGGACATCTGGCTTAAGATCACTAGTATTAGATTGTAGTAAGTCGTAAATATAATGGGACTCATGCTCATTAGATCCTATGATACGGGCATTTAACGCACTATGATTGGCAACTAACGTCATGGCCGTAATACCTTTGTTGGTGCCGAAGTATTTCGAGGAGTAGCGAGTTTTAAAAGTCTCAAGGTGAGTTTCAAATTTTTGCCCATCGGTACTGGCGTGCAGGACGTCTTCTTGGATGTGATAGTGGCGGAAAATAGGGAGTGCCGCTACTGCGTTATTGATGATATCACTAGCCTCTTGCAAGGTTTCAGGCCTAATATAATTAGCTTGTATAGTGCTTAGATGCTCATAACTGCGATCAGATATTTGTGCCATCCCATATACGCCGCGATGTGTCGCATTCGCAATTAGAATAGCCAATAAATCATCCTGATTGGCGCCTACTTGTTTTTGTATTGGCAGCACGTGTGCGAAGCATTGCATAAAGTTGGTTTCTTGTTCAACATAACGCAACACATCAGCAATACTGACGGGGATCATTTGTTTAAAGAAAGGGTTGTTGACAAGTGATTGGGAGCCTTTAACTGGCAGTCGCCATCGTGTGCCACTTCGGCTCTTCATGATCACATTGCGGTTATCACCATTATCAATGTGACGAGCAACATCTTCTAGGGATGTTGTTAAGCGTATTTGTTTTACTTGCAGTAGCTTCTGAATCGGCTGCTTTAGCTTTTCCAATGTTGATGATGCCAATAGATCAGGCTGTATTGACGATGCAATTAAGTCGTCTTCTAGCGCACGATATTTAGTGACGTTTGATAAGTAAATTCGACCATTAAGCCGAGAAGCCAGTTGACGGTAAAGCAACCATTCGTATCGCTGTGGATGAACAACATCCTTGTTAATTAACCATGGACGATGTTTTTGTTGGATAAGTGTACTATCCATTGTTTGCAATGTATTACCTGCTAATAGTTCTGTTTTTGTGGTTTTGAGCTGGGTCACTAATGCTTCTGAGCCTTTACCTGCTTGGCATTCAAGACATAGAAACACGGGCCTTAATAACTGCTCAATTAACCCGTTTTGATCATCATAATATTGCCATTGATATTCTTCTACCGTGCGTTTTTGCTTTTTTAAGTACAGGCATAGCGTTTCTATATCTTGGTTATTCATTACACTTAATGCTTGTTGCCTAACCGTTGCAAATGGTTGATTATCGTCGATACTGTCATCAACAAACAGATGCAGTAATTCTGCGGCTTTGGTGACATTGTCTGCAGCTGACCTCCATGAGTCAAACACTGCCTGTTGGGCAAACGCATGCGCAGCTTCTTGTTGTTTCCGGATATGATGAATAAAACCATCAGTCAATCGCTCTAGGCTTTGCCGTATGCGTTGAGTCAGAAAACACAGCAACCATAGGTGTTGCTGTGGACGCTTAAAGCGTTTTAGTTTACTGCCATAATAATCCACCATTTCACCGAAGTGTTGTTGGTTTTTAGACGATAAGGCTAACTCCTTAACAGCATCATCAATCTGTCTTGTATAAGGCTGTAACTGATGATACATCGTCAGTTCTTTTCTTAGCTCTGTCACCATAACGCTTTTTGCACCTGCTCGAAGCTGGCTTAAGGAGAGCCCATCTTTGTCATCGATGATAGTATTTAGAAATCCGTGTAGTTCAGATGAAACATGAATACGAAGCTTATTATTTAACGCCTTCTTTACCTGTTGGATAACACGACTGATAAGCTTTTGTAAGACAGTATATTTAGGGATGGCAATTCTATGCGTTGCTAGATATTCAGCGGCTGCATCGAATAGATAACGAGGCTCAAGCCAAGCTTTGCCGACCATAACAAGATGTTCGTACAGCGGCGCAAAGTGCAGACTTTCGTCCCATTTCTGATAGTTTAATAACCTCAGTATTCTTTGATATATACGGTCACGCTGCATCTTATTAATGCTGAAAGGCCTGATCCCTTTGCCTCCTTGAACTTGCGTTGAAATAAACTGCATATCGTCAAAGATGAGGTTAAAGCTAGGTGAAAGAATCACAGGCTTAGACTTAAAATACCCTAATAACGCAATGAAATAGCATCGGTGGTTCCTTAGGCGAATACTTTTCAACTCTGTTAACTCGATCTCGTTTGGCGTAAAATACAATCGTTGTTGTTCAAGTGATAATAGCGGCGGAGAATATAGATCAAGCTGCTCAGCTTTGGTAAGAATTGATAGTTCGTTTTTTATAGCCATAGGAATTAAATTAAGTTTAAGGGGTTGTTAACCTCATAATTTGCCATACTTTGGAGAAGTAACCCACCTTTGTATGCCTTTAAATATGGTGAGTATGGCGATTTATGTTACTTTAGAGGGGAAAATCCCTAGAACCCCACTAACCCGCTAACAAAACTGATCCACCAAGGTAGATACGACAAAACGGTGAATAGTGGTGGCTCTTTTTTACTCAAGATTATTCAACCTTTTGGGAATGATAGATTGCAATGTATGTATTGTTGAATTTCTGCAATTTGCAAACAAGAGAGTAATTAATTAATGCGTATTAAACCTGATATTTAAGTGACTTGTTCGCTATCTTGAAAATGCACTTTTGGTAACTCTTACCCTTTACATTCAGCTGTATATTTTTGGTATAGCAATGTATCAAAAGATATTTTGCTATTAATAGTAAAGCGTGATCAACCGGTCGCTTTTTTAAACAATTCAGTTTTTATGTAAATTATTGCTATGTATTTGTTTTTATTATAAAAAGAATGAGGCAGGACTATGGGTTGGGTCAGTAATTTCGATTTCCTCAAAAAACATCAAGAGTGGTTGTTTAACTTGCAGAAAGTGCAGAACAGAACTTCAGTGTGTTTCCAAATACTACCATAGTCAACATGCGTCAACTTGGTGAAGTCATTGATCAAAATATTGCTACTCGCATTGGTGTCGAGTCTGGTAAAAATTTAAAGCAGATAGATCTGCTCAGAGCGCTTGATTACCACTTAAAACTCGATAACAACATACAAAAGCAACACCATACCGCAAAAGCTCGACTAAACAAAAAAGGAGAATTAATGGCTCGAGAGAAAAAGTTAATCGTTGGAACAATTAACGTTACGATAAAAAATCATACGCCAGAAAGATACGTAGAGCTTTTCAATGATGTATACAAGCTGAAACGTACTACCAAGATAGCCGGTGATCAATATGGCTTGTTAGCTAAATTGTCTGAGTTGCACAAAAATAAAAATTAAAACAAAAATGAGATCGGATCAATAACATGAGACATATTCCGATATACCAACATTGGCCAAAATGCACAACGGTTCAACATATCAACAAATGACTTTGCCAGTGAAGATGAAATTGTCGAGGCTAGCAGTCCCAAAAATTTAAAGTCAAATTCTGCAAGATTCTCTTATATATTTTTTCCTAAACAGTATTTGTTTTTTTACGAAGGTTATTACAACGGCAATTCATTTGGTCCGAGGAACAAAGGCAGACTTTGTTCGCTTCAGCGCGTGTTTATATGTATAGAAAAGGAAGTATTTTATGGCTAAAGAAGTCAAAGATTTAAAAGAGCAAGTATTCGAGGTTTGTGAGCACTTAGAGGAGCAAGGTGAGAACTGTACAGTGAGAAAAGTACTAGACAGAATTGAGGACTATAGCTCTGTCAGTACTACTCACCCATTCGTAAAGGCTTGGCAAGAAATGCGCTTAGCCGAGCGCGAAAAGTTACGCCAAAGCTTCCAGTTGTCTCCAGCCTTTTTAGATAGTCTAGTAACTGAGGCTGAAAAAATTAATAAAGCAGCGTTAAGGTTAGAACAAGAGAAGGTTGAAAATTATAAGTCACTTTCGCAAGAAGTTAGCGCCGAATTGACAAAATTGGCCCAGCAGCTTGTAGCTAGTATGCAAGAAGCAGAGAAACTGCAAAACGATAAGCGGGCACTTATTAATCAGGTAAATGTATTGCATCAAACGCAGGAGTCGAACAATACGGCTTTAAATGCAAAAGCTGAAAAGTTGGTCAGTTTGCACAAACAGGAGGTAGACATCAGCGTGGGGAGTGGTGTGCGAGCGACCCTATTTGAATGTACGGACTCAACCCTGACCTTGTCTTATTGTCAGAAATAACCTTTCAGCCCTCGAATAACGACCATCCCGGTATTTCAATCACACAATTAAGCGCTTTGTATTATTGATTTAGACGATTAGTGTTATAAATAAAGATTATTGAGCGTTGTTGGTTTTTATATTTGCATCATACTTATCCCATCGAAGCAACTTAATATATAAGACAAACAACGGAGGGTCACTATGACTAACATCGAAATATACAGCAAAGGCTATTGCCCATTTTGTAAAAGAACGAAAGCAACCTTGAGTAATTTAGGTTTAGAGTTCACAGAATATGACATTACAGACAATGACACATTGCGCGCCGAAATGATTGAGCGAAGCAATCGTAAAACGGTACCTCAAGTCTTTATTGAAGGCCATCATATTGGTGGGAGCGATGATTTTCATCAAGCGCTTAGCAACGATTTGTTAGCGCAATTTAGAAACAGAAAAACCTCAGAACATGCTTTATAAGCTTTATATAAAACAAGATTTAAACATTAATTAATTGGAGAAATTTATGACTATTACCGCTACTCAAACTCAACAAGCAACACCCGTAACTGGCAACAACTCAATTGATAGCCAAGCACAATTAGCAAAAAGCATAAGTACTTATGGCGATACGGCTTTACGCTTTTCTATTGCACTTATTCTTGTTTGGATTGGTGCTATGAAGTTTACAGGATACGAAGCAGGCGCAATTCAAGGTTTAGTCGCGTCGAGTCCTTTAACGTCGTGGCTGTATAGCGTGTTTAGTGTACAAGGTGCATCTAACTTAATTGGTGGATTAGAAATTGCGACTGCGATTGCTATTTTAGCAACGCCTCTAAATCGAGTTGTTGGTATTGTGGGTAGTCTTGGTGCGATTGCAACCTTTGCGGTCACTTCTAGCCTACTGCTCACAGCGCCTGTTTGGGAAGCATCACTTGGCGGTTTCCCTGCGCTAAATGTTGTACCGGGTCAATTCTTGGTAAAAGACCTAGTATTGCTTGCCGCTTCGGTTGTGCTATTAGGTAAAGCCTTAGCAATGAAAAAGTAATCTCTAGAGATTCGTAGGGCGCTTACAAAACTAAGCGCCCTTTTTTGTTTTGCTCGGCCTACTCTTGACGACACCAAATATTTCTAAGCATTTTTGTAGCTTTAGTAAAGTAAGCTACTTACTCTTCCTAAACTGTTTTGGCGTCATGCCTACATACTTGTTAAACGTTTTAGTGAATGCCCGCTCAGATTCATAGCCCACTGCAAGCGCAATATCATCGATAAATGCTGAGGTAGTTGTGATCATTTCTTTTGCCTTTTGGATGCGTAAATTCGACAAATAAGCAAATACGGTTTGTCCTACAAGATCAGTAAATTTTTTGGCAAAGGCGGCTCGCGACATCCCAATGCTTGTTGCTAGCGCTTCTATTGTCCAAGGGTTTTCTGGTGAACTGTGAATAAGATCTAAGGCTTTTTTAATACGTTTGTCTTTAAGTGCTCGTAAAAAACTATGTTCTTCTTGTCGTCCAAAGTTAATCCTTATTAGCTCGACCAGCACCACTTCTGTGAGTTTGTTCACGATAATTTCGTTGCCCGGGTTTTGTGCCATATATTCAGAACTTAGTTGGTCGAAAGTACTTTTAAGCCACGGATGCTTATTTAATTCATCTTCACGAACAATAGTGACTTGATGGAATATCTCGTTCAGAGGCGAGAGCTTATCGCTTTCGAACGAGCAATTGCCGCACAACAGAAGTGTTGAATCGCCGCTAATTTGCATCTTGCCTGGGGGCGGGATGCTCGTGAGTATATGATCAACACCAGGACCTAAAAATATCAAGTCTCCTGCATAGAGTTGGTCTATTTGATCACCAATTTTCACCCAACAAGCGCCGCGTCTGACTAAATGAAATCCTGCGGTAGTTTTGTTAAGGAACTCTTTTGTCCAAGGCGGTTCAACATGGCTGCAAAAATAGACGCTGCCGCTCACACGTAAAGCATTCAAAATGTCGCTTAAAATTTCCATCAAGCATCCTTAAAAGTAAATGTGTTTTTAATATAGACGATTGATGCATAAAGTAAAGACATATAGACATTGTTGTAACTTTATTATCGACGATAATACTAATATTGAATACAGACAATGATTTAGGAACTCGAAATGAAAAGCAAACGTCCCCTTATACTATTAACACTATTATTCGTCATATTTTCTAGTTTAAGCTTACCTACACTAGCTAAAGATACCGCCTACTCAAGTGCCGTAGCGGTAGATGTATTAATTGGCTCAGACGATATAACGGGCCTTAGACTTGCTTATCGTCCCCATTCTTACGAACTAAGGGATGTACCTTACTTTGATTCGCTAGATATCTATTGGGAAGTCAGCGTAAATTTTTGGGAATACGGTGAAAACAATGAACATGAAACCAACGTGGTTATTGCGTTATCGCCTGTTGTTGGTAAAACATTTTATTATATAAATGATAAATATCCACTTAAATGGGAGTTTGGTATTGGTGTGTCTCTTGTTAATGATACTCGCTTTGCTGGTAAAGACATTGGTTCACATTATCAGTTTGAAGACCGTCTTGGCTTGAGTATGGATTTTGGTGAAAACCTAGAACAAAATGTATCTGTGCGTTATATGCACTATAGCAATGGCGGCTTGAACACGAAAAATCCGGGAGTCGACTTTTTGAATTTCTCATACGCTTTTACGTTTTAGGAAAGCACCACCATGTTACTTTTCATCACGTTTATTGGTGTGTTGTTAATTGGCTATTTAGCGCAAACAGCAGGTTTGTGCATGTACCGTGGTGTTAATTTGTGGATGCGTGGAAAACGAGAGTTTTTAATCGCAATTTTGTTAAGTGGTGTGTTTGCTTGGGTGGCTGCTTTTTATGCTTATTTTGCACATTTACCAACTGCTTTTATTACACTAAATGTAAGCCCATGGTTAGTACTCGGTGGACTATTGTTTGGACTTGGAACTGCATTTAATAAAGGTTGTGGGGTGTCTACCTTGGGTAAATTGACTCGCGGAGATCTTACCATGCTAGCTACCATCAGTGGATGGTTGCTTGGTTGGTATATACAGACTAAATGGGGAGGGCAAATTGATACAAAGCAAAGTGTAGCAACCAGCCTCTCTAGTTATATTTTATTGATGATTTTTTCTTTCGCCATATTGGTTTGGGTATTAATAGGTAACAAGCAACGCATACGATTATGGTTGCAGTTGATGACCATTGGTTTAGTCGCTGGTTTTCTTTTTTTAATTGAACCTAAATGGCCGCCAAGTGGATTGTTAAACCATATAGCTGTTGCATTAACCAGCAACCTGCCTCAGCAATGGCCATCTTTAAACCAATACCTTTTGTTCGCCGGATTATTGATGGGTATGTTTGTTTCGGTATTTAGAGCCAAACGATTTGGGCTATTGTTACCTTCATTTAAACAAATAGTTGTGCACTTAACTGCGGGCACCTTAATGGGAATTGGAGCATCGCTTGCTGCCGGTGGCAATGACGCTCAACTGCTGCTTGCTATGCCTACTTTATCGTTATCAAGTTTTATTACTGTAGCGAGCATGTTGTTTGGAATATGGTGCGGTATTCGCATAAAAATCAAATTTACTTCTTAACTTTAGACTGTTTCAAGTATTGAAAATATAGACGAATAGTGTTGAAAATGAATACGTTCAAACATTGTTTAAATAACTTATTAGCACAGAATAGCGATATAGACAGTAAACGTTAGAACAACGGTGCCCAAGACATGCCTAACATTGAAATTTACACTAAAGGCCACTGCCCATTTTCTAAGGAAGCAAAAGAAACACTAAACAATCACCATATAGGTGACGGCGCAGATTTTCACGAAGCAAAGTGGTTCGTTAGATGAGCTTTTGTCAGCATAAACAAGATGAAATAAGGAATTAATATGAAACCAGCATTAAAAAACAAGCATGTAGATATTGCGATTATTGGTACAGGAACCTCTGGCATGGGCGCATATAGAGAAGCGCGCAAGTATACTGACAGCATTGCTCTTATTGAAGGTGGTGAATATGGCACTACATGCGCACGCGTTGGCTGTATGCCATCAAAACTGCTTATTGCGCCTGCTGAATTGAGACACAATACCGAAAAGTTTACAGACTTTGGCTTGCAAGGTGAAGTGCCAAAAGTTGATGGTAAAGCCGTGATGAATAGGGTGAAATTTGAGCGCGATCGCTTTGTTGGCTTTGTTAATGAAGACGTTGAAAGTTTTGATCAAAAACATCTAGTTAAGGCTTATGCCAGTTTCATAGATGATCACCAATTAAAGCTTAGCAATGGTGAAACAATTAGCGCAGATAAAATAATTATAGCAACGGGCTCACGCCCTAATATCCCAAGCTTTTTTGAGCAAGCCGGCGATAGGCTAATTACCAACGATGACGTATTTTCTTGGGATGATTTACCCAAGTCGATTGCGGTATTTGGTGCAGGTGTTATTGGTTTGGAACTAGGGCAGGCTCTGCATCGATTGGGCGTTAAAACACATTTGTTTGGAGTAGGCGATGCGGTTGGTCCGCTAAGCGATCCGGACGTAATCGCAAGCGCGCTGAATATTTTTAAAGACGAATTCCCGTTCCATAGCAATGGTCAGGTGAAAAGCATAGTGCGAACTGACCAAGGCGTGCAAATTACCTTTAAACCATCACCTGATGACGATGAAATAACAGAGACTTTTGATTATTTGTTAGCCGCGACCGGTAGAAAAGCAAACATCGACAGAATAGACATAGAAAATACCACACTTGCCCTCGATGAGCGTGGTGTTCCTTTGTACGATCCTATGTCGATGCAATGCGGCAACAGTCATATTTTTATTGCTGGCGATGTAAATGGCGATGTGCCCTTATTGCATGAAGCTGCTGATGAAGGTCGCTTAGCCGGTGAGAACGCTGCTCGTTTTCCCAACGTGTTCAAGCGCAGCCGAAAAACAGTATTGGGTGTGGTTTTTTCTGACCCGCAAATTGCAACTGTAGGGGCTTCTTTTAGTTCACTTAACGCTAAGCATGGCTGTGATTTTGCTGTCGGCAGCGTGAGCTTTGAAGGACAAGGCCGATCAAGAGTTATGTTGGTTAACAAAGGTTTATTGCGAGTGTATGGCGATAAAGAAACCGGTGTACTATTGGGCGCTGAAATGATTGGACCTCATAATGAGCATTTAGCACATTTACTCGCTTGGGTAGTACAAATGCGCATGACCGTAAGCGAAGTGCTGCAATTGCCATTTTATCATCCAGTTATTGAAGAAGGCTTGCGAACAGCTTTACGTGATCTATTGTTTAATTTAGGAATGGGCTCACATCCACCGCTTAATTGCATTGATTGCGGACCAGGCTCCTAAAATCTAAGTGTTTAATTTGTAGGTGCCCAAGCGGAGCGGCTTAAACATGGCGGAGCGGCTTAAACATGGCGGGGCGCCTCAAACAATCCGGAGTTGTCTAAAATGTGACTATACTCATGGAAATAAAACCCCTTTACTCACTACAAAACTAGGAAGCATTTATGCGTCAAAAAGTAGAGTTTACAAGCAATGGTAATACGCTGAGCGGCTTACTAGAAACACCCGAAACAAACGTTCGCTTTTATGCCTTATTTGCACATTGTTTTACCTGTGGAAAAGATGTTGCTGCTGCGTCACGTATAAGTAGAGCATTAACTGCAAAAGGTATTGCGGTATTGCGCTTTGATTTTACTGGTCTGGGCAATAGCGATGGAGATTTCGCAAATACAAACTTTTCATCAAATATACAAGATTTAGTCGCTGCTGCTGATTTTTTGCGAGATAACTTTGATGCACCTAAGCTACTTGTTGGACATAGTTTAGGCGGTGCAGCCGTTCTTGGTGTAGCCAGTAAGGTGGCAGAATCTGCGGCCGTTGTGACTATTGGATCGCCGCTTAATGCTGCGCATGTTGCGCATAACTTTGCCGCGCAAATAGACGATATTCAAACAAGCGGTAGGGCTGAAGTAAATCTTGGAGGGCGTGTTTTTACTATTCAAAAGCAATTCTTAGAAGACATCAATACGCATGACACCGGTCACATTCGCAAGCTTAACAAAGCCCTGCTAGTGATGCATTCACCAGTAGACGATGTTGTTAACATCAAAGAGGCAGAGAAGATTTATCAAGCGGCTTTACACCCAAAAAGTTTTGTAAGCCTAGACAACGCCGATCATTTACTTAAAAACAAAAATGATTCTGAATATGTGGCTGAAGTAATTGCTGCATGGGCGACTCGATATGTGTCAATTGACCGTAATACCGACTTAGCCAACATAAACAAGCATGAAGTAAGTCAAGGCAATGTGCTGGTTGAAGAGAAAGATCATAAGTTTGCCCAACATGTCAGTACTGCTAGTCATTACTGGTTAGCAGATGAGCCTGTAAAAGTTGGAGGTAGTAATAGTGGTCCCGATCCATACGAGCATTTGCTTGCTGGCTTAGGTGCATGTACGTCAATGACTTTAAGAATGTATGCTCAGCGCAAGAAGCTACCAATTACCCATATTAAGGTAGAGCTTTCGCATACGCGAAACTATCAAGATGATTGTAACAACTGTGAACAACTAAATGGGCTTGAAGCTATAGTTCGTAACATTACTTACACCGGTAATTTAGATGAGCAACAGCAAAAACGCTTTTTAGAAATTGCAGATAAATGCCCGGTACATAAAACCTTGCATAATAATGTCGCAGTGGTGAGCAAGTTGGTAAGTTAGCTTAGTGTCATTTCTCGTTGGTATAGCCATTAGCTTGATGTTCACGCAGTTCACTTGGATGCGCAGGGTAGCCGAACTTTTGTCAGTATTGGGGGTTAGCACACGCAGTCCATTGCACTTCGCGCAGTTTTAATGCTCTTATAATTGAATCGGCTAAATGACCTATCCTATTAGCCACGTAAAAGCCTTCTTCAATCATAGCAACCTTTCGATCTAGAAAGGTAGCTTCAACCGATATATCGGGGTATATGTCTAAAGGATATTGACGCGCTAGGGGATTTGAGCAAAGTCATGGCTCAAGCTAGTAATGATGATGTTTCTGAGCATCGTATTCAGTGTTTCTGCGCGCTGCAAGAGGTATTATCAAAAATAGCGCTTCGAAACACCCATTGTGAATCGCTTATTGAGGCATATGATAGAAGGTAATAAAGCTACTCACCAAATTAAAACCAAACATAAAGATGCGATGGATGGCTTAAAAGTAGCAAGAATCGCATTTCCTATACATAAATAACTACATCTGTATAGAAAATGAGATAATCTAGCCTTGCTTATTGAGTAGCGGCCTAGACCCTAACAAACTCAACGAGTTATCGAAAATAAACCGATCAAAAATGCCTGTTTGCCCACCAAACTGCCCACCACTTGTCTCTGGCTTTTATTAAATATTAGGGCTTAGCAATGGAAAAACAGTGCCGTTCTTATGCTGCTGTTAGGGTCTAAAAAATAGCAGTTTTGAAAAGCTTTATCGAATGATTTTTCAACACCTCAAGCAGAAATAGACACAATAATATCCACTTTCTGTTTTATTTCGCTATAATGGATATAACTGTATCCATTTGGTCTTTGCGGATGAATTTTACCTTACTTGATGATACCGATGTAAGCCAAGCCTATGCGGCTTATTTGCGTGAGTTACGAAAGCAGGCAAAGCTGTCACGCGCGGTACTTGCTGAGCGAAGCTGTGTACCTGCGGCCACCATTAAGAAATTTGAGCTGACCGGGCAAATTTCATTTCGCCAATTGCTGTTGCTATGGCAGACCCTCGACTCTTTGGATAGGCTTTATCAACTGACACAGCCGAGTAAAGAACACACTGCTATACCCACTAGCATTGATGAGGTACTAAAAGATGAGTTTTAAACCGATTCAAAAACTCATGGTAACTCGTAAGTTAAGCTCAGGTGAACAGGTTGCTGTAGGGATCTTGGCTCAGAATCGGCAAGGCGTTTTTTTCCAATATGCAGACGGCTATTTGCAACAGTTTGGCAATTTATCACCATTTACTTTGCAGTCGAACGTGCAAGTTCAAGCCGCACCTAAAGCGCCGCATCAAGGTGTACATGGCGTATTCGCCGATTGTTTGCCCGATGGTTGGGGCATGCTGTTACAAGATCGTATTTTCCGGCAAAAGGGCATCCTACCTAATCAATTAACAGCGATGGATAGGTTAGCCTTTGTTGGTGATAAAGGTATGGGTGCGCTGTCTTTTTCTCCGGTGTCTGAGTTTTCAGCCACGGCGCCTGCGGATATTGATTTAGCGACGTTAGGCTTAGAAGCACAAACGCTGTTCGATGCTTCAATGTCAGATTATATGGATGATAATCACGATGAGTTAGATGAGCACACGCAACAGGTGTTGGCCGCATTAGTCGCGGGTGGTAGTTCGGGTGGGGCAAGGCCCAAGGCACAGATTTATATGCCTACAGGGGAAACTCAGCAATGCCGAACCTTTGCTCAGCATGGAGATAAGGCTTGGCTGATTAAATTTACCTCAAAGAATCTAGCGCTCGGGCATGAAGAAGGTTTGTGTGAGGCGGCTTATTTGCAAATGGCTGAGCAAGCTAAGTGCCAACCACCAGTCTGGCAACTCATTGAAGCACCGCCTAAAAGCGGTGCGCCTGCGTGGTTAGCGCTTGAGCGTTTTGATTATGTCACTGAACAGGCCGACTTAGGCAGCAAGTGCAGTGCAGGTCGATTGCATATGCACAGCGCTTGCGGGCTATTGGATGCAGACTTTAGAACGCCAAGTTTAGATTATATTGACCTGATAAAAGCCAGCCGTCAGTTGTGTAAATCACCCGCCGTTGGGCAACTGCAATTTCGCCGCGCCATTTTTAACCTGCTTTCGTCTAACCAAGACGACCACAGTAAAAACTGGGCGTTTTTGCAAGCGGATGACGGTCAATGGGCTCCTGCCCCTTTTTACGATGTTACCTACAGCCCACATCCATTTAACGAACACGCCACTGCGTTCGGAGGTTATGGCAAAGCGCCATCGCTTAAAGTGATGCAAAAACTTGCTACCAGTGCTGGCTTTGCGAATTGGAATGATGCAAGGCAAGTCATTGAAGAAGTCGCAGAAGCCATCAGCCAATTTACTTATCTTGCCAAGCAACAAGGGATCAGTAAAACAAAAGTGTTTGCGATTGCTAAGACATTGGAGCAGCGCAAACATGAAAATGCGGCGCTTTTTCTATAACAATAAGAAGGGAGAGTAATGAAGCTCGGTCGAAACGATCCTTGCCATTGTGGCAGTGGTAAAAAATTTAAACGTTGTTGTATGAGCAGCGTTTCTAACCAACATGCCCAAGTTTCCGATGATGTAGAAGCTATGCTGGCAATGAACCCAAATTTGAGCCTTGATGAACTCAACGCTGCTTTACAACACAAAGTTCAGGATCGCAATAATCAACCTCATCCCGATTTTAGTGGTGTGACGCCAACGCAAATGGCCAATTGGCTTTATGCGCCTTTTGAACAATTACAGTGGGTGACAATTAGCACTCCCGACTCTCTCTGTCAGCCCAGTGATGCGCTATTTAGCCCTCATTATTGATGAGGCCATGGCCCAAGAAGGCTCCTTCAAAGCTACCAGTAAAGGTAACTTACCGGCTAAATTAGTCAAACAGGCCAGTGAATTATTGCCTGAGTTTGCCGTTGCTCATTGAATCACGGTTTATTGAGCGATTTTTGCAGTTTTGGGGTTTGTGACCATTGATCCAAGACGTAATTTCAACACGGAACCTGTTGGTAGAGCGGTACAGGTACTGCCTTTAGTAAAGCAAACTTTTCAATTCACAATAAATACATAGCAAGGTCACCGTGAGCGAATATCAATACTTTATGACGACGATTATCCAGAGTCGGTTAAGCTGGCTATATTTAAAGCGATCGAAGCCGCTAAAGATTACTAACCATTTCGTGGATCATCCAATAAGGCTAGCCCTGTTTGCGGACGCAAAAGTATAGGCCTTCACCTTCTGAATATTTTTTTGGGTCGGCTTTGCTGTAAGCAATAACCTGTTCTGCTGTGAGTTTTCCCGTGTTTACTACATAGTTGCTGAAATAATGGACGGGAAAAATAAAAAGCCCTGTATTTACAAGGAAATAGCAGGGCTTCTAAGACATTCTTGGATGGGTAACTTTCTACTTAGGGGTTCTAGGGATTTTCCCCTCTAAAGTAACATAATTCCCTATAGCCCCTACTAGCATTGCCTTTTCGAGGTGTATTACTTTTCAACTTTTTACAATAAGTGAGTTAACTTATATAAATGTAGTAACTTTTTGTTGCTGGTGAAGTTGTGCAAGTGCCATTTAAGTTAATATTCTTAAATGCCAAAGGTAATACTTATCAAGTTATTGTCTCTTTTCTTAGTAACCGGCCTCTTCAAGTTGTTTAAGTGATAATTTCGGCGAATAATAGAGAACCTTTGGCTCAGCTTTGGTGAGAATTGACAGTTCGTTTTTATTGCCATAGGGGATAATTTAAGTTTAAGAGCGTATTAAACCCATGATTTGCCATTCTTTAGGGAAGTAACCCACCTTTGTATGTCTTTAAATATAGCGAGTATGGCGGTTTATGTTACTTTAGAGGGGAAAATCCCTAGAACCCCACCTAGAAAGCCACCTCAATGACTTTCCAAAAGAAAGACATGATGAGATCCTAGGCAGTTACACCGAGTCCTTATATCTGAACCAACAAAAATATCCTGCAATTCACAGACAATCGATATTGATAACGCTTTTCAGTTTTCTGGAAAATCAATTGAATGAACTGTGCAACAAACTAGCTGTAAGTATAGATAGTTTGATTAAGCTGCGTGATGTAAATGGAAAAGGCGTCACTAGAGCTCTCATGTATATGAAAAAAGTGGCTCAACTCGATTTGCAGAAGGCTTCAGATGAAAAGTATTATATCGCCATGCTAAATAAAATTCGTAATGCTATCGTCCATACGGGAGGTATTCTTCATACCGAACCTTCATCAGATATTTATAGGTTCATCAATAATGAAATATTCATTTCAATTTCTGCTGATGGTGCACTAATTATACATGACGATTTTATAGACCGATTTATAGGCATACTTATTGGTTTTTTTGACAAACTAGATTCAGAAATCCAAATGTTTATTGAGCGTTATGACGCTCAGCCTAACAGCTAAGCAATACCAATTATCTGGTCACTTAATATAAAGCAAAGTTAAACAATGACTAACGAATATTTTCCTATAAGTCCTTTTAATATCAATGCCTTATAAGGAAATATCATAATTCAGTGACTTAAACGGTAGTTCAGCCACTATTACGGTACACGCGTTACTCAACGATGGTGAAGTGCGAAAGCAAGGAAACAAAATTAACGGAGCTAAGCTTTTTATAAATCCATCTCGAAAAGGAAGCTTTGAGGAACTGCTCACAATAATAATAGAAAATAATGCCTTAGTTGGAATTGGAGCAAGCGTTGTCGGCGCTGCATTTTACGATTTGTTGAAATTGACATGGTCTAAAACCTTTAATCAGGACTATGAGCCAACAACGCCAACAGTAAAAAGATTAATAGATAGAAAAGAACCTTTTATAGGTGAAATGGAGGAGGCGTTAGAAATACCGTTGGAACAAGCACATCGCCCGATAAGGCAACATCGAGATATGTCTATTATTATTACTAGACCGAGAGATCCTTATCAAATAATTAAACTCGATAACGACACTTTGCAATCAGTCTCGATTCGAACAGAAAACGAAGTCGTTCAGGTTGTTGGGAATGTAACAAGATACAACATAATTTCAGGTATTGGACGTTTTTATGACGACGACGAAGAGAAAACAATATCATTTAAAATTCCTGATGATGCAGGTTCATCGCAAAGAAGAAGGATAACTTGGTCGCTTCATAACGCTCAAACCGATGGTGAAGGAAAAATAAGACTTGAAGTCAAAAAGATCGTTTCTGCAAGAGGAGTAACTAGGCGCTATCTAGTTCAAAAAGTACATCGCATATAATATAAAAGAACCATCTTAACTATGATTATCGGTTGAAACCGAATTCCCACATCAGTGTATCCGATTTAAATAAGTCGGAATTAAGACCTCGCCTTAAAATAAATTCCAGCTTCACTAGAAGGGCATTCCAGTTCTGGAATGGAAATAACAACTCACACGCTGTGGATAACAATGTTCACAATATTTAATTTAACATAATATACATTATACGCTATTGTATAAATATGTGAATATTATGTGTAAGTTTATCAATAGCTTAAACGCATGCCTGTTATGGTGCGTCTACGTGAACGAAACGGCTAACCATAGCCAAAACTTAATTTCATTCACGTAGCGCACGATTTCAATTATTCCTTAATTAAGGCTTTTACCGTGGCGTGCTTTCTGCCAAAGAAAATATATTGCAGGTAAAACTATGAGAGACAAGAATAATGCGCTTATCATTCCGCCCACTAGTGGCGCAGCAATTCGGCTCATCAGTTCTGAACCTGTTCCGCTTCCATACATCACTGGTAACAATCCAAGTATGATAGATAATGACGTCATCATTACCGGGCGGATTCGCGCTTCTGAACCGTCGATAATTGCTTGTTTGAGTTCTCTCAGATCAACATCATCAGCTATGTCAGCGAATCTATTATCGAGGTATGTCAGCATGATGATACCTATCTCAACTGCAACACCTGCTAATGCAATAAAACCTACTGCAACAGCTACCGAAAAACTAAAACCTGCAAAATACAGAAGCCAAAACCCGCCAATAAGAGCAAAAGGTAAAGTGCCAATGATCATCGCAACCTGAGGAAAACTACGAAAGTTTGCATACAAAAGAATAATGATGATTAAGATGGTCAGTGGTATCACAAACTTCAGCTTTTCTTCAGCGCGTTGCATGTACTCAAACTGTCCACTCCAAGTCAGAGAGTAGCCACTCGGCAAATCCACTATCTCACTGACACGTTGTTTCGCTCTGGTAACATAGTCACTAATATTCACGTCCTTAATATCAATGTAAACCCATCCATTTGGCCTAGCATTCTCACTTTTGATACTTGGAGGGCCATCTTCTATCGTTATGTCAGCCACTTCGCCCAAGGTAATATAAGCTCCAGATGGACTCAAAATTGGTAGTCTTTTAAGTGCATCTGGCGAGTTACGGTAAGATTCTGGAAAACGAATTTGGACTGGATAACGCTCTAAACCTTCAACGCTTTTAGTCAACTCTTGGCCGCCGACAGCACTCGAAATAAAGGACTGAATATCAGCGATATTTAAGCCAAAACGAGCAGCCTTTCGACGCTTTAGGTCGACGTTTATGTACCGGCCTCCAACCACACGTTCTGCATAAACAGAAGCGGTGCCATCAAGGTCTGCAAGTGACTCCTCTATCTGTTTGCCTATGTCCTGAATAAGCGATAAATCAGGACCACCAATCTTTATACCAATCGGTGTTTTTATCCCCGTAGCAAGCATGTCGATACGGGTTTTGATAGGCATTACCCAAGCATTAGTTAAACCCGGGAACGTAACGACTTCATCTAATTCCTGAATCAGGCTTTCTGTTTGTATGCCATCGCGCCATTGAGACTTTGGCTTCAACTGAATAAAGCTTTCTATCATTGTAAGTGGTGCTGGATCGGTCGCGGTATCTGCCCTACCCACTTTACCAAAAACAGTATCTACTTCAGGAATTGTTTTTATTAACTTGTTAGTTTGTTGAAGAATATCTCTCGCTTCACCGATTGAAACGCCAGCGTAAGTGCTAGGCATATACATTAGGTCTCCCTCATCGAGCGTTGGCATAAATTCACTTCCTATTTTACTTAGCGGCCATAGGACACTACTCAATGCGAGAAGAGAAAGAGCAATCGTTGTTTTTGGAAACCTTAGCGTGCACCTAAGCAAAGGGCGATAGATTTGAAGTAAACTGCCGTTAATTGGGTTCTTTGCTTCCGGTTTTATATTTCCTCTAACAAAGTAGCCCATCAACACAGGCACTAATGTAATTGCCAAAATTGCGGCAGCAGCCATGGCATATGTTTTAGTGTAGGCCAATGGAGAAAACATCTTGCCTTCTTGAGCCTCCAATGTAAAAACAGGTACAAAACTCACGGTTATAATCGCTAGGCTGAAGAATAAAGCTGGTCCAACTTCTGTTGCCGATTTTGCAACTATGTCCCATCGATTCTGCTGGTTTATTGGCGTTTTCTCTATCTGTTTATGCATGTTTTCAACCATCACAATTGCACCATCTATCATTGCCCCAATAGCGATCGCAATTCCCCCCAAAGACATAATGTTTGCATTTATTCCCTGTATATACATGACAATAAATGCCAGCAAAATACCGATAGGTAAACTAATCATCGCCACCAATGACGAGCGAAAATGAAAAAGAAACAGCATACAAATAAGAACAACAACAGCCATTTCGGCTGCAAGTTTGCTAGTCAGATTGTCGATGGAACGGTCGATTAGACTGGAGCGATCGTAGACTGTCGTGATCTCGACACCGTCTGGTAAACTGTTTTTTAGTGAATCAAGCTTTGCTCTTACTCTTTGAATGGTGGTTTGTGCATTTTCGCCGAATCGCATCACAACAATGCCGCCTACAGTTTCACCTTCACCATTTAGATCAGCTAGACCACGACGCATTTGTGGTCCTAATCTAATCTCTGCAATATTTTTAATGAGAAGCGGAGTGCCGTCCAACGGTGATTTAAGACCTATCGGAATGTTCTCAATGTCGCTTTTATTTTCAATATAACCCGTAGTGCGGATCATATATTCAGCTTCAGCCATTTCCAGCACAGAAGCTCCTGTTTCTTGGTTTCCTCGTTGAATAGCCATTTGTACATGAGACAGAGGGATATTGAGAGCCTGAAGCTTTAGTGGATCGACGATCACCTGGTATTGTTTAACCATCCCGCCAACACTCGCGACTTCAGATACACCTTGAACCGTTTGTAACTCATATTTTAAAAACCAGTCTTGTATACTTCTTAATTCACTAATGTCATGTTTGCCACTTGAATCGCTAAGTGCATACATAAAGATCCAGCCAACACCCGTGGCATCAGGACCAAGTTGTGGCTTTGCCGAAGGAGGTAAGCTGGGTGAAACCTGAGAGAGGTATTCAAGTACCCTACTTCGTGCCCAATATAGGTCTGTATCATCATCAAAAATAATATAAATGTAGGAATCGCCAAAAAATGAAAACCCTCTGACCGTTTTTGCGCCTGGAACAGACAACATCGCGCTAGTGAGAGGATAAGTTACTTGGTCTTCTACCACTTGCGGAGCTTGGCCAGGATAAGATGTTTTTACTATTACTTGTACGTCAGAAAGATCGGGAATTGCATCGACTGGCGTGTTCTTAAGCGCAAATACACCCACGCCGATTACAATGAGTGTGGCCAATAGCACGAAGAAACGGTTGCGAATCGACCAATGGATAATGAGAGAAATCATTGTATTTTCCCTTCATCATTGGTCTCGTCCATTGCTGGCATGTTGTGCTGTTCGTCCATAAAATGCACCGTTTTGACTTGATACATTCCCGTTGAGGATTTCACAATCTCCACATGCACTTCCTGGTCTACTTGAAATTGACTAATATCGATATCGTCAGCAACAGTAAAGTTCATGGTCATTCCCATCATCTCAAATTCAAGCAGTGGACCATGAGATAGGTTTACAATGCGCTCAGATACTAGAATCTCATTGACTGTTGCTTGGGTCCAGGAACTCACATTCATATCATCTGGCGAAGAAACTTGAGCTTCGCTAGAGGTCTTTTCCATACGCTTTAGGTCGGAACTAATGCTGCTTTCTGAATCCAATAAGAACTGTGCAGAAGTAACGATAAGATCTCCTTCATCTAATCCTGCGAGCACCTCGTAATCATTGTCATAAACTCTCCCAAGTTTTATTTCGACTGATTTAAAACGTCCCTCGCCCAACGAAAGCACAACACGGTCATTCAGACCTGTGCGTATCACAGCAGGCTTTGGTATCGTCAATATGTTTTCATTAGTGTGATTTGTATTGACCACAACATCCAAGTACATTCCGGGTTTTAGGATATGTTCCGGATTGTCGAGTTTGATACGTGCTTTTTGTGTTCGAGTGTCTGTTGAAATACTTGGATAAATATACTCAATATTGGATGTGAAATGTAAACCGTTTGCGAATGGGCTTTCGATACGGACTTCACTGCCAAGTGTTACTTTGTTGATATCATTAGCGAATATATCAACGAGTACCCAAATAGAATCCATATTAGCTATCGCTAGCATGGTTGTGCTAGGTGTAACGTAAAACCCTTCTTGGATATTAAGTTCACTCAAATACCCGCTTTGTGGGGCAAAATAGGTAATCGCTCGTTTGATTTTTCTATCTTTATTTATTTTTTCAATTAAAGATTCAGGTGCATTCAATGAGATTAATCTTGATCTGGCGGCTTGCGTTAAAGCCTTATTGCCTTGTTTTAGCCCAAGTAAATACTCTTCTTGAGCATTTACTAAGCTAGGTGAATACAACGAATATAATGCTTCACCTTTCTCAATATAGTCTCCTTTTGAGCGAACAGTGAGTTTTTCAACCCAACCTGCTACACGAGGATGTATGTGGACTATATTATCGTTAGCATAATCAACTTCGCCAAACAGCCTCAGCGTATCTGAGGGAACCTTTTTTACGACAGTTGCCGTTTTAACACCTAAGTTTTGCACTGTGACAGGTGATACTTTTATGAGCCCGGGTGACGTTTGCTCATTGGCATATACAGGCACTAAATCCATCCCCATTGGTGACTTTCCTGGCTCATCACGTTGGAAGTTTGGATCCATTGGTGCAACCCAATAAAGTATTTCATTTGTTTGTGAACCTGCGGTATCAACTTCGTGAGATGCCATTGAAGTTAATAGAAAATAAATAATAGTCGCGCCAAGAAGCCCACCCAGTAGAATGCCGATCATCAGTATGTTTAGATTGTTTTTATTCATTAGTGCTCTCCATTCGACTACCTTTTTTTGGCAGAAAATAATTCATTTTTGCTAACGCTCTGCGTTTATTCACTTCTATATTGAGTAAGGTAATCTTCGCATCGAGTTCGGCTATTTTTGCTCTGACCACCTCTGCAAAGTCGCCAGTATCATTTGTATATGCATTAATTGCCGCATCTGCTTGCTGTGCCATTTGAGGTAAAATTTGTTTCTTGTAAATTTCCGCTCGCTCATAAGCCCCATAATAACTTTCAGAAGCCTGATATAGCTTTGCTATGAGTTCTTTCGCAAGTAAACGCTTTTCTGTCCGAATTGATTCAGTTCTCAACCTCGAATTTTGTACATCGGCGTCTATTTTTCCGCTAGAAAACAGAGGAACACTAACACTAAGGCCGACTGAGAATAAATCCGCCCTCCCCAAGCCTGCTGGATCATCTGCGCGGTACGCGTAACTGGCATTGAGACTGTATTGTGGTTTATACCCTTGTTGAGCTAATTCAATATCAAGTGATGCGCTCGAAATACGTTTGTCCATCGTTGCTAGTAACGGATGATGTGAAATCCTAGGATAAATTGACTCGATAGAGCTCTGTTTAAGGCTTCGAACAAACTCAAGGTCGCTTTTTTCTATCTCTGGTAATTCATTCGGTAACATCAAATGTGTTATGTCAGGAGTATCAGTGTAGTAAGCTTCAGCCGGTATAAGGTATTTGATTAAATCTGCTAAAGCAGTACGTTCACGAGTTTTTAATTGAACTAAACGGTCCTGTAGTCTCATCAGTTCAAGTTCTGCTCTAATAATATCTTGTTGCTTAGCATTCCCTGCTGACGCAGCATAGCTAGCACTGACGATGTCACCTAATTTGGAAAAGAGAGGTCTTGTTTCTTCAACTAAACGGTAACTCGCGGTCGCTAAATAGGCATCAAGCCATATATGAGCAGTTTGCAAAGCTACCACGCGTAAACGGTCTTCACGCAAATAAGGTTGCTCTGAAGCAATAGCCTTATATTTTTTTGCGTTCAGTTCTCGTGTATTACCTCTTGGTAGTTGTTGTGAGCCCCCTACTTTCAACTGTGTAATGGGTTCTTGATTAATATTAAAACTGTCACTTGGCAAATTAAGGACTCCAAAACTAATGCTAGGGTCTGGAAGCGCCTTGGCTCCCTGGCTTAGTGCCTCAAAACGTTGTTCAGTTTGTCTGCTCTTTAACAGCGTTTCATCTCGCTCTTGCGCCATTTTTATTGCATTTTGAAGACTTATTAGTTCGGGAAGTTTATTCGTCTGCTTGGCAATCGCTATCGGCTGTGTAAAACCACTCAACGTCAAACATAAGATTAGGGCAAGTCTAAGTGAAGTGACTCCATAAAGTTGCCCAGTAAAATAGAGGCTTTTCTCTTCCTTAACTGGAGAGCTAAGGGAGAATAGAAACATAAAAGAACGCATACATGCCATCCGACAATGAAAATAATGAAAAAATATAGAATAAACAGAACAGCAAATTACTGCCGTTCAATGTCAGTACTGAATAACTGAATTTACCAACGATTTACGTTGATTTGAGGAAGATTACGCTATTGGAGGTGGTGTTACTTTATGTAGATACAGAGATGTATAATAAAAATGATAAGCTAGGTGCTTACCGTCGTGGGATTTATAAAGGTGCTGAATAAGACTGTTTTCAATAACAGTCTGAGAGGTGAGCAGTTTCGCACAATGACAATCATCATCGCAGCATGAAGTGCCTTTGGGTAGGTCACAACAATCCATTTCACCGCTATCAGACATACCATCTTCAGAGCTTTCACCTGACATCATCATGGAATGTTCAGGCATATCCATAGAACAATCCATTGGCATTAGCGTTGCACTGAACGCATTACTGAGCTGGGCGCTTAGCAGCAAGAATATTAAAAAACAGGACTGTAAAAGTGATAACGTCTTCATAAGCCAAGTATAATGCAGTTTCTAGTGAATAACATCTACAAAGAGCAAAAAACAGCCCATTGCAAACATGATCGCATTCTCTGAGAATGAAACAAAGGCTAAAGGCACATTATTATTGCCACCGACGCAAGCACATTTCAGTTCTCGCTTATCGACGTACACCGCTTTTACAACTGATATTCCCCCAATTCCGCCGATGAATATCATTATAGGTATAGAGATAAAAGAGAATATTCCGCTAACCATTAGTATACCGGCGAGCACTTCAGCAAAAGGATAGACAAAAGCGTATGGAACATAACGCTTAGCCAATAAATCATAAGCAAGAAATCCGTTAACGAAACTGCCTAGGTCTTGTAATTTTAGTAAGCCCAACAGCGCCATAGACAGACCAACAAACAAAGTAGTAAATTCACGCATGTTTATTTCTTGCTCTAAATGATAAAGCAAACCAGCACTTAGTAGGGCCGCGATTGAGAACAAAGCAATAACTGGAAAGTAACGAAAAAGATTATTCGAATAGATTTTCTTACCTAAATATTTTTGCAGCTCTTCGAAGCCGCCGACTCGCTCATCATTTATGACTACTTGTGGTGTCGTTTTTACACCTAAATTTTGTTTAAGGTTTTCGCTTTCTTCCTTTGTGCTTAACACACGATCATCAAGGTCGTATCCATGACGTAAAAGTAAATCTTTTGCTCTTAAGCCAAACGGACATATATGCTCACTGGTTTCCATTCGATAAAGAATCGCAGACTTTTTCATGTATTACCTCTAGTTTGCTAGAAAGTAGAGCAAGCAAATCATCTTTTTAGGTAAATAGTCAAGCCTCAAAAGCGTGTATTTTTGGGTAAACGGTAGAAGACTAATTAGCAATCTTGATGACATTGCCTTGACCATCTTGGTCTTGAAGCAAGGTTTTGAAGTGTTCCCAAGAAATTGGTTTTGATAGCAAGTAGCCTTGAATCGAATCACAGCCCATCTCTTTTAGGAGTTTAAATTGTTCGTCTTTCTCGATCCCTTCCGCAACGGTTTGAAGCTTATAGGACTTGGCAATCGCCAGAATAGACTTTACTAATGTTTTCTTTACTTCATTCTCCGAATGTAAATCATCAATAAAGCTCTTATCTATTTTCAAACAATCTATTGGATATTTAATAATTTGCGAAAATGCGGTGTAACCAGTACCGAAATCGTCTAGGGCTAGACTGATACCTGTTTCTCGAATCTCATTAAGAATCGTTATGCTCTGTTCGTCTATTTCTACAAGGCTCGTTTCAGTGATCTCAAGTTGAACATTCTGTGGATTGATTCGATAGTCTTTAATAAGCCCTTTGAGCGCCGATGCAAACTTTACATTATTCAATTCTTTCGCAGAGATATTGATACATACGACAAGGTCAGATTTATTAAAGACTTTTTGGTGTCGATACATGTGCCTAAATGTTGTCTCTATCACGAGTAAATCAATGTTTTGAATAACACCAAATTCCTCCGCGATTGGAATAAACTCATCAGGGCCTATACCTTCGAGCGCAGCAGAATGACACCGCAATAAGACTTCTACTTTGTGAATATATAGGTCTGAAGAGCGGAATATTGGCATGTAAGCCATTGAGAATTGCCCATTTTCCGAAGCTACTCGAATGTTTTCAGCTATTTGTTTTCGTCTATAAATAACATCTCTGACATGTTCATCGAATAAACGGTACCGATTTTTTCCATCTTGTTTGGCGCAATACATCGCCGAGTCCGCTTGAGACAAGGTCTCTTCAAAAGTGTCTATCAATGGTTCAAATGAGGCTAAGCCCATACTCAGCCCCACTCTTATCAAGCGGTTATTTATTTGGATTGGCGCACTAAGCGAGTTAACGATATTGTCAGCGATACGTTCTGCCTGTTCTTTTTCAAGCCTGTTAAAAAGTATAACAAACTCATCTCCAGCAAGTCGGGCGAACGCAAAGTTACTTTCTTTGGGGTCATTCTCAAGCAAGATAGCCGTTACTATCTTACCTAATTCACACAGTAATTCATCACCAATTGAGTGACCATGAGTATCATTAACTTTTTTAAATCCATCAATGTCAAAGTAAAATAAATACCCTTTACGACGATTCGCAAAACTTGCACCATTTCGCTCTGCCCACGCCGTAATTCCTCGACGGTTAAGCAGTTGAGTCAGCGCATCGGTATTTGAAATATGTTTAAGTTTCTTGGTTTGTCTCGACACGAGAATAATGATGAAGACTAACCAACAAATGAGAATGATTTGAAACAAACCTAACTCATCTATCAATTCACCATGAAACAAGACTTGTTTTACTACGAACGAATACACACCTTCTTGACTCATATCGTCCGGCATGATTTCAATGAAGACGACATTATCAATATCAAATTGCGCATTCTCAAAGGAGATGTTTTTTTCTTTGATCCACCAATCTTCAACTCGGAACGAATCAAAAGGCACGGTTACGGTTGTTTGTTCGAGCTTGGGATCAAAAATGACGGAATTGAATTTTAGTGAGACGAAATCTTTTGGCTGGGAGTACTCGGTATTGTAGTTTCTTAAGGAAAATCGTAAACGCGATTCGTTATTTGGTGATTGATATTCAATTTCGAGTTCAACATTGTCATAAATACTCAAGTCTATGCCGGACTGAATATTGAACTCAGTATTTTCAGCCATTTGAGGATTAAGTCCGATACTGATCCCACACATGCTAAAAGTATTAGAATCGACTTTCTTACAACTAGACTCTATTTGTTGATTACTCTGGTTTAACTCACCTTCTAATACACCACCTTCCAACATATGTGTCACAAATGTCGGATTCTCATCATCAAGTATACTGAGACTAATATTCATCAAGCCGAGCTTGTGACTCGCTAGTGCGAGACAAGTCATCAATATCATGGCAAGAATTGCTTTTACATTAGTATCTGAAAACACTTGCACCCTTAATAAATACGGAGAGAAAACATTAGGCGTATCAGCCTTAGAACGCTTCTTTATATATCGCCTATTATATCGAGAAACTTCGTCCTAATTGTCGTAATAGTGAGTACAAAAATATCCTTAGGTATGAATTTATTAGCGTAGCTTTTCGTATGAGTCAGCAAGCATACACACAAAGTGCCTTCAATGTTGTGCAGGTGACACGCGAAATATTACACGCTATGAATTTCGTTCTCGGACTTAGGATATTATTACTCATTACATCAATGGTTTAAATAAGCCATTCGCTTTTATAATCAACATAACTGGTGGTACTATGCGAGGCATACAACTTCCGGATTATCATGTATTTATTGATATGAAAAATCGTCAAACGGAAAGCAATACGCAACTTAACAAGGAACTCTATAATGACTCAAAAAATAGCATTTATCGGTTTAGGTGCCATGGGCTTCCCGATGGCAGGGCATCTTCTGCGCTCTGGTTACGAGCTAAAAGTTTATAATCGAACAACTAGCACTGCTGAAAAATGGTTAAAACAATACGCGACTGATGGAGCGGTTTCCGCATCCATGGCTAAAACACCTCACGAAGCCGCAATAGATGCAGACGTCGTTTTACTGTGTGTTGGTAATGATGACGATGTGCGGTCCGTGGTATATGGACAAGACGGTGTTCTTTCAGCGATGAAACATGGTTCAACGTTAATCGATCACACAACGACATCTGCTGAACTTGCGCGCGAACTTCATAAAGTCGCAAAAGACTATGGTGTTGACGTGCTTGATGGGCCGGTCTCTGGGGGCCAAGCTGGCGCTGAAAATGGTGCTCTAACAGTGATGCTAGGTGGTGACTCAGATGTCTACAACTCCGTCCACGAGATACTAAATTGCTACTCGCAAAAACATCAATTAATGGGCGAGATTGGCAAAGGGCAATTAACTAAGATGGTAAATCAAATTTGTATCGCGGGCGTTGTTCAAGGTTTATCAGAAGCACTACACTTTGCTCAAAAAGCGGAGTTAGATAGCCAGGCTGTTGTTGATGTAATATCGAAAGGTGCAGCAGCTTCGTGGCAAATGGTGAATCGTTCTGAAACCATGGTAAAAGGACAGTTTGATTTTGGTTTCGCCGTGGATTGGATGAGAAAAGACTTAGATATCGTGCTTAACGAAGCAAAAAGAAATGGCTCTAGCCTGCCGATTACGGCACTAGTAGATCAATTCTATGGTCAAGTCCAAGCCAATGGTGGTGGTCGTTGGGATACCTCAAGTCTAATATCGCTATTGGATAAATAAGGCCTGTTTCGCGCTAAATAAAAAAGAGAGCTTGAATACACACGCTCTCTTTTTATTTAACAATGTAGTCTCTAGCTGGATTAACTTGAGTAAGTTAATCCATGAGTTGCTCGGCTAAATAGGTATATTCTAGTGCAAGGCGTTTTGCCGTTTCTTTCAAGTTTGCCGATGCTGAATGGCCACCATCCGTATTTTCATAGTATTCAAAGTCATGACCATACTGTTCAAGTAAATAGGCCATTTTTCTCGCGTGGCCAGGGTGTACCCGATCATCCTTTGTAGAGGTTACGAAAAAGATTGAAGGATAGTCTGACTCTTTTTCTACATTATGAAGTGGAGAGATTGTTTCTAAGAATGCGCGCTCTTCAGCAATATCTGGACTCCCATATTCGCCAACCCATGAAGCACCGGCTAGCAACAAATGATAGCGCAACATATCTAAAAGTGGCACTTGGCACACGACGGCATTCCACAGGTCAGGTCGCTGATTATACATCACACCCATTAGTAAACCGCCATTGCTTCCGCCCATAATACCTAATCGACGAGGTGAGGTTATTTTTTTAGCGATAACCGATTCCGCTACCGCTATCATGTCATTGAATATCACCTGCCGATTAGTTTTTAATCCTGCTTGGTGCCATTTAGGACCGAACTCGCCTCCGCCGCGAATATTCGCTAAAATGTAGACGCCGCCCTTTTCTAACCAAAGCTTCCCTCGAATCCCTGAATAACTAGGCGTCATTGAAACATTAAAACCGCCATAGGCATAAAGCAAGCTTGGGTTTGAGCCGTCATATGCCATATCTTTATTGCGCACGACGAAATATGGGATTTTCACCCCATCTTTTGAGGTCGCTTCAAACTGTTCAACAACCAAGTTACTAGCATCGAATCGTGCCGGCGACTGCTTCGCTACCGCTATTTCACTCGTGTTGGCATTGACTCGGTATAAAGTGTCAGGAGATATAAAGCTTTCTTGATTAACAAACACAAGGTCATGGTCAGAATTGGAAGACGTGACTCGTACTGTGCCATTCTCAGGTAAGGCGATAGCGGATGAACGCCATGTTGAATCATAGTCAAATGACATCACGCGTCCTACAACATTCTCACTTACCGTAATTAACACTTTGGATTTAGTGATATTGACACCCGCGGTAGTTGAACGCGAATTAGGTTCAAATACCAATTGTGCATTAGTCACTTTTTGACTTTCCATCCATGATTTTAAGTCGAAAGAAACCACGCTACCATTAGAAAAGGTTTTGTCGGTAGTGGCCTGCCAGTTGTCTTGCAAACTAACTAACAATTGCCCTTTGAAAACCCCTAACGGACTGCTCTTTTCTGGTATCGGCAATTTTGGTTTGGTTCCATCATCTTTCAACCAATAGTATTCGCTAGTAAAAAAAGAGGTTGCACGGTATGCCATCATTATTTTTTGATCTTCAGCGATTTCTACCATATACACGCCAGCAGCAACATCTGTTACTTCACCTCTAAAAATCTCTTTTGCATCGCTTAAGGCTTGTCCACGACTTAAGATCTTAGTGATAAAGGGATAACCACTTTCGGTTAAGCTCTGTTCTCCCCAATCAGTGCCAACAAGAAGAGTATTCTCATCCTTCCAAGCAACGCTGCTTTTCGCTTCAGGTAGGACGAAACCATTTTCAACAAATGATTTAGTCGCATGGCTCCATTCTCTCACCTCGACGGCGTCTTTCCCGCCATCAGATAGCAAAAGAAGGCACATATCATAGTTTTCGTCGTAACAGTTCGTGCCTTTATATACCCAATTCTTGTTGTTATCCGCTGCTAGCTTATCCATATCAATCATGGTTTCCCATTCGGTTGAATCAGACGAATATGAATCAAGACTGGTACGACGTAAAACCCCTCTTACTTGCTCTGCATTTTGCCAAAAATTATAAACATATCCTCCATAATAATTGCCATATGGAATACGGTCAGTTGCATTAACGACATCTAAAGCGTCACTCTGAAACTGAGAAAAGCGCGGATCTGCAGTTAACTTATCTAGAGTCGATTTATTCCAGGATTGCACTTTTTCAAGGGCTTTTTCACCTTCAACCTCTTCTAGCCAAAGCGGCGCAAGCTCTGATTCGCTCACCTCAACGTCGAGCGTGATATCTTCCACTGCGGCTTCCTTTTCATTACTACATGCTGTGACAAAGAGCGCAGCAACGCTCAATCCAATTAGTCTTTTATTCATTTTATTTTCCATTATGTAGAGTATTAACTAAGTATTGCGTAACAAACGCTCGCGATCAAACAAGATATTATAAAACTGAGTGCCGCCCCTTCTCTTACCATGGTCCTAATTTCTATCTCGCCCGTTCCGTAAGCAATTGCATTTGGCGCAGTTGCGACAGGTAACATAAATGCAGAACTCGCGGCCATTGCCGCAGGTATCATAAGCACTGCAGGATCGACTCCGTAAGACACGGCAACAAGGTAGAGTATAGGCATTAGTAATGTCGCGGTTGCTGTATTACTGGTAATTTCTGTTAGATAGGTGACACAAAGACACATTACAATTAGCATCAAAAATAACGGCATTTCTGTTAACTGCTGAATCCCCTCACCTAGCATTAAACTTAAACCAGAAGCTGTAAATCCTTTAGCAAGCGCAATACCGCCCGCAAATAACAATAACATTCCCCAAGGAATACTAACGGCAGTATCCCAGTCGAGTAATCGTCCGCCTTTACCATTTGGCACCATGAACATAATCACCACAGCAGCTAAAGCAACTGTACTGTCCCCTGCTTGGCTCACCCCTAGGATATCACTCCAGCCACCAAACGGTGCATTTCTCGTTACCCACGCGAGCGCAGTCAATCCAAATACCAATAAGGTGCGCTTTTCTTCAACTCTCCAATCACTAAGAACGGGTAGCTTGACGTCTGGTAAGCCTTTAATATTTCGAGTTAACCACAGGGCCATAATAGGAACAGCTATTAAAACGATTGGAATGCCGATCTTCATCCAATCCACAAAGCTATATTCTTGTCCAGTTTGTGTTTCATAAATACCAGCAAAGATCACATTTGGCGGGGTTCCGATTAATGTACCTAGCCCACCTACACTCGCGGCATAGGCTATCCCCAAGATTAGGGCAACTTTAAGATGTTTATCTTCCACTTTCTTTAATACAGCTAAAGCAATGGGCAGCATTATAAGAATAGTCGCTGTATTTGATATCCACATTGATAATAGTGCTGATGCCAACATAAAACCAAAAACCAATCGCTTTCCACTTGTTAAACCCACCACTTTAACCATCATGATGGCTAGACGCTCATGTACGCCCGACTTTTCCAGTGACTTAGACAGCATAAATGCGCCCATTAGCAACAGTATAACGTGGCTACCGAGCGCAGCTGATACATCTTTATGGTTAAGCACATTAAACATTGGTAGCAATGCAAAGGGAACGATTGATGCTACCGGGATTGGGACTGCTTCGGTGACCCACCAAGTAATGGTGAGTATTGCTACAGCTGCGGTAACACTTGGCTCGTAATCCAGCTCGATAAAACGTAACAGTGCGTATGTCACTAGAGCTAATATCGGCCCTATTATTATGAAAATGTTTTTTGTCATGTTGTACACTTCATCATTATTATTTTATGTGTAAGCTACTGGCAACGTGTTTTTGTCAGGAGTAAATGTAATCATACGTAGTATTGGACAGATTGCGAATTCAGACAATCATTTGTTTTTTGGTCTATGTAATTGTTTGCATGTGACACTTGCAAACAATATAGTTTGCTTTATAGTGATGTGGTTCTTTTTAATAACAGGCAAAAATTGTGAACATTGTTGCAGTATTGACCACTGATATCGTTCATTCGACAAAGTTAAGTACTTTAGAATATAACTCGATAATAACTACGTTAAAAACATACTTAGACCGCGAAATAGATGGAAAGGATGCGTCGTATGAAATCTATCGCGGGGACAGTTTTCAAATTTATTTTCAGGATGTTCAACAAGCGATGAGAGCCAGTATGGCATTGCGTTTTTACTTTCGCTCTGGCATTGACTGTCCAAGTATCGAGCTTACTCAATCTTTGGCTTTGGGCGAGTATGAGCAACTATCGGATAAACCTGGGACATCAGTTGGACAAGCATTTATTTTATCGGGTCGCGCTCTCGATAAAGCTCAGCGTGGAGAGTTTGTCTTCAACATGTGTGACGGCTTACCGTCAGTAGACCTCAGCCTGTCTACTCGCTTTCTCAACCATTTACTCGCCGGTCTCACTGAGAAACAAAGTGGCGTTTTATTCTATTATGTTTCGCTGAATGGACCAGAACAAAAAGTCATTGCAGAATTGTTAGATATGACACGACAGAATGTCGCGACCCATCTAAAACGAGGTGGTGCTGACTTAATTAGAGCTTACATAGAAACTTATGAAGCACTTATCTCTGATTCCCTGAGTTCCACAATTAATCAAAGGACAAGGTAATGAAGCTACTTCTTTTACTTTTATTGGCTCACTACGTAGCGGATTTTTACCTACAAAAGCACGATTGGATAATGTGTAAAGTAAAGAATAAGCACCGTTCCTTCGGTTTATTCAAACATATCCTTGTTCACTTTCTTCTTACGTTTATTGCTTTATTTTTTGCTGGCATTGGCTTTGGACTGCCATTTTTCTCAGCATTATTTATTATCATTGTATCTCACTATTTGATTGATATATGGAAGACCTATCAATCTTTCGAACTTCGCTTTTTTCTTGCGGATCAATTGGCTCATTTGGTTGTCATTGTCGCCATTAGTTTGTGGCTCAACGAGCTTACTCTTGATTCAATATTACAAAGCATCGATGGGTTTATGAGCACGAAGGTGCTCATGATTGTTTGTGCATTTGTTATTGTGTGTAAACCGGCATCATTGGTCATTAGTTTAGCGCTGAAAAAATATACTGCACAATTTGATGAATCTGAAAAAGCGAATGATGGCTTGGCGACTGCTGGTGAACTCATTGGGTATTTCGAACGAGGGTTAATACTTAGCTTTATCCTGATTGGCCAATTTGCTGGAGTTGGTTTTTTGTTAGCAGCAAAAAGCGTATTTCGCTTTGGTGATATGCGACGTCAAACGGATAGAAAACTTACTGAATACATAATGCTAGGCACTCTATTTAGTTTCTCTTTCGCAATTGCCATTGGCAAATTAGCAGAACAGCTGTGGAAAGTGCTTAGCTAAACTACCTGTTAAGCTAGTGCATGTTATCTTTTACAAAGTCGTCCAAAATAATGGGGCGACCGAGTAAAAAGCCTTGGTACTTATTCACGCCAACCTTGCTCAAGAGTTCAAATTGCCTTTCTGTCTCGATGCCTTCAACGACCGTGTCCGTTCTCAGTGCTTTACACATATCCATAATCGCAACAAAAAGATTATAAGCGCGTTCACTGTTTTCTAAATCCAATATAAAACTACGATCAATTTTCACGACGTCAAACTGAAACTGTCGCAGATAACTAAGGGAACTATAACCCGTTCCGAAATCATCTAACGATATCCTAAAACCGGCTTTTTGAATTTCCAGCAGCCTTGCTGTAGGGCTTTCGTCCTCTAACATGAACACCGACTCCGTAATTTCTAATTCAATGAGTTCATGTGCCGCATCGTATTCAGAACATATACTGATAATTTGAGGTAGGAACTCAGGGTCTAAAATTTGTGGGGAAGAAATGTTTACTGAAATAGGTATTTTAACACCATAGTTTGCTAAGACGTTTCCAAAAACGGCAGCTTGCTTGACTGCTAATAAACCTAAAGCTGATTCTAAACCGTGTTGTTCTATCATTGGAATGAAAACACCAGGAGACACATGACCAAAACTTGGCGAATGCCACCTACAAAGTAATTCAGCACCGATTAATTGTCTTTGCTCATTATACTTACCTTGCAGAACAAAGTTCAAAGACTCAGATTTTACTGCTTCCCGAAGCTCATTCAGCATATTCAGTTTTTTCATTGCTTCGTCAGTAATACCTTGATAAAAAATTTGAACTTCATTTTTGCCACGTGATTTAGCGTTGAACATCGCGGAGTCAGCTGCGCGAATTATTTCATCAAAATACTTTCCATTATCTGGATAAACAGCGATCCCGACAGAACACGAAATCGGTATCTTTTGGCCTTCGACTTCAAAGTCCATTTTATTAACACACCGAATTATTTCATCCCCGTTTTCTAGCAAGAGACTTTCTTGTGTGTGAGGAAGAATATATACAAACTCTTCGCTTCCCCATCTGCAAAGGTGCGCACCTTCTCCCAAAAGAGCTGAGAATGCATCTGCTTGATGAGTGATAAGTAAATCACATGCCTCATGCCCCCAACGATCGTTAACTTCATTGAAGCCTTCAAGCTCAACAAAAACAACCGAGAATTTAATCTGTTCACAACTGTTCACAAGCCTGTCAAACTGTAACTTTAACGATGTTCTATTGAGCAAATTGGTAAGCGGGTCAAAATGTGCAAGTTGATACAGCTTGCGCTCAGACTTTTTCTTGTCTGTTAGATCTCTAAGTGCGACAACATAATAATCAGAAGCGGATTCGTTTGACTTAAATTCACTTATTTTGAGGTCAACATCGATGACATTCTGATCACTTAAGTGTAAGTTTGTTTCAATACTAAGTGATTCGTCTTTTCTCAATTCCTCAAGCTCCAATCGACTAAACTTGATAAACTTCGACAGACTGTAGCGACCTATTGTCTTACCAGACAAATTGGAGATTTTACAAAACGCCTGATTAGCCTCAAGCAAGCGAAGTGATTTGTTTATGATCAACATAGGTTCTGTTGAACGTGAAAAAGCATAGGACATTAATTTTGAAGAAGCTTCCGCTTCGACGAGGTCTGTGACGTCTTTCAGTGTGCCGACGATTGATTGCGCCGCATCATCATCAAAGGCCACAATTCGTCCTTTGAAGCGCAACCACGCATAGTCTTTGCCTTGTTTAATGCGGTAAGCGCCATCGACAATAGTAGAGAAGCCCATTTTATGTAAAGACCAATTTAGGGTCAGATTATCTAAATCGTCCGGGTGTACTGATTTTGCAAAGTCGTCGTAGCTAACTACTCGTTCTTCTACTTGCGTAGCGTGGTTTTCATACTGTCTAAAATGAAAAGAATCATTCGATTTTTGCCAACTCCAAATCGATTCACCACTTGCCCAAAGCGCCATTTCGAGCAAGCGCTTTGACTCTTCGGTTTCCACACTTTTCTCGTAAAGTTCCTGACTTTTCGCCGATAGAATATCTTCCGCTTCCGCTCTAGCGTTTTTTTCGCGGAGTAAACGGCGTTGTAGTCTTTCAATCTGTTTGTCTTGATCATTCATGACTGACAGGCGCTTCATTATGGTTGTGAGATAAGTCCACTAACTGTGAACACGGCTACGTTGGATTCTTCCAATCAAATAGAATCACCACACATCGCGAGTATACCATCACATACCAAATGCGCAAGCTTTAGACTATTAATCGCCCTCTTTTTAAATATAAATCAATGATAACAATAGGTTATCACTTATACCTAAAGTACTACTTTGTGCGCTCGTTAGAACACCGTTTAGAACAATATTTAACCGATGGCCAGTCCCTTTCCCACTTTTTACGCCACGTGAATGGACGATGGCAAACAGGGCAAATCTTACTAGGAAGTTCAGACTTCTTCATTATTGTCTAGTTTCTGTAGAAAGATATCACCATCTTCAAGAATACGAGTGACTTTTGCGTCATCCATTTTTCCGAATGTTCGATAAATCATAGCCATGCGAGGATTATTTTCAAATTTACTTTTATTGCGGTGCAAAAAGTGCCAATACATATAGTTGAATGGACAAGCCTTCTCGCCCGTTTTTTCTTTTACGCTGTAGTGACAGTTTTTACAGTAGTTAGACATTTTGTTTATATAGGCACCGCTCGACCCATATGGCTTACTCGCTAAGTTTCCACCGTCCGCGAACAAAACCATCGCGCTTACGTTTGGCAGTTCCACCCATTCATAAGCGTCAGCATAAACTAATAAGAACCATTCATTTAGTTCGTCAGGTTGGATACCAGCAAGTAAAGCAAAATTACCTAATACCATCAATCTTTGGATGTGATGCGCATATGCATGTTCCTGAGTATCAGAGACACATTGCGATAAGCAGTTCATTTTAGTGTTTGCAGTCCAGTAAAAGTTTGGTAACTTGCGCGCTGCATTCAAATAGTTATCGGTCTTCAAATTAGGCATAAAGTGCCAATAGAAACCGCGTACATATTCACGCCACCCAAGTACCTGCCTTATAAACCCTTCGACTGAATTAAGCGGTGCTTTCTGATCAAAATATGCTTGTTCTGCAGCTTGAATGACTTCCATCGGCATCAAAAGGCCTGTGTTTAAATACAAGCCAATGTGCGAATGATACAGCCATGGATCCCCTTCCAGCATAGCGTCTTGATATTGCCCGAAATCACAAAGTCGCTCTTCAATAAAAGTGTGCAGCACTCGCAGAGCACCTTCTCTATCTACAGCAAAATGAAAGCCTTTGAGCGTACCGAAATGAGAAGCAAACTCTTCATCTACTAAATCAATGACTTCTTGAGTAATGTTATCGATAGAGAAACTAGACGGAGCCGGTATTGTCGGTACACTTTTAAACGAATCACGATTATCAGCATCGTAATTCCATTTACCACCAATCGGCTGTTTCCCTTCCATCAATATACTGGTTTGTTTTCTGAGCTCTCTATAAAAGAATTCCATACGAAACTGCTTTTTACCCTCAGCCCACTGGGAGAAGAAACTTTGCGCTGCGATAAAACGATTATCATCACATATTTGTACATTGATATTAAAACGCTCAGACCATCCGCTAATTTCTTCCAATAGACGATATTCACCAGGATGGCAAACGACAAGACTGTTTGGTTGGTATTGTTTAATTGCATGCTCAACATGAGCACCGAGTGAGCCGCAATTATCACTAGCGTCGTAGCGATAATAATCAATAGGCCAACCTTTATCTTTAACAGCTAGGGCAAAGTGCCGCATTGCGCTGAACACAAACGCGAGCTTCTTTTTATGATGTTTTACATAAGTGGCCTCAGCTTTGACTTCTGCCATTAACACTTTGTCGGTTTTAGAGTCGAAACCTTGCAGACTCGACATGTCAAAGTTTAGCTGATCACCCAATATAAGTACGAGTTTATCCATTATTCAGCCTGCTCATTTCTTTCTTTCATTTCTGAAAATGCATCTAATGCTCTTTGTCGAGAGGCTTTCAGATCAACAATAGGTTTAGGATAATCTTTCCCAAGTTCAATACCGCAGGCTTTTAAGACATTCTTTTCAGCTGCCCAAGGTTGATGAATGAGTTTACTGGGTAGTTTTGCTAATTCAGGACAATACGTTTTGACATACTCACCTTCTTTGTCAAATTTTTCACCTTGCAACAGCGGATTAAACACCCGGAAGTAAGGCGACGCATCCGCTCCAGAGCCCGCTACCCACTGCCAACCGGCAGAATTGCTTGCCATATCTGCGTCGAGTAAACAGTCCCAAAACCAACGTTCCCCTTCACGCCAATCGATCAGTAAGTTCTTGACTAGAAAGGAGCCGACGATCATCCGCACTCTATTATGCATGTAGCCAGTTTTATATAGCTCACGCATTCCGGCATCAACAATAGGGATACCCGTTTGACCTTTTTGCCAAGCCTCAAGGTCCTTGCGACTGCTACGCCACGGGAAGTGATTAAATTTTGCATTAAAGTTAACTTCGTTAATATTATCGAAGTGATACAACAAATAATAACTAAATTCTCGCCAACCTAGCTCTGATAGATAGACATCTAAGTCTTTATGATCAAAGGCATTATCAAAGGCCCCTAGTATCGCAAACCATGCTTGATTGGGTGATATTTCACCAAAATGTAGATGAGGAGATAACAAGGAAGTACCTTTTACCGCAGGCAGGTTTCTATCATTTTGATATGATTGTGCCGCTTCTTCAATAAACCTACTTAAGCGACTTGCTGCGCCCTCCTCTCCTGGCTCCCACATCTTTTCCATGTCTTTGTACCATGGGATTGACGGCGTAAGCTTTAGCTGTTCGATGCCCGTCTCGCCAGCGCCTTTCGCCTCACACAATGTTAAATTTTCAGGTTTACTTACCGGAAAACGAGGTGGGTCTTTTTGTAAGCAGCCCTTTCGATAATAGGGTGTAAATACTTTATAGGGAGTTTCATCCTTTTTCAGGACCTGCATTGGTTCCCATAACAAACTACCATTAAAACTCCGCGCAGGAATATCATTTTTGTTGAGTTCTGATTTTATTGAAGCGTCACGCTCTCTTTGCCATTCCTCATAGCATCGGTTCCAAACAACTGAGCTCGCGCTATATTCTTCGCATAGTTGAGGAATGAGTTTTTTTGGATCACCACTCAGCACAAGCAAGTGATTGTCTAAACTTTTATTCAATGACTTTAGCGAATTGTGCAACCACCATTGACTGGCGCCGCCCAGCTTTGCGTTTTTTGGTGCGGTATTATCGAATATAAATACAGGGAGCACATTGCCTTGTTCTGCGGCAAAGGAAAAGGCTGGATTGTCCAATAACCTGAGATCTTGACGAAACCACATGATGCACACGTTATTTTGAGAATTATTTGCCGTCATTTCTTACCTTTTTATTTGGACATAACATAATAGATTACAAGTAACTTTTACTCTCTTGCTAATTAATTAGATCGAAAAAACCTTATATTCTGTAAGTACTTTATTCGCTCAAAACAAAAGGTCGACTCTATGTCTCGAATTGGTATCCATTGGTTTAGAAAAGACTTACGCTTACAGGACAATGAATCCCTGCAAGCACTTGCTAAATCAGTCGATCACGTCATCTGCGTTTATATTCACTCAAGTCAAAACCTTTCTCCTGATATTGAATATTCGTTATGCAAGCACGAGGTAAAAGGTAATCATCGAAAACGCTTTTTGCGTGAATCACTAGATGACTTAAACAAATCACTAGAAGCATTAGGCCAAACGCTAATCGAACTAGATGAACAACACTCAGTTGTGGCTGCTTTAGTTGAAATGGTCAAAGCCAATAATATCAGTGCAATCTCATGCGAGTGGCATTGCGGCCTCAATGAAAGAACCCAATGGGAAGTCTTAAAAGAATCTCTACCTGACTTAGAGTTTATTCAGTGTAATAGTAGTAATTTGTATGATCAGAGTGGACTCCCGTTTCCCTTAGATGAATTGCCAGATACATTTACGCCGTTTAGGAAAAAAGTAGAAAAAAGATCAACACGTCGCCCTATTTGTCTTCATGTAGATTCCTTACCTCCTCCCTACTCTATGAAGGAAACTTCAAGCCGAGCAAAGAAAGAAAATAAAGAAAGTCAGCCACACTACCCACTACTCGTTGGTGGAGAAAGTGCGGCCAAAAGGCAACTAGACTACTATCTTTGGGATACTGATTTACTTTCTAACTATAAGCAAACTCGCAACGGCCTGGATGGTTGGGATTTTTCCAGTAAACTATCTGCTTGGCTCGCGCATGGTTGTATTAGCCCCACAACGGTGGCTGACGCTATTACAGAGTATGAGCATCAGCGAACAAAAAATGACTCAACATATTGGTTGTTTTTTGAATTGTTGTGGAGAGAATTTTTTCATTGGCAGCACGTCAAGAATGGGGTTTCCAGTTTTGATAAGGCGGGCCCAAAACAGCTTGAAATTACCTCTCACTTTGACCAAAGTAAATATGACGATTGGTGCAACGGAACGACAGGCTACGACATAGTTGACGCGTGCATGAAACAACTGAATCAAACCGGCTTTATGTCTAACCGAGGTCGTCAACTTGTCGCCAGTTGCTTCGTACATGAATTAAATTTGGATTGGCGTTATGGCGCAACCTATTTTGAATATCAACTCATCGATTTTGATGTGGCAAGCAATTATGGTAACTGGCAATACTTGGCGGGGGTTGGTGCAGATCCTCGCGGCCACCGTCAATTTAATCTCGTTAAGCAAACTGAGTTCTATGATCCCTCCAGACAGTTTATACAACAGTGGCTTGTAAAGTAGGTAAAGCAGCAGAATGGCTTTGAAACAAGAGATTTCAGTCGTGTGGTTTAAGCGTGATTTAAGGCTAAGAGATAATCCGTGCTTAGAGGCAGCAATTAAAAGTGGATTGCCTTTTTTATTGCTTTACATAGTTGAACCAGAGCAAGAGGCTGACCCGCACTTTGATATCCGTCATTGGCGTTTTATCTATCAATCTATTGTCGATCTAAATGAGCAACTAGATGAGTCGAGGCATAGCATCCATATTGTTAAAGGCTCAGCAATAGAAGTGCTTCAAGCGATACAAAGCTCGCATGTCTTAAAACACCTTTTTAGTCATGAAGAAGTCGGCCTGGCGCATACCTTTGAACGAGATAAAGCCGTAAAGCAACATTGTGAAAACACTCAAGTTCACTGGCATGAGTGTGAAAATGGTGCGGTATATCGCAGACTCACCAATAGAGCATCATGGGCAACGCTCTGGAATAAACGAATTTTGGCTCCGCTATCAACATATTCGATTGAAGACGCGACAGCACTGTCATTGAAAGACTGTCCGTCATTAACACCGTATATTTTTAATCCACCAACAGCGTGGCAACAAGCCAATGACCTAATGCAATTAGGTGGAGAAAAAAGAGCATGGTTTACCTTGAAGCACTTTTTTAAAGTGCGGGGTAAATCATATTATGGGAACATTGGTAATCCCACGGTGGCCAGAGAAACCTGCTCTCGACTATCCCCTTATTTGGCTTGGGGAAATATATCCTTAAAGCAAGTCTATCAATACACGCTTAAACAGGAAAAACGTCCCGGATGGGCGCGCTCTATTTCGGCCTTACAATCAAGATTGCACTGGCACTGTCACTTCATTCAAAAATTTGAAAGCGAATGTGAAATGCAATTTCGAGCAGTTAACAAGGCATATGAAGCTTTCCCATACTGTGACGGCGACGATCAGGAAAGTCGTCTAAACGCCTGGAAACAAGCGAAAACTGGCGTACCGATAGTTGATGCATGTATGAAAGCCGTGTGTGCCACAGGCTATTTAAATTTTCGAATGAGAGCAATGTTAGTGAGTTTCTTGTGTCACCACCTAAACGTAGATTGGCGTTTAGGTGCAACTTATTTAGGGGCACAGTTTCTTGACTTTGAACCCGGCATTCATTATCCCCAGTTTCAAATGCAAGCAGGCGTGACCGGGGTAAACACCCTCAGAATTTATAACCCGGTAAAGCAATCGATTGATAAAGACCCAGATGCGATATTTATAAAGAAATGGCTACCTGAACTGAACAACTTGCCCGCACCAATAATCCATCAGCCGTGGGAATTATCTCCCATGGAATTTGGGATGTATGATTTTGATTTGATGCGTGATTACTGCCCACCAATTGTAGACATTGAACAAGCAGCTCGTGAAGCGAGAGACAGAATGTGGGCGTTTAAATCAAAAGTTGAGGTGAAAAAAGAGGCTAGCAGGATACTCAGTAAACATACTGTATAAGCTTATTTTTATTGGCTTACTGTGCGCTATCACCCTTGCTGTTACCATTTTTGACCTCAGATTGTGTTTCTTCGATTTGTGACGGCACTGACTGTGGTGAAGCAGATGCAGCTTGTTTTTTCTTTTTTAAATCTTGCTCTTTCAACCACTGATTCAACAAACGAATTTGACCATTTTTATAGGCTGCATAGGTTATGCGTAATGAATTAGACAGCATATCACTGTCAGTCCAGCCCGTCTTCTCTGCCAATTCTTTATAATTTTCCATGGCAGCAGGCGTAACATAGCCACGTATCAGTTTTTTACCTAAGGCTTTTTGTTTCTCTCGAAAGCGACGCTGTTTTTCAGCATTGGCACTTTTTTTCGGGTTCTTCATGATTAACTTTTGTACTTATTGCATATTTTTTAATAGTGTACTGCAAAAATTGCTTTTTTTTTAGAAAAATTCACTGTTCAGAGTTGTTTAGCGTACAAGTGTTCGCTAAATTACAGGTTCTTGTATAACAATAGAATTAAACATGACAAATAGACAATCAACATTTAATAAAGAAGACCTTCTAAAATGTAGCTCCGGCGAAATGTTTGGCCCTGGCAATAGCCAACTGCCTGCGCCAAATATGCTTATGATGGATCGCATAGTAACCATTACGGAAGAAGGTGGCGAGTTTGGAAAAGGTCATATCATCGCTGAACTAGATATCACTCCTGACTTGTGGTTCTTCGATTGTCACTTTCCTGGCGACCCTGTCATGCCAGGTTGTTTAGGACTGGATGCAATGTGGCAATTAGTCGGATTTTTCTTGGGTTGGTCTGGCGGACCAGGTAAGGGTCGAGCCCTTGGCGTCGGCGAGGTGAAATTCACAGGCCAAATTCTACCAACCGCAAAGAAAGTGACCTATGAAATCGACTTAAAACGAGTGGTGAAGCGTCGCTTGTTTATGGGCCTAGCTGATGGAACTGTTTCTGTTGATGGGAAACAAATCTACGCAGCCAAAGACCTGAAAGTGGGTTTATTTCAGGATACGAGCGCATTCTAATGTGGTAACTAAATTCTTAGAAGCAGGTTGTAATAATCAGCAAGAAACAAAAAGCCCGATTAACTCGGGCTTTTTTGTATTAAATTAGGTTTTTATCTGGCGATTAAGCCTGCTTGTCTGTCGGTGAGTGCCTCTCTCCACCCTCCTAACCATTCAGACCTTGCTACTGTTGCTTGAAATGGACAATTTTCTTTCGAACGACCTGAGATCCCTGCTTGATAACCCTTTGCGTGTGCACGTGTAAGTTTGTCTCGTTTTTGTCTTTTCATTGATTCACCTCATTTGGTTAAAATAAGTAGCTAGAAAAAGCTGAGATGTCTATTTTCTTATGTGTGTTTTTTCACAGCTAGACAGGTACATACATGTTTTTTCAAGCCACACTATATAGATAGCGCTTGCTCTAAAAAGTTTCAATGATTTTATTTTAACACTATTCTTGAATCTCAATAAGAGTCTGATATTTATTGAAATGTTTTGATGGGTTATTTGTTTATAAAAACTATATTTTTAGAGTGGGAAGTTATTAAAAACATGAAAGCCCCTTATATAGGGGCTTTCTAAGTTGATTTTAATTACGCTGGCTTATTTTCGACGGCGGAAAATACTGGCAACGAACAACATTGCAAACATCAAGACGCCCGTACTGGCACCCTGCCTCTCTAAAGTATCTTCGTCAGCGGAACAATCAGAGGGCTCAGCACCAGTAGGATTGAGCATTACTGCAACTACAGTATCGGTAAGTACTTCGTTCCCATCATCGTCTGTCAGGATCTCACCACGCACATTTCTAACGGGACGCTTGGTTGATGCTGAAGCCATAATCACGTTACTGTCATTGATATCTAATGCTTCAATGATGTTGTAATCAGTACCGCAAGGCAATAAATCGTTTAGATTGGTGAAAGTTTGCGATCCAATATCATACATAAAACCTGCCGTTGGGCGTTGAGTAGTTCCTGTCACCACATCAACATCAGCGGAACCAACAATGATATTTTCATTATTCATCGCTCGCGGCAGAGTGCTAGAACTCACAAAGAATCCGTCTACAAAATCGATGTCATCGGTACTTAAGTTATATACGTACATACGACTTCTGGACACATTATTGATACGTTCACTTCTTACGCCAGTGACAAAATTATTGTCATTAATGTGTAATGCCGAGTTAGGAAGTAAATCATCATCTTCTATCATGCGCGTAACAACGCCGTTTTGGAATATTGCTGCAGCGGTAGAGAAAAGTTGATCTTCGCCAATCTTCAGCGATGCAACACCGACAGCTACGCCATTAACGTTAACGTCCAATGCTTGACTCGTTCCGGCATTTGCAATCTCTTCTTCATCAGTAACTAATGTTCCATAAACCGTTGTATCGATAATATTGCCTTCGACATCTAATGACCAAAGTGTTGCTCTCTCTGTCCACAGACCACTGCGTCGACTGACAGCACCCGTGCTACTTGTAGATGTGCGTAATCGAGCCTGACAGACTTCTACTGGTTGATCACCACGGGTTTCTTCATCAAGACAATTTGCATTAGCTAATACCAATGCATCACTTGGTGCAACTGAACCCACACCCGCCACTACATAGTTTTGATTAATAGAGTTTACCAGGCTGCTGCCGCCAAGCGTGGTATCTGCAGGTACAAGTCCTACTGTGGTGTCGCCAACCTGAACAAAGCCACGTCGGTCAAAATCAAATACATTGTATGTCAGCACATCACCATTTTCGTTAGTGTATTCAATAATACGGTTTGGCCCTTCGGTGTTTCCGATTATATGAGTACCGTTGGTGGAATCTCGAAGTGTGGTTTCCATAGAAAAACTAAAACCACCGAGTTCGTCACTCTCTTCATCAAACGCTTTTATATATTCGAAAGAATCATTTACATACTTATAACCTAAGAATTGTCCCAGTTGCTGAGTCAATACGCTGAAGTTACTTGAACCTGTGCGAACATAATTAGTTAAAAAATTATAATCGCTTAAATTAGGATCGCCATTCCGAACAGCATCAATGTCGGTCAGTGCAGCAGCAAAAAAGTCACTGTCTAAGTCAATTAAACGGAGATCGATTGGTGGATTATAGTTATTCTGAAAAGTGGTCAGTACTAAGCCGGTATTATCGATAGAAGAAGCATATTGATTCTCACTGAGCTCTCTAGCTGGTAATTCTGTTACTGTGTAAGACGCGGCTAAAATAGGTAAAGAAGTAGTCGCTAAAACTACAGCTGACGCCAATCGAGTAAATTTCATTAATATTCCTGTTACTGCTCGTTATTTTGTAAACTTTCTAATTCATCCCACCGCTCATAGGCATGCGAGAGTTTTTCTTCGAGTTCTGAGAGTTTTTGCAACTCTGCCTGAACATATTCTTGGTCTTTTTGGAAAAATTCAGCTGAATTGACGTCTTGTTGAAAGGCCTCAAGCTTTTCTTCCATATTTTCTATTTCTTTGGGTAAACTTTCCAGCTCCCTTTTGTCTTTGTATGATAACTTGTTAACCGGCTTATTAACAGAAGGCTTGTTAGCTTCTGATGGGCTCTGCTTCTGTTCGACTTTAGGTCGCTCATCGGCTTGAGCCTTACTTTCTGCTTCTTTTTCATCATACCAACGTTTCATATCCGAATAACCACCTACAAACTGATTTATTCGGCCATTACCTTCAAATACCAGACTTGAGGTAACAACGTTATCGACAAACTCTCGATCGTGGCTAACTAATAAGACGGTACCTTCGTATTCAACCAACAAAGATTCAAGCAACTCGAGCGTTTCGACATCGAGATCATTCGTTGGTTCATCGAGGACCAATAAATTGCTTGGTTTTAACATCAGTTTGGCAAGCATCAGTCGATTTTTCTCGCCCCCTGACAATGTAGATACTGGTGCGTTCACCCTATCGGCTGAAAATAAGTAATCTTGCAAGTAGCCAATCACGTGTCGAGTGCTGCCGTTGAAACTCACTTCTCTTTTACCATCAGCAATAACATCTATCACTGGTTTGTCGAGTTCAAGCGTTGAGCGATGTTGATCAAAATATGCTACCTCCAGGTTTGTACCTCGGAAAATATCACCGCTATTCGCTTCAAGCTCGCCGAGTAACAATTTTATCAATGTACTCTTGCCACAACCATTACCGCCGATAAGAGCAAGTTTTTCGCCTCGAGTAATTAATAAATCAAGGTCTTTCACCAATAATTTATCAGCAATACTAAAGCTCAGATGCTCAGTTTCAAAAATCCGTTTGCCCGATTGTCCACCAGTATTGCGTTGTATAGTGGCATTACCTGTTACATTGCGACGAGATTTGTACTCATCTCTTAGCTTCTTCAGCGCTCGCACTCGACCTTCATTTCTCGTTCGACGTGCTTTGATACCCTGCCTAATCCAAACCTCTTCTTTAGCTAGTTTTTTATCAAACTCTTTGTTCTGTGTTTCTTCGACGTCTAGGTCATGCGCTTTTTGGGCTAAATAGGTTTCGTAATCGCCGGGATAGCTTTTTACTTGCCCTCGATCAATATCAATGATGCGCGTGGCTAGTTTCCTAATAAACGCCCTATCATGGCTAATGAAAACGATAGCACCTTCATAATTAAGCAAGGCTTTCTCTAACCAAAGCACCATTTCAATATCAAGGTGGTTGGTGGGTTCATCCAGAAGAAGTAAATCAGGTTGTGACACCAACGCGCGTGCTAATGCCGCTTTTCTTCGCCAGCCCCCTGATAATTCCGATAGTTTTTGCTCTGCGGGAAGTTGGAGTTGTGTAAGCACATTATTAATTCGCTGCTCAAATTGCCAAGCATTGCGCGCATCCAACTGTTCCTGTAGTTGTTGCATTTTGCTGAGGTTTTTTTCACTCGGATCGTCACCAATAATCGACGTAATATGGTGATACTCTTTCAGTATTTGAGCCACATCGTCAAGACCTTCCGCAACGTAATCAAAAATATCACCACTCACATCTTGCGGTGGATCTTGTGGTAAGCGAGAAATAAGCACATCACTGGGCGCAATGCGTTGCCCTTCATCGAGCTTAATCTCATTAGCGATCACTTTAAGCAATGTAGATTTGCCGCTACCATTTCGGCCGACGACGCAAACTCTCTCACCACTTTGAATATTAACTTCAGCTCTATCAAGCAAAGGAGGTTGCCCAAATAGAATAGACGCGTTTTTTAACTGCATTAAGTTCATTTTACAAATTGGACCAAGTTATCTAATTCAAAAGGCCAAGCCAGTTCAGCTTGGCTGTCACTGCGTTTCAATACGGGAATTCTGGCACCGTATAAATGAAACAAATCATGTGAATCTCTGATATTCACTTTGTTAAGTGTTATCTCAGGAAAGCCTTGTGCATTGTGTTCTTCTACAAGTTTTACTGCCATTTCGCAGAGCGAACACTGCGGTCCGGTATAGAGAGTAAGTATCACAGTGACAATATCCAACATTGATGTATTTTTGGACTACGTTTAAAGTCCTCAGGGATACTCGAAGCACTAATATTCTCAACATTGAAGCCTAATGCTTCAATATCAGACTTAGCCAAGGTGAATTGACGTAGGTTATTGCTGAAGAATATTTTTCCATTTTCTTTTAAACATTGCTTCGCATTCGCTAGTAGCTCGACATGGTCACGCTGGACATCCCAGGTATTATCCATTCTTTTCGAGTTTGAAAAGGAAGGCGGATCAATAAACATTAAATCATATTTCCCATGTTCTCTTGCCAACCATTTAGTGCAATCAGCTTGCACGAACTGAAACGCCCCATTGAGTTTATTTAAAGCAAAATTATCCTTTGCCCAATCTAGGTAGGTGTTGGACATATCAACCGTGGTGACAGAGTTGGCTCCCGCTTGAGCAGCGTGTACTGAAACGCTGCCAGTGTAAGCAAAAAGGTTAAGTACATCTTTTGCACGACATAACTGTTTGAACCTTAAACGAGTATCTCTATGGTCTAAGAACAAACCAACGTCCAAGTAATCGTTTGGATTAATATAAAACTGAGCTTGATTTTCATGCACAACGACACGTTTGCCCTTCGATGAGACTTTTTCGTATTGTTCTTTCCCTTTATTTTGACGACGTGTTTTTACTGCCATGTTACTTGGACTAATGCCCAATACTTTTGGTACATGAATCAACACTTCTTGGAGACGTTGGCGCGCTTTTTCTTCTGGCACTTCTTTCGGTGCTGCATATTCTTGCACGATTGCCCAATTGTCATAGATATCGACTGCCACATTATAATGTGGAAGATCAGCGTCATAGATTCTATAGGCATTCGTATCTGTGCGTTTTAACCAAGGTTTTAAGCGCTTGAGATTCTTTCTCAAGCGGTTTGCAAACTCATGATTATCATCAGTTTGCTGCTCAAATACTTCTAGGTTTTGTCCCTTCAACACATAATTAACCAAATTACATTCGAGCTTACCATTCATCATTTTATATTGACGGGTATAACGTAATTTAAGTGCTTTTAGCAGGTCGGGGTTTGAGCTCAGCAGTGATAAGTGCCAATGTGCGAAGTGTGACTTAAAATGATTTCCAAGCTTATCAAATAGCGGTAGCAAAGCTTGATACTCACCCAAGCGCTCACCATACGGGGGGTTGGATACAATATATCCAGCAAATCCATCCTCTTCCAGTGCGTCACTTGCTTGTGGCAGAGTTACTGAGCTGTCTAGCACATCGCATTGTTTGAATTCAATGAACTGCGACACGCCTGCTGCTTCTGCATTTTTACGCGCTAAATCAACCAAACTCGTGCTTAAATCGTAAGCATAAATCGTTTGTTTAGGCTCTGTGATTGCCCCTTTTGCCTGTGCTACTGCAGCTTCAAACAATGCTGGCTCATGTCCTAACCAGTGACTAAAGCCCCATGTTTCTCTTTCCAGGTTTGGCGGAATGTTTGCCGCAATCATAGCAGCTTCAATCGCGATGGTGCCAGAACCACACATAGGATCAAGTAGCACATTGTTACTATTATTCGCCCAACCACTACGCATGAGTACACCGGCCGCCACATGCTCTTTCAAAGGCGCTTCACCCGCATCGAGACGGTAGCCGCGACGGTGTAAACTGCCGCCAGAGAGGTCAATGCACAAGTGCAATGTCTCTCTTCTTAGTCGTGCTTGAATCACAATACCTGGATTGGTTTTATCTACCGAGGGTCGCTCTTCGCCAGACTCTTGAAATTGGTCCACTATGCCATCTTTTGCTTTTAGTGCACCAAACTGACTATTATTAATGGCATTGTTTGTGCCATTGAATTGGATCATGAAAGGAACATATGAGTCAAAGTGCGATTGCCAATTGACCTGCTTTACCACGTCATACAACTCTTCCGCACTATTCACTTTGCCACTACCAACAACCCATAGCACACGGTTTGCTAACCTAGAATGTAGACATAAATTGTAGGCATCTTCTAAGCTGGCTTCAAACGAAACTTGCCCGGGCTTTAATTGAATAGCGGGTTCGTCACTTCCTGCATTTCTGGTTTTTGATAGGATGTCTTGAACTTCTGTTTTTAAAAGTTCATCGAGCCCTTTTGAGCTGGTTACAATGATTTCAGGCATTTACCAATTCCTTAATAAGTGGTGGACCTTGATAAATAAATGACGAATATACCTGTAAAAGTGTCGCCCCAGCATCGAGCCTGGCTTTAGCATCTTCTGCATTAGAAATTCCACCGACGCCAATAATCGGTAGCTTACCTTCTAGCGCATCTGCTAGTATTTTTGTGAGTTCAAGACTTTTGTGTGTCAGCACTGCGCCGCTTAAACCGCCAGCTTCCGCTGCATGTTCATGGCCTTCAACAGGCGCTCTATCTAGAGTCGTATTGGTTGCGATTACACCATCCATTTTCGCTTTGATGAGTGAACTAGCAATTGAAATAACTTCTTCTTTGCTAAGGTCTGGCGCGATTTTTATCAGAATAGGAACATATTTACCATAGGTCAATTCTAGGCTCAGTTGACGCGCTTTTAAGCCAGCTAATAGCTTATCGAGCGCTTCACCATATTGCAGGTTACGTAAGCCAGGCGTATTTGGAGATGAAATGTTGACCGTAATATACGAAGCATATGCATAGACCTTGTCCAAGCAAATAAGATAGTCCTCTAATGCATTCTCTTCAGGTGTGTTTTTATTTTTACCAATATTAATGCCTAAAATGCCTTTGTAGTTAGACTGCTTTACTTGTTCAACAAGATAGTCGACACCTTTGTTATTAAAACCCATTCTATTAATGATGGCTTGATGCTCAGACAATCTAAATAGACGCGGCTTGTCATTCCCGGCTTGAGGCTTAGGTGTGACTGTACCAACTTCTACAAAACCAAAACCCATGGCAGCGAATGCATCAATACATTCCCCATTCTTATCTAAACCGGCCGCTAGACCAATTGGGTTTTTAAAGCTCATCCCCAAGCACTCCACAGGCTTTGCTGGAACTGACTGTGAGTAAAGCTTATTTAAGACGTTACCTTGAGAACGCTTTAAAAAACCAATAGTAAAATCATGACTCCATTCGGGGTCACGGTTTAAAAGAAAATTTTGAACTAATGAATACACAAAACATAACCTATAAAAAAGCCCTGCTTTTGCAGGGCTGTTTGCAAACATGTGTATTCTAATGGTTTGCTTTCACGCTTAACAGCATCAATTCTCTTAAAGCGACAGAAAATTTAGCAAATTCGTGATTATCTGAGGTTTTGAACTCCGTCATCATATGATACCAGCGTTCTAAGGCCTCTTTATTATCTTCACACCAAGAATTGAGTATCTTGTCGGCATCCTTTGCTTTCGGTTCAATATTCAACAGTACCGAAGTTAGTGCACGTTGCTGCCAATCCAACTCCTCTCGATAAGATGCACGAGCAAGAGCCTGCCAATGATTAGTTACTGACTGCTGATTAATTTGATCTAAGAACCAATGCAACTCAAAACGAGAACCTAGCTGATAATACAATCTAGCCACAACCTCGATTGGACGCTTCTCCAACTCTGCAATTTGTGCAAGATCCATTGAAGAGAACATATTGCTCAGACAAGCGACACGGTAGGCAATATCCTTCGGTACTTGCAAGGATATTAAACGTTGAGTTTCATCATGAACGGCTTTGCATTCACTCTCTACCAAGAAGTCACTTAGGTTATCTGACACAGCTTTGAAAGCAGGTTGATAACGTTTAATAGCGCTTTCGATATCCTTCGTTTTACCACCATGACGAATGTACCAACGAGATGTGCGACGCAGAATACGACGCATAGCATCCAGCATCTCAAGCTGAAGTTGCGCATCGATTTTATTATCTAAATCTTCGACTTGTTCCCATAAGCTGCCCATACCAAACACGCCTTTAACAACTGTGTAAGCTTCCGCAACTTGTTCAATTGACGCCCCTGTTTCTTCCTGTAAACGATAGACAAAATTCAAGCCCATATCATTAACCATCTCATTGGTTAATTTAGTGGCGATTATTTCGCTACGCAAAGGATGCTCTTGCATTTGTGCTTGATACTTCTCTCGCAAAACTGGCGGGAAAGCATTAACAAGTAAGCGATCGTAGTAAGGGTTATCCGTGATAGCTGGAATATTAAATTGGTCTTTCAAAACCATTTTTCCATAGGCAATCAATACCGATAGTTCCGGTCTAGTGAGACCTTGCCCAGTGACTACACGTTCTGATATTTCATCATCAGAAGGAATAAATTCAAGCTCTCTATTTAGGAAACCATCACGCTCTAAACCATGGATAAAGCGGAGTTGTTCTTTTAATTGTTTAACACCCGCTAGGTTTGTTATCGAAATTGATTGTGTTTGACGATAACAATCCTGTATCACAATATCAGACACGTCATCAGTCATCGCATACAACAATTCATTTCGTTGTTTAACCGTTAAGTCACCGGCATTCACCAAGGTATTCAACAATATTTTAATGTTGACCTCATTGTCCGAACAATCAACACCGCCAACATTATCGATAAAGTCTGTGTTCACTAAGCCGCCATTTGCAGCGTACTCAATTCTACCCAGTTGGGTTAAACCTAAGTTACCCCCCTCACCTACAATTTTGGCTTTAACGTCTTTACCGTTAACACGAGTCGTATCATTTGCACGATCCCCAACCTCAGCATGTGACTCCTTCGAACTTTTCACATAAGTGCCTATACCGCCATTCCAAATAAGGTCGACAGGCATTTTTAAAGCATTGTGAATTAAATCGTTTGGTGTCATTGTGGCTTGACGCGTGCCCAACCATTTCTTCATTTCAGGTGATAAAGGAATGGCTTTCTCTGAGCGCTTAAATATACCACCACCTTTCGAAATCAACTTGCGATCATAGTCATCCCAACTTAGTGATGGATCTTCAAACAAACGCTGTCGTTCAGCGTAACTGCTCTTCTCATCCGGAGAAGGATCGAAAAAGATGTGCAGATGGTTAAACGCACAGATAATGCGTGTTTGTTCTGATAGCAACATGCCATTGCCGAAAACATCACCGGCCATGTCGCCCACACCGACAGCAGTAAATGGCGTCGTTTGACAATCGATGCCAATCTCTCTGAAGTGACGTTTAACAGACTCCCAAGCACCACGAGCGGTAATACCCATTTTCTTATGGTCATAACCGACGCTGCCGCCCGATGCGAATGCATCTCCTAACCAGAAGTTAAACTCTTCTGATATTCCATTGGCAATATCGGAAAATGTTGCTGTTCCTTTGTCTGCAGCAACAACTAAATAAGGGTCATCTTCATCTAAACGGATAACATCTCGTGGTGGTACTATTTCACCATTCACAATGTTGTCTGTAATGTCGAGTAGACTGCGGATGAAAATTTTGTAGCACGCCTGACCTTCAGCTTGAATCGCAGCACGGCCGCCATTCTCTGGCATTGCTTTACAGACAAAGCCGCCTTTCGCCCCGACAGGCACTATTACGGTGTTCTTCACTTGCTGTGCTTTGACTAGGCCAAGGATCTCAGTTCTGAAATCCTCTTGTCTATCAGACCAACGTAAACCACCACGAGCAACTTTACCACCTCGAAGGTGGACGCCCTCGACTCTTGGAGAATATACGAAGATTTCGAACTTAGGCATAGGCAAAGGCATATCACTTATTTCACTGGGTAACAGTTTGAATGATATGTATGACTTTTCGTGACCTTCCTCGTCAGATTGATAAAAGTTCGTACGCAGAGTGGCATTTAATAACTCAAGGTAACGCCTGATAATTCTGTCATCATCTAGGTTCGATACTTTATCCAACTTAGATAGAACTTGTTCTTTCAAGTTTTCAATTTTCTTAGGCATTCTTTTCGTTTTAGGACAAAACATTAACCTAAATAAACTGATAACGTCTGTAGCGATATCCGGGTAATTAGCGAGCGTGTTGGCCATGTAGTCGATACTAAACGACGTACCAATTTGGCGCATATACTTGGCATAAGCGCGTAAAATCGTCACATTACGGCCAGTAATCTCTGCACTTAGAATTAGACGGTTGAAACCATCATCTTCAAGGGTTCGGTTCCACACTTTCGAAAATGCATCTTGGAATAACTCCTGAGCCTTTTCCATGTTGAAATCTTTACCGTTTTTATGCAGCATCGAAAAGTCCATTACCCAACTTACTTCACCATCATCATTGGTCACTTTATATGGACTTTCGTCGATGACTCGTAATCCAAAGTTTTCCAGCATGGGTAAAACATCACTTAAGTGAATAGGTACATCTCGATGATATAGTTTTAATTTAACGTTCTGGCTTTCAACACTCTCTTCTTGCGGACGATAGAATAAAATATCGAGCTTTTTGTCATCATTCAGTAGCTCAATTCGATCGATATCCACTAAAGCAGCACCAGGTAGGTTTTGCTCTGAATAACTTCTACTGAAGGCGTTACCGTATTTCTTCTGGAGTGCCTTACCTTTAGCTTGGCCATGCGCAGATGTGATTTTAGCGGCTAACTTATCTTGCCAAGACTTGGTTAGCTCAATTAAATTATCTTCAATCTCGTTCACATCAAACTCCATATTATTATTTTTCACGCGGGCGATGTAATGCGTTCTCGCATAGACCGATTCTGAAAAGTAGGTATTAAACTCAACTGCTTCGTCTGATTTGAACGAACGTTTGAGAAGTGCTTGTGTTTCTCGACGCAATTGGGTGTTGTAACGCTCTCTTGGGACGTAAACTAGGCAAGAGTAAAATCGACCAAAAACATCCTTCCTAACGAACAGACGAGAGATGCCTCGCTCTTGCATTTGGAAAATACCGAGCACAATTTGAGCTAGCTCTTCATCAGAAGTCTGTAATAACTCATCTCGTGGGTAGGTTTCAACAATATTAACGAACGCTTTGTAAGCATGAGTGCCTTTGTCAAACCCGGATATCGCACACATTCTATCAATCTTCTCTTTTAACATCGGAAGATCGGTGGCACTACTATTGTAGAAAGAGGCTGAATATAAGCCAAGGAAACGGTGTTCGCCAATAACGTTGCCGTTGGAATCAAACTCCTTTATTCCAACATAATCCATGTACGCAGGACGGTGCACTCTTGCCCGGCTATTTGTTTTAGTTAAAATTAAAGGATTATCGCCTAACGCTTCGTCTCTCGCGCTGGCAGGCAAATTAGAAATAAGTCGTTGACGATCGTTTATCGAGTTTTTCATCAAGCCTAAACTTGATTCATTATCTGGGATCCAACGGTGGTCGCCTTCAATCGCTTTTACTTGATAATGGCGATAGCCCATCAAAGTAAAATTGTGATCATTTAACCAATTCAGAAAGGTCTTACCTTGGGATTTAACTGCCTGTATTGCATTTGAGTTAGACTTATCAAACCCTTTTGTAATACTGGCCAACTTTTCTCTCATCGGCTGCCAATCAGCAACGGATAGTGACACTTCATCCACAACTGAGTGGAGCTCTGCTTTCAGTTTATCAATGTCAGAACGCTTTGTTTGACGATCAATTTCAATCAAGAAAACAGTCTCAGCCGAAACTCCTTTCTCTTTTGACTGACTGTCGACAAATGCGCTAACTTTTTTGTCTTTCCCACGGGTTAAATACATTGGAGAATGCAATAGCAAGTGCGCTGAAATCCCAAATCTGTTGATCGCCATGCGCACGGAATCTACCAGAAATGGCATATCCTTAACGATAATCTCGATGATAGTATGACTAGATTGCCAGCCATGTTTGGCAATTTCAGGATTGAATACTTTAATACAAGGTTCTGATGCCTTTCGATTTTGCATCTGTTGCCACAAACTCAATGTTGCGCCATATAAATCACTATCACTTCTGCCCTTAATATCTTCAAAGGACATATTCTTATATAACAAGCGGCCGAATTGTTGAATCAACGGCGCATCACCGTTTTCGACTTTTTCATTAATAAGGGAAAATACACGTTCAAGTAAAACAGAATGTTGATGGTTGGTTACCGACATTTAATTTCTCTATTTGTTGTGTTGAGAGTGGGATTTTTTGCTATCCCTTTATTTATCGGTATTTTCTCGAAAATATTAATTATTTGAAAGCACTATTTAACCTTTAATTTACAAATTGCATAAGGATGTTATTTTTATGCATAAAAAAAGGCCTTTCGGCCTTTTTTCAAATAATTAAGCAAAATTATTTTTCTACCGACTTCCACCACAATAGTCTAGCTATAGCAGGAAGTACAATTATTGCCCCTAACATATTCACAATAAACATGAACGTTAACAAAATTCCCATATCCATTTGGAACTTAAGCGTCGAGAAAACCCAAGTGCTAACACCAATGGCTAGAGTAATTCCGGTAAACAAGACCGCACTTCCTCGTTCCTTTAATGCTGCTAAATAAGATTGCTGGACTGAGTAGCCTTCCCTTAACTTGATCGTCATAGTAGATAAAATGTAGATACCGTAGTCAACGCCAATACCGACGCCAAGCGCGATAACTGGCAAGGTAGATACCGTAAGCCCGATTTCGAGGTAAGTCATTAATGCTTGAGCGAGCACGCTCACCACATACAGAGGAATAACTACCGCTAACGTTGCGCGTAGCGATCTAAAACTGAGTAAACACAAGATAATGACAGCACCAAATACGTAATAGAGCATCGGGTCTTGCGATTCTTTTACAGCTTCATTCGTCGCCGCCATAACGCCAACTGGACCTGAAGCTAACTTAAACTTCATGTCCTCTGTTTCATATTCACTTGCTACTTCTTTAACTGCCTGTACAACAGTTTCAATCGTTTCTGCCTTGTGATCTTCCATGAACAAAATGATTGGCATGACTGAACAATTTCTATTCAATAAACCTGTCGACGTAGGTACGCGCGATATTGCTTGAACCATTGTTGATTGATTTCGCGGAAGGACTTCCCATTTAGGATTTCCTTCGTTGTAACCTGCATTGACTCGTTTGGCCACTGAAGGTAACGATATTGCAGATTGAACTCCAGGGACGTTTTCCATTTTCCACTGGAACTCGTCCATCGCAGACATGGTGTCGAACTCTGTGCACGACTCCGCTTTTGTTTCGACTATGACCGAAATATAGTCAACGGTAATCTCGTATTTATCCGTAATCAAAAACGTATCTTGATTGTAACGAGACTCTTCGTGCAGTGCGGGTGCACCTGCATGTAAATCACCAATTTTCAATTGCTGAGCCTGCATAAAGCCTAGGGTAAACAGAATCGCTGTCGCTACCACAATACCAATAGCGACTTTAGGGCTCGCACATTTGGCAACATGATCCCACGCGTCACTGCTTGCTGCGTTTGCCTTCGCAAATTTTTGCTTATATTTGTCAGACAACTTCACGTACGACATCAATACTGGCAACAATAACAAGTTAGTTAGGATGATTACCGCAACCCCCATACTTGCTGTAATCGCTAGTTCTCTGATAATACCGATATCAATAACCAACAGCGTCATGAAGCCGACAGTATCGGAAAGAAGCGCTACGCCACCGGGAATAAGGAGTGAACGGAAAGCATGCTGAGAAGCAACTTTAACGTCTATGCCAGTTGATGCTTTCTTACCGACCGCATTAATCATTTGGACGCCGTGACTAACCCCAATAGCGAAGACTAAAAATGGGACCAAAATTGACATTGGGTCGAGACCGAAGCCAAATAACGTCAGTAAACCTAGTTGCCAAACCACCGCAATGATAGAACAAAGCAAGGGTAAAACGGTGAGCATAATTGACTTTGAGAAGAAGAAAACCATGATAGCTGTGATGGCAATAGCAATACCGAAAAACATCAGTACGTCTTTCGCGCCCTCAGCTACGTCACCAATCATTTTGGCAAAGCCGATAATATGAATCGATGTATTTTCGTTTTCATATTGACCACGTAACTGGTCTTCCAACTCTTTTGCTAGGGCAAGGGTATCTAGTTCCAATCCGGTCTCAGGATCGATATCTAGCAACTGGGCCGTCACCATAGCACACGTAAAATCGCTCGACACTTGACGCCCAACGATGCCCGCTTTTTCGATGTTCTTTTTCACCAGCTCTAGTGCAGCAGGATTAGTTGAATCAAAATCTGCAGGAATTACGGGGCCGCCAGAGAATCCCCCTTCTACAATTTCTGTAAAACGAGTGGCGGGTGAAAATAATGAGGTCACCAATGAACGGTTAACACCATTAATGAAAAATACTTGGTCATGAACATTCTTTAATGTGTCGAAGAAATTCGTATTAAAAATTTCTCCATTTTTGTCACACACCGATACTAATACGTTATTCGCACCACCAAAATCCTGACGATGCTTCATATACGTTTGCATGTACTCGTGATTCAATGGAATGTTTTTTTCGAAGCCTGCATCGAGTTTAAGTTGTGACGCGTTGTACAACAAAAAAGCAGTAATGACCGCAAAGAATGCGATGACAATCGCTCGATGACGAAAAACAGTCTTCTCAATCTGATTAATTAAATATGTCATTGTATTTAGTTTATCTCTACTTTCTTAATGCCAGAGGCGGTAACTGCTAATATAGCGTCATTGATAAAACGACCATTAAGAATAGCGTCATTTAACTCATTCTTTATGCGCTTCATTGATGTGTGCATCGCACAGCCTTCTTCATTTTCGGCCTGAACCTCATCTAGCATGACTTTTTGGTTATCGATGGCTAGCACGACTCCATTATTACCGGTAACAAATGTTGATTGTTCATTACCCAAAATAATTGAGTTGAGAGATGTGGTAACACACGTCTCTAGACGTTCCCACTGTTCAGACTCAACTTGCTTTACAAAGGCATTACCACGTAGACCAACAGCCAAAATGTGTCCATTACCTAAACTAGACACATCAAAGAAGGAGCCCATATAGTCAATATCAAATCGTTTCCAAGAACGTCCCTTGTCTTCGCTGACAGCCAGCATACCAGCCTCACCAGCCATATAAACTAGGCCACCCTTGACAGAAAGTCGATTGAAATGAGGCAGAATAAATGACAATTCTTCTTCGTAGAATTGCTGATCATCCTTAATACTTTCTAAGTAATCAATGTCGTCTTGTGGTAATACGGATGCATGCAGTTCCTTTTCCCAAGTAACACCGCCATCTTCTGTTCGATAAAAAAGACCGTAGGCGCCAACAGCAATACCTTCTTGCTCATTGAAAAAAACAAGATCTAAGAATGGGCGATCAAGTTCTGGCATACTCAATTGAACAAGCCATGTGTTACCTTTATCGGAAGAGTGCAGGATACTCGCATCATGCCCAACAGCCCACACTTTGTCATTTACCTGGGTGACAGCGGTTAAGGTTGTTTTGGTAGGCACACTAACTTGTTTAAAATCAGCATCATTTAAAGCACCGCCCTCAGCACTTTGGCCAAGTAAAATATGGCCTCTTTCACCGACGATAACAGTTGGATTGCTACCATCAATATCGAGCAAAAGGGAATCTTTAACGTGAGGTGCGAGATAAGCTGTTTCAGCGTAGGCTGAACTCAAAAGTGCGTTGGCACCGAAGATAAAAGCACCCGTTAGGAAAAGTTTATTAAGTTTGAATGTCATTTATACACCGTAGTTAAAAAAAACGGCTGGCTCAGCCAACCGTTCATCTTTATCTTATCGCTTGCCTGCGCGTCGTAACGCTTGAGGCGTAAATTCTCGGTCATCTGGCTCGATAGTGAAGTCATACATTTGCTCTTCATTATCCAAACCAATCGCCAAGTAACGACGAGAGTTTAGGTCATGGTATACATCCAATGTAGACCACTGTGTTGGAACGTCGTAATAGTTTACACCATGTGCGATTGCGACACGATATAATTCGCCACGATTATCGTACATATCTGCCACTTGGATCTGCCAGCTATCTTCGTCGATGTAGAAAACACGCTTCTGATAAACATGACGGAACTCTTCTTTCAGAGTCGCTTCAACAACCCAAACACGGTGTTTCTCAAAACGTGTTAGTTCTGGGTTAACATGATTTGGCTTCAAAATGTCCTCATAACTTACTTTGTCGCTATGCAAAGCGTAGTTATTATAGGCAACGTACAATTCTTTTTTACCCAATAATTTCCAATCGTAACGGTTAGGTGAACCGTTATACATATCGAAATCATCGGTTGTACGAAGACCATCAGCTGCCGTTCCCGGAGCATCATAAGCAATGTTTGGTGCTCTACGAACACGACGTTGTCCGGTATTATATGTCCACGCTTGACGAGGCTCTTTCACTTGGTCAACCGTTTCGTGAACCAGAAGTGCAGTACCTGCTAAACGCGCTGGGCTGGTAACACTTTGCTTAAACTTAAATAAGATGTTGTCCGCAGCCAAAGACTCAGGAGTAGCATCGTCCTCAGCGTATTTAATCATTAGTTGCTCATCAAAACCGATAACGTTAAACGCACCGCTTGCTGTTACTGCAGCTTGGCCGCCATTACGTTGTACTGCTTCGCCACGGAAACGTAAAGTATGATTCCAAATAGCCTCTAAACCATTTGCTGGAATTGGGAATGGAATCCCTTTTGCAGCGCCTTTAATACCATTACCGCCATCTAATAACTCAGCGCGCGTTGCGTTGGCTTTAGTTGCGTCATATATACTTTGTGGATTTGATGCAGAGCGACGTGTCTGATATACCGGCATCTTGTAGGTGTCCGGATATGTTTCAAACATTTTTTGTTGACCATCACTCAAGAACTCAGCGTACTCTTTGTAGTTACTCGCTGTAATGGTAAATAACACTTTATCGTCAGCAAAAGGGTCGATGTGGAAATCGCCTGGCTTGTAACCTGCTGGTAATTCAGTAATTCCGCCTGTCCATGCTGGGATTGAACCATCAGCATTACCTGCTTTCTCTCCGCCAAGTGGTGTCAATTCGTTACCCAACTTAGCTGCCTCGGCTTCAGAAACCTTAGCAAAAGTTTGTCCAGCCAAAGCAATTGAAAGCCCTGCTGCGATTAAACCTAGTTTTTTAATCATTACTACGTCCTTAAATTGCGTATTTAATATTGAAAGATACAAAGTCTCTATCAGCTAATGCGTTTGTGGTTCCAATACCACCCCAAAAAGCGTTGTATGAAGCGGTAGCTGACCATTTGCTTAAGTAATCGAAAGTAAATGATAAATTAGCTGACTTTCTGTCTTCCAAGAATAAGAATAATGGATCCGGCGTTGTGCCATTTACGTCATGAGCAAAAGTAGCTCTAGTACGCAAGTTGATTCCTGCAAATACGTTATTGAAATCGGCAACTGCCAATAAACGGTAACCCCACGCTCCCGATGTCGCGAATGGGTTTGTTTCTGGACCATCAGATAAGCCAACATGTAAACCAGCTCTATCACTGATGATGTTGCCACTAGAATCTCTAACCGGCTCTAGTGATGGTGTTCTTGCAGTACCAGGCGCATTCAAACGAATCACTTCAGGGTCTGGGAAGTCGGTGACTTTCACGTAACCTGCTTCACCCAATAAAATAAAGTTATCTGTACCAAACTTTGGACCAAACACGTGTGACGCTGTCATCTGTGCTTGCCATGTATCCGATGTCAGAAAACCTTCTGCAGTTTGACCTGGACCAACGTTACGACCAATGTTGTTTAGTTGAGATATACCCGCTAAATCTGGACGTAAACCTGCGTTAGCAAGTTGCTCCGGCATCCCCGTATACAACAATTCGACATCGTCTATTTGTAATGGTTCATCTACACGGTAAGCAAACTCACCAGCAAACGCTGTTTCACCGATATTAGTGTTAAAACTAAATCCGTATAATTTAATGTCTTCAGGGTAATCGAACTCTGACTTCGTGAACGCACGCAAATCAGCTAAATTGTCGCGATTAACGCCTTGCACTAGTAAAGCTAAATCAGCTTGTATTGCTTCTGGACTAAAGTCTGAAGTAATACCTGCTACTAATGGACGCTGGCTGTGGTAATTAATATGGTAGAAACTAAATTCAGTTTCGTTCAACTCTTGAGCGTACCATGACAGCTTAATACCATACTGACCTTGGTCATCGGCGTCATTATGTGCTTCATCACTTTGTGCTCTTACTGCAACCTTTGTTGGGTAAGCTAGATAAGCTTGGCCAATCGTCGCTGGATCAGCACCAGCAGCTAGCGCTGCACCAAGGCCATTTAATTGCGTAATCAAGGTTGCCGAATCAATATCAGGGTTTCCAGTAAAACCAAGTTGAATATTGTTATACGAACCACCCTCGCCTGCAAAATCGTTACCAGCAAAGTACGAACCTGCCACAGGCAATCTTGAGCGTTCCCACTCATATTGATAATAAGCTGATAAGCTAATCGTATCTGTTAGACCCACAGAACCAAATAGCATTCCTACTGGAATGAATACTTCTTTCAATTCTGCACCTGGTGCGCGAGCACGAGTAACGTCAACTGGATTGGTTGTATTGATACCGTGTTGGATAAAGGTGCTTTCACCCCAGCTGACGACTTGGTCACCTAGACGCAAAGAAACAGGCATGTCACCCACATAAAAATCGGCATAAACGAAAGCATCCAATAGACGGAAATCGCTACATAGCTCTTCAGACGCTCTATCGTCACGACACACGTCATAAACATCGCCATTAATTGGATTAGCATAAGCACGGTCGTTGTCCGAGTTTTCAAAGTCGTAGAAATAGAATCCACGAGCAAAGAAACCGAAGTCGCCATAAGCTATTTCTAGTTCGTGTAAACCAACGAACTGGGTTGAAAAGGCATCACCCTTGTCGTAGTTAAGGTTACCCAAATCGCCGTTTGCCGAATATGCACCGTCTGTTAACGCCCAAACGTCAGCAGATGGATAAATTACGTTAGTGGCAGCGTTGTAGCCAGTCCAATCCAAACCGGGTTGATTACTGTGCCCAATAAGACCGAAATCACGATCTTCAGTTCGAATGCTTGTTGCTAGTGTGAAGTTTGAGTCAAAGGTAACGGAAACGTCACCGAAATCCCAATCAGCTGCTAATGCGCTTTGTGAAGACGCCGCCAACAACGCAGCGATACCTGCTGCTAATGTAGACTTTTTGAATGCGCGAGGCTTATTTGTCATGTTCCTACTTTCTCCCGAACTATCGTTGTTAACGATATTTTTCTAGTAATACGTAAACTATTAACAAAATGATTACATCATTTTACATCAATCGCAAGAACAAATCGTACCAGTTCAGCAATATTCATGTAATAAAGCGGAACTGGGACTAAAAAAGGCCGACAAATGGCTTTTTTTCAATCAATTGCCCTTTCAAAGGAGTGAATTTTATTCTCTTTATTCACCATTAAGCAGAATTTCCCGCTTATGCCAGTTGGTTCAACAAAGCGGCGCAGTCTCGTGCTTGGGATTTGAACCCTTTCGCCTGTGATTGCGGTGACCACTATTGATTGAATTGAGCTCTCGTATAAATTTTCACATTCTCGATAACTCAATTTAATATTAAAGATATACTGTTTCATTCATGCAATCTTGCGTGTTTTATTAGTCAGCGTCTGATAACAAGCTTTTACTGACCTTTTCAAATAAATCGTTACTTAAGGTCTTATTTGCCATTATTCTTTCCAACTGCTTCTTCATTAAATCATTACAATGTTGATTATAGCCATTGCGCTGAATTAATGGCGTCACCAGTCGTGCGGCTACTTGCGGATTAATCGCATCTAAATTAATGAGGTAGTCGGCAAGGAACCGATAGCCAGAACCGTCTTTGGCATGAAACCCAGCCGTATTGTAAAAAGCGAAGCTACCTACTAAAGAACGAACCTTATTCGGGTTTTTCATATTAAACTGACGATGGCTTGCCAATAAGGTCAAGCGCTCCAGAATATCTGAATAACTCGTTGTTGCGTGCAAAGAGAACCATTTGTCCATCACAACAGCGTTATCTTGGTAGCTTTCTTCAAATTTTTGCATCAAGTCTTCAAACAAAGAAAGTGATGACTGCTGCGCTGCCTTGAGTGCCCCAAGCAAATCGGTCATATTATCCGCTCGCCGATACCGGTCTTGTATCATGGCCTGCACTTCTTCTGTGTCATTACTCGCCAGTAAATACAACATGGCATTACTCAATCGGCGATGGTTAGCTGACTCTTTGTTGTAAACATAGTCTTTGTCTAATTTAGTTAAGGCCTGATAACGAGTAATTAAATAGGAACTCAGCGCTCTTGAGAGCTCACCAATAACGTTCTTTTTAGCGGCCACCAGTAATAAAGGATCGACATCACTGAGACCTTGCATTAAAGACTCAGTGCTGGGAACAGTTAACAACTCGCTAAGTAACTCTGGCTCATGTTCTAATTCAACAAAGACCTTTTGCAAGATTTCTATCACATCATTATCGATTCTGCTCGCTTGAACAACGTCTTTATTCTTTTGAGATGTCATCGATTCGTAATGCTGCGTGATCAAGCGTTGATATATAGACTGAGAGGCGTCCCAACGAGAGTAGTCGCTTTGCGCATGCTGTAAAATAAGTAAGAGCTCTTCTAATGAATAGTCGTAATGCACTTTGACTGGAGCAGAAAAGTCACTGAGTAAAACGGGCACACAATCATTGGCATGTACATCCAAGCTTGCGGTTTCTGTATCTAAAACGAACGTGCCTTGTTGTAGGTCCAATGCCACACTGGACCCATTATACTCAATACATTCAAGCTTAATCGGTAGATACAAGGCCTGTTTGTTAACTTGGTCACTTGTCGGTGAGGTCGTTTGTGAAAATTGTAAGCGCATTGGTTCATGTTCAGTTTTCGGTATTTTCTCTACCGTCACCTCCGGCGTTCCAGATTGGGAATACCACAATTTAAAATGATTTAAATCGGCATCATTGGCATCTTGCATCGCATTAACGAAATCATCGCAAGTGACGGCTTGTCCGTCATGCCGCTCAAAATACAAATCCATACCAGCCCTGAATCCTGATTCACCTAGCAGAGTGTGCAGCATACGAATAACCTCTGCACCCTTGTCGTAAACCGTTACCGTATAGAAGTTATTCATTTCAATTACTTCGTCAGGACGGATTGGGTGGCTCATAGGGCCTGCATCTTCAGCAAATTGATGCTCTCGCATTACTTTCACTTGATTGATTCTTGTAGCGAGCTCACTAAACATGTCAGCAGAGAATTTTTGATCACGAAATACGGTTAAGCCCTCTTTAAGACTCAATTGAAACCAATCTCGGCAAGTCACTCTATTTCCTGTCCAGTTATGGAAATATTCATGACCGATAATAGATTCAATGTTAAAGAAGTCGTCGTCGGTGGCTGTGTTCGCATCGGCTAGCACGTATTTGCTGTTGAAAACGTTTAGTCCTTTGTTTTCCATTGCCCCCATATTGAAAAAGTCGACTGCCACAACCATATAAATATCTAGGTCATATTCTAGGCCGAAGGTCTCTTCGTCCCACTTCATCGCTTTCTTTAATGAGGATAAAGCATGATGACCTTGTTCACGTTTTCCTTTATCAACGAATAATTCGAGTGCCACTTCTCTACCAGAGCTCGTAGTAAAAGAATCACTTAATTTGTCAAAGTCACCAGCAACTAACGCAAAGAGATAACACGGCTTTGGAAAAGGGTCATGCCAAGTAACACAGCGAAGGCCCCTTTCATTCGTAGTATCTTCAATTAAGTTACCGTTACTAAGGACATGAGGAAATTGTTGTTTATCAGCCTCAATTTTGACCGTGTAGACTGACAAAACGTCTGGACGATCCAAGAAGTAAGTGATCTTTCGAAAGCCTTCCGCTTCACACTGGGTGCAGTAGGCATTGTTTGAAAGATATAAGCCTTCTAAAGAACCGTTATCCTGAGGGTTTATCGTATTTGATATACTCAAGGTGAATTCTTTTAAATCTTTAATAGATTCGTAAGGAATGATCAACTGATTTTGGTTTTGAACATAGGAATCTACACGTTCACCATTTAATAACACAGCCTTAAGCTGTAAGTCTTGGCCATCTAAACACAAATCCGCGTCATGGCGCTCTACGGAAGTGTTCAAGCGGATGTTAAGTTCCGATACAACGCTAGTTTCAGTAGGGTGTAAGCGAACGAAAAGATTGATGGTGTCGATAAGGTATTCTGGCGCACGATAATCACTGCGCTTTTTGCTAATGCTCTGAGTCATAAAGTCCTAGCTTAAATAAAATGAATATACAAACTAAGCCCATATTGGGCCTAGTTCAATTACTTAGCCTCTGCAACTGCAGCCTACTTTATGCTTTACCGTCTACAATTTCTACTTTCGGGGGCGTCAAGCGTAAAATTTTAATGCCCAAGAATGCGTAGATAACAGCTAACACAGGGTTTATTAAGTTAAAGAATGCGTAAACAAAATAGTCGTAAACCGATACCCCTAAAACACCTGACATGTAAGCACCACATGTATTCCAAGGAATCAAAGGTGACGTTAAGGTACCGCCATCTTCCAAACTACGAGATAAATTCAATTGATCCAGCCCACGTTTTTCAAACTCTTCTTTGTACATACGACCTGGCATTACGATACTGATATACTGATCTGCAGTAATAATATTGGTGCCAATACACGTTAGGATAGTACGCGTAATCATATCACCAGCACTCTTCGCGCCTTTCAAAAAGGTGGCAACGACGGCTTTTAACAGCCCTACTTTTTCTAAGACAGCACCAAAACTCATGGCGCAAATAATTAACCAGACAGTATTAAGCATGCTTGACATGCCACCTCGGCTAAGCAGTGTATCTAAATTAGCATCGCCGGTTTCGAAAGATACGCCTTCAAACAATGCGCTCCAAACAACCATCAGATTCTGTATAAATGGAGCACGTTCATTACTGAGCATTGAATCGACCAAGTCGCCTTGAAAAATTAAGGCCCAAACACCACCCAACAATGCGCCGATGGCGATTGCAGGAAAGGCTGGTACTTTTCGAATGGCAAGCGTTAATAAAACAACAAGGGGCACCAATAGATACCACCCAAGGACAAATTGTTCGCGCAATGTGCTTTGCATTTTTGCAATACTGTCGGAAACTTCGCTGGTATCTTCGGTAAAACCAATCACGACAAAAATAATGAGGGTGATAGCAAAGCTCGGGATCGTGGTCCAAAGCATGTATTTTATGTGCTCGAATAAATCAGTACCGGCAATCGCAGGTGCTAAGTTTGTGGTCTCTGATAGAGGTGATAATTTGTCACCAAAATAAGCACCAGAAACAACCGCCCCCGCCGTAATTGCGAGTGACATTTCCATACCTGTAGCGACGCCAATCAGCGCTACACCAACGGTTGCCGCGGTTGTCCATGAACTACCAATACTCATAGCCACTACGGCACAGATGAGCGAAGCAGCAGCATAAAAGAAAGTGGGGTTTAACAAACTCAGTCCATAGTATATTAATGTAGGTACTGTGCCAGATAACATCCATGTGCCGATTAGCGAGCCAACCACAAATAATATCATGCAGGCACCTAAAGACATTGAAATGCCTTTCACTAGACCTGCTTCTATCGACTTCCAGTTATGCCCGTTTTTAATACCGATTAGCGCAGCAACACCCATCGCGAGCAATAGTGCTATCTGATTGGGTCCATAAGAAGAGTCTTCGCCATATAAAAATACCGCACTTCCCATAAAAAACACGAGTAATACAATAGGGATCAAAGCGTCTACAAGTGACGGCTCTTTTAATTGAGTGGATGACATTAGATTTCCTTACGCTAATGAACGATAAAACATGAAGGCAATAACAGCTGGACACACAAAACGCACGTACCAAGGCCAAATTCGCCAGAACCAACTACCCTCAATATTATCATTGCCATGCTTCAGCTCGTTGAGGATATCGTTTCTGCGCCATACCCAGCCAGCAAAAATACACAACACAAAACCGAGTAGTGGTTGGCTATACTTAGTTGTTAAAGTAATGACCAAGACAAACAATGCTTCAAAGTTAAATACAATTAGCGCCGACACAAGCATCACACAGAATGTCAGTAAGACTGAAGACTTTTTACGACTAATGCCTTTGCTATCAACCAAATATGCCACAGGAACTTCAAGCATTGAAATAGATGACGTAAGTGCAGCTATGACCATCAGCGCAAAAAACGCGGTCGCTACGACAAAGCCGACTAAATCAATTGTGGCAAACAAAGCAGGTAACACTTGAAAAATAAGGCTATCTTCTGAAATTAGTGCACCCGTTTCAGTAAATATTTGTACACCGTTATTCGCTGCTACGTACATTGCAGGAATTATTAACATCCCTGCAAATACGGCAACGCCGATGTCAACTAAGGCGACAGATGCACCCAGCTTTGGTAAGTTTTCATTACGTTGTATGTAAGACCCGTAAACTAACATAGTCCCGACACCTAAGGACATTGAGAAGAATGCTTGACCCATTGCGTCAATCAATAAGTCTGGATCTAGCACGCGATTAAAATCAGGCACTAAATAAGCCTTCCAGCCCTCTAAAGCTCCGTCCTGAAAACTCACGTAAATAATTAGAATAATAATGATTGCAAACAAAGTGGGCATTAAACGAACTGACCATTTCTCAATACCATTACTAATACCACCGCTGACTACGTAGCCAGTCAAGCATAGGAATAAAATCATGAAACTTAGGTTTCGAGGGATAGAGAACTCAGTTAACCAAGGGATATTGAGTGAGAACATATTAGTCGCAGCGTCGATGAAAAAAGCGATCATCCATCCGGCAACAATACTGTAAAACGCAAGGATGAAAACAACCGTCAACAAGCCCAGAGAACCGGTCATAACGCCAGCTACTTTGCTCGCTTTGTTACTGGAGATGCCTCTGAGTGCATCGATCATATTGGCGCGTTTAGCTCTACCTATGATCAATTCGGCCATGAGTACGGGATAAGCCAAAAGAAAGGCCATTATCAAATACATGAGCACAAACGCGGCTCCCCCATTCTCAGCAACCTTCGTAGGAAAGCCCCATATATTTCCAAGGCCAACCGCCGAACCTGCCGCCGCCAACACGAATCCTATTCGCGAGGAGAACTCACCGCGTGCACTCATAATTACCCCATCACTGTATTATTGTTTTTATTTTTTGATATTGGTATTGCAAAAGCAACAAAGGCAGCCAAAACGCTGCCTTATTGTTTATTTTATTTTTTTACGACTCTTTTAAGTTTAATGCGTAACTACCAGTACTGATCATATCGAACGTGATATTCGCTGCTTCAGCTAGGAATGGATCGATTTCATCAATCTCGTCTGGTAAATCGTCTTCCAAGGAACCTACTGGTTCAAGCCCCATGCGCTTTAAACGTTCATTCAATCTTGTTAAGGCTTGGTCATCGTTTTCCGCGCGAGTTTCTAAGCGCTCTGACTCAACAAGACTAATATAGTCTTTATCTTTGTTTTTGTTGTACTCTTCGATATCTTCAAAGATATAGCCAAATTCTGGATCCTTCATTGCGCGCGCTGAATGTTTGGCAGCTAATACATCTATCATACCATCGTAGCGACCTAACTGACTGTAGTTTGCTTTACGGATACTGTCATATGGTAACGCATTTTCTTCCTTGCTTTCGCCCCACTCTGCAGGATCAATGGGTGAAGGGTAAAGAATATCAGGAGTAACCCCCTTATATTGGGTACTACCACCGCTAATACGGTAGAACTTTGCAATGGTAAACTGCACTGCGCCCAATGGATTTTCGTCAAGGTCATAGATTCTGCTTAAACCACGGTGTTGCTGAACTGTGCCTTTACCAAACGTTTGCTCACCAACAATAACGGCTCTGCCATAATCTTGCATGGCAGCTGCAAAAATCTCGCTTGCAGAGGCGCTATATCGGTCAACCATGACCGTTAAGGGGCCTGCATAATGCACCACCCCGTCGGTGTCACGGTCAACACTGATTCGTCCATTTTCATATCTGACCTGAACCACCGGGCCTTTTTCAATAAACAAACCACTTAAATAAATAGACTCAGGTAGTGAACCACCGCCGTTACCGCGTAAATCAACGATAACGCCCTTCACTTCTTCTTCCTTTAACTTATCAAGTTCTTTCTTAACGTCCACATGAAGATTGTGGTAGAAGCTTGGGATATTGATTACACCTAATTTCTGCCCTTTATTTGGACCAGACTCAGGAATATAAACTTCAGACTTGGCAGCTCGGTCTTCCAATTTCACTTTGTCACGTGTGATGGTAACTTCAGCTAATTTCTTGCCCTCGCCTTGTCCTTTCAATACTTGCAAAGTAACAACGCTGCCTTTTGGACCTTTGATCAACTGCACCACGTCATCTAAACGCCAACCAACAACGTCAACGAACTCCTCCCCGTCTTGCGCAACTGCAACGATTTTGTCTTCTGGTTTTACCTTTTCAGATTTATCAGCAGGGCCTCCTGGCACTAGGCTAACGATAACAGTGTGATCTTCCTCACTGCGCAGTACGGCGCCAATGCCTTCTAAGGATAAGTTCATTTCCATCTGGAAACGTTCAGTATTACGTGGACTTAAATACGAAGTATGTGCCTCAATGCTACGAGCAAATGAATTCATCACAGTCTGAAAAACATCTTCACTCTTAGTTTGAGACAAACGTTTAATCGCTCGCTCATAGCGTTTTTTCAAGATGTCTTGGGTTTCTTCCCATGTTTTATCAGCCATCTTTAAATTTAAAGCATCATACTTCACACGTTGACGCCACACTTCGTTTAACTCGTCCTCAGTGCTTGCCCATGCCGACTCTTCACGATCATAAAAATACTTATCGTCTTTTCTTTCGAAATCGAACGGAAGGTCCAGTAACGTCAATGCATAGTTAAATCGTTCAGCACGACGCTCTAAGTTTACTTCGTAAATGTCGTAAGCAATGTCGAGATCACCTTTACGAATGGCATCATCAAAGTCGTTTTTTAACTTTTCAAATTTCGCAATATCTTTGGCGTAAAAAAAGCTTTTGTTTAAATCAAGTGAACGCAGGTAGCGGTCAAAGACTTTTTGAGACAAAGCATTGTCAATATCAATTTTCTTGTAGTGAGATCGAGTAAAGTGGTCAGTAATTCGTTTTGCCGATTTACCATGTTGCGACTCTTGCTTAAGCTCAGGAATCACACCTGTGGTTTCTGTGCTGGGCCCGGGTAGGCTGTAACTGAAAAAAGAGATTCCACCAACTAAACACGTGGTGACTGCAACTGAAACAAATCGTTTTTTAAAAGTCTTTACTACATTACTCTGCATTTAATCTACCTTACTAATTTGCCCGACCTTAAACTGTAAGCCTCAACTGGGCTCGTTGCACTTTGACCGTCATGCCGGAATTAAGTTGCACTTGAATGCCATCTTTTGCAATGTCCGTGATGGTAGCTGCCATTGGTGTACTGCCTACCTTGACAGAAACCTGAACACCCACTTTTAGGTCATCATCGTTAAGTTCTCTTACTTTTACTTTCGCTGGTGCTGGTTTAGATCGCTTATCACTTGGCTTTTTATCACCAGCAGCGCCCTTACCTGGAATCTTGGCTCTATTCTTATAGCTTTTTTTGTCATTCGCTTGTTTCTTTTGCTCTTGACGCTTTTCGGCTGCTTTCGCTTTGCTTTCTTGTAACTGTTGCGCAGCGTGTTCAGCATGTTCGCCTTCGACTAAGTCACCGTTTTTACCATCGAGATCTACGCGATGTACACCTTCTTTGATTGACGCCAAATACTTCCAACTACTGGTGTAGTGTCGAAGTGACATTCTCAACAAGCGTTTACTTACTCGAGGGTCACCCTCTAAACGTAAGGCTAGGTCGTGGAAAATCCCAATTTTAAGTGGCTTTGCATCTGCATCCAGTGAAAAGCATTTAGGGTATTCTGCAGCAAGAAAAGCTAATACTTCTTTGCTGTTTGCTAATTTTTGTTGTTCTTCCATTAAATTACTTCGTGTTCTGTCGTCTTTAAGATTCTTCGGAATCATCCCAAGTTGATAGTAGATGATCCACCCAATCAACCAAGTCGTCAACCTCAATCTCTAATAAATAGCGATCTTGGTGCCAATGTTCCCACGTTTTTTCCATTATTCTGTTAATTCTATCGGCATCTTCGTCTTCATCAATAGCGTCGTAGACCATATGCAAAATAGTATTCAGTTTTTCTGAGGCATCATATGCATCATCATGGATGTCTTCCATGTCATCTGGCGTACTCAAAAGCGTGTGTATATCAACAAAATGTTTCATGTTTACTCGCTTATACTCTCATCGAAGGTTGACACAAATTGTGCAACAAGCGCTTCTAATCCAGCTTTGTCATCTTGGTCAAATCTATTGTGTACAGGACTATCAATATCTAGGACACCATATAGCTTGCCGGAAGCCGAAATAATGGGGATTACAATCTCAGAATTAGAAGCAGCATCGCAGGCAATATGGCCGTCAAATTGATGTACATCGTCTACTAGTAAGGTACTTTGTGTTTCTGCGGATGTGCCACAGACGCCCTTTCCCATTGGAATACGTATACATGCTGGTTGACCTTGGAATGGACCTAATACTAATTGCTCTTCTTTGAACAAGTAGAAACCGGCCCAGTTTACCTGAGCTAGTTGATTGTAGAGAACCGCTGAAATATTCGCCATATTCGCAATGCGATCCGGCTCCGAATCAATTAAAGCAGCAACTTGAGCATTAATTAACTGATAGTGTTTTTGTTTATCGTTCATTCATTCTTATATATAGCTGTGGAGATACTACGAAAGCGACATAAAATACTATTTATGTGCCAAGTAAGGCCTCTGCGTTTAGGTTACAGCGGAGTATAGTAGCACTCGCTCTAAATCTTATAGAAGCCTTTTAAAGGACTTATTATTTTTAATTGTATCTATTTGTGTCAACGTTCATGTTTCAAGCAAATCGTCTTTTTTATGACAGTTTTACGCCGTTTATTTATACACCTTTATACCAGCGCTTAACACGAGCCCGTCACATAACTCCTTAACCGAAGAACCAGTAACTCACCATGATGGCCGTAAAAATACCTGCACCATCAGCAGCTAGACAGCAACCAACAGCATATCGACTATGTTTGATGCCGACCGCCCCAAGATAAACCGCGAGCACATAAAATGTGGTTTCAGTTGAGCCTTGCATCACAGATGCAAGTCGCCCAGCAAAAGAGTCGGCACCATGATGTTGCATCGTTTCTATCATCAACGCTCTTGCACCACTGCCGCTCAAGGGCTTCATCAATGCATTAGGAACCGCGTCAACAAATCGCGTATCAAGACCAACAGCAGACACCATATAGGCAATGCCTTGCATAACCATATCGAGCAGGCCGCTTGCTCGCAGCATACCAATGGCAAACAGCATTGCGAGCAAGAATGGAATGATAGTAATCGCGACTTCAAAACCCTGCTTAGCGCCGTCGACAAATAATTCATAGGTGTTTTTCTTCTTGCGCCAGCCTAGGACCAACACTAGAACGATAAATAGCAGTAATAAAAAGTTAGCGACCAAGGATGACTGTGAGGCCAATTGCTCTGCCGCTAAATTTGAAAAATACAAAATAATCGCAGCCAATAGACTAAAGACGCCGACTAAATACCCGAGCACAACTCGATTAAACAGATTTACTTTCTGTACCGCACAAGTGATGAACAAACCAGCTAAGGTAGAAGCGCTTGTGGCGAGAAGAATTGGGATAAAAACATCTGTAGGCTGCGCGGCTCCCTGTTCTGCTCTATAAAGGAAGACGGCAATTGGAAACAAAGTCACTGATGATGTATTTAGTACTAGAAACAAAATTTGAGAATTAGTTAAGGTGTCTTTCACTGGCGCGAGGCTTTGCATATCTTGCATCGCTTTAATACCGAATGGCGTGGCAGCATTATCTAGCCCAAGCACATTAGCTGACATATTCATTGTGATGCTTCCCAAGGCTGGGTGCCCTTTCGGAATATCAGGCATAATGCGGCATAGTAAAGGTTCGAGAACTCTTGAGAATTTAGCGATTAGGCCTGAATGTTCAGCAACTTTAAATATGCCTAACCAAAATGCAAGCAAACCGATCAAACCTATCGCGATATCAACACTCGTTTTTGCCATGGACACAATCGCATTCATGACTTCTTCAAACCCGCCTAAGTCACCTGTAATCGCCACTTTTGCGCACGTGGCAATAAACGCACTTACAATAAAGAATAGCCAGATTTTATGTAACATTTAGTCCCTTGTTTATTTTCGTTATTATTGGGTCTCGGTGCATTAGTATATGTGAACGAAGGTAATTTGGTAGAACAAAATCCATATGATTGTGGAAAAATCTGTGGATAAATTGTTTATTTCCTATGTGTAAACTGTTCACAAATAATTAGCTAAGCTACTGACTTTAAAAGGTTTAGATTTCACAAATATTGTATGCTATGTTTATGTTATTGAAGTTTCATAAATTAATTGCAAAAACCTGTTTATATTTTACTCAGTTTTAGTCTATTATATCTGTCCGATTAATTTTGTAACACGCTTCTCCCTGATATGGACGTTGTACTCAAATACGTAGTATCGGTTAAGCATGATTGGTTTGAAAGACAGTTGTTTACTAATTGTAATTAACCAAGTGTATTAGTAGTAAAAGTTAGCGCACGGCTCAGTAATGGGCCATTCCCCTAAGCCTGGAACTTTTGTTCCGGGCCTTTTTATTTCTGGGCTTGTGTTCTAAGCATTGCGATTCATAAATGTGACTATTCTTGAACAGTCAGGTCGGCTTCGAAACGCTTAGCATTCTCTTGGTAGTGTTCCGAAGACTTTTCCAGCATTACCGCTTGAGCTTCATTTACCTGCTTTACAATTTTGGCTGGCGATCCCATCACTACTGAATAGTCAGGAATTTCCATTCCCTCTGTGACCAGTGCATTGGCGCCAATAACACAATGATGTCCAATTTTAGCGCCGTTCAATACCACCGCATTGATACCGATAAGAGAATAGTCACCAATAGTACAACCATGAAGCATGACTTTATGACCTATTGTCACACCTTTGCCTATTTGCATCGGGTAGCCATAATCGGTGTGCAGCACAGAACCGTCTTGAACGTTGGATCCTTCGCCCACCTCGATGAGATCACAGTCACCTCTTATCACCGCATTAAACCAGACGCTAGCATTGTCTTGTAAAATGACTTTTCCCATCACTTGTGCGCTAGGTGCAACGTAGGTGTTATTGCCCAATCTGACTTTTTCATTGCCTAGTTGATAAATCATGTTTTTACTCCTACTTAATTTGTCTCATTAACCCTTCTTGCATCGTTGTCGCAACCAACACACCGGATTTATCAAACACTTTTCCTTGAACAATTCCTCTACCAGTGCCACTAAAAGGACTTTCCATTTCGTACAACAACCAGTCATCAAAAGAAAAGGGCTTGTGAAACCAAACAGCGTGGTCAATCGTGGCGAGCCGGAGTGATTTGTCATGCACCGCTAAGCCGTGAGGTTGTAGAGACGTACTCAGAAAATGGTAATCCGATGCATAAGCTAAGGACGCTTGATGCACGCTCAGAGGACAATCCATTTTGTCTCTGCCTTTCAGCCAAATACAACGCTTAGGATCTCGCTTTTCGGCAGTATATGAATTTGCCGAATCGACTGTTCGAATATCTACTGGGCGATGGTAGCTTAATGATTCTTTCATGCGCTCGGAAAGGCGTTCGTAATTGTCTTCGTAAAATTTTATATCTTGGGCAACATCATCAGGTTCTGGCACCTGCGGCATGTTAGCAAACTGATGTGATAAGCCCTCTTCCGGTCGCTGGAAGGAACACGTCATGTCAAAAATTGTCCGGCCATTCTGAATCGCTTTCACTCTTCGAGATGAAAAACTACGTCCATCTCTGACGTTTTCAATATCGTAAAGCACCGGTTTTTGCGCGTCACCCGGTAAAAGAAAATAGGAGTGCAAACTGTGGATGACATGATCTGGATCGACCGTATGATAGGCGGCAGCAATAGACTGCCCCAATACTTGTCCGCCAAATAAGGCGCGAAACCCGAGGTCCCAGCTTTGGCCACGAAATAATCCATCTTCAATCTTTTCTAAATCGAATAGGTGTTCAAGTCTTGCTTCTGACAACTTACTTTCTCCGTTTTGGATCTTTAGGGTAATAGTGTTCTTTCGCTACTTCTTGATGTTCGAAGAAACGCGTATCTTTGTAAGGCAGTTTCATAAATCCCGAAATACCAAGGCCATCTATTTGTGGAATAAGGTCGATAATTTCCTTCAATAGACTCCTGAATTCTAGCTCCATATTGTGATCTAGCAAGGTATAATAGTTATGAATTTTAAGATGTTTTGGTAATGCTTCAAAAATAATACAACCGGTGTGATGAATTGCGTTCAAACTCTTAATTTTTGCCATTAATGCTTCTGGCAGTTTTAGTAGTTCATCCGGATCTTCGCCATCTTCAAAATACGAGTGCATTCTGCTCTCATCTTCTGATAATGATACTTTACTCAATTCATATGGAATCTCTAATTGAGCATGGGGTTTAAAGGCCGCTTTATCACTTCGGCGCTCTACATGCAGCGTGTTTTTTGCATTGAACATACAACTTTTAAAAACACCACTTCGAGTGATCGCTCGCGCTAGATTGATGACATTGTCAACGCTTCTGTCGAACGATAATTTAAGGCTTGGATCAAAAAGATTTAAGCTTGAATCAACGAAGATGCCCTCTTCTTCCCAACGAATTGCCAAACCACCCACAACAGGATATTTACCGAGGCGACTCACGGCAGCAATAAATCCTTTTTCTGTTTCACCCATCCCTTGTAAATAATTTTTGTAATAACGTTCAAATTGGGCATCATCTACGTAATTGAGATCATCAAGATTAATGCCGTCTTGTTGGCGTAGATAAGATTTCCTTGAACTGTAAACCACCGTTTCAATATCTTTCACTTCTTGGTGGATCCAGGTAGGAACCATGCAAGGTTTTTCATTAACCTGGTCATCAGCGAATAATAAATGACGAAACCTTGGGTAGTTCACAAGCAAGTAATCTCCTGCTTGCTCTCGCTCTTTTCGCTCGTCACTCATCAGATGTTGTAATACCTTAGCGAATTCTTTCGGTAAGCCCAATGCGCTGGGTGGAATTGCTAAACGACCATAGCGAGAACTTTGACCAGAGGCTAAGGCATAAAGCGTACTCGCTAAACCTTGTTCATCAAATCGCGGGCTGGATAGTTTTCCATTCAATTGGTCATCGCCGATAAAATATACGTCGCCAAGCCGAGCATTGGTTTCTTGAAGGTCAGAAGACATCAAATCCATCACATTGGTTGTAATAGTTTGACCGTTTGTATCAATCTGGGCAAACACACATGACCCCCAGTCAATGAGGCTTACCGCTTCGTTTTCACTATCCCAAACTAAATTTGAAGGCTTAATATCGCCATGTACGATGGGTCTGAGCGCGCCGCCTTGAGTAAACGCTCTTAAAAACGCCAAAATTTCACATAGCTGTATCGCAATTTTTATAATTAAGCGAGGAGGCAAAGGTCCGAATTGAAGTGAGTATTTTTCAAAATCAATCCCCTTTGCTCGCTCCATTACCAAAATTGATTGCTTTTTAATTTGTTGAAACTCTAACAACTTTGGCACGTTTGGGTGAATCACTAAGGCTTGCATGAACGCTTCTTCTTCTAAGCGATCTTGAATGTGTTGCGGGAGCGTAATACGGGAAAACTTAAAGACCAATTGCTCTCCATTTTTAGCCGTGCCAGAGAAGGCAAAACCAAAGGCTCCCTTACCAATCATTTCAATATCAATATACCCAAGCTTTTCCAATTGCGACATACACAGATTGACCCAATTCTTTAGCTTTTTGGCATCTTTATGGGATAGCAAATAGATCGATTGGTCGTCTGGAATGTAGAAATGCTTGATGGGAGCTGACTTAGATTGATCCGGCATGATAATTACTTCTGTGCTTCAGTTTTCAACCAAGATACGCCGCAGTATTCGTTCGCATCACCGGATAAGCATGAACATAGTTGCTGAATCAGTTCTTCTAACTCTTCAGCTAGCTGCCACGGTGGATTGAGTATACACATACCAGAACCATACATACCTGTATTTGGACTTGGCGATGACGGACTAAAATACACGTTTAACACCGACTTTACTGGCAATTCAGCTAAGGACGCTAACATTAATTTGCTCAGTTTTGCTTTGGGGTTTGCAACGATCTCTCCACTTTTATAGTCAACACGTTGTGGGGACAATAGTGGGTACCATATTGCGTAACTGCCTATCGGCCATCGTTTTACAGCGACCTTCATCTGTTCAAGAACTTGAGTGTATTCCTCAGCATTTTCGTAAGGAGGATCGATGAGTACCATACCGCGGTTAGGCGAAGGCGGTAACATCGCCTTTAATGCTTCAAACCCATTTCTATTTTGCGCTTTTATTATCGAATGTTTACTGTTGCTCTGTAGTTCATTAAACGCTTGAGGATGCAACTCACAAGCAAACGCAGTATCGTGGTCTCTCAAAAGCTCATCTGCAATCATAGGAGAGCCTGGATACTGAGAAGATTGTTGATACGGCGCAACCACTGTTAAGTAATCGGCAATCAAGCCTTCAAGATGATTAGCGCTGTCATTCAAGTTTTTAATACCTGTATTGGCTTCCGAATTCTTAAGAGCCTGCTCAGAATTCAAGTGATACACACCAGAGCCCGCGTGGGTATCAAGGTAGAACATCGGTTTCGATTTGACAGTAAGCTTTTTGAGCATGGACATCAAAGTGATGTGTTTAAGCACATCTGCGTGATTACCTGCGTGATATACGTGTTGGTAGCTAAGCAAAGATTAAGCATCCTTCATAAAAAAAGACCCGCTTCGCGCGGGTCCTGATTCGATACGAGTATCCTAATATTACATCTAAGTTCCAGAAATAGCAGTCCTTACTTTAAATGCATCAACATAAGTTGAGGTGATTGTAGATAACTCATCCACAAGTTGTTAAAACGCACCATGGTTGCACCGTCTATCACCCGATGATCACCAGACCAATTGAGCATCATGATACTTTGCGCAAATACCTCACCGGTTTCGTCAAATCGAGGGAGCTTTTGCGTTTTACCCAAAGCTACTATTGCAACTTCCGGCTTATTGATCACAGGTGTTGCTGTCATACCGCCAATCGCGCCAATATTGGAAATGCTGATGGTACCATTTGATAGGTCTGCGTTAGATAGCTTGCCCTCTCTCGCAGAAGCAATAATGCGGTCGCATTCTTTAGCAACTTCAAATAACGATAGGTTTTGTACATTTTTGATGTTCGGGACTAATAATCCGATCTTTGAGTCGACTGCCATGCCTATATTATGAGAACGCAAGTAGTGTAGCTCTGTCTCATCTTTATTCAATCGAGAATTTACTACCGGGAACTCATGTAAAGCCAATGACAGTGCTTTTATGAAAAAAGGCATAAAGCTAAGCTTTACCCCTTCCTTTTCGAACTGTGGCTTAAGTGCTTGCCTTAAAGCGATGAGTTCATCCATCACCAATTCATCTGAGACCGTAAAATGCGGTATCGTCGTAACACTGGCAAGCATTTGTTTTGCCATAGCAGCCTTAATACCGCGCATCGGAATCGTTTCAAGTATGTCTGAACTTTCACTTGTATTAACCAAAGTAGAATGCGAGCTACTTTGTGACTTGTTTTGGCTTGACGGTCCTTTCTGAGCATTGTTCGACAAAAAGTGCTCAATATCCTCTTTTAGGACTCGGCCTTTCTTACCGCTGCCAGCAACCATACTTAAGTCGACATTTTTCTCTCTGGCGACACGTCTCACCGCTGGGCTCGCTAGCGCTTTGCCATTTTTGGTATTTGATACCTGACTGGCAGACGCCTCCTGCACTGTTTGCTGTTCTTCAGTCGTTTGAATTACACGCTCCGGCTCGCCACTAGCGATAGTTGCTGAACCAGCGATTGTTTGGTCGAACAATGGCGTGTGCACCTGTGCAATATCGCCCTGTGCATAATGCAACTTAGTCACAACACCTTGATGCTTCGCTGGAATTTCTACTACAGCCTTATCGGTCATGACTTCGACAACCACTTGGTCTTCCTCAACCAAATCGCCTTCTTGAATGCACCACTTCACAATCTCACACTCAACAATACCTTCACCAATATCTGGCAGAATGAACGCCTCTTGCTGGCTTCCTTGTTGATTTATTTCATGAGACGCTAGCTTTTCAACACTTTCTTCGATTACGTTATTGGTCGATTCAGTGACATTTTCAGAAACGCTTTCTGTGCTCGCTTCACCCTCAATATCCATTGCGAACAATGGCTCATGGACCTTTGCAATATCGCCTGTTTTATAGTGTAGCTTGCGCACAACGCCTTTGTGCATTGCTGGTATCTGGACAGTTGCTTTATCGGTCATGACTTCGGCAACCGGCTGATCCTCTTCTATTTGGTCGCCTTCATTGACTAACCACTCAAGAAGTTCACATTCAACAATACCCTCGCCAATATCGGGTAGAATAAATTCGTTCATGGTACTTCCTTAATAGTTCATCGTGCGCATGATAGCTTCGAATGTTTTCAGGTGGTCTGGCATATACTCTTTTTCATGTGCCAAAGGATAAGGCGTATCAAGACCACACACTCTCGCAATGGGTGATTCTAAATGCAGAAAGCATCTTTCTTGTACAGTGGCAGCGATTTCACTTGCAAATCCACCTGTTAACGGAGCTTCATGATTAATCAATAGACGACCGGTTTTGCACACCGATTCACAAACAGCTTCCACATCCCAAGGTAGAATACTCTGCAAATCAATCACTTCACAAGACACTCCCTTCTCACTGGCCATGGCGGCTGCTTTTTCAATGATTTCTACTTGAGCTCCCCAAGCCAGTAAGGTGATATCACTTCCGCTTGAGACAAGGTCGGCTTTGCCCAAAGGTAACTCGTAGTCTTCCTCTGGCACTTCACCTACTGAGGCACGATATAGTTTTTTCGGCTCCATAAATAACACGGGGTTGTCATCACGAATAGACGATAATAATAGACCTTTCGCTTGACGAGGATTGCGTGGAATAACGATTTTCATTCCAGGAATGTGCGCAAAGAAAGCCTCTGGCGACTGTGAATGATAGTGACCGCCAGCGATTCCGCCGCCATACGGCGTTCTAATGGTCAACGTTCCCGTGGTAAATTGACCGCCCGAACGGTAGCGCCATTTGGCGGTTTCATTCACGATTTGGTCAAATGCGGGGAAAATATAATCACCAAACTGAATTTCAGCAATTGGCACTGAGCCCTGAGAAGCCAAACCATTGGCGAAACCAATTATGCCTTGCTCTGTTAACGGAGTGTTGAAGCAACGACCTTTACCAAATTTCTCTTGTAAATTACTTGTGGCTCTAAAAACACCGCCGAAGTGGCCTACGTCTTCACCAAACACCATGACTTTTTCGTCTTCCGTCATTGCAGTGATCAGCGCGTTGTTAATCGCTTGGAGTAAGTTCATCTTTGCCATTACTTAATTCTCCCTGCCGTCTTCGGATAGTGTTCTGGATAACGTTTAATATGCTCTTTGAGGCTTGAAAGTTGTTCTTGTAGGTGCCAAGGTGGCGTATCGTATACATCCTCAACAATATCTTCTATTGGCGCTACGTCGACTTTTTCAGCTGTTTTTACAGCGGCAAGAATATCTGAGCGAGATTTATCTAGGAACTGCTCTGTCGCTTCCTTATCAAACCACCCTTTTTTATCTAGCCAGCGAGTGAAGCGATCGATAGGATCCTTCGCACGCCATTTTTCTTCTTCGTCTTTCGAGCGGTAACCTGTGGGATCATCACTCGTCGAGTGTGCTGCCAATCTGTAGGTCATAGCCTCAATAAGCACAGGGCAATTCTCGGCAAGCGCAATCTCTCTCGCTTTCTTTGTCGCAGCATAAACAGCTAGGACGTCATTGCCATCTACTCTGATCGTTTTCACGCCATATCCAATGCCCCTAGATGCAATACCATCACCTTTGAACTGTTCCTCAGCTGGCGTTGAGATGGCATAGCCATTGTTTCGGCAGAAGAATATCACTGGACAATTTAAAACAGCCGCCATATTCACACCAGCGTGAAAATCACCTTCAGAGGCTGCGCCTTCTCCAAAATAACAAATGGTTATTGCATCGTTACCCGCCATTTTTTGACCGTAAGCATAACCGGATGCCTGTGGTATTTGAGTGCCGAGTGGAGAAGAAACAGTCATGAAATTCAGCGTTTTATCACCATAATGAATTGGCATCTGTCTGCCTTTATTCGGATCAAGCTTATTGCTAAACATCTGGTTCATAAATTGTTCGGTTGTGTAACCGCGATATGCAAGAGCACCTTGTTCTCTGTACTGTGACATGATCATGTCATGCTCGGAAAGTGCCGCTGCACTGCCAACCGTAGAGGCTTCCTCACCTGTACATGATAGATAAAAACTAATACGACCTTGTCGTTGTGCACCAACCATACGCTCATCTAGCAAACGAATATACTGCATTGTGGACGCTATTTTTTTAGCCGTCGTTTCATCTAAATGTGGTGTTTCATCTGGGTTTGTCTCGCCGCCTTCTTGGTCAAGCAATTGAATCATTGGTATTTCTAACAAGCCATTTTCGATAAGTGCGACCTCGTGAGTCGTTTTCACATTCGAAAGGTGATTTCTGTCTTGCATTATCAACATCCATTAGAGTTTTATTTAAGCGTATATAGTAGTTAAGCTTTCACCCTACTGTTTTGCTAATTTTTTTATAAATATTGCTCAAGCGATGATATTTGTTCTAATTTAGCCCATGTATTAGAGTATTCATCCTATATGTTAAAAATTTGATAATAAAAGCGGTCGAGCATGTAAAAAAATAGCGATGTAAGTATCACAGCTCACAAGCTTGCTTTAATTTACATACCCTTTTTAATGCGCTTGCCGATATACACTCAATAGTAAGGACCCATTGATTGATATTCATTTCTTGTAAAGAATAGTTGCTAGGATAATCCTTTCGACTTTGCGAAATATTTCGCTTATTTTTGAAAAATACAGTATCAATTTATGCTGCTAAGCCCGCTGTGCGGCTTTTTAATTTCGTTTGGAGGTTGATTTGTTTAAACAAACGTCACTGGCAATGTTAATTGCTTTCGCTACAAACCCATCGTTTTCTGCCCCTGTTGCCGTGCCACAAAAGGACACTGCCGGACCAGCAAAAACCATGGCTAAACCAGCTTATCTACAAGCTGAAAGTTTCATAAGCAACATGGAAGATGCTCAAGGCCAGCATGTGTACATTGTTCATTTTAACGACGCTCCCATTGCACTCTATAACGGCGGTATTCCCGGCTTATTAGCAACAAAACAAAGCGACAGTAAGCTCCAGTTGAAATCACCTGAAGTTCGCAGCTACACTACTTATCTAAACGAACAACATCAGCAATTTTTGAAAGCTGCCTCCGCGACGATAAAAAACTTCAAACCTATTTTCACCTACAAATACGCATTTAATGGCATGGCCATACGTGTTACTCAAAACCAAGCGGCTCAATTAGCAAAATTACCCTATGTATTGAAAGTCGTAAAAGACAGAACGTATGCACTAGATACCGATACCGGCCCAGAGCTCATTGGTGCGCCACGCGTTTGGTCTGGCGTCGCCCTTGATAGTGGTGTCGGAAACTATGGTGAGGGTGTTGTTGTCGGTATTATCGACTCGGGTATCAATACCGACCATCCTTCTTTTGCAGACGTTGCTGATGATGGCTACGACCATACCAATCCCTTAGGAGCAAATAATTATCTAGGTGATTGTGCTGGCGAATTCGCCAATTTGTGTAACGACAAGCTGATAGGGGTTTACAGCTATTCAGTCATTACAGATACATATACCGATACAGACGTTTTCCCAGTTGGGCTAGCGCAAAACGGGGAAGATTATGGTGGCCACGGGACCCATGTTGCAGGCACAGCTATTGGTAATACATTGCTAGATGTGCCCGAGTCTTTACCTGAGTTTGATGCTGAAGAAAGTGACGGCATTGCAACTGGATTTGTGTTTCCTCGGATATCTGGCGTTGCACCACGAGCTAATGTGATTTCTTATCAAGTATGTTGGGGTGGACGCAGTGACGCGGGAGATACCTATGGCGATTGTACCGGTGCAGCAATAAACCAGGCAATTGAAGATGCCATTGAGGACGAAGTTGATGTGATCAATTATTCAATAAGTGGCGGTGGCCAACCTTGGAATAGTTCAACGGAAATGGCGTTTTTGTCTGCACGCAATGCTGGTATTTTTGTGGCGACATCGGCTGGAAATAGTGGGCCAGATGCTGGAAGTACAAGAAAGCATGCACCTTGGTACACGGCAGTTGCTGCTGCAGAGCATGGCCGAAGTATTTCTTATGCGAAACAAATAGGTAACTTTACAGGTGGGAATACCGGCTTACAAACGCTCACCGGCGTGAGTAACAGTGATGGTATTACAGCCCCCATTGTTTATGCAGGCGATTTTGAAAATCCAAATGATCCAGGTAATGACAGCGCGCAGTGTCTACAACCCTTTCCTGCCGGCACATTCAGTGGACAGATTGTTGTCTGTGACCGTGGTGAAATTGCGCGTGTTCAAAAAGCGGTCAATGTCAGAGACGGTGGCGCTGGCGGCTATGTCCTTGCCAATGTTGTAGGAGGAGCAACCAACATCGTTGCTGACCAATATGTTGTACCGGGCATTCACATTGGTAGTTCTCAAGGCACAGCGCTACGCAATTGGTTAGCCGCAGGCACTAATCATGCTGCAACTATTACCGCGTCCTCAGGCCAGTTAGTGGTAAACGAAGCAAGACAGGATGTATTAGCTAGCTTTTCGTCTAAAGGACCGAACAGCAGTATCAGCACATTATCTCCGACCATTGGCGGGCCGGGCGTACAAATTTACGCTGCCTACGCCGATCAACAGTTTGGCCATGATGGTCATGAGCCCTCAGCTGGCGATTATAATTACTTGTCCGGCACCTCTATGTCGAGTCCACATATTGCTGGTGCCGCAGCCCTACTTAAGGCTGTGAACCCTGAATGGACGCCAGACAACATTCGCTCGGCACTTGCTATGACAGCCTCACGTACCGTTAAAAAGGAAAACGGTGTCACTGCCGCTGATTGGTTTGATTCAGGCTCTGGTCGTGTTCAAGTCGACTTGGCCGTTGAGGCCGGTTTAGTCATGGAAGAAAGTGCGGCTAATTATTTGAATGCAAACCCAAATACTGGTGGTGATCCTAGAACGCTTAATATTCCTTCGATTACTGATAACGATTGTGTGCGCACTTGTTCATGGACACGCACGTTTACTGCCACTAAATCTGGTAGCTGGACAGTCAGCGCAGAGGAAATATCTAATGATATTTCTATCTCAGTCTCTCCAAGCACTTTTTCACTGTCTGTTGGCGAAAGTCAGACAGTCACGACGACAATTGATGTGACTGCAGCGACAAGTTCTACATGGCGCTTTGGGGCAATCAATTTAACGGCGAACGGACAGCCTGATTTGCATTTACCTGTTTCTGTGATCCCCGCTAATGGTTCAATACCTGAACTCATTAGCACTACGGCAGGACGCGACGCAGATTCCTTGTTGATCAAAAATGTCGAAACATTAGCGCAAACTAACTTCAGAGCAACAACATTTGGCTTTACGAAAGCAACGAACCTTGATGGCCAACTGGCTCAAGACCCAAGCCCGGGAGAACCATTTGATGATACGGCCGTGGGCATTGATTTATATGAGTTTACTGCAACGTCTGAAACACAAAGAGTCGTTGCAAGAGTCACAGAGAGCTCAGCACAAGATATAGACTTGTTCTTGGTATTTGATGCCAATGACAATGACATACCTGAGGAATCTGAAGTGGTTGCAAGCAGTCTTAGTTCTGGCGCAATCGAGAGTATAGACGTTGATTTAGACGATCTGAGTGCAGGTAGACATTGGATTGTGGTTCAAAATTTCACCGCCTCTACTGATGGTGAAAGTGATACTTATGGGCTAATGTACGCTGTAGTCGATCAAGAGGACAGCACAATTTCTTTAAGTGCCGACGTGCCTTCCTCTGTAGGTAGTGGTGTTCCATATGATGTCCGATTAAATTGGGACCTTGGGGCCAGTGATGCTGGCGATAATTATTTTGGCGTCATTGGCTTTGGCACAAACGGTAACCAAAGTGCAGTTTCAAGAACGGCAGTGAACGTGCTTAGAGGTGAGAACGATGTTCAGCTTGATACCACAAACCCGAGCATAAACATTGGACAAGCCACCGAGTTTACGATCGATATTCTTGGTACCAGCTCACCTGAAAACAGAAACTACGATGTTACCTTACCGATTCCGAATGGGTTTACGCTTGTTCCGAGCTCTGTTCAACAAGGCGGCGCAATATCTGGCGAAGAGGTCACTTGGAATGTAACGAAACGTGCCGATGAAGCTGAAGCCGAAACGCTTAGCTTTGAGTTAATACCCTCAGCAGATATTAGTGACAATGACCTGAGCTTCGCTATACGATCTGATGTCACTAACATTCAAGTTGCCCAATCAGAAGAGTCGATATTACGTACTGCCTTGCAGATTGATAGACCACCTGTGATTAGTATTGACGGGGCACAAGACGCTAACTTCAGTGTATTTGAAACATTGTCCTTATCAATCACAGCAGACGTCAGTGATCCGAATGGAGACCAGCTAACGGTTAATTGGGAACAAATCAGCGGTCCTGATGCCGTTTTGAGTAGCCCAAATGAAGCGACACTTGGTCTAATAGCACCTCAAGTAAACCAGCAAGAAGTGATTGTACTGCAAGCAACCGTCAGTGACCCACAAGGGAACACCGCAACCGCAAGTGCAACGGTAACAGTCAATAATAATGAGGCACCCACCCTTACAATTACGGCACCAAGCTCAGTTGTCGGCGGAACAAGCTATACGGTAAGTGTCAGTACAAGTGATCCAGAGGGTGATAACGTGAGTGTTACCATTGATGGTGTTTCGGGGACTAGTCTGACGCGCACAGCACCCAATAGTGCGGGCACATTGAACCTTGAAGTTGTTGCGAGCGATGGTATCAATGACGTTACTGAAACAGTCAGTATAACCGTGACAGCTGCTCCAAGCACTGGCGGAGGAAGTACCGGTGGAAGCAGCGGCGGCGGTGGTAGCCACTCATGGATTAGTTTACTCCTGATCCCGTTTATTGCTTGGCGTAGGCGCCAGTCTAGCGAACGCCGGAGCTAAACGACCTGGTAAATGGAAATAAAAAGAGCCTATATTGGCTCTTTTTTTATGCCTACAACGCTGTTTTACATAGGATATAGAGTAGTTTGTGATACCATTTATCACATCTTCAAAATGTTCTCCCGAATTACCCTAGGCAGTCCAATATCGTGTCAAACAAAGTTACTAAAGCACTCTTTCTAAAAGAAATGAAAGTTCTTCTCACCTTGGCATGGCCACTGCTTATTGCCCAAGTTACCCAAACTCTCATGGGCGTTTCAGACACTATTATGGCCGGCCGTTATAGCTACACAGATATGGCTGCAGTTGCCATTGGTTTCAGTATTACGATGCCAATTTTGATGTTTATTCAAGGTATTACACTGGCACTTTCTCCCATTATTTCTCGTTTACAAGGAAGCAACCAAACCGACAAAGTCGCGAGTGCCTTGCATCAGTCTATTTGCTTATCGCTAATAATCAGTCTTATCTGTGTATGCTTAATCCCTCTAGTTGATGATTTTTTTGCTTTAATGGAAATGGAGCAAGCACTCAGAACTATCACCATCGAATATACAATATTCATACTTTTATCAGCCCCTGGTTTTGCGCTTTATCAAAGCTTGAGGAACTGTTGTGAAGGCCTATCTAGTACCCGACCAACCATGGTTATCATGTTTGCAGGCCTACTGGTAAATATCCCTGCAAACTATATTCTGATAAACGGTTTATTCGGGCTACCTGAGCTTGGTGGTGTTGGTTGTGGTATCGCAACGATGATCGTCATATATGTCATGGCGTTAAGCACTCTCATTTATACCTTAAGTGCTCGGAAGCTGAAAGATTACAATTTATTCTCTCAATTTCATCGCCCTCGACTGGCTTTGCAATTGAACCAACTAAAGATTGGCTTACCGATCGCGTTCACTATCGTGTTCGAAGTAACCTTATTCGGTGTGGTCGCCCTGTTGCTCGCGCGATTTGGTGCTTCTGTCGTTGCAGCCCATCAAATAGCCTTAAATTTTTCATCATTGATGTTTATGCTACCAATGAGCATAGGTATTGCTGTGGCAATTAGAATCGGATACTCAATCGGTAAAGAAGATGCGCTTAACGCAAAAATAGCGGTCTATTGTGGGCTATTCTGTTCGATAGTAATTGCACTTTTCACAGCCACAATGACAGTGATATTGAGCACTCAAATAGCAAGTTTGTATACTGAAAACCAAGAGGTCATTTATCTTGCTTCTAGTCTCTTGTTCTTTGCCGCCCTGTTCCAGTTTAGTGATGGCATTCAAGTAGTCTCAGCCAATGCCTTAAGAGGCTACAAAGACACCCTTGCTATGTTCCTCATTAGTTTCGTCTCTTATTGGCTAATTGGTTTAACGGTTGGTGTTGTATTAGGTTTAACAGACTGGATATTCCCCGTCATGAAAGCGCAAGGGTTTTGGATAGGTTTTATTTCGGGATTAAGCTGTGCAGCGGTATTGATGTTTTGGCGAGTGAAAGTGATACAAAAACGCGTTGCTGCTGATGTATCGGCTTTCGCTTAGACTAAAATGGTGGCAGCTCAAGCTTTTAAAATAAGGGGCTTAGTTGACGTTTTAGATTTAGTCTGCAGCCTGATACGTTTTACTTGACCCCGCTAATGCCCGATTCATTTCCTGCATCTCTGAATCGCTTAAATGGCGATAAGTGCCTGGCTTAATGCCAGCTAAATCAATATGCATAATACGTTTGCGAGTTAAACGCGTCACGTCATAACCAAGGTATTCACACATTCTGCGGATTTGCCTATTCAAGCCTTGAGTGAGAATAATATCAAAACCAAACTTCCCCGCTCTCTTTATTTTACATGGCTTGGTAACCGTATCGAGAATGGGAACACCCTTGGCCATACTGTGTAAGAAACTATCACTAACAGGTCTGTTAACAATCACGCGGTAGTGCTTTTCATGAGCGTTTTCAGCTCGCAGTATTTTATTCACTATGTCACCATCGCTGGTCAATAAAATGAGTCCTTCCGATGGCTTATCTAAACGTCCTATTGGAAAGATGCGTTGTTTGTAGCCAATAGCATCGATGATGTTCCCTTTTACCTTTCGCTCTGTGGTACACGTTATCCCAACGGGTTTGTTGTAAGCAATGTACACTCTATCTGTTTTGTCTTCTGCAACAGGCTTGATCTCTTTGCCATGCACTGTCACTTGGTCGCCGTCACCAATTTTTGTACCGAGTTCTGGCACCTTACCATTCACCATGACAACACCCTTATCTATCAGGGCATCGGCCTCTCTGCGCGAGCAGTAGCCTGAGTCACTGATATATTTATTTAGGCGTTTTAACATAGCTTCTCCAGAATATGTAACTGCAATAGCCACTAACTCTTTTTCAACAATGCCTTAATCGACTCTGTCAAACCGTCTACGGTTAGCGGATACATTTTTTGCTTCATAATATCTAACATAATCTGCAACGACGCATGATAATGCCAGTACTCTTTTGGTTGTGGATTTAACCAAACAGCATGTTCAAAATGATTGAGTAATCGTTCCATCCAAACTGCGCCGGGCTCTTCATTCCAATGCTCTACGCTACCACCTGGGTAGGTAATTTCGTAAGGCCCCATTGTAGCATCACCGACAAATATCGCCTTATAATCTGGCCCATATTTATGAATAATTTGATATACATCGATGGTTTGTTGACCACGACGCTGATTATCTTTCCAAACCCCCTCATATATACAGTTATGAAAATAGAAAAACTCAATGTGTTTAAATTCTGTGTGCACCGCAGAAAACAATTCTTCGCATTGCTTGATGTGTGCATCCATCGACCCACCGACGTCGAAAAACAAAAGTAACTTGATAGCATTATGGCGTTCAGGTGCCATTTTTAGATCCAGATACCCTGCATTTTTTGCAGTAGAACTAATCGTGTCATTTACATCCAACTCTTCACTAGCACCGGTTCTAGCGAACTTTCGCAAGCGCCTTAAGGCAACTTTAATGTTGCGAGTCCCAATTTCTACATCGCTTGATAGATTTTTAAACTGCCGTTTATCCCACACTTTCACAGCAGAGAAGTTGCGATTCTTATCCTGACCAATTCTGACACCTTCGGGGTTATAACCATTTGCACCAAACGGTGAAGTGCCTCCCGTGCCAATCCATTTATTGCCACCCTGATGACGTTTTTCTTGTTCTTTGAGACGTTCCTGAAGCGTTTCCATGAGTTTGTCTAGGCCACCCATTGCTTCAATTTTCTTTTTTTCTTCGTCACTCAGATACTTTTCCATCTCTGAGCGCAACCAATCTTCAGGGATCTCCTTATCAAACAAGTTTATCGATTGAACCCCTTTAAAGTAGTCAGCAAAAGCACGGTCAAATTTATCATACTGATTTTCATCTTTGACCATCACCGCGCGAGACAAGTAATAAAACTCCTCAGCATCAGCAAAGACCACCTCCTTATCCAAGCAGGCGATAAGATCTAACCATTCTGTGATGCTGGTTTTTAGCTTGTATTCTCTTAATTTAAAGAAAAAATCGATTAACATTATCTTCTAGCCATAAACATCAATTTTTCGAATAAATGTATATCTTGTTCATTTTTAAGCAACGCGCCATATAACGGCGGCAAAGCGTTTTTCGCATCGTTATCCTGCAACACATCCGCGGGAATATCATCGGCTACTAATAGCTTCAGCCAATCAATCAGCTCAGAGGTTGACGGCTTCTTTTTAATGCCGTTCACGTCACGAATTTGAAAGAACGAACTTAAGGCTTTGTCCAAGAGGTCCTTTTTAATATTAGGGAAATGAACATCTACAATCTGACGCATTTCTTCAGCTTCAGGAAATTGGATATAGTGGAAAAAGCAGCGTCGTAGAAACGCATCTGGCAATTCTTTTTCATTGTTCGACGTAATAATGACAATTGGACGCTGCTTGGCAACTACACGCTCTTGCGTTTCGTATACAAAAAATTCCATCTTATCTAATTCAAGTAATAGGTCATTTGGAAATTCTATGTCCGCTTTGTCTATTTCATCGATCAATAAAACAGGACGTTTACCCGCGGTGAAGGCTTGCCAAAGCTTGCCCTTAACGATGTAATTACTGATATCGTGTACACGATCGTCACCTAGTTGAGAGTCTCGAAGACGCGATACTGCATCATACTCATACAAGCCTTGTTGCGCTTTTGTTGTCGATTTTATATGCCATTGCAGTAAATCGGTATCTAAGGCACTGGCTAACTCCTCTGCTAACATCGTTTTCCCAGTCCCTGGTTCACCTTTTATTAGTAGAGGTTTCTCCAAAGTGATCGCGGCGTTAACCGCAAGTTGTAGCTCTTTACTAGCAATGTAGTTTTTAGTTCCCGTAAAACCCATGAGGATCCTCAATTCAAATTGTGTGAAAAATGTAAAAACAAAATATCTTATAGCAAAAAAAAACTTTGTTTTTTCAAAATTGTGCATACTCTTATAACTGTAAAAGTTTTACGACGAACAGAACAGTAAAGATTAATAATAGCGATGGGTAAATCTTGGTGATAGTAGCATGCATAACACCTTGTATGCTTACAGTATCTCACCAACATCATCCACTCATGCTGTATAAGGAAAAGAAATGAAAGCATTTGATGATAATTCACTCGCCATTGGTCGTACACCACTGGTTAAATTAAACCGAGTGACCGGTGGCAATGTCTACGCGAAAATCGAATCAAGAAATCCTAGCTTCAGCGTAAAGTGCCGTATCGGCGCAAACATGATCTGGGATGCAGAGAAAAAAGGTTTACTAACTGAAGGTAAAGAGCTTATTGAAGCAACCAGTGGTAATACGGGTATTGCTTTGGCATTTGTGGCTGCATCGCGTGGATACAAAATCACTTTGACAATGCCAAGCAGCATGAGCTTAGAGCGACGCAAACTACTTAAGGCCCTTGGTGCTAAATTGATACTGACAGAAGCACCCAAAGGCATGAAAGGTGCTGTTGCCAAAGTGCAAGAGTTAATGGATGCTGAACCAGGACGTTACGTTCCTCTAAATCAATTCGATAATCCAGCTAACCCTGAAATTCATGAGAAAACAACAGGTCCTGAAATTTGGGATGATACCGAAGGCACAGTTGATGCTTTCGTTGCTGGTGTGGGTACAGGCGGCACGATCACTGGTGTGAGTCGTTATCTCAAAACAACAAAGGGCAAGGCGATTACCACTGTCGCAGTTGAACCAACTGACAGCCCGGTAATTACGCAAGCAAAAGCGGGGCAAGAATTAACGCCGGGTCCTCATAAGATACAAGGGATTGGCGCAGGATTTATTCCTGGCAACTTAGATATCGATCTGGTAGACGAAGTAGAGCAAGTATCCAATGATGACTGCATGGAAATGGTACAGAAACTAATGAAAGAAGAAGGTATCTTAGCCGGTATTTCTTCAGGTGCTGCAGTTGTCGCGGCGAAGCGCTTTGCAGAACGTCCAGAAAATAAGGACAAAATTGTCGTTGTCCTGTTAGCGAGTGGAACAGAACGTTACTTAAGTAGCCCATTGTTCGCTGGTCAGTTTTCAGAACTAGAAGAAGTACAATAAATCTGGCACTCACTGCCAAACTTAAATTAACTTCAAATAGTCGAAAAGTATGCTATTGAGTATAAAATATGTTATTTAATAAAGGGGCTCTAAAGCCCCTTTATTTTTTGCCGTTATAACTGTGTAATATTCAAAAGAAGATAACGTTTATATGAAAAGTGTTTTAAGAGTAGTCTTTATATGCATCATCGCCATCTCGATTAGCGCATGCAGTAAACCAGCAAAAGAAATCAAAGCTGGCCGTTACGGTATGATGAGTGATGAAACGCCGCAATATGCAGCACTCGTTTTCATTATGGCTATATATGAAGAAAAGACCTTAGATGAAGCAGTTAAAATATCTACCGACAAATTTGCGCGTCTACTACGCTCTTACCATACAAATAGCGGTGTTCAGCGCCACGTACTTAATCTACGCTTGTCAGAAATGACTGTTGAGCCAGTTTCAGGCGGTTTTCAAGGCATTACGGATTTCAAAAAAGAAGCCACTGTTGATGTGAAGATTAGCGGCTCCTACAACAACAAACGTATTATCGAGCTTAAAACTGTCTATATGGTTAGAGAAAGTGGCGATTGGAAGATTTCTGGCGTGGAAGATACGATTTAGTATCTTCCCCACGGGACCCACTTCCCTAGTAGTTCGCTCTACCGCCCTACAGCCACACCTTCGCGGCGAGGATCAGCACCTCCAACTAGCTTTCCATCGATTATATGAATACCATGCAGACCACTATTCAGGTCCAAAATACGCACATTGTGACCTTTTTCCTTCAGTGACTCTTCTAGCTCAACTAAATTGGTGCCCTTCTCCAATGCTGTATAATCGTTACGATTCGTGATCCTCGGCGAGGATATCGCAGTTTGGATATCCATATCGAAATCCACTACGTTGATAATAGTTTGTGCGACATAGTTAATAATACGACTACCACCAGGTGAACCAATAATGAGTTCGAGCTTTCCATCTTCGTCGAATACCATCGTTGGGGACATCGAACTGCGTGGACGTTTATTGGGTTCAACTCGATTAAGCGCTTGCCTACCGTCTTTTGATGGTGCAAGAGAAAAATCGGTTAGTTGATTATTTAGTAGAAACCCTTCTACCATAATGCCTGAACCGAACATGAACTCTATGCTGGTTGTCATCGATACCGCGTTTCCTTTTTTATCGACAATTGAAAAGTGACTGGTACTTGGTAATTCTGCCGTATGGTCTTTTCCTATTTGGGCATTCATATAAGGTTTACCCGGTTCAGCTTTAGAAAACGGAAGTTTTAGATCGACACCTTCTGCTCGTTGATTCAAATACGCGCTGTTAATAAGTGAAACCGCGGGTAAGTTAGTAAAATCTGTGTCTGCGATATATTGATTTCTATCAGCGAAGGCAAGTGCACTAGACTGCGAGAATAGATGGGCAAATTCAGTACTTTGCGCCCCAAACTTTTCTAATTCATACTTTTCAAGCGCTTTAAGTATCTGATACACCGTAATACCGCCAGAACTTGGCGGTGCCATGCCACAGATTTTTTTATTGCGATATGTTCCGCAAATCGGCTCACGCTTTTTCGCTTCATAGTTACCCAAATCAGTTGCTGTCATAAAACCTGGGTTAATCGTCGCAACTCTAGTTGCTTCGGCAATTTTTTCTGCTAACTCACCTGAATAAAAGTAGTCGACACCATTCCCTGCTATTTGCAGCAAGGTATTCGCTAATAAGGTGTTCTTTTTATTCTTGCCTGCGGTAATAATATTGCCGTTAGGCTTAAAGTAATTTTGAGTGGTAACAAAGTTGTTCAACCCTGGGTGAATATCTAAGGATAGAAGCCTTTCAAGGCGAGGCGATACAGTGAATCCTTGACGAGCTGTTGTGATGGCATCATCAAACAATACACGCCACTCTAGCTCACCAAATTCTTTGTGGGCCATATCCAGTGCTTTTAAAACGCCAGGCACACCAACCGCTTTACCACCAACCACAGCATCTAACCAACGCATAGGTTTGCCTTCATCTATGAAAATATAGGGGCTAGCTTGCTGAGGTGCCGTTTCTCGACCATCGAATGTATGAAGTTTTTTGTTTTCATTATCCCAATAGAGAATAAAAGCGCCACCGCCAATACCAGACGATTGTGGCTCAACTAAGGTCAACATAGCTTGCACAGCGATTGCTGCGTCGATCGCATTGCCGCCCTTTTCTAAAATATTCTTTCCGGCCCAGGAAGCATACGGATTGGCGGCCACTACCATATATTCTTGACTTTCAAAAGCCGCTTTTTGGGCTTTGCCCGTATCCGCTTCAGGCTCTCTGTCTTCTCTCACTTGAGCTGAGGCTATAAACGAAATAAAGAAAAAAGATGTTACTAAAATGAGGGGTTTACGCATTAAACAGGCCTATTTGTAAATGTCAGTATTGATTGGTCGCTTTTCTAAAAACGCGGCGAATGCTTCTTTTGCAGGAGCGCTTACCATCGCTTCAGCGAAGACTTTTAACTCGGTTTCTATGTGTTGCGTAATCGCCACTTCTTGATTTCTCAATAACGCTTTGGTTTGTTGCATCGCGTGACTTGGCAGAGAAACTAACTTTGAGAGCACGCGTTCGACGTGAGCATCGATATCATCAGAAGGTACACATTCTGTGATGATACCACATTTGAGTGCTTTTTCAGCGCCAAAAGCCTCCCCTAACATAAGAAGCTCTGCTGCTGCTAGGTTCCCTGATATGCGTGGCAAGATATAAGAGGACGCATATTCAGGCACCAAACCAAGGTTGATAAATGGCATAGCAAACTTCGCACTTTCATCGCAATACACAAAATCGCAATGTAATAATAAAGTGGTGCCAATGCCAATTGCCATTCCTTGCACCTGAGCAACAACAGGTACCTGACAACGCAGCAATGCCAGCATGAAGCGATGAGAAACAGTTACATCCTCTGGTTTTGCATTAGATGCAAAGTCCGAAATATCATTACCCGCGGTAAAGCAATTAGTCGCACCTTTTATCAGTACTGCTTTATCATTATTATCTGTAACAGATTCAAGCGCACTTGCCATATCCCGATACATGTCTGGAACGAGCGCATTCTTCTTCTCTGGTCGATGAATTTGAATGACGAGTATTCTATTTTGTCTTGATATTTTGATCATAAGGCATCCTAAAATCGTGACTGTTTAATTTACCAGAAATAATCCTTATTTTGTTGTTTTGTAATGATAAGCTATCATTCATCTCATCAATATGTGTTTACAAAATAGACCTATCACCAGTGAAAATGACCTTCCCTGTTCAGCCTAATCAATATCTTGGCCCCTTGTTACTCGCGGCACTCAGTATCCTCGCTTTTTTATGTGAACCCTACTCATCGGCGCACCTTGCACTAGAAAGCACTTGGTGGGAGCAAGGCAACTATTATCAAGCAATCAGCGGTCATTTCTTGCATACTAACTACGTTCATTTAGCGTTTAATTTACTTGGTGTATTCTTACTATGGATGTTACATGGTGATGATTACGACGCATATTATTACCTTATCAAGTTCCTATTAACGTGTGTCGGAATATCCATTTTAATCTTGTTATTTTCGCCAGAAATTAGCTGGTATGTTGGACTATCAGGTGCCATTCACGGCGTATTTGCATGGGGCTGTATTAAAGACATCAGTAAAGGTTTGATCAGTGGCTGGCTCTTAGTCATCGGTTTGGTCATTAAGGTAGGTAATGAACAAATCAATGGCGCTGGTAGTTTGATGCCCGATTTAATAGAAGCTAACGTTGCTATCGATAGTCACTTATATGGGGCCGGAATTGGCATTGTTATCGGTGTTATGACCTACCTTGTTGCTATCTATCGCCAATCAAAAAAATAAGACCCTGACATTACATTGCAATAACAGGGTCCTTCTTCTTTGGTTTAAGCTCTAGGAAGCAAGAGCTTGGCTGGCTTTATAAATGCTCTTCGAATAATTTAAATATTCGACGGTATTCATCTAACCAAGAGCTTGGTTGAACAAAACCATGAGGTTCCACTGGGTAAATCGCGGTTTCAAAATCTTCCTTTTCTTTCTCAATTAAGATTTGTACCAGCCTAACGACATCTACAAAAAATACATTGTTGTCTACCATTGGTGCATTTATCAGCAGTGGCTTAGTTAAGCCATCAGCAAAGTAGATCGGTGAGCTACGTTCGTATGCAATCGGATCAACATCAGGTCTATTGAGAATATTTGAGGTATAAGGGTCATTGTAATGAGCCCAGTCTGACACTGGTCGCAAGGCAGCACCCGCTTGGAATAAATCAGGTTCTGTAAATAGCGCCATAAAGGTCATGAATCCACCATAAGACCCGCCATAAGTGCCTATCCGTGAACGATCAACATTCGCATTTTCAACCAACCAATCAACACCATCTTTTAAATCTTGAGTTTCTGGCGTCCCCATTTGACGATAAATAGCGGTTCGCCAATCTCTACCGTAACCTGCTGATGCTCTGTAATCCATATCTAGGACAACATAACCTTGAGATACAAGGAAGCTGTGGAACATAAACTCTCGAAAGTACCCAGACCACCCAAGGTGTGAATTTTGTAAGTAACCCGCACCGTGGTTAAACACAACCGCTCGACTTTTATCGTCTTGTGGGCCCTGCGGTGCATATACTCTGGAGTATATCGGCTGGTCACTATGTGATGATGGTACAGCGACAATAGATGGTGAGGTCCAAGAGATACTTCTAAATGCTTCGCTGACTGTGCTAGTTAGCTTCACCGGTTCAGCCGAGGCTTTAATATCCATAGCGTATAGTTCAGGTGGCGATACTAATTTTGAATGAGTAAGCAATAGTTTGTTTTCATTTGGTGACAACACATAGTCTGTCATGCCATTCAAATCAGTCAATTGCTCAATTGAATCAGTGCCTTGAGCATCTGCACCTACTCGATATATTTCATAAATTCCTGGATGCTTTTTGTTTGCTTTAAAGTAAAAGTACTTATCATCCTTCGTTAAGGTAACGTTATCTACAACGAAGTTGCCTTGGGTCAAGGCTCTGAGGTTCCCCTCTAAAGGTTTGGCATAAAGCTGTGAGTAACCAGATTCTTCTGACAAAAGATACAACGTTTCTTGATTATCAAACCAACCAAACTCATTAAATCGATAGTTTACCCAAGCTTCATCGTGCATTCTATGCTGTGTGACTAGCGTTTTTTCATCCACATCTACCGTTGTTATCCAGCGGTCTTTGTTATCCCATGCCTCTAACATGATAGCCACTTTATCACTGTCATCATGCCATTTCACAGGAGGCTCAGTTGCATACCAATCAAACAACAGACCTATATCTCTAGGTAAACGGTTTTCTTGATACTCTTCTCCCTTTGCTATTGCATTTTCTCGCTTTACCTCGGCTAACACGTCTTCGTTATAGCCAGGTAGCGCTTTATAATCGAGTAATGTTTTATCGCCTGAACTTAAATCGATGAGCCAAACATCGTGGACAATCGGTTTTGCATCGGCCACTCGTTGCCTAACGTTTTGCGCTTTTATTCGACCATTCTCTTCAATGTAATCTGGCATGATATCGCTATCTGAACGTTGCGCTTTATTTTCAGTCGTGACCACAACTGCCCATTTACCATTCGGTGCTAAGCTTGCCAGTACAGTGCGATGTGCAGGATCAAAGTAATATGAAGATGCCATAATAGTATTATTCGTGGCTTTTAAAGCAGCATCATTATCAGCTCTAAGTTGTCGATTTCTTCTTTGCAATTGAACGTAATCGATTAGCTTTATTTGCTCTTGTGCAATGTAATCTTCTGGAGCCTCTACAGCTTTTTGCTCTTTTGCAAAATGCCAACTGAGCACTTGCTCCTGCAGTCCACTATTTACCTCTACTGAGTAAAAACTGTTCCCTCTTTGAAAAGAAAGAGCGTTGTCATTTAGGAACTGCAGGTTTCTTGCACCGTCGGTACTGAGCGTCAGTTGCTTAATTACGCTTGTATTAATGTCTTGAACAAAAATATTACCTTCAAATATCCAAGCAACAAAAGGAAAATCCTCATCTTGAATAAATTCATCGTACTCATATTGGTGAATAGTTGACAAATCTGCCTTTTGACCATTTCCAACGCTTCCATCGTCAATTAGCCAAAGGTCGCGGATAGGGTTTCCCTCTTGCTTCCGGTAATAGCCCAACGTCTTACCGTCAGATGACCAAAAAGCATTTTCAGGTTCTCGGCCTAACCAGTCTGGATCAGACATGATTTGCTTCAACGTTAATTCAACTTGTTGTTGTCCATCAGCTATAACTGCCGCCTGAGACATTGTTTTTGTTGGATATTCATTTGTCTGTAATGCTGGTGCAGATTGCGTTGTTGATGTAGTAGAACAGGCACTTAGTAAAGCTATACCTACACTCGAATAAAGTATTTTTGAATATTTTGTCATTATTAGTGTTCTTTAAAGGTGGTTATCACGTTATATTTAACTTGAGCTTAACATCTTACTGCAAATTACGTAGAGGCTGAACCTGATTGGCAACAATTCAGGTAACATTTCTTTACAGCGGTTAAATTTCAAGCGCTAAGTGCCCTTGATAAAAGCAATCTAGTCATCTTGAATAACATTAAAGGAACGTTCAAATGAAAAAAGCGATAACACTCATTTTTGCCCTAGCATTTAGTCAGGTTGCAATGTCAGCTGAGCAATGCCCAGACATACTGAAACACGCAAAACGCAAATTAAATTCACAAGAAGTTGTCAACATGTGTGATGCGTATAAAGGCAAAACTATTCTTTTCGTTAATACCGCGAGCAAATGTGGCCATACCCCGCAATTTGAAGGTTTAGAGGCGCTATACAACGAATACAAGGATGAGGGTTTTGTAGTATTGGGCTTTCCTTCGAACGATTTTAATCAAGAATTCAGCGATGAGAAAGAGACCGCAGCTCTATGCGAACTAACGTATGGTGTCAATTTTCCTATGTTCGAAACAATGTCTGTACGCGGCGATGATGCGGATCCACTTTACGCGAAATTAGCTGAGAAAGCAGGCACAGCACCAAAGTGGAATTTCTACAAGTATTTGGTAGACAAAAATGGAGAGGTGAAAGATTCGTATGGCTCATTCACTAAACCTGATGACGAAAAGCTAGTAGGTGATATCAAAGCTGCATTAGCTATGTAATTCTGCGGGCTTAAATATAACAAACATAAAAAAGCCCCGCTATTATGGCGGGGCTAAAACACACTCAACTAGGAACACACTTTTAACTTAAACGTCAGTTTACGACTACAAGCTTTGACTACAAGCTTTGCTACGTTTCAGCTATCAGTAATTAATTAGTCTTCCAAATTTTTAATTAGTTCAGATATTTTTTCATTAAATAGTGAAAAACTTTGAGATACAGACTCTTCACCCATTGCTAAACCTTCAGCATAAGCAAACTCAATATTATCCATGCCCAAAAATGCGAGAAAGTTACGCAAGTATGCGCTTTGTGTGTCCATGGCAGTCCCCTCATATTTGCCGCCGCGAGCAGCTAACACAAATACTTTTTTGTCTTTCATCAAACCAACAGGACCATTTTCAGTGTAAGAGAACGTAATGCCCGCTCTGGCGATACGATCAAAAAACGCTTTTAGCACTGATGGACTATCAAAGTTGTACATAGGCACGCCCATCACAATGTAATCAGCTTCTCTTATTAGATTTATGTAACGTTCTGAGTAACTAGCCAGTTCGATTTGTTGTGGCGTACGCTCTGCTTCTGCCGTCTGCCACGCTGCCATTTCATTAGCAGTTAAATGCGGCAAGTTTTCAGCGTTCAAATCTAGGTGTGTGACATCAATGGATGTCACCTGTGCAAGTGAATCAACAAACGACGCACTTAGTTTTGATGAGTTTCCTTCTGAGCCTTGTAGGCTAGAGTTAATAACGAGCAATTTCTTCATTTTTGTTTACCAATCTTCTAAGATAAACAAATTATATACCCATATAAACGAATTAAAATCGCGTTAAATAGGAGCTTAACTCCTATTTTATCGAACAGTTTTTTCAAATGCCTGGTCAAAATCGGCAAGAATATCGTCTAGCTCCTCTATACCGACAGATATACGAATTAAATTATCGCTGATCCCCATCTTCATTCTCTCGGCTTCGCCATTTTCGTAGAAAATAGTGGATGCTACGGGAAGTGCTAATGTTCGAGTATCTCCCAAATGAGTAGCACTGATCACTAACGATAAATGGTTAAGGAAAACATGTGGATCTATATCTGCATTGAGCTCCATTGATAATATGCCGCCGAAACCTCGATTGAACAATGCCTTAGCTCTTTCGTGCTGGGGATGATTTTCTAAACCAGGATAATGGACCGCATTAACCCCCCTATGAGAATCTAAATACTTCGCTAGACCTTGTGCATTTGCACATGTTTTACGCATTCTCATCGTCAGCGTTTCTAAGCCGACAGAGATTTGATGAGCTGACTGAGGTGCCAATGTCGCGCCCATGTCTCGAAGACCTTTCTTCTTAATCTGGGTTAATCCCCATTGTTTTTTATCACTCACTTTATATTTATCAGCGATATTGCGAAACTGAGTCCAATCATATAATCCACTATCCACTAACACTCCGCCCAACACATTCCCGTGACCACCTATGTACTTGGTCAACGACGTGAGTAATAGCGAAGCCCCTACAGCTTTTGCATCAAATAAGACATTTGGCGTCATGGTGTTATCAACTGCAAATAGAATGCTGCGGGCATCACAAAATTCACCAATGGCTTGGAGATCTGCAACTTGTGTCACCGGGTTTGCAATCGTTTCACAAAATACCAATTGGGTATTCTTTTTAATGTGTGACTTTAGGTCAGTAATATCTGTCACGTCCGCATAACTCACTTCAATACCAAAGTTTTCAATACTGTCCATAAAACTTCGCGTATTGCCGAACAAATACTGACTAACGACAACATGGTCACCCGCTTTTAGTAAAGATAAGAAACACGCACTAATTGCAGCCATGCCTGTGGCAAAAACCACTGCTCCAACGCCATCATCCAAAGCGTTCAGCATATTTTGAAGTGAAACGGCCGAAGAACTCGAACTACGAGAATACACATGCCCAGCTTGTTTACCTTGAAAGACATCAACCAAACCTTGCACATCTTCAAACTCGAAAAGCACACTGTTGTTCGTTGCTTCGTGCACAGCACCAAACTGTGGCTTGTTTAATAGTCGGTCGGCATGAACCAATTGGGTTTCAAAAGCTAATTTTTTCACTGATGGTGTTTCTCGTATTGACTTGTGACTCGGATAATAACATAGTTGTGCGCCTGTTCTAGGTAGCTCCCTTAGAACAAATTCACTTTTTTTATGCTAATTGCGGATTATCGCTAGGCGTTTATTTTCTATTTAATAGGTTCAGTTTTACGCATGTGTATTTTGTTTATTGCGGTTAATCAACACCCAAAATTCCCACTTATTATTGCTGCTAACCGCGATGAATTTCACCAAAGACCCACTACTAACTCTCGATACTGGGAAGACCGGCCTGCTATTCTAGCAGGAAAGGATGAGCTCGCGGGTGGCACATGGATGGGAATAAACCGAGACGGAAGCATTTCGGCCCTAACTAATATCAGAGCACCAGGTCGCGAAGTTGAAAGTGCGATAACGCGCGGTGAGTTAGTGATGAATTACCTGAACGGTAAAACTAAACAACGAAAAAAATACGCAGAAGTGCTCAGTGAATCAAGGCACAATTACAATGGTTATAATCTATTGTTCGGTGATCTGAATAAACTCTATGTTTATAATAATTTTGATGATTCTTTAGTGCCTTTAGAGGATGGTGTTTACGGGCTATCAAATGCATCACTCAACAGTCCTTGGCCCAAAATAGCCACGGGTAGAGATGCTCTCGCTCGCTATTGTCAGCATGCAAATGTTTTGGACACCGAGCACTTGTTTGAACTCCTAAAGAACAACGCGCCTGCTGATGATGCAGCTTTGCCTAAAACTGGGGTGCCTATCGAGTGGGAACGCAGACTGTCGTCTATTTTCATTCAAAGCGATGATTATGGAACACGTTCGTCAACTGTTTTACTCGTTGACCATGACAAACATGTTACATGGGAAGAAAGAACCTTCAACCCGCAGGCTGAACAAGAGTCTGTCCAGCATTTTGAGTTCGACATTAAGTCCTCATAAATGCCATAATAGCGAGACAAACGAAGCACAAACACCTTGTCATAATAAATACTCACAACAAGGTGTGAAATAAAACTAAAAAAACGCTTTGAATTAAACTGCCAACACAGAAAACACAACTAAGTAAATAACCAAATATTATTAAGGAACACTCGTGTTTGAAACTCTTCCCGCTCTCGCTCCAGATCCAATCTTGGGTCTATCCGCTGCATTTAAACAAGATACTAACCCTGCCAAGATTGACCTTGGTGTGGGCGTATACAAAGATGAAGATGGAAACACACCGATATTAAAAGCGGTAGCAAAGGCACAGGCTATTTTGCAGGAAACTGAAACATCAAAGGTCTATATCACGCCTCAAGGGGTTCAAGGGTTTATTGATGGCATGCTAGGTTTGATTTTAGGTAAAGCAAGCCCAGTGATATTAGAAAACCGCGTCGCGGCTGTTCAAGCACCTGGGGGTTGCGGCGCACTTCGGATTTTGGCCGAACTGCTTAAACGGTGTAACCCTGACACTAAAGTTTGGGTCAGTGACCCTACTTGGGCTAACCATATTCCGCTTATCGGAAATGCGGGGCTAGAGCTAGCTACTTACCCTTACTTTGATAAAAGCTCTGCTAGCATCAAATTCGATGAAATGATGGAATGTTTGGCCCAAGTTAAAAAAGGCGATGTGGTGCTGTTGCACGGCTGTTGTCATAACCCAACCGGGGCTGACCTGACAAATGAGCAATGGCGCGCTGTTGCTGAATTAGCTAATAAAGTTGGTTTTTTGCCTTTCATTGACGTAGCTTATCAAGGCTTTGGTGTTGGTTTAGAAGAAGATGCATACGGTATAAGACTGATGGTTGAGTCAGTGCCAGAGGTCATCATTGCAGCATCTTGCAGCAAGAATTTTGGTCTTTATCGTGAACGTGTCGGTCTTGCAGCACTCATTTGTAATGACTCCGCTACTCGCAACATTGTTCAGTCACAAATTCAGTATGTTGCTAGAGGCATCTACTCTATGCCTCCGTCTTACGGTGGTGCGCTAGTTGATATTATCCTTGCGAATGACGACTTAAACTCTCTATGGCAGGACGAAGTCACAGAAATGAGAGAGCGCATGATTCAATTGCGAGCACTATTAGTAGATAACTTAGCTAAACAAGGTGCGAGTAAAGATTTTGGTTTTATTAACCAGCAAAAAGGCATGTTTTCTTTCTTGTGTATTAAACCAGAACAAGTACAGAAGTTGCGCGCTGAGAGCAGTGTTTACTTTGTAGATTCTAGCCGAGTTAATATAGCCGGCATCAATACCAAAAATGTTGAGACTTTAGCCGCCGCGATTGCGGGAGTACTTTAGAAAGCCCCCCAATAAGTCGAGCATGAACACTTGCTGAAGCTTTGCTAAGAAAACAAAAAACGCAGTGTGTAGAAATACCACTGCGTTTTTTACTTTGAACTCGCGATAATTCGGTCCAATTGATTTGCAAAATTCATTTTGTCTTTTGGTGAAAACGCTTTGGGCCCACCAGTTCTCTCGCCACTAGCCCGTATAGTGTCCATAAAATCACGCATCGTTAAGGTTGCTTTGATAGTCGCATTATCATAAGCCTCACCGCGGAAATTGACGGCTTGCCCACCTTTCTCCAAGACCTCAGCGGCTAGCGGAATATCTCCGGTAATGACCAAGTCATTTGGCTCGCAACGCAATACAATCTCATCGTCTGCTACGTCGAAACCAGAGCTCACTCGTAACGAGGTGATATGCGCGTTTGGAGGTACTGGTATATGTTGGTTAGCCACAAACGTCAGTGGAATTGAAGTGCGTTGAGATGCTTTTACAAGCACCTCTCGTATAACGCCAGGACATGCATCTGCATCTACCCATATATGCATTAGGCTAACATTCCGCCGTCAACATTTATGCATGCACCGGTAGTGTAGCTTGAGGCATCAGACACTAAATATAGCACTGTACCAGCCATTTCATCAGGATCAGCGACACGACCCAGTGGGATGACTTTAAGCGCGTGTTTCAAAATAGAGTCATTAGTCGTCAACGCCGATGCAAACTTAGTATCAGTTAAACCAGGTAGCAACGCATTTACTCGAATATTTAACTTGCCACATTCCTTTGCAAATGACTTAGTCATACTGATCACAGCGGCTTTCGTAATTGAATAAATACCTTGCATATCACCAGGCGAGACACCGTTTACTGACGCCGTATTCAGAATGACGCCTGATCCCTGCTCTCTCATCAATTTACCCGCCTCGATTGACATGAAGAAGTATCCACGCACGTTTACATCGACGGTTTTCTGATATGCTCCCAGATCAGTATCTAGAATATGTCCAAAATACGGATTGGCAGCAGCATTATTCACTAGGATGTCGACTTTACCGAACTCTGATTTTACGAAATCAAATAGCGCCGTTATTTGCGCCATTTCACCTACATGACAAGCGAATGCAGTGGCTTTCCCACCATCATCTCGAATGCTTTGTGCAACTTCTTCGCAAGCTTCGATTTTACGACTCGAAACAAGCACGTGAGCCCCCTTTGCAGCCAATAAACGTGCGATTGACTCACCAATGCCTCTACTAGCCCCAGTAACGATGGCAATCTTGCCGCTTAGATCAAACAAATCTTTCATGTTAACTCCTTTCAAACTGAATTATATACTTTAGCGAGTTTACGCTTCTCTTGGCGCTAAAACACCTACTTTTTAAGCTAGCATTCCACCATCTAGCACCATGGTTTGTCCTGTCATAAAGCTACTTTCATCACTACACATCCAAGCCATTGCACCTGCAATTTCATCTGGCTTGCCTAGTCGCTTCATTGGGTTCGCTTTGACTAGTGCCTTACGTCCCCTTTCATCAAGTTTCGCCATTGTATTTTGTACCATAGGTGTGTCCACAAAACTTGGACAAACCGCATTAAAACGAATATTCGCTCTGGCATATTCAACAGCGGCAGATTTAGTTAGCCCCACGACACCATGTTTAGCAGCGGAATAGGCAGAAATCATTGGCGAAGAGCGCAAGCCTGCAACCGATGCTACATTAATGACATGTCCACCACCATTCGGAGCCATACACGCAATCGCAGCACGCATACAATGCCACACACCTTTAAGATTCACGGCTATGTTTCGATCAAAATCATCATCGCTTAACTCATGCATCGGCGCTGGATCGTGGTCAATACCCGCATTATTAATAACGACATCAATGCCACCCAGTTGTTGCATGGCAGCAGCAAACAGGTTTTTTACCGACTTCGCATCAGACACATCTACTGCGTGGGTCAATAGCGATGTGCCATGGTTTGACGCTTGTTTTTTAGTTTTTTCAGAGTTCTCTGCAGACAAGTCAGCAATCATGACTTTAGCACCTCTCTGTGCAAGCAATAATGCAAGCTCAGCGCCAATGCCTGATGCACCACCTGTGATTAGAATGCGTTTATTTTCTACGTTTGCTGCTGGATTCATTCTGCATCTCCTACTTTAAGGACTAACTTCCCGAAGTTTTCGCCTTTAAATAACATCATCAAGGTGTTCGGGAATGTTTCTATCCCTTCAATGATATGGTCTTTTACCTTCATCTCACCTGATTGAATCCACCCCGCAATATCTTTCATCGCACTTGGATATTCACTGACGTTATCGAAAACAACAATGCCTTCCATTCTTGCTCGGTTAACAAGTAAAGAGAGATAATTAGAAGGGCCTTTTACTGGGGTGGTATTATTATATTGACTTATAGCACCACAAATAACGATCCTTGCTTTCATGTTTATTTGAGTCAGAACATCGTCAAGAATGTCGCCACCGACATTGTCGAAGAATACATCCACGCCTTTTGGACAGGCCACTTTGAGTGCCTTTTTCACGTTTTCAGATTTATAATCAACTGCGGCATCAAAGCCAAGCTCATTAACAAGGAAATCGCACTTTTCTTTACCGCCAGCAATGCCAACTACGCGACAACCTTTGATTCTTGCTATTTGACCCACTAAACCACCAACAGCACCTGCAGCTCCGCTTACAACGACGGTTTCGCCTTCTTTGGGTTCTCCCGTTTTTAGCAAACCAAAATAACCTGTCATACCAGGCATACCCAGCACACCTAGATAGTAAGACAATGGTGCGAGATTAGCATCAACCTTGTGCAACATACTGCCATCAGATACTGCATACTCTTGCACTCCCTGATAGCCACACACAAAGTCACCTTCTTGGAATTTATCATGCTTACTGGATATCACTTTACCAACGGTACCTGCTCGCATAACGGCGCCAATTTGAACCGGCTCAATGTATGATTTTGCATCGTTTAACCAACCACGCATGGCAGGATCTAGTGAAACGTATAACACTTTTATTAATAACTGCCCTTCTTTAAGTTCAGGAAGGTCAGACTCAACCATTTTCCAAGTACTTTCATCAGGTGCGCCTATTGGGCGCTGTGCCAGTTGCCATTGTTTGTTTGTTATCGTCATCGTCTTCTCCTTAGAACCAGTCTGCTTGCATTGTTGAACAAACGTCGTTGTCTTGTTTTAATATTTTGATATCTCGTTCAATAGTGGGTAGTTCCCAGCTAACGAAATAGGCCGCAGCTTTTAATTTGCCTTCGTAAAAAGCAGTTTCTTGTTCTGTTACATTGTCACCAGCCAGCTTTTGCTCCGCCACATGTGATTGACGAAGCCATATCCAAGTCACTACGATTTGCGAGAAAACACTCATTAAAGCTTGCGCATTCGCCAACAAAGTCGCTTGCTTGTCGTTTTGCAATGTTCCTGCTACATGCGTCAGGATGTCATGAAGCTTTTGTAGATATGGCAGGAATTCTTTCACTAATTTCCCTGTTTTCGGTCCAGACATAGCGACCAAGTCTTTTTCTATTTCACGTTGCAAGATCTTGAGCCCAAGTCCATTTTTTTGCCACAACTTGCGGAACGACAAATCTAAAGCTTGTATTCCATTTGTCCCCTCATGAATTGGGTTTAGGCGATTATCACGCCAAAACTGCTCTGCGTAATATTCTCTGGTATACCCTGAGCCACCTAACACCTGAATTCCCAAATCATTCGCTTTCGGACCAAATTCTGAGGGCCAAGCTTTGAATACAGGCGTGAGTAAATCAAGAAGCTCTTGCAGTGATTCTTTTTCTTCTTTGTCTTCACACACATTAATGCGATCAATAAGGTGAGAACCGTATAAACAAAGCGCCATGCCGCCCTCTGTATAGGCTTTCTGCGCTAGAAGCATTCTTTTCACATCGCCATGCAATACGATAGGAGATGGCTTTGAGGGGTCGCTGTGCTCTGCGCTTCTGCCTTGAGTTCGCTCTTTGGCATAAGCTAAAGAATATTGATACCCGCGATAACCAATCATTGCTGCGCCAAAACCGACACCGATTCTCGCTTCATTCATCATCATAAACATGTAGCGCAAACCATGATGTTCCTCACCCACGAGATAACCATGACAATCATCATTTTCACCAAAGGTTAAGGCTGTTGAGGTTGTGCCACGATAGCCAAGCTTGTGTATAAGGCCCGCTAACTGAACATCATTTCGATTCAAAATCTCGCCTTTGTCATCCAAGCGGAACTTTGGTACGACAAACAATGAAATTCCCTTTACGCCAGCTGGACCACCAGGGATTTTTGCTAACACAAGGTGCACAATATTGCTCGACAGTTCGTGCTCGCCACCCGAGATATACAGTTTACTCCCTTTCAAGCGGTAGTTTCCGTCTTCATGCTTCGTCGCGGTTGTCGTGATGTCAGCTAGAGACGAACCAGCGTGCGGTTCGGTTAGCGCCATCGTACCGGTAAACTCACCGCTCAACATACGAGGCATAAAGGTTTCTTTTAATTCACTAGAGGCGAAATGGTTAATCACGTTGGCTGCTGCTGCAGTTAAGAATGGGTAAGCCGTAGACGAAGGATTTGCTGCCATAAAATAGGCAGATGCTGCTGTCATTAGCACCTCAGGCAGTTGCATCCCGCCATCTTCAAAGCTATAGCGTCCTGCAATAAAACCCGCCTCGCAAAATGCATCATAGGCCATTTTCACTTCAGGTATCATACTGACCTTTTGACCGTCGAAAGTAGGCTCATCTTTATCCGCGATATGGTTGTGCGGTAAAAACAGATCGGTCGCTATCTTTTCAGCTGTTCCTAACATCGCAGAAAAAGTATCTTTGCTATGCTCTTCAAACTTTTCAAACTGGCATAACTTGTCCGCTTCGAGCACATCATACAATTGAAATTGCATTTCTAAATCGGGTATGAGCTTCTCTGACATAAGGGTTCCTTTTTTAATAAACTGCTTGGCTGAAGTTTGGTCGATAATTGTCAATAGACATTCTGTCGATATTTTTAATCGATTTGGTATCAAGCCGTAACATACTAAACAATACACATGATACGTATAACACCATACAAGCGATTTCCTATGCCAATTAAACATATGAATAGACAAATACAAAGTTGCTGAATAACAGCAACTCATTTTTCATAAAGACGACTTTTTATGTGACACTTTTATGAATTTATTATGACAGTAAGCCTTGTGAGGCTGGCCTTGAATGCAAATATAAGTGGAAACTGATACACTCGCGCGCGATTTACAAACTCATGTTTAAACTCTACTAAAGGTTCAATAAATGAAAAGCTACAAGCTAGCCAGCCTGGCAATTTGTATTAGTGCAGCATTGCAAACTACCTCACTATCCGCTCAAGAAGTTGAAAAAAACGAAGCGGTGTTGGAAACAATCACGGTGACAGCTCAAAAACGAGTGCAGTCAATTCAAGATGTTCCAATCTCTATCGCTACGCTAAATGGTGAGAAGTTTGAAAGCATTTTCTCAGGTGGCGAAGATATTTTGGCGCTCGCTGTTCGTGTGCCGGGCTTGTATGCCGAATCGTCTAATGGTCGAGTTGCTCCGCGTTTTTATATTCGTGGCCTAGGCAACACCGATTTTGACTTGGCAGCATCTCAACCGGTATCGATCATTATGGACGATGTGGTCAAAGAAAACGTCGTTCTCAAAAGTTTCCCTCTATTTGACATTGAACAAGTGGAAGTTATTCGTGGACCACAAGGTACCCTTTTTGGACGTAATACCACTGCAGGTATCATCAAGTTTGACAGCGTTAAGCCAAGTGAAGACTTTGATGCATATGGTAAAGTGGCGTTCGGTTCTTTCGGTACAGTTAATGTCGAAGGTGCTGTTGGTGGCGGCTTAGCTGACAATATTGCGGGTCGTTTTTCATTTTTATCGCAACAACGCGATGACTATATCGACAATGCATTTTCGGGTGAAGACGATGTTATTGGTGGCTATGACGAGCTAGCTTGGCGTGCGCAGTTGTTGTTTACACCAACTGCTGAATTAGACGTTCTCGTTAACCTGCATGGAAGAGACTTAGAAGGCACCGCGTCTATCTTTAGAGCAAATGTCTTCACTCGCGGTTCTAACGACCTAAATGAAAACTACGATCGCGACACTGTTTATTATGACGGTAACCTTTTAGGTAACGGTTTTGATAACAACCCACAGGAATATGAAAACTTTGGATTTTCTGTAAAGGTTGACTACGATTTCGATGAGGCAACGTTTACTTCAATTACTGCAAATGAAGAAGCTGAAGGATTCAGTCTAGGTGATGTAGACGGTGGCGCAGGTTCAGGTGATACTTCTGTACCCGGCTTCATTCCTTTTACTGCGGTAACTCAAGATAAATTAAATGACCTAGAGCAATTTACGCAAGAGTTCCGTTTAGCCAGTAACAGTGACGATGCATTGAGCTGGCAAGTAGGTGCGTTTTACTATGACTCATCTTTCAATGTAACCAGTATCGACGGTTTCTTTGGTGCAACGACTGTATTCCATGAAAATACTACTTGGGCAGTCTTCGGTCAGAGTACTTACGAAGTAAGCGAAAAACTCACTGTAACCGGTGGCTTACGCTACACAGAAGATGAGAAATCTCTCCGAGTTGGCGACCAAAATGTAGACGGTTTCGCATTGGTTATTGACGCAGCTCAAATCCAAGAGTATGCACCGATTAACGTCGATGACGGCCAAGTAGGCTATGAACTAAGCGCAAACTACAAGCTTGACGAGAACACATCATTATTTGCTCGCTATGCTAATGGTTTTAGAGCACAGAGTATTCAAGGCCGTGATGTTGCTTTCGAAGGCGCACCGTCAGTCGCTGAAGCTGAAACAATTAATAGCGTTGAAGTGGGCTTTAAATCTGATCTATTAGATGACAGTTTGCGACTCAATGCGGCAGCGTTTTATTATGTTGTAGATGACATTCAATTCTCTGCCATTGGTGGCGGAGCGAACAATACGGCTCTTATCAATGCTGATAAAGGAACTGCGTTTGGTTTCGAAATCGATGCAACGTATATCGTCAACGACAATTTAGTTTTAACTGGTGGTTACAGTTACAACAACACCGAAATAAAAGATGACAGTTTGTCTGTTTTCCCATGTGGTGCAAATGCCGACTTCGGTGGCAATTGTAGAGTGCTTAATCCAAGAACAGATGATAATCGCGCACTCATTGATGGAAACCCATTCCCACAAGCACCTGAAACTATCTTCAACTTTACTGCTCGCTACAGTATACCGGCGGGTGAAAACGGTGAGATATTTGCGTATACAGACTGGGCATTCCAAGGCAAAACCAACCTGTTCTTATATGACTCTGTTGAGTTTCAAACGGATGATAATGTTGAAGGTGGATTACGTATCGGCTATGAAAACTTCGAGCACAACTATAGCATCGCGCTTTATAGTCGTAATATTACAGACGAAGATAACGTAAAAGGCGCAATTGATTTCAATAACCTAACGGGGATTGTAAATGAGCCGCGCGTTATTGGTATCGAAGGTAAAATTAGCTTCTTTTAAGCGTTTATAATCGTTTAGAAAAGCAACTAAAAAGGGGTCAGAGTTAATTTAATATGCCATCGGCAATTAAATTAACTCTGACCCCTTTTTTAATTAACTCTGACCCCTTTTTTCTAACCTCGAGTCTGAGTACTTTCCAAAGTAGACTGTTGTAGCCCGCTTTTCGCCTTGTCTCGTTTAAACAAGCCTGTGAAGTCATCCAGTATTAAATAAAGGGAAGGAATCAAAAGCAATGTTATGACGGTGGCAAACAAAATACCAAACGCTAAGGAAATAGCCATGGGTATGACTACCTGAGCTTGTAGGCTTCGCTCAAAAACAATAGGCATCAAGCCCATAAACGTGGTCAATGAAGTTAACACAATTGCTCTAAAACGTTCGCTCCCCGATTTCAAGACAGCGTCCATCAAGTTATGACCTTCTGCCCTCGCCTTGTTCACAAAATCGACCATAATCAATGAGTCATTCACTACCACTCCCGCTAACGCAATAATGCCGCAGATTGATAGGACACTCACCGCTTGCCCGAATATTAAATGTCCGACAATCGCACCGACCATGCCAAATGGAATAACCGACATTATGATCAAGGGTTGCAAATATGACTTAAGAGGTATCGCCATCAGCGCGTAAATAGCGATTAAAGCAAACAAAAAACCCTGCGCCAACGAAACGACGGCATCTTGCTCGTCTTTTGAATTACCTTGTAATCTAAATTCGACAGCAGGATACCGCTCCAGCATCTCGGGAATCACCTTCATTTGCACTTCAACTGTCAGGTCGCGAGTATCGACAATGTCCGTATCTACTTTGGCTGACACAGAAACAGAACGTGAACCATCCACTCTTATTATGTTCGCATACCCTTTGCCCAATTCGATATCAGCTACTTCGCGAAACGGAATATCGTCACCATTTGGCGCTCGGACTCGCATATTCTCCAGATTACCAATAGAATTTCGCTCGTCCTTAGGGTATCGAACCATGACTTTAATCTCTTCATCATCACGCTGTATCCTTTGAGCTTCAGCACCATAAAACCCATTTCGCACTTGCTGAGCTAATGAGGATAGCGTTAATCCCAAAGACTCGGCCTCAGGTTTTAAATCAAGCTTGATTTCGTCACTACCACCACTGAAGGTATCCGTCACTTCAGTGATACCTGCGTAGGCGCCCAAGTAACTGCGGAGCTCTTTGGCGACATTTTCTAATTGTTGAATATCATTGGATCTGAATTCAAAATCAAGTCCATTGGCACCACCTGGTCCGCCGGGATTACCAATGTTGAAGTTTCTGACACCGGGTATTTCTGGAAGTAGTGCGCGCCATTCGTCTTGCATTTGGACGTCGGTCAATTCGCGAGTCTCGCCTTTTGTCAACTCAACAAACACAGTCCCACCTAAAGTGCCGTTATCAAAAGCAATAGCATGCTTGACTGCGTTAGAGCCGGTTTCTGCTTTTACCTTTTCATCCATTTTGTACATCGCATCTAACATTGCATTCATCGCGATGTCTCTCTGTGCGATCGATGAGCCAGGCTCAAGTTCAACGCTTGCTTGCATAAAATCAGACGGAATATTGGGGAAAAATTGCCAGCGCACCAAACCACTGCTGAATAAACCAATGGTGACAATCAACATGCCAATAAAAGCGGCTAAGGTGGTATACCTGTTGCGAACTGCCTTTGCTAGAAACGGTACATACTTGTCTTTTATGAAGGTCTTAATACCAATACTAAAAATATCTCTAAAACGTTGAAAAGCGTTAGCTTTCTTTGGGTCGTAAGGCTTCAGCTTCATGTGTGCCAAGTGAGCTGGAAGAATTAACTTGGACTCAATCAAAGAAAAGATCAAGCATAAGATAACCACCATACCTATGGTTTTCCAAATGACACTTGTTGGCCCACTCACCATTAACATGGGTGAAAAAGCGGCAATAGTGGTCAATACACCGAAGGTTGCTGGCATTGCCACCTTCTTGACACCCCGTATGACGGACTCTGTACTATGACCCTTTTTATCAATTTCTGAATAGGCCGATTCGCCCATAATAATTGCATCGTCTACCACTATCCCCAGTACCAGTATAAAACCAAATAAACTGAGCATATTAATGGAGACATCAACTTGTGACATTGGCATAAACATCAGTGTGCCTAAAAAGCAAACGGGAAGGCCCACGATCACCCAAAAAGCTAGCTTTACTCTAAGAAACAGGGATAACACGATAAATACGAGTGCGGCACCGGCCAGCATATTCTTGATCATCATATTTAAACGATCAGCTAAATAGAAGGAACTGTCGCCCCATGTATCAGCCTTGATGTTTGCTGGCATCTCTTCACGTTTTTTATCAAGGTATTCGTTGACTGATTTGGAAATTTGTAAGGCGTTCTGGTCACCCACGGCACGCACTCTGATACTAACCGCTGGCTTCCCATCAAATAATGCATATTGATTATCTTCTACAAAACCATCATTGATTGTTGCAATATCACCGAGAAGTAAACGAGTGCCATCATCGCGACTAATTAAAGCTACTTTAGCGAAATCCCATGCGTTATAGGCTTGCCCGTTTGCCCTCAATAAAATATCACCATTGTCGGAACGTATGGAACCACCCGGAAGGTCAATGGATGACTGACGAATCGCATTTACCAATTCGTTAAAAGTGAGGTCATACTCTTGCAGTTTTCGTTCTGATATTTCAACTGAAATTTCATAGTTTCGAGAACCGACAACCGATACATCTGAAATCCCAGGTAGGTTTGCGATATCGTCACGAATGCTTTGCGTATATTGCTTTAACTCTCTCTCAGTGGTATCACCATACACAGAGACCCAAAGAACGTCCTGCGGAAACTTAATTCTATATACGACTGGCTTTTCAGTGTTGCCAGGGAAACTGGGGATGGCATCTACTTGTACCTTTACTTCATCCAATAAGGTTTGAACGTCATAACCATCTTCAACTTCGATGCTCAAGGAGCCCACGCCTTCTCTCGCAGTTGACGTGAGCTTCTTAATACCCTCGAGATCTTTGACAGCCTCTTCAAGTTTTAAAATAACCCCCTCTTCTACTTCTTGTGGAGCCGCACCTAAATAAGGAACTTGGACAGAAATGACATTGACTTCAAACGCCGGGAACACCTGCTTTTGTACACGAATAATACCGAATATCCCGCCCAGTATTATCATGACCATCAAGAGATTCGCTGCAACACTGTTTCGTGTAAACCACGCTATTATGCCAGTTTCAGTGTCAATTTTATTATCACTAATCTGACTCATTACTTCACCTCAATGGCGTTGTTATTTGCTGGGATTTCGTTAGCGCTTGGCTCTTTGTCTTCATCGCCTAAAAACCTGACTGGCATGCCATTATAGGGGTTGGGCACTGCGCTCATCACCACTTGGTGTTCTGGGTTTAAACCATCACTTATATAGACAAAATCTTCATCTGTTCTCTGTACGGTGACAAAGTTGATTTTAATTTCTTTGTTCTCATCAACCGTTAGCACGGTTCCGTCTAATCTAAGTACATTGCGAGGTAGAACGACAATATTTGGTGAACTGATACCGCTAATCTGCGCACTCACAAATCGACCAAATCGCAAAGGCTGTGCATTGGATGCCGCTTCAGACCGCAAAAGATAGGGATCAACGACTTCAACAACACCATAAATAACTCGACTCTTACCATCTAAAATCGCTTCATCACGCACTAGAGCGCCAGTCCACTGAACCGTTTTACCAGCAATATCTGTTGACAGAATTACCTTTGGGTTTGTATCACTTAAGTCATCAAGAAAGGCGACATCATCATCAGTTAACGGTAAGCGTACCTCTCCAATGGCAGTAGAAAAGACTTCACCAAGTTGTGAGCCTAAGGTAACGAACTGTCCCAAATCGACATTACGCGTTTTTACCAGGCCATCATACGGCGCACGAATTTTGGTTCTTTCTAGATTTCGTTTTGCTCTTTGTAAACCAGCTTCGGCTGCTTTCACAGTAGCTTGCTCTCGGGCTAGTTGTGGCTTTCTCAATCCTAATTCTGGTGGCGTTCCTTGATTAAATGAACGCCATTCCTCAGCGGCAACCATTCCTCTTGCTTTTTCCTCGTCCAATGAAGCTTGGGCTCTTGCCAATTCGGCTTCTGCCAACAATAAATCTGTTCGGTAGTCAGCATCTTCGAGTTCGACAAGTACGTCGCCTTTAGCAAAGAAGCCACCCTCGACAAAGTTGTCAGCTATAGAGGCAACCCTGCCGCTCACCTGCGTACTCAACATCGTTTTGTTTTTTGCTTGTACCGAGCCTTGTGAATAGACGAGAAAATCTACGGTCCCAAACTCAATAGGCTTTGCGTCAACCAAAAAATCTTTTGTGACCACCTCTTCTTTCTCTGGTTGTTTTTTTAAACTCGCTAGTGCGAACATCACAGCGATCGCCAATAAAATAATAATCATTGGGATGCCAGCTTTCTTTAAGGTACGACTCATTAATGTAAACCTTGGTCAGTTACAGATTTAAATACTGATAGTGATTATACTGAACGAGTGCCGTAAAGGCCTATTTACAATAGTTAACAATTGTTAATAAATGTGTCGAATATTAATAGTTTACAACCTTAAGCACTACGGCGAGTACACAGGAAAAGCTAGTATTTCGCCTAAACCAACGGTAAATAACCATAATCCATATAAACTGTGCTCAAGGACTATTAGGCGATAACTTTTGGTTTTAACGTAAGTATAGGCAAATAAAAGCCCACCAAAGAAGGTGAGCACTAATACCCACAGATTAAAGAACATAATATGTGCCAGACAAAAAAGTGTGGCGTTGAAGAGAATGAAGACTGTTTGGTTCACCTTACTTAAGAGTGAGTTAAATAAAACCCCATATCGCCACAAAAAGAAAACACGAAATAGCCATTCTTGAGGTAAAACTGATAGAAAAACGTAGACGCAGGTAATTGCAAACCAGAAAACAAGTGATTGCCCAATAACCAAAAATAATTTACCAGGCATCAATAGCGCCATGATGACCAGTAAACACAGTGCAAACGTAATAAACTTTAGGCATATTCTAATGATATGTTTTCGTATGAGACCTTCAGCTTTCGTACCCTTTGACTCCAGTCTGAAACTGAAACGAGTAAGCCACATAACATATAGTAAGGCTAATAACACCAACACTACGCTTAGGTAATGCAGAGGATTAAAAGCGATGATGATAGGAATGAGCATGAAGATGACCAATAATTCGCCTATCAAAATATAGCTAGGTGGTGTGTCTCGTAATAAACGCTTCAACCTTGGGTTCTCGCTCTCATTTTTAAACAACGTGCAGTTGTTTTATGCATCATACTACGCTTATTTAAGACAAGATAATCCTCTTTCGCAAGCGCCATAAACTGCTAAGATAGTGCTGATGATAAAAGGTCCAATGAATACAATGGTAAAATAAGTAATGGATAGAATCCTAGTTCAACTAGAAGACTTTGATATTGGGAACGAATATGCACACCTGCGCATGGCAGCGAACTCTGATGGCGCGATCGTTACTTTTACAGGTTTAGTGCGTGAGTTAAGCCAACATGGCAATCTTGAAAGTATGTCATTGGAACACTACCCGGGTATGACTGAAAAGGCGCTAATAGAAATCGCTGCACAGGCACGTGAGCGTTGGCAACTTGGTTCAATCACAATTATTCATAGAGTTGGCACACTCAGGCCAGATGAACAAATTGTATTTTTAGGTGTGAGCAGTACACACCGCAAATCTGCCTACGAAGCAAGTATGTTCATGATGGATATTTTGAAAACAAAGGCCCCGTTTTGGAAGAAAGAAAGTACTGCTGAGGGTGATTATTGGGTAGAAGCAAAACAAAGTGATAAACAAGCTGCGTTGCGCTGGCAATAAAAAAGGCTAAACATTATTGTTTAGCCTTTCATTTTTACTATCGAAACGTGTGTTTCTTTTATAAAGCTGCTTCTAGCTCAGGCAGCACGTCAAATAGGTCACCGACTAGACCGTAATCAGCAACTGAGAATATCGGTGCCTCTTCGTCTTTGTTGATGGCAACAATCACTTTACTGTCTTTCATGCCCGCTAAATGCTGAATTGCCCCTGATATGCCCACAGCAATATACAATTGTGGAGCAACAATTTTACCAGTTTGACCTACTTGCATATCGTTTGGAACGAAGCCGGCATCTACTGCAGCACGAGACGCACCAATTGCTGCGCCTAGTTTGTCGGCAATCCCGTTCAACAAAGCAAAGTTTTCGCCATTTTGCATACCACGTCCACCCGAGATAATGACATCGGCAGCGGTTAATTCAGGGCGTTCTGATTCAGTTAATTCAGCCGAAACGAAGCTTGATTTATCTGATGTCTTAACCGTTGAAAGTGCTTCTGTACTGGCACTTCCATCGTTACCAGCGGCATCAAAAGAAGCAGCACGAACGGTTACCACTTTCTTTGTATCAGAGCTTTGAACTGTCGCTATCGCATTACCTGCATATATCGGACGAACAAAGGTATCTGCTGACTCAACTTTGATGATGTCAGAGATTTGAGCAACGTCTAATAGCGCGGCAACGCGTGGCATAAAGTTCTTACCGGTCGTGGTTGCTGCTGCAAAAACGTGTGAATAATCAGCTGCAAGTTCAACAACTAAGTCAGCAATATTTTCTGGCAACTGATGTTCATACGCTTCATTGTCAGCAACCAGAACTTTGGATACGCCGTTAATTTTAGCGGCCGCTTCACCAATTGCTGCGCAACCCGAGCCTGCAACTAAAACAACTACATCATCTGAAGCACCCAGTGCAGCAGTGACCAATTTATTTGTTTCTGTTTTTAAAGAGTCATTATCGTGCTCTGCATATACTAATACACTCATGAGATCACCTTCGCTTCGTTTTTCAATTTACCCACTAATTCTGCAACGTCTGCGACTTTCACACCACCACTGCGTTGCGCCGGTGCTTCTACTTTTAGCACGCTCACGTGTGAATTCATATCAACACCAAAATCAGCAACTGGTTTTACGTCGATAGGTTTACGTTTCGCTTTCATGATGTTTGGCAATGAAGCGTAACGTGGTTCGTTTAAGCGTAGGTCAGTTGTTACGACAGCAGGTAAGCTAAGCTTGACTGTTTGTAGGCCGCCGTCGATCTCGCGTGTGACATTGACTGAACCATCCTCAACAACAACTTCTGAAGCAAATGTTCCCTGTGGCATGCCGGTAAGTGCTGCTAACATTTGTCCGGTTTGATTGTTGTCTGAATCGATTGACTGTTTACCCAGAATAACAATGTCCGGTGATTCCGCTTCAACGACTTTTTGAAGAAGCTTTGCAACCTGCAAAGAATCAACAACGGCACCCGCATCAGTTTCAATGTGAATACCGCGGTCTGCGCCCAAGGCCAAACCAGTTCGTATTTGCTCTTGGCAAGTTTTATCGCCAATTGACAAGACGACCACTTCTGTCGCGACGCCCTTCTCTTTCAAACGAATGGCTTCTTCAACAGCAATTTCACAAAAAGGATTGATTGCCATTTTTACATTGTTCAAATCAACACCAGAGTTATCTGGTTTAACGCGTACTTTCACGTTGTAATCTATCGCCCGCTTTACCGGTACCAAAATTTTCATAATCACCTCTATTTAGGGCTATAAATAAAAAAATACTATTCGCTTTCATTACATATTCACGTAATCATAGCAGCCATACTAATATGTTGACGCAAAATTTACTGATACTTTACGTAAACGTCAACCTGAATTCACAAATATTCTCAGTCATACTGTAATTAGATTTTACAATGTTTTGACAAGCTGTAATATTCGTTTAATTAATATTTCACTATAACTGGTAAGAGTTGTTTCGGAGGCACAAGTGGAAAGAGAAGTAATGGAATTTGATGTAATTGTAGTTGGTGCGGGGCCATCAGGGCTCTCAACGGCATGCAAACTGAAACAATTAGCGAACGAAAAAGGTCAAGAATTAAACGTCTGTCTACTGGAAAAAGGCTCAGAAGTAGGTGCACATATTTTATCAGGTGCCGTTTTCGAGACTAGAGCTTTAGATGAATTGTTTCCAAATTGGGCAGAACTTGGTGCGCCATTAAGCACTAAAGTAACCGAAGACCATATATATTTACTCAATAGTGAAACCGGTTCGACTAAGCTACCAAACTTTATGACCCCAAAAACCATGCACAATGAAGGTAATTATATTGTGAGCATGGCCAATATGTGTCGCTGGATGGCAGAGCAAGCGGAGCAACTAGGTGTCGAAGTATTCCCAGGTTTTACGGCAGCCAGCGTGCATTACAACGAAGATGGTAGTGTTGGCGGCGTCATTACTGGTGACATGGGTCTGAGCGAAAGTGGCGAGCAAAAAGACGGCTATATGCCTGGAATGTTGCTAAGTGCGAAATACACAGTTTTCGCAGAGGGTTGTCGTGGACACCTAGGTAAGCAACTTATTCAGCAGTTTGCTCTGGATAAAGGCGTATCACCTCAGCATTACGCAATCGGTTTCAAAGAAATTTGGGATATTCCAGCCGAACAACACCAAGAAGGACTGGTAGTGCACACGGCAGGTTGGCCATTGAGTGATGCAACAGGCGGCAGTTATTTATATCACGCAGAAAATAACCAGGTATTTGTAGGACTGATCGTTGACCTCAATTATGATAACCCTCACCTGAGTCCTTTTGACGAGTTCCAACGTTTGAAACATCACCCGGTTATTGCCAATACCCTGAAAGATGGGAAGCGCGTGACTTATGGCGCGAGAGCAATAGCGAAAGGAGGTTTTCAGTCCTTACCGAAGATGACATTCCCTGGCGGATTATTGGTCGGCTGCGATGCGGGCACTTTGAATTTCTCGAAAATAAAGGGGAACCACACCGCAATGAAGTCAGGCATATTAGCAGCAGAAGCTCTGTTTGCTGAGTTGGCGAATGCCGATGCCCCTATTGTTGACCCAAGCTCGTACACTGAATTATTTAAAAACTCTTGGTTATATGACGAGTTATATCGTTCACGCAATTTCGGTGCTGCGATTCATAAATTTGGTAATTTCTTTGGTGGCGCGTACAACACGCTTGATCAAAATATCTTTGGCGGTAAATTGCCATTTTCAATCGGCGATTCAACACCAGATCATGTCGGTATGAAATTGGCCAGTGACGCGCCCACAATCCAGTATCCTAAACCTGACGGTGTACTGAGCTTCGATAAACTATCTTCCGTGTTTTTATCCAATACAAACCATGAGGAGGATCAACCTTGTCATTTGGTGTTAAAGGATCCGAGCATACCAATTCAAGTGAATTTACCGAAGTATGACGAACCTGCGCAACGCTACTGCCCTGCCGGTGTATACGAAGTCATTGATAATGATGCTGGTGAAAAGCAATTGCAAATCAACTCACAAAACTGTGTGCACTGTAAAACCTGTGATATTAAAGACCCCAATCAAAACATCTCCTGGGTGGTTCCCGAGGGTGCTGGCGGTCCTAACTATCCAAATATGTAGATAAGAAACCAACTATCATGACTGAATTGCTTCACGCGCAATCATTTGGTGACACCTTTCGGGTGTCATCACCTCAACAGCCAACTATCGTTCTAATCCATGGCTTGTTTGGTAATAGCGATAACTTGGCTGTGATACGTCGGCATTTTGAGACGACCCACCACGTACTCAGTGTAGATTTACCTGACCACGGTCAATCTCCGCGGACGGATATATTTAGCTTTGACCACTACGCAAAAATGCTACTGAGCACCTTAAAAGCATCAAATATAAATATATGTTACGTCGTTGCTCATTCACTCGGTGGAAAAGTGGCTATGCGAGCAGCGAGCCTAGCGTCTGACATCATTAAGAAATTGGTAGTGATGGACATAGCGCCTGTCAAATATGAAGCGAGACATCACAACGTAATTAAAGGCTTGAGTTCGGTAAATTTAAGCACTATTACCGATAGAAAAGCAGCAATGCAATGCTTATCAGACCATATTGTCGATTCAGGGACTATCGCATTCTTGCTGAAAAGTCTTTATCAAGATGACAAAAAGGCTTGGCAGTGGCGCTTCAACCTCCCCTTGATTATTAGGGATTACCCTCTGTTAAGTGATTGGCCTTTTTCTGGTGAGTTGTACAACGGTGATGTCACATTTATCAAGGGTAAAAACAGTGACTACATAGGCAAACAACATCAAGCGACAATCATGCAACAGTTCCCAAAAGCAAAAGCGAAAATTGTGGACGCTGGACATTGGCTACATGCCGAAAAGCCACAACTTGTTAACACGCTGTTAACCCGTATTTTACTTGGCACGGAAAAGTAACACTGATAGTTGATTATTCAGCTAAGTAGCTTCAAAAATTGCAATAAAATGTGCTAATATCCGCGCCCAAGATTACGCTGGAGATAGAACATGAATGCTGACAATTACCAAGTGATTGAATCGGTGGTGCTTAATTTAAGCCTAGTGTTGTTGTTTGTGTTGTTGGGTCTAGCAATACATGATGTTCTGAAAAAAAACGATGTTCCATTAGTGGGCAAAGTTGTTGCTTATGGCGTATTAGGTTTGGGTGCTGCAGGTTTTGTAGCTAAAGGCATTATTCAATTATTTTACAGTGCGAGCGGTGTTTCTTAGCTCCGCACGAGATTAGACGTTTTAGAGGTGAAGCATGGCTAGCGTTGGTTTATTTTTTGGCAGCGATACTGGTAACACAGAACACATCGCAAAAATGATCCAAAAAGAATTGGGCAAACAGCTCATTGACGTCAAAGATATCGCTAAAAGCAGCAAGGAAGAAATTGCTGAGTTCGATTTACTGATCTTCGGTATTCCGACTTGGTATTATGGAGAAGCCCAGTGTGACTGGGATGACTTCTTCCCTGACCTTGAAGAAATTGATTTTGAAGACAAGCTTGTTGCTATCTTTGGCTGTGGTGATCAAGAAGATTATGCTGAATACTTCCTTGATGCGATGGGCATGATCAGAGACATCGTTGAACCCAAAGGCGCAATATTAATTGGTCAATGGCCGACTGAAAGCTATGATTTTGAAGCGTCAAAAGGTATGGCTGATGACGAACACTTCGTCGGTCTAGGCATTGACGAAGATCGTCAACCTGAACTCACAGAACAACGAGTCAAGGCTTGGTGCAAACAGCTGAATGAAGAAATGTGTTTGGCTGATTTAGCCTAGTTCGTTAGCATGTATTGGTAACAAGCAAGCAATACTAAGAAAACGCGCGCAGTGAAAATTGGGCGCGTTTTTTATTTCTAGATGGTTTTGTTGCGTTTTGTTACAAGTCTTGTGAACCAATTTGACTCAAACGCTTGTGTTTTTATCTACCTTTGTCGCAAACTAAGGAGCGTAGGACAATTCTAATTGAAAGGTTCTATAACAATAAGTAAGTCTCAACGTTCACGCTCTTTACACCAAAAAGTGCTCGATAATAAAAATATTAGAATAAAAAGACAAAAGGAAGAAAGATGCGAAAGCCCATTAGCATAGCTGTTTGTGCTGGTTTACTTGCTCTGTCCATTGGAACAAGTCAAGCTGGCTTATTGATGAAACCCACCTATAACCCTGATTTAGATTACCAAGCTGACATACTAAAAGGTACCTATGATGCTGCATTAACGCATCCTGATAGCATCCTCGGCTTCCCAGTTGGTCAACGCGTTGCAACGCCCTACCAGATTAACAAGTCCATTCAAACTTGGCGCACTCAAACTGACAGAATGAAAGTTGTCGAGTACGCTCGCAGCCATGAAGATAGACCTTTGCACGCTGTGTTTATCTCTAGTCCAAGTAATCTAGCAAATATGGACGACATACTTGAAAAGCTAGACGCTCTGTCAGACCCGAGAAGAACGAGTGAGAGCGAAGCTAAAGAATTGATTAATGAGCTCCCAGCAATTGCTTGGATGGCCTACTCTATCCATGGGAATGAAACCTCTGGAGCCGATGCAGCACTGGCGTCAATTTATCACTACGCTGCCTCAGAGGATCCAAAAATTCGTAAGATGCTAGACGATATGATTATCGTCATTGACCCAATAATGAATCCTGATGGTCGAGACCGTTTTGCGAAGTCTTTGGAGCAATATCGAGGAACGGCACCCAATGTGGATGATCAAGCCCTACTGCATAGAGGAGATTGGCCATATGGACGTACTAATCACTACTTCTTTGATTTAAACAGAGACTTCTTCTATCTCACCCAACCCGAAACGAAAGGTCGAGTAGCACTTATCAACAAATGGCGTCCTCAGTTAATGATAGACGGTCATGAAATGGGCCCTCAAGACACTTACCTTATGGGCCCCCCTCGTCAACCTCTCAATTTTAATATCGCACCTAGCGTCCAGAAGTGGGCAAAAACATTTTCAATCGACCAAGGACAAGCCTTTGATAAAGAAGGCTGGCGTTACTACACTGGAGAATGGTTTGAAAATTGGTATCCAGGCTACTCAAATTACGCTGAATACCGTGGCTCCATGCACATCCTATACGAACAATCTCGTATGGCTGAAGATGGCGTGAGACGACCTGAAGGAACTATTCAAACTTACAAAGAGTCAGTGCACCATCAATTTGTGAGTACCATCGCAAACCTTGAATCTTTGCATAAATATAGCAAAGAGATGTATCAAGATTATTGGAAAGATAGAAAGTCATTAGTGGAAAAAGATAGTCCCTATGCTAATAGAACCTTCATCGTCAGCGCTAACAATAATCACACTCGTATGAATACGCTTGTCGAAAAATTATTAGCACAAGATATTGAAGTCTTCGTTGCGAATAAAGATTTTTCGGTGAAGAAAGCAACTAATCATCTAGGGCAGACCTTCAACACAACAGTGAGCAAAGGAAGTTTGGTCATTCCTAATCGTCAACCTGAAGCTAGGCTACTGGCGGCTATTATGGAGTTTGACGCTCAAATCTTACCGGAAACCGTTGAGGATGAACGTCAAAAAATTCTGCGTGAAGGTCGCTCTATTATGTACGACACTTCCGCTTGGAATTTAACGATGATGTATGGACTGGAAGCGTTAACGGTACCAGACCATATCACCAACAATATAGAACCATGGAAAGCGCAAGATAAAAATCAAACACTCGCGGCTAAAGATGCTATCGCATGGGCTGTTAATGGCGATGATGATGCGTCAGTTGGATTTGCTGCAAGATTAATGGAGCGCGGTGTGCAAGTGCGCGTTATTGACAAAGCAACTCAACTGGGCAAAGAAACCTTAGTTCGAGGTTCGGTTGTTGTCACTATTACTGACAACCCAAATACAAGTGACCTGATAGAATTAATCAATACCACCGCCAAAGAGACCAAGTTGTCGATACAAAATATCACGACAGGTTATGGTACGGGTGATCTTCCTGAATGGGGAGGCGATCATTTCCAATTGTTAACCAAACCTCAAATTGGCGTTATTGGTCAAGCTGGTACTAGCAGTAACGATGTTGGTGCAACGTGGTGGAGCATCGATACGCATTTGGGTATTCGCCACTCACACCTCGACACTGCAGCTATCTCCAGAACTGACTTGCGTCGTTACAACGTTTTGGTCATGCCAAGCGCTTGGTCTGTCTCAGATAGCACGGCAAAAGCGCTGAAGACTTGGGTTCAACAAGGTGGAACACTCATTACACATGAGGGTGCCACGCAAGCCTTAGCATCGAAAGATGGCACGACGGTAAAACTGGTGAGCGACATATTCAAAGACGCTGAGAAGTTTGATATCGCTCTTCAGCGCAGATTATTAGCTGAAGAATCTGTCGACGATATGGAAGACTTGTTTGCCACGACTGTGAGTGAAGATGTGAGTTATCCTTGGGATGACGCCCCAAAACGTCTAAGCGAAGATGAACTGAAGAAACGTGATAAGTGGCAACAGTTGTTTATGCCAGCCGGTGCCATGGTTTCAGGTAGCGTTGATCAGGAACATTGGTTAAGTTTTGGAACGAACGAGCAACTGCCATTGCTTTATGGTCGTCAACCTGTGCTTGTCGTGCCAGAAAATGCTGAAGCTGTTGTCACTGTCGGCGTGTACAAAGATAAAAAGTCCACAAAAAAATCGAAAGACAAAGACGATGACAAAGCAAAAGCCATTGCATGGTACAGTTTGCCGCAAGACAAAGAGCTGCACGTGAGAATGAGTGGTTTACTTTGGCCAGAGGCAGCGCAACGTATTGCGAATTCGGCATACCTAACACGAGAACGTGTCGGTTCGGGGCAAATTATTATGTTTTCTGGTGAGCCTATATTCAGGGGGGCAACGCTAGGCACTAATCGCTTATTGCTCAACGCTATCGTATATGGGCCAGGCATGGGAACGAGAGCCAACATTGAGTTGTAATTAACCCATCTAACAAAAAGCCTCCGCCAAGTAGTACGTACTTATGCGGAGGCTTTTTTATTTGCTGGCTTCAGTTTCTGTTAAGCCAGATATTATTTACAAAGTAAGAGTTTATTCATGACACCTTTATAAACTGAATTTTGAAACCGCGCTTTTCAAGGCGTTCATTTGTTCCCCTAACTGATGAGTCGCATTATTTGACTCTTGAGTACTTTGCGCACTATCTTTTGCCAAATCAACAATACTTTGTAGGCTGCGGACAACATCATCTAACAAAGCATCTTGGCTTTGAGTATCATTAACAATTTGATTGTTAACGCTAGCTAAGCTTTCAATAATTCCTCGTATATCCCCTACTTGAATCGTCACTTTCTCAGATAACTCTACGCCCCGACTAACTTGCTCAGTACCTAAGTTTATCGCTTCAACGGCCTCACTGGCATCTTGTTGCAAGGCGCCTATCATTTTCTCAATTTCTTCTGTTGATGCATGCGTCCGTGTTGCTAAGGTTCTAACCTCATCGGCAACAACCGCAAAACCTCGCCCTTGTTCACCCGCTCTCGCCGCCTCTATTGCAGCGTTAAGCGCTAACAGGTTGGTTTGTTCAGCAATGGTTTTGATGACATCTAAAATACTGCCAATTTTGTTACTATTTTCACCCAATCGATGAATAATTTTTGCAGATTGTTCGGCTTGTATTGCCTGCTCATCAACCTGTCTACGGCTTTCTTGCACAAGCCCCATGACGTCATCTGTCTGCGATATCGCCTGTGACATTTGCTGATTTGCAGCCGTAATTTGCTGGAGATTATTCAAACTAGTGTCTTTTACCTGCAAAGTATTGATCGAAGTTTGACTAATTTGCTCCTGCTGAACCGCCACTTGCTGCAAGCTGCGATCTCCCATTTGAATACTTTTATCTGTGATCTCAGTCAGCACTTCTTCTTGTTCATGAATACTGCCAATAAGAGCGCGCAATGAATCGATTAATCGGTTCACGTTTTTTGACAACTCTGCGAATTCATCAAAACCTTCATCGTTCATTCGCTGAGTCAAATTACCACTACTCAGTACCTTCAATCGTTTGTTCACAGACTTAAGTGGTTTTGCAATACTTCTGGTGGCAATAAGGGCAAGAATAAACGTAGCACTAATCCCCAATAAGGAAACGACAACATTCTTAATTTCATTACTCAACACCGTGTTTAGGATATCTTCTTGTCCTTGTAATGTTGATGCATTGATATTTTCAGACAACACCAATAAAGATTCATTGGTAAGCAGAAGAGCGTCATTTGCAAGGTCATGATACTGCTGTATTGTTAGGTTTAAGCCCAGTCGTTTTCTGTGCATGGCGTAAACACCATCGTCAGACGAAAGTACTTCTTTCAACAGAGCGTATTGCTCATTGAACATGTCGACTAAGCCATCATTTTCGACACCTTCAGCTAAGCGATTCAGATAGGTCGAATCCGCTTCAATATTGGCAATATTATAATCCAAATCGTCAATTGTTTGGGTGATAGTATCTTTCCTCTCAGCTCGCGACAGTTCTTGCATCAAGCTTAATACTAGCGTGAGTTTATTGTCGATGTTGTTACCCATACCAACCAAGGCTTCAAAATCTCGACCGTCGCCCTCAACATAGCTAAGATCGAGCATTAGCGCACTCGCCTCGTCTGCAATGGCTAAAGCATTTTCACTTTCCACTGCGAGGACTTTTCTAAGCTCTATAATCGCGGCTAGATCGGCGAACATCAATTCACTTTGACGAATAAATTCAGTTGACGCTTTCACATTTGATTCAAGCAACGACTTATTTTCATCCGATACAAAGTTACGCAAAGATTCAATGCCAGTATTAAGTTCATCCACTAAGCTATCGAAATCGTTTTTAATTTGCTCAAGCGCTTGCGCGTCTTTTTCGTAAAAGGCTTTCAAAGACAAGTTAGAAAGAGAGAGAATTTCAGTGCGTACAGTGTTCATTGCTTTTTGCATTGGCATTTTTTCTTGAACAACCGTGTTCGCAGATTGTTTAATATCTTGCAAACCAAAGTACGACATAAAGCTAGTCAAAAGTAACAACACAGCTAGGCCGCTGAAGCCGAGGATCATTTTACGAACAACGGTGAGTTGTCGCATCATATTAGCCATGCATCACTCCTGAAATGTAAATTCTTCATATCAATCAATACGACCTCATATTTCTAAACGCTGATTGAGTTAAATTTCCATATCTTGAGTAACTATCCGTATTTTTTATCAACAATTTAATTTCTTTTAAACATTATATTATAAATATTACGGCAGATACTGTTAAATCTTTACAAGTCACCTATAATATATTTCAAGTTTTTACGGCGAAGTATCTCATGGACCAAAATAAAGAATTAAAAAAAGCAGGACTAAAAGTAACACTTCCACGTTTGAAGATATTGGAAATACTACAAGAGCCGCAAAATCAGCACATTAGCGCTGAAGATGTTTACAAAATATTGATCGATCAAGGTGAAGAAATCGGCCTTGCAACTGTATACAGAGTCCTAAACCAATTTGATGATGCTGGCTTACTGAATCGCCACCACTTTGAAGGTGGAAAGTCGGTTTTTGAAATCAGCCACAAGGAACACCATGACCACTTAGTTTGCCTAACTTGTGGCAAAGTCTTCGAGTTTGAAGATGATGTTATAGAGAAAAGGCAAGACGAAATTGCTGCACAGAATAATATGAAGCTGACGAATCACAGCTTATATCTTTATGGTGAGTGTAAAAAAGTGAATTGTGAGAACGAAGACTCAGAATAAACTACTCTATGAGCAAAGACTGGCCACCGCGGTTATATTCAAGGTTCGTAGCCAGTTTTTAGCTCAGTAATGCTAACAGTTGAACTTGTGTTTGTTGTAGGCTTCTTGCGCTTCTCGCCATATTTTTCCTGGCTCTCCATTACCCACTTTTTTATCATCAATACTGAGTACGGGCCCAAGTTCTTTGCTAGAGCTCGTTATCCAAACTTCATCTGCTTCATTCAATTCATCAAGGCTGACGACTCTCTCATCAACAGGCAATGAGGTATATTTATGGATAGCGTCAATGGCAATTCGCCTTGTAATCCCAGGAAGCAAGTGATTGTCTAAGGGAGGTGTTGCAATTCGACCATCTTTAACGATAAAAACATTACACGCGGCAGCCTCTGTAACCTCATTTTGCTGATTGTAGAGAATCACCTCATCCTTTCCTGCTTCTTGTCCCTGCTGAAAATGCATCACATTGCCTAACAAAGAAGTGGACTTAATATGGCAACGCTGCCAACGTAAGTCTTCAGCCAATGTCACATGGTAGGTTTTAGTATGCTTGGATTGTAAGTCTTGACTCGGTGCAATGTCGAAAGCATAAGCAAACACAGTCGGCTGAATACCTTTTGGGTAGGCATGAAAACGCTTTTTGTCAGCCCCACGACTAATATGGATATACACAGCTTGTGAATCTGAGTCGGTTTGTTTTACCAAGTCACCAATAACCTTACGCCATTGTGCCTCATCAGCCTGATATTCTATGCCAACTGCCTTTAGGCCTTCATTCATGCGGGCAAGATGCAGACCTAAGCCAACCGGCTTAGTAGAATAAGTGGGTATCACTTCGTAAATGCCGTCGCCAAATAAAAAGCCTCGATCCATAGGTGAAATGCTGGCCTTATCAGCATCGACAAAATCGCCATTCAAAAACACTTTGTGCATATCCACTCTCCTGTCATCACAAGGTACTGCTTATAGTCAAAACTTAACTCAAACCAAAACAACGCTGAAACTTATCATGACGTAGTAATAGCATTTCACGCGCTGTATCAACATCACATTCAACAAACTGAACATGGGTGCCAGCTTGGCATTGAGCTAAGATGGGTATATCGGCGGATATTACACTACCGATTTTTGGATAACCACCAATCGTCTGTCTTTCGTGAAGCATAATTATCGCTTGCCCGTTTGGCGTCACTTGGATCGCACCCTTACTGATCCCTTCAGAGTACATTGTTACTTTGCCAATATCGATAGGTAAGCCTTTGAGCTTCACCCCCATGCTACTAATGTGATGAGTGACCTCATGTTTCTGCCCTTTGAAAAGAGCGACTTGTGTGTGTGTAAACTCTGAATATTGGTAACCTGGCACAAATCGAACAACGACACACCTTGATATCGGCGTCATTATGCCATCCAGCGCCTTCTGATTAGGAGATTCGTTTAATATTGACACATAACTTAGCTGCTCTGGTTCAAGGTGACGATTAGCGAGTTCAATACACTGCATGGCTTTAAGGCCAACACCATTATTTTCACTGCCCCCCAACCTTTCTCGTTCCACCGCGCAAACAGAGTTTAGGTGTAAGGGAGAGACGACCTCATGGCTAAGTGCTAGGTATGAATATAGACCAGCACGTGGCGCACTGACGCGAACATATTGGCCAGCGTGAACAGACACAATTTGATTGATAGTGTAGTGCTTGTCATCAATATATAAGTCGCAATCAGCCCCAGTCAAAGTGAGCAGCATATCTTGTTCTATTTTAAGCTCAAGGCCACCAAACATTATTTCTATCGCTACAGCATCGGGGGCATTTCTCAATAACAAATTCGCAAGTTTATAGCTATTTTGATCTGCAGGACCTGACTGGCAATAGCCCATATGTTGCAATCCTCTCCGGCCCAAATCAATTAGCTTTGATTTAAACCCTGCATTGATCACTCGCATTTTGAAGCCTGCTCAGAACACATTTTCAGATACTCCTTGGCACTTATCTCATAAAACTGAATGCGATCTCCTACCTGTAAAAGCGATGCTTTTTCAGGGTTTTCAGATATGAGACTAATAGGAGTATAACCAAGAATATGCCAGCCACCAGGGGATTCAATAGGGTAAATGGCTGTCTGTTTATCTGCGATCGCTACAGCGCCGGATGGAACACGAGCCCTCGGCTGCGATAAGCGAGGAATTTGAATTGACTCATCAATCTCCCCCAAATAAGCAAAACCAGGTAAGAAGCCCGTGGCAAAGACTTGCAGTTGCGACGTACAGTGTGTCGCTATGACTTCTTTGCAGGTTAATGACGTTTCTTGTGACACTTTTTCGAGATCACTAGGCAAATCCAATAGTTCATAACAAACCGGTATGCGATGTGCCTTGTTGCAAGCTACGTCAATTGCCCCGCCCTGTAGCGCTTTCAAATCATCGGAAACAGCATGAATGAAACTTGCCTCAGATAAACAACTTTTAACAAATGCACGCGCTTCATACAGATCGGCTTCAAGCAGATCAAACTCTAAAAACAAACTTTTATAAGACGGAATGTACTCAAGTAAATAGGATGGACGTCGCTGTAATATCGCCCTACTTAACTGTTTGATAACGTGGTTCGCCAACAATAATTCATCCAAATCGGCATATACGATCAGAGCACAATCACTTGCAATGCAGATACGTAAGTGAATGGTTTGCTTACCCGTTTCGCCAGAGGGCAAGCGCAGTTCCAACAAACTCTCTTCTTTGCTTTGCTTAACCTGGTATAAAGTGGGCGCGTCTTCAGTCATTTTTTACCTTGGCAAAGTAGGTGCAACCTGATTTTCTTCACTAACTCAAGGGCGTCTTGATTATCACCGTGTACACAAAGTGTGTCTGCCTGCACCGAAAGTGTGCTGCCATCATCAGCAAGCACCTGACCTGAATCAATCAAGGTAAGTGCCTGTGCAAAAGCTTTTGCCTCACTCAACACCGCTCCGGCTTTACTCCTTGGGGTCAACAGTCCGTTTTTTTGATAAAGACGATCAGTAAAGGCTTCGAATATCACGCTTAGGCCGAATTCTTTTGCTTCGTCTCTAATTTTTTCATTATTTGGACTGGCCTGAAGCATTACCGGCAACACAGTATGGAAAGATGAGATGGCTTTAAACACACTCTGTCTGCAGGCCTTATCTGTCATCAAGTCATTGTATAAAGCGCCATGAGGTTTCACATAACTAATATGTGTTTTTTGACAACGAGCCAAGCCATCGAGAGTCGCTAATTGACCTTGAATTGTGGCCACTAAATCTACTTCAGACATTTGCATACTGCGCCTGCCGAACCCTTGCATATCTGGATATGATGGATGCGCGCCAATTTGCACATTGTTTGCGAGGGCCGAAGTTATTGCCTTTTGCATGCTGAGCGCATCTCCAGCATGGCCACCACAAGCAATATTAGCCATATCTATCAATGGCATAATTGAAGCGTCATGTTGCATCACCCACGCACCAAAACTTTCACCTAAATCTGCATTTAATTTCATGAATTCCTAGCGATACATCACGTTTAAAAACACTTAGCTGTTATACTACCCGTAAGTTCAGCTCACGTCATGTATGAGAGAAAAGTAAATGCTCGAAATCGGCAATATAAACAGTCTGTTAGTAATAGATATACTCCCCTTTGGTTACACGCTCGCAATCAGCGAAGATACCCCTAGCGAACAAAAAGTTTTCTTACCAATCGACGACGCAAAAGGTAAAAAGGAATTAGAACAAAGCGTTGATGCTTATGTTTACTACTCACAGGATGGTAGCCTGCATGCTAGCGAAAAGCCGATTGCTATCAAGGTGAATGATTTTGCAGTTCTCACATGTACCGGTGTGACCGATTTTGGTGCTTTTTTTGATTGGGGGTTAGAGAGAGACCTGTTAGTACCTAGGTCACTGCAACATAAGCCCTTAGATGAGGGCTTGTCTTACGTTGTCTATCTCATACATGATGAAGACAATCATAAAATGATTGGTTGTACAAAACTCTATAGATTCTTGGAAGAAACGACAGACGAACTTAGTCCAGGTGAAGAAGTTGACCTGCTAATATTCGATGAAACATCACTGGGCTTCAAAGCTGTGATCAATAAACGCTTTCAAGGCTTATTGTTTAAGAGCGATCTATTCAGAACAGTGAAGATTGGCGAGCGGTGTAAAGCCTACGTGAAAGAGGTTCGAGAAGATGGCAAAATCAATCTATCCTTACAAAAACTGGGTAGCAACGCACGCAAAGATCTAGCACAGCAAATTTTAGATGATCTCGAAGCTCATGGTGGATTGTCCACACTCACTGATAAAAGCCCATCAGAGGAAATTCAAGCTCACTACCATGTGAGTAAAGGCGCGTACAAACGAGCGATTGGCAATTTGTACAAACAAAAGAAGATTACCATCAGTAAAACCCATATTAAGCTTAATAAATAACGATAGGATAAGATAAGATATGAAAGCAACTGTGACATGGCAGCCATCCGAAGAGGGTCTCGAATTTAACGGGGCAATGGACAATGGCAGAACCCTTAGTTTAGACGGCAACGGGAATGGACTTTCGCCTATGGAGTCGGTTCTGATCAGCGTCGGCGCTTGTTCGTCTGTTGATGTTGTTGAAATCATGCGTAAGTCAAGACAGGACATGCATGGTTGCTATTGTGAATTAAGCGCTGAAAGAGCCGAAAGCGCTCCCAGAAAATTCACAGAAATTCACGCGCATTTTGTGGTAGTTGGAAATGACATCAACGAAAAACAACTTGCAAGAGCAGTACAATTGAGTACAGAAAAGTACTGTTCAGTAATGCTTATGCTCACAGGCAATGTCAACATCACGACAAGCTTCGAAGTAAAATCGTCATAGGCGTATGATTAACTAACGCAAGAGGAAAGGTTTCACATGGGTGCAATAGCGAAGTTAATTCTATTCATGTGCTTTACAATTTGTGTTTTTATTGCCGGCTATTTAGTCGGCAATCACCATTACTCCTTTTCCCCTACTACACTAAGTGATGCTAGCACTGAGTCTAAACAACTTCATTCTGTCAACACTTCACTCGAACAGAGCCCAGCAGCAAATACAAACAAAATCACTGCAGACAACATTCCGATTAGCGTTGTAAGTGATGCAATAAAGGAAACGAACGAACTTAATACCGCAGAAGACAGTCCTCAGCTCATCAGCGGTAATAACGACGTATTGAGTCTATTTGACGAACTGATTTTTTACACTCAATCAAACGGCGACTATAGTTTATTTGGCAAAAAAATAGATGAAATACGACAAGTTTTAATTAATGACAGCGCTGAATTAGCAAGCTTGCTCGAGCACTTTGAACAAATCCCAATTGATTCTCAAGCGAATTATATGCTGGTATCGATACTCATGGGCCTCCCTCAAGAGCTTAGCCAAACTGCGATTATCCAAATATCAGAGAAAACGCTAAACAATAACTCAAACTCCAACAAAGCAGACTTTTTAGAGTTGATCGCCAGAACAGGTATTAAGTCGACAAACATAACCAATGCGATTAAAGACATTGCTATTTATAGCGAGAATAATGAGGAAACGTTACGAGCACTGGACATGCTAATGCCTTACGAAATGTCGGTCGTTGAAAGTGAACAAGTAAAGGAGCGTTTATCTATCGCGATCGCAGATAGTGAAACCGACAATCAGGCTTATTACTTCAGTCAGCTACTTCGGTTTAGCTCTGCAAGAGAGCGAGAACAGATAGCCAGCAGAGAATTTGATAAAGACGAACCTAACTATGCAATACAATCAAATATATTGGACGCACTGCAATCGGGTGTCATGGACCGAAGCCCGAAGCTAAAAGAGTCACTCTTAAACATTGCCAACGCTGACAATCATCCATTGCAAACCCAATCTATTTATACCCTACTTTACCGCTTTGACTTAAGCCAAACTGAGTATCAAAACTTAGTGAAAGGTAAAGATTTGGATTTGAACCGGTTTTAGATATTGCTCCAACATCAATATGCAAAGCCTCTAACACGCTCTTACGAGCGCATTGATCATTCTACCTTATGCTAAAAACTAATCATCTTCGGTGCTCTCGTCCAACAACTTCTGATCCAGAGACTTGGTTGGTGATACACCTAAGCTTTTAAACTGCTCAGCTTGTCTGACTAAATTTCCTCGGCCAGTTGAAAGCTTACTCATCGCACTCTCAAATGCTTTAGCGCTAGCTTCAATATTTCGCCCAATTTTATCCATGTCACCAACGAAACCATGAAACTTGTCATACATTTTGCGTGCTTGTTCCGCTATTTTGTTGGCGTTCTGATTTTGATACTCATATTGCCAAATATTGTTAATGGTTCTTAAAGCAACCAGCAGATTTGTTGGGCTCACCAGCATAATCTGATTGTCTAAAGCAAATTTTATCAATTGCGGCTCATGCTCAATCGCAGAGATAAATGCCGATTCAATGGGAATAAACATTAACACGTAGTCTAAGGTCCTTACTCCCTGTAAATCTTGATAGTCCTTTTTGCTCAAACCTTTGATGTGTCCTCTCACAGACAGAATATGTTCTTTAATCGCGAGTTGTTTGCTTTCATCATTTTCTGCATTGACCAACTTTTCGTGCGCAATAAGAGATACCTTCGAGTCAATCACAATGTCTTTATCATTTGGTAGATGCACGACTACGTCAGGTTGATAACGCTTTCCTGCATCATCTTTGAGTGACTTTTGAGTTTCGTATTCATGGCCTTTTCTCAAGCCTGACTCTTTGAGGATCCTTTCAAGTACCAGTTCACCCCAATTACCTTGTATCTTATTATCTCCTTTCAGCGCATTTGTGAGCGCAGAGGCCTCTTCGGTAATTTGTTTATTCAACTCTTTTAAGCCTAATATCTCTGTTTTAAGAGAGGCTCTTTCTTGACCCTCTTTCACATACTGATCTGAGATTTGCTTTTTGAAGGTTTCAATCTGATCTTTTAACGGTGATAGGAGCTGATCGATACCAAGTTGACTTGTTTTAGTGAACTTTTCTGATTTCTGTTCGAATATTTTATTGGCTAAATTCTCAAATTGTGTACTTAATTGCTTCTCCGCATTCTCTAAAAGAGAAAGTTTTTCAGAAAAGTTCACCCTTTCCTGATTGAAGCTTGCTTGTTGAGACTGAAATTTAGCTTGAAGATCACCTAACTCCTTCGAAACAGAGTCGATTTGTTTCTTTAATACGTCATTTTCTTTTTGCTGCCTGACCAATTCATCAGCTTTTTGGGATAAAATACCAATTTCTCGCTGATTGTCGGCAATAAACATCCGTTCTGCTTCTAACTTCATCGAATAGTCATCTTCTACTTGCTGACTTTTTCTGAGTACCTCAACAAGTTCCGATTGCTTCTGATCGAAGGCTTGTTGTAATAATGCTTTTTCATGTGAAAGATTAATCAAGGCATTATGCTTTGCCCGTAAAATAAAGTACGCCACAACAATAATAAATAGCGCTGACGCTCCTGCGGCTATCGCAACTTCTTGATTTAAATATGGCGTAATCATGCAATCACTCTCTTTTTATTGTTTTTGTCGATTGGCGATATTATTGAATGGTTGAACAGGAAATTCTATAAATGAAATTCTTATGATAAAGCGCAGCCTTGAATGACTGCGGCTATGCTTAACACTTGCCTGTAGCCACTCTAGTAAACCTCACTTGAGTGGCTAACAACGCTTATACTTTTGCTTTTAATGCAGCATCTAAATCTGCAATTTTCGCTTTCCAGATAGCTGGGCCGGTTTGATGAGCATTTGCACCAGAACTATCGACAGCAACAGTGACTGGCATATCCACAACATCAAACTCGTAGATCGCTTCCATACCTAAGTCTTCGAAAGCAACCACGCGTGATTTTTTGATTGCTTTGGACACTAAATATGCTGCTCCACCAACCGCCATTAAATACACAGCCTTGTGCTTTGCGATACTTTCTACTGTCGATGGGCCACGCTCAGCTTTTCCAATCATGCCGATGAGGCCAGTTTGCTCTAGCATCATGTCGGTAAACTTGTCCATGCGAGTTGCCGTTGTTGGGCCTGCTGGACCAACTGCTTCATCACCTACCGCATCAACTGGCCCCACGTAGTAAATAAATCTATTTGTCAAATCTACGCCATCGGGCAAGCCTTCGCCGTTGTCTAACATCGTTTGAATTCGCTTGTGTGCCGCATCACGCCCCGTTAACATTTTCCCACTTAACAAGACAGTTTCACCCACCTTCCACTCTTGAATGTCGTCTTTAGTAATATCGTCAAGATTCACTCTTCGTGTATCTTTACCTACTTCCCACGTAATTTCTGGCCAATCTTCTAGTTTAGGTGCTTCCAATTCTGAAGGACCAGAACCATCAAGATAGAAGTGTGCATGTCTGGTAGCAGCACAATTGGGGATCATCGCAACGGGTTTAGACGCGGCATGAGTTGGTACAGATTTGATTTTGATATCAACCACCGTCGTTAGGCCTCCTAGGCCCTGTGCACCAATGCCGAGGTCATTCACTTTCTTAAATATATCAAGACGGAGTTTTTCTTCAGTCGTCTCAGCGCCTCGCTCCATCAACTCTTGAATATCGACAGGGTCCATCAAACTTTCTTTTGCTAGAACTGCAGCTTTTTCAGCTGTTCCACCAATACCTATGCCTAGCATGCCAGGTGGACACCAGCCCGCTCCCATCGTAGGTAGCGTTTTTACTACCCATTCAGCGATATCATCACTTGGATTGAGCATGACCATTTTAGACTTATTCTCTGAACCACCGCCTTTTGCAGCAATCATGACTTCGATTTTATTGCCACTGACAGTATCCATATGAACTACCGCTGGCGTATTGTCTTTGGTATTTTTTCTTGCACCGGCAGGATCCGATACAATCGACGCTCTCAAGGGGTTGTCTGGGTTCAAATATGCGCGACGAGTCCCCTCATCGACCATTTCTTGCACAGTCATATCTGTTTTATCCCAAGTCACCCCCATGCCTATTTTAACAAAGCAGGTCACAATACCCGTATCTTGGCACAGTGGTCTTTTACCTTCAGCTGACATACGAGAGTTGATCAAGATTTGCGCCATCGCATCTTTTGCGGCTTGGCTTTCTTCTCGATTGTAAGCGGCTTCAACTGCTTTTACGTAATCTAATGGATGGTAATAAGAAATGAATTGAAGCGCATCCTCGATGCTGTCTATAAAGTCTTGTTGACGAATGACTGTCATGTTGTCCCCTGTTTTTTCAAAGAATAATATTGTTTTCACACTGAGAGAAGTATACTACTTAACGAACTATTTTTTCGCTATAAAACTGAATATTTCCGAGGATTGTTTTGTCAGTACCTTTACACATTATCGACGTACCCGCTTTGGACAGCATGTCCGCGGCAAGTGTCTTTGAAGCCTTTCAAGAACAACCATGGGCAATCCTACTTGATACCTGCAACAATCAGTTGAGTGACGGTAGATACGATATTATTGTCTACTCACCCGTTGTAAAGCTAGTACAAGAATCTACACTTTTAGTCGAAAGTGCTGAGCAATCATGGCAAAGCCTACTCAATAAAGATCGTGCTTCGAGTGAAACAGAGGCAAGTTGTCCTTTTGAGCGTATTTCTGAAATTCATCAGCGCTTCTGTGATTCAGTGCAAATACAAGAAGAAACAACACTTCCTTTTTTATGTGGTGCTCTCGGTTTCTTCAATTACGACCTCAATACCCGTCTAGCAGATATCCCAGATGCCAATCCGAAGCAATATAGCACGCCGGATAGTTGCGTTGGTATTTACGATCAAAGTCTCATATTTGATAATAAGCTGAATAAAGTGTTCTGTTGTTATCTTGATGAAAGTCGGGCAACGGAAATGATTCGTTTGGCAACTCAACCACTTAAATCAAAGGCACCAGCCTCTTCAACTCAGTTTGCCTTAAGCTCAGAATGGACATCGAACCTGAGTGTCGATGACTATCAGAAAAATTTATCGAAAGTTGATGATTACCTGCATTCAGGTGATTGTTATCAGATTAATTTTGCACAGCGTTTTAATGCTTCTTACACTGGGAGTGAATGGCTTGCGTATAAACGTTTACGAGAAGTAAATAAAGCGCCTTTTTCTGCTTTTATCCGTTTAGAAGATGCTTGCATTATGAGCGTGTCTCCCGAGCGTTTTCTTCAAGTGAAATCAGGACAAGTTGAGACCAAACCAATAAAGGGAACAAGAAAACGAGCGAAAGATGAGTTTGAAGATAAAAAGCTGAGCGAGGAACTACTGCATTCTGAAAAAGACCGAGCAGAGAACCTCATGATCGTAGATCTACTTCGAAACGATCTGAGCAAACACTGTTTGCCTCATTCGGTTAAGGTCCCCGCCTTGTTTGCTTTAGAAAGTTATCCAGCAGTGCATCACATGGTAAGCACTGTATTGGGCGAATTAAAGGCTGACGCAACGCCGCTTACCTTATTAAAAGGCGCTTTTCCTGGCGGTTCGATTACGGGCGCCCCAAAAATCAGAGCGATGCAAATTATACAAGAGTTAGAGCCCGACAAGCGCAGTATTTATTGCGGCAGCATTGGTTATATTGGCGTTCGCCAGGATATGGATACAAACATTTGTATTCGAACAGTCTTGGCTGAGAACAATAATCTATATTGCTGGGCTGGCGGCGGCATCGTATTGGATTCGGATATTAGCGCTGAGTACCAAGAGAGTTTGGATAAAGTAGCCAAAATACTCCCTGTTCTTGCAGAAAGTTTAGAGGTACCCTTTACGCATGAATGAAAAAGACTTCCTTGCTAAATTTCATCTACCTTGGTCTGGCGGCCCTGCACACGACTTCCCGTTCCCAGCAAGCACGAGGCCTGCTGCGGTATTAATATGCTTACAACCACCTTTCGATGACTTACAGGTATTATTTACTCAACGTGCTATGCATTTAAATCATCATGCGGGACAGATTAGCTTTCCTGGTGGTAAATTTGAAGATACTGATGCTAGCTTAATTGATACCGCTCTGCGAGAGGCCCAAGAGGAAATTGGGCTACCGCCTGAAAATGTGCGCATACTAGGTACCCTACCCGAATATAAAACCATAAGTGGCTTTGCCGTGCTTCCAGTAATCGGTATTATTGATGAGAGCATGGACCTCGAGTCCGATCTTCAAATAGATCCGAACGAAGTCAGTCGTATATTTCAGGTGCCATTAGCTCATTTGATGCAAAAAGATAATTACTATGTGCATCATGTTGAGCGCCGAAAACAAAAATTCCCCGTGTACTTCATTCAGTTCGGCAACGATGTCATATGGGGAGCGACCGCCGGTATGACAGCTCTTTTGAGTCGACACCTCGATTTTTATACCAAATAATAGTGGTACTAGCCGCCTTTTTAAAGTGCCAACTTGCCCAGTACGAGCTAACATACCATTAACAAATCTCATGCAAGCCATTAGCATTTCTCATTTGTTAATTTGCTATTCTATGTAAAACTGAATGCGGAATTAATAAACGGTATATATTGTTATGATCAGTGTTTTCGATATGTTTAAGATTGGTGTTGGACCTTCGAGTTCACATACAGTTGGTCCGATGCGCGCGGCAGTCGAATTTTGCGATTATCTGCGAACAAGTGAGCAACTGACTGATGTTACAGCAGTCAAAACAGAGTTATATGGATCTTTGGGCCAAACCGGCAAAGGTCATGGAACGGGTAAAGCTGTCATCTTAGGCCTAATGGGTTTCTTGCCGGATAATGTGCCTGTTAAAAAAGTCGATGCTATGCTCAGTGAAGTCGATAGCACTCAAGTACTAAGGCTTAATAACGAACACGAAATTGCATTTCCACGAGATGGCGCTATTGTATTTCATCGACGAAAAACACTATCACTCCACTCTAATGGCATGACCTTTTTTGCATATCGCGGCACAGAGTGTGTCGCGCAAAAAACCTATTACTCAATTGGCGGCGGATTCATCGTTGAAGAATCTGAGTTCGCTGCGCAAAAGGCAGAAAAATTCGCTGAACAACAAGTAGATGCCCCCTTTCCTTTCTCAACTGCAGCAGAGTTACTCAGTATTTGTCATGAAAACGGATTCTCGATCAGTACCTTAATGATGCGGAACGAGTTGTCTTTGATATCTGAAGAGGAATTACAAGGACGCTTACTTAAAATTTGGCAAGTCATGCAAGAGTGTGTAGAAAATGGCATTAGTACTGAAGGTATTCTGCCAGGTGGCCTGAAAGTGCATAGACGAGCGTCTGGACTGTATAGAAAGCTAAAAAATGAAAACAGTAATGACCCAATGCAAGCCATGGACTGGGTCAACTTATTTGCCTTAGCGGTGAATGAGGAAAATGCAGCGGGCGGCAGAGTGGTAACCGCGCCGACAAATGGTGCTGCTGGCATTATTCCGGCGGTCTTGTGCTACTTCAATAAATTTATCAGACCTGTCGACGACGATACAGCTTGTCGATATCTACTCACTGCTGCTGCCATTGGTATTTTGTACAAGAAGAATGCGTCGATTTCAGGCGCAGAAGTAGGCTGTCAGGGTGAAGTTGGCGTGGCTTGCTCAATGGCTGCTGGCGCATTGACTGAAATTTTAGGTGGCTCTGTGCTTGCTGTTGAAAACGCAGCTGAGATTGGCATGGAGCATAACTTAGGACTTACCTGTGACCCAGTTGGTGGTTTGGTTCAAGTGCCTTGTATCGAGCGAAATGCTATGGGTGCCATTAAAGCCATCAACGCCTCGCGCTTAGCATTTAGAGGGACCGGAAACCATAAAGTATCACTAGATAAAGTCATCAAGACAATGTGGGATACAGGCAACGATATGAAAACCAAATACAAAGAAACCGCTCGAGGCGGTTTGGCTGTCAATATTATCGAGTGCTAGTAATGCACTACCAGCGCTACCTGTTTTATTTTACAGGTAGCGTTAGGCCTTTGAACATGGCCTCTACTTCATCATTGTTCTTTTGCATCATTGCACGCTCAACCACTTCTTTTGTTAAGTGCGGCGCAAAGCGCTCAATAAAATCATACATATAGTTACGTAAAAATGAGCCTTTTCTAAAGCCAATCTTAGTGGTGCTGTAGTCAAATAAATGGCTGGCATCTATTTTCACCAAGTCAGAATCTAGTTCGTCACTTACCGCCATTGACGCTATCACGCCAATACCAACACCCAAACGAACGTATGTTTTGATCACGTCTGCATCGGTAGCTGTAAAGACTATTTTTGGATCTAAGCCGGCCTGCGAGAATGCCTGATCTAACTCTGAGCGCCCAGTGAACCCAAAAACGTAGGTCACGAGAGGATATTTCGCAATGTCTTGTATGGTAATGGATGTTTTCTTCGCTAAGGGATGCTCTTTATTTACAATGACAGAGCGATTCCAGTGGTAGCAAGGCAACATGACCAAATCGTTGTATAGATGCAAGGACTCTGTTGCAATAGCAAAATCTGCTTCACCTTTCGCTGCAAGATCGCTTATTTGAGACGGAGTTCCTTGATGCATATGCAAGGAAACCTTTGGATACTTCGTCATAAATCCTTGGATCACGTCAGGTAAAGCATAGCGTGCTTGAGTGTGCGTGGTGGCAATATTAAGCTTCCCTTGGTCTGGCAAGGTGTGCTCTCTCGCGACGGCTTTGATACTTTCTACTTTGGCGAGAATTTCACGAGAAATATTAATGACATCCTTGCCAGCTTCAGTGACATGCGTTAAATGCTTACCACTTCTTCCAAATATTTGAATACCAAGTTCGTCTTCCAACATGCGAACTTGCTTACTGATACCAGGCTGCGATGTGAATAGTGTTTCGGCCGTTGCTGACACATTGAGATTATTATTTAATACTTCGACGATGTATCTTAATTGTTGTAATTTCATTTAATAGCCTAGTCTGGTTGGCGATGCGTAGCGGTCATACTTCACGGTCTTTTATCAGTCATTCGGACAGATAGGTGGCGAGGTGGAAAGCATATAAACTTTCGAGTCAAATAATAGCGAATTTAAAACAAAATTGCATAAGAATTTTCATAGCGACTGATCCGACCATTAACACAAACAACAAGTTGATACCTTCGTATCCAATCCTAGCAACCTTTCGAGTACAAATAGTGTAGAATTTGGGCTTTAAGTCGATAAGCTTTAATATGCCAGCGTTATCTAACGCATAACAAACAACTATCCACAAGGGTGACACATGCAAGAAGCCGAAATGCCTGTAGAATCAATGTCTGAGGATGACCAAAAGCTAAATGATAAAATAGATTTTGCTTCGGTCATGGCTGTTGCAGTTCACGATATGAAAAACTCGTTGAGTTTGCTCCTTCATACAATTGAAGAGTTGCACACTCAAATACCCACAACCGAATCGAAGTCACAAGAATACATCGTTGACTTGCATTATGAAGCAAGCCGCATGAACACGACATTAGTGCAGGTTCTTTCATTATATCGCTCAGGCTTAGATGCCCTTCCATTGCACGTGGATGAATGTTTTATTTTCGACTTAGCCGAAGAATTAGTTGAATCCAATAGAACTTACACGAAACAAAAAGATATCGATGTTAATATAAAACTCGATGAAGAATTGTCTTGGTACATGGACAAGGATTTGTTATTTTTGTTGATGAACGATGTCCTCGTTAATGCGATGCGCTATGGTGCAAAAAGCATCGATATTCGTGCTGAAATAAAAGACGAATTTTTATGTTTAACGGTAGAAGATGACGGCCATGGTTATCCGCAAAGCATGCTCGATATGTCAGCAGCTGCAATGGATACCTTGTGCATTAGCGAAGGAAGAACTGGCTTGGGGCTATATTTTGCAAGAATGATAGCGCTGGCTCATAAGAATAAAAATAGACAAGGAAGCATTCAACTGAGTAATAATAGTGTTACTGGTGGTAGTATCTTCACGGTACTTTTACCTTAAGGGAAATGTAACAATACTCCGGAACGGAAATATAAAATGAGTTACACCATTGTAATACTGCTTATCGCTATTTTGATCATTGCTGGCATATCTGCGAGTGCGGTCCAGCAACATAAAGAGCGAAAAGAAACACAAAAAAGAGAAGAAGTCAGTCGTCAACGCGCTATCATTGACGAAACTGAGGCCGCTTTGACCGCGGCAGGTCAAATGCCAGTATCTCAGCAACTCATCGCTATCCTTCTGAAACGCATACATAACGCGATAAAATCAAGTTTAGAAAAAAGCCCAAACCCAGACCTTAAGCAACGCTTGGGGGAAACCACAGCGAACCTTAAAAACGTTGATATTGCCCAACCGCCTCCAGACCAAAGTGCGTTTCAGCTGCCGTCGAACGACAAGGTCATTATTAAGTACATTCAAGCAGTAAAGAAATTACGGGTTATTTTGCGCTCAGAGCAAGGTAAAGGAAATATTTCACCAAAGGTTTTTGCGTTTGAAGACAAGAGTCTTGAGCGCTTGCAGCTTCGTGTGAACATCGAAACCTTAAATAAACGTGCGAATGATGCCTTGACGTCTGGCATGCAAGGCAGTGCAAGACAGTATTTAGAAAAAGCAGTCCACGCGCTTAAGTCTCACAAGCCACAAGATGAATATACAGCGCTAAGAGTTGCTGACTTCGAGAAAGTACTTAATAGTTTAGAGAGTGCCATGAAGGAAGCGAACCTTGCTCAGGTTGCGGCAGAAAAGGCAAAAGAAAGCGAAGATATTGATGAGCTTTTCGCCCCAAAGAAAAAGTGGTAGAGACTGTATTTTTAGGCCTCTACTACAAGCTCAAGGTGCTAATAAACGCACTTGCGATTGCAGATAATGCCGCCTCTTTTGATGTAATATAACCCACCGATTTTACAATATTTAAACCATCTACTTGCTTAGCTACACACCCTTTTGCCCGCATTTGTTCGATACACATAGATGGCACGATTGACACCCCTAAACCTGATGCTACTAAATTCCCAATGGTACTAAATTGAGATGCTTCAGCGGCAACTTTTACCTTCAAATCCTGCTGCTCAAAGGTGTGCTCAATCCAATTTCGCGTGCTCGAACCTCGATTCATTGCAACAAAGGCATGCCCTGATAAATCATTAATTCGAAGGTTTTCAACCTGATTCAAAGTATGGGCCTCGTTCATTATCAATACAAATTCGTCGGTGAATAAAGGTGTAAAATCGACTAAATCATTGTCTTCAGGTGCGAAGCTAAAACCAATTTCAACACGCTGTTCAATGACGCTCTGAATCACGTTCTCCATTACCTCATCAATAACCCTAACTCCTATTCCGGGTTGCGCGTAACCAAACGAGCTCAATAAAGACGGGAGTTTACCTTCTGCAAAGGAAGGCATGGCCGCTATGCTCAATAAGCCCTGTTCTAGGTTAAAAAGTTGCTTTACGTCGAATATAGCATTCTCTAAATCAGCAATGAGCCGCCTTGCAACAGGTAAAAAAGCAGCACCTTCAGGGGTAAGTTTCACACGTCGAGTCGAGCGACTAAACAAACGCCCTCCCAGTTGCTCCTCCAACTTTTTAACCGCGGATGACAGCGCTGGCTGAGACAAATGCATCCGATGAGATGCGTCAGCAAATGATTGAGACTGGGCTACAGCAACAAATGCGCTGATGTTTTTGATGGAGACCAAGTTTATGCTCCTAATAAGCAAAATAAACACAAGCATATTAATAAATTATTTTTATCAATAGGTCAATTAAATCAATTTTACAAAACATAAACCGTGTTAAATACTGTAGTAGAAAATTTACTCAACTATAAAAAGAGGACCTATGGCAGGTTTTGATAAAGTGGTAACAACATACGCCGAGGCAATGGCGGGTTTGAAAGACGATATGACCGTCATTGCCGGCGGATTCGGTTTATGCGGTATTCCTGAAGGATTAATTGCACAGATAAAAACAATGGGCACCAAAGGGCTGACTGTTGTCTCTAATAACTGTGGAGTAGACGGTTTTGGTCTAGGGGTATTGTTAGAAGACAAGCAAATTAAAAAAATGGTGTCTTCGTATGTGGGTGAGAACGCGCTTTTTGAACAGCAGTTACTTAATGGTGAACTAGAAGTTGAATTAACCCCACAAGGCACCCTTGCAGAGAAAATGCGAGCTGGTGGTGCTGGGATTCCTGCATTCTACACTGCGACAGGTTTTGGGACACCTGTTGGTGACGGTAAGGAGAGTCGTGAGTTTGATGGCCGTGACTATATCCTTGAAGAATCTATCACCGGTGACTTTGCCATCGTGAAAGCGTGGAAAGCAGACCGCTACGGTAATTGTGTCTATCGCCATACTGCCATGAACTTCAACCCAATGGCTGCAACAGCAGGCAAAATCACTGTTGTTGAAGTGGAAGAAATTGTAGAGCCGGGTGAACTAGAACCTAGTCAAATTCACACGCCTGGGATTTATGTAGACCGCATTATCCAAGGTAGTTTTGAGAAACGAATTGAGCGTCTTGTTACGTCGAAAGGAGCATAAGCATGGCATTATCAAGAGAACAAATTGCGATGCGTGTCGCTCAAGAGTTTAAAGATGGCGACTACGTTAATTTGGGAATCGGTATCCCCACTCTAGCGGCAAACTACGTGCCAGCTGATATTGAAGTGATGCTTCAATCTGAGAATGGCTTGCTCGGCATGGGTCCTTATCCGAGCGAGGAAGAAGTGGATGCTGATATGATCAACGCTGGAAAAGAAACCGTGACTGCCAGCACGGGTGCGTCGATCTTTTCGTCTGCTGAAAGCTTTGCCATGATCCGTGGCGGCCATGTCGATTTTACAGTACTCGGCGCGTTCGAAGTGGATGTTAATGGAAGTATCGCTTCTTGGATGATCCCAGGCAAGCTAATTAAAGGAATGGGCGGCGCAATGGACTTGGTTGCTGGCGCGAAGAATATCATCGTAACGATGATGCATGCAGACAAGAAAGGTAACTCAAAGCTCCTAGAGGCTTGCACTCTACCCCTAACTGGCGTCAATTGCATTACCCGCATCATTACCGACCTAGCAGTATTGGAAGTCAAAGATCAAGCATTCTACCTGAGAGAGCGCGCGCCGGGCGTTAGTGTAGAAGAGATCCAAGAAAAAACAGCAGGTAAATTAGTGGTTGAGGGCGACGTTGCTGAAATGAATATTTAGTGACTCGAGTTCTCCAAACTCACTTTCCGGATTAATACGAAAGCCCCATTTATGTTTATTTGGGGTTTTTCTTTTATACCTGCGCCATTTAGCGGATAATAACACCTAGGCAATATTAAGAGGTTATCCATTGTTATTTTCTGAGCTCCCTATCAATAATCGAATCGTAAAGTCACTCTCTGTTCAACAAATAGAGGAGATGACTGAAGTTCAGCAAAAGAGCATTCCACATACGCTAAGAGGCAAAGATATTTTGGTGGGTGCGAAAACAGGTTCAGGCAAAACCTTTGCGTTTCTCGTCCCTGCAATCAATAGATTGCTTACAGAAAAAGCGCTAAGCCGTAAAGATCCTCGCGCCATTGTACTCGCGCCAACACGCGAATTAGCAAAGCAAGTTTTTATGCAGGCGAAAAAGCTTTGTAGCAACTTATCCATTTCAACAGCGCTCGTGGTAGGTGGTGAAAACTTTAATGATCAAGTAAAAACCTTGCGTAAAAACCCAGATATTATTGTCGGTACCGCGGGCCGTATTGCAGATCATATTAATGGTAGAAGCTTCTTTTTACATGGTATAGAGCTGCTAATACTAGATGAAGCCGATCGCATGCTGGAACTTGGCTTTTCAGAGCAACTTCAGCAAATTCATGCTGCAGCCAATCACCGCAAAAGACAAACCATGATGTTTTCAGCAACCATAGACAGTGCATCCGTTCACGCGATGACTGAAAAGATGTTGAATAGCCCAGAAACGGTAGTCATTGATAATGCCGCAATTCCACATGCAGACATAGAGCAGCGTTTCTATCTATCAGACGGTGTCTCGCACAAAGACCAATTGCTCCTTCGTTCACTTTCCCTCGTTAAAAGAGAGCAAGCCATTGTATTTACCGCAACACGAGAAGATACAGGCAGAATAGCGGATCAATTGAACGAGCAGCACTTACAAGCAATTAGCTTGCACGGTGACCTGGCACAAGCTCAACGCTCCAGTGTCATTAATGCATTTTCGAGAGGCCAACACGCCATTTTAGTCACAACTGATTTAGCATCTCGAGGACTCGATTTATCAAATGTCGCGCTTGTGATTAATTATGACCTTCCGAAATTCGCAGACGAGTACGTACACCGAATTGGACGAACGGGCCGCGCCGGCAACAAGGGTTTAGCGATTTCTTTCGTGAGTAAAAAAGATTGGTTTAGTTTCAGCGCAATTAAAACCAAAATGACTCAGCAGTACGATTTTTCTAGTTATGACGATATTGAAACAAAATTTAGCGGTTTGAAGAAAGCAACGCCAAAGGCTGAAAAAGTAGTCAAAAAGAAAGTCTCTGCCCCCAAAAAGGTGGCTGGTAAAAACAACAAAAAACGTATTACGACGATGGATGCTGTTGATGCTGGTTTCTCACCCATGAAAAGAAAACAAAAACCCGTATTGGACGATATCGTAGATAATGAAGAAACGGATATTACCAAACACTCTGAATAATTGATAAGCATTAACAACATGGACGTTAACGAATGAAAACTGCTTTTCCAATAAGCGCGACTTCCGCAATCTTTACTAGCTTGATATTACCGAGCGTATTTTTTGTCGTAATATTGTTTCTGGTTGATGCTACGAATGAGTATTACTTGTTTTTTACAGCGCTTGCATCACTTTTAACTCAGGTCCTTGGTTTTCATATCCTGTATACAATGATGCGCGCTAGAAAAATAGACCCGCGTCGATTCATTAAACCTCTCAAGCTAGGAGATAAGCGCACCATCATTCAGGTTACCTTGTACCTGTTGGCCGCTTCGTTCTTTTCATTCTATTTATTATATTTGCCATTGGCGCAAGTTTTTCCATCTCTTGTTAATATGCTGGTTCTAGATGCAAGCTCAGTATCGTACGCATTGAGTGAGCCAAACTCAATCATACTGAACATCATCGTATTTCTTAGTATTGTGATTATGGCGCCTGTTTTCGAAGAGTATTTGTTTCGAGGTGTCCTTTTGCAGAGGTGGTCACAAAAATGGAATGTGCGTAAAGCAATCATCGTATCATCACTGATTTTTGGTATTTTACATACCGATATCATTGGCGCCTTTTTATACGGCGTAGTGATGAGTTTGCTATATTTAAAAACTCAGTCCTTACTCGTCCCAATACTTTGCCATATGTTAAATAATTTAGTCGCGTGGGCCTTAGATGTGGGATTCTACTCGTATTATGGTTATGACTATGTGCAGAGCATTGAAGATTTTCAGAATGACTGGTGGCCGCTCTTTGTCTTTGGCGTGATTACGCTTGTCTGGACGGTTTACTACTACCTTACCAAATCTCGTTTAGCACTGAAAAAACCTGTAAAGGTTGTGTATTAATACAAAAAAAGCCCTGACTAGGGCTTTTCTCTTCTATTCATTTGATGCTGGGACCTAGTATTCCCACCAACCATCTTTCCACCAGTCAAGAAACTCTTCAAAATCAATAAAGCCGTCACCGTTTTCATCGATCATTGCAAAGCCTTCTTGAACGTTGCCAGCCTTCGTTTTGGGCGACAATACGGTTAGCAATTCAATAAACTCGTGTAAATCAATTTGCCCATTTAAGTCTCTATCGAAAAAATCGAAATCTTTTCTAATTTCCGCAATTTGTGCGTCTGTTAATTTTTTATCTTGGCTCATAATTGATCCTTCACGTCTTTGAGATAAAGTTTACTCCTTTGTACCCGCAGGTGTCTAGGGTAAATATCCTTTATCCCGCATTAATATTAGGAATTTTGTTTATTTTTCAACAAACTGCGCTCTCTTTGTTGTTGCGCTTTTTCTTCACGCTTTTTCGAGATAACAAGCCTTGCTTCAGTGCCAACGTGTTCTTCGTTACGCTCCTTGGCTAGTCTCACTTGTTTCTCACGCTCACGAAATCGTTCTATTTGATCGGGGGTATGCGTGCCATGACAGCGAGGGCAAGTAACACCGGCTTCATATAACTCGCTTTGCTTGTCTTCTTCTGTAATCGGAAGTCGGCAACCGTAGCATTGGTCATAATCGCTTTTTTGTAAATCGTGATTTACCGCTACACGATTGTCAAACACGAAACAATCTCCTTCCCACATGGTTTCGTCTTTTGGCACATCTTCTAAATATTGAAGAATACCGCCTTCCAGGTGATAAACCTCTTCGAAGCCCTGCTCTTTTAAATAAGCAGTGGATTTTTCACATCGGATTCCACCTGTACAAAACATAGCAACCTTTTTGTGCTTGCTTGGGTCGAGTTCTTTCGCCACATAATCGGGAAACTCTCTAAAGGTGTCAGTCTTCGGATTGATAGCATTTTTGAAAGTACCGATATCAATTTCATAATCATTTCGAGTATCAATTAAGGTAACTTCAGGGTCTGAAATGAGGGCATTCCACTCACTCGGTTTAACATATGTTCCCACGGTATTAAGAGGGTCTATACCTTCAACCCCCATAGTCACAATCTCTTTTTTCAATTTTACTTTTGTGCGATAGAACGGCTGCTCTTCATGCAAAGATTCTTTGTGAGATATTGGATTAATGCGTTCATCACTGTTGAGATAATCTAACAGTGCGTCAATCGACTCTCGAGACGCTGAGACAGTACCATTGATGCCTTCACTGGCTAGCAATAAAGTACCTTTGATACTTCTTTCTTCCATAAAACGACGGAGAGGTTCTCTCATCGCTTCGTAGTTATCTAGGCTGACAAATTTGTACAGCGCACATACGATGTAAGTGTTCATAATTATCCTTTTGCTAATTGGAACGTAAAACCAGTGCAAAATTGCGCGCGCACCTTACCAAAATTCACTTAAGTTTTAAAGCTTGAAATGATACCTCGGCGGCGTTTATATAAGTTCTGATGCTTTTGGGATGAGGTCGTACAAGAGTGTTGAATCGAGTGGAGTTTGCTGATCTAAGTCAGTGTCGCTATTTTGTGTTTCTGCCGCTACATCTAAATATCGGCGTTGTGTATGGTACGACGTATTTTCAATAATGGTCGGGTCGATATGAGTAGGCGTTCTGAATTCAGCTAAGCCTTGAGGATGCATGGATTTCATTAATAATAAACCAGCGTTATCTTGAGCACTGACCAGTGCGCTATACTCGGGTTGATGAGCAAAATCGGATGTTTGTTGGTTAATATTAGCTCTTCGATAATGATGTGTTTCTATATCAGCGAATATGATTTCATCCGTTGAATCATTATCTACAAACCTAGTTTGTTGACTCAAGTCGAGATCAACCATCGACAAGTACAGATAAAATAAGCTTTTGTCTGTATTGAGCGCACGTGTGCTTTGGTTTAAGCGTTGTGCTTGGCTAAATTCTATAGGGTCAAGTTTATTCATCAGTTCGATAGTGCAAACGGGTATAATTTGTTATCGTCTGTAGGTAGGATTTACTCAAGTAATTAAGTAAGGAAACGATAATTAATTAACATCCGTGATGTTTCCAAAGCTATTTCCACATCACTATTTCTTTCTCATCAGATAAGGTCTTAACTCTCTTATGGACAAGCTGGATTACGCTGACAAACGATGCTTAGTGGTAGAAGATAGACGTCCATTTCTGAACTTGCTAAAAGGTTTGTTAACCAGTCTTGGTGCAAAGAAAATTGATACCGAGTTATCAGCCGAATCTGCATTGAAATCATGTAAAAAAGTATCTTATGACATCGTCGTCTGTGATCTTCACTTGGGACCAAATAGAAAAAATGGCTTTGAGTTCCTAGAAGAAATTAGAAAACTCCACCTAATAAAACCTTCAGCTGTATTTATGATGATCAGCGGAGACAGTGCTCGCTCGATGGTGCTTGGCTCTCTTGAGAAACAACCAGACGACTACCTTGTTAAGCCTTTTTCACAGGCACAACTGAACGCCCGAATTACGCGCGCAAAAAACAAACGCTTAGCTTTATCAGCGCTGTACAGCCAAATTGAACACGAAAAATACGCACTCAGCATTGACACCTGCCAACACTTTTTAGAGGTTGGTACAAAATATACTGCCCACTGCACCCAAATTTTAGTGCAACTATTCTGGAAAACCGAAGAATACGATAAAGCCGAAGAACTCCTTCAGAAAGTGTTGGACGAGCGCTCAACGCAATGGGCGTTAAGTGCTATGGCAAAAACACAGTTACTCAAGAAAAATTACCAAGCAGCCATAGAACTCTCGAAGAAAGCCATTGATTCATCGCGTAATGACGTCGAATCGTATGACATTCTATCAGAAGCCTATCTTGAAAATGATATGCCGGACGAAGCGTTAAAATATATCAAAGATGCGATTGCCTTATCTCCACTATCTATTCAGCGCCATTATATGGTGTGTAAGATTGCTCGAGTCAATGATGACTTTGAAACAGCAATGCACTCTTCACAGTCGATTTTTGAATTATCTCAACGCTCGGTGCACCGCAGTGTCAATCACATGTGTACTTACATTAGAAGTATCCTAGATGCTGCTGAACACGCAGACAATAAAAAAACCTCTCACCGCTTAATGACCGATGCAGCTATGGTTTTGAAAAAAATTAAACTTGATGAAAATGCTGTAAAAATGGAAGAAGGCTTCGACTTCGATATCTTTGAGAAGTTAATTAACTCCCGATTGTCACATTTAGAAGGCAAACAAACTGAAAGTAAAGTGGCCTTAGAAGAGTCTCAGATAAAGATTGAACAACAGTTTTCCGAATTTCCTGTTGGCCTTGCCGCCGACAGTTTAAAAATCATGTTGGACTTAGGTGACTTTGAAGAAGCAGCAAAGGTCAGTAAAGCGCTAGCCGAGCAAGGTCATGACTTAGACGACAACATTCGATTTTCTATCGACAATGCGTTCAAACAAGTGAAAGAACAGCAGAGTATTTATATAAAATTCAACAAGCAAGGTATCGAGCACTACAGTAATGGCCGATTCATTGCCGCCTATGATGCATTTAAACAAGCGAAAGAGATATCTCCTGCTAACATTGGAGTGACACTAAACTTATTGCAAAGCGTTATTAAGCGCTTAGAAGGTGAATCAATGGGTGACGCAAGTCTGCAGCATGAGTGCAGAGAGCACTATCGATATATCAATAACATGCCATTGAGAAATGTTCATCAACACAAATTTGACAATATGAAAGATGATGCTGAAAAAGTCATGACCAAATAGTGAACTCGAATGAAAAAAAACGACATTCCAGCACAACAATTTGTCCATGCAATGGATCATATTACCGATGCTGTGGTGATCATCAGTCCTCAAGGCTTCGTTTCATTTATCAACGATAAATTTATCTCATTCTTTCCTGGTCGCGAAAAGCATGAGCTGATGAATCAAAACATCAAATTTCTTGTTTGTTATATTGTTGAAAGAATTCACGACTCCGAAACGAGAAGTAGACCGGCCCTCCAACGTTTCATCTGTAACAAAATAAGCAGTTCAACTGCCATCAGTGTTGACTTTCAAAAACAAGATGGTCGCCATGTGAAGTACACTGATCAAGGTTTAGCTGACGGTTCTAGAGTGGGTATTTTTTCTGACGAAAGTGCTATATCAGCCCTCCACAAACAGTTCGAAACTGCTTGTGACGAAGCTGAAAAATTGAGTCAGGCTAAAAGTGCCTTCATGGCAGCAATGAGCCATGAAGTTAAAACGCCGCTGAATGCAATCATCAGCATGTTAGATTTATGTTCTTTAGATGACTACATCGGCAATAACGAGTATATACAGCGTATTCAAAAGAACGCTGATAATTTACTAGGATTAATCAATAACGTTCTTGATTTTACAAAGTTTGAGGCGAATAAAGTCACCCTTTCCCCCACTTCTTGCAATATAAGAACCCTCTGTGAAAATATTATTGAAAGCTTTAGTGCTAGCGCGCTAAAACAACATACGCAACTCACGCTATTTGTTGACCCTCGACTTCCCACAGAAATTGAGGTTGACGATATTAGGCTAAGACAGGTCTTGAATAACCTGATTAGTAATGGTCTAAAGTTTACAAATGCATCGCACCCAAAACTGTCACTGTTTATACGCTACCATCAGCATGAAAAACGAATTGAATGCTGCGTACAAGACAACGGTATAGGGATTTCCGAGGAACAGCAAAAATATATATTTGCGGGCTTTGAGCAGGCATCCACTGACATTCACAGAAAGTTTGGTGGTACTGGTTTAGGCTTAAGCATTTGCCAAAAGATCTCTTGGTTGATGAATGGAAGCCTTAAAGTCGACAGTGTGCTCAATAAAGGCACCAAATTTACATTTAGCTTTCCATGTATAGAAAGTAGCATTGCAGAAAGCCCCGCATTACCAAACCTTCAAGACAAATTAATTCTCTGCAATGACCCTAGCCTATTTAAATGCCTCAATCTCTATCGTCCGTTTTTTCGTTTCCAAACCCGTTTTTGCGCAGAATTACCTGAACCTTTAAATGATAATGAATTCATCTGTGTTTCTCCAAGCAACAGCGCAAATTATCAAGATTGGTTAGAACAATTATCACATGACTCACGCAAACGGGTCAGTCAAATAGGAAATGCTAGCTCTGATACTAGACCAAAGAGCGATATATATTCCTTATCGTCAATGCCCCTGCGTTTGGGCGAGTTACTAGATTTTTTGTCCAGCGAGCAAACTCAAGCGTTTTCAAAAGCGTCGAGCAATACGTCTAGCAACAAGCAACAGCATGGCGTAGCTCAGGACCCTGACACCTTTTTCTTCGATGATATGACTGCACTCGTTGTGGAAGATAATAAAGACAATATGTTTGTTTTTGAGCGTCAACTACAAAGGCTAAATGTGAGCGCCGATTTCGTGCTGTCACCAGATGAGGCAATCACACGGTTTAAGGAACAGAATTACGATGTAGTGCTGAGTGATTTTCAAATGCCTCAACTAAATGGTGCACAATTGATCAGACGTTTACGTGCTATTGAACAGCTTCAACACAGACACGCTTGTCAAATGTTCATTGTGACTGCGGATAAAACACAATCGTGTTTTGATGATTGCCTAGCTGCAGGTGCTAACGAAGTTGTAATGAAGCCCTTAACACTCTCAAGTCTTTCTTCATTATTTGAAACTGCCCAGTTTCTTTTGCGAGATATTCACGAAACGAAGGTGCCTGCTTCCCAATCCCGTGACGATATAATTTACCAAATTGATGTTCTTAAAGATATTTTGGGAAGCGTTTCCGAACAAGAATTGAAAGATTTTATGGCCCAGTATTTAATCAACTTTGCCACAGCGACCGATTCCTTGAGCGCCGCAATCAGCCAAGCTGACTGGAAAAAGGTCGGCGGCTTGGCCCACTCTCTGAAGAGCAGCTCTTTAATTATTGGGGCACAAGGTTTGAGCCGAGTCTGTGTAGAATTAGAAAATGCATGCAACGAAGGTGCAAGTGCACAAAAAGAGCACTCTGTGCACACTATATGGCCAGCGGTACAAACACAAATAACCACATTGCGTGATGCGCTAAGACTAAATTATGAATAAGGTGTCGATTTAATGCCATCTACTACTATTGCAAATGTCATTATTGTTGGAGGTAATAGTCAGCAAGACCAGGCTTTGATTGACCTCGTAAACGATTATTTTAAAGCGGTAGAAACCACTCAAGACCTAAAGCAAGTTTGCAAATTAATGCTTGAACCAAAATCAAAACTGTTTGTTTTCATTGGTAATACCTTGGGCATTTGTTTAGCTTCATATTATAAATGTTTATCGGTTATCAAGAAAAGCGCTCATTGCGAACACAAAGTCGTCACTGCCATCCCTCGTAAATATGAACATGAAGCGTTTCAGGCGTACCAAGACCACGTTATAGATGATTACCTTGTTTGCCGTCCAATTTATGAAAAAAACCGGACAGTTCAGGTCTTACAAAAACAACTACACGAGCTAAAGCAAACCAAGGTAGCAAATTATAGTTTGGCAGGATTTCTTGATGCCTCTACTCATTATTCGGATGAACTGATAGCACTCATCACTGAAGGTTTAGCTGAAAAACATAAAAAGAACAGTAAGCTACAAAGTATCAGTCAGACAACCGAGCTGTATTTAGAAGATGCTATTAAACAAATTCAGCAACAACGCATACCTCAGTTAAATTTTGATGATTTGCTCCAAACTTTGGTCGCGCCGCCCTACTTACTCCCCGTCGATGTGAGTCAAAGTATCAAACAAAAAACAACCGAACTGCTGCATTATGCTTTCGAATTACTGCAAAACGAGACTGGTTTAGCAAACTCAAGCTTTGAACCACCAATACAGTTAGACAATGAAGGTATTGAAAACAACCATACTGGCATACTCGAATTAAGTGAGACGGAACCCGGCATATTACTTGTCGAAGATGATGTGCTTAGCTTACAGCTTAGCAAAACCTTATTTGCGAAACGGTCGGTTGCTTTAGATACTGCTAGCAATGGGAACAGTGCACTGCGAAAAATCAATGAAAAACAATACAGCTTGATTCTGATGGATATCAACCTGCCTGATAGCTCAGGTGTTCATGTTGTTGAGAGCACTATTGGCGGAGATGGGCCCAACAAAAAGACACCGTTCATAATGCTCAGTGGGAATAAAAGTAAATCGATGGTAGATGAAGCGATAAAAACTGGCGCCACGGGCTATTTAGTAAAACCCTTAAAAAGCGCCAGCATCGATAAGTTGTTCGCCAGGTTTAAGCTCTCTGGCAAGACAACAGACTAAGCACTAGTCTCCGAGTAAGTCTTGTACGTCATCACTAAAATCTGCAATTTCAGCAATGAGGTGTTTACGCTGTTTTTCAGTAACAAGGGTGTCGACTGCTAATAAAAATTCTTTGTATTTATTTCCATTCTCTAGGTTTCTTCTATTCAATTCTTCACCACGAAAAACTTCAGGATACAGTAATAACTCTTGTAAACGCTGCTGGAAATTTACGCCTCGATCCTGTTCTTGGAAAAGCCCCTTCAGCTCTGCTTGATAACGTTCCCGGTAAGCTTGCCACAAAGCCCCGTTACGATGATATTGACCATACATATTCTCGATTAGACGATCCTGTTCTGGAGTTAACGCACCCAGCCATTTTTTAAGGTTCTTTTTATTACGCTTTAAGCCGTCTTTTTTGCGCTTAGCTTCACTTTTTTCTTGGCGTTCAGCACGCTCCTCTGCTTCTTCCTCATTTTGCTTGTCTATTTCTGCAAACATATCCTCGATTTGTTGTTCATTCAGAAGCGGTGCTAATGTGACGAGGTCGGGTACAATGCGTGTTTTTAAACGGAGCCAGTGTTCGGCGGCTTTGTCCTGATGATAGTCCATCCTAGCCATACTGATACTTTGACTACGAATATCTTCAGAAAGCTCAGATAAATGAGCTAAATACTTGGGCAACTCTTCACTTTTATGCCAACTCAACCATTGCTGAAGTTTTATATCAACGGCTTCTTCTTGCTCGCTCGTTAACTCAATATAATCATCTATATACCAATAAGCTAACCAATCTAGGTTGTTGTAGGCAAACTTGGTCGAACAGCCCGATATCAGAATGACAAAACCGATTATTAGGAATTTTTTCACTCTCATCTTCTCCATTGTGAAAGTTTTGTTATGCTACAAGTTATACGACAACAATTACAATAAAGGTTTCCAATGCCCGTAAATAAAATTGCAGTACTTACCTCAGGTGGCGATGCGCCAGGCATGAATGCTTGTATCAGAGCAATTTGTTTGGCCTGTGAACACGAAGGTATTGAAGTCATTGGTTATACACATGGGTATAATGGCCTGCTACGCCAAGACTGGCGGACTCTGGAGCGCGCAGATGTTTACAACCTCATTCAGCGAGGTGGCACCATATTGTACAGTGCGCGCTGTGATAAATTTAAAACCAAGGAAGGCGCTGAACTTGCCGCAAAAAACCTTGACGAGTTAAATGTCGACGCACTCATTGTTATCGGTGGTAATGGCTCATTCATGGGTTTAGAGCATCTACAAACTGTTTGGGATAAGCCTGTGGTAGGGATACCCGGTACCATTGACAATGATATATCCGGCACCGATTTTACGATCGGTTTTCATACCGCAATCCAAACCGCAGTCGAATCGATCGACAAAGTAAGAGATACCGCAGAAGCATTTGAACGTATATTCTTAGTAGAAGTGATGGGAAGAGAAGCCGGTTTTATTGCCTTAGATTCTGCTATCAGTTCTGGCTCCGATCATGTTTTAGTCCCAGAGTTGTTTACCTCAGCAGCAGAAGAGTTGGTTAAAATCCTTGATAAACTCGAAGTGCGTCGGAAAAACAAAACGAATCCGAGCCATATTATCATCATAACTGAAAATCTGTGGCCTGGAGGATTACAAGTGCTAGCCGATTCTTTAGCCTCTGAGACTGGTTTTGATCTTCGAGTCCTTACTCTTGGACATGTTCAACGTGGGGGTTCGCCGGTCAGTAAAGATAGGATGTTAGCAACAAGACTCGGCGCTTTCGCTGTAGAAAGCTTATTAAATGGAGCACGAGGTGTCATGGTAGGCGAAACACATACTAAACCAGTACTAGTGCCACTAGAGCAGACCAGAACAACGACTAAAAACCTGAATCGTTATTCGGTGGAGATACTAGATCGCATTACGCGTTTGGGATAACCAGTAGGTACAAGCACCTGATCTTGATACTTAGGCAAAGGCGCAATCATGCGCCATGCCACAATGCTTTGTGATTAATAGCTGATGTTCATGCGTTTCAGCCAATGCACCCACCACCACGCCGGCCCCACTAACAAGTAGCGTAAATCTTCGAAAAATGAAGGTTTTTTGCCTTCAATATTATGCCCAATAAACTGTAAGACCCACATCACGACAAAGAGTGCGAGGCTGAACATCCATACTGAAATATCAAACATGACCAAGACTTTGATTACGCCAAATGCGGCAAGCGTGAGCAAGGTCATGGCTGCGCCAATGGGCCCAGAGAGCTTAAAATAGTAATACAGAGTTGGGATAGCCAGTATGTGGGCAAAGGTGATATTCATTGCACTCATGAACTCGGGCACTGGAATAGACCAGATAAGGCCAATCGTCACAAAATAAATGGACGGTACCGCAATGGCGTGGATCAAGATATTCGTTTTATTCGTATGACTTTCACCATAATGATTGATGAGTCGTTCTACTTCGCGCATGTTACACCTCAAGTTGTATTACTTTTGCCAGACTTTTACAGACCTAGCTGCAAAGTCATGAACTTATACTTATTATTTTATCGGCTTACGTTCATTATTAACAACGAGTTTACATTGTGAATCTATCTTGCTCAAGCGATGCTTTCATTGAGTCTACATGCTAGTCTTCTAGAACATAAATTCAATACCATCCCGATTAACCTTAGGTATACCGTATGACCGCGCAGTTAGTTTATAAGATCAGTCCTTCATCATTGAGCGAGCATTTGTTTTCTGTCTCAATAAATGTACCAAGTAGTGAATCTCAATCATTGCATTTCAGCTTACCAGCATGGATCCCAGGAAGTTACATGATCCGTGACTTTGCACGAAATATTCACCAAATTTCAGCAAAAGATGAAAACGGTGCTGAACTGAGTATTGTGCAAACAGATAAACAATCTTGGGAAGTCATCAATGAAAGGAAAGCGGTTCAAGTAGACTATTTAGTGTACGCTTTTGACTTGTCTGTTCGTGGCGCTTATTTATTTGACGAATATGCATTCTTTAATGGTACGAGTACTTTCTTAGAAGTAAAAGAAATGAGCAACAGACCAATCTCATTATCTATCACCAATAATCAAGTTGACCAAAACTGGCGTATCGCCTGTTCTTTTGCCAGTGTTGCTGAACATGAAAATGATGAAGAAACTGTTTATGAATACCTCTGTGAGGACTATCAGGAACTTATCGATCATCCTGTGCTACTCGGTCAATTTGAGCAACACACATTCGAAGTAGGTAAAACAAAATTTCACCTAGTATTGTCTGGTAGCACGCAAACTGATATTGAAAAAATATGTCTCGATCTAAGACCTTTATGTGAACACCACATGACCATGTTCGATGGCTTTCCGGAAGAAGAATACTGGTTTATTACACTTCTTACAGAAGATGGTTTTGGTGGCTTAGAACACCGTGCATCAACCGCACTGATGTATCCCCGCTTCCACTTACCTATGAAACAAGACTTCAAGGATACGAGCTATGATGATTGGCGCAGTGCAGATTATCAACGCTTTCTTAGTTTATGCAGTCATGAGCTTTTCCACACTTGGCACGTTAAACGAAATAAACCAGAAGTGATGATTAGCCCTGACTTAAGCCAAGAAGCTTATATGGAGCAGTTATGGATTTATGAAGGCTTCACTAGCCTTTATGACGATTTGAGTATGGCTCGCAGCAAACTGATTACACATGAGCGGTATGCGCAGATATTAGCCGAGAACTTAACTCGGCTAATTAGAACACAGGGGCGTCATTCACAAACAGTGACTGAATCTAGTTTTAATGCGTGGACCAAATTTTATAAGCAAGACGCTGGATCACACAATCATATCGTCAGTTATTACAATAAAGGCGCTATCGTTGCACTGTTACTAGATATCACCTTACGTGATTTATCCGCCGGAAAGTACTGTTTAGATAACGTGATGCAAATACTTTGGCGAGACTATGGTTCCAAAAATATCGGCACCCACGATCACGTTATACACGATATCTGCAAAGCGCATTTCGATATTGATATTTCCGCCTTCTTAGATATTGCTATTTACAGCACTATTGATTTGCCATATTCGCAAATGCTGTCTTCTATCGGTTTAAAACTGCATTATCGCAGCCGCAGCGGCCTGAAGGACCTTGGTGGTACACCTGCCGATAAAGTCGCCTTGAGTGGTTTTGGCGCAAGCTATCAGGACAAGGACAGCGGCGTCATTTTACAATCAGTGCAAGATGGTTCTCCAGCCAGTAGAGCCGGATTACAAATTGGAGATATATTGATAGCTATCGATAAATGGCAAGTGAGCAGCACGACCTTGCAATCTATCTTAGATAGTTACGCGTCGGATATAAATACAGCAGCAGAAAACAGTATGGTCACATTGACCTATTTGCGACAAGGCCGATTAATACACTCTAGTATGCGCGTTGAGGCAGCTATTCTTGACACGGTTTACTTCAGTATTGAGGATGCCTCAAAATTTGAGCGTTGGATTCAATAAGGTGTTCGCTAGAAGCTTCAGTCTGATTGACTTGAAGCTTCCGGCAAAACTAAAGCAGGATCTAAACGTTCTGAGAACCAATTAATACGCCAGTCTAAATGGGGACCTGTCACTCTTCCTGTCGCACCCATTTCACCAATTTTTTGGCCTTGTTCTACGAACTCCCCTTCTTTCACTGTTATTTTAGAAAGGTGGATAAACGTAGAAGACACTCCCATCCCGTGATCAACAATCAGCGTACCACCAGAGTAATACATATCATCATGCGCAAGGCTAACTCGTCCAGACGCTGGCGCCACAATAGCGGTGCCCACTGGACCTGCGATATCCAAACCATAATGTGGTCGTTTGGGCTCACCGTTAAAAACACGCTGACTGCCATACACACCAGAAATTGGACCTTCAGCAGGCAATATAAACGTTTCAAGGAAGCTCGTTAAATTGCTAAACGTTCTTCTGGCAGCACCAATCTGTCGATTATCTTCTCTGATTCTATCTGTCACTGACTGCGGCGGTGACACATATTTAGAAGCAACACCTTCAATACGCTGAATGTTGTATTCTCGCTGAGTAAGTGAAATCTGATGCGCATTTTTTTCACTTTTTTCAGGCGCTTGCCATTGTAAGGTATGACTTAGTTTAGCGTCACGCCCAAAACCAATGACAAAGTCACCTGACGGTAAAACCTTTATCTCCTTTCCGTTCAACCATACTTTGCTGTTTTCGGGAACGTTTCCACGCAACAAGGTACCTTGAGTCAACTCACCATTTAGTGTTAACTGCTCCGCTATGGCGGTGACAGGCAATAAAGAATGGGTCAACGCACACATGAGTAATGCGCGGAAAAGAACCTTAGTCATCGGCAACAATCGCTCCTTTGCCAACACCCTCGAATGCTCTCACCTCTAAACGCTTGTCAGTTTTGGTTTTAAGTTCATCAAACATATATTGCGCCAAGCACTCTACCGTTGAATCTGTTTGAATAATCTCGCTCGCACTTTTTTCAATGGCAAGTTCAAACACACCTTGAGAAGCTTCATATTTAAAACAATAAAATTGTTCTTCATTAATATTCGAATGTGAAAAGCTCAAATCACTGGGGGCAACAAGATCCTCTTCGGTGCCAACGTAGATGTCCGCCCAACGCTCCGACCAATATGACTGCCATTTTTGGCTTTCCTCACCATCTTCAAATATAAGGACTTTTGAACGATGACCGTGTGCGATCCGTTGGCAATTGCCATCGTGTTTTTTCAAACCATGGGTATAGTGATAAAAGTCCGTTAAGATAACTTCTTCACGCAAGGAAATAGCCACCGAGTGCACATTTTCAGGTAAGTGAACTTTTATGACTTCCTTTAAATACTCAGTCACAGAGTCCATATTGACCTCTTCGGCATAAACAAATGCATAGGCCTCAGGTGGACAATATAAGTGCATCGATTTTTGTTCTGAATCAGTTTTGTGCTGATAAGTGAAATCGACCTGAACGCGTTCATGAGAGGCATCATGGGTGATAACAACGCCTTGATTCTCGGCAGGCACAACAAGCTTGTGATCGACATATTCGTCGATTATGTGCTTCAGTTCTTTCTTCACTTTACCGAAATCTTGCACCATGCTTTCTTCATTCAATCCACCATCAAGCACGATATCGACAATCCAACTTTCCCCAACCATCCCTCTTTTTGGGCATAGATAAGAAAAGTCCATCACAGTTAAATCATTGACAAAAAGTTTCATAACTGTGATTAGTTTCCTTTATTTGCGCGAAGTAGTTGGTCTTTCAAGTTTGGTGGTATACCGCGGATAGTCAATGTATCAGTATTCGGATCGTATAACACGCGTTCCCCTAATAATTGGCGGTCGAAATTAAGCGTCACGCCGCCGCCGGCACCACTGAACTTCGCCAAGGTTTTAATTACGGCTCTGTCAGGTTGAAAAGTAGGCTCTAAGGGAACCTCTTGCTGTGCGTTAAAATCAGTGAATGACTGCCCTTCGTCTTCATTTTGAGGGAGATATTTAGCAATATCTTCTACGCTAACATCTTCACCGCTATCTATTTGCTCTTTAAAATAGGCGGCAACGCTCCCTCTGTGTTGATTCTTTTCGTACGCGTCGCATTGTTCCTGAGATAAATATTCATCAACGTTTTGCATTAATTGCTTATTTTGTTGCTTCACGTCAACTTGCTCTTCGCAGCCCATGAAGTTCATAAAGAAGTCAGATACTTTACGACCCATGCGCCCTTTAATGAAACTCACATAACGAAATTGTTCTGGTGTAACTTGCCATTGGGTAATATCAATGCGCACTGCAAGTTGCATTTTAGAGAAGTCGAGGTGATCGCTATAGTCCAAATCCATATTTTGATTAACTGCAACATGCTGTTTGGTATCAATCAATGCAATCATAAGATAGTTGGTTGCTAAGTATTCATATTGACTGAATATCAGAAAGCCGGTTTCAACTAACTCTTCCTTCGCCAATGTTTGTAATAAAAATTCGCCACTTTTGACGCTGAACTCATGAAAATCGAGATCACTGCTTAGAGTTTGCCCAAGATCTGCGGAAAAAGTAGACTCGCTCTCTTCAGCGAAGCCGCCAACACCCTTTCCAGGTTTACTATTGAAAGTATTATGAAGCTGCTGTGCTAAGGCTTCGATTTCTTTACTCACGTCGAAACAGGTGCTTCGCGGAATAAAATGAAGTTTTCCATCGTCAGATAAGTTTAGGCGATGGACTACGAATTGGTGAATGAGTGCACTCATATGCTAATAAGACTACCTTAAAAAATGTGCTAAACTGCTGTTTATTGCCAAATTTATTGCTTTCAAAAGAATTTGGCCAGACAATTGTTGGTGAATGTTCGGCGTGCCTTTATAATCCGCCGCCGTTATTAAACCAATTGTACCCAGTTTTTCACTAAAAATCACAGGACAGATTCATGCCTCAACAATCTCGCTACTCGAATCAAGAGTTTGAAGCCGCAATGCAAGACATATTCGATAGTTTAGAAAAAAATAATGCTAATCGAGATTTGTCCTTAATGGTCCTGGGTAATGTGGTATCAAACATCTTTGTGCAGCAGGTGCCGGAAGGAAACAGAGAAGCGATGCTTAATCAGTTTTGCGACGTGTTAAAGCGCGCAGTGAAGGGAAACTAGTAGTCCTATGATTTTTAATGAAACACCAAGAAGAAAACAGATTAATGAACTTGTTGCTTGGGGACATTGGTTTGCCTTTGCAAATATATTAATGGCAATCGTCATTTCTTCTGTGTATTTGTTGTCATCCCCTATTTCGAACACACCACTTAGCATTTTGTACATGGTGTTGACGTGGCTTGGGCATATCAGCTTTATTACTTTTTTTGGTTTTGTTCTATTGCTGCTCCCTTTGTGCTATCAACTAAAGCAACCGAGGGTGCTAAAAGCCATAGGCTCATTCATTGCGGCAGTGGGATTGGCTCTGCTTGCATTCGATGCTTTGCTTTACAACAAAACCGGTTTTCACATTAGCTTTCGATCTGCTGAACTTTTGCGCAGTGAGACAGAAGGTCAGATGGGCGCATTTTCATGGCTACAATGGTTTTACCTATTGCTACTGGTCGTTGTGTGGTTAATGTTCCAATTAGTGCTAGCGAATGCGATTCACAAGCGAATTAAACGTTTTATGAAAGTGCGGATCGGGGCCTACGTGTCATCAGCCTTTGTGGCGTGCTTTGTACTAAGTCATGCTATCCATGTTTGGGCTGATGCAAAGCTTTATGCTCCCGTATTACAACAAGACAATATGTTACCGCTCTCTTACCCTGCTACGGCGAAAACGCTGATGTCACGTATTGGCGTATTCGATTTACAGGACTACCGCCAGCGTCAAACACTCCAGTTTAACGATACTGACTTTAGCCTCACCTATCCGCCTAAGCCTATTTATTGCTCAGTAGATTCACAACAAAAACTGGTATTTATCAGTGTACAAGACAACACACCTACTGAACTTCCAGAGACACTAACACCCTATGGTTTCCACTTTGTAAGCAATACACTCGAAGAACAGTACTTGCAATCAGTGGTTTATGGTTTGCCAGAAGCATTACTTGCTAGCGTGTCTGATTCTCAACCCGTCTTACTCGCTCTAGCAAAGGCATTTAACTTAGAGGTCACTATGCATGACCATGTTAGCAGTGCAGATCAAGATAATCTGAACAAGCCTTATTACTCTGCAACATGGGAAGACTTTTCTGCGAAATTAAAAAGCTCGAACAGTGGCTTGTTCTTTGCCAATATCACTATAGATTCGCTAGAGGGCATCGACTTAGATCTATTAACTCGCTCTGCCAGCGTCATTCTGGTCACCCAGAACGATACACAAGCGCATCATCAGTTGTACTCAAATATTCCTCTCAAAGCGACCATGTCGACGACAGAAGATATTGCACCAACCATACTGCAACAGCTTGGTTGCAATGCAACGCCTAGCAATTATTCGATTGGTCAGGCATTGCAATCTCCCATCAGAACATGGGCGGTGAGCACGCAAGGCAGACATTTAGTTGTGGTGCACGACGGTCTGATTACTGAGGTGAGTAAAGATGGTAGCTTTGAGATTAGAGACTACATGACAAATGAAAAAGTATTGACCGAGATTGACACTAATTTGTTAAGTCGTTCAATCAAACACATTACTGAGTTCTCAAAACGCTAAATAAGCTTTCTATTCTCTCGATGGCAGTGTGGCCTGTTGCAAGCTTCACTGCCTCTTCTTCAATAAGGCTTATGGCTGCATTGTCTCTGGCCTCAGGTGTAAACCAGTACGCCTTAGTCAAACCTGCTGCGCATGCCGCCTGCATATCAATGTTTTTATCACCGACCATGATGCTGTTTGCCAAGTCAATATTTAACTCTTTAGCTGCACGCAAAAGCATGCCAGCTTTAGGCTTACGACAATCACAGGCTAACCGGTAGGTCTCAACACTTCCGTTAGGATGGTGAGGACAATGGAAAATGGCATCAATGTGTGACCGATGTTCTAAAAACTGATTGCTCATCCATTGGCTTAAGTTTTCAAAGGCTTCTTCAGTATACATGCCACGGGCAATACCACTTTGGTTAGTCACCACAATCACTTTCATATCAGCAGCGTTAGCACGTTGCACCAATTCAAAGATGCCATCAATAAAATCGAAGTCTTCGCGCTGGTGCACATATCCATGATTGACGTTAATCACGCCATCGCGGTCTAAAAACAAGGCTTTATGCATGAGTCCCCTTTGAGTTTTGGTAAACCCTCAGCACAAAGCTGGCCGTCACTGAGTGTAGTTCATTTTCGATCTGTGCCTTGCTTTCGTCGGACGCTCGCCAATAAAACGGAGTCATCTGCAACAGAGCTAAGCGTATTTCGGCAGTATCTAAATTCACAGGGAAAGTGATTATTTTTTCTTCCAATAAAGAAAATCCGGCAATGCCTGCTTCCGCTACCTTATGTTTTTCAGGTTTATCATAAACCTTTTGTTTAATCTCAAACAGATGTTCACTTGCAGGTTCAACGACAATGAGTAATCCGTGATGATGAAGTATTCTTCGGTACTCGTCAGAACAACTTGGTGCAAATATTTGATATACCACATCAACAGCATTATCTTGCAGTGGAATATTGATAGTAGAGGCGACAACCAATTGCTTATCTTTGTTCTTTTTAGCTGCCGCGATAATGGCAGCTTTAGAAATGTCATGTCCTGCGAACTGATAATTGTCCGGTAGAATAGCTGAGAGCGCATTTAAATAAAAACCTTCCCCACAGCCGGAATCGTATATTTTTATTGGGCTACCAGCACATGCACGCGAGTTACGCGGAACCTTTAGGGGTGATTTTTTTGACTCTTCATCTCCCAGTGCAGCGTTTTCTGAATGTGACTCTCTCAGATACGTGTTTATGCACGCTGCGATACTTTCAACGAGTGGCATATAGGGAGCCGATTCGAAAAATCGCCTTCTGGCTTGCACCATACCTTCGTCATCACCGGGGGTTTTGGAGTTTTTATGTTGCACTGGAAGTAGGTTGAAATAGCCTTGTTTGGCGCGATCAAAACTATGTTTGTTACCACACTGTAAGGTTTTATTTTCTAACTTGGCACTTGCCGAGTCGATATCTAAAAACGGGTCTTTGCACAGTGGGCATTGCCACATGTTGCGCCTCTATTCATAGTTAGCTGAACTTAAGGGCATGATAACATACCCTTATTTTTGAGTAGACCGATTTTAGCTCTAAGGTAACTGAGCGCAGCGCCCCCTAATGTTTAAACGATTTGAAAATGCTGGAGAAATCGAGCTTTCCATTGCCAGCATTACCATGTAGTTGAAACAATGACTTGGCAAGCGCTCCCATTGGCGTCACAGAATTATGCTGACTCGCGGTATTCATAGCTAAGCCTAGATCTTTGTTCATTAGATCAACCATAAAGCCACCTTGATAGTTATTTGATGATGGCACAGTTTCCATCACACCTGGACAAGGGTTATAAAGCTCTAACGTCCAATTTCGACCTGAACTTTGCAGCATAATGTCTGACATCACCTTAGGGTCAAGACCATTATCAATCGCCATTTGCAGAGCTTCAGAGGTACCCGCCATCAAAATCGCCAACAGCATATTGTTGCATATCTTAGCGACTTGACCGGCGCCAACCGCGCCAGCATGGAAAATATTTTTCCCCATGTTCTCCAGCACTGGTTTCGCCTGTTGAAAATCAGCTTCATGTCCACCCACTATAAATGTCAGCGTGCCAGCAGCAGCCCCGGCAACGCCACCAGACACAGGCGCGTCAACAAAGCGATGACCGCTATCATTTAACTTTCGGCCAATAGAAATTGCCGCATTTGATTCAATGGTACTGCAGTCGATAAACAGTGCATTGGCTTGTATATTTTCTACAAGCCCTTGTGGACCGAAATACAGTGATTCAACGTGCTTTCCTGCAGGCAGCATCGAGATAACTATTTGAGCACCCTCGCAAGCTTGAGCTGGCGTGTCTGCCCCTATTGCGCCAACATCAACCAGACTTTTTACCTGCGCTTCTACAAGATCATAAACGCTGACTTGAAAACCAGCCGATACTAAGTTTTTAGCCATCGAAGCGCCCATGTTACCTAAACCAAAAAACGCAATTTTTGTATTATTATTCATCGTTCTAGCCTTTTTTATTCAATTATCACCACAAACGCCTAGTTGGCCGTAAGCACTGAGTCAATGTGTAGTAGCGGGTTTTCACTCACGTCAAAATACGTAAAGTGCGAAGCAATAAAGCTTGCAGGCACATCGCCCCACTCTGTGTAACGCCACTTAGCCTGACGGTCTTTGTCAATCAGCAAGGCTCGCACGCCCTCTTGAAACTCACCGTGCATGCTACATGACACTGCAATATTTATTTCTTGCTGAAAGCAAGCCGCTAAACTCAAATCTCTACCTCTGCGTAGTTGTTCAACCACAAGATGGGCCGTAATTGGACTACCACGTTGCAGGCCTTTCAGTGCTTTTTGCAACCAAACATTGTCTTCATGCTGACTCGCAATCTCTTTGAGTGCTTGTTCTATATCCTGCACACCATTCACATCTGCAAATGACGCGAAAGCATCTTTAAATGGCGGCAATTTACCGCTTAAGCCTTCTAATTCCGGACTTTGGGATTCAGGGCTCACCTGTAAATCATCCAATATCGCAGACACATCTTGATCAGCTAATTGAGGACTTCTGAGCAGGTGTTCGACAAGCTGTGGTAGCACACTTGAGTGCAAGACATGCTTAGCAAGGCCAAGAAACAACGCATCCTTAGCATTGATGCTAGCGCCCGTTAAACCTAGGAACAGGCCCATCCCTGTTGGCATTTTATTTAGAAAATAACTCCCACCAACATCAGGGAACAATCCTATGGTGATCTCGGGCATGGCGATATGTGAGGTTTCGGTAACGATGGCGTGCTTCGCAGCAGCAAATAAACCCAATCCTCCCCCCATGACGATACCTGTACCCCAACAAACTATTGGCTTGGGATATTGGCTAATAAAGTAATCTAGCTGATACTCTTGGGTAAAAAAGTCTTGTATAAAACCAGGCGCCTTATCCAAAGTGTCATTAGGCGCAAGGTTTTCTTGTTCTCGTTGCTCCTGCATGGCGCGATGCATTGATACGACATCGCCGCCAGCGCAGAATGCCTTCTCGCCCTCACCTAATAGCAAAACAGCAGATACCGATACATCTTTTTGCCATTCACTTAAGAAGCCGGTGAGCACTTGTACCATTTCCAAATCCAGTGCATTAAGTGCTTTTGGCTTATTAAGACGTAATACCCCAAGAAATGTATTGCCTTGCTCCCTAGGCAACAAATGCGCTGTTACGGGAGCATCAATATGACTATTTGGTGCAAGTTTGGCACCTGAGAGCCAATCTTTCTCTAACATAATAGTCCCTACAATATTTCAGTGTCTGACGATACCAAACGGCGACCAATGATAACCCGCATGATTTCATTCGTACCTTCGAGGATTTGGTGCACTCGCACATCTCTAACGTGACGCTCTAGTGGATATTCTTTGATGTAGCCATAGCCGCCGTGTATTTGCAGCGCCTGATTACAAACCTCAAAGCCGACATCTGTCGCAAAACGTTTCGCCATGGCGCAATACGTGCTTTTGTCAGCGTGGTTATTATCAACCTTGTTAGCCGCCAACCGAACCATTTGGCGCGCCGCTACTAATTCAGTGGCCATATCAGCTAGTTTGAATTGAAGTGCTTGAAAGCTCGCTAAAGGCTTTCCGAACTGAGAGCGCTCTTGCATATACGCCTGAGCTGTATTCAATGCTTGTTGTGCCGTGCCAATTGAACAAGTTGCAATATTTACACGGCCTCCATCCAATCCTTGCATAGCAAATTTGAAACCTTCACCTTCATTACCTAATAAAGCAGTGTTGTCTACTTGCACGTTATCAAACGTAATCATGCGAGTTGGTTGGGCATTCCAACCCATTTTCTCTTCCGCTTTACCATACTCAATACCTTCGGCATCGGCTGGGACAACAAAAGCCGATACACCGCCCGGTCCGGCTTCACCGGTTCTTGCCATTACTACCAGTACTTGAGTTGCTCCAGCACCAGAAATAAAGACTTTAGAGCCATTCAATAAGTAGCCTTTGTCATTCTTTTTTGCACTGGTGCGAAGCGAAGCAGCATCAGAACCCGAGCCAGGCTCTGTTAGGCAGTAACTTGCTATTTTTTCACCCGCTACCAGACTCTCCATCCACTCACTTTTCACTTCCGTGGTGCCCCACGTTGCTATCATCCAAGTGGCCATGTTGTGTATCGTCAGCATCGCGGTTGTTGTGGTACATCCCATTGAAAGCTGCTCAAATATGATGGATGAATCTAGGCGAGAAAGGCCTAAACCGCCTTCACTCTCGGGCGTGTAGAGGCCACAAAAGCCTAATTCACCCGCTTTCTGAATCGCTTCGATCGGAAAGTAATGGTCAGCATCCCATTTCGCTGCATTTGGCGCTAATTCTTGGTCTGCAAACTGTTTTGCTGTTTCAGCGAAGGCCTTTTGATCTTCGGTCATTTCAAAATTCATACGTCAGTCTCCTTATCATCTTCCAAATGCGATTACTTAAGTTCAATCGTCATATTAGGGCCAGAAGGAATATCGTCATCTAACCAACGAGCAGTAATGGTTTTAGTCTCAGTGTAGAAGCGCACAGCTTGCTTTCCGTAAGCATGAAGATCGCCATAGAATGAGTTTTTCCAACCTGTGAAAGAGAAGAAAGGAAGCGGCACTGGAATAGGCACGTTAATACCAACTTGCCCTACTTCTATATCGCTTTGATACTTACGAGCAGCTGCGCCACTAGCAGTGAATATCGATGTACCGTTGCCGTAAGGATTAGCATTAACTAGTTTAATTGCGTCTTCTAATGAGTCGACAACCATACAGCACAATACGGGTCCAAAGATTTCTTCTTGGTAGATACTCATCTCTGCTTTTACATCGCTAAACACAGTTGGACCAACCCAGTTACCTTTTTCGTAGCCTTCAAGGGTAAACTCACTGCCATCAACTAGGCATGTAGCGCCTTGTTCTTTGCCTTCTGCAATCAATTTCAACACTTTTGCTTTTGCTTGTGGGCTTATCAACGGGCCAAAACCTGCATCTTTGTCGTCCCATAAACCCGGCTTCACTTCACCAATACGCTGAGCTAATTCAGGGATCCATTCTGCGCTATCGCCAACGAAAACGGCTACAGAAATTGCCATACAACGCTGGCCAGCAGCACCGACACTTGCACCAACAAGGTTATTCAATACAAACTCTTTGTTTGCATCCGGCATAATCACAGAGTGATTTTTAGCACCCGCGAAACATTGTGCACGCTTCATGTTGTCTGTTGCTGTTTTATAAATATGTTGACCCACTGGCACACTACCTACGAATGACACGGCTTTAATCGCATCATGATTCAGTAAATAGTTCACCTGGTCCTTTCCACCATGAATCACGTTCAATAAGCCTTTCGGTGCACCTGCTTGCAAAAACAATTCAGCTAACTTCATTGGCGTTTTTGGATCTTGTTCAGATGGCTTCAGGATAAAGGTGTTACCACACGCAATTGCCATTGGAAACATCCACAAAGGGATCATGGCTGGGAAATTGAATGGCGTAATACCTAAGCAAACACCTAGGGGTTGAATCATGCTGTACGTGTCAATGTTGGTCGCAACATTTTCAACTGTCTCACCCATCATCATTGAACAAACATTGGCTGCTTGCTCAACCACTTCGATACCACGCCAAACATCGCCTTTTGCATCAGCAAATGTTTTACCTGTTTCTTCCGACAGAATCGTCGCTATTTCGTCATGGTTTTCTTTTAATAGATGTTGGTAGCGCATCATTACTCTGGCGCGTTCGGGAACCGGTACTTTTTTCCAAGTTTTAAACGCTGTTTCAGCGCTCTTAATAGCATCTTCAAGTTCGCTTGTTGTTGCACAAGGTGCAAGCGCGATCACTTCGTTATTAGCTGGGTTGGTCACTTCAATGAATTGAGTTGCCGCAGACGGTGTAAATTCACCGTTAATCAATTGTGCTATTTTGTTCATGCTAAACCTTTAAATGATTCATCCGATATAATATTGAATGGTAAATATAGACGTTATGGCACTACAGTAAACAAGCATGCCCTTTACGTAAACGTAAAGTGTAGTTGAGCGACGCACCGCTTGTAAAGTAATTGTTACGGGTTAGTAAAGATTAGCAAGGCAATCCCCTGCAAGGTTTACCTATGTATTGCAGTGAATACCCAAATTTGATGGATTTTTACGCAATGAGAATGCAAAACAACACGTGGCTTGATATGCTCCAATCTCGGAATTTGGAATCGAAATACATGGCTACTAACAAAACTAAGATCGCAATTGTAGAAGACAACGCTACCGCAAGAATGAATTTGCGCAGTAACTTAATGTCGCTTGGCGACTTCGATATTGCAAGCTACAGCAACGGCAAAGAGCTGAGAAATGGTCTTAGAACAATTGAATTCGATATCGTTGTGACTGACTTTCACTTAGGGCAGAGTAAAAACGGTGTCGAGTGGATTCAGTATCTGACAGAAGGTAAGTTAATCAAACCTTCCACTGGCCTTGTTTTCCTGACCTCAGATAGACTCCCACGAACCATCAGTCAAATTTTAGATATTCATCCCGACATTTTAATCATTAAGCCCTACACTCTAAAAACATTGCATTCATCAATGTTGCATTACTTGGCTGTACGCAGAAAAATTAAACCCGCATTAGAATTTCTGGATAATGAACAACCGAACAAAGCACTCAAGTTCATCGACAATATGCTCACAGATGACCTGAGCAAGCGCACACGAGCAGACCTAATTAAATTGAAAGGCCGTTTGCTAATCAGCGAACAGCGCTACACTGAATCGGCCGCCCTATACAGTGACATCCTTGAAAAGAGTTCGAATGTATTGTGGGCACATTGGGGTCTTATAAAAAGTGAATTCATGGCGGGTCAATGGCGCCACTGCCAGTCAATGTTAGACAGCTTGATCACGGAACAGCTAACTAAAGACAAAGCATATGAATGGATGGCTTGCGTCGAAATTGGAAAAGAAAACTTCACAACAGCCGAACGCTTGTTAGATAACATCAAAGAAAATGACCTCACTATTCCTGCGACAAAATTAAAAGTACTCGCTTATAAAATGCAAGGACGAAGCGAAGAAGCGATTCGTCTGCTTGAAAAGAAACGCCAGAGTAATTTTACTGTAAAAGAGCGTTTCGATGAATACACAATAGAACTGGCACGTTATCATTTGCAATTAGCAGAAAACTCAGCTGTGAATGATAGAGCACCTAAGCTCCATGCCGCCAAATGTTTAATTGGTAACGCGAATAGAACGATTCTTGATCAACAAACCCAGCATCAGCGCGACTACATGCTGGCTTTCGCTAGTATTTTAGAAGGTGATAAGCAACGCGCTGAGCGCATAGTGCAAGATAAGACTGTGAATGATGCGAAGAATGCAAAAATCGCGTCGATGGTTGATGCAATCAAAGTCTGGTTTAATCTAGGGAATACAGAGAAAGCCAAAGAAATTTGGAACGAATGTGATCGCAAACTCTCTGCGAAAGACGACCAAATAGACCAGATCTTGGCAGACAATCTCATTTTTGAAACCGAAAAGTCACTTGGTTTTGCAGAAGAAAAAGCCAAGAAAATCAACGACCAGGGCATGGTATATTACCTTGCCAATCAACTCCAAGAAGCTATCGATTTATTCTATAAAGCCCGATTGCTTTGCCCCGAAGTACCTGCTTTTACTTTGAACTTGTTGCAATGTTTAAGCGATATCAAAAAAGCAGAGTACAAAGACCAGCAAGCACTCATGCTAGTTGAAGAGCTTCGCGACAAACCCTTATCAAGTTCTAACGAGAAGCGTTTCAAAATCATTCAACAGAAATTAAAAGCTAACCCTGAAATCTATAAGATCCATGATGTAGAGGATGATATTTCCATCAATGTCGCTTAGTACATTGAGGTAAATTATATTTATAGTTCACTATAGTCACAAATATAGCGACCTTATTTTGTTTATTGCTACAATAACAAAAAACAAAAAAGGAAGTACTATGTCTACCATTTATGATTTTGATTACACATCCAACAGTGGCGAAACGATAGCATTCAAGCAATACGAAGGGAAAGTGCTACTCATCGTTAACACAGCCAGCAAGTGCGGGTTTACTCCTCAATATGATGGCTTAGAAGCGCTTTACAAATCACACAAAGAGAATGGTCTTGAAGTGATTGGTTTCCCATGCGACCAGTTTGGTCATCAAGAACCAGGCAGTGATGACGAAATCGCACAATTCTGCGAAATGCGTTTTAATCTCTCCTTCCCCCTATCAAAAAAAATTGACGTTAATGGTGAGGATGCAGCGCCAGTTTACAAAATGCTAAAAGATGAAGCGCCTGGTGTGCTTGGTACGAAGCGAATCAAATGGAACTTCACAAAATTTTTGATTAACAAGGAAGGTAAGGTAGTCAAGCGTTACAGCCCCACCACAAAACCGGAACAAATCGAAAAAGATATCCTAAATCTTCTAGCAGCCTAAGCATCAGATTGACTCGGGGCGCTCAAGCATCAAGTGAAAGTACTTACCCAACCACAAGAATGGTTCCTCACTTGAATGTTTGAGCTCTAATTCAAACAAAACATCATACTCATCAATTTGCTTATTGCGGTCATGCAGATAATCATGAAAGCACCGTATGCCAGCCTTGTGTCGAATAATGTAGTCGCGGTAGTGCTCTTGCAAAAAATTGATAATCTCTTGTGGCCTCTGAGCATTATGAGGGTTCAAACGGACCTGATTACGGATATTCAACCCTTTATTAATATAATCAAAATTCCCCCATATCGCATTATTGAACAAAGCTGCGTCACGATTGAAGAAGCTTAAGGATAAGGTACCTCCGGGCTTTAACAAAGAACACAAGTGGTGAAGCAGCCTTTTCGGTTCATTCACCCACTCGAGTACCGCATGACACAACACTAAATCATAGCTTGCCGGTTCTAATGCTTCTATCTCACTATGGATGATGGTGCACTTGTTGTACTCAGCTAAACGTTGTTTCGCAATGTCGAGCACCTCTTCCGATCCATCACACAGCGTCACGCGATGTCCTTGTTGACAGAACGGCAAGGTCATCATGCCTGTGCCCCCGCCAGCATCGAGTACACTGAGTTCCTTTTCTGAATGGATAAAATCGCTCAGAAAATGCAGTAGTAACTGGTGTCTAATTTTGCCTTTACTGGTGCCGTAAATGTTCTTATCAAACTTATTCGCTATGCCATCGAAGAAAGTATCTTGTTTTACTGTAGTTGCCGCTACAGCTTGTTTTTTCTTCTTAGTCACTTCACGCTCTTTATTATCATTATGCTGGATTCTCTACGTCAACAAATTCGACACTGATTTCAGTATTCGCCTCGATATACTCGCCAAGCGCTTTCACGCCATAACGTTCGGTGGCATGGTGGCCCGCCGCAAAGTAATGTACGCCTAATTCCCTCGCCAAATGAGTAGTTTGTTCTGATATTTCACCGGAAATAAATGCGTCAACATTTAGTTCAGCAGCTTGTTCAATGTAGTTTTGGCCGCCGCCGGTGCACCACGCAACGGTGCTGATTAGATCTCGCCCCTGTGCCTCAATATGCATTGGTTCGCGTTTCAAACTTTTATTTATTAACTCACTGAAGTTCAAGAGAGTAATAGGATTAGCTAATTCTCCCTGCATAATAATTCCATACGGTTTAACTTCTGGATGCGCTTCAATATTCACTAAACCTAGCTGTTGACCAAGTTGGGCATTGTTCCCTAACTGGGGATGAACATCGATGGGAAGATGATAGGCAACTAAATTAATACCATTATCCAATAGTGCTTTAATGCGGCGCATCTTGATACCTGTGATACGCTGATCTTCTCCCTTCCAGAAATAGCCATGATGCACCAGTAAACAATCAGCTTGGCGTTTAATAGCCTCATCAATCAGGGCTTGTGATGCTGTTACACCTGTTACGATCTTGGTAATTTCGTCGCTTGCTTCAACTTGCAAACCGTTCGGGCAATAGTCATTTATCGTTCGACTTTGCAGTATTTCTTCTAAAAACGCTAAAAAATCTTGTTTTTTCACTATAAAAAGGCTCCAAATCACTCAAATTAGACATTTGAAATAAAAAAGGTTTACACTGTCACTAGTTTAACATCAACATAACAAAAAGGGTTCATAAGAACGTATGAGCAAATTAGACAAAGACAGCGTCTTAGCTAAATTTACAGCTGCATATGAAGCGGCAAATGGAAAGGCACCAACGATTGAAGCAAAAGGTGGTTGGTATAGTGTCGATGGCGGCAAAAACGTTCGTTTAGCACAGCTAGACGAAATGGCTGATAGTATGGGCAGTGCCCCTGCGAAGAAGCCTGCTAAAGCGGCCAAAGCAGAGAAACCAGCGAAAGCGGAAAAACCTGCTAAAGCAGCAAAAGAAGAGAAGCCTACCGCTAAGCCTAAAGCGAAAGCTAAGCCTAAAGCTAAAAAGCCTGCATCATCTTTTTCTGTAAAAGACTTTTACACGCAACAGATTAAAGAAGTTAACCCTGGGGCGAAAGCACCGCGTTAATTAAAAAGTTGTGTAGAAAAAAGCGGCCTCTAATTAAAGAGAGCCGCTTTTTTTATATCGACTAGCCTTTACACAAACCTAGATTATTTATACAACTTATTCCCTGCATCGACTAAACGCATGAAGGTCTGCTCTATTGCCTGATAGGCGCCAAAACCAAGCTTTTGGGCGAGCGACTTTTTGGTTGCATAGGATATTTTATACAGACGCTTGCTTTCATTCGCAGTCATTAAAAAGTCATCTGAAGTTTGCAGTACATCGACAAGGCCAAGATCTTTAGCACGTTGTCCATACCAGTATTCACCCGTTGCTACTTTATCAATATCCAGTTCAGGGCGATGCTGCTGAACAAAATCCTTGAACATTAGGTGCACATCTTCAATTTCCGCCTGAAACTTTTCTCTGCCAGCATCAGTGTTTTCACCAAACATTGTCAAGGTGCGTTTAAAATCACCTGCTGTGTGTTGTTCAAATTCAATATCGTTTTTCTTTAATACTTTATTAAAGTTCGGCAGTTGCGCAATAACGCCTATTGAACCGATAATTGCAAATGGCGCAGACAAAATAGTATCAGCGACACATGCCATCATGTAGCCACCACTTGCCGCAACCTTATCTACGCTCACCGTCAGTTTGATGTTCTTATCTTTAATTCGTTGCAACTGTGAGGCTGCGAGGCCGTAGCCATGCACAACCCCACCACCACTTTCAACGTTGACTAGCACTTCATCTTTTTCTGTGGCGACACACAAAATTGCTGTAATTTCTTCTCTCAGCGTATCGACTTCTTGTGCGTTCATAGAGCCTGAGAAATTAAGAACAAACAAATTATTCTTTTCAGGCTCATCTTCTTTTTTATTTTTACTCTTTTTCTTTTGTGCTTGTTTTTCTTCTTTTTCACGCTTTTTTAGCGCGTCTTTATCTAGCAATACTTGTTGTGCATCTCTTTTGATATCGTCGTAATGCTCCGACAAAGATTCAAACTCAAGATTACCGTTGCTTTGTTTTTGTTTTGTTGCCAATCCCGCAATCAAGCCAATAACGATTGCAATAGACACCACTAGGGTGACCGCTTTAGCCAAAAACAAACCATATTCAAATAAAAATTCCAAACTTCGCTCCTATGAACAACTATCCAAATGATATTGATATCATCCCGTATTTTCAGCAGTAGATATCGGGGCAAATAAAAAAAATAAAAGGACCTTATAGGTCCTTTTAAAATGCCATGCCGTTTATATCACATTACGAGATATATCGCGGTAACTTTATTCCATTGCTGCGTTTGATACCGTCATTTCCTTCACCAAATTAGCTGCAATATCAGCTTCAGTGAAGCGAAGTGGACGTAGTTGAGGTTGTTCGGAATACAGTTTGGTTTGATCGTCTGACTGCTCAGATTCCGGATTATGAGATTGCGAATAACTCAACAAGCCTCGCGCCACAGGCCCATCTTCAGTGAAGTTAGCGATAAACATCCAAGAGCTTCCATAAGTAATATGATAACCCTGACCTTCTGCGCTCAGTATCGAAGTTGAATCCATTAACGGATAGGTATGACGAGGCAATTCAGTCCCGTTATTTGATGTACGAGCATCAAATACATTGAAACCACCCTCTACATTATGTGCACCACCCCACGGCAAGCGTTCACCACTTGCTTCGCCACTAGCTGTGCTTTTCTCAACAAATTGCACTTCACCTAAGCTAGCGTCTAATGCAATGCCTGCGCGATTAATTTTATCCACCGCCGTAGCTAATTGAGTCAAGGTTGTATCATTATCTAAAAGACCATTCGGTGTGTTTAACACATCATTCACGTCATATTCGACAGCCCACTGTGGATCACGTCTAAATTGAAACGCAAATTCACGGAATAAATGAGCACCCACGCTCGCTTTATTCATAGTGCCATCCCAAGCTGAGAGTGCATCGCAAGCATCACCAAGAGAAACCATCGTCCCGTTAACGTCGATACTTGACTCACGATTTGCTTGGCAAATACTGATCAATTCATTGGCAATCGCTTCACCGAGATAATTGCGATTCCCCATCAGGGCTTCTTCAACTTCCATCATATTGAACTTAGCATCAGAACCCGCTGCGTCGGCTAACAGCTTGTGCGCCATTCTTGAACGCAGTGACTGTTGGTTGCCAACCTGTCCGTATAAAGGAGAAACGCCTGTGATCGGATTATCAAAATTCGTTAGCCAGAAGCTATCGTTCGAGTTTTGCACATAATCAGTACCTTCATACTTCGGTGCATTTTCATAAGGAACAGGACCGTCAAAATCAAATGCACTAATAAAGCCTGGCAAAACAGTGAAACCAGCCAAGGCTTTGGTTCCGATTAAGACTGGATTTGTTGCTAACTCATTCAACGCTGTTGCCCCTAATCCTGGCACGGTTGAATCATCAATATAGAAAACTTCACCCGATTTAGAAGCAGCCATTGTGTTATTAAAAATTACACCATCATAATCTTTAAAAGCCTGTTTGAACTCTTCCATATTGCTAGACAAGTTCATCGCTAACCAATGATCGATAACATCGTAATTAGGTAAGTTAGCATCTTTTATAGCAAACGCATTACCACTGCCCCAGTCAAAGTTGCCGGGCACGACAATCATAGGGCCATAGTTTGTGTAGTAACTTGTTTTTTCTAGCTCAATGGTTACACCAGGACCAATAGCAACTTCAATTTGCATATCACGCTCGAAGATTGTCCGTCTATTTCCGTCGACTTTATGCGTTAGGTTACTCGGATCATTTTCATCCAGCGCCAATTGGTATACAACAAAATGCTCAGCAGTCGAAAAAGTATGTGTCCATGCCATATTTTCATTAAAGCCAATGTTCACTGCACCAGGCAAGCCCATTAAAGAGCCTCCCATCACATTCAAATGCCCAGGAATTGTTGTATGGAACTGCCAGAAACGAAGATTGCCGGTATGCGGAAAATGCGGATTCCCCAATACCATACCCATTCCATTTTCTGTCATATCAGAGCCAAGTCCCCAACCGTTTGAGCCCATTTCTTGAGGGTTTCGTTCAGGTAATGTAACTTCTGGCGATATTTTAAATGGCAATTTACTGTTAGCTGAACTTTGGTTCTCACCAGTAACGCTTGCCGTTACAGGGCGAGGAAGCGGATTTTCTCCTGGAGGTGCGGCAATAAACATGGGACCCAAGAAGTTCGCTGCGCCAGGTAACAGTGCAACCCCTAGTGAATAGGTTAATAGATCCACACCATCAATCTCTTCTACCCAAGGTTGGTTTGCACAACTCGGATCAATGTTCGCTACGCCCGTATCTCGAAGGTATTGGTTATAGCCTTGAGTATATCCACTCAGCATCGCGCGACTGTTTTTGCTCAAGCTAGCAAAATTTTGTTCAGCCTGCTCTCTAATGCCAACGGTTAAGAAACCAAAATCATTTATCAGATGTTCTGAATCGCCCGAACCTGGCACTCTGTCGGGTCCTAAATATTTTGCTCGCTCTGAATTATATTTGATGATTTGATCAGCTAATATACATAGATTGTCTTGTGCAAATGCATATCCAACACCGAATGACATACTTTCTAGGTTATCTGCAGTCACGTGAGGAACACCATAGTCCGTCCACCTGATATTTGCTTCGAGAACACCATCAGTATCAAATGAGGGTAATGCTGGCGGTGTGACAGGTGCTTCAGGCGGTGCTGGAGGTAATGGTGGCTGAACATCGGTGAATTGATTATCTTTATCACCACATGCTGATAGCCCAGCGATGATCGAAACTAGCAGGGCCGAACTTTTTAAAGTTCTGAGTCTACAAAACATAATTTTTATCCTTGTTATTCTTATTTGTCCTTAATCATAGTACTAAAATTAACTTTTTGTTAACAATAATTTAAGTGAATTATTGTTAATCAGTGTTCATACATGTGAACAGCACTTCTCTATATTGCAGGCACAAAAAAGCCAGCATTAAGCTGGCTTTTCATTGTTGCTTTTTGACTAGTTTAGTTAGCTACAACGTCTTCGTTGGTTACAACAATCGCCGTTGCACCAGACGCTACGTAACTCGCGACTTGTCGCTGCATCTCTGTGGTAACAGCTGGGCTGCTTGCAGGGCTTAAACTGCTTGCATGTGCACCTTGATTGAAGAACACAACACCGCTTTGTGGCGACGTTCCTGCAGTTGTCGTTGATACTTGTGGTAGTCCCATAATATCAACTAACGCTTGTTGACCTGCTAAAGGTAAAGCAGTAGTCACAGGAATAACTTGATCAGGTAGGTTTGTTTCACCACCATCGCCAATCACTGTCATCATGTGCACTGGTGTATTAGCAGCCAGTGTCTCAAAGTAGTTAATTGGGTCAGATGAATCAATCACTGTTTGAGCTGCAAAAGCGAATTGAGCAAACAAAGCATTTGCCGTTGCTAACTGCTCTGGGCTAATAGCACCAAGGAAGATACCAACGCCTTCTGTTAAGTCAGCTTCAGATACTGCCACGCTACCGTAACGGTCAATTAAGAACGCTTGGAACTCAGGTGAACCTTGAGACAACAACAAACCTTTTACCAATGGTCCAAAGGCCGCAGATTCAAGGAGGAAGTTAGCTGTACCACCACCTGGTGATTCCAAAGATGCCGCTTGGACTGCAAATAAACCGTCAAAGGCCGCTAAAGGACCTTCAAAGCCAGTGTTCGCAACTGATGCAAAGTTACCACCAGTAATCGCACCTAACGACACACCGAACACAGATACGTTAGACGTATCGATATCAACAGACTGTGTCGCTGTCGCGTCGACTACCGCGTTTAGACCTAAACGTAAACCGAGTAAATCCGAGACGCTTTGACGTAAGTTATCACGTCCAGTTGGTAAGCTACCTAGGTTCAGATAGTGAGTCGCGCTAACCGTTGTTGCGTTTAAATCATCAACGCCGTCACCGTTCAAATCAAAACCACGGCTACCGTGAATAGGTTGGTCAATTGCAAATGTAGCAAAACCAGCTAAAGATAATGCACCCGTAATTGCGAGCATATCTTCCTTCTGCGAAGTAATGCCGTGAGCAAGCATCACTACAGGCCAACCTGCTTCAGGTTTCTCTAAGGTAATACCAAGTGCACCAGCAACCATCGGGTTTGGAACAGTGATTTGTACATCGAGTGTTTCATTGCCTTCATTTCCACCAGTAGCTTGAGGTACTGGAGAGAACTTAGTTAAGTTGCGATCTCGGTCAAGTAATTCACCGTTAACTCTCACATCAGCAAGACCGACAGCAGCACATAATGCAGCGTTAGGACCGGGTTCTGCTGTAGGTAACACAGATGCAGCGTTAGCTAGTACGATCCCGCTATCACAAGCCGCTGTCCAGAATGTATTAACAGGAGCCAGTGGGTTAGTCGCTGAAGGCACACCAGAGTAATAAGGCAATGAAATATTACCTTCAAAGCGGTCTGCTGCGCAGAATGGACCCACTTGAGTTAACACGCCGGTTGCTACTTGTGCTGCAAAGTCGTTAACTTGCGGAACTGGACTACCGAAACCACCGCCAGCACCATTCAACAAACCCGAACATGTCGTGAATGAAGAAAAGTCAGATGCATTGATTGCTGGAATAATCGGTGCTGCTTCAGGTGGTAACTGTGAAATACCCACTTGCACTGCACCATCGACTAAAGCCTGAGACACCAAACCTAAAAACTCCATAGTGTTTGGTTGTGTAGCCACGTCTCTTGCTACTATAGCAGGAAGTGCTTGACCAGCAGTTGGGTCGCCGGCGGCTGCTCTTTGAGCAAACTCAGACACCATTAATTGTTTGACAGTATCAAGCACGTTAGACACTGACTGTGTCGTAAATGCCGATACATAAGTAACATTGTCAGTGTTTACGCTAGCAGCACGTAAAGAATCTAAGTGCAGGTTGATAAGCGTCTGTAAAGATAACTGTGACTCTGTTGCTAATGGTCTAGTGTTAATATCTTGCTTTACTAAGTCCCATGTTGTCGAGCCCTGTACTCCTTTACCTGATGAATCTTTCAAATCATCAGTCATCACCAATAGATAACCTTGAGCAGGCTTCAATGGACGAAGTGGAATGACGGTTACAGTATTGTTATCAACCGGACGAACAATATAGTCTTGACCGAATACGAGTTTATCACCCACTTTACAGCCGGCACTTGGAATAGGAATAGCCGCACAATCAGGATCGTTTTGGTTCAAACCCAATGTCGCTTCATATAAGTGTATGCCTTGGCTTAAGGTGGATTCATCCAAACTAGTGTTTGGTGGTGTAACAACATCGATAACAAACGGTTGAGTCGTTGACCATCCATCAAGGACGTTTAATGCATTTTGCGGATCAGAAAAATCACTTGGGTCAGCTACTGGGATGTTTAAGGTATAATCGAAGAAACCATCATCCCCTGGTAGCATTAGTAAGTCATTGGGAATATTTAAATTCCCTGCTGCCGGATCAAACACAACTCGAGAAAACGGTGTTTGTGCCGGTGCGTCTTCCTTGATGTCGCTTAGGCTATCGCCGCCGCCACAACCACTTAGGCCTAATGCAGCTAAAACACTAGCGCTAATTAACAATTTATTCATTCTTTCTCCCCACTCGCTTGCAGATAATATTTATCCACCACATTTTTACTTTTTATTAACGTGATGGTATTGCGGATAGTCTAACAAGTATGACCAGTTATAATAATCTTAATAGTATTGGCTTTACATTAACTTTGCAAAGGTTTGTTAACCATTTGTAATGAAAAAAACAAATATCTAATAATTTCTCACCAAAATCTTTAGCATCAGAGACTATTACGCTAACATTGCGCTTTTTGATTAGCGACACTACAAGGCTCAAGAAACAATGCATTCTCACTTACAATATGTAGCGCCTAAAAACGCTTTACGCAACAAAGTTATTCTTGTTACCGGTGCAGGTGATGGGATAGGAAAAGAAGCGGCTATTTCTTATGCAAAACTGGGCGCTGAAGTTATTCTGTTGGGCAAAACCGTTGAGAAGTTGGAAGCAACTTATGATCAAATCATCGCTGACGGTGGTGTGCAACCCACTATCGTCCCCATAGACTTTGCAGGTGCAACACCCAAAAATTATACCGATATGGCTGCCAGTATAGAGGGACAGTTCAAAAAGCTTGATGTGGTACTTTTTAATGCCAGTGTATTAGGTAATTTAAGTCCTTTTTCAGAAATAACAGAAAAGGAATTTACCGAGGTGATGCAGGTAAATTTGAATAGTCAGTTCTTTATGGTCCAAGCGTTACTGCCACTATTAAGGAAAACTGAACAGGCATCGGTTATTTTCACGACATCATCAGTGGGTAGCCAAGGTCGCGCTTATTGGGGAACTTATAGTATTTCAAAGTTTGCTACGGAAGGAATGATGCAGGTTCTTGCTGACGAACATAAGAATACGCATGTACGCTTTAATTGCATCAACCCGGGCGGCACAAGAACGAACATGCGCGCAAAAGCGTTTCCAGGTGAAAAAGCGAGTAGCTTGTTGACGCCGGCGGACATTATGCCAACGTATCACTACCTTGCCGCGAACGACAGTGCGGGTATCAACAATGAGACTCTGAGTTGCCAACCAAAATAATAACGTAGCCAAATAAAAAAGCTCTGCCTTTATACATAAAAAGCAGAGCTTGGTTTGTTAGCAACTAGCTTTGATTTTGTTTAGCCCAAGTATCTCTTAGACCAACCGTGCGATTGAATACCAAGTTTTCTGACGTACTGTCTTTATCTACACAGAAGTAACCAGTGCGCTCAAACTGGAAAGCACTCGCAACGGGTGCATCTGCCAACGAAGGTTCAACTATCCCCTGCTTAATTATCAATGATTCAGGATTAATAGTCGCTGTAAATTCATCTTCTCCAGCAGGATTAGGCACCGTAAATAAGCGGTCGTAGAGGCGGATCTCTGCCGGTTTCCCTTCACTCGCACTTACCCAATGAATAACGCCCTTTGCCTTTCTGCCATCTTCAGGGTCTTTTCCTAAAGTATCGGCATCATAGGTACAGTAAACAGTGGTGATTTCGCCCTTATCATCTTTGTCACAACTATTAGCTTTTAAGAAGTACGCGTTTCTTAAACGTACTTCTTTTTCCAGTACCAAACGTTTGAACTTTTTGTTCGCCGACTCTTTGAAGTCTTCCCTTTCAATAAACAATTCTTTGGTAAAAGGTACTTTGCGTGTGCCCATAGAATCATCCATTGGATGGTTGATAGCATCTAGCCATTCGACTTGATCTTCTGGATAGTTTTCAATAACCACTCTTAAAGGTTCTAAAACTGCCATTCGTCTTGGCGCCGACACATTCATTTCTTCACGAATACATGCTTCAAGCATGCTCATTTCAACCAAGTTATCCATTTTCGTGACACCAATACGCAGGCAGAATTCACGCACGGAAGATGGCGTGTAACCACGTCTTCTGATACCGGCAATCGTTGGCATTCTTGGATCATCCCAACCGTCTACATGTTTATCGTCTACCAACTGAATCAATTTACGCTTACTCAGTACAGTGTACTCAAGGTTTAAGCGAGAGAATTCATATTGGCGAGGTGTGCAATCAATAGAAATATTTTCAATTACCCAATCGTACAAGCGTCGATTGTCCTGAAACTCCAAAGTACATAACGAGTGCGTGATACCTTCGATAGCGTCCGAAATACAATGCGTAAAATCGTACATAGGATAAATGCACCATTTATCACCGGTTTGATGATGATGAGCAAATTTCACACGATAAATAACTGGGTCACGCATGCACATGAAAGAAGAACTCATGTCTATTTTCGCGCGCAAACTACATTCACCTTCTTTATAGTCACCCGCTCTCATTTTTTCAAAATGCGCTAAGTTTTCTTCAATGGATGTATCTCGATAAGGACTGTTTTGACCCGGCTCTTTCAGCGTGCCTCGCAGCGCTCTAACGGTTTCTTGTGAACTAAAATCAACGTAGGCTAAGCCTTTTTCAATCAGTTCCCGTGCAAACATATAAAGTTGATCGAAGTAGTTTGATGAGTATCTAGCCTCACCTTGCCAGGTAAAACCTAGCCAAGAAACGTCTTCTTTAATCGAGTTAACAAAATCCATATCTTCTTTTTCTGGATTAGTATCATCGAAGCGTAAGTTACATGTACCTTGATAGTCTTGAGCTATACCAAAATTCAAACAAATAGACTTAGCATGGCCAATATGAAGGTAGCCATTCGGTTCTGGTGGAAAGCGTGTTGATACTGACGAGTGCAGACCACTTTGTAGGTCTTTATCAATGATTTGTCTGATAAAATTTGACGGTCGATTCTCAATCTCGGCCATGTTTTCGAGTTCCTTGCGGTATAAAGTTATTGATCGCTTTAAGTATATCACCTTGCTCGTAATACCATAGTCACAATTTGATATTTCCACGCACATTTACGAAATAACTGCTTACCTTGTATTTTACTTCACCAACTAATGGAAACAATTTGAACTTGCTGGCCTCAGTAGTGTATAAACTAGTAACCAAACAATAAGAATCCGTCACCAATGAAGAGCAAAGCAACCTCATTCGATATTGCCCACATGGCAGGAGTTTCTCAGTCGACCGTATCAAGGGCACTGAGTAATAGCCCCTTGGTCAATCAGGAAACGCGAGATCGAATCAAACAGATTGCTAAAGACCTTAATTACAAGGTCGACAAAAATGCGAGTAACCTGCGTAAACAACACAGCCAAACCTTAGCACTGCTGCTGTTTGAAGACCCTACTTCTGATGACTCTCTTATTAATCCTTTCTTTATATCGATGTTGGGCAGTATTACTAAAGCCACGGCCGCAGCCGGCTACGATTTGCTTGTTTCTTTTCAAAACCTGAAAGATGATTGGCATGCGGTTTATGAAGATAGCAACAAAGCCGATGGACTGATTTTACTGGGTTACGGTAGTTACACGGACTACGAATACAAATTATCTCAGTTAGAAGAACAAGGGACTCGTTTTTTACGTTGGGGCGCGCCGGACGAGAAACATCCAGGTATATCTATCGGTTGCGATAATTTTCTTGGTGGTGTGTTGGTCACTCAGCATTTGGTTGATATTGGTCATAAATCTTTCGCCTTTATTGGCGATGCTGATGAAAGTGCCCCCGAATTCAAAGCCCGTTTTGATGGTTTCATGAGTGTCATTGCCGAAAGTAAACTCAACGCCGATAGTGTTGTTCAAAAAGATGCGATTTCTACAGAGTCAGACGGCTATAATGCCGCGATAGAGATCCTTAATACTGGCAAACCAGACGCTATCGTCTGTGCGTCAGACCTTATCGCCATGGGAGCAATCAGAGCCATTAGAAGCCTTGGCTTTAAAGTGCCTCGTGATGTAGCTGTAGTAGGATATGACAATATCCAAATCAGTGAGTTTGCATCAACCCCTCTCACTACGGTCCATCAAAATACACAGTTGGCAGGTGAGCTGCTTGTCGCTAATTTATTGAAACTGATTAACAACGAGATTGTGACAGACTACCTAATGCCACCAGAGTTGATAATTAGGCAATCTTGCGGGCGTACCACATAAAAAAAGCCTCAACAGAGCAAAGCTAAGTTGAGGCTAAGTAGGGATGACACCCAAATGAAAAGCGTTAATTATCCTTTTACTTCAGTAACTTGTACGTGTTCTTTCACTCTAAACACTGCGAAGCCCGCCAACAACATAGATACACCTGACACTACAATAATGTTCACTGCTTCATTGTCGAACGCAAACTTCAAAATATAACCTGCAGTTAGGCCACAAATGATTTGCGGCATAGCAATAGTGAAATTGAAGATCCCCATGTAAACACCCGTTTTATTAGCAGGCAATGACCCGGCTAACATTGCATATGGCATGGCTAAAATAGCAGCCCAAGCAATACCAATACCGACCATCGGCAACACTAGCAAAACTGCACCATAAGGGACTGTCACTTCAGTAATCAATAAGTTCACCGTAGTTGGCGTGAGGTCTTCAAAGAACAAGAAACTGATATAGCTAATGCCACCTAAGAACAGTGAACCCGCATACACGACTTTACGACCAACTTTGTTAGCTAGCTTTGCAAGGAATACCGAAAAGACGGCAGCAAACAAAGAGTAGGCAGCAAATAGTATCCCTACCCAATCGCCAGCAGCACCTTTCGCTGCGACGATTGATGCAGGCACGTCCACTGAGCTTAGATAACTAGAATCGAACCACTTCACTTCAACGCCCCAAATGTGCTGAGTGATTGCAGGCGTGGTATACACCCACATAATAAACAAGGCAAACCATGAGAAAAATTGAACAACGGCTAACTGTCGCATAGTGTCAGGCATTGTTTTTACTAAACCAATGAACTCGCTCAGCTTCTGACCGAGTGGTTTCTTCTCAGCGAGCTCTCTCTCCATTTGTGCAGCGTCGAGACCTTTATAATTGTAGTAGTCTTTTGGCGCATACTCTTTGGTTCTAAATACGGTCCATAGCACGCTACCCAACAGTACAGTCGCTCCGATATAAAACGCCCAAATTACCGATGGCGCGACTTTGCCAGCCTCTGCTGTGTTTTCTAGGCCTATTACATTTGTCAGAACAAAAGGCAGGATTGAACCGATAACAGCACCCACATTAATCAACAATGATTGAATAGAATATCCAGAATTACGCTGCTCTGGGGGGACCATGTCAGACACTAAAGCACGAAAAGGTTGGAAACATACGTTAAAAGAAGCGTCCATTAACGCCAACATTAAGACACCAAAAATCATTGGCGCCATGAAGGCAACAAATAGCGAAGCGTTTGGCATAAGGAACATGCCAATAGCAGCGGCGATAGCCCCTGCCAGTATGAACGGACGGCGTCGGCCCATTCTATTCCAAGTGCGGTCAGAAGCGGCACCAACAATAGGTTGAACCAACAAGCCCATGATTGGCGCAACTAGCCAGAAGAAAGACAAAGAATGTAGGTCTGCACCTAAATCGGAAAGAATTCGGCTAGCATTTGCATTCTGCAGCGCGAAACCAAATTGAACACCAAGAAAGCCAAAACTGACCGTCCATAGTTGCCAAAAACTGAGTTGTGGCTGTTGTTTTTGCATATTTTTCTCTTTTTATGTGTCCGGAGCGTTTACACACATAAAATCATTAGATCTCATTCAGACGTATGTAAACCGGATGTTAATTACGCGAGCAAGTTTACCTCTTAGCGCAACAAATAACTACGCAAGTGCATACGTATTCACTTCATGCCACACTGCTATTTGGGGGATTTTGACACGATTCGCTCAAGCTTTAGCTGAACAAACTTGTTAGAATTAGGTAAACGAGAAACAACAGTCAACGCAATGTTCGATCGCTAAATAGGAAATCAGCGCATGCAAAAAAACTTACTCATTGTCGGTGGCGGTACGGCTGGTTGGATGGCAGCCAGTTTACTCAATCATTACTTAAAACGACAAGGCAGCTCTGCTCATCAGTGGCAAGTTACCTTAGTCGAATCACCTCAAATTGGCATCATTGGCGTGGGCGAAGGATCGACACCACAATTAAAACGCATGTTTGATGAACTTGATATTAGTGAAGCTGAATGGATGAACGCTTGCTCAGCAAGCTATAAGAATGGCATCAGTTTTATTAATTGGACAGAACACACCTCAAGTAATCGCTATTTTCATCCCTTCCCTTCGCCATTTGATCGTCAAACTGCAGCCGCATTTTTGTACCATAATAAATTGCGCATGCAAGGTATGGACGTCCCTGTTGAACCAGATACCTTTTTCCTGTCTGCCTACCTTGCAGAACATGCGCTTAGCCCTAAAACCCAAGTTGGCAAACCCCAAATCCCATTAAATTATGCCTATCATTTCGATTCGGCAAAGCTTGGTAATTTTTTAGCAGAAAAAGCAACAGCCGCTGGCGTTAAACATATTCAAGGCAAAATAAGCAGTGAAAAAAATGCCATAGCACTCCACGAAAATGGGCATATCAAATCACTTGCGCTCGACACAGGCGAAATGCTTCAGGCCGATTTATTTTTAGACTGTACTGGCTTTCAATCTTTATTATTGCAAAAAGCACTTGGGGTAAAGTTTGAGTCTTTCGCGAATAACTTGTTTAACGACAGTGCGATTGCTATTCCCAGTGAACGATTAAGTCCTTTGCCATCAGAAACCCGTGCCACAGCGTTGAGTGCGGGTTGGGCCTGGCAAATACCATTACAAAATAGAACAGGAAATGGTTACGTCTATAGCAGCAAATATTTAAGTGCCGAAGCCGCTGAAGCTGAGCTATTCAGTCATGTGTTTGAACCAGAAACACTTACGCCAAATAAATTAGATGAATTGAGAGAGCAGGCTAAGCATTTAGATATGAATGTTGGGCAAGTAGAAAAACACTGGCATAAGAACGTGGTGGCTCTTGGCTTATCTCAAGGGTTTATAGAACCATTAGAGGCAACGGCATTACACTTAGTGCATGAAACCATCCTCAAACTGAAAAACGTGTTGGTCAGCGATGAATATAATCAAGCAGTGGCAGATATTGAACCCCTTAAATCTGAATTTAACGACGATATCAGAAGCCGTTTTGAAGGCGTCAGAGACTATATTGTTTGTCACTACAAAATGAATACTCGAACGGATTCTCAGTATTGGATTGATAATCGAAATAACGCAGATATTTCGGATAAATTAGGCGCTGTTTTACAAGCCTGGCAGAGTGAAAAAGATATTGGAGAAATATTAGAAAGGCAACAGATGACCAGCTATTATCCTATTATTTCGTGGTATTGCTTATTGGCTGGATACGGCGCTTTCAAGCCTGCGACCAGCGAAAACCGTTTACCCGCTCATCAATTGAATCAAATGCGTCGTTTTATTGAAAACGCGGCGCAACAATTTGCGCCGCATGACAGTGTTTTACATCTATAAGGTAAAAGCCAAGACTATTGGTACTTAGCCTACTTGATAAGCAGTTCAAGGCGTGATTCCAAACGCGCTTTAACTCTTAACTGTTGTGTTTTTTCATTCCAGTAGGCGGCTTGGTGGCTTTTTACGAATGCTTTTGCATCAAGCACTTTCACTGCACTTCCATTCACCAAAACCTCGCTAACAATCTCATTCACGCCATGTACCACAAAAGTAATATCTCGCGATTTAGGCGCATCTGCAAAACTCCCTTTCACTTGAGTATCAAGCTGTAGCCCTGCATCAGAACTCATTGCCTGAAAATCGATTGTTTGATAATTTGCCTGCTTAATCGAATCGGCACTCTGGCCGTCGTCATCGTACATCGTGTAAGTCGTTTGCGTTACCGATGGATCGTGATAATAGTGGACCGTTAAGTCACTTGGATCATAAGCTTCGGTTGATTGAATATCTTTTGCCATTGGGATGAAAGAGCCAGCTTTAACTAGCACAGGTAACTCTTTCAAGCTTACACTGACCTCAATTTCTAATGGCGTTTCTTGGTCATCAGACAGGTTTTTATATCTTGAGTCATTCCAAAAGTTGAACCATACACCAGGCGGCAGTTTCATTTTCACATTGGTGACGCCAGGGTCGGTAATAGGCTGAACAAGGAATGCATCTCCCCAAAAGTAACTTGTCGAATTTTCTATATCACTCGATGCGCTATGCAAAAATGTAGGTCGCATCATCGGTAAACCTGATAGAGAATTTTCAAAACTCAGAGAGTAATTATAAGGTAACAGGCGATAGCGCAGTTTCACGAACTCTCTCACAATGTCTTTGGTCGCTTGATCATGAAAGACCGGTTCAGGTGCAATATTATCCTGAGCATGCGGCCGGTAAACCGGCTGGAACACACCGTATTGCATCCATCTTATATACAATTCAGGATCAAATACCTCACCACCGGCAAAGCCACCTAAATCAGAGTGCGTATACGCTAGACCGAACATACTCATTTGTAAGCTAAGTTCAACCTGTGGTTTTAAGCCGCCCCACTCTCTGGATACGTCTCCTGTCCACGGAATAATACCGTAACGCTGTGTACCCAGAAAGCCGGAACGCATCATAATAAACGGGCGCTCATTGGGCGTCAGTTTTGTTTGGCGTTCGTATACCATTTTTGCCCATTGGTGCCCGTATACGTTGTGAATTTCATCGCCTGTAACCTTGTCACCATTGAAATGATGGATACTATCGCCTGGGTGTACTTCTGGTTCACCCAAATCGCCCCACCACCCTGCGACGCCTTGCTGATCAAGCGCGGCATAAAAGTCCCAGAACCAGTCTTGTGCGGCTTCATCAAAGACATCGACTAAGCCTGTATTACCAAAATAAAAGTCGAAACGACGAGGTCCACCCCCCAAGCTTCTTGCTAATGCGTCATTCTCGACAGCTGAATCCCACTGTGTCGAGGTGCTTAGTATGAATGGTTCGGTAATCAATATAGTTTTAACACCGTTTTTCTTCAGTGTTTTGATCATTTTCTCTGGCTGTGGAAAGGTGTTTTTATCCCATTGTAGATTGCCCATGTGGCCTTTAATATCAGGGCCGAACCAATAGAGATCTAATACGACCGCATCTAAAGGAATGTCATCTTTGCGAAACTGTTCCACTGTTTCTAGGGTTTGCTTTTGGCTTTTGTATCCGAAACGAGAAGCATAATTTCCTAATGCCCAACGCGGAGGCAATGGTTGCTTACCTGTCACGTCCACGAAGTTTTTTACAATTTCAGCGTAGGTTTCACCGCTTGAAATAATATAGGATGTACGCCCACCAACCGCTTCGAACTGCAAAACGTCCGATTCAGTGTGGCCAATATCTAAAAAGCCGGAAGCACTATTGTCAAAGCCAATTGCGTACATATTCGTAGACATTACCGCTGGCAAACTGTAGTACATTTGTGAGGATTCAGTGGTATAACCATAATGCGCTCGGTTGTACAAAGGCATGCGATGACCACGACGATCCATGCCTAACACACGCTGCCCGCCACCCATCAACTTTTCATCGTCTTGCAGAGCGAATCGGAAGCCACGCAAAGTATCATGCGCAAAAAATCCGGCTTCTTCGCTCACGAGCAATTTACCATCGCGATAGAACGACACACCTAACGAATCTTTATTTATAACTGCGCTAATATTTTTCGCCGAAAAAGTGAAAGCCTTTTCGTTTTGGCTTAACTCTGTCACGATAAGGTCGCGTTGCTTTACTTCTTCACTAAGCGCAAATGACGGTAATTGTTTAACACCATCCGCTTCGTAGCTTACCTCAAAAGTACTATCATTGAGGGCGGTAATAGTTAACTCAATTTTTTCGCTACTGATATGTAAGGCTTGCGCCCGCTTCTCAGTAGAGAGCAACTCAGCGGCATTCAGCGGAGCCAGCAACACCAACAAACAAAACGTGAAGCAGACAGATTTCACAGATGTATAGAATGGATTAATGATAGTTGCTCTCATTATTTACTCGCCTTTAAGTTAATCTCTAAGACCACTGAACTAAGCGCATCCAACTCGATATTAATTTCCGCAGATGACCGTTTTTTACCTACCGCAACTTTATACTCATAGCCATTCACTAGGTCTACTGCACTTAATTCACCTTCGTTAAGTTCCCATTCGGTAATCAGCTTAAGAGGGAGTTTAATACTTAAATCTTGCACTTTTTGCTCAGTAAAATTACTCACGATAACAAGTGCTGTTGTATCGGTATAGCGAACAAATGAAAACTGACGCTCGCTGTAATTTTCGCTACTTTTCACGTTAAATGAATGCAAGCTTTCGTATTTTCCCAACATAGTTGGGTGTTCTGCTGAAATTTGCATTAGGCGTTCATAATACGCTCTCAATGCTTTTTCTTCTGAGCTTGATTGCCCACCATCGAACTTTCCATCATTCATCCAGCGCTGGTGCGCAGGCACACCGGCATAATCAAAAATAGTGGTTCTTGTTGGATCACCGAAGCCGGTTTCTTCCGACCCATCTTCACCCACGTCCTGACCAAAATAAAGCATGGTCGGCGAGCGACTGATTAGGGCAGAAACAACCATAGCCGGCAGACCTTTTTCAGCACTACCGGCAAAATCAGGACTCGCAATCCTTTGTTCGTCATGGTTTTCAAGGAAATGCAACATATGCATCTCTATATCGGCAAGGCTCAGCTGGATGTCTTCCAGTGCTTGGGCATCTCCTTTACCTTGCATCAAAAGCTTCAATGAATCGTAGAACTCTACTTTGTCGTACAGGTAATCCATTTTTCCAAGTTGTAAATATTCTCTATACAGTGTCGGGTTATAGACTTCGGCGAGCAGGAACGCATTCGGGTTTTTAGCTTTAATTGAGGAATTCAAATATGACCAAAACTCGACTGGCACCATCTCGGCCATGTCATAGCGAAATCCATCTACACCTTTGTCCAACCAGTAGTGAACTATCTGTTCGAACTTGATCCATGAATCAGGCACAGACTTCCCTTTCCAAAATGCCGCATGCTCGACTACGCTCTTGTTTGCATATTCTTCTGGCAGACGTTCAAAATCATAGGTGCCATCGGGTCTAACCCCATAATTCACTTTGACAGTTTCGTACCAATCATGAAAACTTGGTTGTGGCGCACGAGCGCCATTGCCCGTCCATTTTGCTGGTGTCTCAGCAAACTTACCATCTGCCAGAGGATGTGGTTCTCCTCCTAAGGCTTGATAACCGTTCTCACCTATTGGTACTTCGAAGGACTCACCAACAACATAATAGAAATTGTTGTCTCTGGCATATTCAACAGTAGTGTCATCTTTTTCACCAAAATCGCTGACACCCTCTGGTTTATTTAAAGACTTATATGCTCGTGCTACATGATTAGGCACAATATCAATAATGACTTTTAGATCATTAGCATGACTGCGTTCAATCAATGCTTCAAACTCTTCTAATCGCATTGCCGGATCATCGGCTAAATCAGGATTCACATCGTAATAATCCTTAACAGCATAAGGAGAACCAGCTCTACCTTTTACAACATCTGGATCGTCAAGGTCTATGCCATACGCAGTATAATCATTAATGACAGCGTGATGAGGTACGCCCGTATACCAAATATATGACGCGCCTAGTTCTTTAATGCTTTTTAAAGCAGCATCATCAAAATCACTAAACTTACCTACACCGTTTTCTTCCAAGGTGCCCCAAGGCTTGTTTGTTGTGTTCGTGTTTCCAAATAATCGTGTAAAAACCTGATACACCACTGGCTTACCTTGACCTTGGGCTGCATGAGGGTGACTTTTAGTTGATGCTTGCATCATATTTTCTTTTTCGGTTTGTTGGGATGACTTCTCGGCGGGAGAACAGGATAACAAGAACAGAACCGAGCAACAGAGTGCTGCGATCGGAGCGCGTTTGGCTGAAAAGCGTGGTTTGACGGTAAACGAAGTAGAAGCGTTGTGCATTATTGTTTTCCTTATTGCATATTACGCACAGAATAACCGTTAACAACTTGTTAAAAAAGTTACATACGTATTCATAGGCACGAAAACACGGGCAATCATTGCCCGCTTCGGTTTTTACTTTAAAACAAAGTGTAAATAAAGGTGGCTAGCGATGATTGCTGTGTTGCGACAACCACAAAACCAAGTAAGGCCATGACAACGATTATGGGCAGTAACCACAGCTTTTTCCTAACGCGCAAGAAAGCCCATAAGTCTTGTAAAAATTCCATCATATTAAAAAGGTTCCTCTAGCCGAGCTTTTTGTTTCTGAGATTGTTTATCGTCACGTGTCACCCAATTAGAAGGTTCATGAACGCGGTGTTTATATTGTAACTTCCCCAAGGCCTTCATCATCACGCCGATGGGCGTTATCAGTAAATAGAAAATAATACCTAAGAGTAGCTTTGTATTTAACCACCCCAATATCGATGCGATGACCATCCATCCAACATAGGGGTAATAAAGCAAATGTGGCACAACAAGGTAAAGAATGCCTAATACGATGCTCACTGCAAAAGGCCAAATTGGCATGTCCGCAGAGAAAAGCCAAGGCAGAAGCAAACTAAACACAACAGGAAAAGCAATAGCCATCGTTATCGCGAACGACTTCAACGCTGAAAGGTCATCTTTACTGGCTAGTGGCAACATCACTTTTTGTAACTGCTTCATTGCTGTAAACATCGCTACTCTGCTTCCTTCTTAATGGTCTATAGACTCGTTCAATTTATTGTTGGCACTGTATGTAAAATCACTTGAGCGGTCGTGTAATCGCTATCAATCAAGTTCAAAAGTCACTTGTTTAGCTTGTTCAATGGCTTCGTCAGCTTGCTGTTCCTTTAATAGCATCGTATTTTCCATGACCAATACGTCCATATCGGTAGCTAAAAAGCATCGAATTGCGTCTTCAGGTGAGCACACAGGTGGCTCTCCTCTTACATTAAAAGAGGTATTTATCACCATGCCTATCCCAGACACTTTCTTGAAAGTACTAATAAGCTCATGAAAACGTGGATTAGTTTCTTTGTGCACTGTTTGTACTCTTGCTGAATAATCAACGTGAGTAATAGCGGGTACCGAACTTCGTATTTGATTTAGTTTTTCCAAACCCTTTGCATCTGTCATCTCAACAGTTTGATGATGCGTTTTTTTTACATCTGCTACCAACAACATATAAGGACTGATGGTGTCTAGATCGAACCACTTAGCGCTTTCTTCTGCTAAGACTGCTGGCGCAAACGGCCTAAAAGATTCTCTCTGCTTAATTTTAAGATTCATTTGAGATTGCATCTGAGTGTTGCGCGGGTCACCTATTATCGAACGATTACCCAATGCTCTTGGCCCAAATTCCATAGCACCTTGAAACCAACCAACTACCTTACCTTCTTCAATATGCTTGGCGCTAACAGCAAGAAGCTCATCGTCATTTAGCACCGTATAGGGCAATTGGCGTTGTTGACACGTTTCTACCACAGCCTCATTTGTATATTTTGGTCCGAGGTATGCCCCCTTCATGTGGTCTTTCAACGCTGAATTTTCGGCCTCTTCATTCCCAATTTGACTAACGCGACCCTGTTCAAAAAACTTGTGCCAAGCTTGTAAAGCGGCTCCAATCGCACTGCCCGCATCACCTGCAGCAGGCTGTATCCATAAATGTTTGAATGGGCCTTCTCGCAGTAGTCGACCGTTGGCAACACAGTTCAAGGCCACGCCACCCGCTAAGCAAAGTGCGTCACTTTGTGTGTGCTGACGTAAATACCTAGCAATGGTTAAGACAATATCTTCAGTAACAATCTGAATTGAGCGCGCTAGATCCATTTGTTTTTGCTCAGTCGGCGCTTCGCTAGGATGCGGCGGACCACCAAACAAATCGTGAAAACGTCTGTTGGTCATGGTGTTGCCAGCAGCATAGTCAAAATACGACATATCTAAAGAGAAACTGCCGTCTTGATTTACCTGCACAAGGTGCTGTTTTATGAGGTCAACATACTTGCCTTCGCCATAGGGTGCCAAGCCCATTAACTTATACTCACCACTATTCACTTTAAAACCACAATACTGGGTAAATGCCGAGTACAACAATCCTAATGAGTGCGGAAAATGAATTTCAAATAACGGACTTAACTCTGCTCCACTACCTTGCCAAGCGGATGAGGTTGCCCACTCTCCTACACCGTCCAGACATAGCACTGCGGCATCATCATAGGGGCTTGGGAAATAGGCGGCGGCTGCATGAGACTCATGATGTTCGCAAAACAACAATTTAGGTACTTTCGGCTTTTTTTGCTTTTGGCGCTCTATATAGTAAGAAGTACCATTGGCAAGCGCCCGCTCTTGATGGATAAGTTTGCGTAACTCTGTGCGCAGGACCGATTTCAAATATAGTTTTTCTTTCAGCCAAATCGGCATTGCTTTAGCAAAGGACAAAAAACCTTTCGGAGCCGTTGCTAGATAGGTTTCCAATAGTCGCTCAAACTTTAGCAAGGGTTTATCATAAAATACCACTGCATCAAGCGATTCAACTGAAACACCTTGCTCCTTCAAACAAAACTGAATCGCCTGACTTGGAAATGAAGGGTCATGTTTTACGCGCGTAAACCGTTCCTCTTGAGCAGCGAAAGCTATTTCACCATCACTTATCAGCGCAGCTGCACTATCGTGATAAAACGCGGAAATCCCCAAGATGTGATTCATACTTACCTTTGTAAAACACTCAATCAACACTTAGTTTACTTATATTTGACCTAGGCACTAGTAAAAAGGCGTGATAATGCTCAATTTACACTACGCATACGTATGCAACATTGTATTAACATGCTTTTTTGTCGATTTTTACGATAAACTATCAAGGTAGTAAAATAAGAATGGATGATAATTTGAGCGCCGAACCTACTAAGCAGTCACAGCAAAAAAATGGACAACGTGATCAAACAAAGTCACGTGCGGTTTTTTATCTCATTGCCATTCTGCTTCCCTTTGCGTTCTTAGCTTTATTTGAACTGGTGCTAAGAGTGAGTGGATTTGGTCACCAGTATCCCTTGTTCATTGAAGCATCTAGTCCACTTAAGGCGCAAAGTACCTTATCGGGTAGCTATTTACAGCCTAACCCTGAGGTGATTAAACGTTTCTTTCATTTACCCGAATTTGCTCCCCCTGTAGAACCCGATACCTTCCTATTTAAACAAGAAAAACAGATAGGAACATATCGCATTGTGTTGATGGGAGGGTCCAGTGCAGCAGGCTTTCCATATGGCCGTTTTGGATCTCCGGCTGGATTACTCAAACAACAGCTAAAGTCGGTTTATCCTGATAAGAATATTGAAGTCCTCTCTGTGGCTATGGCCAGTATCAATACTTATGCTTTGTTAGATTTCACACAAGAAGTTATCGACATTCAGCCTGATTTGGTCCTTATTTACGCGGGACACAATGAGTACTTAGGTGTCATGGGCGTGGGCTCTGTATATTCTCAAAGCAACAGTAGAGCAACTAACCTATTCTTTTTAAAATTAAAAGAGCTTCGTTTATTTCAGTTGGTACAAGGTTTATATTACTGGCTGAAACCGCAAACTGAGCCCTTTAACCACAACGACAGTTCACGAACCGTGATGGCATCTGTGGCTAAAGAAAAAAATATCCCACTTGATTCAGAGCTATATGCAGCCGGTAAGACGCAGTTCAAAGAGAACCTTAGCACAATCGTCAAACTGTTTAGTCAAGCCGACATTCCAGTATTGCTATCAAGTATCGCGTCGAATGAACGAAACCAAGCTCCCTTCGAATCTATGAACAGCACCTCGGCTAATTCTCTTATTTCACCAGACAAGCCGCGCTCCTCTCAACGTATTATCCAACAAGGTGTATCGCTTATTGAAAACGGAGAACAATCAGCAGATTTAGCCTTCGCAATCGCCCAAGCTTATGAGAAAACCAATCAAATGTCGGATGCGCTGACTTACTATAAAAAAGCACGAGATTACGATTTATTGCGCTTTAGAGCCCCTAGCGAATTCAACGACATCATTGCCGAGATTGCCGCCAGTCATCAGCTGGTCACCTTTATAAACGCCGACGAGAAGCTGCGCAACGATACTGAGACAGGCATTATTGGCGAAGAACATATGCTCGAACACCTACACCCCAATACACGTGGCTACTTTATACTTGCCTTAAGTTATCTCGAAGGCATTGTGGATGGGCAGTTCTTACCTTCACCAAAAAGCGCAATTGAAACTGACGACTTATGGCAGACACAAAGCATGCTACGCAGCGATATTATGCTCGCCGAGTATAAAATAGCAGTCTTAAAATCAGATTATCCATTTACAGCAACAAAACAAACTGTGCGCCTGCCCTCCGCGAAAGATGCCATTGAAGAACTTGCCTTAAAACGAATTGCCGGTATGGATTGGCTGAGCGCGCAGCAAGCCCTATTAAGTTTGTACCAGGAGCAAGAATCGTGGCTCGAGGCAGCAACAGTGGCAGGTTTAATGTTTGATGCCTTACCTGAGAGAGGCGACATAGCGCGTATTGCAAGCTTACTTTACCTGCGTGTCAATCAATTGGGCCTCGCTGAATACTATGCTCGCAAAGCGATTCAATATATGCCAACGCTCGGATTGGAAGAACAAGGTAATTACTACTTAAGCTTGGGTGAGACCTTATTTAAATCAGGCGATGTAAATGGAGCCATAGAGGTTTTAGATGCATTACTAGTCATGCAGCCAATGAATCAGAAAGCATTGGCTATTCGTCAACGTATTTCGCCGCCCTAGCGCACAAAACCGACTAAACTAGTGCGCTGAACTGACGCTTAAGTGAAACAATTAACTACGTATATTGAGAGAATAACTAAACGCGATGACTAAACGAAACAACAATCAAAAGAATAAAACAGCATTCTATGCCATCGCATTACTCATTCCGGTTTTATTTTTTCTTATTTTAGAGTTTGGCTTGCGCCTTATTGGTTTCGGCACAAGCACCCCTTTATTTATCGAAAACCCAGCCAACCCAAATTATATTTTACCGCAACCAAACATTCTCCAGAGATACTTTCCGGAAGGCACCGAGCAGCCCTCTGTAACCATGGAAGCTAATTTCATCTTGAAAGAGAAACCCGCAAATGGCTATCGCATTGTTGTGCAAGGTGGCAGCACCGCGGCTGGCTTTCCATACGGTTTAGGTGCGAGCATTGCTGGCATTCTCGATCAACGCCTTAAGCCAAGTTTACCTGGTCGACACGTCGAAGTGCTCAACACCGCCATGTCAGCAGTTAACTCCTATACTCTGATTGATATTGCAGATGAAATCATTGAACAGAAACCAGACGCTATCATGATTTACGCCGGTCATAATGAATACTTAGGGATACTTGGTGTCGGATCAAACTATACCGCATTTGGCGCAGGACTCAGCACAACATGGTTTTTGAAACTGAAAGAACTGAGCTTGTTTCAGCTAATGCAAAAACTCTCCGTTGCGCTTATTGCACCCGATACTGAAGCACCATCAAACGAAAAACCGGGGCAACAGACACAAGGCAGTGCTCGCACGTTTATGGCCAAAGTCGCAAAACATAAAAACATCGAGAAGGGTTCCGACCTCTATGACGCTGGTTTGGAACAGTTTGAAAAAAACATATCTGCCCTACTACAAAAATATCAACGAGCTGGTATACCCGTGTTTATTTCGACCATTGCCAGCAACATTAAGGACCAAAAACCTTTCGTAAGTGCTGAGCTCGAACCAGAATATCAAGCAAGCGCTCAAAAACTATTCGCTAGCCTAGAACAACAATCGAAAGCACAAAATATCAGCTCACTTAAGAAAGTATCTCTGACGCTTCAGCAGTCGTCCTCTGCAACCCTACATTTCAAACTCGCTCAGCTTGCCCTTGCGTTAGGTGAGTCGTCTATTGCGAAAACGCATTTCGACCTAGCAAAGGAACATGACTTATTGCGCTTTAGAGCCCCTGAAGCAATTAACCATATTATTCGTGAACAAGCACAGAAGTTTGATGCCATTGTAGTTGAGACTCAAAAAGAGCTGGAGATACGCAGCCCTGACAGGATCATCGGCAATAATCTTATGCTTGAGCATCTGCACCCTAACCTAAGGGGCTATTTTGTGGTGGCAAACAGCTTTTATAATAGTTTCGCTGAGTTCTGGCAAACGCAAGGTGATAACTCTCCTTTCTCGCCTGTATCTATTGAACAGGCATGGGCCGAACGTTTAATTTTACCTCAAGAAGAGTATTTTGGTTACGCCACTATACTGGGTTTAACGTCTGACTATCCTTTTACGGATAATCCGCGTAAGCCTCGTTTGCCCAAACCTACAGACTGGCAACAACAGTTAGGCCAGGATTTTTACGCAAAAAAAATCACCTGGCTAGACATGATGGAAACGAGCTTGAAGCGATATACGCTTGAAGAAAACACAAAGCAGCGTAACAAAACCCTGCAAATTCTGGCGGATGCATTGCCCCATCAGGGTCTGTACAATCTACAAATTGCTGAAGTGAAGTTTCAACAAGGTCGCTACAATGAATCTCTGCATTATTATCAGCGGGCCAAACTTGCAGGCGCCATTGGTAATACGATTGATTCAAATATCAGCACCTTAGAGTCGATATTACAAAAAGATTAGGCACTGAAATAGCCTATTGCGGTTTACAGAGGTTTGACGATTACACTGACTTTCGCCTCCACCTCCTCAATTAGCTCTTGATCCATGTATTGATATTCATCAGGAATGTCCAATATGTTTGGTAAGCTAAGTTTTCACGAACCCATTACTTTTAAAGCAATATATGGTGATAAATTTAAGAGTAGTATCGCTATTTTATAGTTACCCAAAAACGCAAAATACATGTTGGGTAAATCAGACGCTTCAACGCCGACGATTTTACTGTGAAGATTAATGGTAAAACGTTTAAATACGATAATAAAAAACGCTGAGAACAAATAAATACCAATATTGATTACAGTACACCAACCGAAAAATGTAGTCAGTTCATTTGCGCTAATCATTAATTATATCTCCGTGATATTTGTTATACGCTGCCAGCTCGTTCTACTACCAAAATTCTCGCTTGGCCTTGAGGGTGAGCAACATGCTCAGTACCTATTGAAGCAAAAAATATATCTCCAGTGTTTAGAATAGCAGACTTAATCTCGTTATTTTCTTTATAGAGCATTTCGACAACACCATCCATAACTGCAAAAACTTCTTCGCCATCGTTTACATGCCACTTGTACGGTTTGTCTGTCCAATGCAAACGAGTAGTAATACCGTTCATACTGGCGATATCCTTAGCACCCCATGCCTTGCTTGCGGTGAACTCTTTACTTCTAATGACTTCCATTGTAACTCCTTTTTAATGCGATATTTCAGGGCGTATAACACTTACAATTTATTTATGAAAAAGCTGTAATTCAAACCGGTATTTTGCGCGGCCTTGTACGAAGATTTAGGCTGAACACTGATGTATTTTTATTGGGTGGATTCCGGCCGATATACCTCACACATATACGTCCCAGATGAAGAGCTCAGAGTTAAAAATCCTGTTGGTAAAGCTCTTGCGTCATAGGGTATATACCCTTCAGAGTAAACGTAATCTTCTACATAAACTCTGTAATAAACTAAATTCAGAAACTTGGTTAATGTAAGTTGTATAGAGCCGTTTTTCTTTGGTATGGACATCGCTACCACTGGCCTTTTAAATAAACCTTCATTTTGACTTGCTTTTAAGACTTCATAACGAAAAATCCATTGCGAATCTTCACTTTCAACCATGCCAAATTGTAGAGCCTCACCTTCGGCAGATGAATCTCCAAGCATTATGCTTATGAACGGTCCATATTCCTCGAAGAATGATTCCTCAATATTGACGGTACATGTAATAGATTCAAAATTATCGATTTTATCTATCACCTTTAGGGTAAGGGTGTTTCCACTTGTCGTATTATATTTTTCTTGTTTAGAGAGAAGATTTTTAGTTTCAAGACTTTTTAACTCTGAAAGATCAGCATGACAAAGGCTCGACATTGTGAGAAGAGTGATGCACATAATCCAAGCAATTATTTTTTGCATGACGGTGAGCGTTTTATTATATGCCAGCATCAATCAACCTTTTGGCTTCCTCTATCAGACTACTAAAATCGTCAAATTCATCGCTGTAAAAGTAGTTTTCCGTAACGTGTCCCTGACACATAAACACCTTATCGGAGCTTAAAAAGAATAGTACCCTTTGCCTGATAACAAATGAGGAGCCCAAGCCGCAGTCGCCTCCCCCATATGAAGAATATAAAGTAATGCTTTCTTGATTTTCACCTTTCAACAATTGCTCTACTCTAACGGTTATTTCTACGCCAGCATCATAGGGACGAACACTTTCATCGATGACTGCAAGATCCCTTAGACTCACAACGGTGCCAACTAGAATATTCTTTGAATTTTCTAGTTTGTCGATGAGTGGAAGCTCACCACAGGAACATGCATTGGCCCGTGCGGATAATAAGAGTAAGAATATTGCTAATAAGAACCTCATTGTTCGATTTTTCCTTTTAGTATTTAACAATAAGCTAAGGGGCGCGGACGTGGTGCGAAAATGGCGAAACCGCGCCACGTTTGCGTCCCAGCCCACATTAGTATGCGTTCTCAAGCGTATTGTTATACGTTACCTTCGCAGTTAAATAGCCTACTATCAATGCACAGAGGATCACGAAAAAATTAACCCAATATATTGAGTAAGTGAATGGGTACATTAACGACACTTGGCAAGCGCCAAAAACAACAATGACACTATTAAGGAAGGATCCGGTACATAGCCGTGAATACAAGAAAGCAAAAGCTGCAGCCAGCAATCCAAACCCTAGAAGTTGAACTACAAATATATCCCAGAGCAGCATGGATAGGACTGTATTAAAAGACTTTGGCATTGCAAAGGCTGCCGTATAACCAGTTAGATGAACGCCAAAAAAAGCAATTGATAACCCACCTAATATTGCGATGGCAATAGGTAAAAGCTTATTCATATCTTTATCTCTCCATAGACGTGTAACGCTTTTGATAAGCGGTTTGGCTGATCTTGGCAACGTCAGCTTGAATTTTTTTGTTATATGCCGATCCCAAGTGCGGAACAATTAATCCTAACATTAGACCCCAAAAGAATGCATTTGAAACTCTAGCGCTAACTTTTTCCTCAGCTTGGCGCTGCTCAATTGAATCAATTATTTGTTCTACAGAACCGTTTTCTACAGTAAGTCGATTTAGTTTGTATTTGCTTTCAACTGCGATTGGAACGCAATACTCTTTGTGTTTGCGAAAGAAGCCTCTGAGTGCCTGTTGACTAAACCCAGTATCTAACGACAGTGAAATGACACCGCAACCTTTCTCGCCATGAGAGTCGAGAGCCTCCAAGATTTTCCTTGTTTTCAATTGTGTTTTTTCAACCATTTAGAGTTACCATTTACAGTGGCATATAACACCTGATTAGCGAGTGATCAGATTATGGCGTGTCGGTTGCGAATGCAAGCGGCATGACATGAACTGGGCATCTCTGTTCAATCTCTTGTTAGGTTACCTTGTTAAACAGAACAACCCGCACTCATTAGCCCATGTTTCTATTTGAGCTGCTTTCGCTGGATTGCGAAGATAAAAAATATTTGTATCGTCCCAGCTTTCTAAGTATACAGCCTCTAGTTCCGGTAATACGACCATGTAAAAATGTGAACTGTCCACGTTATGTGGTGTGCACATCAAATAATTTACTTTAGCGTTGTGAGAAGTAAATTTCCGAAATGATGGTAAAGCTTTAATCCTACGTCCCTTAAAAGTAAAATTCAAAATCTCAGTATTATGTATTAGCTTTTCAGCGAATTTTATAAACCTTGAATCTCGTATTTGTTGCTCATCTTCTGAGACGTCTGAAAGTAACTTTAATGAGTCTTCATGGCCTAACCACCTATCGAATACTGAAACGGCGAGATAGGTATACTTTGAGGTGTCTTCAACAGCGACTAACTTGTCTAAATCAGGAAAACTGTCTCGCAGTTCTATCTGAGCATTCTTATTTAAAACTGAAAATCTACGCATGTTTCCGCTGGTAACCTAACGCTTTGCATAAGTTGTTTTGTGGCTCTTTTCCACAAAATCCGTCTTCATGAATTTGTTATTTGCCTTACACAAACACATAAAAAAGCACCATTAAAACAGGAATACCAACCCAGAATATTGGTGATTGGTATATTGGTATTGGCCCAGTTTTATTAAATCCTAATTTTTTAATAAATATGTAATGACAAACTGGAAACACGAACAAGTACACAAATAGATAAAGAAGTATTTTCCGTAAGCTATCTTGCCCCTGTGATATCGAAAAAATAGGAAACACGACGCATAAAAGTAAAAATATCCAGTGCTCTTTCAAATATTTTTTCATAACTTCCTTGTTGTTGAACTAAGCATATAACACTAAGCTAACGGGCTAAAACGTGATGCCATAAAATGCGAAGCATGGCATTGCGTTTTTGTCCCGTTCAGCGCATTGTTATAGCTACCAACCTGTAAACTCTAAAATGTTTTCCAACCTAACTAACTCGAAACGATTGAATCCTGTTTTAGTTTCCCAAAACCTTTTTCTTTCATGCTCGGAGCCAGCACCTTCCCACTCAACAATTAAAAGTTCTTTTTCATCTTTTCTTAGTTTTATTCTATTATTTAAATGTTCATCGTAACCCGAGTAACCAAACAAAATAATTTGAGATGATTCTTCAAATGCTTTTTCAAGCCTACGCCAGTACGCACTCAAGATATGGGATGATCCTATAATTAATGGCTTATGTTCGACATGAGTTAAAACTATATGGCATTTATCTTCTGGATCTAAGAAGTCTCTGCCGGCATACATAACTTTACTATTTTCAACAAATAACGGTGAACCATGTAAATGCATATACCAACCATGCCTATTTACATTGTGTCTGTCTAAGTGCTCTTCATCAAAACCTGAACTCCAAAAACCATCAATTAATGCTCCGTTGTAACCATTGAGGATTTTCTCAGTAATAAATGCATCATATAGCAAATTATCATAATTTAATGTGACAACATGAGTTTTTGTATTTTTAACAAATTCAGATAATGGTTCAACAAATGTTTTAGGTAAACTCTGCCCAGAACGTTGATAATGTAGAGCAACCTCATGGATATATTTTCTAAATGTAGAAGGTAATTCTTTCGCAGGTTCAGAAATCCATGAAGCACCGCTAACTTCAAAATTACTCAAAAACTCAGTTGCAACAATTGCCACTTGTAGTTTATCTAATTGGTCTTCTGAACTTGGAGGTAATTCATCAGTGGTTCCTTCTATCGCACTAAGAATTAAATCTTTGTGCTCATTGCTTAAATGTTCCGTATTGTTCCAGACGCTTTCAAGTCCATTTTGTAAAGAAAAGAAATCAGGATCAAGCGCAAGGCCAATGCCATTACCTGTAATTAAGATTGAACGTGCCACATATCCCTCCGTAGCTATAACACCACGTTTAGAGGCGAAAATTGCTCTTTATTTTTGTCCGCTTCAACGTTTTGTTATGCATTTGCTGCGATTATCCGCTCGACTTCTCTTTCGAGACCAAGAATTTCATTTGAGTTTATTGCCACGCCAATATTATTTGGAATTTGAGTTATTGGCACGGGGACATTTGAAGTTGGGGCAGTAACGATTTGTATTGCACCAGATGCAGTATGTAGGGCACCGGCATAATGAATACCTAACAGACGAATACGATGGCTACCCATATAGGTGTTACCTTTGTTGTCCATGTAGCCCCCAATATTTGCTAAAAACACAGGCGAACCACTAGAGCCAGGAAAGCTTGCAATATCAGTGAGAAATTCAGGCTTACCGTTCCACGGTACATTAGCGTGGGTAGCTGTGATTCCTTTTCTTATTATCGGAAGGTTATTCTTGGCATCCCATATTCCGTTGGGATACCCAATCATTACTATATCTTCCATTGAGGAGAGTGTTTCACGCTCCTCATCTTTGGGAATTAGTTCAGTTTTAAGCGGCATATAAAATAACTTTCCACCTGACTGCTGAATCTTATTTAACAATGGTCCAATAAGAAACGCCGCTAAATCTACATTTGGGTCTGGGTGCTTTATGCATTGTTGCTCAAAGTTTGCAAACTGAAATTGTTGGTGCTTACCTCTCTCCGGCAGACCTTCATCTGTTGCTAAAGTTACGTGAAACCTACCAATCTTTGCATTGGCAACAACATGTTTATTGGTGACTATTACAGGAATACAAGTATCTTGTTTTTGAAGAAAATTCATGTAAAAACCTGTGCCAGTAGATAGACCACCGCCATGCAAGTCAGTTTCAATTCTCACTGTACTGTGAGTAAGTTGCTCCATTAAACCGAGGCTCATTATTTATCCTTATGAATAACACCATTTTAAGCGGCGATTAACCGCTCTTGTTAATTGACCGTCTTTAAAATTTTGTTATGTGACCTTTACCACGATTCTTGAACAATAATTTTTCCATCACTGCTTTTTTGAGTGACGTGCTGTGTTCGCTTAAAACCATTAAGTGAAGTATGGTCTTCGTAAACTACTGAGCCTACAACCTCACCTTTACTATTTATCACTGAGTAGCACTCAATATCAGTTTGAGCCATCGTTCCTTTAGTTCGGGAACGCTCATGCTTGAGTTCTTCACCTTGCTCTAGCTTTAATTTCGTTATCACTACAATCTCCTTGGTATTTTGTGCCAATCTCAGCTTGGAAGTCCAAACCCTGCGATTAAACTGCCAGGCAGAACGAATATTGTTGTTACAAAGGCCATTAATAGGTTTGCTGGATGAAAAAAACCTAACTTTTTGTAGTTCTTATCAAAACCCTTGACGCCATATTCAGGATAGTATTTTTTGACAATATTTCTAGCAACGTGGATTAGTGTAAAAGCTATGACCACACACAGTAGTGGTACTAAAGCCGTTAGATAGAGGCTAATTTGAAGATAATCACCTTTTATTGCAGGAAGTCCAAACCTAAAAAATGCACCAAGAAAAGCGTAATAGGTTAAGCATTGCATAATATCTTTCACTAATTTGTCATCAGCAAAAACTTTGGTCAGTGACATATTCCCTCCTTGGCGCATAACACTTTCAATAAGCGTTATGTGCCCGCTTTTGCACAAAATCTGTCTTCATTGATTTGTTATACAGCATTATAAATACATCCTTTCAAGTAAGCTTGGTAAGACTTTATCAAGCGTATTCCTTACCTCTTCAGCTTCTTGAGCGATCTCGAGCAATCTATTATTTAAATGTGGGTTACTCTTCCAAAAATCTTCATCTATGCTGCTGACACTAAACAATAAATCGCCGGTATACATATCGCCTGAAGCCAATATGTCGTTCTCAAGTAATTCAAGAGCTAGAGGAACAGTATGTAGCAACCCAATCTTTTGCGAAATTAATAATCTCAAATCCTCAGGACTTAGGTCAATTAATGGGGTTTTCTGCAACTCAAAACACCTATTCGCCAGACCCGAATGAAACGACGGTTTTTCTGTTTTCATACCATCTAAAGACTCGATAGTTTTGTCTAACTTCATATGTTACTCATTGCTGTATAACACCCCGCATAACGGGCAGTTTTTTGGGTGGGCATAGTCCCAACCAGAAAACTGTCCTGCGCGAGCGCAGCGAGGTTGATGCGTTTGTTATATTGCTTGAGTTTATTACGATTTTGATAAAACATTCCATGTTTCCTTGCGTTAACCATTTAGCTAAAACAATACTCGTTTGAAGCTGATACTACAACTGATGGTTGGTAGCGGAGAACAAACATTATGCGCTCGCGAACCCGAAATTTAGTTTCTGACATTAAGATGAGAGTGACTCTTGAAAGAAAGAGCTTTCACAATGGTAGATTGTAATTCGCTCCTAAATCCAAAACTGCCACCATTTAGCTTTAGCTCTTTTCTCTTGTTGCAACTGTTTATATTTGGCAATATTTTCATTAACTTTGCTATTTTCAGAATACAAACTATTGACTCTCGCCTTTTCCCGGTCGGCAGCAGCTTCTCTATCTAGTCTTTCTTGATACTCACTTTTCTTGCTATTGTATTCTTTAAACCAAATACCATCCGTGATTTGATAGAACAATAGAGCTGCGGGAACTATGGCGTAAGGAGAAGATATGATTTTCATTACTATAAAGAACACTGCCACAGCAAGTAGGACTATAATCACTTGATCTCTAATGTAGTTTTTTGGTTTCTTGGGCTCCTGCATCATTAATTACAGCACTTATAACACTTTACATAACCGGTGATGGCCGCTCTTGCCAGCATCCGGTTTATGTTTTTGTTATGTGCGTGCACGCCAAGTCATTGTCTTTCTCGCACAATGCAGAACAGCAAACACGATAATGATATCGTTAACTTTTTTAAAAAATACAGCATAAGGAAAACGCCGAACTAAGATGCGTCTAATAGATTTGTAAACTAAGGGATAATGCTGATAATCTGAGGAAATCTTTGCCAATGCAATTTGCACACATTCCATAAAATCAGCCCCTAAGCCAATTCTGCATTGTTCGAAATAAGAATATGCATCCTGCAAGTCCAATTCTGCCTCTGGTCGTATCCTTACGTTTTCAAACATTATTTATTTAGAATCCTCGTTTTAACTGATGCCCATGGGTTTCCAGTATTTCCATCAGATTCAAACTCTGAGACTCTTCTGCCTAACTCAGCTTTCTGATTCGCTGAAACTTCCAAAGAGTCCTCATTAGCCACAACTGAATCCCAAAGCTGCTGCGCCAAAACAACCTTTTCGTTTGTAGTAAGAGAGTCGATTTTCATTAGCTCCTCCAATTAAATACATTACCGATTCAAAGTATAAACCAATTTCCACAGTGAAACACCTGTACCACTTAGCATATAACGCTAAGCTAAGCGGCGCAGCTTTGCTGCGTCCTTGCTTGAGCGCCTTGTTAGGGCTTGGGTTTGATACCGAATTGCTTCGCAAACTCAGGATCTATCCAAACTGATTCAACTTGATCTGGCTTCAGCTCAACCGCTTCAGGTTCTGTACAGCCAGAAATGAATTTGTCTAATGAACTAGCGACAAACTCTGACTCTGTAGTTTCGTGATCCCAGAAATGAACCGCCCCATTTACTTCAATGAAATAGTTTCCTGATTCATCTTCTGCCAATACCTTTCTCTCGGCAAGATCACTAGGAAATGGCTGAGAAGCCTCACGGATTATTCCGAATGCTACACCTTTTTCACTTATGAATACTTTTGCGAATGTACGATTCAATTCTAGGGCCCTAACACCCCGCATAACGGGCAGCATTGCGTGCAACCGCACGTAATGGTGTCCCAGCGACCGAAGGGAGGGCGTTTATGCGATTGTTATGTTGTTTCGGTTTAGTGCGGTTTCGATAAAACATTCCATGTCTCCTTGCGATAACCATTTGGGTAAAACAATACTCGTTTGAAGTTGATACAGCAACTAATGGTTAGTAGCGTGAACCAAACAACTGATGCTCGCGAACCCGAAAATAACTCATTAAAAACAGATGAGGGTGACTCTTGAAAGAACGAGCTTGCGCCATAGTCGCTTGCTATGTGCCAATTACCATAAGCCTTTAGTTTTCATTCCATTAAATTCATCCCAAGCTCTTGAATGGGCTTTAGACTTGGGGCCTAGAAATGGAAAACAATTCTCTGGTTTGTATTGACCACTTTTTTGAACCAAGCTCTCAAGAAAGCATGTTGCCACAGCCTCTGATAAATTATCATCGTGAGAGTTGAGAGCATTTTCAATATAACCAAACAGTATTATTTTATTTTCGGAAGACAAATCATCTAACTTCTGAACAATAAAGTGGTTGTATTCCAAAAATACAGTATGCTCGTTTGGTTGTTCACCATCTCCAAATTCTTCATCTTCTTTTAACCATTCAATCCAAACTTTCATGAAGCCTGGAGTCATAGATTCTAGCTCCTCAACCAAGCATAAAACTTTACTCATAACTTACCTTGGCACATAACACTTTCGATAAGCGGTTTGGCGCTGGTCTTGCGACAAATCCGTCTTCATCGTTTTGTTAGTTGCCTTATGCGCAGACATATTTAAGTAAGTCATTGTAATCATTTAATACTATATTTACCGCGTCATCCAAATTATAAGAATTATCATCAACCATTTCAGCGTCGTGATAAATACGATACAACCTGCCACTTTTTCCGTCATTTGCATTTATAAAATATGGATCACCTGAACCTTGCAGGCAAATAGCTACAGGAATAAAACCCTCTTTAATAACTGCCAAGCCCGGATAAAACTCGTTGGCTTCCTCTAATATTTCATTTCTATTAAATATTCTTAAATCACCGCCATCTAATTCGGATAAATCTATTTCCTCAGGTATTTCACAGTATTTCCCAATGAGTGAATTATCGGCTATAAAATCAACCCAATATTTAGGAATCATATTTAAACTCAACATGGCAACTAACACTTACAATAAGCGGTTTTGGTCGTTCTTGCCAAAATCCGCTTGATTGTTTTGTTATGTGTGAACTGTAAATACAACCTTGCCTCCGGTAACCAGAACATTGCCAAAGTCGCCATCAAGCAAGAAGCCCCTTGATGTTGCAGAAAACGAATCTATATTGCCATAGTCAAGTTCACCTGAAGCATCACTGGACTGAACAACTTCTGACTTAGATTTTAATCCAGATATTGAGTCGAAATCAAAGAATCTAATTGAGGCTTTCTTATAGCAAGTATGTTCAGATTCCTTAGGCTCGACATAGTGTTTAGAGCCTGGCCAAACACTAGCTTCAATTTGAAACACTAATTCTGAATTGCTCTCAGACCAGTCTAAAACAAACGAGTCTTGCAAGTCGATACCTTCCATTGAATTCAATGCACACGCCTCACACATAACACCAATTTAAGCGGCGCTGCGTGCTCTTGGCAGTGTCCGCTTCAAATTTCTTGTTAGGTGGCATTTGCGCGAACCCCCACGAAAGCTATTAAAGTACCAGAAAGTACGCCTGACAAAATCGCCGCAATCTGCCATTCTATTTCGCCTGAAAATAGCATTGGAAGACTACATAAAATTCCAGCTACAACAAAATTACGCCTTCGATAAAACCTAAACTTGCGCATTACAATTAAAGCAGTTCCACCTACCACTACAAAGTATATAGCTATCAAAGTACCAGTTAAGAGAAATAAGGGCATTAACTCAAGAACATCTGAAACAAAAAACTCTATTCCGTCCCACTTAAATGCAGCCGAATGAATTACGGTCGCCACTAGCCAACTAAGTAAAATCGAAAGAAATAATCTCAACGCTGACACCTAACACTTTCAATAAGCGGCGGGGCGGCGCTTTTCCGCCACGTCCGTCTTCATTGATTTGTTAACTAGCCACTTCCCGATACTTATTGAATAGAAGATACCAAATCCTAAAACAATTACAGAGCCAATGAGTTCCAGTGTATCTTTTCCAAGAGTTGTCGGAAAATACCATTCTAAGTTGACAAACATGCCGCCAAAAAAAATAAGACTAGCGATTGTAGTTCCGCTGCCAATCAGAACCATGTTGAGTTTCGACTTGTAATTTACTTGAATGGAAACAAGCCAAAGTCCAATAATACCTAAAATTGCCAAAATACATATACAAATAAGAATAACTCCACCAATTGCATTGCCATTTGAAAGGTGGTCGAAAGCTAACATCAAGCCTACAAATATAATAGGTAATGTTATCGAGGCCGGAATAGCCGCAAAGATTAGGGTCAACATTCGTCGTTTCATGGCTAGTTAACTTTTCAATAACGGGCGCAGGCATGTGGGGCATAATGGCGACGCCGCCCCGCATGTTTGCGTCCCAGCGAACGTAGTGAGTATGTTGATTGGGTTGTTAGCTGCGATCACTATTCTGTCGCGTTGCTTGCTTGCACTTCTGCTGCTCTAACCTCTAACCCGGTTTCTACTCTCGTAATTCGAGCATCCGAAATCAAAAATGACGATCCATCCGTAGTGATTTTGAGTTGATAGCCCTTGCTCGAGTGATTTTCAATCGTTGAAATCTCAAATGGAACTGTAGAGGGAATAACCATAATCACATCGCCTAAGAACGTGGTATCTCTTTTATCCTGAGAGACAATCATTTTTTCCGCTTGAACTTCTATACCTGGTGAAGCAGTGGTTGTTGATGTAAGAAAAACACACGTGGCTAAACTAAAAAGTAGAGCAAAAGAGGTTATTGTTTTCTTAAGCACCTTGTTTGGTTGTGGGGATCTGAAAATTAGACTGTTAAAGTCCGTTTCAAACGCTGATGCTAGAGATTTCAGCGTTTCTATAGATGTGTTTCCTTCGTTCTCTACTCTCTGAATAGTGCGTAGACTTACACCTGAAACAAGGGAAAGATGCTGCTGACTCCATCCCTTCTCTTTTCTGAGTTTAACGATTAATTTTGAGTTTATTTTCATTTCCATATTACTATTCCTTTGTTTAACAAAGCTCTATCGTAAGGGAATAGTCCTCATTTTTGTTACGACAAACACACGCCAGTGCGACGTCAGTAGTACGCCAAGCAGCTAACGCCGCGTTAACCGGTGGAGTAAAAGTGGCGGCTGTTTTGCGTGTCTTTGCAAAACAGGTGACAGTTTTACGGAGTCCGAGTTGAACGCTTTGTTATGCACTTAGTTATTCTCTGCGTATTGAGCTACAGCACATGTTTTAAATTGAATTGGCCTAGACCCACCTGGATTTAGAATTGCGTAATCCATACCCTGAAGGATAGCAGCCAATAAAGCAGGTTTAACACTTACCAAATCTTTTTCAAAGCCACTACCTGCAATTTGAGACTTTGCCTCTGATTCATGAGCAAAAATTGGAATCGAATCATGGCCATTGATAATGAAACTACGGGCGTTAATTTTATTGTCTTCTGGGTCGCCCCACCATAATAGAGAGTATATATTTTCTGGTTGTGAGAATAACGCATGTATGATTTTTGCTTGATCTTCATCCATATTACATTCCTTCGAATATGCTCCAGAAACAACAAAAAGCGATAAAAATATTACGAGAAAGAGTCTCAATTAGTGCTCCTTATTGCATAACACTTTCGATAAGCGGTTTGTGGTACTTTTCCACAAATCCGTCTTAATCGATTTGTTAGAACCTTACGCATGACATAACTTATGGAATGTACCCACAACATATTTACTATAAATTATTTCAAGAGCAGCATAGTATTTTCTGTAGTCAAACTCAGATTCTGCTGCTTTAAATAATTTTATTATTGAGTTCAATTCTGGAATTATTAAGCAACCTTTTAACTCCAATAAATCAATAACCTTCTTCGTAAAAGAAGAATCAAGAAATTCGTTAGGAAACTCACAGACCATGTCATTTAGATCACATAGTAAGTAAATAATTGCACCCGTTCTGAGCAATTCTTCAGATATTTCGTTGGCGTTAGAGTCTGCTACAGATACATTTATATAGTCAAAACCATTGAACAAGTCTCGGTCAATGTATACCGTTTCGCTTCCTATAAAGCCTCCTCCTTCAGAAAGATGATAGAAAAGTAATAAAACGCAGGCCATAGCTTTATTACCTTGCTCGTAGTTTTCTGAAATTACCAATGAGTTTTCCATGGGTTCTAACACCCCGCATAACGGGCAGCATTTCGTGCAACCGCACGTAATGATGTCCCAGCGACCGTAGGGAGTGCGTTTATGCGATTGTTATGTTGTTTCGATTTGATGTGGTTTTGATAAAACATTCCATGTTTCCTTGCGATAACAATTTAAGTAAAACAATACTCGTTTGACGCTGACACTACAACTGATGGTTAGCTGCGGGGACCAAACAACGAATGCTCGAGAACCTGAAAATAACTCATTAAAAACAGATGAGAGGGACTCTTGAAAGAAAGAGCTTACGCCATAGTCATTTGTTATGCATGACGCGGCGTCCTATCAGTTTTAGCTTTTCTAAGGCAGCAATTGAACCAAACCTACCACTTGCAATATAGTCAGGCTTGTCGGCATCAATATCTTTGCATACTTTATACAAAATTTGGTCTCGAATTTGTTCATGAATCAAAATTCTATCTCTATACTTGCTCAGTAGAGCTAGCTCTTCAGCATCAGACTCATGGCCATCTAGAGCGCAATAGTCGTAAAAATTATTATAGTCACTGCAAAATGTCCAAAAATCTAGCTGCTCATTTATACATTCAAAAACAATCTTGTCATGCATATCTAGATGCTGAACCATATCTTGCTCAGACTCAAAAATTACCATTTAAGACCTTACACATAACACCTTGGATAAGCGGTAGCTGGCCGCTCTTGCCAGATACCCGTCTTCATCTTTTTGTTAGCCAAGTGCTCGCATGACCGCTTGAGGTTCTTTTGCAACAACATTGAGCAAAGCAAGTGCTGGGCCATGTGGATTGCGATCCCCCCTTTCCCAGTGACGCAGAGTTGAAACGCTAATACAAAATTTAGAAGCAAACTCCATTTGAGTTAGTCCAAGATTTTGTCGTATTTCAGCAACATTAACTTCTGGGGCTCTATGAATTCTAGCTGCTACCTTTTTACCATCGTTAAGATCTATTGCTTCTTTTAGACCTTGAGCAATACTTTCAAATGCACTAGTCATTGTATTTCTCCAAAGCTTTTACTACCAATATTTTGACAAGTTTCGAAAGTGAGTTTCTATCGGCTTTCGTCAAATTAGCCTGTTCATTCTTCCCAAACATCGTTAATAAATAAAGTGGAATTCGTTCATCATGATAGTAGTAAATTACCCGAACGCCACCACTCTTTCCCTTATTACCTTTACTCCAACGCAATTTCCGAATACCACCAGTACCTTCCATTAGAGTTCCCGCTTTGGGGTGCTCCGATAAATAATCAATAACATCCTTGCGCTCTGATTCAGTTAAAAGAGAATCAGCACGTTTTATGAACTCTGGTAGTTCGGCTATAGTATTTTGCATCCACAGAGTATAATCCAATGGATTACTTAAATCAAAGAGAGAATTGAATGGCTAACAATTCATTAGACAGAATCCACGATAAGTACCAAAGGTCCGTAGATCATGTCTTTCTTAAAATATAATATCCTCGGTTATACAACGCTTGAGCTTAGTTTGTCTAATCAATTTTCAAAAGTATCTGCGGTTTTATCCATACTTTGAAGAATAGTAGGTTTTCCTTTTATTTCTTTTGGTTATTAATTTTTGTTCGAAAAATCAGTTTATTGAGTAGAACAAAACAGCAATAGAAGACATCTTACCTGTTAGTGCGTCTAGGTTTGGAACAAAAGAAATGGAGTTTTTTGTGTCAAAGTTTATTGGTGAAGTTAGGCAGTTTATGCGTACTAAGCGCTATAGTCTAAAAACAGAAAAGGCTTATATTTATTGGATAAAAAGTTTTATTCGGTTTCATAGTTATAAACACCCTTCATCACTAGATAGTAAAGAGATATCTATGTACTTAACACATTTGGCAAATATCGAAAAGGTTAGTGCCTCTACACAAAACCAAGCGTTATGTGCCCTTGTCTTTTTATATAAGAAGTTCTTGAATATCGACCTTGGAGAATTAGATTTTGGATATAGCAAAAAACCTAAAAGCTTGCCCAGCGTAATGTCAACAAACGAAGTAATTAAGGTTTTAGGGCACTTAAAAGGGGTGCATTTATTAATAGCTGGGATTTTATATGGGGCTGGTTTAAGAATAAATGAAGCATTAAGTTTGCGAGTGAAAGATATCGATTTTGATAACAACAGTATTTTTATATTTAGGGGAAAAGGTCAAAAAGACAGAATATCAATTTTACCTAAGAGTTTAATTGAGCCTCTCAAAACCCAAATAGCTAGAGTTGAGAAGATACATCAGAAAGACTTGGCTGAGAATTATGGAGATACATCGCTTCCACCGAGTCTGCATAAGAAGTACAGCCAATCACTCCGAGACCTCAAATGGCAATATGTTTTTGTATCAACTACTCGTTGCATCCACCCTTACGATGGGTATGTATGTCGACATCATTTACACGCTACTTCATTTAGCAAACAATTAAGGAAAGCAGTCATTGCCTCGAAAGTGAATAAAAAAGTCAGCGCGCACACCTTTCGTCACTCTTTTGCTACTGAAATGTTGAGAGCTGGCGCCGATATCAGAACCTTGCAGGAATTAATGGGGCACAGTGATATAAGAACGACTGAGATGTACACACATGTGATTGGCGAGCGATTCGCGAGTGACACAAGTCCATTCGATAGACTTAAGATGTAAAATAAGCACACGCTTGCTGGCATGTGCCGAACATGTGTTCTCTTCTCTATTTTTTATTCGGGCTCAAGCTTTAACAGTCTGATAGAGAAATGCATACTAGCTATTTATGGCGCTTACTTTATCTTAAAAACAAAACGCCCCTGCTCGTCTACTGTTCTTGAAAATTCATCTGCAAAGTACAAATAATTCAGATGTGATAAAGCTTCCGCGATTGCGAAAAATAGATTGTGGGGATTGAGTTCACGTTTGAATAATACAGGAAGACACTCTTCCACTGTTTTTTCATCACGGCAAAATTGCCTTAAATTCTGTAAGTGCACCTGATGATGCACTAACAGTTCCTCTACTCTAGTATGCAAGCCATGAAAGGGTTGTTTGTGTGACGGTAAAACCAAGGTGTTTTCTGCTAAGTTCAAAAACTGCGGTAAAGTAGTGAGGTATTGCAACAATGAGTTTGCGTTTGGCTCTGTGCTGTAAACCCCAATATTAGGGGATATACCCGGTAAAACGTGGTCGCCCGATATCAATATTTCACGCTTTTCATTATATAAGCAAACGTGTTCAGGTGAATGGCCTCGCCCAATAATGACTTGCCAATTGTCATCACCTAGTCTCAACACATCACCTTCCTGCAAGCGTTCAAACTGCAGTGGTATTGGACGGATGACCTGACCTACCCCTTTATTCTTTTTACGATTCTCACTGGCAGTCGAAATGTACTCCGAAGACATGCCACAACGCCTTAGATACTCGTCGTCTTGCCAATCAGATGCTCCTCGACTTCCTGCAGAAAGCGCCCTACCGACAAAGTACTCTGAGTGACTCATGTATAAAGGTACTCGAAATTTTTCGACTAAATAACCAGCCATACCAATATGGTCGGGGTGCATATGAGTCACAATAACTTTACTAATCCCTTTATCTAGCTTCGCTAAGAGCGTTTCCCAGAGTTCCTCAACTCGCGTTGTGCCAATGCCTGTATCAATAAGCGCGTAGTGATCACCATCATCCAGCAGGTAAAGGTTAATATGATCTAAGTCGAATGGGAGTGGCATTCGCAACCAATATATCCCCTCGGCTACCGACTGTAAGTTACCGTCATCGGGAATAGGCGCATCAATAAAACTGACAGACATGAAAACTCCACAAAAGAACAAATGATCAGAAATACTATTAAAGAGAATTTTCAAAGATAACACCAAGCACCATTATTAATTGAGAAGTATTAGAGGGCTTGATGTTGGTTTATTTTTTGTTTTTCAGCTTCCACTTTTGGCAAAATTTACAATAAAAAAACCAGCGCAAGCGCTGGTTTTTGATAGTAAAAGTTTTGGGGAAACTTTTATTCTACGGCAGTTACCGTCACTTTTGGTGCTGTTGCATCAGGGCCTTCAACTTTAAATTGATAGGTACCTGCAGCTGGTGCACTCAGCGTTAAGTTAGCGCTATTTCCATCTTGGAATAGTACTTTTGCTTCGCCTAGCGTCACCGCTGCTTCTTCATCAGAAGTCGCTCCCAAGTTAACAGTAGACCAGTCTGATGTCGCAACCTTGAAGTTAACATCGTTCCCATCTAGGTCGATATTCACTGTGTATACGCCATCTCCTTCGTAAACCAAGGCATTATCTTCACTCCAGCCATTCATGCTGCCGCGAACAAATACGGTATTTGCTCCGAAGAAATTCTCAGCGAAAACGCGAATTTTAGGTGCATCTAAGTCTGTGCTATCAAAGATAAACACATAATCACCCGCTTCTTCGACGTTAATGAACACATTGGAACCATTCTCGGTCAAGAAAGTGTTTTGACCCAAAATCACAGTGTCATCAAGATCATCTTCACTAAATGCACCTAGGTTTGGACCGGCCCAGCCTTCGTTAGCAACTTTAAACTGATACTCTTCAGCACCCAAGTTCACAGCAACAGAGTACAAACGACCACCATCGTAGTTGAACTCATCGTCTAAGCCCCAACCGTTCATACCACCACGAAGGTATATTGGGTTACCAACATAAGGCTCTTCGTTAACGATAGTCAGTACAGGTGCATCTGTATCACTTGCATCAACGCTAAATACGTAAGTTGCATCAACACTTGGCGTAAAGCTCAGGTTATCACCACCTGGAACTAAGGTTTTCGCTTCGCCTTCAACAACAACTGGCTCATCTGTATTACCTAAGTTTATAGCACTCCAGTCTGCATCAGCTATTTTGAATGCATAGCTTGTATCACCCACCAACTCAAATGCGACTTCGTAAACGCCATCACCTTTGTAATCGAAGGCAGTAGTATCGCCCCAGCCATTCATAGAACCACGCAGCAACACCGTTGTATCGCCGTAAGGCACCACATCAGGCGCACCTGACGTTGCAAACGCTGATAAACCGTAACCACGCTCCATTCCTTGATTCTTAACGAATACTGCCATGCTTAAAGCCGGCACTGTGAACGTACCATTGCCTGATTCATCAGCACCTTCAGTAAACGAGGCGCCACGAATAGTTGGGTCAACAGAGTTAGCTAGAATAGTGTGAAGTTCAAAACCAGTAGCCGTTAAGACTTCAATTGATTTTTCTTCATACCCTGTATTGATAACAACCGCGATTGCATCGTACATCGGATCTAAGTCTTCCAACATAACATCACTGTCGGGCGTAATACCGTCATCTAGGCTCATGACAATCAAGCCTTGTTGCTGACGCGCACCAATGTTATGGAAACCAAGGCGTTGCTTAATGTCTTCAGCTGTTGTTAAGCGAAATAACTTACTGTCGGTACGAATACTCAAGTATTCTTGGAAAACCTGAGCAGCAAACTCGATGTCTGTCATTGTTGCAGCGCGCTCAGGAGAGAACATGAATGTAGAAATAGTATCCCACATGCTTTCATTATCCTCTGCCAACGGCAGACCTACATTCCAGTTGTTTGTTGCGTATGTGAAATCGATACGGCTAAACCAATCACCAGAATCATACGTGTTTCTGTCCATTGATTTAGAACGCAAGAAGTCACCACCCATTTGCAAGAATGGTAGACCTTGCGACAGCATTGGAATACCAATACCAATGTTTTGTGCACGGATACGTTCTTCAAGGGTTAAGTCACGAGGTAAGTTGTAGCTATATTGATCCCAAAGTGATTCATTATCATGTTTTGACACATAGTTAACGATATCTGCTGGATCTAAAGCATATCCACCTAACGAACTCGTTTCAGTGGCATTGCCTCCAGACGTTTCAAGAACAAAGTCAGTCAATGTGCCCGCCATCGACATTTTCACGATGTCTTGGTCACTCATAGCAGCAGCTAGGCTCATCTCGCCATCAGCGCCTAAACGGCTATTGTTAGTGCCATTGTAGAAAATGTTAGCGCGACGAATACCTTCGCGAGTTCTGTCATTGAACGTGCCAATTTCAGTGCCGGCCATGTTAATTTGATTTGCTTGCTCATAGCCACGGTCTTGACGTGTCCAACCTTCTCCGTAGAAATAGTTATCTTCATCTAACTCACGAACTTTTGCATACAAGTCAACCATGGTTTGTTTGGTCGCTTGACTCATAATGTCGAAACGGAAACCATCAAACTTATAATGTTCAGTCCAAAGTAGAAGTGAATCTTCCATGAACTTTTCCATCATACGGTTGCGTGGTTCCGTATCGTCACAGCAAGTCTCACGAACGATCGCGCCTGAATCAACTTCATAACGATGGTAATAACCAGGGACAACTTTATCGAAGACTGAGTTTTCAAACAAACCTGATGCGTTTGTATGGTTATAAACCACATCAAGTACTACTCGCAAACCAATCTCATGTAGTGACTGATTCATTGCTCTCATTTCAATAATACGCGCTACACCATCTGGATTAGAAGAGTAGCTTCCTTCTGGCGTATTGAAATGCTTAGGATCATAACCCCAGTTAAACTGGTCAATGTCACGCAATTGTTGAGCTAATGCTTGTGCAGCACCTGGCTCTGATAACACGCTAAAGCTGTTATACAATTCACCAATTGTGATATCGCGAGGCGTATTGTCTTGGCATACTTCTGCAGTCGGTTTAATAGCACACACGTCTTGGACCGTGCTAGAGAAATCAACAACCTTAGTTTCATCTTCGTTAATTGTTGCAATATCATTCGCAGGCAACATGTGGAAGTGAGTTAAGCCTTTCTCTGCCAAGGTAGCTAAATGCTGCATAGGTGCAGAGTCTTTTTCTGTAAACGCCATATACTTACCGCGATTTACTTCACTTGTAGACTCATCCAATGCACTGAAGTCGCGTATATGGCCTTCATATAAAACCGCATCTTCAGGATCCTGAATTGATGGAATAGTATGTGTATCCCAACCTTCCGGTTTCAGATCTTCATCCAACAAATTAACAAACTGTGAGAAGCGACCATTCATAGCCAAACTCACTGAGTAAGGGTCAGTCACGTCTAACACTTCAATTTCTTCGCTTTCAGGATGATAAACAGTCACTTCGTAACGGTATAGTTGTCTGTCTATATCCATCGAACCAGCATAAGTCCAAATACCGGTAGTATCGTCATATGCCATTGCATTCGTTGAAATCAAACGTTTGTCTTCGCCATAAAGTTTCAATGCAACATTTGACGCAGTCGGTGCCCACACTCGAGCTTCAATACCAGAGTCGGTATAAACCGGTCCAAGGACAGCCTCATCGGCATCGTTCTCACCGACAGTGTATAGTTGGTCTAACACATTCGGAATTTGGATGCGTGTCGCTGCAACTAATTTACCTTCGTCATTATAAGCACCTAAAACAGCCTGAGTTTTCAAGACGGCTTTTGCGTCATCGACAGTCCACTCACCTGCAAAAGCCGGTAAGCTTGAAAGATGCGGAGCAATCGCCTGTTGTTCATCTGTTAAATCGACTTCGGTCAAATCAGCTACTGTGCCATTCAAGCCATCTTCTAAAGTCACTTCTAAGCTAGCGTCAGCTGAATAGTGAAGCTTCACAGAGTCAACTACCGCAAAATCGACATCCCAAAGTAATGTGGACGCATCAAGCCAGTGCGCTTGCACACCATCTATCGATACGGGTTGCTCACCTAGTGAATCAATAGGGAATTCATAGATAGTGGGTACACCAGAGAACGTAAAGTTCATACGAGCAAAACGCTCATCATCTGGTTGTTGCAATGGACCTTTAAAGTCGCCACCACCCAATTCTTTACCAGCATCGTCAGTACCGATGTGAATAATGAAGTTATGACATGCGCCTGGTGTTGCAGCGTAACCGGGTTTTAAATCTAATACCCAGTAAGCACCATAGGTCGGATCGATACCGTCATGTATACGGCCATCTTCCCATGCAGTATCTGCATCCGCATATGCATCACACGCATCGTTGCTCCAAGTATGCAAGCGATAGCCTTCATAAGCGGGATCGCCAGCACTGTTGTCAGCATCAACCGCTATACGGTTGTAATACAATACTGCTTGGTCAACACCTGGGAACACGACCGGATCCGGCAAGCTTGAATTGAAACCAACCACACAGGCATCGTTTGTGTCATTTGGCACAGTAGGTGCTGGACAACTGATAGGTGGTGGCGGAACGCAGGCTGTTGCATCCGAATTGGGAATATTGGGAACTGAACAAGTTAGTGCAACCTGCCCCGACTCCACTTCTGAACCGCCACATCCTGACAATACAAAGATTGAAAGTAATATAGCAGAGTAGCTAATGATACTTTTACGACTAAACATAGCTTTACGCTCCAATGTCATATTTGTGTTGCGGCCTTTGTTGCGTAACAACAAAGACATAAAGTTAATTAATCTCATAGTGAATACGTTAGCCCCAAGAAGTATTGTGTACCGAAGTACTGAATGGTTCCTGTGCGAGCTTCACTGCCAAAGTAACTCTTGGTTGGCGCATCTGTGAGGTTATTAACTTGGAATAAAACACCTAAATTGTCGGTTACTTCATAACTCGCTTGGTAGTCAATAACCAATTCCGAATCGAAGTTAACCACTTCATCATTTACCGACACTTGCTTGGACACAAACGGGTCTCTATAACGAGCACTAACTCGTGTTTCGAAACCTTCATTTTCCCAGAACACAGTTCCTGCCAATACCTGCTTACTTAATCCTGGTAATTCTGCTGTATAGATGCCATCGCTAGCACTTGCTCTGCGAACAATTTCAGTTTCAGTGTAAGAGTAACTTGCGCTGACACCTAAACCAGACCAAAGACCCGGTAAGTTGCTATAAATTTCAGTGTATGAGAGTTCAATACCGCGAATATAACCACCTCGCGCATTATTCTCGAAGGTCGTGTACGAACCATTTACGGTAGGAACGGTAACAGTCAGTTGCTCACCTAGTTCATCAAGAACAGGCTGTGAATCTTCCTCATCTGTAAAGACAGGTACTTCAATTTCTGTAGGTACAACAAAACCATTGCCAGCAAAGTCGTAAGGGTCTATTGTGCTGCGGTCAACAAAAGACTGAATGTCTTTGTAATAAAGAGCCGCAACAAATGCGCCATCTGTGTCGTTGAAGTAATGCTCGTAAGATATGTCGTACTGATTTGCATAGAACGGACGTAAATACGGGCTGTTATCACTTTGGCCATTTAATCTTGCTTCACCAATAACTGTGATTTCGCCTGTATCAATATTTTGGCTCGCGAACGGTTCAGATATTGTTGCACCCGCGTTAGCGAACATTTCATTGATTGGGGCTCTCCCCATCACCTTCGCAGCAGCAAAACGCACTTGTTGGTTACTGCTCAGTCTAAAGGTCAAGTTAAGTGACGGAAGGTAATCAGTGTATGTATCTTCTAGGATAACTGGACGGAAAGTATCAACTGCAAAACCCACATCATCAACAATGATTTGCGCGCCAGCGGTAGGATCTCCCCCAACATTCTGTAGGAAAGTAGATGCCTGTTTAGTATCAACCATGCGCACACCCACATTACCTGTAACTGGGATGCCTGCTAGTTCCATATCCAAATTCGCCATCACATAAGCTGACGTGACTTCTTCGAATACTTTACCGCTTTGCAGTACTGACCATGAGGTATCACCAATTGGGTCGCCTTCTGGTGGATTAAGTACCCCAGAGAATCCGCCCCAACTTTGCACAGGCTGTGGTACGCCACCTGGGAACCATGCATCGAGTGCTTTATCTAAATCAATTGCTAAGTAGCTTGGGAAATATGAAAATTCGCCTTCCCAATTAACTACCGTCACCATATCTTCAGTTAAGCGCAATGGTGGCTGGCTTCTTGAAAAGCCTGAATCTGAACCGTACTCAAATACTGAGCGGTCATTACTGTATTCACGGTCAGAATAACGTGCACCAAATTCAATACTGCGTACCCAGTCATTATCTAGGACATATTGAAAATCAAGACGGTATGCATCTAGCTCATCTGAGTTTTGGAATGGATAGATGCCATATTTAGAGACCAATACTTTATTCAAATCAATAAAGTCGTCTGCTTGGTTAAAGCCTAAATCAGGTAGGTCCAAACCATTCAACAAATAACTAATCGAAATATTTTCGTCTAAGTTTGGCAGTGCAGCGTTAGCATCCTCAGCAACAAGCGACCAAAGTAGACCGTTTCTGAAATCACTTTCGGCAGATGAATGCGCAATATCAAAGCTCATTGACCAATCATCTGATATTTCCCACGCTGCATTAATACCAAGGCTTTTGACTCTGTCGAAATCTTGGTTATCGTCGTTTACCAACTCAACTCGTGTGTTTTGATCAGGTACACGTTGGAAAGTCCCACCGATGACATCGTTGTCCACCACTGTCGGGTTAGCGATAGTGACATTCGGCGCTTCTAATTTGACACGAAATCCGCGAGCAAATTCTTCTGAATCAAATTTTGATAAGAACGCGTCGGCTTTTAATACAAAATTATCGGTTGGTGCCCATTCAAGCGCCGCCATATAACCATTTCGCGTTTCGCCACCACCTTTGTGTTGTAGCTCGAAACCTTCACTGATCCTTTCACATTCCCCACATTGGCCTTCTGGCGCTAAATCTGGGTTGAGATTTTCAACGTCACCATCAAGAAAATCGACGTCTTTTTCACGACTATATGACAAACCAATAAATTGAGTTGAAACACTTGGCTGATACAAGCGAGCATAACCTAAGGCTACACCTAATGTATCTTCTAAGAATTTACCTTGATAAGAGAAGCTAATCCGCGAGCCAAACTCATCTGCATCTGCTACTTCACTCGCTCGGTCATTATACATGCCGCGAATATTTGCATTAAAGGTATGCGTTTCGCTATTTGACAGAGGGCTTGCCGTAGTGAGTTCTACTGTTCCAGCAACGCCGCCTTCAATCAAAGACGCCTTTGGCGACTTATAAACAGCTGCGCTACTAATTAATTCTGAAGGGTATTGGTCAAACTCAATGGAACGACTACCGCTCGTTGATACTTGCTCTCTGCCATTTAAGGTAGAGAAAACAAAATCGCCGGCCAAACCACGAATGTTAATTTCCGCAGCTTGCCCCCCGGTTCTTACTGCTGAAATACCGGGTAGACGTGTTAATGCATCCGCCATAGAAACATCCGGTAAGCCGCCTAGATCATCTGCCGAGATTTGTTCTGATACCGTATCACTGAACCGTTTTTGATTCAGAGACTTTATCAAACTAGTACTGTAACCACGTACCTCAATCTTCTCTATTGTATCTTGCGCTTCTTGACTAGAAGATTGCTCTTCACTGTCTTCTTGCGCATACAATGGCAAACTACCAAACATCATTCCGCTGGCAACAAGTGCCGCAGTAATCAAGCTGGGTTTGAATTTATTCATAGTTGTGTCCCATTGGTGTTGTAGTTGGCGTTTTTGTTTGCAACTCACACGATTGTTCAAACAGAGCATGCAAGAACGCCTATTTATACTCGAGACAAATGTTACATTTTTGCTACTCTATTTGACATTTTGTGCATACGTATTCATAACATTCACTTAACATTTAATACCTAAATGAGATAATTTTTTTATCAACACGAACCTAAATTAAATATTTTATACATAAAATTCAGTTGGTTAATTAAGATTCAGCGATATCTACACTTTACGTTTCGTTAACCTTACTTTTGTTAACACTTCGTGCATTTATGCAGGGAACACCTAATGAAAGGGCTTACACGCTTCACTCATGTACTTTATTCATTACAAAAATGAAGCGTTTTTCTGTGATTTACGGCTTGAATGCCGAAAGGAAATCATTGTGACTAGGCAGTTTTGCGGCTGTTCCTTGCATGATTGCACTCAAGTTTTGCAGAAGCTCTGAGGCTTGTTCATCACTTAGAGAATCAGCTAAGGTGTGATAAGACTTCGGCTCGATACCTTGGCCAATCATAACTTGTTGCCATGCGGCTTCGGTAAATAATTCATCTTGTTCTCGGAAAATACTCCCAGTCTCTTTAAAAAGTGTCATTTTTTGTTGCAGAGTATCTGGTATTTCCATGGCTTTCATTCGTTGCCAAAATGGCTCTGTGCGGTTATTAAGCTTGTAATGAAGAATAATAAAATCACGAATGCGTTCGAACTCGATTTGTGATTGGCGATTGTATTCGTCGACGTTAGCTTGATTAATTTCCTGTTGTGGGAACAACTTAACCAGGCGCACGATAGCGCTTTGAACTAAATGTAAGCTAGTCGATTCCAATGGCTCTAAAAAGCCAGAAGAGAGGCCAATTGCGACACAGTTTTTATGCCACTGTTTAACTCGGCGCCCAGTAGTGAACTTTATCGGACGCGGCTCACCCAATGCTCGACCATCAACATTATTCATCAAATGGGCCGACGCCTCATCGTCACTCATGAATTCACTTGAATAGACGACCCCATTCCCGGTCCGGTGCTGCAATGGAATTCGCCACTGCCAACCTGCCCTGTGAGCAATAGATTTGGTAAAGGGTTTGATGGGGGTTACAGACTCGCATGGCATCGCCATCGCGCTATCGCAAGGAAGCCAATGTCGCCAATCTTCATATCCCGTTTTAAGAGCACCCTCAATCAGCAATGCCTTAAAACCACTACAATCAATGAAGAAATCGCCTTCAATCACCTTGCCTGACTTCAAGCTGAGGCTAAGGATATTACCACTAATAGGCTCGAGGTTTACCTTATCAATAAATCCTTCAACCCGAATACAACCCATCTTTTCACTGAGCTGTCGCAAGTAAGCTGCATAAAGGCCTGCGTCGAAATGATAGGCGTGCACTAAACCGGGTAATTGCGTATTTGGAATTTTCTGTAAAAAGCCAAATTTGTTGTTCTTTGCAGCCTGATAATTCAGCGAATAATCCCAGAAATCGGTGTTAAGTCCAAGAGACTTCCCTCGCAACCAAGTGTGGTGGAACCCCGCCATTCCCATGTCTTTGCCAACGCGTCCAAACGCGTGCATGTACGAATGTTCGGCATCGCGCCAGCCGTCAAATTCAATACCTAGTTTGAATGTGCCTTTTGTTGCATTAACAAATTCAGCTTCATTAATTCCCAGCACCTTATTAAAGTAAGCAATGGGTGGAATAGTAGCCTCGCCCACTCCTACTGTGCCAACTTCTTCAGACTCAACTAGAGTAATCTCATGCTGTTTACCGATTAGACGGGATAACATGCTCGCTGTCATCCACCCTGAGGAACCGCCGCCAACGACTACTATTTTCATGAATTTACTTCTCTATTGCTAATGACTTATCTGATGCTTAAACAAAGAACCACTTCCGAAGAAGTGGTTCTTATCATAGCATTGAATGCTTCAGTGTATATCTCTGTAAACTACAGATTGATTAGAACTTATAGCTCAAACCAAGCAAGTAGTTACGACCAAAGCGTTGCACATCTCTGATATCTAATGAAGTGTCATCTGAGGCACTGTGCTCAGTGACAAACTCTTCATCAGTTAAGTTCTGTGCTTGTAGGCTGATAGTTAAACCATCAAGGCTTTCGATGCCAGATTCGCTAAAATCATATGAGATTTGAGCATCGACCAGATCGCTTCCTTGAACATTCACTGGCTGTCTAACCAAGCTCAAGCCTGCTACTTCGCCTAAGAAATCAGAGCGACTTCTCCAGCTAACACGTGCTTGGAAGCCTGATTTTTCATAATACACAGTTGCATTAAACACTTCTTCAGACAAACCTGGTACTGGGTCACTAAACTCTAGCGTTGTCACATCGCCATCCAAATTTGCGGGCACTTCAACTGTATAATCAAGCTCACTATCTAAGAACGTTGCAGAGAAAATACCACCAAAGCCTTCTAAGCTTTCGCTAAACATTGCGCCGCTAAGTGAAAGGCTCAACTCAAGACCAGAAACGTGGCCTTCACCAAGGTTATTCCACGAGTTTAATACGCCAAATGGTGCCACAGGCTGTCCGTCAGGCGGTGTTAAATCTGATGTATCAACCAATTTCCCTGCTTGTTGCTGCCAGTCAGACAAATTTTTGTAGAAGTAAGCAACTGCAACATAACCTTCATCATGGAAATAGTTCTCATAGGTAATATCAAACTGGTCTGCCATGATTGGTCTAAGTTGTGGGTTTGCTACACTTCCCGACCAAATATTCGTTTGCTCACTGTAAGATAAGTCACCAGAACTTGCGTTCATGCGGTCCATACGTGAGCGAGACATCGTTCTTGCAATACCCACACGAACCAATTGATCGTCAGCGACATCCGCAATCAGGTTAATACTTGGCAATACTTCAGTGTACTTGTCACCGCCAGTCGTTGGTTGAATATCTAAGGTTCTATCAGCTAAACGTCGAGATGAACTCCCCGTCGAACTTTGGTCAAGTTGAACAACCTGAACACCCACATTACCACGAACAGGAATGTTACCAATTTCCATATCTAAGTTAGCTTTTACAAAGAAAGTTAATGCTTCTTCGTTCACAACCCATGTGTTCTGGGCACGACCTGGATCAGTAATCGCTGAATCAAACTCTAAGTAGTTTCCATCTTGCCAGAAGCGGAAAGAATCAAAAGCAACCTGCTCGCCGAAACCGATAAAGTCTAAAGAAACATTTGGTAAACGATATTCATCAGGGATAGGCAAACGATAACCTGGAATAACATTACCAAGGGCGTCAATTGCACCTGGTAATGTTAAGAATACGCCAGTATCAACACGTTCTTTTGTGCGATCACTGAAATTCATACCGAAGTCGATACTTGAAACGATACCCTCGTCGAAAACATACTTCGCTGCCGCTTTTAGCGTAGTCAGCTCATCTTCCACTGTTGGCGTGTTGATGAAACCATCTTGGTCATTGTCACTATTAGGATCGATGAGGTTACCCCATCCCCAACCTTGCGGGTTACCTAATTGAATAACACTTGCATCGCCGTAGTTTAAGTCAGGATCAAAATCGACATTAGTATTGCCATCAAACAATGTAAAGTCGATGGTTTCAGGCTGACGATCGTTTGGACCGCGACCAGAGCCAGCATACGTTTCTAAAGACCATGTTTGACGGTCAACTTTTGAGTAAGACGCGTCTAGTTCAAGCACCAGATTATCACTAAGTGCGTATTCTATGTTTGCACCTAGTGCGAAAAGATCGGCTTCACGAACCGTAACGTCGTTACGAATAACAGCGCCCACTGGAGAACCATCAGAACCAATAGTGCCTGTTCTGGCAAAACCATCAACAGTATCGGTTACGGTAATCCCTGCATCACCCCATGCAGCTGGAATTTCTGGACCACGAAGCACTTGATCGTCTTTAAAATCGATATATAAGGCATCGATGTTAATCTGTAGATCATCACTTGGCGCAATCTCTAACACGCCCATAAGGGTGTCACGAGTCAATTCAGCAGAACGAACGAAAGGTTTAAACCCGCCTACTACCCCGTCTGGATAGCCCCAAGTATTAAAGCGCTCTTCGTTATTTGGAGAGCTCATATGGGCATAAGCTAAGGCAATACCCACAGTGTCATCAGCAAACTGATTGATATATGAAACACTGCCACGTACGCCAGTATCTTCGCCATCTGGGTTAAGCGCACCGATATCGTTTTGTTCACCACGCAAGGTAAACGATAAACTTTCTTTACCAAACGCGAGAGGCTTAACAGTACGCATATCAATCGTGCCGCCAATACCTTGTGTGATGAGTGTCGATTCTGGTGTCTTGTAAACAACAACTTCGCTCATAATTTCTGATGGATAAACATCAAATTCCACACCGCGGTTATCACCCAAAGATACTTGCTCACGACCATTAAACGTTGCAGAACTAAAGTTTTCACCCAAGCCACGAATTGAAATAGAGCTAGCACGACCATCTAGTCGCTGCGCCGCAATACCCGGTAAGCGTGCAATTGATTCAGCAATACTGGAATCCGGTAGCTTACCGATATCTTCTGCTGTCACAACTTCAACAATTGAAGACTCAGTCATTTTGATAGACTGTGCTTTCTGCAAGCTAGCACGGATACCGGTTATTTCGATAACTTCGACAAGCTCTTCTTCATCTGCAACAGGTGCTTCTTGCGCTGCAATTGAAGAAAGACTGAAAGCCATGCCGCTGCTGATAAGCGCGAGCTTAATTAGGCTGGGTTTAAACGTTCTCATTAGTGTGTCCCTATGTGTGTTTGTATTTTAAATGTAAATATTCCATTACACTTTTGTTTATTCAGACGCGTGAATAGTAATCTGAGCGCCAACATAAAGACAAATAACTGCATACGTATTCAACGCATATCAAAAACATTCCATTAACATTTCAGTGTCGAAAAGCCACTCTAAATTAAGCTTAAATACATGAATATATTGTACTTTATCTAATTAGCAAGTTTGAAATTGAGAGTATTAAATATGAGAAGATAAAAGGATAAAGCAGTGAAAATGATTAACAAAATTGAAAAACAATTAGGTTTATGAAGGTTTAGATCACTCAAACACAAAAAAACCGACAAGACTTTCATCTTATCGGTTTCAATTGACTGTATCTGAGTGCACCGAAGCGCTAGCTCATTACCAACCAGTAATTTCGCGTAAGCCTTTACCGATGTCAGCAAGAGAACGAACAGTTTTAACACCCGCCGCTTCTAATGCTTTAAATTTCTCATCAGCTGTACCTTTACCGCCAGCGATAATCGCACCAGCATGACCCATACGCTTACCAGCAGGAGCAGTAACACCAGCAATGTAAGAAACAACCGGCTTAGTTACGTTTTCTTTGATAAACGCAGCCGCTTCTTCTTCTGCGGTTCCACCGATTTCACCAATCATCACGATTGCTTCTGTCTCTGGATCTTCTTGGAACAACTTAAGAATATCGATGAAGTTAGAACCAGGGATCGGGTCACCACCAATACCAACACAAGAAGACTGACCGAAACCTTCGTCAGTAGTTTGCTTAACGGCTTCATAAGTCAAAGTACCTGAACGAGATACGATGCCTACTTTGCCTGGCTTATGAATGTGACCTGGCATGATGCCAATTTTACATTCGCCTGGAGTGATAACACCTGGGCAGTTAGGACCGATCATACGAGCGCCCTTCTGATTTACGTATTCTTTCACGTAAAGCATATCGATCGTAGGGATACCTTCGGTAATACAAACTACCAATTCGATACCTGCATCAACCGCTTCAACGATAGAATCTTTACAGAAAGCAGCTGGTACGTAGATCACTGATGCTGTTGCACCAGTTGCTTCTACCGCTTCTCTTACAGTGTTAAACACTGGAAGACCTAAATGCTCTGTGCCGCCTTTGCCTGGTGTAACACCACCAACCATTTTTGTGCCATATGCAATTGCTTGCTCAGAATGGAACGTACCTTGACCGCCAGTGAAACCTTGGCAGATAACTTTGGTGTCTTTATTAATTAATACTGACATTATTTGCCCTCCGCAGCAGCAACAACTTTTTGAGCAGCATCTGTAAGTGATTCTGCAGCGATAATATCTAAACCAGAACCAGCAAGTACTTCGCGGCCTAATTCAGCATTCGTACCTTCTAAACGAACAACTACTGGTACATTTACACCGACTTCTTTAACCGCACCAATGATACCTTCAGCAATCATGTCACAACGTACAATTCCACCAAAGATGTTCACTAGCACTGCTTTAACATTGCTGTCAGAAAGAATGATCTTAAACGCTTCTGCTACACGCTCTTTAGTTGCACCGCCACCAACGTCTAGGAAGTTAGCTGGGCTACCACCGTGTAAGTTTACGATGTCCATAGTACCCATTGCTAAGCCAGCGCCGTTAACCATACAACCTACGTTACCGTCTAGTGCAACATAGTTTAATTCAAATTTCGCAGCATGAGCTTCACGAGCGTCTTCTTGTGACGGATCGTTCATCTCTGCAACTTTCTTTTGACGATATAACGCGTTGCTATCTACGCCCAACTTAGCGTCAAGACAGTGCAAGTCACCATCTTCTTTAATCACTAGAGGGTTGATTTCAATTAGCGCTAGGTCTAAATCTTCAAACATCTTGGCTAAGCCCATAAAGATGTTTGTGAACTGACGAACCTGAACACCTGTCAAACCAAGCTTGAATGCGATTTCGCGAGCTTGAAAAGGTTGAGCACCTACAAGTGGATCAACTTCTGCTTTAAGAATCTTTTCTGGTGTCTCTTCAGCAACCGTTTCAATTTCAACACCACCTTCGGTAGATGCCATGAATACGATACGGCGAGATGTTCTATCAACTACAGCGCCAAGATATAGCTCTTGTGCGATGTCAGTGCATGACTCAACCAAGATACGACTAACTGGCTGACCATTTTCATCTGTTTGGTAAGTAACTAGATTTTTACCAAGCCAGTTTTCAGCAAATGCTTTTATCTCTGACTTTTCTTTTACTAGTTTAACGCCGCCCGCTTTACCGCGACCGCCTGCGTGTACTTGACACTTAACTACCCACTCAGTTCCGCCAATGCGGTCTGCAGCTTCAACAGCAGCTTCTGGAGTATCAGCAGCGTATCCTTCAGATACTGGCAAACCGTATTCTTTGAATAACTGTTTGCCTTGGTATTCATGCAAATTCATGTTGATTTATCCGATTTTATTTAATAGAAAAGCCGCCTTTGTTAACTTCTATAGTTGCTTACCAATTTAAGCAAAAAAGTAGCTCGGGCGACTTGATTTAACCTTGCTGAATTTTATCACAAACTCAGCAATATGACAGATGATAACAGAGCTATCGCCTGTCTTTTTCTCTTTAGACCAAAGTATTAACTCTCTGTTTACACATCAAGTAACAATCTTGTTGGATCTTCTAACATTTCTTTAACAGTTACCAAGAAACCAACAGACTCTTTGCCGTCAATAATTCGGTGGTCGTAAGACAATGCTAAATACATCATCGGTAAAATTTCAACTTTACCGTTTACCGCCATTGGACGATCTTGGATTTTATGCATTCCCAAAATAGCGCTTTGAGGCGGGTTAATGATAGGGGTAGACATGAGTGAACCAAATACACCACCGTTGGTGATGGTAAAGTTACCACCCTGCAAATCAGACATTGCTAATTTACCGTCTCTGCCTTTCAATGCGAGTTCTTTGATGCCTTTTTCAACACCGGCCATACCTAAGGTATCTGTATCTCTTAGTATAGGTGTCACCAAGCCACGAGGGGTTGATACCGCAATCGAAATATCGAAATAGTTATGATAACAAATATCATCGCCGTCAAGTGACGCGTTAACTTCAGGGAAACGCTTAAGCGCCTCGGTAACAGCTTTCACGTAGAAAGACATAAAACCTAAGCGAATACCATGACGTTTCTCAAAACTGTCCTGATACTGCTTACGTAAGTCCATGATAGGCTTCATGTTCACTTCGTTGAATGTCGTTAACATGGCTGTTGAGTTTTTAGCTTCCAACAAGCGATTTGCGATGGTTTTACGCAAACGCGTCATTGGAACACGTTTCTCTGTTCGCTCACCTGCAGCCACTGCTGGCGCTTCAGTGCTTGATTTCGCAGAACTAGCAGCTGGTGCCGCTGGTGCTTTAAGATGCTTTTCAACGTCTTCTTTTGTAATTCTGCCGCCTTTGCCTGTTCCTGCAATTTTTGCTGGATCAACACCTTTTTCTGCAAGCAAACGTCTTACTGATGGGCTTAATGCATCATTGTCAGAATCACTTGACGCTGGTGCTTCGGCTTCTGCAGCTTTGGCAGCTGGTGCTGCAGCGCTCGCACCTTCAACGAATACGGCAATATCAGCTTCAGCTAACACTGTCTCACCCTCTTGGGCTAATATTTCGCTGATTGAACCGTCTGCTGGCGCAACAACTTCAAGTACCACTTTGTCCGTTTCAATATCGACTAAGTTTTGATCTCGAGTGACTGCTTCACCTGCCTGAACATGCCATGTCGCGATTGTTGCATCAGCAACAGACTCAGGAAGCACAGGTACTTTAATCTTTGACTCTTTACCACCACCTGAAGGTGCTGACTCTGCTGCCGGCGCAGGACTTGAAGAAGTCTCATTGCTAGCCGTTGTAGTTGCTGTTGACGCACTCGCGCCTTCGTCTACTTTACCTATGACTTGTTCACCTAACACAGTATCACCGTCGTTGTGAATAATTTCAGCCAATACACCGTCGGCTGGTGCCACAACTTCCAGTACTACTTTGTCTGTCTCAATATCAACAAGGTTTTGATCGCGTGTGACTGCTTCACCCGCTTTTACATGCCACGTTGCGATAGTCGCATCTGCTACTGATTCAGGTAATACGGGAACTTTTATTTCAATTGTCATCTTGGTTCCTTAGTTTAGTGTAAGTGCGTCTTCGACTAACGCTTTTTGTTGTTGATTGTGTACAGAAACATAGCCTACTGCAGGAGAAGCAGAAGCCTTACGACCTGCGTAAGTTAATTTAGAGCCTTGTGGAATTGACTGCCAGAAATGATGTTGGCTACAATACCATGCTCCCTGATTTTGTGGCTCTTCTTGACACCATACCCAATCAGTTACATGTTCATACTTCTTCATCATCGATGCAAATTCGGCCTGCGGGAATGGATAAAGTTGCTCCAAACGCACAATAGCCACATCTGTTTGTTCGTTTTTGCGTCTTTGGTCGAGTAAGTCGTAATAGACCTTACCCGAACACATGACCACGCGCTTCACATTTGCTGGATCAATATCATCAATCTCATCAATAACATTGTGGAAAACACCAGCCGCTAGCTCTTCCATACTCGATACCGCGAGTGGATGACGCAATAATGATTTAGGAGACATCACAATCAATGGGCGTCGCATAGGACGCACAGATTGTCTGCGCAACATGTTGTAAACTTGGGCAGGTGTAGATGGTATACACACCTGCCAGTTGTGGTCAGCACACATCTGCAAGAATCTCTCGAGTCGAGCCGAGCTATGCTCTGGACCTTGGCCTTCATAACCATGAGGTAAAAGCATCGTTAGACCGCACAAGCGACCCCATTTTGCTTCACCCGATGATAAGAATTGGTCAAATACCACTTGAGCGCCGTTGGCGAAGTCACCGAACTGAGCTTCCCAAATAGTTAAACAAGAAGGTTCTGCTGTTGCAAAGCCATATTCAAAGGCCATAACTGCCTCTTCCGATAATACCGAGTCATATATTTCAATACGGCCTTGGTCAGAAGATATGTTTTGCAAAGGCATGTACGAACTGCCATCTGTTTGATTGTGCAGTACTGCATGTCTGTGGAAGAAAGTACCACGACCTGAGTCTTGCCCTGTCATTCTAATGTCTGTTTTCTCAGCAAGAATACTGGCGTAAGCTAAGTTTTCAGCCATGCCCCAGTCTAATTGCTTTTCGCCGTCGACCATTGCTTTACGATCTAGGTATAGTTTGTTCACTCTCGACTGCAAACGATGCTCTTCAGGGAAGCTAATTAAGGCCTGCCCTAATGATTTAATTGTTTCAACAGGCAAGCTACCATCATATTCCACATCCCAATCGTGGCCGATGTACGGAGACCAATCTACTGAATGTTCAGTCATTGGACGCCACTCTTCTACCACACATGCGCCATGATCAAGTGCTGCTCTGTACTCAGCGGCAAGCTTATCAACTTCATGCTTCTCGATGGTACCTTCAGCAATCAACTGATCAGCATAAATTTGCTTAGGCACAGGGTGCTTTTTAATCTTTTGATACATTAATGGCTGAGTTGCATTTGGCTCATCGGCTTCGTTGTGACCGTGACGGCGATAGCAAACTAAGTCAATAACAACATCGCGTTTAAACTTGTTGCGATAATCCAAAGCCAGTTTAGTGACAAACATGACCGCTTCAGGGTCGTCTGCGTTAACATGGAAGATTGGTGCTTGGACCATTTTCGCAATATCAGTACAGTACTGAGTTGAGCGAGTGTCTTCTGTGTTTGAAGTTGTAAAACCGACTTGATTGTTTATAACAATACGCACAGTACCGCCGACTTTAAAGCCGCGAGTTTGTGACATATTAAAGGTTTCTTGCACAACGCCTTGGCCTGCAATTGCAGAGTCACCGTGAATGGTGATAGGCAACACTGCTGAACCGTCTTCACAGTTGCGTCTCGCCAATCTTGCTCGTACAGAGCCCATAACAACTGGGTTAACGATTTCTAAGTGTGATGGGTTAAAAGCCAAAGCTAAGTGTACATTTCCGCCTGGCGTGGCAAAATCTGAAGAAAAACCTGCGTGGTATTTTACGTCACCAGCACCTAAGCTGTCGTCATGTTTACCGGCAAATTCATCGAACAGAACCGATGGATTTTTACCTAAAACATTCACTAATACGTTTAGACGACCTCGGTGAGCCATACCAACGACAACTTCTTTGGTTCCAGCAGCACCCGCCTCTGTGATGAGACCTTTAAGCATTGGAATAAGTGAATCACCACCTTCCAAAGAGAAACGCTTCGCGCCTGTAAACTTCGAGCCAAGGTATTTTTCCATACCGTCAGCTGCGATTAGGCCTTTTAAAATTTTGACTTTTTCTTCACGGCCAATCACTGGCTTAGCTTCTACAGATTCAATTCGTTGTTGCAACCAACGCTTTTGCTCTGTATCAGTGATATGCATGTATTCTGAGCCGATAGAGCCGCAATAGGTACGATTAAGTGACTTGAATAAATCGCCAAGACCCATTTTTTCTGCATCGACAGCATAGGAGCCTAAATTGAACATCGCATCAAAATCGCTCTCAGACAGATTATGATGAGATAGCTCTAAATCTCTTACTCGCTCTTGCTTCCATAAACCGAGTGGATCGATATTAGCTTGTTGGTGACCACGAAAACGATAAGCGTTGATTAACTGCAACACTTTTACTTGGCGTTCATCGCTTTGAACACTACCCGAACTTGCCGCACCAGAACTAAATCTTGCCGCTGGGCCAAGTGAGGCCATGTGTTTAAAATCGGCCTTAATTTGCGTGTGGTTGGTTTCGACTTCTACACCATCTACCTTGGGTAAACCGTCAAATGTGACTTTCCAGTTTTCTGGGACACTTTGTGGATCTTCAAGATAAGCCTCGTACATCTCCTCGACGTAAGCGGCATTACCTCCCGCCATGTGGGATGATTCCCACCATGCTTTCATCACGCTATCTTGCATTCTTAAGCCTTGATTTAAAAAGTTAAGTGTATTGTATTCTATGTATATTCTTCTTGTAAATTGTCATTTACGCCTTTCACCGCATACATACGACTATAAACGTATATAAATGCATAAATTTCGACTGTGCAATAAATTTTATATAAAAAAATAGCCATCCTTCTCAGGACAGCTATTTAGTAATCAACTCTATCTACACAGTAGACAAAACGGCACTAAACAGCCCGTTGCAGCAGCATGGACTTAATTTGTCCAATCGCCTTCGTTGGATTCAAGCCCTTCGGACATACGCTAACACAGTTCATGATGCCATGACATCTGAAAACGCTAAAAGCGTCGTCAAGATCGTTAAGACGTTCTTCAGTCGCTGTATCTCTTGAATCAATCAAGAAACGGTATGCATGAAGTAAGCCAGCTGGGCCAATGAATTTATCTGGGTTCCACCAGAATGATGGGCATGAAGTTGAACAACATGCACATAAGATACATTCATATAAGCCATCTAACTTAGCTCTGTCTTCTTGTGACTGCAAATGCTCACGCGCTGGTGGCTGCTTGTCATCGTTAATTAAGAAAGGCTTAATCTTTTCGTACTGAGTATAGAACTGTGTCATATCGACCACTAAGTCACGCACTACTGGCAGACCTGGTAGTGGACGAACCACAATTTTACCTTTACCCAAAGCAGACAATGGCGTAATACACGCAAGGCCATTCTTACCGTTCATGTTCATACCATCAGACCCACAAACACCTTCTCGGCACGAGCGACGGAAAGACAACGTTGGATCTTCTTCTTTCAATGCAATCAAAGCGTCAAGAACCATCATGTCTTGGCCTTCTTCGACCTCAAGCTGATAATCTTGCATCTTAGGTGCATCATCTACATCTGGGTTATATCGATAAATCGAAAATTCTAACTTCATAATGATTACTCCTATTAATATGAACGTACTTTAGGCGGGAAAGCTTCACGAAGCTTAGGTGCCATGTTTACGTCACGTTTGCGCATTGATTCACTCTCTGGAAGGTACAAGCTGTGGCACAACCAGTTATCATCATCACGCTCAGGGAAGTCAAAGCGACTATGGGCACCACGACTTTCCGTTCTGAAGTTTGCCGCAACAGCTGTGCTGTATGCAGTTTCCATCAGGTTATCTAGTTCCAAGCACTCAATGCGTTGAGTGTTGAAGTCTGAACTCTTGTCATCCAAACGTGCATTCTGTAAACGTTCGCGGATTTCTTTAAGCTCTTTAAGACCCTCGGCCATTGCATCGCCTTCACGGAAAACAGAGAAATTAAGCTGCATACACTTCTGCATGTCTTTCTTAATTTGAACAGGGTCTTCACCCTTACCTTTCTCTGAGCTTTCCCAGCGATTGAAACGCGCCATCGTTGCATCTAGGTCTGAAGCTGAAGCATCACTCTTCACTTCAATTTCGTCAATATTCTTGCCTAAGTGCAAGCCTGTTGCACGACCGAAAACAACTAAGTCTAAGAGAGAGTTACCGCCAAGACGGTTTGCACCGTGTACAGATACACATGCAATCTCGCCACAAGCGAATAAGCCATCGACTTTGCTTTCGTTTCCGTCAACGTCTACAGTAATCACTTGACCATCTACGTTGGTTGGAATACCACCCATCATGTAGTGGCAAGTCGGAATAACAGGAATAGGTTCTTTCACTGGATCCACGTGCGCAAACGTTCTTGAAAGCTCAAGAATGCCAGGTAGTCTTGATTCTAGAACGTCTTTACCTAAGTGATCTAGTTTCAATTTGATGTGAGTTCCCCAAGGACCTTCACAACCACGACCTTCACGAATCTCAGTCATCATTGAACGTGCAACTACGTCACGACCAGCTAAGTCTTTCGCATTTGGCGCATAACGTTCCATGAAGCGTTCACCGTCTTTATTAAGAAGGTAACCACCTTCACCACGACAACCTTCAGTAACTAGCGTACCAGCACCTGCAATACCTGTCGGGTGGAACTGCCACATTTCCATATCTTGCAACGGCACACCAGCACGTAAAGCCATGCCAACGCCATCACCAGTGTTAATGTGAGCATTTGTGGTCGATGCATATATTCTACCTGCACCACCTGTCGCAAGCACAACAGCTTTAGACTTGAAATAAACAACTTCGCCAGTCTCGATGTCGATTGCAGTACAACCCACTACTTGGCCTTGTTGGTTTTTCACTAAATCAAGTGCGTACCACTCGCTGAATACTTTTGTACGATTTTTAACATTTTGTTGATACAGAAGGTGAAGCAAAGCGTGACCTGTACGGTCAGCCGCGGCTGCAGTTCTAGCAGCCTGCTCGCCACCAAAGTTCATCGACTGCCCACCGAATGGACGCTGATAAACCTTGCCTTCTTCTGTTCTTGAGAATGGTAAACCCATGTTTTCCATCTCAATAATAGCTTCGGGACCAGTTTTGCACATATACTCGATAGCTTCTTGGTCACCAATGTAATCCGACCCCTTAACGGTGTCGTACATGTGCCATTCCCAGTTATCTTCGTGAGAATTTCCTAGCGCTACAGTTATACCGCCTTGAGCAGAAACTGTGTGAGAGCGCGTTGGGAATACTTTTGATAGCAAAGCGCAAGACTTGCCTGATTCTGAAATTTGTAATGCTGCGCGCATACCTGCACCGCCAGCACCAATTACTACCGCGTCGAACTCATGAACGGGTAAACTCATTTTAAACACCCCACAAAACGAATAGACCTACTGCAACATACGCGAATGCAATTAGGTTAAGAACATATTGAAGACCGGCGCGTAGACCAGCTGGCTTGATATAGTCTGTTAAGACCTGCCACAATCCTATACGCACATGAATCATGATTGAGATCAACGCAGCAAGAGTAAATGCTTTCATGTAGATATTGGCAAACAAACCTTGCCAAACTTCAAATGAAACTACTGGTGTAGTTACGAAGAAGTAAACCATAAATAAAGTAAATGCTGTGATGATTGCCGCTGTGGCACGCAAAGAAACGTAGTCTTGGACACCGTTTCGTTTGATTGATGCTTGATTCGTTACCATAATACTACTCCCAAACCGATTGAAGCTAATACCCAAATGGCAATCGCGATTTTCGCACTGTTGTTACCAGAGTCTAGTTCTTCCCAGAATCCCATGTCCATGATCACATGGCGTACACCACCAATAATGTGATAGGTCAATGCAGATGCTGTCCCAATTGTTATAATCTTACCGTACCAAGCATCCATCATGCCTAATACAGTGTTATAACCCTCAAGAGACGCTACTGATGTTGCCCACGCATAAATAACGAATAACAATGCAAAAAACATTGCTACGCCTGTTACGCGGTGAAGGATAGATGCAATAGCGGTTGGCGGAAAGGTGATCGTATTAAGATCTAAATTTACCGGTCTTTGTTTCTTCACAATAATATGCCTGTAGTCGTTCGTAGATAAAAGAAGGCGCTGCCTAACTGATATCTGAGTTGTGTGTTTTACTAAGTGGAGCGAATTAACGCCCTTATTTTGTTAACAATTTGTGAATAGAATATTGCCAAAATGGAACAAAACTCATTCCTTGTATTTAGCGGGCTTGAATATAACAATCTGCCTGAAGAATTACAATTTTTTGTTGCTTATTAAGCCTTTAGTCGTAAACAATTCTTGCTACCCTATATACTAACGGTAAATGGAGAATATTTATTAATCTAATGTGCATTTAAATTGACTTATTACTACAATACCAGTACAAATAGCGCCACTTTTCGTAACGATGTGAACAAAATTACGGTTTACAACGTTATATTAGAAAATTAATGAGGAGAGCATTACATGGCAGAAGATAAAGCCATTTTAAAAGCAGGTGATACCGAAGTTGAACTTCCAATTCTGACGGGCACAGCGGGTCATCCTGTAATTGATATCAGAGCATTGGGTGCCAATGGTTATTTCACATTTGACCCAGGCTTCATGGCTACAGGTTCATGTGAATCTTCAATTACTTTCATCGATGGTGCGAAAGGTGTGCTATTACACCGCGGTTTCCCTATCGACGAACTCGCGCGTGATTCTGACTATTTAGAAGTATGTCACATGTTATTGCACGGCGATGCACCGAACACTGAACAATATAAAACGTTCAAAGAAACAATCACTCGTCACACGATGGTTCACGAACAAATCAACATGTTCTTCCACGGTTTTAGAAACGACGCCCACCCAATGGCTATGCTTTGCGGCACCGTTGGCGCAATGAGCTCGTTCTACCACAGCGACTTAGATGTAAACAGTGAAGAACAACGTTTACGCAGCGCACACCGCCTTATCGCGAAAATGCCAACGCTAGTTGCAATGTGTTACAAGTACAACGTAGGCCAGCCATTTGTTTACCCGAAGAATGACCTTAGCTACGCTGCAAACTTCCTTAACATGATGTTCTCTGTTCCTGCTGAAGACTACAAAGTGAGCCCAGCAGTAGAACGCGCAATGGATAGAATTTTCATCCTTCACGCTGACCACGAACAAAACGCTTCGACGTCAACTGTTCGTTTAGCAGGTTCTTCAGGTGCAAACCCTTATGCGTGTATCGCAGCTGGTGTAGCGTCTTTATGGGGCCCTGCTCACGGCGGCGCGAATGAAGCTTGTTTGCAAATGCTTGAAGAAATCGGTTCAGTTGACCGCATTCCAGAGTTCATCGACAGAGCGAAAGATAAGTCTGACCCGTTCCGTCTAATGGGCTTCGGTCACCGTGTTTACAAAAACCACGATCCTCGCGCAACAGTGATGCGTGAAAGCTGTCACGAAGTATTAGCAGAGCTACAACTTGACGATCCACTACTTGAAGTAGCAATGGAGCTAGAGCGTATTGCTCTAAGCGACCCATACTTTGCAGAGAAGAAACTGTTCCCTAACGTAGATTTCTACTCAGGTATCGTACTTAAAGCAATCGGCATCCCTACCAATATGTTCACGTGTATTTTCGCACTATCAAGAACCGTTGGTTGGATTTCACACTGGCATGAAATGCTTAGTCAACCGGGACAGAAAATTGGCCGTCCACGCCAACTTTACACTGGTGAAGCTCAGCGCAAGTACACGCCAATCGACAAGTAAATGTTGTAATCTAAAAAAGCGCTCGTTGAGCGCTTTTTTTTCGTCACAATCAAAGTGTGTTTGGATAAACAAAGGCGTCCGTCTTGATTGGCTTGTAAAATGCCTGAAAAGACGAGTAAGGCGAATGTCTTTGTTTATACAAACCGTCAAAGGCCACGGATGGCCTTTGAGAGCGGACAGGATGTCGTAAAGCGTGTTTGAATAAACAAAGACGTTCTCTTGATTGGCTTGTAAATATGCCTAAAAAGACGAGTAAGGCGAATGTCTTTGTTTATACAAACCGTCAAAGGCCATGGATGGCCTTTGAGAGCGGACAGGATGTCGTAAAGCGTGTTTGAATAAACAAAGGCGTTCGGCTTGATTGGCTTATAAAAATGCCTAAAAAGACGAGTAAGGCGAATGTCTTTGTTTATACAAACCGTCAAAGGCCACGGATGGCCTTTGAGAGCGGACAGGATGTCGTAAAGCGTGTTTGAATAAACTAAGGCGTTCGGCTTGATTGTCTTGCAAACAGTAAAAAGAGAAAGAAATGAATAAACAATTTTGGATTTTGGGTTACGCGGGACTCATACCGTTTGTGGGGCTTCCACTGTTAGCGTTTACTAATTTTTTAGATAATATGCTTGCATATCAATACTTTGTGCAGTATTCAGCAATCATCTTGTCATTTTTTGGTGGAATCCATTGGTTTGATGCTCTCCAAAAGGATGAAGCATCACACCAGCTTTATGTTGCTATGCTACCCAGTATTGTTGCTTGGCTTAGCTTGGTTACCTTATCTGGTTCAATCCTGTTAGGTGTTTTATCCTGCTCGTTTATCGGGATGCTCATGTATGATAAATACACATTGAAGATGGAAAAACACAAGATTATTGCATATACCCAATTGAGAATGATTTTGACAACCGTGGTCGTGCTATCGCATTTAGCAATGAGCTTATTGTAAGCTCATTGCCGTCGTATCATCTAGGCAGTAATTAACGCCATCAATTCTGCGGTTTTTTCTTTCATTAATGGAATATCACCTTTTGATTCAACATTAAGTCGAATAACCGGCTCGGTATTAGACTTACGTAAGTTGAAACGCCAAGAACCAAACTCCATGCCGATACCATCTGTCTTATCGATATGCTCCGCTTGATCTTGGTAGTGCTCAACTACTTTTTTAATAGTTAAACCTGCATTCTCTACTGTAGAGTTAATTTCTCCCGACGAAGGAAATGCCGCAATACGTTCTTTTACCAGCATAGAAAGCGGTTTGCCGCTAGCGCTAATAAGCTCAGCAACCAGCATCCAAGGGATCATACCAGAGTCACAATAGGCAAAGTCACGGAAATAGTGGTGTGCACTCATCTCGCCGCCGTATACTGCATCTTCCTTGCGCATCCTTTCTTTTATGAAAGCGTGCCCTGTTTTAGACTTAATAGGTTTGCCGCCGTTAGTCTTAACAATTTCTTCGGTATTCCAATACACTCTCGGGTCATAGATGATGCTAGCCCCTTTCTCTTTGGCTAAGAATGCTTGAGCGAGCAAGCCAACAATATAGTAACCCTCAACAAACTCACCCTGTTCATCAAATAAGAAACAACGGTCAAAATCGCCATCCCAAGCAATGCCCATGTCAGCTTTGTGAGCCAGTACGGCATCCGCTGTATCAGCACGATTTTCAGGCAATAAAGGATTCGGAATGCCATTTGGGAAATTGCCATCAGCTTGATGATGAACTTTGACAAACTCCACTGGCACATTCTGATGTTGAAAAAATAACTCAATAGCGTCTAGTGCTGGGCCAGCAGCGCCGTTACCCGCATTTACAACCAACTTTATTGGTTTAAGCTTGCGATAATCAATATATTCACTTAAATGCAAGACGTAGTCGTTGACACAACTTACGCGTTCGTAGCGCCTGGTTTCGAGCAGCTTAATCTCTTTGATCGAGTGAGATCCTTCAAGAAAATCTTTGTCACTCACCAGTTCAGCCCCACTGTAGGCTATCATTCGAGCCTGAACATTCATTTCATCGTAAGTTTGCGCTCTATCACGAATAGCAAATAAACCACTGTCGCCAGATATAGGAACTGAGCCAGACTTCACTAGCTTCATGCCGTTATAATTAATTGGGTTATGCGATGCTGTCACTTCAATACCGCCATCTACGCCTAAATGTTTAGTCGCAAAATAAATCTCTTCCGTTCCTGCCATGCCGATATCGAGCACTTTAGCACCGCCATCGAGTAAGCCTGCAGATAAGGCCAATTTAAGAGGTATCGAGGTTTTTCTTACATCTGCACCGACTACAACTGTTCTAGTTTGTAGTTCTTCAGCAAAAGCGCGCCCTATCCGATAGGCTACAGATTCCGTCAGTTGCTCAATGAGTTCACCACGGATGTCGTATGCTTTAAAGCAAGTAATACTTGTCATGTCATCAATCTTTTTTTTAATAATTATAGCGTTAGAAACGCGAGAACTGAGCTTGGTAGGCCAAGCTCGTGACCTTATTTATTTTTTAACACCAGCGCGACCATAGCGGTCCGAAAAGCGAACAATATCATCTTCACCAAGGTAACTTCCCGACTGAACTTCAATAAGTTCTAGTAAGATTTTCCCAGGGTTTTCTAAGGCATGTACTTCGCCAATTGGGATATAGATGGACTCGTTCTCAGTCACCAGTTTTGTGGTCTCACCGACGGTCACGCTTGCAGTGCCTGAAACGACAATCCAGTGTTCTGCGCGATGATGGTGCATCTGTACGCTCAGTTTCTCTCCAGGTTTCACACTGATGCGTTTCACTTGATAACGTTCGCCGTTATCCACAGAATCATAGCTGCCCCAAGGTCTGAAAACTTCACGATGGAACTGAAACTCCGGTCGTTTTTTGGCTTTTAGTTCGTTTACCACATTTTTGATATCTTGCACTTTATTTTTATTAGCAACCAAGACCGCATCTTTCGTTTCAACCACGACCACATCATCAAGGCCAATCACAGAAATCAGTCTTTGCTCAGAGTTAATATAGCTATTATTAACGCCTTCTAGCATGACGTCGCCGACCGTTACGTTGCCATTTGCGTCTTTATCACTAGCGGTGTCCCAAAGCGAACTCCAACTCCCAACATCACTCCACCCTGCGTCTAATGGAATAACACAGGCATCCGCTGTTTTTTCCATCACAGCGTAATCGATGGAGTCATCTGGACACGCCGCAAATGCTTCCTCATCTACGCGCAAGAAGGTCATGTCTGTATCTGTTGCATTCATTGATTTGACACACGCGTGATAGATTTCAGGCGCATGTTTTTCTAGCTCAGTAAGATAGACACTGGCTTTGAACATGAACATGCCGCTATTCCAGTAATATTCACCACTGGCTAAATACTTCTCTGCGGTGGCAGCATCTGGTTTTTCCACAAACTCAGCGACATCAAAACCGTCGTTGGCTTGCGCAGCGCCAGCTTTTATGTAGCCATACCCTGTATGAGCTTCGTTTGGTACCACGCCAAATGTAACTAACTTGTTTACCTCGGCAAGCTTGGAAGCGTTAGCTATCGCTTGATGAAATGCACTATGCTGACTAATCAGGTGATCTGCGGCTAGTACTAGCATGATCGGGTCTTCACCACTGGCGACGGAGTGCAGTGCAGCCAGCGCAATTGCAGGAGCTGTGTTTCGCCCTACTGGCTCGAGGATAATTTTATCATATGAAATATCAGCTGAGCGCAATTGCTCTGCTGCTAGGAAACGATGATCTTCATTACAAATGAATAAAGGACTGTCCATCGTTGCTTTCGGTAATCGCTGTATGGTTTCTTGCAGCATGGTCGCTTGCGAAGTAAGCGGGAGAAATTGTTTTGGAAGAGCCGCTCGAGATTTGGGCCAGAGCCGGCTTCCAGTGCCACCGGCAAGTACGACAGGTTTCATTTGTATTCCTTTAAAATCACAATTGCTTCGATGTTATTGAAGAATGGCCGATTTTTCAATGACAAAGAAGGTGTAAAGCAAGAAATACTGCGTAATATTGAGAAATGGCTCAATATTACGCCATAAAAAACTTTAATTTTAAAAACTAATCGAAGTTAAGATTCTTATCGTTTATGCCAATACACCTTGTTGATAATCACGCAAGGCCTGATTAATCTCTTCCTGACTATTCATCACAAAGGGACCATATTGAACAACCGGCTCACCTATAGGCTCACCGCTTACTAATATTGCTCTGGCATCATCTGACGTTTGTATTGTGAGTGTATCTGCAAAGTCAATCACACCTAATTGTCCTTTACTTAGGCGCTTTCCAGAAATCTCTATATCTCCTTCATAAACATAAACAAAGCCATTATGACTTGCTTTTGTTGGCAATGTGACTTCCTCTGTTCCCACAAAATGTAAGTCGAAGAACTGTGGTTTCACCGCTTGTGTGCTGACGGCTCCTTGTTGGCCCTCATATTCTCCTGCCAATACACGAACAGTGGACGCTTTACCTATCTTCAGTTCTGGCACTTGTTTAGACGGAATATCATGATAGCCAGGTGCTGACATTTTTTCACTCGCAGGCAAATTAACCCAAAGTTGAAAACCTCGCATACGCCCTTCTGTTTGCATTGGCATTTCTTCATGAATAATGCCTTTTCCTGCATTCATCCATTGCAATCCACCGTCTTCGATAATACCTTCATTGCCAACAGAGTCCTTATGTCCCATCTTTCCCGTCAGCATGTAGGTCACCGTTTGGAACCCGCGATGCGGATGTTGTGGAAAGCCTGCAATATAGTCCTGAGCATCTTCAGAACCGAACTCATCTAACATCAGAAAAGGATCGAGGCGCTTGAGTGCAGGCTGACCTAATACTCTTTTCAGTTTAACACCCGCACCATCCGACGCAGCCATGCCCTGCACTATCTGTATAATTTTACTATTCATAATATCTCCTAATGAGCCAATTCGCCCAAACGCTATGCCTACAGGTGTTCACGACCATGTGCTGATTGCAAATCCATCAAGGGGCCCTTTGGGACAACTTGTGTTGGGTTGATCATCGTGTGGCTGTAATAATAATGACGTTTGATATGATCAAAGTTAGTTGTTTCTTCAATGCCGTCAATTTGATAAAGCTCCTTCACATAGCCAGACAATGCAGGATAGTCTGCTATCCGTTTCAAATTACACTTAAAATGCCCAACGTAAACTGGATCAAAACGAATTAAGGTTGTAAATAAGCGCCAATCAGCCTCAGTGATGCGGTCTCCCATCAAGTAACGTTGTGTGCTCAATCGTTCGTTTAGGGTATCTAAACCGTCAAACAATGCGCTTACGGCCGATTCATACGCCTCTTGAGTCGTTGCAAAACCAGACTTGTAAACACCATTATTCACTTTGTCATAAACAAACTCATTCAATTCATCGATTCCATCGCGCAAAGTGTCTGGGTAATAATCATCTGTATTGCCAGTCAATTCATTAAATGCAGAATTAAAAATGCGAATGATGTCTGCAGATTCATTATTGACGATCTGATTTGTATGTTTGTCCCATAGAACGGGCACAGTGACACGAGTTGTAATATCGGCCTGAGCTTTGGTGTATATTTCATGCATGTAAGTGGACGAAAAAAGGTGGTCTTCTGTTGCACCATCATAACCACCAAACACCCAACCATTGTCCAGCATATCCGGACTGACCACTGACACACTGATATGCTTTTCTAAGCCTTTCAGCTTTCTAAAAATCAAGGTCCGATGTGCCCACGGACACGCTAGGCTAACATAAAGATGGTAGCGACCAGATTCAGGTGTAAACTCACTGCCATCTTCCTTGGATATAGTGTGTCTAAACTTCGAATCCTGGCGAACGAATTTGCCATTACTCTTTTTAGTATCGTACCATTGGTCTTGCCATTTACCGCCTACTAGTAATCCCATGATGATTTCCTCATAATGCCTTGCGTTTTCAATGTAGTTATTAAAGCATTAAATTTATCGGACGTAACTTGCTATTAATCGCATAAATCGTTCGATTAAATAGAATTATTTAAATGAATGGCATGATAAGAAACTTATTTAAGAGAAAATGAATGAACGAAGCGAGTATTCCAAGCCGTTTTTCTGGCTTAAGCCGATTATATTCGGCACAAGGTGTTAGAAAATTGATGAGCGCAAATGTTGCCGTTGTTGGCATTGGTGGCGTTGGCTCATGGACTGCTGAAGCGCTGGCCCGTAGCGCCGTTGGTAATATTACATTGATAGATTTAGACGACATTGCTAGCACTAACATTAATCGTCAGTTGCATGCCCTCGATTCGACGATAGAACAATCGAAAGTCGAGGTGATGCGAGCAAGAATGCTGGATATTAATCCCGATTGTCAGGTTAATGCTATTGAAGACTTTCTGACGTCAGAAACCCTTTCAAGCTATCTGTCCAATGAATTTGATGTGGTGATAGATGCAGTGGATAGTGTGCAGGCGAAAGCATCTATGATTGCATTTTGTAAACGCAACAAAATAAAAGTCATTACTGTCGGTGGCGCGGGCGGACAAATCGATCCGCTGCTGGTAACATGCAACGACTTAGCCAAAACAATACAAGACCCACTCGCGGCTAAACTTCGATCAGAATTAAGACGTTCTTATAATTTCAGTAAAAATCCAAAGCGTAATTTTGGAGTGGAATGCGTTTACTCCTCAGAGCAACTGCGCTATCCACAGCCCGATGGCACTGTTAGCTTCCAAAAAACACAGCAACAAGGCAGCGGTAAAATGGATTGCAGCACTGGCTTTGGAGCGTTTGTTGGTGTGACAGCCACATTTGGTTTAGTTGCTGCCAGCAGAGCAATCAAACATATACTCAAATAAGACTAATACTATGCTTTTGCGTCACCTTTATCGTCGCCTTTATTGTCACTTGAGCGATGCTTTTTCACATCAAAATACAAAGCGATAAGCAGCCACAAGGATACAATGCTGATGAGTAGCGCGGTATTTTCAGCCATCGCCATTACTTGTTCGCTCAGCACGGCAGTGCCGGCTATCAGCAGAAGGTAATACGGTAAGTTTAACAATCCAGCAGTCGCAATGACTTTCGGAGATTTTCTTTGGTTACCTTGAGAGAACATAAAAAAGGCTAAAGAATTAATGTGGATCATAGCCAACAGTAGATGTTTTAGTTTGGTTTTTTCGGTTTCAGGAGGCTCACCCTTCCTTTCTTGACGCCTAGCGGCCATTTTTCCCAACATAAAGTTAATGAACGATCCTATTGTCGCAGCCAACACCATGCAGATAGTTAAGTAAACCACATCCATGGTATTTGGCTTGGAGCCTACGACGAGGATGACAGCGAAAAACTGCCCTGGAAAATAAAAACCTATATAGATAATCGATTCGAGAAGGATGATCAAGAATATCATCACAAAAAAGCCGCTCGCCATGCTGCTTTGTAAAGACTCGAGAATGCTTAAGCCTGGTGGTATCACTTGGTAATGCACTAATAGAGCAATAAGACTAAGGGCAACAAGCGCTGACAAAGGTAAAAACGATGCGTATTTCATATCAAACCGATTAAAACGTGATTTATCGTAAGTTTACGCTATGCTTTAAGAGAAGATCAGGAAATTTAATTACATGTTTTTAATCATAAAAATCTCACACACAAAATTTATAGAAGGACAGGCACATTTTGTATAGGCCGAAAAGCACCTTAGAGCAGTGGCGAATACTACAAGCCGTTGTTGATTTCGGGGGTTATGCACAAGCTGCAGAAAAGCTCAATAAATCACAGTCCTCGTTAAATCATGCGGTTGCCAAACTGCAAAACATGCTAAACGTGCAACTACTTGAAGTTGTGGGACGTAAAGCTGTTCTCACGGAAGCCGGTGAAGTCATGCTTCGTCGCTCACGTTATTTAACACAGAACGTCGAGGACTTAGAATCGCTAGCAGTCAATATCAATCAAGATTGGGAGCCAGAAATTTCGCTGGTCGTTGATTTAGCCTACCCTCGTTCTCTTCTATTTCCTGTGTTACAGGACTTTCTTCCCGAATCGAGAGGCAGTCGCCTACAAATCATTGACCATGTGTTAACTGGCACCGAAGATGCAATCACTCGCCACACGGCCGATTTAGTCATTCATATGCAAGTTCCTAAAGGATTCCTGGGCGAGCCAATTGCGCATATTGAGTTTGTGCTTGTTTGTCATGCGCAGCACGACCTTGCAAGTATGCAAAGCCCCATTGACCCAAATGAATTAGCACAGCACTTACAAATAGTCATCAAAGACTCTGCAGAGCGACCTGATGAAAAAAGCGGTTGGCTAAAATCAGAAAATAGATGGACCGTTAGCCAGTTCGATACGGCCATTGATTTGCTGTTGCAAAAAATGGGCTTCTGTTGGTTACCGTATCATCGTGTTAAAACCCTTATTGATGACGGCAGACTCGTTTCGCTGACGGTCGAAGGGAGCACTTTCAAACAAATGACTGCATTTTTAGTCTGTCCGACGCCGGATAATAAAGGCCCTGGGACACAGCTTTTAGAGAAGCTCATTTTACATCATCGTGAAATTGATTTACCTTCTTGTCTGGATTAATAAAAAAGAGTGGCTATGGAACAACAAGCTTTAAACCAATTGATGCGCGATAGTGCAAACGACGCAATCACAACAAGCCAAGAAGAATTCAATGTGCAGCTAGACTATTCAGTCGACAGTGTGGCGCAAGTGGATCAAATCATTCTTCAATTCTTGGAAAACTATAAAGAACAAGCCCTAGAAGACAAAGCCGTGTTCACCATATGCAATATATACGGTGCGTACATTGGTGAAACGTTTAGAAAACTAGCTGGCGGTCAATGGCAATACAATATCGAAAACGAAGATGCACCGACCATCATGTTGATTTTTAATGACAAGTCTTTTGCTTTCGCCGGTATTTGTTATGAGAGACTTGTGAATAATAGTAAAATTAGCGTCAAACGATATTTTGACGAAGCCCTTGGGCAGTTGACGCAGTAGTAATGAATGAAAGGCCCTAGACTATTCTTTTAAGGGCCAGTCTTTTATCAAGACCTTAACATTTGCGCTTAAGAATAAATACCACACTATTAGCATTGTCACCAGCAAGCTCAGAGCGCTAGGCCAAGAAAACTGAAAGTGTAGTTTTGTGACGATATAAAGCTGCAATAATATGTCAACGCAAAGAACAATGCCGATAAACCAAGGTAAAACGTAAAACAACTTGGCTTTACCTGCTTTCCAAATTTTTTCTCTAAAACCAATTACAAAAATTAAAACCAAGGCTGGAATTGCGCTACTCAGTGATAGATAAAATTGATATTTATCTGGATAAAACAAACTCAATAGCAAACCACCGTCCTCACGAAACGATAAAGAAGCAATGAAAACGACAATGCTTCTAGCAAGAAAAACCAGCGATAGCATTAACATCAGGGGTGGTTTTACACGCCCATTCTCATCATATTTATGTAGAGGCAATGGTAATTTCATGTGCTTGCTTTTAGTTTCCTTGAGCGGCCGTAGTACAACAGCCGCATTTTATACAAGGATCATCGCTAGAAGTATAGTGCTTTTCTCAAGCCTTTACTTCGCCTTACTCTATTTTACCCTTTGCCTTTATAGGCCACTGATTTGAGACTCCCATTGAATACTCACCTCATTTTCTGCATTCACATCTTCCACCATAATCATGAATAATGGTCCACTGTCCTCATCCAAGGTTAATTCACTTTGCGTTAGAATTATTTCAGTGCCATCAATCTCAGCAACAGCGAATACCTGATACGTATTATTCCTCAAAAACAAACTCGATTGATTGCCAAATACGACGGTACGAGTCGCTTCTGCAGTGGAAATAATTTCATCACTCTTGACGAAATAAACCACTATTCGAGAGAAATCTAAATTATCAACTAGATTCACCACTTTCACTTGGTGTTCGTATATGCTGCTTCCCTCAGAATTAGTTGTTTCAAGGGTTCGCAGAACCGGCCTATAAGCATCTACAATACCGTCATCATTTTCATCAATATTACCGTCGCCGTCTTCATCAACCGCTTCTTCTTGAATGTAATAGAATATTGTTTTGTAGGTATTTTCTGGCAAGCTCAACAATTGATTGGCAAATAACTTCTCTTCTGAATTTGTGTCAATAATTCTCACGCTAAAATCGCCATTATCTTTGTCTAAAGCAGTACTGAAAGTATTTTCAGCTAAGCTGGTAACATCAGCTGTTTCCGCGTTAGTAGCGGTAAAAATATCAACTGCCCCCGTATAATCTGGTAATAATTCACTCACTTGCATACCATTAAAGAAGCGTACCCTCGCCTCTGAGTCATCATCTGGCAAATTAGTTGTCGCGCTATTGGAAAGAAGATCTAAGACCACAGGAGCGCTACCAACACCTGTGTTATCGCGAATAGCGAGGACATATTGCGCGGTTAAGCTAAAAGTCACTTCATTTGATTGATAAACAACGTCATTGCTTCCGGCCTCAGTAACATAAAAAAGGTACTGTTCTTGATCGTACTTTAAATTATCAGAAAGCTCTTCTGGACTAAAGCTACCGATCAATTCTGCTTCATTGAAGGTTTCATCAGAGTCTGACAAATAAATATCATAGGCTGCTGTATTGCTACTGATATTCAGTACTCTCAAATTAAATTGGTCAAGATCATCGTCTTCATCGTCATCTATCACAGGTATGTCATAGCTTAAGATATTAGGTGCAAGAATATCGCCTGCCAACACTATCATATGAATACTATCAGCACTGAGCCTGAGTTGTTCTTGGCTAATCAGCGTTAAATCCGAGCGCGCTGAACTATCTTCTTCTTGCCAAGCGAGTTCAACAAAATAGGTATCAGTCGGTATCGTCTTAGTAGTGCCCGCTTCGCCAAAGCGGACCGAAGAGTAAGTAATCTCGACTTCATCATCATCGTCCTCGTCAAGATCTTCGTCTAGGCTTAAGAAAATTGCTGGCGCATTGGGCGATGCATTGTAAAGTTTAATGTATGCATCTTCGCCGTCATCGTCACTATCCGAACCACAAGCAGCCATTAATAATGCACTTGCGACAATAAAAGATGCTTTAAAAAGAACGGAAAGCCCCTGCCTATTTTTGTTGTTTATCATGTTTTTTCCTATATATGTGAAAGCGAACAAGCAACTGATTATTAATGCTTGTTATCACACGATAGGTCTCTGGATTAGCGAGGAAGTTCTATACCTTTACAGTCTTTTACAAAGCTTGAACTTTACTTACATTCACGGGCAAAAACTGACACTTCTTTACATTGCACTGTCAGTTTAAGATGTTGTGTAAACTCATGTATTATTGGGCTGTTCTGATTGCAGACTAAGGCTGAGAGTCATGTCGTCAATCACGTCATCGAGATCATGAAATGTTTTGGTCGTGACATAGATACTCATACTAGACCTAACACTGATATTGATGCCTTTACTGACGCCCAAGTTTGTATTTTGCAGAGCAAATTGAATTCGTTGGAAGAAACTTTTTGCTGTTTCCTCTTCAATATCCGTCAAACACAATAAAAATTGTTCTGGCGCAATTCGACCCAGAATATCAGACTCTCTAGTGATGTTTTTAAACGTCATGGCAATTTGCTGCAGCGCTTCATCAGCGTTGCTTGAGCCTAATAAACGATTCACCTCTTTAAAATTACCCAAGTCAAATAAGGCCAAGGCATTCGACTTGTTGCCTGAGGGTGCACTAACCTTTTTGATTTTGGTTCTTGCTGCTTGGCTATTTAACAACTTAGTGACTGAATCGTAAGACTGCGCTTCAAGCTGCTTGCGATGGAACGCAAAAGCAAAAAATAGAATCACTGATAAGACAATCCCTATCGAAATATAGATAACACGCTCTCTGTTTAGTTTTGCTATGTTCAAATCCGTTTCTAGCTCATCTATTTTACTATATAGGCTCGCCACCCCTAGCACCTTTCCTGATGACTGGTTATTCGCTAATTTAATGCGCATTTGTTGGGAAAAAGTGTCTAAGTAATACTTGGCTTTAGCTTGGTCACCCAATGCTAAATGAGCCCTTGCAAGTAAATTCAAATGATCAGCGTTTCCTCGCATGAAGCTAAGCGATGCTGGACCTTTACTCTCTTCCTCAACAACAAAGCCGCCCAAGCAAGCTAAATCTTCCTCGTAAATACACACTTCGGTTTTAAACCATCGATGCATTCCGGCATATATACTGGTTTCCATTCCTTCAAAATAGGCTTTCCAATTGCGCACAACTTCCTTTAATGCTGGACCGTTCTGCAAACTTTGATGATACCGCCCTAATGCATAGTAATACCAAGCATGCACAAGATTACCGAGCTCTTCTTCACGAGCCGTATCCAATAAATCAATTACTTTCAGCGCCTCTTCGTATTGTGAGCTAGCAATCAAAGAAGTAAATACACTAATGAGAGAAGCATATTTGTTAGCCCCTTCATAGTGCTTAAACCCCAGTTCATAAGTTTTCCAAAACTGCTCTGCGGCTAATACATGTTGACCAATTCGACCATATAGCAGGCCTATTTGATTATGAATATGCGCAACCGTAGGTTGATCACCTCGAAACGAATACTTTTCTAAGAGTTGATACAAACGAGCGAGTTTTTCTCCCTCACTGATTTCTTCTTCACAATAAGTCATTAGGCCAAGCTCCGCGCTTAAGCTAATATCATCGTGTTTTTCTTTGGATAACTCTCGTGCCTGAGCGTAATAATCACAACGTTTCTGATCTTCTTGTACATCATAAATGAAGCCTTTCTGGTAGACCGAAGAGGCATAGTAATATTGTGATTGGTCAGCCTGAGGGTCTGCTAGTAACTTATCAATTTCGGTTTGCGCTTCGGAAAAATTGCCAGTACAAATTAGCCAGTGCGTTTTTTCTGCACCCAACTGAAAGCGCGCATCTTGGGGGATGCTATCGCTATCGAGAAAACGATTAAGTTGTGGCATTAATTCACTGTTTGGACAATCAAAGGTTTTCACTTTCACACGTTCGATAAAGTCATTGATGTCGGGAGTATCTTGGGCGAGAGCAACCTTGATATTAAATGAAACGAGTACTGACAATATCGTGACAAACTTGATGCTGGGATGAAAAAACACGGATTACTCTTGTCTAATTGAAAAAGATGATGGTGAATAATTACACGGCATTACTTCTTTTTCAATTTATCTGATGAATACAAAAACATTAGCTTGGCAGTCACTGGCAGGCCACTATCGAATTAAGCGCTAGTTTGTGCAGAAACAAAAGGCTGGAAAGCGATAAAGGAGTTCTGTTAAAACTCGGTTTACGCTATACTTCGCGCCATTAAAGCAAAGCATGAAAAATCTAATGACAGTTAATCAGTATAAGCCTAATCAGACCACCACTATGGAAGGTCCCAAAGACGTTTTAGCGCAGCAATCTATTGCCGTTAAACAACTTGAACCAACTCAGCAAACCACGAAAATTGGCTTTGTTAGTTTGGGCTGCCCAAAAAACCTAGTCGACTCAGAACGTATTCTAACTCAGTTACGTACAGAAGGTTATGACGTGGTGCCAAGCTATAATGACGCGGCGCTGGTCATCGTAAATACCTGTGGGTTTATCGACTCTGCAGTGCAAGAATCTCTAGACACGATTGGAGAAGCATTAGCCGAGAATGGTAAAGTAATTGTGACTGGCTGCTTAGGCATTAAAGAAGACGAAATTAGAGAAGTACACCCAAATGTATTATCTATTACCGGTCCACATGCGTACGAGGAAGTTGTCAATCAAGTCCACGAGCACCTCCCAAAGCCAGAGCATAACCCTTTCCTGAATCTGGTACCTGACCACGGTATTAAGTTAACCCCAAAACACTTTGCGTATTTGAAGATTTCTGAAGGTTGCAACCATCGCTGTACTTTCTGCATTATTCCGTCAATGCGCGGGGATTTAGTCAGTCGTCCAGTTGGAGAGGTACTGAGTGAAGCCAAACGCTTGAAAGCAGCGGGGGTAAATGAACTATTGGTTATTTCTCAGGACACTAGCGCCTATGGTGTCGATGTGAATTATAAAACTGACTTCTGGGACGGGATGCCGGTCAAAACACACATGCAACAGTTGTGTGAGAAGTTGGGTGAAATGGACATGTGGATCCGACTACATTATGTGTACCCTTATCCACACGTAGATGACTTAATCCCCCTGATGGCAGAAGGTAAAATTCTGCCGTACTTAGATATCCCATTCCAGCATGCCAATAAGCGTATTCTTCGCCTGATGAAAAGGCCTGGTTCTGCCGACCGAACGATTGAGCGAATCAAGAAATGGCGCGAGATATGCCCAGAACTCGTTATCCGCTCAACGTTTATTGTTGGATTTCCGGGAGAAACCGAAGAAGAGTTTGAAGAGTTATTGACCTTTCTGAAAGAAGCACAACTCGACCGAGTCGGTTGTTTTAAGTATTCTCCTGTAGAAGGAGCAAAGGCAAACGAGCTACCTGATCCTGTCGATGAAGATGTAAAGGAAGACAGACTCCAACGCTTCATGGCTGTACAGTCAGAAATTAGCCAACAACGCTTACAAGATAAAATTGGTAGTGAGTACAACGTTGTTATTGACAGTATTGATGCTGAAGGCGCCGTTGCTAGAACTTTCGGAGATGCTCCAGAAATTGATGGTGTTGTACACCTAAATGGTGTTTTCGACGTCCAAGCCGGCCAACGTTTATGGGTTGAAATCATTCATGCTGACGAACATGATTTATGGGCAGTTCCCGTCGAAGAAGACGATGAAACCAGCACTGATTAAGTTATTTATGGTGCGTAATTTTCCATAAATTCGAAAAAGAACAGAAAACGAGTTTTTTTCAAAAAGTCATATTGCTAAAAGCCCACAAAGGTTACGCGTATCATTACGTGTAACCTTTTTCATTCTATTCACTTAAATACTACTCACTTAAATACTACTCACCTAAATACTAAGCACCTAAATATCGCTGCGGTTTAATCTTTCTAAGTCTTCTGGTGTGTCCACACCATGAGGTGGTGCATGGTTAGCAACGTCAACATGAATGTCGTAGCCATGCCACAGCACCCTTAGCTGTTCGAGCGATTCTGTCTTTTCTAATTGGCTAGGTGCTAAACTAGCATACTGATTGATAAAGCCGGCTCGATAACCATAAATACCAATATGCCTTAAGTATACCGATGCTAATTCGGCAATATCCGCGTTTTGAGCAACGACACCACTTCCCGCAAAAGCATCGCGGTCAAAAGGTATTGGCGCGCGTGAGAAGTACATTGCTCGCTTTCGCTTATCACTTAGCACTTTGACTACATTTGAATTGAATATGTCATTTACATCTTCAATCGGATACGCAAGTGTTGCCATTGGAATATCCTGGTTGTCATGTAAGTTTTGCGCTACCTGTTGAATGTTACCACTTGGGATAAATGGCTCATCGCCCTGCACATTAATCACAATCGTATCGTCGTCAATATCGTTGATGGTGATCACTTCTGCAATCCTGGTGGTACCCGACTCATGAGTATTGCTAGTCATGCACACCTCTGCACCGAAACTACCAACGATTTTTGCAATTCGTTCGTCATCGGTAGCCACAATTACTCTTGTGGCACCTGCTTCAACAGAGCGTTCGACGACATGCTGAATCATGGGTTTTCCATGAATGATAGCCAGAGGCTTGCCAGGAAAGCGTGTTGAACCATATCGAGCTGGAATAACGACAATAAAGTCCATTTATGCTCCCTTCAGGCTTTCAAGCTCATCAAGACTTAGCTCCCTAGCTTCTGTGTCCAACAGTACGGGGATATTATCCTTGATAGGATACGCAAGCCTGTCGAAGCGACAAATAAGCTCAGATTGTTCTTTTGGCAGCAAAAGCTTACCTTTGCACACAGGGCATGCAAGTATGTCGAGTAACTGCTTATCAAAAGCCATATAACTCTCCTTTTAGTCAATTTCTAATACAAGCTAACAAATCCTACAACTTACTGTACGCTGTTAAGCTTCTGTTCTATTTTCTCAAAAAATAACGCTTCTATATCCCCTTCAACTTCCAAATACCAACAGTTGTCGTGCGCGAAAGGTTTTATTTTCACCGCGTCTTTTTCAGTCATTAGCACCATATTGTTGGGTAAATCGTGGTTGGTAAATTGGTGATGATCCGGAAATGGCAGTAATTCACTACACTCGATTTCAAGCGCTTTGAGTGTAGAAAAAAAGCGTTTTGGGTCGCCGATACCTGCTAGCGCTGAGCATTGGTTGAGTGTGGATTTTTCTCTTATATTGTCACTTATTTGACCGCTTTTGACGTTTACCCAGCGTGTCGCTCTCAGACGCATTTGGACCGTTTTAGATTTCAATTCTTGTGAAATACAAGATGGAACTAACTCGCTATTGTGAACAATAACATCGACATTCTTTAGTCGTTTTTGAGTTTCTCTAAGCGGACCTGCGGGTAGCAAAAACCCATTCCCAATGCCTCTACCATCCATGACCACAATTTCAAAATCTCTTTTTAAAGCATAATGTTGCAAACCGTCATCACAAATAATCACATCGCAAGACAGAGTGGTCGATAAATAATCAGCCCCTCTTCTGCGCACCGGATCTATCACTACCGGACAAGACAAACGTCGACTGATTAAGGCAGGTTCATCGCCAACCAAACTCGGCTCATCAGTCGACTTAACGTGGTATGGAAATTCTGTTTGATCACCACCGTAACCTCTCGATAAGATGCCACAAGAATATCCTTTCGATGATAGGTGTTTTGCAATGGCAATTACCGTGGGTGTTTTACCATTACCACCTACGGAAATATTACCCACAATAATGACCTTTGCTGCAGGTTTACCCGATGAAAGTAGACCAAGCCTAAAGGCGAGCCTTCGTAAAGCGCTCAATAAATAAAACAAGGTACTTAGCGGTAAAAGAAGGTAGACCCATTTACGCTCGCTAAACCACGCTTTTTGAAGCGACATCATTAAGCCTGTGAAAACTGCATTTGATGCAGTTGCGAATACATACCTTGCTTCGCCAGCAATTCAGTATGCGTGCCCCGCTCTATTATTTCGCCTTGCTCTACTACTAGAATAAGGTCGGCCTTTTCAATCGTTGACAAGCGATGTGCTATCACAATGTTTGTGCGGCTCCTTTGCAACTCATCTAGTGCTTGCTGAATGAATTTTTCCGATTCGGTATCTAGCGCCGAAGTGGCCTCGTCCAAAATCAATACCGGTGAATCAGCTAGGATAGCTCTTGCAATCGCAATCCGTTGGCGTTGGCCGCCGGATAAGGTCACGCCATTTTCACCAACAATTGTGTCGAACCCATTCTTTTGTTGGTTCACAAAGTCGGTAACATGCGCAATATCCGCAGCTTTAATGATTTGTTCTCTGGTAACCGTGTCTGCGCAGCCATAAGCGATATTGTTCGCTACGGTATCGTTGAACAAGGTGACTTGTTGAGACACCAAAGCAAACTGTCTGCGAAGTGACTTTAAGCTAAGGTCTTCAATAGCATCACCATCAATAATAATGTCGCCTGAATCTGCTTGATAAAAACGAGTCAGAAGATTTGATAAGGTTGATTTACCGCTTCCTGAACGACCCACTAGAGCGATGGTTTGTCCTGCTTTGACATCAAAAGTGATGTTCTTCAGAGCTGGCTCATCTTTACTCGGATAAGTAAACGTCACATCTTTAAAAGATAAATCGCCACTAATGCGCGTGAGCTCGCGTTTCCCGGAATCTACTTCGTCTTCATGGTCTAATAGCTCAAAAATGCTGGAACAAGCTGCCATACCTTTCTGAAACTCATTGTTCACGGTAGTGATCTGTTTTAACGGTTTTAGCAAAGCCATCATAGCGAACACGACAGTGGTGAATACGCCTGGGGTTAAGTCTTGTAGCATACTTGGTGTACTTGCCAAAAATAAGACAAATGCCAAGGCAACAGAAGCGATCACTTGGATGGTAGAGACACTCAAAATCTGTGCCGTAGCAAGTTTCATAGTCTGTTGACGATTGTGATTATTCGTTTCTAAAAATTTCTCTGATTCTAATTTTTGTCCACCAAACATCAACACGACTTTATGTCCTTTCACCGCCTGCTCAACACCCGTCGTCAAAGAGCCCATTGCTTTTTGGATTGCTTTGCTGACCTTTCGGAAACGTTTGCTCACAAAGCTGACAATAATGGCGACTAAGGGGGCAATGATGAGGAATATTGCAGATAGCTGCCACGAGTTGTAGAACATCACCACTAATAAGCCAATGACAAATGCCCCCTCTCTGATCAAGGTCAAGAAGGCCTTTCCTGCAGCATTTGCGACTTGTTCGGTATCAAACGTCACTTTTGATATGAGATTGCCTGCAGATTGATGATCGTGAAATTCGACAGGCAAATGAATATATTTTTCGAACAACTGCTGACGCATTTTCATCACTACTTGAGAACTTATCCAACTCAAAGTGTAAGTCCCCATGAAATTGAATAAGCCGCGCACGATAAAAATGGGAACGATCGCATAGGCTGCAATGCGCAAGAAGTCAGAATTATCGTCATTCAAGCCCACATCTATCATTGGTTGTAGTTGTGAAATCACTAAAGAATCAATACTTGCATAGCCGAGCATGCCAATAATGGCGATAAAGAATGGCAGTTTGAATGGGACTAAGTATTTTAAAAAGCGTTTTACCACTTTCTGCTCAGGCTCTAAATTGGCAGTCATTCTGCGCGTAGCTCCTTGTTTTATAATTTATTGCTGTTAGGGCCTGTTGACCTTTACCACCAGAATCTATTTCTTCGCACATTCTAACGGAAGCGGCCTTAATCCCCAAATATTCTTAACGACGACGGATATTCATGTACCAAGGGCTTAAAAAGTCGCCACGCATGGTGTGAATATGGTAACCCTGCTGTCCAATTTCAATCCCTATGCTGCCGTCATACGCTGTATTAAGCACCTTTGTACCAATCGAAGCATAATTTGAAAGAACGTACGCATGCGGAAAGCCCCACTGATTCATAAATTTGCTACTAACCAAGGCGTATTCCGCTTGCACATGCTTTACAAACGCTAGGCTTGATGACGTTTTACTGCCGTGATGTGGCGACACCAGTATCGTTGATTTGAGCTCACCTGTATTTTTATATAAAGCGACAAGCTTACGCTCAACCTCTGCCTCAATATCTCCTGTTAATAAAACGCTGAATTCCCCTTTGCTTATTTTCAATACACAAGACTCATTGTTATTCTCACCACTCACAGCATGTAAGGGCCAAAGCACATCGATTTTTACGCCTTTCAACCATGGCTCCTGATTTTTATCTGTGCTTTGATAGCAGCCATAATCAGGACCAAAGGCATTTTTAACGTTATATGTACTGAACAAGAAACCATTTCCCCCAGCGTGATCATTGTCGTAATGCGAGTTAACTAGGGTATCCACATCGAAAGAAAAGTCTCCCCTCCTGCCACCCATAGGCAAAATGCCATCAGGAAATATTCGCCCAGTATCATAAATTAACACTTCGCCTTCTGATTGAATTAACACACTTAAACCTTGTCCCACATCTACAAGGGTCATTTTCCACCTGTGTTTTGGTACAGGCCACTCAAAAATGCTTAGGAACATACAAACAATGAGGCTGGAAACAATCAACTTACGTTGAGGCCAAAAAGGTAAGGTGATGAAGAGTAAGAGTACGATTACCAAACACCAAAAAAGGCCTGGATACGCTAAGCCACGAAAACCAGACATAGGCAATGATGTAGCAAAGGTGAGCAAGGACAATAGCAGATCGAACAAATCATCAAGAACAAACAGAATAGAAGTCGCCGCACTATTGAACGAAAGCAGCAGCAAAATAATAGATAGTAAGCTAAGAGGAACCAAAACAAACGAAAACAGGGGCAACAGCAGTAAATTAATAACAGGTGAAATGATGGATATTGTGGCAAAATTAGCGGCTGTAGCGGGTAACATAAACACACTTAAAAATACTTGTAAGTAAATGAGGTTCAGTACTTTTTGTTTGAGTGACATCCCCTTTTGTGTAAAACGCCATATAAAGAAAACAATCAACAGCACTGCTGAAAAACTAAACCAAAAGCTCAGGCTCAGTATGGATAGCGGGAACATAATTAAAAAAGTACACAGTAGAAATAAGAAAACGCTAGTAAAGCGCCAATACAAGGAGAAATAGACTAAGTAGAGATAACATATTAGTCCAAGAAGCGCTCGTAAAACGGGAACTTGCAGACCGCTTAGTACGGCATATAAAGCACAACAAGGTAGGCTAAGTACTAAGCAAATTCTAATGACGTTCCTTTGTAAAAGAAATGCACTTCGATTTTTGCCGCTTAATTTGCCACTTAGCTTAGCGCGTAAGTGATAAAATAGAAAAGCGATGGCTTTGAATATTACGATGAACAAACCTGTCACAATAGCCAAGTGCATGCCAGAGATAGCAAACAAGTGTGCTGTCCCGCTAACTTGGAGTATTTCCCAATCTTCAGCTGTCAAACCCTGACGCGCGCCAACAGCAAGCGACATGATCCAGCGACTGTGCTCCAAACCTATGCTCTGAACTTGATCAACAAGGGATTGGCGCCAAGTGATACTAGCATCGACAATTTGATTTGAGGGGCTGGCGCGCACCTTCCCCAAGGCAACAATATTCTTGCTTGCCAGCCATTTTTGCAATACAAAATCGCCAGAGTTTAACACACTGTGTGGTGGCGCTAATGTCACTAGCAATTGAACTTGATTGCCCTGGCGCAGTCGTAAAATAGGTGCAAACCATGACACTCTAACAAACACGGGCTGAGTCAACGAGGTCACACCCAAACGCTTGATTTTGATTATATATACTTTGTTCGCGGGCGGTTTTTCCTGACTTTTTTTGATCTTAGCTAAAGGAGTTGGATATACATAGGTATCTTCGAGATAATTGATCTGTTCACCTTGATTTTGTTCAATATGAAGCGAGTCTACAACGCCCTCTATCATGATATTTTTATTAAAAAAACGATAGGGGAGTTGCCAAGACGAATACCAATGTCCTACACTGCTCGCCCAAAGAATGCCGATGACCAAACCTGTTATCCAATTTCTGGAACAAAAGTACAAACAAAGTGCAGTTAAAACACACAACACAGGTAGCATAGACATCGCCGGTAAGACTGGCCAGAACATGCTACTAAAGCAGATCATGATGAAGGCGAACATCGGTTTTTCATGACTTGCCAATGAGGTCTCCTAGAGAGATAAAAACAGAAGAATGCCGAAAAAGTTTATACGACGTTATATGCCGGATCACAAAGCAGTGAAAGAAAACCGTTACCTCAAGGTATTCGGTAAACTGCTTCACGATCCTAATTTGTGGCATTTAAATCGTCGTTCGGCGAGTGGCGCATTCGGTGTTGGTTTGTTTTTTGCGTTTTGGCCAGTACCCTTTCAAATGATTTTTTCTACCGCTGTGGCTATCATCTTTAGAGTCAATTTACCTTTGTCGATAGCAACCGTTTGGATTACCAATCCACTCACCATGCCACCTATATTCTACGGTGCTTACCTTGTCGGGAGTACTGTACTTGGGACTGAAGTTGATAAATTTACGTTTGAATTGAGTTGGACGTGGTTAGCAGAAAGCTTAGGCACTATTGGCCCAGCCTTCCTATTAGGGTGTGCAATTTGCTCAGTGTTTTTCGGAGTATTGGGGTATTTCAGCTTAGATTGGGTTTGGCGTTATTCGGTCATGCGCGCTTGGAAAGCTCGGAAGTCTGCATAGACTTCCAAACTCATGCAGAGTGAGCTTATTGCTCGGCGAAGAAGGCTAACATTTGGTCTTCGTTCCACACCTCGATATTCAAAGATTCAGCTTTAGTTAACTTAGAGCCCGCTTTTTCACCCGCGATCAATAAGTCGGTTTTCGCTGACACACTGCCCGACACCTTAGCACCCAAATCTTGCAACTTAGCTTTCGCTTCACTTCTGCCCATTTGCGATAAAGTACCCGTCAGAACGATGGTTTTGCCTAGCAAAGGCTGCTGTTCTTTTGATGCCTCTTCTATTGCTGGCCAAGTGATCCCCAAAGCAATCAACTCTTCGATAATATCAATATTGAGCGGCTCACGCATAAAGTGGAACACGTGCTGCGCAACGATTTCACCAACATCTTGGACTTCAATCAATGAATCAATATCCGCGCTCATGATATCGCTCAGTTCACGGTAGTGAAGGGCCAAATTTCTTGCGGTCGACTCTCCTACTTCACGAATACCCAAAGAGTATAGAAACTTGGCGAGCGTCGTTGATTTTGCAGACTCCAACGCATTTAACAAGTTGACCGCAGACTTATCTCCCATGCGTTCTAAGGATGTCAGCATTGGCAGGTTGAGTTTAAAAAGGTCGGCTGGGTTTTTAATCAAGCTTGCTTCAACTAATTGCTCTACAATCTTGTCTCCTAAGCCATCAATATCGAAGGCCTTGCGAGATGCAAAGTGCTTAATTGCCTCTTTACGCTGTGCCGCACACACGAGACCACCGGTGCATCGCGCTACAGCTTCAGACTCTGTGCGTTCAACGTGTGACTCACACACTGGGCAATGTTGAGGAAAAGCAATTTCCTTGGCATCTTTAGGTCTTTCAGCGAGCACTACAGATACGACTTGTGGAATAACATCTCCAGCGCGACGGATAATCACTGTATCGCCAATACGAACACCAAGGCGGTTAATTTCATCTTGATTATGTAAAGTGGCATTCGACACTGTGACACCTCCAACGAACACCGGCTCCAAACGAGCAACAGGGGTAATGGCCCCTGTTCTACCCACTTGAAACTCCACGTCTAATAGTCGTGTCATTTCTTCTTGTGCTGGGAATTTTTGTGCCATCGCCCATCGTGGCGCTTTAGACACAAAACCAAGTCGTTGTTGGAGGCCAATATCGTTTATCTTAAAAACGACGCCATCAATATCGTAAGAAAGGCTGTTACGCTGCTCTCCAATTTTTCTGAAATAATCGATACAAGCTTGAGCGCCTCTCGCTACTGAAGACTCTTTACATAATGGAATGCCCCAGTCACCTAGCGCTGCTAGACGTTCTGTATGCAAATCGAGCTTAGTCAAACTCTCACCTTCAATGACGCCCATGCTGTAGGCATAAAACAATAAGGGGCGTTTCGCGGTAATTCTCGAGTCTAACTGTCGCAAGCTACCTGCAGCAGCATTTCTTGGGTTCGCAAATACTTTGGCACCCGCCAATCGTTGATTATCATTAAGCTGATCAAAGCCCTGCTTGGGCATGAAAACTTCTCCACGAACTTCAACGCGAGTAGGAATATTGTCTCCTCTCAGCTTGATAGGCACATTAGCAATAGTTTTCACATTTTGCGTAATATTTTCTCCGACTTGACCATCACCGCGTGTCGCCGCCTGAACTAATACGCCATTTTCATACAAAATCGACACTGCCAAACCATCAAGTTTTGGTTCACAACTAAACTCCAGATCGTTGAAATTTAATAAGCGGTCTTGCAGACGCTTTTCAAATGCGTTGAGGTCTTCTTCTTCAAAGCCATTGTCGAGTGACAACATTGCAACTTCATGCGTGACTTGCTCAAACTTCGACAAAGGAACACCACCAACCTTCTGGCTGGGAGAATCCGGACTTTGCAATACAGGGAATGCTTTCTCTAATTTAATAAGCGCTTTCATTAAGCGATCATATTCTGCGTCAGGAATGCTAGGCGCATCCATCACGTAATATTGGTAATTATGATCTTCTAATTGTGCTCGTAAGGTTTGTACTTCAACTTGCGCTTGTTCTTGAGTTAATTCGGTCATGCCTACTACTGTCGGTTAATTCGTTTTCTTTCAAACTCGCGGATACGCTCAGAATACTTCTGCAAGCCTTGTTTCGTGAGTACGCCTCGACTGCCATCCAAAATTTGGCAACCGAATTCATCTGCCAATTTCCTGGCCGCATTGTGCATCATATTAAAAACCTGCTGTGGCTCGCCTTCAATTGGCAACATCATAAACAGGGACAAACCTCGTGTACTAAAGTTTTCAATATTATCAATATCGAAAACCCCTGGTTTGAATAGGTTGGCTAGAGAGAACAGCACAGGACCTTTGCCATTGGTATTCACATGGCGATGGAAAATATCTTGTTCGCCAAATTTAAAGCCTAAGGTGAGCAGCATGGGTAGCAAAGCAGAACCAATGATTTCGTTACCCTCAGGAGCTCTAACATTCAATACGAGAACATCAGTGGGTTGCTCGACGGCGCCGCTTTGTCCTGCTGAAGGCTCAGCGTTTGCGCGCGCATCCTCACGTGAGGCAGAAATGGGCTCTACGTTGCTACTGGTATGTGATGATGCTTCTTCAGTGAAGTCGATGCGCATTTGTTCTTCGTTCGTCTTCACTGCATTTTGCACTTGAGGCTCTTTACGGATTTTATCCGCAACGCTCTTTTTGCGCCTGGAAACCAGTTTTCTAGCCTGTGCTGCGAGGCTAATTGGCTTCTCTTCTTCCGCTTTTGGTACTTCTTCTGCGTCAAGTTTAAACTCTGGCTCTACTCGCCCTTGAGAATCAACTTCCGGACGAACTGTTTTGGTAGGTGCTGCGGCTTTTGCAGGCGCGGTGGCTTCGTTACTCATCGGCGGTGTTGAAGCTGAAGAGGTAGGTGTTTCATCAGTATTCACAGGAGGCGTTGCCGCTTCTGGTTTCAATAGGAACGGGGGTGGCTCTGGAATACTCGTATCTGAAGATTGTGGCCGACTAGTTTCACTAGGACGAGTTTGGCGTTTAAACTCTGGCTTAGGTTGTGTCACGACACTGCCATATAACTTTGCTGGCGCCTCTTCGTGCTCCGCTGCCAGTTGCGCAAAGTCCATTTCTGAGTGGCTTAGCGAAAGACCTTCGTCTAATTCTGGTGTGTTAACTCTTACGCTACTCTCAGGTTCACCACCGCTTTGGTTTACGTCACTTTGCGACTCAAGCTCTCTTTGAATATCTATATCATCACCAACCAGCGCCTCACTTCTGACCATAGGATCAGTGGGGTCGATGTCCGGCATGCTATCTTGTTCAGCAACATTATGCTCATCGTTTTCTTCAAGGTCAGGGATGCTTTGATTAGTGAATTGCTCATTGCCTGCAGATGCGCCAGAAATAATGCGCACCGGCCCCACGCCAACATCATCGTAACTGTCGTCACTGGTACTGTGTGCTAATGGATCAACTGTAGGCTCGTCACCGTCGCCCTGCCAGTCTCTGGATTGAAATTTAGGTCTTTCATTGGCTTTGGCATTTTTTCTTATTGTCCAAATACCATGTACAAGGATCGCGACAATCACCACGACCCCTAGTATTAAAAATGTATAGCGCAAATCTTCCATTTATAACTACTCTTATTTTTATTCTGTAATAGCTGACACTTATTCTGCGATTGCTAGTGCTTCTTCTACGTCAACAGCAACCATTCTGGAAACACCTGGTTCAGCCATTGTAACACCAGTTAAATGACTTGCCATTTCCATCGCCACTTTATTATGCGTTATGTAAATAAATTGTACGGTTTTCGACATCTCAGAGACCAATTTACAAAAACGTCCAACATTTGCGTCATCTAAAGGAGCATCGACTTCATCCAACAGACAAAACGGCGCAGGGTTTAACCTGAATATAGCAAACACTAATGATAATGCGGTTAGTGCTTTTTCTCCACCTGAAAGCAGGTGAATTGTACTATTTTTCTTACCGGGTGGCTGAGCCATAATAGTGACACCAGTGTCTAGCATATCATCATCGGTAAGCGCTAAGTGTGCACTGCCACCACCAAAGACCTTTGGAAAAAGCATTTTCAGGTCGCCATTAATTTGATCAAAAGTGGCCTTGAAGCGTGACCGTGTCTCTCTATCAATCTTTCTAATCGCAGTTTCTAGTGTCTCTAGCGCTTGTGTAAGGTCGTCATTCTGAGCATCAAGATGATTTTTACGTTCAGATTGCGATTCAAATTCTTCGACTGCAGCTAAATTTACAGCGCCCAGTCGCGACAGAGATGCACTTGTGCGTTCCAAGTTTTCTTGCCATAGCTTTTCATCGATGTCGTCAGGTAGGGTTTCTAAAATTGGTTTTAGTGCTTGTTGCATATCTTGCAATTGTTCTAGGTGTGACTGCGCTCTGACTTTGCAACCTTCAGCCTGTAGACGCGTGCTTTCTATCTCAGATTTAATGCGCTCCGCCGCCTGATTAATACCTGATTGTCCTTTTTCTGCCTCAAGTAAACGCGCGTCAATCTCACTGAGTTTTTCTTGTAATTCTGTTTGACGAATCTGCTCAGACTCTTTTGCCTCAAGCAGCTCTTGTAGCTTATCTTGCTGCTCTTCTAAAGGCATGGACAATTCTTCTGCTTCTTCCTGGAGCAACTCGATTTTCTCTTTGATTTCTTCCAACTGCTCTTCTCGAGAAGACTGCTTCTCTTTGAGTAACGAGTATTTATTCTTGACTTGTTGTACTTGTAATGCCGAATTATGCGCTTGAGACACTAGTTGCTCAACATGAGCACGCGCTTGTTGCAAAGCTGCAGTCAGTTTTTCACCCTGCTCTTGCGTGTTGTGCATTACCTCTTCATATTCTGCAAGCTCTAAGGCATGGATTTCAACCTGTTCATTTAAGGTTTCGAGCGTTTCCTCTTCCTCTTGAGCATTCAGTTGATTCCGCTCTTTTTCTTGATACAGGCGCTGATAACGCATTTCTTGTTGTGCTATCTGTTGTTGTAATTGTGATAATTGCGTACTCAGCTTAAAGCTTTGCTCATCGTAATCTTTACACAAGGAGTCAGCCGCTAATTTGAGTTCGTTTATTTCAGCGAGTGCTTGCTGATGTTGCATCAAAGTCGCTTGTTTTGCTCCAACCGTTTCTTCAACTGTCGCGATCTGGCTGGTCAGCGCTTTTATTTTAGCCACCCGACTCAAGCTTTGGTCAACTCGCGTGCCTGCACCGCTGATCATCGTATCTTTACTCACCCACAAGCCACATTCGCTGATGAGAGACTCGCCCGGCTTGAGCTGTGAGCGTAAAGTAAAGGCTTGATTGATATTTTCGACTAGCTTAATTTGGCAAAACAACTCGGGGACAAGTGGGTTTTGTAGCTTGGAAGCCAGCGTATTGACTGGCTTTGTTTCGCTCATATCACGCGTAAACACCAACACTTGTCCATTGCGCTCAGGTAGAGCTGATGGGTCAAGTTCGTTTAAGCTGAGGTCGTTAATGACTTTAGGAAGCTGATAAATGGCTAGAACAATTTCAAATAGTGATTCGTAGCCCTTTTCAACCTGCAAGTATTCACTCATCGGCACGGCATGGTCCATTAATCGTTGATAAGCTTGATCACCCAAGCCATTATCAGAATGGTCATTTTGTTCCTGAATAGAATCCAACGCTGCCTTTTGAGCGCTCAATCCCAACAATTCATTCTGACTTGTCGTTAACTGTTTATTCAGTTCATCAACTTTGGACTGTGCATCAGACAAGCGTGTAGATGTATATTTACGGTCTTCCTCTGCTTGTTCTAATGCTTCGTTAACCAATAACAATTCAGTTTGCAGTTCTTCAGCTTCCGTTTTTGGATCATTGTCGTTTAATTCACGGATCTCACTATCTAGTTCTCGAATACGCGACTCTGTGCGCAGCTGCATACTTAAAGTATTTTGTATTTGTCCATGACAGGTTTGGAGCTTTTGTTTGATAGCGTGATACTGCGTTTCACTTGCACGGTTCTTCTCGCTAAACTCGCTTAAGGCTTCTTCAGCCTCTTCTCTCGAGATTTGAGCATTCTCCAAGGCCTCTTCCATCAGAAGTTTATTGGGTTCTAGTTCAACCAATTCATCTTGTACGACAGATAATTCAATCGCGGTTTCGGCATACAGTTCGTCCAACTGTTGTGATTGAGTTTGCAGTTGCTGCAACTCCATTTGGATTTGTTGTTTTCGTTTTTTCGAAAATAACTGAGACTGTTCTATTTTAGTGATGTTGGTGCTGGTTTTAAAAATTACCTGCTGAATATCGTTGATACTTTGTTTGAGCGCTTCCTGCTGTTCGCGAAAAGCAATGATGTTGGATTCATCGCCCCTTTTCCTGGAAATAACTTCCTCTAACTCGGTTTGTTTTTTTTCAATTTCAGCTTCAGCTTGAGTAATCAGCTCATTTTGTTTTAACCAACGAGCCACCGCTAGCTGCCCTTTTAGCTCTCTCTCACTGGCTTTCAATTCTTTATATCGGGTAGCTGCGGCGGCTTGACGTTTTAGTTTACTCAACTGCTCACCCAACTCTGAACGCACATCATCTAAACGTTCTAAGTTTTCTTTCGTGTGCTTAATTCGGTTTTCAGTCTCACGTCGCCTTTCTTTATACTTGGAAATACCCGCAGCCTCTTCCACAAACACCCTAAGTTCTTGGGGTCGACTCTCGATGAGCTTTGAAATCATGCCTTGCTCAATAATCGCATAACTTCTTGGCCCTAAGCCCGTCCCTAAGAATAGGTCTGTGATATCACGCTTACGACATTTACTGCCGTTCAGCATATAGCTCGACATTGCTTCCTTCGTTACTATCCGCTTAACAGACAATTCATTGTAACCGGCGTACTCGCCAGCAATGCGTCCCGATGAGTTATCAAAAACCAATTCGACAGAGCATTGAGATACTGCTTTTCTCGCTGTGGAACCATTAAAAATAACATCTGTCATAGCATCGCCGCGTAGGTTTTTAGCAGAGCTTTCACCCAAAACCCAACGAACCGCATCAATAACATTCGATTTTCCACAGCCATTCGGCCCAACCACTGCAGTCATTTCCCCAGGAAATGGTATGGTGGTAGGATCGACAAATGATTTAAAGCCCGCGAGCTTAATCTTTTTTAGGCGCATGAATCTCTACTGGTTTACTTTTATGTTATGAATAATCCCTAAGCTCAAAGCTTAAGGCCAAATGAAATGTAACAAAAGAAAAACTTAGTAACAATTCGCCTTAATTTACGGATTACACTACGATTTTTGTTCTATATACTGCTTTCGTAGAGTGCTAAAATCTAAAAAAGGAAACTAGAAAATATGAGTAATAAAAGTGGGGCAAGTTATTTTTTTGATGGCTTCAGCCTAATTGGAACCAAGGGCTTGAAGCGTTTCGTTTTTGTGCCTTTGTTTATAAATTTATTGCTTTTTTCTACTGCGTTTTATTTCTTAATTCCGCAAATCCAAAGTGGTGTTGAATACATTGTCAATTTAATCCCCGAGTTTTTAGGCTGGTTAAAAACCATGCTCACTTATATTTTATGGCCGCTGGCACTGATCAGTGTGTTACTCGTCTTTGCACTGATTTTCGGCAGCCTTGCAAACTGGATTGCGGCACCATTTAATGGGCTATTGAGTGAGAAAGTTGAGCGTCACTTAACAGGTCAGAGTATGGGCGATGAGGGCTTGCTAAGCGCTTTGAAGGATGTACCCAGAACCCTCGGGCGAGAAATGTCAAAAATGTTGTATTTTATTCCTCGGGCGATTGGTTTTTTGATTTTATTCTTCCTGATCCCAGTATTTGGTCAAATACTTTGGTTTATGTTTACTGCGTGGATGATGGCTATTCAGTATTGTGACTACCCTTTCGATAACCACAAGGTGGGTTTCCAGCCAATGCGAAACCAGTTGCTGCAACGCAAAGGTCAATGCTTCAGCTTTGGGATCATGGTTAATATATTCTCTTTAGTCCCTATACTGAACTTCTTAGTAATGCCTGTCGCCATATGCGGCGCTACCTCTCTTTATGTCGATGAGTTTTCAGGCCAACGACGCACAGTAAGATAGTAACTTAGCGAGGCTCTATAAATCTGTCCAAAAAACGCCAGCGTCATTGTCGCCATTTTCAAATGCGGCAATGGCTAGGTTGTCATTAATAGCCGAGTAATTAGCTGTATTAACCAAAACCTGTCGCCATAAAGTTCTGTAAACACGGGGGATATTGCGTAGGTCGTGATATTCTAAAAAGGTCATTTGATGACTTGGTTTATAAGACTTTACGTCGGTATTTTTACATGTATTCGAAGGACTAATTCGATGAAGAATGGGATTATTACTCTCAAGCATTTGTAGCTTGTTGTGTGCGTCTAATGCTGTTGTCCACGTTGTATAGCGTTGCTCTGGTTCATATACTAAAACTGTCGCTTGTTTCTCTTCAACTAAGGACGGTTCCGAATCTCCTGCTTCATCTTGAGGCTTAGGATCAGCTAGCTGATTTTCATTATTTGCCGGCTCAACTGGCATTTGTTTCGCCAAGAGTAAATTTGGCGCCTGGTTCTTATTACAATGATAGTTTGCTAATTCAGGAGGTAGTGCATATTCATCGACAAAACCCGCAAAGTGAGCCAATTCATGTACGAATACCGCATAGGTATCTGATTGATCTAAATACATCACGCCATTGTTAACATTCGCTTTACCTTGTTCAGCAAACACTACCATGTGAGTAAAGCCCAAGGGTGTTTTCATTTTACTCAAGGGATATAGGTCGCATGAAAGGCGTGGCTGACCATCGAAGTTGGCTTGGCAATCTAGGGCGTTCGGCTTCAACCAGATCGGTTCGGCTAGGCAAATTGGTAAGGAAGCGAGTCTCGCGTCTTTTTCATATTCAGCTCGGAAAGATAACGCCTGTGCAAAAGAAACCAATGAGTTCGCAACAAATTGAACTGATTGAGCACACTCAGCATTTTCAGGGGGAACATCCCTTAGTACAGAAAGAGATTGAGGTGAGTATTTATCTAAGATCTTGAGCATGGTGACTGACGCAGCATAATCTTGCTCAGCAGCTGTTTTAAAAAATGCCTTAGCCTGCTCCTTCTCTCCTTTCTTCCAATACAAGTTCGCGACTTTATGAGCACTACTCGCATCAAAGGCAGCGGCTTTTGATAACCAACGCATAGCCTCATCATCATGCTTAGCTTCAAAGGTATATTTGGCCATTGAAATAATGGCGGGTTCATAACCTTGCTCGGCCGACTTTGTCATCCACTTCATTTTTTCGTCAAACTTTCGCTGCAATAAGGCGTATTCGAATTGACTCTGTGGATGCCCTAATTCTGAGGATTTTTTCAACCAACGACGAATCGATTTGGCGTCTTTACTCTGCATCGCATTGTAATAAAGAGCACCGCTACTGCCCATATCACCGGCAAGTTGCAACCAATGTTGTTTATCGAGTTGAATAGCAAGTTGGGTGAATAAGGTTTGCGCGTCGCCATTTCCGTTTTCAACGGCTGGGAAGAGTAATCGCAAAGCTTGCTCTTTATCATCTAGCTTAGTCGCTTGCGCAACCAAACGTTGTGGTGATTGACAAACATCGGCGAAAACCAAAATGCTTAGCGCACTAGCTAGAAGCAAGAGTCGAAGATATGCAAAAAGTAGTATCAAGCTTGTTCCACCTTAAGGTTCAAGACAGGTCATTAGCGCTAGACTCATTTACTGTGTAATCTCAGCGCTCTTACGTTTCTCTCTTAAGCGACTTAGCTCAATGCGCGAGTACCGATGTTCAACATACTCATAAACATTCGTACTAAGAGCTAATTTAAAGTAATTTGAGGCTTTGATTCGGTTACCAAGATCACTGTGGTACTTGCCTAGATAAAAATAAGCCTCGCACAGTCGATCGTTAAGCTGTTTTTGGCTTGTCACGTCGTCAACCAGGTCAGCGACAACAGCGGATTCGTCTATTTTACCTAGATAAAAATCAACGATACTGGTGGCCCAATTATCATTGCTTAAGCCCTGCCGGTTCTTTGCTAGGTTGCTTAGTGCCGACGCACGATCTACTTCTTGCTCGACAATAAACGTCCACAACACTCGATATGGGTCAGCTTTATCTCTTGCTTGAAAACGGTTAAGGTCATCTACCGCCAATTCAGCACGGCCACCATAATACAAAGCAATACCGCGGTTCAGAATGGCAAATTCATAATCTGGATTGATATCTAGGGTTGAATCGAACGATTCATATGCTTGTATGAAGTCCATCTGCTGGATATGGTGAATACCTATCGAATTGTGTGCTTCCGCCATATCAGGCTTCAATTGCAAGGCTTGGGAATAGTCGAAACGAGCTAAACCTGCCAAGCCAACGCTGTCGTAGAGCATACCACGTTGGAACAAAAGCTCAGCTCGCTCTTCATCCTTCAAAGGTGCTTGAGTCAATATATGATTGTAGCGAGCGATTGCCATTTGAGAACGCGCATTAATTGGTTCAGGTTCAGCTAGCAAGAGGTTACCCATCGGCCCGTTAGCGCTGTCGCGTGAGCTTGCACAGCCCCCTGCGAACAAGATAGTAGATAACACTAAACTAATACCGACAATTTTAAATTTCACTATTGCTCAATTCCTTTTATTTCACACTTTAGCGTGTGCTAGATAGGTCTCAATGATTCAATTAGCTTAAGCTAACAAGTTCCTCAACAGATATAAAGCACTTCAGGCCTTATTTAGCTGACTTTGCCGCTCTTTTTGCATTAAATGCAGCCATTTGTTCGTCAGTAGCTGGAAGCTGGTGATTCTCTTTCCACTCACTGTAAGGCATTTTATAAACCGCTTCGCGCGCTTCCTCATCACTCAAGTCAATGCCACGGTCTGTCGCTGCGGCTAGATACCACTTAGAAAGACAGTTTCGGCAAAAATCTGCTAATAGCATTAATTCAATGTTTTGAACCTGCTTGTTATTATCTAAATGATCTACCAGACGACGAAAAGCTGCAGCTTCGACTTCTATTCTCTCTTGATCGTTCATTATTTTATCCAAAATAGGTCAGTTGTTATAAACAGAAAAAGGAGCCGAAGCTCCTTTTTATTCACTTTTACATGATGACTCTTGTTATACCAACAGAATCGTCATTAAATGTGGTCTTATTCGCCTTCGCTTGGTGCTTCAGGAGCTGGCTTTTCTAGTAGCTCTTTGATACTCAAACGAACACGGTTTTGACGGTCAATTTCCATTACCTTAACGTCGACCATTTGGCCTTCTTCTAGGTAGTCAGTCACTTTATTCACACGGTCATGAGCGATCTGACTGATGTGTACTAGACCTTCTTTACCAGGTAATACTTCAACAAAAGCACCGAAGTCAACAATACGCATCACTTTACCGTGATACGTTGCACCAACTTCAATCTCAGCAGTGACTGCTTTGATTCTATCAATTGCAATGTCAGCTTTCGCTTTTTCAGTTGCAAAGATTTTGATAGTACCGTCGTCTTCAATTTCGATGTTTGTATCTGAAGCTTCAGTAATAGAGCGGATTGTTGCACCACCTTTACCGATAACATCACGAATTTTATCTTGGTCAACCTTCATCTGATAAATGCGTGGTGCATATTCAGACATTTCTTCACGGTGACCAGAAATCGCAGAATCCATTACGCCAAGAATGTGTAAACGTGCTTCTTTTGCTTGTTTAAGCGCAAGTTGCATGATTTCTTGAGTGATACCTTCGATTTTAATATCCATCTGAAGTGCAGTAATACCGTTTGTAGTACCTGCAACTTTAAAGTCCATATCGCCTAAGTGATCTTCATCACCTAATATGTCAGACAAAACAACGAAGTTTTCGTCAGACTTCACTAGACCCATCGCAATACCAGCAACAGAAGCTTTAATAGGAACACCAGCGTCCATTAGTGCTAATGACGTACCACAAACAGATGCCATAGAAGATGAACCATTCGATTCAGTAATTTCAGAAACCACACGAACAACATACGGGAATTCTTCAGCAGAAGGCATTACAGCTTGAATACCACGCTTCGCTAAACGACCGTGACCAATTTCACGACGCTTTGGAGAACCAACAAAACCCGTCTCACCTACACAGTATGGAGGGAAGTTGTAATGTAGCATGAAGCGGCTATCTGAACGGCCACCTAACTCATCAATCATCTGTGCGTCACGTTCTGTACCTAAAGTAGCAGCAACGATTGCTTGTGTTTCACCACGAGTGAACAATGAAGAACCGTGAGTTCTTGGTAGCAAACCAGTTGCTACGTTCAATGCACGGATTGTTTCAGGATCACGACCGTCAATACGTTTTTCACCCGATAAAATGCGTGAACGTACTACGTCACTTTCAAGATCATGCAGCAATTCACTTGCTTCTTTCGGGTCTTGTTCTGGGTTTGCTTCTAAGATTGCAGCCAATGCTTTTTCAGTCACAGCAGTTACCGCATCTTTACGAACCATCTTATCTGAGATTTGATAAGCTTCAGTCATACCAGCTTCAGCAAGCTCTTTTACTTTTGCTTTCAATTCAGTATTTTCTGCTTCAGCTTCCCAGTTCCAAGATTCTGTTCCAACATCAGCAGCAAACTCTGTGATTGCGTTGATAACAGTTTGAGACTGTTCATGACCGTACATTACGGCACCAAGCATGACGTCTTCAGATAAAATATCAGCTTCAGATTCAACCATGAGTACAGCGCTTTCTGTGCCTGCAACTACAAGGTCTAATTGGCTGTCTTCTTGCTCTGAAGTACGCGTATTTAGGATGTAACCACCATCTTTATAACCAACACGAGCAGCGCCAACTGGGCCGTTGAACGGCATACCAGAAATAGCTAATGCAGCTGAAGTACCGATTAAAGAAATGATATCTGTTGGGATTTCTGGGTTAGCAGAAACAACAGTAATGATAATTTGCACTTCGTTTTTAAACCCGTTCGGGAATAAAGGACGAATTGGACGGTCGATCAAACGAGCAATCAAAGTCTCGCTTTCTGAAGGTCGACCTTCACGTTTGAAAAAGCCACCAGGGATCTTACCTGCAGCGTATGCTTTTTCTTGATAGTTAACTGTTAATGGAAAGAAGTCTTGATCTGACTTAGCTTCTTTTCTACCAACAACCGAGACCAATACGGACGTGTCGTCCATGCTTGCCATTACTGCTGCGGTTGCCTGTCTTGCGATTACACCCGTTTCTAGGGTGACAGTATGCTGACCATACTGAAATGTTTTAGTAATAGGAGTCACACTCTATCCTTTAGTTTATATGTATTTTATGCTTTTTAATGCGCCGCATAGTATAGCCGTGAAATACCCTGATTACTATTAAGTTATGGTGAATCTCTTCGATTTTTCAGAATTATTTAAAAATTTTATCTCTCGCGCTATTACAAACAGCAGCGACTGCTGGGTGGGTCACCTTTCGCTCAGCCGATATTGCATAGAATTTTTGTTTGATCTCACTAAGGCGCCCTACGATCTCAACCTTAAAGGTTTCGCATACTTCTTCTTCAATAATGGTGGGCATAAAGAACATACCGAAACCCGCTTGGCCGAAAGACTTCATCAATGCGCTGTCGTCGTATTGCCCTCTAATCGTTGGAAAGATGCCATTGTCGTTTGACCACTTATCGAAAAGTTGCCTAATCGCATACTGCTTAGTGGGTAGTAATACCGGTGCTTGATGTAAACAATCTGGAAATGAGCCGCTTAATTGCGACTTCACCGCGTTTGAAGCAAAAAACGTGAGCCCTGATTGCCCAAGGTAATGGTTGTAAGCCCTGACACTAAAGTTACTAGATAATGGTGTGTCGGTGAGCACCATATCGACTTCGTGTATCGCCAACTCGGCTAAAATAGTTTCTACCGGGCCCTCTCGACAAACTAGACTCACTTCTTTCGATAATTTTAAAGCGGGTTCTATAATCTTATAGACAATCGTTTTCGGTAAGGCACTCGCTGCACTGATTATGAATTCTGACGTACCGACCAATGGTGCACCGCGCAAGACATCACTAAGCTCTTTCCCTAATTCAAAGATTTCATCTGAATAGCGAAGCACTAATCGGCCTGTTTCTGTCAGTCTAAGTCTTCGACCCACTCGGTCAAACAAGGGTTGTCCAATGCGCTCTTCTAACATGCTCAGTTGGCCACTAATTGTTTGTGGCGTGATGAACAACTTCTCAGCAGCCTTTGCTATGCTGCCTTCTGTAGCCACTACCCAAAAGTAATGAAGGTGCTTGTAATTTAAGTTGTCAGACATTGTTTTGGGGGTTCCTTAGAATATGAACGTCAGTTTTTTCGAGCCTTTCTTATACATTTAAACGAATATATTCGTTCACTTTTAATTGATAATCTTGCTTCATCAACAGGATTTTCTTTCATAAGTGTAGTCATGCATTTCAAAATTGTGCAATTAGATGTAGAAATAAGTGAAGCTCAAGCTGAGTACTTGAACGAAACCTTACGCATGCAGCTCGGACGCTATACACAAGCGATTGATTTAGTCACTGTCACCTTCTGCAAGGATACCGATCAGTTTGGGCAAGCGGTCATTCACTGTGCCATTGACATAGACAACTTACCTGAAGGAAAAACTCAGGCTAATAATATTTCCACTACCTTAGAAATGGCTGCATACAATGCGGCAAGCAGGGCTAAACGACAATTAGATAGACATCGCCGCGCCAGTATGCGGCAAAACGTCCCTCCCTATATTTGCAAATAAAAAACACCTATCAATAAAAAAAAACCGGCACGCGGCCGGTTTTTTGCAGTGACTATTTAGTCTTACTCGACAATAACGAGTTCGTCTAGCAAACTCTTCGCGCCATCGACTTCATCCATCACCCAAAGCATATAAGTACTGCTAGCATGGATCGCTCGGTTATATGTCGGATCATAATCCCAATCACCGATAATTGACTCATAAACACCGTCGAAGACGACACCAACAAACTCGCCTTTAGCATTTAAAGTCGGGCTACCACTATTACCACCGGTAATATCTACAGTACTTAAATAATTGATGGGTACTGAGCCCAACTTTTTATTCAAGTACTTTCCGTAGCGCTTCTGTTCAATGGCTGCTCGGAGACTTTCTGGCATATCAAACTCATCATCACCGGGAATATATTTAGCTAACATACCTTCTGCAGTAGTAAATGGCGTTGCTTGTAAACCATCTTGAGGCGAATAACCTGTTACATTCCCATAAGTAATGCGTAGTGTGCTATTCGCATCAGCATACACGGCTTCGTCGCGCGATTTTTTAAACGCAATTAAGGCCTTCATATACTCTGGTCTCACTTGCTGAAGCTTCCCTGCTAGGGCTTTGCTCTCTTTTTCTTGCGACATGTCATATTCGAATTGACTAGCAGCAAACTGCATGAATGGGTCATTACTGTTGCTTAACGAATCAAAATCTTGCTCCATGATTGCAAGACGGCTATCGGCATCAACTAAAGTCGTTTCAGCATACATGCTATCGATTTTTTTATAGGCATTGACTAAACTCTTGCCTTTAATATCAAAAAACGCATCTATTGTCGCCACTCGTTGTTGAGCAGGTAGTTCAACGTACTTTGCCATGAAGTGCTTCAATAATGCTTTATCAACCTCAGCAACAAAACGCGAATTCATTGCTTGCACAGATTGCTTGAACCTCGCCATGTCTCGTTCTTGATAACCGCGATCTCGTTGCGCATCAGGTTTCGCTTTTTCATAAGCAAGACGCAGCAAACGCTTGGAGCTAGACCATAAACTTGTTCTACCCATGTAAGCTAAAAGAAGGTCGCGCTCTTTGGTCGCTTCAGATTCACCAATCAACTGATTTAGTAAAAGCAAACTAGCCCCATATTTGGCATTCATGTTCGGTGACGCGGCTAACCAGTTAGTAAGATCTGACTCTAACTGCTGCTTACGTTCTAACATGTCACCTTTTTTGTAGCTTTCGACCATCGAACCATAATTTTTCGCGTAGTTTGCAAGCCCAGCAATGGTGCTTTCATACTTGATCCTTTCATCACTTCCTGCTTTAGAATGCGCCTTGATCACATCAATAAATTCTTCACGATATTGCTTTGCTGTCGGATAGGTCCAAGTAAAAGTACTCTCAACTTCAAGAGAACTTCGGTAGCGGTTTGTTGTGCCAGGATAGCCAAGGATCATGACATAGTCGTTTTCTTCAACACCGTTGGCATTTACTTTTAAAAACGCTTTGTTTTGATAAGGAACGTTGTCCTCACTATAGTCAGCAGGTTTTCCATCTTTCCCCACGTAAGCACGATAAAACGCCCAGTCACCGGTATGACGTGGCCATTGCCAATTATCGGTGTCACCACCAAATTTTCCGATACTTGAAGGTGGCGCGTAGGCAAGACGTACATCTCGAATAGTTAATAGTTTAATTAACACATACGATGCACCACCATGAAAGCTAGAAACTGTGCAACGATAATCTTGACTGACTTCGCACTCTGCAATTAAACGCTTTCGATTGTTTTCGACAGCTTCATAGTAAGCATTACCGCTAAGTTCAGATGAAATATTGCCGGTCACTTTCTCAGTTACATCGCTCAACGATTCAGTAATGTAAACCCTACTCCCTGGTGCAGCGGGTAACTCATCTGATTTATTGTTCGCGACGAAACCGTTTTGAAGTAAGTTATTGGCCTCTGAACTGTTGTGTTGAATTGAACGATATGCACAGTGATGATTTGTGACTACTAAGCCCTGTGGAGAAAGGAAACTCGCAGTACATCCCCCTAGGCTAATAATCGCATTCATCGGAAATTTGGATAAATCAGACATATCATCGGGGTTTAGTTTTAAACCGGCATCGATTAATTGCTGTTTTATATCGGGTAATTGATGGGGTTGCCACATTCCTTCGTCCGCTATTGCTTGAGACGCTACTATTGTAAGTGCGCCGATTAGCCATTTTTTCATGTCGTTTCCTTTTTATGATTTCTTATTGTATTGGTTTTAATGTTTATTTTTATTTTCAAACCAAGCCACATTGTAATCTAAGATCTCAAAAGAGCAAAAAGGCTTGCGACTTTTCTTTAACTATTTTAACATTCAAATATAGACGTTTAGACGTCTAAACATCCATTTGGAAATATGAATAATAATGCCCTACTATTGAGGTCTTAAGATACTTAGATAGGAACGGCGAGCTGACTTGGGGAGTTTCTGCTAGTGTTAAACCCAGCTATCGCAAATATTCACCTACAAAGTGACCCAGATAAAATCGATGGCGCTGAGATCGATAGGAATATGTGTGAGTTTCACGCCTTATTAACGAATGGCTGTCACCAAATACAAGTACACCACAAGACCCAAAATGAACACCTATTTCATCTCTACCTGCAAGCCCATTATCCATACTATATTTGTTTATACGTTAACAACTTATCTTAGTCGTCGTTTATGTTCCTATAGCAGAACTAATAGCAAAGGCGTGATTATCAGTCTAAATATCAACGCGCCAATGGAAAACGCCCGATTAAATCTTAAGATTTAGGCATAAAAAAACCCATATCTTTTTCAAGATATGGGTTTTTTAATTGGTGCGGAAAGCGGGACTTGAACCCGCACGTCTGTTAAGACACCAGCCCCTCAAGCTGGCGTGTCTACCAATTCCACCACTTCCGCATTGTTTGTTTTGCCTTAGTTAGGCTTGTCTTCAACTTTTTCATCTTCAGCTTTGTCGCCTTCCGTTACGGCAGGGACAGCTGGTACATCGCCAGATGCTGGCAATGCTTGAGTTACCGATGGTACGTCGCTAACAACAGGAACTTCACTTACTGGAGCTTGCAGCAATTCAAACTCATCAACTTCAGTATTGTCTTTAGAAGCAATCGTTCCTAAAGTTAAGCTGATACCAAAAAATAACGTTGCTAAGATAGCCGTTGTTTTAGTCATAAAGTTACCTGAACCCGATGAACCAAAAACAGTGTTTGAGCCGCCAGCACCAAAAGATGCGCCCATATCTGCACCCTTACCCTGTTGAATTAGCACGAAGCCAATCAAAAGCAGTGCAACAATAAGATAAGATGCCATTAAAATCTGATAAACCATGTAACCCTCGTTAACTTGCCGCTTGGCAAATTGTAGTAAAATCTTGAACTTTCAAACTGGCGCCACCAATAAGGCCGCCATCAATATCTTCTTGTACGAATAGTTCATGCGCATTCCCCGCATTGACACTACCGCCATATAAGAGTCGAACACTTTGTGCTGCATTCGCATCTAACTTACTTAATTCTTGCCTAATAAAAGCGTGTACTTCTTGCGCTTGTTCAGGACTTGCTGTCTTGCCTGTGCCGATGGCCCAAATTGGCTCATAAGCGATAACTGATTGGCTAATATATTGCTTACCGCATTCGTTTGCCACCGCGTCAAGCTGCGCCTTTACGTAATCGAACACGCCACCTGATTCTCTTACTTCTAGTGGCTCACCAATACATAATATTGGTGTTAATCCGGCTTCGATTACCGCTTTGACTTTACTAGCAACGATGTCATTCGATTCACCGTGGTTTTCACGTCGTTCAGAATGGCCAACAATCACATATGTGCATCCAAGTTCGCTGAGCATCGCCAGAGAAGTTTCACCGGTGTGCGCACCTGATGCATACTCACTGACATTTTGAGCACCCAACGCGAATGCCGCATTATCAAAGTTTGATAGATAGAGACTCGGCGGACAGATGACGACATCAACACTGTTGTTTGCTGGTAGATTAGATAGAAAATCAGACACTAAAGCCTTATTTCCGTTCATTTTCCAATTACCTGCAACAAATGGTTTGCGATTGTTATTTGACACTTTAACTCCGAAGCCCTTTCAAAGCGGGCGTGATATTAACCAACCACTCACAAATATACAAGTGCTTGATACACAAATAAGTGCTTAGCCTAAGCTTATGACGCTTTTTTAACCACTTCAGCAATCTTTTCAGCCCAATGATCACTCAAAGACTTATCAATTGCTTCAACCATGACTCTAATTAAAGGCTCTGTCCCGCTTTTTCTTAGCAGTACGCGACCAGCATCACCCATTTCTTTCTCAGCTTCTTTAACTATGGCCTCAACTTCCACATTTTCAAGTGGGTTGGTCTGAGGATTTTGGTATTTCACATTGATCAAACGTTGTGGGAAACGAGTGAAGCCTGAATTCAGAGCACTTAAAGTCATATCAGAGCGCAGCATAGCAGCAATAACTTGCAAGCCAGCGACAATGCCATCGCCTGTTGATGCCAAATTCAAATTTAATACGTGACCAGAGTTTTCACCGCCAATCTTCCAACCGCGTTGCATCAGCATTTCCATCACATAACGATCGCCAACATCTGCTCTCGCAAAAGGAATACCTAACTTCTCAAGCGCTACTTCCATACCTAAATTCGACATCTTGGTACCAACAACACCGCCGTTTAATTGGCCGGTTTTCATCGCTTCTCTTGCGATAATGAAGATAATTTCATCACCATCTATCACGGCGCCATTCTCATCTACCATCATGATACGGTCACCGTCACCATCCAGAGCAAAACCTAAATCAGCTTTATGCTCTTTGACCGCATCTACAGCAGCTCTCATGGAAGTTGCACCGACTTGATGGTTTATATTTGTACCATTTGGTTTCGTCCCAATTTCAATGACTTCAGCACCTAATTCAGACAACACATTAGGAGCGATGTGGTATGTTGCGCCGTGAGCACAATCCACCACTATTTTAAGGCCTTTTAACGACAAATCTGAAGGGAACGTGCCTTTACAATATTCAATGTAACGGCCGGCAGCATCGTCGATACGACTTGCTTTGCCTAATTTATCTGATTCAACGCACTCAATTGGCTTTTCTAATTGAGCTTCGATTGCTAATTCGATTTTGTCGTCTAATTTGTGACCGGTCGATGAAAAAAACTTTATACCGTTGTCGTAATATGGATTATGCGATGCACTAATAACAATCCCCGCTTCAGAGCGAAATGTTTTAGTCAGATATGCAATCGCTGGAGTAGGCATAGGACCCAGTAGGCCTATGTTAATACCGGCAGCTGACAAACCAGCTTCTAGTGCCGATTCAAGCATGTAACCTGAAATACGAGTATCTTTTCCAATCAGCACCTTATTAGTGCCCTGACCTGCTAAGACTTTACCTGCAGCGTAACCAAGTTTGGTAACAAATTCTGGCGTAATTGAGCTCTCCCCAACTTTACCTCTGATACCATCTGTACCAAAATACTTTCGCTTAGCCATACGACTTCCTTTTTATTATTCTACGTTTTGCAATTTATTCACGATGTTAACCGCATCCATGGTCTCTTCAACATCGTGCACTCTAATGATGCTTGCACCAGCAAGGGCGGCAATGGTAGCAGTCGCTACACTGCCTGCCAACCTTTGTTCAACATCTCTACCTAATAATTTACCAATCATGGACTTTCGAGATAATCCAGCTAGCACGGGAACATCAAACTGATTAAAATTTTGCAGATATTTTAGTAGCTGGTAGTTGTGATCTAGCGTTTTTCCAAAACCGAAACCTGGGTCAAGGATGATGTGCTCATAGGCAAGACCTGCATGCGTGCAGGCCTCTATTCGCTGCTCAAAAAAGCTGATAACTTCTTCAACAACGTGACCATATTGTGGCGCCTTTTGCATCGTTTCTGGATCGCCTTTCATGTGCATCAAACAAGAAGGAACATTGTGCGTCTGAGCAGCCCAAACAGCTGCATCAAGTGCACCTTCATTTTGTAGGGCTCTGACGTCGTTGATCATACTAGCACCGGCACCAACAGCTTCACGCATTACCTGAGCCTTATTTGTATCAATAGACACGATCACATCGAGCTCTTTTGTTAGCGCTTCAATGACGGGGATCACTCGTTCTAGCTCTACATCAACACTAACCGCTTGAGCGCCAGGACGGGTTGACTCGCCGCCTACATCAATGAAGGTTGCTCCGGCTGCCAGCATACGCCTTGCTTGCTCGATGGCTGAATCGACCTGATTAAACTTGCCTCCATCGGAGAACGAATCAGGGGTGACATTCAGAATACCCATGACCTTAGGGCTTTCAAAATCTACTTCAACATGTCTAAATTTCATGAGGCTCGATATTTAATTCTTTAGGCTGCATAGCATGCCTGATTTTTTACTATTTTAAAATTGGATTATGTTATTCGACAGTAAAAAAAACGCCAGTTTGAATGGGCTCAAACTGGCGTTTTTATTATTTAGAACAGCGTTTAGATGCTGATGTTTGATTACCTAGTGCGTAACATCACTTGGGTCAGAATCAGGCGTATCTTTAGGCTCGCTTCCGGCGTTTAATGACGCGCCACCAGAAGGTTTGTCTGAATCTACTTTGTCATCTTTCTCCCAATCAGCGGGCGGACGAACTTCAACACGATTCATTAAGTCATCGATTTGTTTAGCATCGATAGTCTCATATTTCATCAACGCATCCTTCATTGACTCAAGGATATCCATGTTGTCTTTCAATATTTGTTCAGCCAATTTGTAATTACGGTCAATCAACATACGAATTTCAGCATCGATATCTCTTGCTGTCTCTGCTGACATAGGATTGCTCTGCGCACCCATGAACATTTCGTTATCGTCGTCTTTATAGTTGATAGGACCCATCTTTTCTGACAAACCCCATTGAGTTACCATTTTTCTAGCGATATCAGTTGCTCGCTCGATATCGTTCGAGGCTCCTGTGGTCACGCCGGCAGCGCCTAATGTCACTTCTTCCGCTATACGTCCACCGAACAGGGTCGCAATTCGAGACTCTAGTTCTTCTCTCGAGCTACTATATTTATCTTGTTCAGGTAAATACATAGTCACACCCAGTGCACGCCCACGAGGGATGATCGACACTTTGTACACAGGGTCGTGCTTAGGTACCAAGCGACCGACAATTGCATGTCCTGCCTCGTGATACGCAGTATTGGTTTTTTCTTCTTCAGACATAACCATCGTTTTGCGCTCAGAGCCCATCATGATTTTGTCTTTCGCTTTATCAAACTCATCCATGCTTACGACGCGCTTATTCGTGCGAGCAGCAAATAACGCAGCTTCATTGACAAGGTTAGCTAAGTCAGCACCAGAGAAACCAGGCGTACCACGTGCGATAAGAGATGCTTCAACGTTATCACCCAACGGTACTTTGCGCATGTGAACTTTCAAAATTTGCTCACGACCACGGATATCAGGAAGTCCTACCATGACTTGACGGTCAAAACGACCAGGGCGCAACAACGCAGGGTCAAGTACATCTGGACGGTTGGTCGCTGCAATCACGATGATACCTTCATGGCCTTCAAAACCATCCATTTCAACCAACATTTGGTTCAAGGTTTGTTCACGCTCATCATGGCCACCACCATGGCCCGCGCCACGCTTACGGCCTACGGCATCAATCTCATCGATAAAAATAATGCATGGCGACGACTTCTTCGCTTGGTCAAACATGTCTCTCACACGTGAAGCACCGACACCGACGAACATTTCCACAAAGTCTGAACCAGATATACTAAAGAACGGTACTTTTGCTTCACCTGCGATAGCTTTGGCAAGTAGTGTTTTACCAGTACCTGGAGGACCCACCATTAAGACGCCTTTCGGGATTTTACCGCCAAGCTTTTGGAATTTCGTTGGATCGCGCAAGAAATCTACGAGTTCAGTCACATCTTCTTTCGCTTCATCACAACCAGCAACATCTGCGAAGGTTGTTTTTATTTGATCTTCACTTAATAAGCGAGCTTTGCTTTTACCAAAGGACATAGCACCTTTGCCGCCGCCACCTTGCATTTGTCGCATGAAGAATATCCACACGCCAATGAGTAGCAACATTGGGAACCAGTTGATGAAGATGGACGCCAGTAAAGATTGTTCTTCAGGCTTTTTACCGGAAACAACAACATTACCTTCTGTCAGAAGTTCATCCATCAACTTCATATCTAGATAAGGTATCTGCGTGGTGAACGTGTCGTTATTGCGACGCACGCCTTTGATTTCGTTAGTTGACTGATTGATCGTGACTTCTTTGATATCACCCCGCTTCACTTGCTCTAAAAAAGTGGAGTACGGAAGCTTCGAACCCGGGTTCTCGCCACCTGAAATACTTTGGAAGACCATCATAAGCACAACTGCTATAACAAGCCATAAAATGAGATTCTTTGCCATGTCGCTCAACGCTGCATACCTCTAAAAAATAAAATGAATCTGAATTAACCCAGTAAACATCTATACGGCGGTTTTACCAGAATAGATGAATAAAAGACTACTATACTTTGCTAGCCTATGCCACACAGTCATTTCGCTATGTCCGCATGCGGCTTGAATACGTTTTTTTACACTTGTCCACCCATCACTAAGGCTAGTTCACAAGCTCAATTAAATCCAATCTCTCGTCTAGCGATTGCCATCTTTCCTCGCCAATCAAGTATTCAAAATTTCTTTAGCCGATGAGTGAATGAAATTAGGAATGTTACAGAGATAGAGGTAGAATACTATTTTTCAAGGTATGCACCAAACATTTAAGGCTGTATATCTCATTTTAAACGTTACAAAAGATAACAAATGAACTTAACAAATAAACAAAAGCAATATCTGAAAGGCCTCGCGCACCCACTTAAACCTGTTGTTCAGCTAGGCAACAATGGCTTAACAGAGGGCGTATTAGCCGAAATTGAAAACGCATTAAGTTTTCATGAACTAATCAAAGTGAAAGTGCCATCTGATGACAAAGAGGAAAAGCAACTGATTATGGACGCCATCGTGGGTGAAACCAAAGCAGTGCATGTTCAATCTATCGGTCATGTACTTGTTATTTATCGTCAAAGCGATGAGAAAAAGATAAGTATTCCAAAAAAGTAACGCTGTATAGCAGCGTTTACATCCCAACTCTCTCTTTTCCTTCGCAATATTGCTTGGCAACGTATTCTCGATACTGTTGAACGTCAACAGTGTCTAATGCAAACATAATAATAAAAAAAGAAATCAAAAAGAGGATGATATGACGACAGAACAAACTGCAAACGCCGACCTTGGTATTGCTATTGTGACGGGTGCTTGCTCAGGCTTAGGTCATGCTAGCGCTGTGGTTCTAGCCAATGCTGGCTATAAACTCGCAATCTTCGATTTAAACGAAGAAGTGGGTCAACAACGAGTTCAGGAATTTGGTGCAGATCGTTGCCAGTTCTACAAAGTTGACGTTACCAATGACGAGAGTGTTGAAAAAGCAGTCTCTGATGTAGCCGCTGGCAAAGACGAAATTCGTTTATGCGTAAATTGCGCGGGCGTCGCACCGGCAAAGCGCACGCTCGACCGCGAAGGTGAAGCTATGCCATTAGCCAATTTCAAAACTGTGATCGATATTAACTTAGTGGGTACCTTTAATGTTGCACGTGTCGTCGCAAGCGCAATGGCTAAAAACACACCTAAAGGCGAAGCTCAGCAGCGTGGTCTTATCGTGAATACAGCTTCAGTAGCAGGCTATGAGGGCCAAATTGGCCAAACCGCTTATGCCGCGAGTAAAGGTGGCATTATCGGTTTGTGCCTTCCAATGGCGAGAGATTTAGCGCCTTTGGGCATACGAGTGAATACCATTGCACCTGGTGTTATGGGCACGCCGATGTTGTTGGCAATGCCAGATAAAGTGCAAGATGCGCTAGTACATAACGTGCAATTTCCTAAGCGTTTAGGCTTACCTGAAGAGTTTGGCAAGCTAGTGCTACATATGAGCGAAAATGCTTACTTAAACGGTGAAACTGTGCGCTTAGATGGCGCGCTTAGAATGCCGCCAAAGTAGTTATAAATAAGCCACCTTCAATAAGTGCTTGTAAATACAAGCACTTACAAACCTACCACACCTACCAAACCAAGAGTTACTCGTCACCGCCACCATTGACTATGTTCGCAATGTTGTACAGGCGATTGACGGCAAGATAGTGGATGCTTTTCTTAGGATAGCGCGACTTCGTATTTAGTTCGCCAGCTTCTCTATCCATCAGTATCGATAAAGTTTCGTCAACCGTGCTCGCGGCATAGATATGAAATAGGCCTTGCTCTACGGCTTGAATAATTTCGTTATCTAACATCAGATTGAGTGAGTTAGACTTGGGAATAATAACACCTTGTTTGCCGTTCAAGCCACGCTGCAAACAGAGTGAAAAGTAACCTTCCACTTTTTCATTCACACCACCTACGGCTTGTACTTCACCATACTGATTGATCGAGCCAGTTACCGCTATTCCCTGCTGAACAGGTACTTCGGTTAACGCAGAAATTAACGCTACAAGCTCCCCCAGCGAGGCGCTATCGCCATCGATATAACCATACGATTGTTCCAACGCAATATTCGCCGACAGGGTTAGAGGGAAAAACTGCGCATACTTATGTCCCAAGTAACCTGTCAGTAACATGACGCCTTTGGAATGAATGGACTGCCCTAATTCTACTTCGCGCTCGATATCAACCACACCATTACTTCCTGCATAAACAGTTGCGGTTATCCGAGCAGGTGTACCGAAGGCGGTATCTCCGACTTCTAATACAGTAAGACCGTTGACTTTACCTACCGCTTCACCTTCAGTGGCAATCAGTACATGACCCTCTTTGATATCTTCAAGAAGTGACTCACTGACTCTGCCTGTGCGATTTTTCTTAGCTGCCAATGCTGATTCAATATGAATGGCGTCGAGAACTTGTTCCCCTGCTTGTGTGCAGAAATAATTCGCTTCGTTAATCAACTCGATAACGTCGGCAAAGCGAGCGCTCAACTTGGTTTGATGCTCGGCTAAACGCAAGCTGTACTCGACTAAGCGATTAATTGCACTGGCTGATACAGATTCCAAACCAAGTTTTCGAGTATGCGCTTTAGTGCGCGCAACAAAATCATTCAGGTTTTGCTGATTTAGCGGGATCTCATGATCAAAGTCGACCAAGACTCTAAATAACTCTTTAAATTCGTCATCATAATCCTGTAAAGCGTAATAAAGCTCACGCGAACCTAAGAGGACAACTTTCACGTGCAAAGGGATCACTTGCGGGGTTTGCGTAATTGAATTCACCATCCCCACATCTTGCTGTGGTAATTCCATTTTCAACTGACTAAACTTGAGGGCTAACTTCAAAGACTCCCAAACGTAGGGTTGTTCCAGCAATTTATCTGCATCTAACAATAAATAACCACCATTCGCCTTGTGCAAAGCCCCCGGCGTAATCATTCTATAGTTTGTATAAACACTGCCCTGCACGCTGGTATACTCGATTTTACCGAACAAATTTTGATGGCTAGGGTTAGCTTCATAGACAATCGGCGCCCCCGCATCTAAAGAGTGACGCACTAGTACATTAGGCACATAGGTATCGACTAAAATTGCACGCTTATCAAAGTCTTCTTGTTTCTCTTCTTTGGACACGGGTGCGAGTAATTCCGTAACTGTATCGATCAAATGGGGCTTGAGCTGGCGTAAATGCTTTAGAATAGCAATATCGCCAGAATGCTTATGCTCTAATTCTTTCAGCAATGGCCGAATACCCTGTTCGGCGGTTTCTTGCTTTAGCTTTCTTAGTTGCTCGGCACCTTGTCGTTGCCATAGCGGGACTTCGATCAGAGCTTCACTTAAACAGTCTTCCAGTTCATCAATCAAGTCATAGTATGTTTGGCGTTCTTCATCGCCTCGTTGAGCAAAGTCTGTATCGCTCATCGGCTTACCGTCGATGATTGGTGAAAAGCTTATACTGCCGCCCTCTTCTAGTAAGGCAACACCTTTGTTTAAAGCAATTTTCTCGACCGCATCAATTGCTTTGTCATATCGCAATTCTGTCGCTCGGGTGATCGCCGCTTTTTTGCGCTGATAACTTGGATTCTCAAACACAGCAGGGAACGTATCGAGTAATTCATCAAGCAAACTTTCAATATCTTTTACGAAGCCTTTGCTCTGGTTTGTAGGTAATTGCAAAGCAATCGGCTGACGCTCATCTTCAAAATTATTAAGGTAACACCAATCATTTGGAGTCTCTTGGTGCTGTGCTTGTTGACTGATAAAACTATGTACCAAGGTATAGCGCCCTGTTGCTTGCTCACCCATTACATAAAGATTATAGCCTGTAGAATTTACGCCAAGACCAAAGCTAAGGGCTTCTTTGGCTCGATTTTGGCCAATTAAGGCAGAATCTGCTTCCGGACTTTGCATTGCGATATCGAGCTCTTCTGTGGACAAGGCAGAGTTTAGCTCTGAAGCTGATATGGATAGTTGTTGTCGCATTTTAGCTAGCGTCGATATCGGTAGTGGCATGTGTATTCTTTTAATTAAGGCTGCATTCTTAAGCTTTTACGCTCATGTTATTCAGGTTTTCACTTAGGACTCAAGGTCAGTTGCTCAAAAAACCAACTGCGGATACTCTTTGTGAAAATAGCTTCATCTGCAATGGTAGAGGAAGTGCTAAGAAAATTCTTCAGTTTTATCTGCTAATGAAGATTTATTTCTTCATTTCAATTTTCGTGTGTTGTTCTATGCTCAGCGGTTTCCTTGCAGTGTGCCAGCATTATGACCTCAACTCGGCACAAAGTTTCTTTGCTTATTCTATTGTCGTTCAACCCCTCAACAAGGTATTCTATAAGGCAGAAAATAACAATAAGCCCAGAGATTTAGATTTACATGGCCAATACAGACCAAAACGAAGTGCAATACAACCCTCAAGAAGTAGAAAAAGCAGCTCAATCCCACTGGGAAGAAACGCAAGTATTTACTGCGAAACAAGATGACAATAGAGAAAAGTTCTATTGTATGTCGATGTTCCCTTATCCAAGTGGTCGACTGCACATGGGCCATGTGCGAAATTACACCATTGGCGATGTGGTCAGTCGCTTCCACCGTATGCAAGGCAAGAATGTTTTGCAACCAATGGGCTGGGATGCGTTTGGTCTTCCAGCCGAAAACGCCGCTATTGATAACAAAACAGCACCAGCGAAATGGACCTATCAAAACATTGAGTACATGAAGACACAGCTTAACTCGTTGGGTTTTGGTTACGATTGGAGCCGTGAGTTAGCAACGTGTAAGCAAGACTATTATCGCTGGGAACAATGGTTCTTCACTCGCTTGTTCGACAAAGGTTTAGTGTATAAGAAGAATGCCACTGTTAACTGGGACCCGATTGATCAGACAGTCTTGGCAAATGAACAAGTCATTGATGGACGTGGCTGGCGCTCTGGGGCAGAAGTCGAGCAAAAAGAGATCCCTCAATGGTTTATTAAAATCACTGACTACGCCGACCAGTTGCTCGCCGACCTTGATAAGCTCAGCGATTGGCCGCAACAAGTTGTAACCGCCCAACGTAACTGGATTGGTCGTTCAGAGGGCGTTGATGTTACTTTTGATCTAGTCACTGAAACAGCTGGCTTAACGCAAGTTGAAGTATATACGACTCGTCCTGACACACTTTATGGCGTGTCATATTTGGCGGTTGCAGCACAACATCCTATCGCTCTAGAAGCTGCAAAATCTACTCCTGAAATCGCCGCTTTCATTGAAGAATGTAAGAATACCAAAACAACTGAAGCTGATATGGCGACGATGGAAAAGAAAGGTATGCCAACAGGGGTTGAAGTCATTCACCCTCTCACTGGTGAAAAACTACCGATCTGGATCGCTAACTTTGTGTTAATGAGTTATGGCTCGGGTGCGGTAATGTCGGTACCTGCGCACGATCAGCGAGACTGGGAATTTGCAACAAAGTACGATCTACCCATCTTACAAGTGGTTGAGTTCAAAGCAGAAGACGCCGAAACCGCCAACATCAAGGAAAGCGCATATACAGAGAAGAACAACTTAGTAAACTCTGGTGAATATAGCGGACTTTCATTCCAAGCTGGCTTCGATGCTATTGCTGAAAAACTTGCCAGTTTAGGTTTGGGTAAAAAGAGTACGAACTATCGCTTACGTGATTGGGGTGTATCGAGACAACGCTATTGGGGTGCACCTATTCCAGTGGTAAACGACGAAGCTGGTAATTCTTATGCGGTTAATGCAGAAGACCTGCCTGTTGTCCTGCCTGAAGACGTTGTTATGGACGGTGTTACATCTCCTATCAAAGCAGATCCTGAATGGGCAAAAGCGACTCACAATGGCATGCCGGTTACACGAGAAACAGACACCTTCGATACCTTCATGGAATCATCTTGGTATTACGCTCGTTATGCTTCGGCCCCAAATGATGCAATGTTAAATCCAAATGAAGCCAATTACTGGTTGCCAGTAGACCAATACATTGGTGGTATTGAACATGCGATATTACATTTATTGTATGCACGCTTTTTCCATAAACTACTGCGTGACGAAGGCTTAGTAAGTAGTGATGAACCTTTCAAAAAGCTACTTTGTCAGGGCATGGTCTTAGCAGATGCATTTTTCAATAAAGATGAAAAAGGGAAAGAAATTTGGCATGCACCGAAAGACGTTACAGTTGAGAAAGATGATAAAGGACGCATTGTAAAAGCCTACTTAGCTGACGGTACTGAAGTGCAACATGGCGGCATGATAAAAATGTCGAAGTCGAAAAATAACGGTATCGATCCTCAGTCAGTGATTGATATTTACGGGGCGGACACTATTCGTCTATTTACGATGTTTGCAGCGCCACCTGAGCAAACACTTGAGTGGATAGATTCCGGTGTCGAAGGCTCCAATCGCTTCTTGAAACGTCTATGGCGATTAGCTCATGAGCACTTCAGCGCATGTAAAGAAGCGGGAGCTGCACCAAGCCTGCAGCTTGATGCTTTGAGTAAATCTCAGAAAGCTTTAAGACGTGAAATTCATCAAACTATTGAAAAGGTGACGGACGATATAGGTCGTCGACAAACGTTTAATACGGCCGTTGCAAAAGTAATGGAGCTATTAAATAACCTGCAAAAAGCAAACGTTGAAGACGATCAGGACTTAGCATTGCAAAGAGAGGGTATTATGGCCATGATCCAACTGCTCAACCCAATCACACCGCATATCTGCGAACAATTATGGCACTTGCTAGATGGTGAAGGTGAATTACAAACATCTGCATGGCCAGAAGTAGATAAAGCAGCTTTAGTTGAAGATGAGAAGCTGATTGTCGTGCAAGTTAATGGCAAGGTACGCGCAAAGATGACGCTAGCCGCGGATATCTCAAGCGAAGACGCCCAAGCCGCTGCACTAGCGCAAGAAAATGTTCAAGCGTTTATTGAAGGCAAAACGGTAAGAAAAGTTATTTATATTGCCGGTAAACTCGTCAACATCGTTGCCAACTAAAGGTATACATCTAATATGCTTAATCATATAGGCAATACACAAGAGAAAGACAGTTTGCTTCAGCAAACCAGTCTTTCTTTTTGCGCGCTATTCTCTAAAGTGAAAATTGCCTTTGTCCTGGTGATATTTGTGCTAACTCTGCAAGGTTGCGGTTTCAAGCTTCGCGGCTCACAAGCCTTACCCAGTTTCTTAAACAATGTGGTTATTTTGTCGCAGTTTGATTACTTACCCCTTGCTAGAGCCTTAGATGACCGCCTACCGGTTTACCAGTTGAACAGTATTGTAGGTGAGAAAACGATCCCAAGTGGCATTGAGCCAACAACCGTCGTATTAATAAAGCTGCAGCCTGAGGGCTTAGAGCGCCGCCTACTCTCCGTTTTTTCAACAGGCCAAGTTGCTGAGTATGAGTTAATTTATTCGGTAGAATACGAAGTCATTTTTCCTTTTGCTGAACCCATACAGTCGAAAATGATTGTCGCACGCGAATATCAAGACGACCCTGATCAAGTGTTGGCTAAATCGCGAGAGCTCGACCTCGTATTAGACCAAATGCGTCAAGAATCAGCGGACCGCATCATTCGTCTTCTTTCAAGCCAATACACTGAAGCACTGAGTTCAATCGAAGATAGAAAGGCCAGAGCAATTCAGAGCAGAGATAATTAAATGCAGGTATATCCCAACCGTTTTGAACAGCATGTTCAACAACAAGGACTTAGCCCCTTTATTTTGATCTTTGGCGACGAGCCTCAACAAAAACTAGATATGATTGATTGCGTTCGAGCACACGTCAAAACGCAAGGGTTTGAAGAGCGACAAACCTTAGTAGCAGATACCGATTTCAGTTGGTCACAATTGATTGATGCCACTCAAACAATGTCATTATTTTCTGACAAGCAATACATTGAATTAACCTTACCGACGGGTAAGCCTGGCGCTGAAGGCAGTAAAGTACTGACAGCCATAAGTGAAAATCCTTCTCCAGATACAATAATTTTAATCCAAGGTCCCAAAATTGGTAAAGATGTTCAAAAGGCGAAGTGGTTTAAAGCCCTAGATAGCAAAGGCATGTTTTCTCACTGCTACCCACTTGAAGGCAAACAATTGCAGCAATGGGTGCAACAACGGTGCCGCGAACAACAAGTCAACGTTACCCCTGCTGGTATGGCAATGATTTGTGACTTTAGTGAAGGAAACCTGTTAGCTGCCAAACAAGAAATAGAAAAGCTATCCTTGATGTATGGAGACTCTGGTCAAACAGTGGATGAGAAAATGTTGGCCAATAGTATGGTCGATCAATCTCGTTTCACGGTTTTTCAATTTATCGATGATTTACTTGCTGGTGATATGCAAAAGGCGATAAAAATTCTCTATCGCTTGGAAAGTGAAGGTGTTGAGCCGAATATTATTTTATGGAGTCTCATTAAAGAGGCGCAAACCTTACTAGAATGCAAATCGATGCAAAGCTTGGAAGGTAATATCAACTTTAATAAAATGCGGATTTGGCAAAGTAAACAAGGCCTGTATCGAAGCGCTCTGCAAAGATTGTCAGACGCAGATTTACAGTTAATGATGACGCATTTACAACAAGCCGATCTTATTCTGAAAAGTGAACAAACTCGAAAGCCATTTATACTACTGAGTCATTTAGCTGTCATGTTCATGCCTGCACCTTTGCAGCATTTGCCATTACGCTAATAAAATAGGCCACCTATGCCCTATTCTGAGCCGAACTCCGCAACATTAACGCCGACCGCTATTTTCGGTGGCATGTTTAATCCCCCGCACTTTGGCCATTTGCATCCATTGCAAGACGCATTGAACCTATTGTCTTTAAACAAGCTCGCATTGATGCCTTGTCATATTCCGCCGCACAAAGTAACACCAGAGGTGAGCACAGAGCATCGACTTGCGATGCTTGCTTTGTTATGCGCGGAAGACCGTCGCTTTTGTATTGAAGATATCGAAATACGCTCAAACAAAACAAGTTATACAGTTGAAACCCTTAAGCAATTGAAAAAAAGAACACAATCGCCTCTTTGGTTATTCATGGGCACTGACTCATTCAATAGTTTACGTTCATGGCATCAGTGGCAGTCACTTATTCAATTGTGTAACATTTTCGTGTTAAAGCGTGGTAGAGAAGCACTACTGCACTTTCCAGAAATATCAGAGTATATGGACTGTAGCGCTAAAAAACCCCTAAATGAAGCGCAGTTACTCAGTTTACACACACAAACTGGTAAGGTAGTTGCATTGGAAACGAAGTTGCTGAATGTCTCCTCAACTCAAATAAGAAACGAAATTCGTACTCGAAATGAGTCTGAAGCAAAAATCAGCGAAGCATTGTTGCCTGAATCGGTGTTAAACTATATCCATAAACACCATTTGTATGAATCATAAACGATAGGAATCAACTTGAACCAAAGTGAAATCGTAAAATTCGTCGTCGACAAACTAGACGACATGAAAGCTAGAGACATCATTGAAATAAACGTAGAAGATAAATCCACGATAACTGACATGCTTATTGTCTGTTCGGGAAATTCTAAACGCCACGTGTCATCCATTGCCGAGAACTTAGTCGTTGAAATGAAAGCGGCTGAAATGCCTCCCCTTTCTGTAGAAGGTAAAGAAAGCGGTGAATGGGTGCTAGTCGACCTAGGTGATGTTGTTGTGCATGTCATGCAGGATGAAACGCGCGACTTTTATCAACTCGAAAAGCTTTGGCAATAGCCTAGTCAAATCTGGCTGTCACTATGCAAATTCAAATTGTCGCGGTAGGGAACAAAATGCCCAATTGGGTTGTCGAAGGCACGAATGAGTATATTCGACGCTTCCCTAGAGATATGCCAGTGTCCTTCTTAGAAGTCACTCCTGGTAAACGCGGCAAAAATGCAGATGTGCAAAGAATTCTGTATGAAGAAGGGCAACGTTGTTTACAACAGATACCAAAGGGAAACAAAGTAGTGACTTTGGAAGTGTTGGGTAAACCCCTCTCTACACCGCAATTAGCCAAAGAGTTGGACAAGTGGAAAATGGACGGGCGCGATATCAGTTTATTGATTGGCGGTCCCGAAGGCCTATCACCTGAGTGTCAACAAGCTTCAGAACAACGCTGGTCTTTGTCTAACTTAACGCTACCCCATCCAATGGTTAGGGTTATCGTCGCAGAGAGTTTATACCGAGCATGGTCTGTCACACAAAATCACCCTTACCATAGAGAGTGAGTAGAAAAGCATAATGCCACAAAAGCGCCAAACGATACGCGACCACACTGCAGAAGCGAATTTATTTGCCCGTAGAACGGTAGTGGCGATTGTCTTTGTTTCATTGCTGATGCTGGTCATTATTATCAACTTGTATAAATTGCAAGTTACCCAATATGAAGATTATCAAACTCGTTCAAACGGTAACCGAATTCAAGTATTGCCAGTGGCGCCTAATCGAGGCCTCATTTACGACAGAAATGGTGTTATTTTGGCTGAGAACAAACCCGTTTTCAGCCTGGAGATTACGCCTGAAAAAGTAGACGAACTCGACGAAACACTGGAACAGCTATCCGCTTTAATGTCATTGACTGACGCCGAGGTCAATGCATTTAAGAAACAAATGAAGCAACAACGTCGTTTTAAACCGATTTCTATTCGACAACAACTTTCACACGACGACGTAGCGTTGTTTTCAGCAAAGCAGCATCAGTTCCCGGGTGTCAGCATCGAAGCCCGTTTATCTCGATACTATCCTTTCAAAGATACGCTTACACATATGCTAGGTTACGTCGCTAAGATCAATAAAAAAGACTTAGAAAAGCTCGGACAAAGCGAGCAACTGTCGAACTATGCTGCAACACATGACATAGGAAGACAAGGTGTTGAGCGTTTCCATGAAGAAACACTGCATGGCAAAGTAGGATACCAGCAAGTAGAGGTGAATAACCGTGGGCGTATTATTCGGGTATTGAGCTTCGACCCTCCTACTCCGGGTAGAGACATCGTACTTAATATAGATATTAATTTACAAAAGAAAGCTCAAGAAGTACTGGCTGGCCGCAGAGGTTCGGTGGTTATCACCGATCCCAAAACTGGCGGTGTCATGGCCTTGTATAGCAGCCCAAGCTACGACCCTAATTTGTTCGTTCATGGTATAAGTACCAAAGATTATTCTAAACTTCTGCAATCAAAAGACAGTCCACTCCTTAACAGAGCAACACAAGGCCGGTATCCCCCTGCCTCTACAATCAAGCCTCACCTCGCTTTGCTTGGCTTAGAAACCGGCGAAATTGACGAGACCACGACAATTAAAGACCGCGGTACATATCGATTGAAAAACGTTGACCATGTTTGGCGTGACTGGAAAAAATGGGGACACGGCGACGTAGATGTCACTAAGTCGGTCGAAGTATCTTGTGATACGTTCTATTATGATTTGGCCTTTAAATTGGGCATAGATCGTATCAGTGATAGCATGAAGCAGTTTGGCTTTGGTAGCCGTACTGGTATTGATTTGCATGAAGAGTCTGGCGCCAATATGCCTAGTCGTGGCTGGAAACGTGCCAGGTTCGGAGAGCCTTGGTATATCGGTGATACGATTCCCGTAGGGATTGGACAAAGTTTCTGGAATGCGACGCCGCTACAACTCGCTCAATCACTCAATTTCCTTGTGAACAAAGGTGAAAAACACACCCCTCGTTTAATTCAGGGCTACATGGTTGAAGGCGCTGTCGATCCAATTCCCGTGGTAATGCAAGAACCGATACAAATGATCGATGAAAAGAACTGGGACATTATACTCGATTCACTATATGGAACGGTGAACCGAGAGCATGGAACAGCGCATACTGCATTTAGAGGGACCGATTATGTTTCAGCCGGTAAAACTGGTACAGCACAGTTATTTTCTGTTGCTCAAGACGCTGAATATGAAGAAGAGAACGTTTCTGCTCGTTTGCGAGACAACGCCATGTACGTAGGTTACGCGCCCTACTCTGAGCCTGAAATTAGTTTATCTGTAGTCATTGAAAATGCTGGCGGCGGCAGTTCTAATGCAGCACCGGCCGCTCGCACGATAATGGATTATTACTTCAGTGAAATTAAAGCAAAAGGTATTGCACAAAAGGCAAATAGCACAGCTCCTGACAACGTCAGTATTGTGAGTGGAGTCAGTAGTGGCAACTAAATTTACAACCGTAAAAACCACTTTTCTGGAACGCCTTCACATCGATGGCTTTTTATTGTTCGCCTTACTGTGCCTGATGGGCATTGGTTTAGTCACAATCTACAGTTCGGGTGGCCAAGATTGGGACTTAGTCACTCGTCAGTTCACACGCCTAGGTATTGCATTGTTAGTGATGGTTGTCTTGGCGCAAATACCACCGATGGCCTATCGAAGACTGGCTATTTATTTTTATGGTTTTGGGCTGATCATGCTACTCGGGGTTCTATTCTTTGGGGTTGTGGGTAAAGGTGCACAACGCTGGCTAGATCTTGGCATTATCCGGTTTCAGCCGTCTGAGGTAATGAAACTTGCTGTGCCGTTAATGATTGCTTGGTATATCAGCAAGTTCAACCTGCCGCCACGTACCCGCAATATTGCAATCGGCTTCATTATCGTTTTTATACCCACCATCTTAATTGCTAAACAACCCGATTTAGGTACCAGTTTATTAGTAGCAAGCTCTGGTATCTTCGCACTTTTTCTCTCCGGAATGACATGGCGCTTAATCTCAGTGATAAGCATTATGGCGAGCTTGTTCGCGCCGATAATGTGGATATTTCTCATGCAGGGTTATCAAAAACAAAGAGTACTCACTTTTTTGAATCCTGAAAGCGATCCATGGGGATCTGGTTACCACATTATTCAATCTAAAATCGCGATAGGCTCTGGTGGAGTCAGTGGTAAAGGTTGGTTGCAAGGTACTCAATCTCAATTAGAATTTCTACCAGAGCGGCACACTGATTTTATCTTTGCTGTTTTCAGCGAGGAGTTTGGTCTGATTGGCGTAATCGGTCTATTGTTTATTTATATGTGTATTATTATCCGGGGCATGATGATTGCGAACTTAGCCCAAGATGCATTTAGTAAATTACTGGCAGGCAGTATCACCCTGACCTTTTTTGTTTATGTATTCGTAAACATGGGCATGGTATCTGGCTTGCTGCCAGTGGTGGGTGTTCCTCTTCCCCTTGTGAGCTACGGTGGAACATCAATGGTGACTCTGCTGGCTGGATTTGGTATTTTAATGTCAATCAGTACACAAAAACGACTGATGTCGAGATAAATTTATAATAATAACTCAAAAGTGACAATGGAATGAACGCGCTAAATAGACACTTGTGCTTATGTTTGATGGGCTTGAGCTTGTTCGCCTGTGAGTCAAACAATAGTAGCCGCTACACCCAAAAACAAGATAGTGCTCCACAGTTTCGCTATGGAGAACTCGAACTTGAAGATGCCGTACCTCGGTATGAGCCCTATGCGCCGGCAAATAGCAGGCCCTATACTGTATTTGGTGAATACTATACGCCGATGTTTACAGGGAAAGGGTTTGTGGAAGTTGGCGGTGCATCTTGGTATGGACAGAAATTTCATGGCCATTTAACTTCCAATGGCGAAATTTACGATATGTTCGAAATGACCGCCGCACACAAAACATTGCCTCTACCTTCTTTCGTGAAAGTCACTAATTTAGACAATAATAAAACGACGATCGTACGAGTAAATGATCGCGGCCCTTTTCATCCCGACCGCGTGATTGATTTGAGTTATGCCGCTGCGAAAAAACTAGACGTGATTTCCCACGGGGTCGCAAATGTGAAGATTGAAGTCATCCATATTGATGAAAATGGCATCATGACAGTAGGCAATGGCGAACCACAACAACCACAAGTGCCTCCATCGATCGCTGCACCAAATCAAAAACGAACCGCATTAGCAGCCCAAGCTGAACCCAAATCAAACGATAATAATAGAGTTGACCTCGCTCCCGCAAAGGCACTTAGCCCTAGCCTATTGGCTACCGAAAGACCTAGTTTAGATGAGTTATTTGTGCAAGTGGGTGCATTTTCAAATCAAGAGGCAGTCATCGAATTATCCGAAGGTTTAAGTCGCTTATATCAAGTACCTGCCGACACGCCTTTAATAGATAATGTGTACCGATTACGTTTAGGGCCATTAAAAAATGAACAAAAGGCCGAAAAACTTATCGAAGAATTGAAAAATATTGGATTTGATAATGCCTTTCCTCTCGTCGTGCCAGCAGATTAAACAATAAATCCTGTATTGCACTAGTAGTCGGTGGGTAGAATGTTATAAAATCCACAGTTAACAAATCATGAATGAAAAGCTGTATTCGTCATCATAAAAATAATAAAGGCGGGTAAGTCAGGCAATTCATATCAAAATGATAAACCACAAACCAACGGTTGAATAAATGCGCTTAAAAATAGTTTCTACGTTACTCCTTGCCGCGACTTGCTTTTTAGCTAACGCTGCGATTGTTATCCCTCCACCACCGAGTGTTGCCGCCGGCGGCTTTATGCTAATGGACCACAACACCGGTCACGTTATTGCTGAAAAAAATATTGATATGCGTCTTGCTCCAGCAAGTTTGACGAAAATCATGACAATCTATGTCATCGGAAAAGAAATCAAAGCTGGCAACATAAGCCTTGATGACATGGTGACAATTTCTGAGAATGCTTGGGCGAAAAACTTCCCAGATTCTTCAAAAATGTTTATCGAAGTAGGTACAAAAGTCTCCGTTCGTGAATTACTCAACGGTATAGTTGTGCAATCAGGTAACGATGCTTGTGTGGCGATGGCTGAACACATCGCAGGAAGCGAAGACGCTTTTGCTAGTATGATGAACGCACACGCCCAAAGCCTGGGCATGAGCGCGAGTAATTTTGTGAACAGTCATGGCCTACACGACCCTGACCACTACACTTCACCTCGTGACATGGCGACCCTATCTTCTGCGTTAATTTCTGAATTACCTGAAGCCTACGCTTTGTATAGCATTAAAGAGTTTACGTATAACGGCATTAAGCAATTTAATCGAAATAGTTTGCTATGGGACAAAAGCCTTAATGTAGATGGCATTAAAACGGGTCACACCTCTGACGCAGGCTACAGCTTAATTACTTCTGCAACTCAAGGTGATATGCGCCTGATATCGGTTGTTATGGGCACAGACAGTGAGCGCTCTAGAAAGGTGGAAAACAAAAAGCTGCTGCGTTATGGTTTCCGCTTCTATGAATCAGTCACGCCATACCAAGCCGGTGATAGCTTCGTTGCTCACCGCATTTACATGGGTGATCGTGAAACGGTCGACTTAGGTTTAAATCAGTCCACTCCTATCACTATCCCTCGTGGCCAAGTTGACAAATTAAAAGCCCATTTCGAGCTTAGCGAAAGCTTAGAAGCACCGATTGCCAAAGGCCAGGTCGTTGGTAAGTTGTTTCTGCAGCTTGAAGGCGAAAATGTGGCGACTTACCCTTTAGTCACACTACATGAAGTAGAGGAAGGTGGCTTCTTTGATAAAGCAATGGATTGGGTATCTCTTAAATTAGGTTTCGAAGATTAATATGACGATGGATACAAAGTTCGATGAACTCCTAGACTTTCCTTGTTTACAAACATTTAAAGTCATGGGTGTGGCGCACCCAACGCTACCTGAGGTTGTTGTAACACGTTTGCAAGAGTTAGCGCCAGGCGACTATTCGCCTAGCGTTAAGCCTTCAAGCAAAGGGACTTATCACTCTATGTCACTCAGTGTGAAGGTAGAAAGCAAAGACCATATGGAAACCATTTACACAGAGTTGTCAAAACTCGAGTTAGTACGAGTGGTTCTGTAGCTTGAGTGAATCGACACTCCCTACTATCGTGCGTCAATTAGGTAGGAAAGAATATACGCCTACTTGGCAAGCTATGCAGAAATTTACTGACGAGCGTAATGAGCATACTCCTGATGAAATTTGGTTAGTTGAACATCCACCTGTATTTACTCAAGGCCAAGCAGGCAAGTCAGAGCATATCCTAGCGGCTGGAGATATTCCGGTAGTGCAAGTTGACCGCGGTGGTCAAGTGACCTATCACGGTCCTGGACAACAAATGCTGTATATTCTCATTGACGTTCGACGTAATAAATTAGGTGTTCGTCACTTGGTCAGCGCATTAGAAGATAGTATTGTCGCGCTGATGGCCGACTATGACGTTAAAGCCTACGCAAAGAAAGACGCACCTGGTGTTTATGTAGACGAAAAGAAGTTATGTTCTGTTGGCCTGCGCATACGTAAAGGATGTTCATTTCATGGTTTAGCCTTAAATGTTAATATGGACCTGAGTCCTTTTCAACGAATAAACCCTTGCGGATACGCGGGAATGGAAATGGTGAATAGTATCAGCCTAGGTGGCCCGGAAAGTTTATCGCAAGCAGGTCCACAATTAGTTGAACATTTTTGTACTCTTTTGGGTATTAAGCACAAAGAATTTAGAGAAGGTGACGATGAATAATACACGTCCACAAGCTGGTGTAAAATTAAGAGATGATGAGAAAGTTAAACACATTCCCATCACAATTGTCCCCACCGAAAAAGAACAAATGCTACGAAAGCCTGAATGGATTAAAATCAAGCTTCCTCGCACCACTGATCGCATAGAACATATTAAAGCGACCTTACGTAAAAATAAGCTACATTCGGTATGTGAAGAAGCGAGTTGCCCTAATTTAGCAGAGTGCTTTAACCACGGTACAGCAACCTTTATGATCTTGGGTGATATCTGTACTCGTCGTTGCCCTTTCTGCGACGTTGCTCATGGCAAGCCACTTCCACCTAGCGCGGAAGAGCCTGAAAAATTAGCCAAAACGATTGCAGAAATGGGATTGAGCTATGTCGTTATTACTTCGGTTGACCGTGATGACCTGAGAGATGGTGGCGCTCAGCACTTCGTTGATTGCATCAATGCCATTCGCGAGCACAGCCCAAGTACAAAAATTGAAGTCCTCGTTCCTGACTTTAGAGGAAGAATGGATCGTGCCTTAGAGATTTTCAAACAAGGCGTTCCTGATGTTTTCAATCATAACTTGGAAACTATTCCACGCTTGTATCGTGAATGCCGACCTGGCGCTAATTATCAGTGGTCACTTGATTTGCTGCGCAAGTTCAAAGAACAGCACCCTGATATTCCGACAAAGTCTGGCCTAATGATGGGCATGGGCGAAGAAGCGGATGAAATGCAAAAAGTACTAGATGATCTTAGAGCCCACAATGTGGACATGCTGACACTTGGTCAATACTTACAACCAAGTAAGCATCACTTCCCAGTTAAACGATATGTGCCGCCTGCAGAGTTTGATGAACTCGGCGACTACGCAAAAGGAATTGGTTTTACCCATGCTGCTTGTGGGCCGATGGTACGTTCTAGTTACCATGCTGATAAACAAGCGGCGGGTGTAGAAGTTAAATAAGAAAGGGCTATTTTGCCCTTTCTTCCTTCGCTTTTTTGATAGTAAAAAGCCACTGTGGCGTTACCACAATTAAAATGAGCAAGATGAACGGGAATAATATGGATGCAAGCGTACTAAACAATGCGTAATTCATAAGATACCCGAACTCTGGGTACTCCGTATCAAAGGCCACCGTCACAGTATCTCCTGTCGTGAGGAAGCCCGCAGCACTATAGACGTGCGCATTAACCCAGAACCAATACTTCGTATCATCATAGATGTACTCAACAAGTACTTCATGCATTTCCGGCGTATGTTGAGAAGCCGTCATATACGATGGTCTGTCTCTGGTAACACTATATTCGACGACTTCTCCGCTGACCGTTTCTGAGAATAAATAAGCAGGTAGCGCCTCTCTCCCAACAAACAAAACACTACATATCATCCCTAATAATATGCACATGCTGACATTTAATTGCCGCAGCTTTTTCTGGTAGTTCATAAAACATCCTTATAGGTACACCTCATCCTAGACTAGCAGATTTATCAGCAATTTGCCCTATGTGCTTGATTGCTTAGTAATAGCGTAAGTCCTCGGTTTTGCCTCTAAAGGTGTAGTATGAGAACACTGTGTAAGCCCCAATAAATGGCAACACAAACAAACTACCTACCAATATAATCATAAGTGATTCTGGTGCACTCGCGGCCTCAAACAAGGTAAGTTCGCCAGGCACAATGTAAGGATAGAAGCTGAAGCTTAAGCCTAAGAAACAGCACACGAATACAATCACGACAATCACAAAGGGAAGCCAAGCTCCTCGGTCGTCTTGCAGAGGAAGTCGATGCAAAACTGCGTATCCAAGTGCAAACATAGCGACACAAAGTAGCGGTATGGCGGCATAAAAATAGGCCCAAGGTAACTCTGTCCATATTTTTAAGACAGAAGGATTTATGTAGGGGTTAACCAGACAAACCGCAATAATACCGATAGCACTGACCGTACCGTAACTCTTCGCCCACATGATGGCTCTGTTTTGCAGTTCGCCCGAGGTTTTCATGATCAACCAAGTTGCCCCTATCAAACCATAGGCGGCGACCACACATAAGCCGCTAAACATGGCGAAAGCAACAGAGATCAAAGTATATTCCAAACCCATAACATACAAGCCAAGCATAAAACCTTGCATGAAAGCCGTGCCGATCGAGCCAATTTTGAATACGTAGTCCCAAATGATTTTTCGTTTGGGTTTTACTTTCGCTCTAAAATCAAAAGCTACACCACGCAGAATGAGCGCTAACAGCATGAGCGTAGCCGGTAGATAAAATGCCTTTAAAATCGCACTGTGCGCTGCTGGGAAAGCAACTAATAACAAACCTACCGCAAGTACTAACCAAGTCTCATTAGCGTCCCAGAATGGCCCTATTGAAGAAATAGAAACATCTCTACTGTGCTCATCTTGCATAGGAAGTAAAATCCCGACACCTAGGTCAAAGCCATCAAGGATCGCATATAGCAAAATAGAAACAGCGGTCAGGATGGCAAATACAAGCGGCAGACCTTGTGCTGAAAATAAGAAGTCCATTTTATACCCCTCCCGCGCTTGCATTTGCATTGAATTGATTATCTTTTCGCTCTGGTAAGCCCGGTGGTGACAAATCATATTCTTCAATTTTCACTGCACGTCTTGCCATTAAAAATAGCGTACGCACATATACAACAAGCAAGACAACATACATGGTCATGTATAGAACAAAAGTCAGTAAGACATTCTCGGAGGCTATCGTGGTCACCGCATCTGCGGTTTTCAAGACGCCGCTGACAAGATAAGGTTGACGTCCAATTTCAGTAACATACCAACCGGCTAACGTCGCAACCCAACCCGCAAAAGTCATACTAATAAGAGTCATTAGCTGGAATGTAGACATAGCGCGCTTTTTCACTAAGGTAAAGGTACACCACCAAGCGACAAGCAACATAGTAAATCCTAAGCCTACCATAAGCCTGAAGCTATAAAATACAGGAGCCACAGGTGGATGCTCGCCTGCAAAGTCATTCAAGCCTTGCAACTCACCTTCCGGATCGTGGGTTAAGATCACACTAGCAAGCTTTGGAATTTCTAGGGCGTATTTATTGCTTCGTGATTCTTCATCTGGGATCGCAAACAACACTAACGGCACGCCTTCTTGAGTTTCCCATAAGCCCTCCATTGCAGCTACCTTTTGAGGTTGATGCTCGAGCGTATTTAAGCCGTGTAAATCCCCCACAAAAACTTGCGTAGGCGCTAACAACGCAGCACTAAAGATCGCTGTTTTTAGGGTTAGTCTTGGGGCTTTTTTATTGTCACCCCGATAAATTCGATAGGCCGATAGTCCTGCGACTAAAAAACAAACAGTCAGAGCAGAAGCCAATAGCATATGAGTGAAGCGATACGGAAAAGAAGGATTAAAAATAATGGCCATCCAATCCGTAGCATAAGCTACCCCTTCCCTCATTTCGAAACCATCAGGTGTTTGCATCCATGAGTTTAGTACCAATATCCAAAAGGCCGACATCGTTGTGCCAAATGCGACGAGGAAAGTGGCGCCTGTGTGAACCCACCGAGGAACACGATGAAAGCCAAATAGCATAATGCCTAACATCGTTGCTTCTAAAAAGAATGCCGTTAACACCTCGTAGGCAAGCAAAGGTCCAGCGATGTTACCAATGGTCTCCATGAAACCGGGCCAATTGGTACCAAATTGAAAGGACATTGTAATACCGCTCACAACCCCAAGCGCGAAGGTTAAAGCGAATACTTTTACCCAGAAACGATATGCTCGCATCCATACTGGGTGATTCGATAAGTCATAGCGTACTTTGAAATAAAACAGTAACCAACCAAGTGCAATGGTGATAGTTGGAAATAGAATATGAAAGCTAATATTAGCGGCAAACTGAATTCTAGATAGTATCAGTACATCAAACATAATAGACCTCGGACACAATCGCTCTAAAAAATGGTGAGCGTGGAGAAAAAGAAAAAGGACTTATTTAAAGATTGACTAAGATTTCCTTCATTCCGACTTTTTCATTAAAAACTTATCTTTCATGTCTAAAACTTTGCCCACCCCAGAGCCCAGTTTCATTAAGGTATTCAATTTTTCAGGGCTGAGTGACTGCAGACTTTGCGTCCAGTGAGTGATATTTTCCAATAGATCATGGATTTCTGAAATCTGCTCTTGCGCATACACTTCAGATGCATTCCCGGGCTCATCGAGCATAATATCTCTAAGCAGGCTTAGGGTTGGATCCATCTCGCGCTTACGGCGCTCCTCAAAAACTCGATTGGCCATATCCCAGATAGACCCTTTGTTGCGATAGTAGTCTTTTCTATCACCGGGTTTGTGAGTTGTCGTCACCAACTGCCAAGACGCTAATTCCTTCAAGCCCATGCTCACGTTACCACGCGAAATACTGAGCGTTTCTGCAATATCATTCGCGCTCAGTGGCTCCTCAGTCATCACAAGCAAAGCATATATTTGCCCAACGGTACGATTAAAGCCCCAACGGCTGCCCATCTCACCGAAGTGCATCACAAAAGACGCTATCATGGGTGTCATTTTCACAACCAAACCTTTTGAAGTTTCAATAATTTCTGAAATTATAATACATAATTGATCTAAATCAACTAATTCATTGAGGAAATTAGGTAATTGAAGCTAGTAACTGGAAGGAATTTGGTACACGAACGCAATCAAATCAATGCGTGTTTGTTACTTACGAGAAAGCTCGCCGCGCAGGTCTTGCATCATCAGCTGTTTGCGCTTTTCTATCGGTAAATCAGCTTTACTGAGCAAATAGTGTAATTTAGCAAGTGTCGCCTCTGGTGTCATATCGCCGCCAGATATTAAGCCGGTGTCTTGCAAAATATGTCCATTCGCATACCCACTCATATTCACTTTGCCCCGGAAACACTGGGTACAATTGACGACAATAATCCCCTGCTTCTGTGCATTGACAAGTTGTTCCAATAAGCGTTCATTGTGCGGCGCATTGCCGACTCCGTAGCTTAATAATATAAGGGCATTTACTGGCTGTTGGATAATATTTTTTACCACATCTGCAGAAATACCTGGATACAAACTAACTAGACCAATAGGTTGAGATATCACTGGACTAACGCGCATTCGCGCTTGAGTTTTAAAAGAAGGGTCAGTCGCTAAACGTCTTACGTTGTCATGATTGACTTCAATATTAATACCCGCTTTCAATAGTACTGGAAAATTGGGCGAGTCGAAGGCGTCAAAACCGTCCGCATCGACTTTGCGAGCGCGATTGCCTCTTAACAGCTTGTTGTTGAAAAACAAGGTAACTTCAGGGATTGGATAATTTGCCGCAATGTATAGCGCATTGAGCAAGTTCGTTTGCCCGTCCGAACGTAATTCTGCCAATGGGATTTGGGATCCAGTCACTATGACTGGCTTTGCAAGATCCTCTAGCATGAATGACAAAGCAGATGACGTATATGCCATGGTATCAGTGCCATGCAAAATAATAAAACCATCGTAATCATCATAATGACGATCAATATCATCAGCAATCAACTGCCAGTCTGCCGGTGACATGTCACTGGAATCGAGCAGCTCATCATATTCATGGATTGTAAACGCTGGCATTTCGCTGCGTTGAAACTCTGGCATTTTGGCGAGTGTTTCACTTAAATAGCCTTCAGCCGGAACGAAGCCATTCTTAGAGGGCTTCATACCAATTGTACCGCCAGTATAAGCTACATAAATATGTTTACGCATTCTCTACTCTCATGATGCTATCAGTGCCTATTCTGCTTGCGCTTAGCTTACTCATTGAGCTTCAAACACTTTCTTCAATCGTTTGAGTAACGCCTGATCTTCTTTCTGCAATGGACCATGTGACACCCAATCGGCTAGTAAGGTCTGTAGGGTCTGTGGCTCATTGCCTTCAAGTTTAGAAGCCATCATCTGCAATTGTAGTTCTTTGCGCTGCTTTTCATCAGCTTTGTTGCTTGGCAAATCATGTAAGACTTCGGCTTGGATCGTAATAGCTTTACGGTCTGCAGATGCTGTATTGCTTTGTTTAAAGAGGCTCTGAAACCGCTTGGGAAGTTGCTCGAAGGTATCTGGCAGATCAACGTCTTCATTCTCACCGCTTTTCCACGCTGCTAGCGTCGTGAATAAGCTATCCCACTGCGCTTCACTTCGTTGCTTATCGAGAGCGCGAGACTTATCGTTAATATTTTCTAGCACTCGTTCGATTTTTTGCCCTTCAATTTTTGCAAGCTTTGGTGGAAGTTCGCTCATATGAACTTTTGCCGAGTTCGCTTGCTCTGTCAGTTCAGCCAAACTAGCAGAATCGTTAGCAGCATCAATCGCTTTATGGATTGGTTGTAAGATATCAGCGATTAACTTCTGTGAGGCAGAGATTTCGCCGGCTTGCTCGTCTCTTTTTTCATTGAGTTTAGCAAACACTTTATCATTGGCCGCGCGAAATGCTTTCCACAACTTGTCATCAATGTTTTTTCCCGCAAACCCCAAGGCTTTCCATTGCTGCTGGAATTGTTTCGCTTGATCCACGGCTTGCGTCAAATCTTCACTGTCATTGAGTCGCTCAGCCCGTGTGACCAATTGCTGCTTTTGCTCTGCGTTTTCGGCATAGTACTGATCGAGTTTGACTTGGATCGGTTTTTGAGCGGCATAGTAATCTTTTTGCAGTCGCTTTCTTTGGTCGTGTTCTAAAACACCAATTTCACGCCATTTCTTATTCAGCGCGCTGAGTGAGCGCCCTAAACTCGCCACATTCTCTTGTTCTTGCAAAGCGGATAGCTGCTGAATCAACTGCTCTGCAACTTTAGCGTTCTCGGCTCTTAGCTTTTCCTGTTCAGCGTAGTGCTCACGACAAGGCGCAAATGCCTGCTCTAAAGCCTCATCGAATCGCTTGTTGAGTTCATCATCCTCTTCTGTACCCAACTTGCCTAAACCGTTCCAATCTGACCTTAGCACCTTTACTTGCTTAGCTCGCTCACCTAGGTCATCAATATTTTTCTCATTCGCCAGTTTCATTGCATCTTCAAGCAAGGCCGGCTTTCTTGGCGCAGCTATAAATGCTTGAAGCTCCTGTAACTCAGTGACTTTATCAGAGAGTTCATCAAATAACTTTTGTTGCGCGCGCTGCGCTTTTTCAGGTAAGCCTTCGAACTGTGCTTTTGCATGTCTAAACGTTGAGATAGCTGGCTTGTAGCTACCTTGTCGAATCATGCGCTGCACTGTTAGCAGCTTACCTACCGCCTTTTTTTCTTGTTGTTTGATTTCCTCAAACGCACTATTCAGCGTGCTTCGATACTTTTTTTCAGCGGTTTTCCAAGCGCTTAATACACTTTCAGGCAAAGGTAAATTAAGGTCGCTTCGTAGCGCTTGCCATTGTTTTTTCAAAGCATGCAATGCTTCATTTAACTCTTGTGTTGTCAAACCTTCAGAAAGACCTTCCAACTCTGTCAGCAAGGCCATTGCTTTTACCTTGTTTTCCTTTGCTTCAGGCAAGGCAATGAGAAAGGCTCTATATTGCTCGATGTGTTGGACGATTTGTTTGATATGGCGCTTGTGAGCGGTTGTCTGAGGTCGATTACGCGCATCTTCTACGTCACTTGCTATATCTTCTAATGCGTTACTTAATAGCTTTGATTGTGCTAACAGGCTTGGATCATCAATTGACGCCAATATTGCATCTATTTGTTGTTTAACCTGATTAAATCGATTCTCAATTTCAGCCAAGGCATTGGTAGTTTCTTTCAGCTCGTTAGCACTTTGCCACTCACCTTTCAGCGCCGCTAAACGCTTTTCCAGTGACTCACCCACACGCAAGTACTTTTCTGCAAGTATCAAGGCGGATTCTTCATCCAGAATAGAAAAAGACTTTTTCAAGGTTTCAAATTGTGAGACTAAGCCTTGTCTATGTTCATAGATGTACTCATAGTCATTTTGATCTTTTAACGCGAGCATTTTTGAAATAACCAAGGTAGCATCTTGTTTCAGCTTAATTGGTTTCGCTTCTAGTTCTTTTAATTCGTTAATTCTCTTCTCAGCAGCGGCGACAACCACGTCAAACTGACTGAATTTCAATAATTTACTTAACTCATTGATATCGCTAGTACGATTAACAATAACGAGTTGTTGAGCCTGATTGGCATGCTCTCGAAAATAAAGGCGAGTGGTATTCACCTTGTCGATTTTAAGCAAGCTAGCTAAGGCCAGCGCATCGTTTTCTTGCAAGCGTCGATTCGAAGACAAGAGGTCTTCTAATAAATTTGTATTTTTTGACTCAGCAACAAAAGCCGCAAATTCACTCGCACTGATCAAGTTGGAGTCTGGGTTATTAACCTCAGCTAACACCTTTTCGTAGGCACGTTTTTTAATTCGTGAGTTTTCAGCGGTTTCAGACGCTTTTAACCATAAGGCAAAAGAATTTAATTTGTCCAGCGCTGCTAAACTCACTCTCGCATCGCTATCGTTGAACGCTAGTTCATGCAACGCTTGCTTATCACTCGCTTTGTCTAAAGAAAGACTTTCAATTGCCTGAATACGGGTGTCTGGATCAGAGTGAAGGTGTTTTGCTTTAAATAAACGTTCAAATATCATCTTGTTTAAACCGCGCTATAGGGCTTTGATTAGTGGCTTCTTGTTGTAGCTCTTGACGCAATTGAGATTTGCTTTTTTGTACCACTTCGCCGTCTTTGCCTATGGTCATGTGTTGTTCAGATTGTTCAATGCGTGATTGATATAACAGCACCGCTTGCAAAGAGTTTTCCTTTTGCTCTTCGGTCAACGGCGTGCCATCAGGCCACTTACCGGTTTCTACCGCATTGCGCAAATTGTCATATATTTGCGGCGTCATGGCTTGAACTAACTGTTGTACATCCATCTTATTTCCTTTTTGCTAAAACAATTCGCACGCGATTGACGGCGTACCAAGCAAAACCAAATACTGTGGCAGCTATCGACAGATTATACTGGATTTCTCCAGGCTCTGAGCCACCCCAATAAATAAAACCGAAACCCGCAATAAACATTAAAATCGCAACCATAGATTGATTTTGTAAGCTTTGCATCGCTTTGTAACGCTTCAGGCTTGCTTTTCTCGCAATGTCTTCAGCACTTGCATTGCCGATGTTAAAACCACAATGGCTGCATGTTTTTGCTTTATCTGAAATGGGTTTAGAACAGGATGGGCATGCTGTAATTGCCATACATGTCTCCTTAATAAAATCTTAGGTTCTTATACGTAAAAAGAGATTAATCGACCAGTCGATTAAACTCTTTTTATTTTACTATTTGCTAGGAATTATTTTTTTACTTTTTCCCAGTATTCGTTCACCGATTCTTTCATTTCTTTGCGTAGCATCATGATCCCAAACAGGTTTGGTAAAGTCATAACGACTATCGCCACCGCAGATAAAGCCCAAACTAGCGTGGTATCCGAGATAGCTGCCCAGAAGAAACCAGCACAATAGATCACTCGGTAAGGCATAACTGAACGAGGACCTAACAAATAAGTCATTGCTCTATCACCGTAATAAGACCAAGCGATAGCGGTCGAGAACGCGAATAATAGTAGCCCAATCGAGACAATGTACTTACCGTATTCGCCAAAGAAACCGCGAGTAAAGGCAATCGCCGTGAGATTCGCAGAGTGAACCAGTGACTTACCCTCAACAATGATAGATTGTTTGACTAACGCGCCATCTTCCACCAGTAAACGCCCAGTATATGGGTCTTCGGTTGAACCTACGCTATAAGTCACATCTTCAGCGAAAGAGCGACTGTTCAGTAAAGTAAATCCATCGCTGACAGCAACACCATTCACCACTTGAATTTCACCGGTGAAGTTAGTAATTGCATCTTCGTCGACTTTGTTTAGATGCTTGAATAGAACCTGTACATCTTCGTTTTTAGATTCTTGATACTCACCTGCGATAAACATCATGTCTGAACGGTCGAAAATATTTTGATGTTTCTCTTTCCAAACGCCAGACGACAAGATCACTAAGCCGGTAATAGTACAGATAATAATGGTATCGATGAACGGTTCTAAAATAGACACCATACCTTCTGATACAGGTTCTTTGGTTTTTGCTGCGGCATGCGCAATTGGAGCAGAACCTTGACCGGCTTCGTTACTAAACAAACCACGGTTTACACCACGGTTAAAAGCATAGGCGAGTGTCGCACCTAAGAAACCACCAGCAGCGGCTGAACCCGTGAAAGCATCGCTAATAACAGCCCCAAATGCAGGACCGATATTCTCGACATTCGCAAAAATAACGGCAAACGCACCAATAATATAAACGACTGCCATCAAAGGAACGATTTTAGACGTAACGGCTGCAATGCGTTGAATACCGCCAAGGATAACTAAGCCTAATATTATAGCGAGAACACCACCAACCAACATTGGAGAAAAACCAAATGTTGACTCAATACTCGTTGCGATACCATTACTTTGAGGAAGGTTGCCTGTTCCGAATGAACTGATCACCGTAGCGATTGCAAACGCGACAGCCAACCATTTCATATTTAATCGTCTGTCCATGTAGTACATGGGACCACCAGCCATGGTGCCATCTTCAGTTTTAACACGATATTTGTGTGATAGTGTGACTTCCACAAATTTCGTTGTCATACCCAAGAATGCTGTTGCCCACATCCAGAATAATGCAGCCGGGCCACCTAAGAATATAGCAAACGCAACACCACTGATATTTCCGGTACCGACTGTGCCCGAGAGCGCTGTAGTTAGTGCACGAAAGTGTGTGGTATCACCAGGTTCATCACCCTTATCAAGCTTTCCAGTAACGACCAACCAAGCGTGTTTGAAAAAACGAATTTGCGGGAATTTCAAATAAATCGTAAAAAATGCACCTACGCCAAGTAAGACATAGGGAAACCAAGCTGCACTGCCTAAAAATCCATCTATAAGGTTAAAAAAGTCTAATAAGCTTTCCAAAGTAACGTCCTCTTTTTCTTATTTTTATATGTCAATTTGAATCTATTGTTCATGCTTTGCTGGTATTTGCAAGGTGGCATAAGCTGTCACCCACGCTTTTCAGCGCTTCTGCCGAGCCCAGAATCAAGCTTTCTTAACTTTAGCACCCAAACGGGTGCTTTGTCGCGTGTTAACTTTAGCGAAGTTTCGAACTCACCGCTCTTACTGCAATTAAAAGGTCTTCACCCAATTGTTGGCAACGTGGCGCTGACCAACCATAAGCAGGATCAGGTAAGTTCTGATTATCTTTGAACGGCATTTCCAATGTATATGAAAGACACTGATAGCGGTGGCCTACCGCATTTGCACCGATTGTTAGGTTGGCTTTACCTGGTTCGTCTTTATCGTAACCAAACACATCTTGGAATTCTGGCGTAGCCATTAGCAAGGCTTGCTTAAAGGTATTTTCGAGTTCTTCAAGCTTGGTATTGTAGTTCGGGTTTCCTTCGCATCCTGCCACGAAGTTATAGGGTAAAGCCTCGTCGCCATGAATGTCTAAGAACATATCGACCCCAATTTCATCCATCGCTTTTAAGGTGTGATAAACCTCGGGACTTTTCTCTAATGAGGGCGTTTCCCATTCTCTGTTGAGGTTCGTTCCCACGGCATTCGTTCTCAAATGACCTCTCGCCGAACCGTCAGGATTCATGTTTGGGATCACGTAAAATGTATTTTGTTCTAATAAACTTTTCGCAACACCGTCATCTTCATCCAACAAACGTCTAACCATACCTTCAACTAGCCATTCCGCCATTGACTCACCAGGGTGTTGACGTGCTGTTACCCAAATTTTATTTTTGCCTTCAGCTTCTTCACCGATAACGAGCAATGACATATCACGTTTATCGATGGTATAACCCAAATGACGTAGCTCGCAATCAAAAGACATTTGTGCTGAAGAAAGGAAATCTTGATGACGCTCATAGCTGTAAGGAGTGAAGTATGCGAAGTAAACAGAGTCATACTCTGGTACGAAGTTTATCGTTAAGTTATCACCATCATATTCTGTATCAACACGAAACCATTCGTCTCTATCATAAGAAGCAAGTGCCTGATAACCCGGCCAACCATCAGGATAAGCAGAACCTTTCAGGTCACCAATCACGATTTTGTGCTCAACAAACTTTGTTGACTGTAATTTAAAGTGAAACCACTGATAAAAGTCGGAATTATTATCTTTGTTGATAGCAAGCTGAATATCTTGGGGATCTTGCGCTTGAATGACTCGAATATTACCACTATCAAACTGACTGGTGATGACCATGTATACGTCCTCTATTTAATTTTTCGCGTACTTTACCACATGCTAAAACATCAGTAAGTAGACAAGCACAAAATATTCATAGAGCTCTGTCATTCGGTGTTCGGTGGACTGTATCTTTTAGCCTGCAGTTCTCAGCTTCAAGCCTAAATAAGTGCTGTATCCCATATCACTACGAATGACCTCTAAGTTTTCATTGAGTACATAATATGTTGGATAACCACTAATATTAAAGCGAGATTTATGTTGTTCACCACCTAATAATATAGTGCCATTGACTTTATTATTCTTTGCAAAGGCTTCTATCTCCTCTTGCGATTGATAATCCAAAGCAACCCTAATGACATTATATTGGTCGGTATTCACTGCATCCAAGTTCCCGATGCTCATTTTACAAACCGCGCACCAAGGCGCGAAAAAGTAGACCAGCGTTTTCTTATCATTCGGCTCCAATGCGTAAATTTCACCTTGTAAATCGATGAAGTTTTGCGGACTTATTTGAATAGAGCCATTCGTTTCGAGTAGGTTTCGGTTTTGCCACGTCATAAAGCCAAGAACGATAATAGCCCCTAACAGCAAATCCCTTGGCCATGAGCTTGTAGTAAAAAATGATTTGATACCAGCAAGTACACCTTTACCTTTTATTTCGGCAGTACTTTCTTGCTCTTTTTCTTGTGTATTCTCTTCCATCGCGTTTACCACTCACCGTTAGATTGAACTGCACTAGCACAATACTAGCAAAGACAAAGTCATTTCATTTAATTTACACAGACCTCAAATAACATGAAGTTCTTTCAAAAAAAAAGCGAAAGTATCTCACTTTCGCTTTTCTATTTCGCTGTAGCTGGTGGTAGCAATGTTGGCTACCAAAACTCAGTTAACTGTTAGTAAGCGGTTCAGCACTTGGTACTAAAGGGTACTTCAAACCAGCCATGTCACGAACAACACGCATTACTTGGCAACTGTAACCGAACTCATTATCATACCAAACGTAAAGCGTTGCGCGATTCTCAGCGACAATAGTTGCTTGAGAGTCAACAACACTTGCCGCGCGAGTACCAACTAGGTCAGTAGACACGATTTCGGTAGATGCAGTGAAATCAATTTGATGCTGCAAGTCTGAGAACAAACTCGCCGTTTGCAGGTAGTCATTTAAGCTATCTTTGTCGGTTGTTGACTTCAAGTTCAAACTTAAAATCGCCATAGATACGTTTGGTGTCGGTACACGAATCGCATTACCCGTTAATTTCCCTGCTAATTGCGGATAAGCTTTCGCTACCGCCTTTGCAGCGCCAGTTTCAGTAATAACCATGTTCAGTGATGCACTTCGACCGCGACGATCCGCTTTATGGTAATTATCAATTAAGTTCTGATCGTTAGTAAATGAATGCACTGTTTCTACATGTCCGTTCTCAATACCATATTCTTCATCTAGCGCTTTAAGAACTGGCGTGATCGCATTGGTTGTGCAACTTGCGGCAGATAGAATATTGTCTGTATCGAGGATATCAGCATGATTAACACCGTGAACGATGTTTTTGATATCGCCTTTACCCGGTGCAGTTAACAATACTTTGCTTGCGCCCTTCGCTTTTAAATGCAGACCTAGACCTTCTTCATCACGCCACATACCCGTGTTGTCGATTATAATGGCATTGTTAATACCATATTGGGTGTAATCAACTTCTTCAGGACTGTTGGCATAAATAACTTGGATATAAGAGCCGTTTGCTTTTATCGCTTTGCGTTCCTCATCAACCGTAATGCTACCATTAAAAGGCCCATGCACAGAGTCTCGGCGCAATAAGCTTGCACGCTTCTCTAGGTCGCCTTCACGGCCGCCTCGCACAACAATAGCACGTAGACGCAGCTTATTGTTCTTGCCTTGTCTTTCAATTAACAGACGTGCTAACAAGCGCCCTATTCTGCCGAAGCCGTATAGAACAACATCTGTTGCTTTATGCTCATCTTCAGCATTATGGACTGCTTTTAGTGCTTCATCTAAGTAGCTTTGTAAATCAGTTTGATCTTTGCCTTTGCCATAATGGAAATCAAACGCCAGTTTACCGATGTCTATTTCAACAGGCGCTAAGTCCATGTTGCTAATTGCTTCGAGTACTGGCCAACTTTCACGTAGTCTAAGCTTCACTCCCTCGTGACGTCTCACTGTGCGATGTGCCTTAATAACATCAATGGCGCTAGCGTTTAGTAAGGTACGGCCATAAACGGTGATTTCAACGCAATGATTGCGATAAAGCTTACCAATGATAGGTAGCATTTTTTCCGCGTATTCCTGACGCTCTTGCCAACTAGTGAGTAATTCCTGTTCGAACTGCTGATTCATGCAAAGTACCTTTTAAACATAGGTTGTTGAATGGGTTTCGGGGCGCATTCTATTCAAACGAGGGCCTTATGCCAAATTGTTGATAAGTTTCACTTTTTCAGAATATTCTAGAGATGCATGATGAATGTGTGTAATTTATCAACAAATACAGCAGTTAGCGCTAGACTCTGTATTGGGTTGATGTGATTTGATATCGTAAAGGCGATTGGCTTTGTCGTTCTTGGAAACGATAGAGAAGTTCAAATGCAAAAAATGTGAGCAATAAGCCCTTGTTAATACATTACTATTTAAATTTAGATAGCTATTCGGTGCGCCAGACGCAAAGAATTCGTAGGCCATGTTGGGCAGAAATTCATTTGTAAGAAATTTTCATCAAAAAAATATAGATTTGCTATGATTTCGCTCAATTATCCTTAGCTTCGAACTGCAGCGACAATGAATTCACACAGTATCGTTGTCCGGTAGGTTGAGGGCCATCTTCAAAAACATGACCGAGATGAGCCTCACATTGCTTACACACAATCTCAATTCTGCGCATACCAAGAGAGTCATCTGGACGATATAGCACGTTGGCATCCGCGCTTTGTTCATAAAATGAGGGCCAACCACAGCCTGCGTCGTATTTAGCGCCTGAATCGAAGAGTTGAGCACCACAACATTTGCACAAGTAATTTCCCGTCGACTCATTATTCAAGTACTCACCAGTATAAGGTCGTTCAGTGCCGGCCTGACGTGTTACTCGATATTCCTCAGCAGAAAGTTTTTCTTTCCAATCTTTATCAGTCATGTTCGTCATGTCAACTTTCCTCTTTTAGGCTCAAAACGGCTCACTATTTTTTTACCGCAACCATGGGTCTGTCAGGGTGATTCCATTCTATATGGTATTTTTTGCCTTCTGGTTTATCTGTGCGTGAAAAAGTATGTGCGCCGAAGAAATCACGCTGACCTTGTAATAAGTTAGCAGGCAATACATCACAGCGGTAGGAGTCGTAATAGCTTAAGGCGCTGGACATTGCCGGACAAGGTATGCCAGCAATCGTTGCTGATGCAATGGCACGACGCCAATTTGATTGATAATCGTTGATTTGCTTGATGAAGAATGGGTCCAGCAATAAATTCTCTAAGTGCTCATTGCTTTCATATGCTTGGGTAATCGATTGTAAGAAAACCGCACGGATGATACACCCTGCTCGCCATATCTTGGCAATCTCAGCAAAATCAAGCTGCCAGCCATGCTCTTTCGCAGCAATACTCATCAATTGAAAGCCTTGGGCGTAAGCACATATTTTGGAGCAATATAAAGCATCATGTAACTGCTTGATGACTTCTTCCTTTGAACTTTGCGTTGTCATTGAAGCATCAGGACCACTCAGTTTCTGACTTGCCGCCACCCGCTCTGACTTAAATGACGATAAACTTCTGGCAAAGACCGCTTGAGTGATGGTTTGTGCCGGGCTTCCGACTTGCAAGGCACTGACAGCAGTCCACAATCCCGTACCTTTTTGACCCGCTTTGTCCATAATCACATCAACTAACGCGGCACCTGTTTCAGGGTCCTCTTGATCTAATACTTCAGCACTGATTTCAATCAGGTAGGAGTTCAGTAAACCTTGATTCCACTCTCGGTAGGTTGCCGCAATTTCTTTTGGTGACATATTCAGGCCGTTACGCATGATATGGTAAGCTTCACATATCAATTGCATATCTGCATATTCAATCCCATTATGTACCATTTTTACATAATGACCCGCGCCAACAGGGCCAATATAGGTAGTACAAGGCTCTCCTCTTGTAACTGGTTTTCCTGGCTCAAAAGATTCAATGGGCTTACCTGTTTCAGGGTCAACCTTAGCAGCGACAGCCTGCCAAATAGATTCGATGCGAGTCCAAGCATAAGGGTCACCAGAAGGCATCAGTGATGGCCCGAAGCGCGCGCCGACCTCTCCGCCTGAAACAGCCGTTGAGAAAAATACAAATTTTCCTTTGTATTTGGCTTCACGCTCAACAGAATCAGTCCACAATGAGTTTCCAGTATCTACAACGATGTCGTCAGCCTCGATACCAGCGTCAATTAAATGATGACAAACATGGTCCACAGGTTCACCTGCTGGGACAGACAAAATAATAGTATGCGGTGCTTTGAGGTTACTGAGTAACTCTGTATAAGATCGACAGGCGACAACACGCGCTTCGTCAGTGGTTCTTTCCAATTCGTCCTGCGCCAGAATGGCGTCAATTTTGGCTTGGTCCAAATCAAAACATGCAACTTTATAACCGTTGTCAGCTAGATTTAAAGTGAGGTTTTTACCCATCACACCTAAACCAATAAAGCCGATATCACATAGGCCGCTTTGTTCCGTTTGTTGCAAATGCTTGGAAGACACACTCATTAATCAATACTCATTGGATTTGAATTGCGCGGGATCATACCACCCATTTTAGGTAGGGATAAATAGCTGAATCAAAAAAGCGCGCTTTATACGTTTTTTCTAAACAGGCAAAAACAACGAGCTGGCATCGAAAACAAGGGGCTGACCGGAATAGATTGATAATCGCTAATGTTATTAATATGGGTGTTCAAGACACATTCCCAGTGTTCGGAACTGAGCAATAAGGGTAAGTTAAATTCAACATCTTCTGGTGAGCTATTGATGCAATATAACCATTGTTGCGCTTCCTTGGTCGGTTCATTGTCACTTTCATTCAATGCCTCGATGATATGTAAGGCGAAACAGTGATGATTATCATTGGTCCAATCTTGATCTCGTTTATGAGACCCATCAACACGATACCACTCTGCTGAGGCTACATTCACTTCATTACTAAACTGATCGTCGTCAAACATCATCCTTGCCAACAGTGGATTATCTCTACGTAAGGAAACGACATGTTGTGTAAATGCTAAAAACTCTTTTTGTCGCTCATCCAAGGACCAATCGAACCAGTTTAATTCGTTGTCTTGGCAATAGGCATTATTATTACCTTGCTGAGAACGGCTCAATTCATCACCGCCCAATATATGGGGTGTGCCTTGCGATAAAATCAATGTAGCGAATAAATTACGTTTTTGTTGTTCACGTTGATGCTGTATTTCTGGTGCTTCAGTTGGTCCTTCGACGCCAAAGTTACAGCTCAGATTGTGATTATGTCCATCATGATTGTCTTCTAGGTTTGCTAGGTTATGTTTTTGTTCATACATCACAATGTCTTGTAAAGTATATCCATCGTGATAAGTAATATTGTTTACGCTGGTTTGCATAGGCCTGATGCCTTTTCTAAACACATCACGAGAGCCCATTAATCGAGTGGCAAAATCGGCTTTTAGACCTGTATCTGAGCGCCAAAAACCGCGCACTGAATCCCTAAATTTATCATTTACTTCTAACCAATAGTCCGGGAACTGACCAAGCTGATATCCACCTGGACCGATATCCCAGGGTTCAGCGATCATCGTCACGCCTTTGAGAACAGGGTCCTGACGCAAAATTTTGAATATTGCGGCATTTGCATGGAAGTCGAATGGTTCTCGCCCTAGCGATGCAGCTAAATCAAACCGGAAGCCATCAACCCCTATTTCCGAAACCCAGTAGCGTAAAGCATCAATAATCATGTTCATCATGAAAGTGTTGGCAGCGTTGATCGTATTTCCGCAACCAGAATAATTCATGTAAGTGGGCGTATTCACTTCATCATTAATCACTTGAAGATAGGCATGTTGATGGCACAAGCCTTTGAAGGATAATATGGGACCGGGTTCACCACTTTCCGCAGTATGGTTGAAGACCACGTCTAAAATCACTTCTATACCGGCCTTATGATACTCTTGAATCATTAATTTACATTCTGACAACGCGTCCTTATTGGCATAGCGCGGCTCAGGACTAAAAAAATTAATAGGATTGTAGCCCCAATAATTCGTGAGTCCTTTTTCTGTAATATAAGGTTCTGGCATAAACGCAAACAAAGGTAAAAACTGAACGCTGGTAATCCCCAGGTCTTTTAGATGTTTGATAACGGCGGGATGACACGCGCCTAGGTATGTTCCTCTTTGCTCTTCAGGCACTTCAGGGTGCAGCTTGGTTAATCCTTTAATATGCGCTTCATAAATCACGCGATGACTTACTGAAGGTCTCTCACTATGCAATTTACAATAAACAGTTTCAGGTAAATCAGAACAAGGCGTCACTACCGATTTAGGCATAAAGCCTGCATTGTCAAACACACTTTGCCCCAGTATCTCACGCTGTTCGCCGTTATAGGCATCACGCTGCCAATGCAACGGGCGATTAATTTGTTTTGCATAGGGGTCTATTAACAAACGCCCGACATCCATCTCGTCATTTACTTTTCGGTGGGCTTTTGATTCGATTCGATATCCATATAGTTGACCCGCTTGTACACCACTAACGAAGCCAAACCACTTTGACTGCAGTCTTTGTTGGAGTTGAATTTGCGCTATTTCTACTTCGTTTGAGTCAAACAGACATAGATAGACTTTACTCGCGTCTGGGCAGTAAATCGAAAAATTACATCCCTGCTTATCAAGGCTGGCACCGAAAGGGCTTACATTGCCTTTGCGTAGTTGAAACGCAGTACTTTGCATTGTCATTATGTAGACTCTTTCCACGCTAAGAAAATCACGCTAAGTGGTGGCAAGTTAACAACGACAGAGTGTTCACAATCATTCCACGGCGTGTTTTGCGAATCAACTTTAGGGGCATCAGCCAAATAAGCACTGCCGCCAAACTGCGCATCGTCAGTATTCAAGAGGAGTGTATATTCGCCTACCTGCTCACAACCAATACGAAACTGCTCTCTCGGGATGGGAGTGAAATTGGCAATGCAAAGGACCTGCTCGGTATTATCGGCATTGCGTCTAAGCAAAGACACAACCGATTGTTCTGCATTATTGTGGTCAATCCACCGAAAGCCCCTGGCTTCATGATCTAGTTCATGCAAAGCTGAATGCTCTTGATATACTTGATTCAAACGCTTGTATAAGGCTTGAATACCGGCGTGCTTAGGCTCCTCTTGCAAGTGCCAATCTAAAGAAATATCGTGGTTCCACTCTCGGTTTTGGGCAAATTCGTTACCCATAAATTGTAATTTTTTGCCTGGGTGCGCAAACATAAAGCCATAATACGCACGCAGGTTTGCAGCCTGTTGCCATTCATCGCCTGGCATTTTTTGCAACATTGCACCTTTACCATGCACTACTTCATCGTGTGAAATAGGTAACACAAAATTTTCATCGAATGCATATACCATACTAAATGTCAGTTCACCGTGATGAAAACGGCGATAGGCAGGATCTTTGGCAATGTAATGCAGTGAGTCGTGCATCCAGCCCATATTCCACTTAAAGCCAAATCCAAGACCACCGGCATCAACGGGTTTTGAGACCCCCGCAAACGAGGTTGATTCCTCGGCTATGGTCATCGCATGTGGATGTTTCGCATAAACCTCTGTATTCATCCACTGTAACAGGCTAATAGCCTCATAGTTATGATTACCGCCGTCTACATTCGGGATCCACTCACCGTCATTTCGAGAATAATCGAGGTATAGCATTGACGCTACAGCATCTACTCTGATTCCGTCAACGTGATATTTATCAAACCAAAACAAGGCATTTGCAACCAAGAATTGTCTCACCGTTTGTTTACCAAAGTCGTAAATACATGAGTTCCAATCTGGATGCCAACCCTTGCGTGGGTCTTCGTATTCGTACAAATGCGAACCATCGAACCTAGCTAAACCGTGGCCATCTTCAGGAAAATGCGCGGGAACCCAATCAACAATCACTGCAATGCCTTCTTGATGGCATTTATCAACAAAGTACTTGAAACCATCTGGTTCACCGAAGCGACTGGTAGGTGCGAATAGGCCAACGGGTTGATAACCCCATGAGCCATCAAATGGAAACTCTGACACTGGCAGCACTTCGATATGAGTGTAGGCCATCTCTTTGACGTAAGAGACTAACTCATCAGCTAGCTCATGATAGCTTAAGTAACGACGATTTTGGTCCCCTGGTTTGCGCCAAGAACCCAAATGAACCTCATACACACTCATCGGTTTATGGTAGTGATCAATGTTCTCTCGCTGCATCCAAGCCTGATCTTGCCATTCATAAGCATCTTGGTCATAGATAACAGAACAGTGTGATGGATATTGTTGATGATGAAAGCCCAATGGGTCTGCTTTATCCGGCAATCGATGCCCTTCAGCATCTTTAATAGCGAACTTGTAGGTATCACCAGTATGCAGTTCTGGTACGAATAAGACCCAATAGCCTAGATCCGTTTTCTGCATAGGATGCTTCACATCATCCCAAAGATTAAAATCTCCAATCAACGAGACCGCAGAGGCATTTGGCGCAAACACAGCGAATCGAACACCCGATACACCTCGAGCTTCGGTCAACTGTGCACCAATTTGTTGATATAGGTTTTCTGCTTGATGGTCTACAAAATGCACTGCATGAAACGCTTCATCTTGAAATTGGTAGGGGTCGATAAAGGAGTGTTGTGTATCACCGTAATGGGCTGTTACTGAATATATAAAATTTTTGCTTCTGGATTTTGTAAATTCACAAATAAACAAGCCACTCTCTGTTTGAGTGGCTTCGCTAAGGAGTTTCTTAGACTTAGCATTGAATACCTCTACTTTTGTAGCGCTTGGTAACCACAGACTCACGCGTGTTTTGTTTTTTACTTGTGTTGCACCCAAAATAGTAAATGGGTTTGCGCAACGGCCATGCGTTAGTTCTGTAGCTACAGCCATAGAAGCTCCAATATTGTTATTTTTCGGTAAAAGTCCCGCTTACTCGCTACTTGCTGCTTTACGGCGACCACTTAAGTTTTTCGCTAAGGCAACAATATCACTATCATCAAAAATATCCTCTAAATTTCTAGATAACTTACGTTTCCAATTTGGATATTCCTTAAACGTACCAGGGATATTCACCGGCTTGTCCATTTGCAACCAGTCTTCTAGCTGAAGGCTGAGCAATGCACTTGAGCCGGTTGCCATATGTGTTTGCATGCCATAGTTAAGCTCGGTGGACATGCCAACATCATTCACATTATGGCTTACATTTTTAGTAATTGAATGATGACCATGTAAAGTGTCCAGTATATGCTGTTTATTCTCGTGACGACTATCGTAAAGCGTTGCTAGGACATCAGCATCTGGATATAGGCCGAGCTCTTTTCCTAATGCTAAATCGTCGCAGTGCCAATACCCTATTAAGGTCGGCATGTCATGGGTCGTCAGCGTAGACATAGATTGTTCTGGGTAGTGCGACGGCGAATAGAAACCACCATCCTCGGCTTGTTCGAAGAAGAAGACACGATAGGAATACATACCGTTATCGGCTAACTTTGAACGAATCTCTTCTGGCACGGTACCTAAATCTTCACCAATCACTAAACTTTGATTGCGTTGACTTTCAAGCGCTAAAATACCAAGGAGGTCTTCAACTGGGTAGCAAACATAGCCCCCTTTACTTGCATGATCGCCGCGATAAACCCACCATAAACGCAACAAAGCCATGACATGGTCGATTCGCAATGCGCCAGACGCATGCATGTTTGAAGAAAATAAATCGATGATCGGTTGATAGGCTTGCTCATACAATTTGATAGGATCCATTGGAGGCAAGCCCCAATTTTGGCCTAGCGGTCCAAGAATATCAGGAGGTGCGCCAACGGAGGCATCGATGCAGTAGAGATCTTGATTACCCCAAATTTCTGCACTTCCTTCACTCACCCCCACCGCTAAGTCACGATAGAGGCCGATGAGCATACCAGCGTCATTTGCCGCTTTGCTGGCATCTTCAAATTGCAGGGCTGCTTGCCATTGTAAAAACAGATAGAACGTGACTCTTTCTTTATTCTGCTTAGCAAACTCAGCAACAGCTGGCATGTCATATGATTTATATTCTTCAGGGAATACAGGCCATCCCCAATAATCTTTTCCATCAGCTTTCAAACGCTCTTGCAATGCTTCAAAAACAGCGAGGGTTTGCAGACTTTCCCCCCCTTCTTTTACAAATTGCTTAAAAGCCTTGTTATGCTTCGTATTTTTACTTAAATAGACAGACTGAAACTCAGTAAACACTTGGTTTAAAGCTGCTAACTTAACTTCTGCAACACCCTCATAGTCGACATATTCCGTTGCTCTGAGTTCATTTAAACGCGCTTCAAGGCCAAAACTTTGAACCCACATTTGTACGACTTTACTGTCGAATTCAGGCACTTGCTCGACATCAATATACAGATAATTCAGCCAACGACGAGAGCTTGGGCCATAAGGACTACAAGCATCTGGATTAGCAGGGTAAAGTTCATGTATAGGGTTAAGGCCAATAAAATCAGCACCTTGACAAGCCGCATTTTTGACTAGCACGGTCAAGTCAGAAAAGTCACCAATACCCCAGTTCTTTTGGCTGCGAACGCAGTACAGTTGAACGCTTAAGCCCCAAATCTTTTTACCATTTTCAATCGGTTCAGGAATAAAACACCGTTCGGGAACCTTTATGAGACGTGAGCGACCCAATTCAGCATCGCCGAGCGAGACTGTCAGTTCGTGGTAACCCATTGGTAAGTCTACATCTAAGGCAACAGCATATTCATGAACTTCCTCATCTTCCAATTCGGCCACGTTAAGCAATTGTTGCTCAACTGGTTCGATTTCAAAGCGTTGCTCTTCACCAGACTCCAATGTTAACAAAACGTTATAAACTTCAGCCGCTGTATCTATAGAAACACGCAATGGGAAGACTAAAGCTTCATCATGCTTAAATACTTGCACTGGATTGACCAAGTTTAACCATTGTTGCGTTACGCTATCTTCAACTTGTTGCTCAAGCAATGTAAGGTCATCGACCTCGTAGCCCATTGCTTTCAGCAGTTTTATCTTGGTTTCATCGGTAACCGTTGCAGGGTTACCCCAAGCATCGACAAATGCTGATTCGATGCCTCGAGAAGCGACTAAACCTTCAATAATTTGGTTCATTTAATTCTTCCTAGTTGCCTTGGTCTCAACTTTTTGATGCACCACAGACAGTTGTTAGCGTTTTTGCAACATAATTTTAACGCGCCATTATTCATTAAGTAAGTCTAATAGGAAATTGAATACGTTTGCATTACTATTTTACACTAAAAAATATGTAATTAAACAACAAAGACTAATATAACTTTGCAATAAAAGTGGTTTTGATCAATAATTTTTGTAATTTTATTTCAATTGATGAATTTACATTCAAAAGAGGTCTCACATGGCGATTAATGTCGGAATTAATGGATTTGGTAGAATTGGGCGTTTAGTGTTACGCGCGGCTGCAACAAGAAGCGATATCAACGTAGTAGCAATCAATGACTTACTAGATTTAGACTACATTGCTTACATGTTTAAATATGATTCTACACACGGCCGCTTTGACGGCACTGTAGAGGTTGTAGGAGATAAGTTAGTCGTCAACGGCAACGAAATCCGTGTGACTGCAGAACGCAATCCAGAAGACTTAGCATGGGACGCAGTAGCAGCAGATGTAGTTATTGAGTCTACGGGCCTATTCTTAACTAAAGAAACCGCTGAAAAGCACATAGCAGCGGGTGCAAAGAAAGTTGTCATGTCAGCACCGTCTAAAGACGACACACCCATGTTCGTCATGGGAGTTAACCATGAAGAATATGCAGGTGAAGCTATCGTTTCAAACGCATCTTGTACAACCAACTGTCTCGCACCCATCGCGAAAGTCCTAAACGATACCTTCGGGATCAAAGACGGTTTGATGACAACAGTGCATGCAACAACAGCAACGCAGAAAACGGTTGATGGCCCTTCAGCTAAAGACTGGCGTGGCGGACGTGGTGCTTCTCAAAATATCATTCCTTCTTCTACCGGCGCAGCAAAAGCGGTTGGAAAAGTCATTCCTGCATTGAATGGCAAATTAACGGGCATGGCTTTCCGTGTACCGACTGCCAATGTGTCTGTTGTTGACCTTACCGTTAACCTCGAAAAAGGCGCGAGTTACGAAGAAATCTGTAAAGTAATGAAAGCTGCAGCAGAAGGCCCTCTTAAAGGTATTCTTGGTTACACAGAAGACGCTGTCGTTTCGCAAGACTTTATCGGTGATACACAGTCAAGCGTGTTTGATGCAGATGCGGGTATTTCACTAACAGATACCTTTGTGAAAGTGGTATCTTGGTATGACAACGAAGTTGGCTACTCAAATCGAGTACTCGATTTAGTTGCGCATATTTCAGAGTAGTCGCAACGTTGACATAAAAAAGACGGCCTTCTCGCCGTCTTTTTTCTTTTCAGACCGATGGTTTGTATACTTACGCCCTACCCTTAACCGTTTTACTGATTAATTTAACTACTTGGACACACTATGCTGACTGACACAAAGATTGACTATACAGTGCTCGATACAGTGAACAGGGCGAGTATTGATAAAGTCGATATCCTTGAGATTACAAACAAGCATTGTCGAGCAAAGTTGAGTCTTTTCGGCGCACATTTACTCAGTTTTATACCACAGAAGGATCAACGCGAGCGCCTTTGGTTAAGTTCTGCGGCAATATTTGATAAAAGCAAAGCGATTAGAGGCGGCATTCCTGTCTGCTGGCCGTGGTTTGCAGACATCTACCCTGAACACCACAACGATGAATCTAACAGTCAGTCTCTTCGTGCTCCAGGCGGTTATCCGGCACACGGTTTTGTGCGCACCCAAGATTGGGATGTGAGTGCCATTAGCGAAAGCGAAGACGAAACTAAGATCACACTTCAACCTAGTAAGCTTGGCTTGTTTGGCTTCGAAAAGTCGCTAAATGTAGAAATTGAGTTTACATTTGCTGAGAAATGCACTGTTAAACTAAGCAGCCAAAACCTGTCTAGCATTTCGCAATCAATCACCGCGGCACTCCATTCTTACTTGAATGTACCTAGTATTGATACACTAGAATTACACGGTATTGAAGGTAAGTTCATCGACAAACTGGAAGATAGTCGCTTGTTTGATAGTCCGGCGCGTTATCGTATACAACAAGAGGTTGACCGTATCCATTTAGTCGATGACAGCAACAAGATGGAAAAGGTAAGTGTCAGTTTCGATGAACGAACGACTAGCAATGTGGCTAATCTATCCGTAGCGCATACTGGACACGATTCTGTGATCATCTGGAACCCTTGGATAGATAAGAGCGCTAAGATGGCTGACATGCCCCCAGAAGGTTACAGAAACATGCTCTGTATAGAAGCTGCAATAAGCTCACCGCATTGTATCGCCCCGAACGAGAGGCATGTACTAGAACAGATAATTGACTAGAGACGAAAAACGCTCCTCAGGAGCGTTTTTTTAATGGTTTGCTTACATTCGTATTGTGCTAAATGGCGACAGCCTGTTTTGCCAACTCAGTGATAATAGACCATTGTTTATTTTCAATTGCATCCGTTGGCGCCAACCAAGAGCCACCACAACACTTCACATTAGGCAGAGCCAAATACTCTTTATAGTTACTCGGGCTAATGCCGCCGGTAGGACAGAAAGCGACATCAGGGAATGGTCCGCCAATAGATTTCAATGCTTTTACGCCGCCCGCGGCCTCTGCAGGGAAGAATTTCAAATGGTCGTATCCCGCATCTTTCGCTTTCATCAAATCAGAAATATTTGAAACGCCAGGTATCAGAGGAATAGTCCCTTCTTTACCTGCTTGCAATAAGTCGGCAGTCAAACCTGGGCTAATCGCAAACTTAGCGCCGGCCTCAGTAACTGCTTTCAGTTGCTCTCTGTTGGTGACCGTACCTGCGCCAATATAGGCGTCAGGAAGTTCTTTCGCAATGACGCGAATAACGTCCATTGCGGCTTCGGTACGAAGAGTCACTTCAAGTACGTTAATACCCCCGTCCATTAACGCTTTCGCGATTGGTACAGCATCTTCAACGTTTTCAATTACGAGAACAGGTACAACCGGTCCTTGCTTAAAGATTTCTTCTGAGGAAAAGGTCCAGTTATTCATCATCAATTAGTCTCTTTTGTTTGTTGTAATAAATAAGCTAATGCGCCAAGCAATCCATGATCGGGCTCATTAATTAAGTAAGTAGGAATATTTTCTACATAGCCTGCAAAGTTACCTTTCGCCTCAAACTGCTGACGAAACTCACTGTTTACAAAGAATTCGCCTAAACGTGAGGCAATGCCACCGCCGATGAAAACACCACCCGTAGTACAAAGATTTAGTGCCAAATTGCCAGCAAAACTGCCCATAATCCGACAGAACTGCGTAACAGCAGCGACACACAGTGTATCTGTGCCTGCGAGGGCACGCTCAGTGATATCAGCAGGATCATTATAATCTTCAGGCTCTCCAGCGTTAATCGCTAGCGCACTATAGATATTCACGATACCGCGGCCAGAGAGCACCTCTTCAGCAGATACACGACCTAACTTTTCTTTAAGGTAACGCCAAATCACGATGTCTATTTCATCATTTGGTGCAAAGTCAACATGACCACCCTCACCGTCTAAGGTCTGCCAACCAGCAGCAGTTAAGGTTAGATGTTCAACTCCCAAGCCCGTGCCAGGTCCAAATACGACGATGTTCCCTTTCGGGTCAGCTTCACCTCTACCAATTTTTATGACTTGATCGGCAGATAAGGTTGGCAAAGAATGCGCTACTGCCGAGAAGTCATTGATAACGTGTAACTGCGATAGGGACAATTCATCACGCAACGCTTTTTTGGAGAATTGCCAAGTGTGGTTTGTCATTTTAACTAGATCATGATTAACAGGGCATGCAATAGCAATGCAACCATGCTCGAAGCTGTCTTGTCCTACATCATCACCGAATTGAGTAATTGCCTCAGCAATTGTGTCAAACTCAGTACAAAGATACTTTTTAATAGCTTTTATTTGGCCATTTTCAATTTGGGCCAAGCGTATATTGGTCCCACCGACATCAGCGACGAACATGTTACTCATATTTATTACTCTTGCTCAAAAAACAGTGAACAGGCGCCTTCTTCAGCTCCTGACAAAGATGCTCGCATGCCTGCGAATAACTCTCTACCCATACCTACATGGCTATCGCTTAGATTCGCCACGGCAGGTTCACGCGCAGCTAACTCGGCATCATCAACATGTAAAATAAACTCACCTGTTGCCGTATTCAGCTCAATCAGATCACCGTCGTGAACTTTGGCAATTAAACCACCTTTGTAAGCTTCAGGCGTTAAATGAATAGCAGCAGGTACTTTACCCGATGCTCCTGACATCCGGCCGTCTGTGACTAAAGCCACTTTGTACCCTTTATCTTGTAGCACCCCTAGTGGCGGTGTTAAACGGTGCAGCTCTGGCATACCAATGGCCGATGGACCTTGGAAACGTACGACAACAACACAGTCTTTGTTAAGCTCACCATCTTGGAATGCTTTATCTAGTGCATATTGGTCTTCGAATACCACGGCAGGCGCTTTGATGTGGCAATTAGGATCGCGCAAAGCTGAGGTTTTCATGACTGCGCGTCCAATCTTACCTTCTAAGACAGATAGGCCACCGTCTGGTTTAAACGGTTGCTCTACTGTCGCAAGCACTTCTTTGTCCAAGGATGCTTGTGGGCCATCTTCCCAAACCAATTCGCCGTCACGAAGCTTAGGTTCTTTGGTATATTGCTCTAAGCCTTTACCACAAATAGTGTTCACGTCGTTATGCAGTAAACCAGCATCTAAAAGCTGCTTGAACAACAAGCTCATACCACCAGCAGCGGTAAAGTGATTGATATCAGCAGAACCATTAGGATAAATACGAGTTAATAATGGAGTGGCTTTAGATAAGTCAGAAAAGTCATCCCAATTTACGATTAAACCAGCAGCTCTTGCAACGGCAACTAAATGCATTGTGTGATTAGTTGAACCACCTGTGGCTAACAAGGCAACAATACCGTTAACCATAGCTTTAGCATCAACAATATGACCAATCGGCATATAGTTTTCACCTAAATCCGTTAAGCGTGTTGCTTGCACGGATGCGGCCTTGGTCAATGCATCACGTAAAGGTGTACCTGGGTTAACAAATGAGGCTCCCGGCAAGTGCAGCCCCATGACTTCAACAACCAGTTGGTTACTGTTTGCAGTACCATAGAAAGTGCAGGTTCCTGCAGAATGATAAGACTGAGACTCGGCTTCCAATAATTCATCACGGCCAACTTTACCTTCTGCGTAAGCTTGTCTTACTCTGGCTTTTTCTTTGTTTGGTAGACCTGATGGCATTGGGCCCGCAGGTACAAAAACAGTGGGTAAATGACCGAAGCTAAGGCCACCGAGCAAGAGACCGGGGACGATTTTGTCACAAATTCCCAACATCACAGTGGCATCAAACATATTGTGCGATAGGGCAATAGCTGCGCCCATGGCTATATTATCGCGACTCATCAGGCTTAGTTCCATACCGGCATTACCTTGCGTCACACCGTCACACATTGCCGGAACACCACCAGCAAATTGAGCGACACTGCCCACAGATCTCACTGCATCTTTAATCTGCTGCGGATAGCTTTCATATGGTTGGTGAGCTGACAACATGTCGTTGTAAGAAGATATAATCGCCACATTGGCTTTTGTCATGCTGCGTAGGTCTGATTTGTCATCTTTATTACAAGCAGCAAAACCATGAGCTAAGTTGCCGCAAGATAACTCGCCGCGCAGTGGACCTTGCTTTCTAGCTCTTTCAATTTTTGCTAAATACGCAGCACGCGTGTCTTTGCTACGTTCAATAATTCGTTGTGTTACTTCTTGGATAATTGGATTCATCATATTCTCCTAAGGTGCCCACATTAATTCAACAGTCGCTTTGTCACACACTGCTTTAATCGGCTTTTCGAGTTCACTTGCATTCTCAATGGCATCGTTAAGTACATCTAACTTTTTTTGCCCGGTCAAATGTAAGAATACATGTGCACTACTCACTAAAGCCTTCAAGGTGAAGGACATTCTTTGATGTGGCGCAGTCGTGGGTTGCGTTGCTATAAGCATAGCAGGTGAATTGAGATCTAATCCCGCTTCTACTTGCGCACTGCACGGAAATAATGATGCTGTATGACCATCTTCCCCCATTCCTAATATGACAATATCAAAGGGTAAACCCACGTCTTCAAACGTACGCGTAAGCTCATCGACACCATCCTCGGCATTATCATGTTGCGTCTTCAAGGCAACAAATCGGGCAGCGGCAGCTTTATCCTGTAGTAGGTTTTCACGGACTAGCTTCTCATTACTAGCGGCATCTTGGTTATCAACCCAACGTTCGTCAGCCAAGGTAATCGTGACTTTTGACCAATCTACGGGGCGAGAGCATAGCGCTTTGAATAAAGGTAGCGGCGTACTACCACCACTAACTACGAGGCTAGCTTTACCTTTCTCACTAATTGCTTGCTTTAATGTATCGGCAATGCGCTGGCTAAAAACACTAACCAGCTCATCAGCAGAAGTAAACGTGTGTGTGTGTAAACTCATAGTTATCCCCTACTTCCTTAGCACTTTGCTTTCGTACCACGAGCGCTCTTCACGCGCTAGCAATGCTATTGAAGAAACAGGTCCCCATGTACCTGCCTGATATGTAGCTGGAGGCTCATTGCTCGCATCCCAAGCTGCTCTGATTGAATCAACCCAAGTCCAAGCTTGTTCAATCTCATCACGGCGGACGAACAAAGCTTGGTTGCCGATCATGACTTCTAACAGTAACTTTTCGTAAGCATCCGCGATACGGTCTTCGGAGAAGGCTTCTGAGAAACTCAAATTCAGTTTCGACTTTTGCAGATCCATAGAACCAGAACTTGTTAGGCCTGGCACCTTATTCATCACAGTGATTTCGACACCTTCATCTGGCTGTAAACGGATCACAAGCTTATTTTGAGGCAAGGTAGCAAAGCTGTCGCCGAATAAATTATGCGGCTGTCGTTTAAAATAAATAACCACTTCACTGGTTTTATTTGGTAAACGCTTACCTGTACGCAAATAGAATGGCACGCCGGCCCAACGCCAATTATCAATTTCAGCTTTAATAGCAACAAACGTTTCCGTCGTACTTTTTTCGTTCGCATCAGGTTCGTCAAGGTAACCCGGGACTTCTTCACCACGAACAAAGCCAGAGACGTATTGGCCACGCACGGTTTTTTCTGCAACATTGCTAGCATTGATTGGACGCAAAGCTTTCAATACTTTTAGTTTTTCATCACGAATACTATCTGCGTCTAGGGTTGTCGGTGGTTCCATGGCTACTAAGGACAATATTTGCAGTAAGTGGTTTTGAACCATATCGCGCATCTGGCCAGCGTCGTCAAAGTATCCCCAACGCCCTTCAATGCCTACCGATTCAGCAACGCTGATTTGAACGTGATCAATACAGTTATGATCCCAGTTAGTTGCAAAGATACTGTTTGCAAATCGCAAAGCAATTAGGTTAAGTACCGTTTCTTTGCCAAGGTAATGGTCAATACGGTAGATCTGCTTTTCGTCGAAAAACTCAGCGACTTGCTCATTAATGACTTTAGACGACGCTAAATCATGACCAATTGGCTTCTCAAGGACGACGCGTACACTTGGGTCGATAACCTTTGCAGCATCCATCCCTTGGCAAATATCACCATAAATAGAAGGTGGTGTTGCGAAATAACACACCATCGTGCGAGATACATCGACATGCTCGCACAGCTTCTTATAATCCTCAGGGTTTTTCATATCTATTTGGACATAATCCAAACGTTCACTGAAACGCTTCCATGTATCTTTGCAGATCGCTTCGCTGGTAAATTTTTCTATATTCTCTTTAACTTCTTTTGCATAGTCCTTTTCAGACATATCTTGGCGTGCCACTCCGACAATCGTCGTGCCGCCGTTAAGTAAGTTTGCTTTTTCTAGCTGATAAAGAGAAGGGAGTAATTTACGTCTTGCGAGGTCACCCAGGGTGCCGAACAACACGAAATCAATTGGTTCATATCCAGTACTAGTAGTCCCAGTATCTATACTCATAGTAGCCTCTGTGCATGGCAAGCATGCGAATTTGTAATTATTGACAGGTAATTATCGCCTATAGTAAACAACAAATGTAGTAATATTACAACCAAAACTCATGCAAAACTGACGGTAAATTAACAAAATAACAACAGATTCATTATCTCCTTTTCCTTCGCTTTTAAATTCGCCTATTAATCATACAAATCCAAGGCAAATATGGCGATAAGACCCTCGAACAGTCAAATTAGTGAAATATGGTGGGCACGATTAATCCCAGTATCCATACTCTTTGTAAGGACTAATATAGATTATTTGTAAATTATTTTTGTCAAAAACTTACAACAAAAATGACAAGAGCAAAAAATAAACGTAGTATAATTACAGTTTAATTCATTAAATATCATTGAATTGTTATAACTCAGGTTTCATCCGTATTGATATAAAGGGTGATGCGAAGGGTTATCAGCAGAGTATTATGCATGAACATTCTAGAAAAAATAACACGACAAAAAGCGGATTTTAGTAAATCCGAGAAAAAAGTAGCTGAGGTCATCCTTGCTAATCCTCAAGTTGCCATTCATTCTTCAATCGCTACATTAGCAAAAATGTCCAATGTGAGTGAACCTACAGTCAACCGCTTCTGCCGAAGATTAGACACCAAAGGCTACCCAGACTTCAAACTCCACCTTGCACAAAGCTTGGCGAACGGAACACCTTACGTAAACCGCCACGTGGATGAATACGATGGTCCATCTGAATATACGAATAAAATCTTCGAATCCACTATGGCATCACTCGAAGTCGCTCGTCAGTCGGTGGACGTTGCCACAGTAAATCGCGTGGTTGATTTGCTGACTCAAGCGAAAAAAATATCCTTTTTTGGCATGGGAGCTTCTTCTTCTGTCGCTCACGATGCCTTGAATAAATTTTTCCGGTTTAATGTACCGGTTGTCTACTTTGAAGATACCTTAATGCAACGCATGAGTTGTATGAATTGTACCGAAGAAGATGTGGTTGTATTGATCTCGCATACCGGACGTACCAAAAGCCTTGTTGAGATAGCCCAAATTGCTCGAGCAAATGACGCTGTGGTTGTGGGTATTACCTCTGGCGACAGTCCTTTAGCGAAAGAGTGTAATTATGTTTTATCGTTGGCAGTACCAGAAGATACTGACTTATATATGCCAATGGCGTCACGCATAGCTCAGCTAACTCTTATTGACGTCCTCGCGACAGGGTTTACTTTGCGCAGAGGCACTAAATTCAGAGAAAACTTAAAGCGAGTAAAAGATACCTTACGAGGTAGTCGCTTTACAAAAACCGACAATTAATTGTAAGAAATTTTCAGAGCTGAAATAAAAGAGTCATTTTAAAACTGTTTAATACCTTATCAAAACAACGAGAACCGAGTAAAAATATGTCGCGTAGAACAAAGATACTAGCAACTTTAGGTCCAGCAACGGATACACAAGAAACAATAGAAGCTATTATAGCTGCCGGTGCCAACGTAGTGCGTATGAACTTTTCGCATGGTAATGCTCAAGATCATATTGAACGAGCAAACAAGGTAAGAGCAGCGGCCAAAAAACTGAATAAATACGTGGCCATACTAGGTGATTTACAGGGGCCTAAAATTAGGGTTTCGCGTTTTGTTGACGGCGCGGTGAAACTCGATGTTGGACAAGCGTTTGTTTTGGACGCTGAGCTAGGCGTAAACGATGGCACAGATCAAATTGTTGGAATTGATTACAAAGCCCTACCTGACGACGTGAGTCGTGGCGACTTATTGCTATTAGATGATGGCCGCATTCAACTAGTTGTTACAGCGGTTGAAGGTAGAAAAGTCATTACTAAAGTCACCGTTGGTGGCAAACTTTCCAATAATAAAGGTATCAACCGTCAAGGCGGTGGACTTTCGGCTGAAGCACTGACAGAAAAAGATAAAAGAGATATTCTGACCGCCGCTGAAATCGGTGTTGACTATTTAGCGGTCTCCTTCCCTCGTTCAGGTGCTGACTTGAATTACGCAAGAGAGTTGGCCCAAGCAGCAGGCTCGAATGCGCAAATTTGTGCAAAAGTAGAACGTGCAGAGACGGTGGCTTGCGATGAAGCAATTGACGATATTATCTTAGCATCAGACGCTGTGATGGTTGCTCGTGGTGACTTAGGTGTTGAAATTGGTGATGCTGAATTGGTTGGTGTTCAGAAGAAACTGATCGCTCGCTCGCGTCAACTCAATAGAATAGTGATTACCGCTACGCAAATGATGGAATCGATGATAGAAAGCCCGATGCCAACTCGTGCGGAAGTCATGGATGTAGCCAATGCTGTTTTAGATGGTACTGATGCAGTGATGCTCTCTGCGGAAACCGCTGCTGGTAGTTACCCAATTGAAACAGTAGAGGCGATGTCTCGCGTGTGTGAAGGTGCTGAGAGTCACCCAAGTGTGAAAATTTCAAAACATCGCTTGGATGAATTCTTCAAAGACGTGAGTGAAACAACCGCAATGGCAGCTGTTTATGCAGCAAACCACTTACCAACGATAAAAGCGATTGTTGGCCTAACCGAGAGTGGTACCACACCGAAACTGATGTCGAGAATTACCACATCCTTGCCTATCATTGCGATGTCACGCCACATTGCCACCTTAAATAAGATGGCTCTTTATCGTGGAGTGATCCCTTTGCATTTCGATTCAACAAAATCAAAGCCAGGTTCTATGACCGCTGACGTTATTGCCGCACTTAAAGAGTCAGGCCTGATGGAAATTGGCGACCAAGTGATGTTGACCTACGGAGATCAAATGGAAACTGTTGGCGCTACTAACGCATGTAAGATTGTGACTATCGTTTAAGCGCTTGCTGCAGACAATTGATGAAATAGACAAAGCCCTCTACTGATACAGAGGGCTTTTTTGTTACTGATAGATTATTCCGAAGCAAAAAAAGGAAAGATGGTTAATTCAGCAAGACCCAGTTGTATTAGCTTATGTTGTCCTATGCTCAACTGCACATGCTGCTGAGAGCGCTTTTGTGTGACAATGGAATACAGCGCATCATTGTTTGTGAATGAACGGCAGTGAATGGCTCTAGGTTCTTGTTATGTGCAATCAATATTCTTACAGTGCTCGTCTAGATTTGTAATTAATCGCGCAATATCGCTCTCTGAACAATATGATGAAAAAAAGCCACTCATACTAAAATTAAATATACCCCTCAAATATGATTTTACCTTATATCCTTTATTAACATCGAAACCTATAAAACTTAGAATGACAGTGATGTAGCGACTAGCCTTAATTTTGATCCTAAATTTTGAGTTTTGCGGGCTAAGTTGCTTCAAAGAATCAATCAAATCAACTAATTGCTCATCACTCAATGAGTCGGTTTGCTCGAGGTAATAATTTCCCATGCCGGCGCAGAACACTCTTAAAGATTGTGCACTATCTTCGTCTTTCGAGCCAAATGTGAAAATAGCACTATCAACTGTGACGCGGCTGAATACTTTTTTAAACTGAGGTTTCATAAATACTCTGGCATATTACGCCAATATAAATTGTCCGGGTTACGGAGTAGATTTATGTGGCACAATGACGCACCCACCGCAAAAATAAGCCTAGTAATGTGAGTCATTTGATAACCTTGTCATAACTTGGACTTAAGTTTACTGATAGCATTTAAAATTGGCTCTCTATTTTTTGCTGACTTAATCCATTTGGGCAACCTACTTGCCAGCGATGAATTACTCCATCCCAACTCATCATCTTCCACACGCTCTCTTAAGGTTGCTCCAACATAAGACTCTAAAAACTGCAAATGCGTTTGATTAAAAGCCCATAGCGAATTACCATTACAATCAATCCTCAACCAGAGATTAAAACCAAAGTAACCATCTGTTGGGTTTTCATCATACCAATAGAATGTGCGTCCATTTGAAGACTTAGTTGACGTGTACCCGCAACTGAAACACGTACATCTAACCTTATCCTCTCCATGAGGAACAACAGAAGACTTGCTTTCACATTTCGGGCAAACGACCAAAACAGGTTCGTTATTGGTTGGCTTGCTTATAGTGAAGCGATGCTCTCTGTTTTCTTTGAATCGATGATTAGTCATGATTTAGGTATAACACCAAGTTAAGCGGTTTGGTAGCGTTTTTGTGGCAAATCCGTCTTCATCGTTTTGTTAATTGCGGTCATTCCAATACCCGGGCTTGCGGTGATTATGCATAATCGCAACAATATAAATTCTTTTTCATCTACGTTTTTATTGATAACAGAATACGGGAAGCGACTTAAGATAAAGCGTCTATGGTATTGCCCCATTTTAGGCCAAGTTTGTGGTAAGGATAGGATAGATTTAAAGGCATCGTCTAACTCTTGTACGAACTCGAATCCGAGACCTTTTACTTGTTCTTGATACCAATCAAAGGACGATTTTATTTCCTCTGTGGTGTCTGGGTGAAATAATAATTCAGGCATATAGCTTACAATTTTTGCTTGATTTGGTCCCACGTAGTAGGGCTAACTTTACCGCTTTCCAATTCATTGCTTCGTTTTTCTGCCAGTGATATCCACTCTTGTTCAATGTCATCATCAGCATGTCCATCCATTGCTGATAATAAACAATGAGCAGCTAGAGCTTTCTCTTTTGTACTCATTTGATCAATGCTATCCATAAGGTTTTTCAAAGCTTCCGACATAAAAATATCCCCAAACAATTTAACTATGATTAGTTTAGCAGTTTATAGAATCAGAGTAGTAAATTTACACACAGAGCAATTAACACCTTACATAAGCGGTTTTCACGCGCTTTTCGTGAAAATCCGTCTTCATCATTTTGTTATAACTCATCTATCCCCATCTTCCTTAGCTCAATAGCTATCACTTCTAAAGGAAAAAATTTTTTTGAGAAAAATAGAACTGCCATCACTCAAGTTGATCGATAAGTGACTAAGTTTTTTACGTTTCTTTACAATTTCAAAAGAGACAGCATGCTGATTCCTAACTCTTTCTTCGGACAAGCCGTTTATTAATGACAAGTAATCCGGCGTGATTGAAAAAGTCGGGAAATCTTTTCTCTTTCTATCTTCTAACCAGCTGACTAATGTAACCCAAGTAATAAAGAGCAACACAAGTATCAAGATACCACTAAACCCGTTTTCAGTTTCTCTAAGTAGCTCTAAAATTGTTACCTTTTGCAATGCATTGACAAAAATAATTAGAGTTATAGTCACACTTATGAATGGATATAATGCTTGCTTAAAAACAAATCTAGTCCATTTTTTATGGTCAAAAGAGTACATAAGTTTCCAATGAGTTATAACACTAAACTAAGGGGCAATTACTTGTTGACGAAAATGCGGAACGCGCCAACGAGTAATTGTCCCAGTGACCGAAGGGAACGAGCTTGAGTGCCTTGTTATGTTCACTCTCCCCAAGTTAGCAACTTGTGCTGCTCATGGGTTACCCAATCCTGTATGATTTCGTCAGAACCATCTTTTAGCAAAAACTCTACCTTCTTATCTTGATTCTGCCTTAAACAACTAATTGAACGGTTTTTACCATGAACGATAAGTAGCATTTCTCCATTAGCCGCTATATTTCCAACCGCATTTAGTGGTGCTTTAAACCCTAAGTACTTAGATAATTCCTGAATCTTTGAAAAGTTATCATGATAGTCGTCCGAAAGTTCTACGCAATTACCATCAATAACTTCGAGTCTCGAACAACCGGCTAACAAGAACAGAAAAGGGACAAAAATTAATAATCTTTTCATTGAGAGATGTTTCCTAAGAACTGGTCTTACCCACTAAAAGTGGACATCCTTGTTAAATATCGTTTATCGCTATACTTTCATTTACTTGCGTCACAACTGACTTTAGTTTATCGCCGATACTTGCACATTTTGCATTAGTGACTTCATTTGATATGTTGAAAAAAATGTACGTCTGGTTTCCAACTGAGCTTGCTAAATACAATTCACACTTTTCACCACCCAAATCAACCAAGTATTCAACGCCATCACTTTTTCTGTTTGCAAAGTTGTTCATCACCTTGTTTTTTTCAAATATTTGATAGTCATAGCTTGCATAAGCCCTTTTAAGAAATTGTTCAGCAAAGTCGTTAAGCAAAGGGTATGGGTTTCTCGTATCTTTAAATACAAAAGCTGTCGCTAATATTTTTTTATCTTTTAGAAAGAATCTAATATTTGGCCCCGTTGCTTCAACTCTATTCATATTATCAGTTTCATGAACCTCCACTCCTGAAGATAGATAAGCATGGAGAGGTTCTTTTGCATTGACATTAAATGCGATTAAGCCAGCCAGAGCCAACGTAAATTGAATTCTCAAAATTACTCCTTTAGATATTTAACGCCGTGCTCTGCGGCAAATTTGAAGCGCAGCGTAAAATTTGTCCGACAGCAGCACTTTGTTAGGCATTGCTCTCTCTAACCTGTGATAGGCAAAGCATGACATGCATGATTCTGTCTGCAGTTGAATAATGAAATGCACCCGCAGGGCTAATTCCATGGCATACATCGTTTCTAATATTCCACCCTCTCTGGTCGGTGAGCAGCATCCTGAAATAGAAAGATGTGTCTGCGCCAAAACAATTTTCAACACTTTCATCTCTAAGTAGGTCGTCAAATGTTCTCAACTGTAGGCCGCCTTGCCTATTCTTTCTTAAAGTAGCCCCTCCCATTAGCTCAACCAGTGTTCTGATAGCCGCTTCTGCCTGGGGAACCAAAATATGGATCGCGGACATGTAATCTTCGTCCAGATAAGATTTCACGCCTTTTTGCACAATGTCCTTTTTGGATTCTTCAAATATGGGTGACCTCAGAATAAAGCTAGTTAATTCGTCGGAACTCCTCCCATAAACTTCTGAAGCCTTGTTAAATGAATGCCTGAGAAAGAAAGAGTCGATATTCATATTCTGAGAGAGCTGGTGAATAACGTTTCCTTCTAAATCTTCCTCAACTCCACCAATAGTTGCGACAGGCCTACCTTTATGGTCTTGCAGGGTTTTAGTAAACAAATATGTTAGCGGGTGATTTTTAGCCAGCTCCAGTACTTGTTGCTCAACCTGATCTTTTTTGGGGATAAACTGAATCGCAATTCTATTGAGGGTCGTTTCAAGGCCACCACTCGTCATAGAATCCAGATAAGCATCGAGTTTTTCTCTGGGAATCTCCATGCTGTGAGAAAATTCCTGCATGCTTTCCACAACTTCCGGGCCAACTTCAGAAATTTTTCTCGAAACTATTTCTGCGGCATCCTTCATGTTAAAGCTGATATAGATGTCATGTACGTGTTGGAGCCAAGACGAAGCCTGCATCGCTGCCAAACCTTCGCATGCATCCTCAAAACAACTACCAACAACATCAATTACTCGGGATACATCAGCATCCATTCCTTTGCTGCGATAATAGGTGGCTAGAGGAATACCTGCTGACTCACAAACCCAAGGTGAGTATTCTTTAGAAACTCGTTCCAGTCGAGATTCAAGGTCTTCTATTAGTTTTTTCTTTTGGACATCAGACAAATATCGACATTTACTTAATACGAAAAGATCGAAACAAAATCCCCATAGCCCCGCCTTATCATCCTCTGCAATCCTGTCTTCTAGTTTAATAGCACTTTCAATGCTCTTTCCTATTAATTCAGAATTGTTTAAAGCGGAGGCTACTTTATATGCCCTTGTGATTTTTGTAATCGTTTCAGTTGGATGTTCGCATAGATCTTTATCGGTCACGTCAAGAAGGGCATTTACATAATCAATGGCAATTCTATAGTTAGGCTTTTTACCAATAGCAGCTTCTGAAAGGTCCCAGACAAGCCCTGAATATCGAGCCTTCATTATTGGATTTTTTGTATTCTGTGATCGGTTTTTCCAATACTCAATAATGTCATCGTCAACCAAGGAAAGACTCGGGCTTTCATAGGCCTTACCATCATCGCCAACCCATACCATCATCGGGCCATAATATGTGCCCCAGCTATTCTGCTTATCCAAATAATCCTCGCAAAAACCAAATGCAAGTCTTTCGGCAATAGCTTCTGGGCTTTGATCTTTTTCTGTAGCCTTATTAATCTTGGACGAAATAGAATGTTCGCTAGTTTTCTCTTCTAACCGTTCTAGCTCTTCCAGTAGCCTGGCTAGCTCATCATTCATCGTAGTTCCTTATTGTGAATGCCTAATGCCGTTTTAAGCGGCAAATTGCAGTTGGCTAAAATAAGTGAGGCACGAACAAAAAGCCAACTGTAATTTGTCCGACTTGAAAACCCTTGTTAGGAAGCTACGCTCTCTCTTTGCCGTGATAAAAATACACAAACTTCTCATTATCGTGAACGCCTGTTCCCCACATCGGTGAGTTTAATGAAATAATAGAGCCATCCTTTGCTATTTTAATCTTCTCTCTCACATAAGTTTCAAATTCTGAAAAGTTCTCAATTTGAATCTTCTTAATTTCCTCTACAAAGTGAGCTGCTTTGTATTTCACAGCTTCTCTCTCATAATGTTTCGCGCAGTTTGCAGGAATAAGAAAAAACTCTTCATCTTCATCCCAATCAAAAGCTTCGACATAGTCGATTTCTATACTTCCAGACCCATCTTCTGAGTAACAAGCAAAAGCGACATCATAGTCTTTTGTTTCTGGCTGCTTGCTAAAGACAGACTCTAAATCGTCGATTATATGCTGAACCTTCATTTAGCTTCCTAACACCCCGCATAACGGGCAGCATTGCGTGCAGCCGCACGTAATGGTGTCCCAGCGACCGAAGGGAGTGCGTTTATGCGATTGTTATGTTGTTTTAGTTTGGTGCGGTTTTGATAAAACATTCCATGTTTCCTTACGATAACCATTTAGGTAAAACAATACTCGTTTGACGCTGATACAGCAACTGCAGGTTAGTAGCGTGGACCAAACAACGAATGCTCGCGAACCCGAAATCTGTTATTTAAAAACCTTTGAAAGCCCCTTTTGAAGAAACGAGCTAACACCATTACTTTGCTTGGCCTTCAAACTTTTTGACCATGAAAGCTCAATAGCATCATTAATTATTTTATCTGGATCTTCGCCACGGGCTATCAGTGCTTCTTTCAAAATTTCTATATGCCATGTTGGACAATGTCTGCTTTGACAAGGAACATCCGGATCATCAGAGTAATGTTCAAAAGCATAATGAAAGCAGAGCCAATGCATCCCTTCAAAAGCCTCATAAGCCTCCAAAGGCCCCTTTAATTCACTACCACAACTCTTACAAAAATTAGCCATCAATCACACCCTTGCCACATAACACTTAGCTAAGGGGCGCATACATGCAGCTAAAATGGCGAAGCCGCTGCATGTATGTGTCCCTCTTGAGCGCCTTGTTATACGCTTTAACCGCATTGTTCAAAAGAACCCCATGATTCCACGATATTGCCTGGGTTTTCAATTTTGAAGCATGCATATAAGTCTGATGGCGAGCGAATTATTAGAATGATTCCCTTGTCTTCGATTTGACCGAAAGTCGATCTATAATCTTCGATTATGGGTTTAACAAAATTCTCTTGATAGCCAGAAATTAGTTCTTCCTGATTTACGTAATTAACACTGTTTAAGTTTTGGGGGTGACATTGCACGTTATAAAACGTAAATCCGCCGCTAGCCATTAAGCCTGATAAGAGCTTGCATTCCATTTCCATATTTTCATTTGCTAATGCAAAAAATGGTGACAACTCCTTTTCTCCTGCGGCAGATTGAAACTGTAGATACGCAAACGGAAGTAACGACGTGACTATAAGAGCCGTACCCATTTTTTTCCTATTGCCGCTATAGTTGACGAACGCGTGGTAAAACGTAAAAGGAAATAAAAATAGTCCCAAAAACCCTAACCATACTTTTTTTCGGAACATATCCACTACAACAGTGAGATATAGAACAATGCTTACAAGCATTAAAACTACTGACAGAAATAGCATATTTAGTCCTTTAAACTATGACATAGCGTATAACACTTTTGATAAGCGGTTTGGCACCGCTCTTGTGACAAATCCGTCTTCATCATTTTGTTATATGCCATTACTGCAAGACTCCCCAAGATTCACAAACTCCGCCAAAGCTAACTACCAACGCCGAGGCTTTTTTTTGCGTATCCATTATCAGGTCGTAAGATACAGGCGAGTTAATATTAAATAAGATATATCCATCACCGTCGTCATCTGGAGCATATACTTCGATAGGGCCATATTCTTTCTCTAAGATATCTAAAGCATCCTGAGAAGGCGGCCAGCTATCAAAATCAACCATGAAATCAATCTCCCACGCTGTCGAAAAATCGAACCCGGATTCTTCTAATCGTCTAAGGACATCACCGTCAGCATCATCTGGAAACTTCAACCAAAACTCCTAGGCATATAACACTTCGTTAAGCGGTAAAAATTACTCTTTATTTTTATCCGCTTGAACGTTTTGTTATGTGTCATTGTCAAATTATACTCCACGGGTTGAAACCCATTGATTCAATAGCAGGAGCAATTGTATCTGCTAGAAATTCTCTCTCTTCTGTATCGAAATCTAACCATGGTAAATTGTCGACTAAAGTCTGAATATTCGACTTTTTTAAATCCTTAGTTAAGTCTGATTTTAAATGGATATGTCTTAAAGATTTGAGGAATTCATTTGTTGTTTTTTCCAACGACAAAATTACTCCTGGGGGCGAAGGGTTCAAGCCTCTTGGTTCCCATAACTCAATTCCGAAATTCTTTTTCAAGATTAAATCATCGATTAATTTAACAGTTTTATCCATAGCCGAAACCCCAAAAGAAAGAGAAACAAAAACAACCAACAATGTTAACTTCATAGCGACACATAACAACTTATTATCCTGACCGCATGGTAAAAACAAAACATAACCATATCACACAGCCCTTATACTTATTTATTTTCAATAGCTTACTATTTATTCGATGATAAGTTCTACATTATTTTATGTGGTTAGTATGCATTCATGGTAAATACATGCTCAGTATTCGAATCAAATTCTATAAAACATGGGCTTAAATTGGCTTTTACTAAAAGTTGATTTCATTACTTCGCATGCATAATAATCCCGCAATGCAAATAAAACTAAAAGACTAAGCGTCCACTGGACACCAAGCCAATGATTAAGCCTGCGAAACCAGTTCCAATGCCCAAGAACAGGCAAGAATAATTGAAGACTGCCATCATGCGTGTCGTTTTTTGCCTAGGTTTACCGCTTTTCTCGAACGTCGCATGTTCATGGAGAAAGGACATACTTCTTAACATCAATACGAACAGACCCAGAGAGAATATACTAAAAGTGATGACTGGACCGAGCCAACCACTTGTCAATTCATACGCCGCAGTTATAAATACTCCCCAAATCAAAACCCAAGCAATGAGTTCGTTTCTATAACGCTTCATAGTGCGCTTTTTATCGTCATTCGGTAAGTTAGCTATGGCCATTTTTGAGGACCAAATGACCGCCAATACAGCCAAAAATGCTCCCAGAATCGAACCACCTAACACACTTAGAATTTTTACCCAAAAACTGCCACTTGCATTACCACTTACTGTGGCAGTTGAAAGGCTTGCAGTGGCCAATGAAGCAGCAACCGGCCCACTTGGCGTAATTAAACCGAGTATCACGGCGCTGAAACCAATACTTGGCGCCGTACTATAAATGGCGCTTCCAACATGTTTTAGTATTTTATTTTTTAGCGTTGCACGTGCTCGGGAAAGCTTTTTCCTAACGCTTGACTCACTAAGGCTAAGAAGCTGAGCAACTTGCTTACTAGACTGCTCTTCCCGATAATAAAGCAGTACGATTTCTCTATCTTCCTCTGAAAGCTGGTCAATAAATTGAGCTACCAAACGCTTATTTTGATCACGGCTAAATTTTTCATCATGCGTATTTTCATCGGTTTCTAGTTGCGCTAACAACAAGGTAGCTTCGTCGGAATCCACGCGAGCGTTAAGCTTATTATCACGAATGTAATTCAAGGCCGCATATCTTGTCGTTTGCCTGAGCCAAGGTAAAAAGCTTTCAGGATTTTTCAATTGTTGTAAGTTTTGCCACACACTGACATAGACTTGTTGAGCAATTTCCTCACTATCGTCGACATCTTTAACGATAGCGAGTGCAATAGCACTGACCAAATTTTGTGAGTGTCGAATAATGCGTTCATAGGCTTGATGATCGCCTTGTTGAGCCAATTCAATATCGGTGCTAGTTGTCTGAGAACTTGTTGTACTAAACATCCCTATTCCTCCAAGAATGAGCTAATTTGCGTCACTAACCACGCTGGCTGGTCAAACATAATGAAATGGCGCGCTTGAGTATTCATAATTACCGTAGCGTTTTTCACATTTTCAAACTGTTGCTCATATAAATCTTGTACCGATTGATGTTGAGCATCTTGAGTAAAAGCGCCTGAAGCCCCTAACAGTAGCATGCGTGTTTTACTTGTTTGAAGTGGCTTTCGCACATCCTTAAGCATCACTTCGTACAAAGCAGTCCCCGCAGTGATCGGGTCGGATTTCTTTGCCATTTCTACGATATGAGCTTGATCATCCGCTGACTTAGCTTGAATAAAAATACCGCGTTTTGTTTGCGCTGCCAACTGTTCTGGCTGCATTGCCTGAAACATCGCTTTCATCGCTTGGGCTTGAGGCTCCATATGATCAACTACGGTATCGTTGCTTCGAGTGAAAATAGGCCCAATGAAAGGCAAGCCATCTATCGAAACCACTTTGCCGATAAGTTCTTCGTGCTCTGCCGCCATACTTAAACCAATCAGTCCGCCCATGCTGTGCCCTACAATATGTGGTTTATCTAGCTTTTTAAGAGCAATATAAGCACGCAAGTCCAGCAATAATTGCTCAAAACTAAATTCGCTATCTTGAGGGGTGCCAGCAAAGCCTTTTATTGCCACTAGATGCACATCAAATTGCTCTTCAAATTGTTCCTTTATCCCAGAATAAACAGAAGGGTTCGACATTAAACCGGGTATAAAAATTATCGCTTGCTTGTGTAGCTCGCTAGCTTGATTCACAACGCTGAATGTCCCCATATCAGTCGTCAATTGTTCAGCTTGTGTCACTTTGGTTTTTGCTTGTAAAACTGCTGGCAATACAACTCCAAGAAGCACCATTACAATCGCAAACTGCTGCCAAATGGCGGACGATGGATTTAATTTACTTGTCTTAATGTTATTGAGCATTGCTTTGCTGGTATTTAAAAAACGCGTCATGTTCATATTCCTTTGCATAATGAGAATGTAAAAAGCAAGAATTTTGCTGGTCTTATAGCTAAGAAACGCACTGAGAAGAAAGTGTGACAACAATTTTGGTGATATCTGTAAATAAAGGAAAAAAATATCGCTGTAGGAGTTTCAATCGTATAGTAGTAAGTCATCCAGATAAAACCCAAACAACAAGCGAGATGAATATGATAAACAACGCAGGCAAGACTTACGACGTCGTGATTTATGGCGCAAGCGGATTCACTGGTCAATTGGTGGTTGAGTACTTTCTGAGCCAATATTCAAGCAATAGTAATATTACATGGGCAATGGCAGGCAGGAATTTAGAGAAGCTAGCGGGCATAAGAGATCAGCTTGGTGCGCCCGCCGACACGCCGCTTATTCAAGCCGATGGTAAAGACGAAGAAAGTATTATCGCGATGGCATCGCAAGCTGCCGTTGTGCTCACCACCGTTGGTCCATATCAATTATACGGTGAAAACTTGGTTAAAGCTTGCGCTCAAACAGGCACTGGCTACGTAGATTTGTGTGGTGAACCGACGTGGATGCACGACATGATCGAAAAATATCAAGCCGATGCAGAAAAATCAGGGGCTAAAATTATTTTTTCTTGTGGTTTCGACTCTATCCCTTTCGATTTGGGCGTGTTCCATTTGCAGGAAACAGCCATTGCCGAAAGCGGTGAACCCATAGAATACGTAAAAGGCCGTGTGAGAAAAATGCAGGGGACATTTTCAGGTGGTACCGCCGCTAGCTTAAAAGCAACAATGAAAGCCGCTTTTGCAGATCCTGAAGTAATGAAAGTACTTAAGAACCCCTACTCACTTGCGCTTGAAACAAATGGTGTTGAGCAACCAAATGGTGATAAGCCCTATTTCGATGAAACCTTAAAGAGCTGGGTTGCTCCATTTATCATGGCAGCAATCAATACGCGCAATATCCATCGCTCAAATCAACTTCTAGGGCATCGTTATACCCACGCTTTCCGTTATGATGAAATGATGCTTACCGGGCCCGGAGACAAAGGTGAAGCCATTGCGAAATCTGTCGCCAGTGATAAATCATTGTCGAGTGATGAAGGTCCTAAGCCAGGAGAAGGTCCGAGTAAAGAAGAGCGCGAGAATGGCTTTTACGATGTGATGTTTCTGGGACAAGATACCAATAACAAAACACATATTGTCAGTGTTTCAGCGACCTGTGATCCGGGTTATGCCTCTACCTCAAGAATGATATCAGAGAGTGCAATCTGTCTTGTTGAGGAATATGACAATTTACAGGGTGGCATTTACACGCCCGCCCCCGCGTTAGGTAACGCCCTCATTAAGCGATTGCAAGACAATGCTGGCATATCATTTAAGCGTGAAACCTAAATATTAGACTGTATGCTGGGCTTGCTGGTACTAGCAAGCCGCTACTCCCAAACGCTAAAGTAATCACCACTGTTTCTCTGTGGTTTCGGCATTGTTTTCAACTTACTCGTGCCTAAATACATGAAACCCAATATTTCGTCGTGCTCAACACAACCAAAAGCCGTCTTTACGTCTTCGTTTTGCGCGTAACTTCCTGTTCGCCATACTCCTTGAAAGCCCTGCGCTAGCGCTGCCATTTGCATGTTACTCATAGCACAAGCTGCGGAAGCAACCTGTTCAACCCATGGTACCTTTGGATCTTCTTTGTATTTTGCAATAGTGACAATCACCATAGGCGCTCTTAATGGGAGTTGTGGTGCACGTTCAATACTCGATTGATCAGCATTGCTATTGATCGCGGCCTGCTCAAACACTTCCCCTAAGCGGTGTAAACCTGCACCTTTACATATCACAAACTGCCATGGTGTAAGGCATCGATGATCGGGTGCTCTCAATGCCGCTTGCATGATGTTTTCTAGCACGACACCTTCTGGTGCTGGTGCGCTGAGGCGGGGCTGCGAACTACGATTTAACAACAAGTCTAAGGCGTCCAAATTTGCTCTCCAATAGGTATTGTTTGCAAGAGGTATAGCACAACCTCCAGTCAGTTCAAGAAATAGTATACTGTTTGAATGTAATTTGTACGTATACTAAGAAATCTAGTGCACAAATATCTATTCTAAATATAGTAAGTCTTATTGGGAGTAAACCTTGAGTACAAAACAAAAACTTAGGCCATTCCAGCGTATTATGAGAAAGCATGCCAAGTCAGAAAGTGTACAACAACGACAAAGCGATCTGTTAATGCAGTTTTCAGGTAAAGATCACGAAGCCGTCGCATTACTCTTGAAAGAGTGGCTAAAACAAAGTGAACGAAAAGATAAGATGTAACAGCCTCCGTAACAATCATTTACATTTAATGATTGTCGCAAGGTCATTAGTTTCGGTAGTATGAAACGTGAGAAAAACTATAAGGTAAACAAAAAGCATGTCAGAGAAAAAGAGCTGGACGAAATCGTTCTTTATTGGGTCTTGGCACCTAATTAACTACACCAGAAAATTCGTATTAAATGTAATTTTCTTCATTATATTGATCGCCATCCTTATAGGGATAAGCAATTCCGGCAGCGAACCTTTGACGGTGCCCAATGACAGCGCATTAGTGCTTAACTTGCGTGGTAATTTAGTGATTGAAAAGCAATACGTAGATCCTGCTGAAAAATTCATTGGTGAAGCGATAGGTCAAGGCCAAGATAATCCCGAAGTATTAGTGCGTGACTTAGTGAAAGTCATTAACAATGCCAAGGAAGATAATCGTATCAAAGCCCTCGTTCTTCAACTTGGCGGTCTTGGCGGCGGCGGTTTAGATAAAATGCGTAAAGTTGCCGACGCACTCACTGACTTCAAAACATCAGGCAAGCCTGTGTATGCAATGGGCGATTATTACGGACAGAGCCAATATTACCTCGCCGCGCATGCTGATAACGTGTATCTACACCCTATGGGTGCCTTGATCATTGAAGGATACGGTCGTTATAGAATGTACTATAAAGAAGGTTTGGAAAAACTGAAAGCGACTGTGAACGTGTTTAAAGTGGGTAAATTTAAATCTGCTGTAGAACCCTATTTGCGCAATGATATGTCTCCAGAAGCCCGCGCTGCAAACGAAGCTTGGTTAGGCGAGCTATGGTCGCAATATAAATCTGATGTTGCATCTGCAAGAAGTATGGATGTCAGCAACTTCGATGAAAAAATGGAACAAATTTTAGCGAAATTTGAGGCTGCAAACAGCGACTTCGCTCAGTATGCCCTAGATAACGGCTGGGTTGATGCGCTTCGCACGCGCAATGAGTTCCGCAATGAAATGATTGAATTGTTAGGTGAAGCCGACAACAAAACAGGCTACAACACGATTACTTACAACGACTACCTGAAAGTGATTACGCCACCCATTGCTTTGCCTGAATCAAGTAAGGACAAAGTTGCTATCGTGGTTGCGAAAGGAACCATACTCGATGGTAATCAAAAGCCAGGAACGATTGGTGGTGATAGTACAGCTGCGCTGCTCAGAAAAGCGCGTATGGATGACAAAGTCAAAGCAGTGGTGCTGCAAGTTGATTCGGGTGGCGGCAGCGTATTTGGCTCTGAAGTGATCCGTAAAGAAGTTGAATTGATGAAAGAAGCTGGCAAACCCATCGTTGCTTCAATGTCGACATATGCCGCTTCGGGTGGATACTGGATTTCTGCTAGCACTGATAAAATTATTGCTGAACCAAGTACCGTCACAGGTTCTATCGGTATTTTTGGTATGATTACGACCTTCGAAAACTCTTTAGAGTACGTCGGTGTTCGCACTGACGGTGTTGGTACAACTGACTTTGCAGGCATGAGCCCTACTCGTGGACTAACACCGGGCATGAAGCAGGTCATTCAAATGAACATAGAGCGTGGCTATGAGCGCTTCATTAATCTAGTTGCTACCGAACGCAATATGACGCCAGAAGCCGTGGACGAAATTGCTCAAGGTCGAGTCTGGATTGGAACTCAAGCGTTAGAACTAGGCTTGGTTGATGAACTCGGTACTTTAGACGATGCTGTAGCTTCTGCCGCAACATTAGCTGAGCTTGAAGACTACGATACAAAATATGTGGTCAGAGAGTTAAGCGAGCAAGAGTTAATGTGGCAGAAATTCCTCGCATCGGGCACATCCATCATTTCGAGCTTTAATATCGAGCCTAAGCGAAGTGCAATGCAAGACATACTGTCTCAGGTTGATGCTGATTTAACACAATTTACACAATTAAACGACCCAATGGCCAGTTATGCATTGTGCACGGATTGTAAAATCGATTAATCGCCGTTTATGCTTCTGTAGTTTTAACTACTGATTTCAACTACTGAAGAAAACGGAAAACATCCAAAGTGGACAGTCTAGGCTGTCCACTTTTTTTTGTCTGATGTAAACTACGCCAATGAACGAAGAAACCCTCTTACAAATAGCAAAAGCTGAAATTGCGAACAAGATAGTGCTTGCTGAAGACTATTTTAATCAAACTTTCGAGCTACCTATGTTGAACTTAAAACAAAGAGGGAAAATAGCGGGTAGCGCTCATTTACAAAAGAATTTGATCAAATTAAATCTTAGTCTGTTTGAAGATAATATTGATGAGTTTATTCAGCAAGTCATACCACACGAAGTGGCTCATATCGTGTGCTATCAGTTATATGGAAAGGTAAAACCGCACGGGAGAGAATGGCAAGCAGTCATGCACTCAGTGTTTCAACGGCCAGCGAACATCACTCATCAATTAGACGTTAGTAATGTGGGTATTAGTGAATATAACTACCGTTGCTTATGCCCAGAGCATGTCAAACTAAGCGCTATTCGTCACAACAGAGTGTTGAAAGGCACACAGCAGTATCGATGTAGACAGTGTAAAACAGTCCTAAAACAAGTGCTTAGTGAAAGCCTTGTCTAACTCGGAAAACGCAGTTTTAAGCAGCATAGCAAGCTCTTGAAAACGAGGTTTGCTCTTTAGACCTTCGAGCGCACAACCCTGCTGTTGCATTTTAGTGTAAATCTCTTGGTACCAAGACTTCATTGCTGGCGGCAACGTTTTTTGCGAACGCAACCCCAACCAAATAAGACCTTGTACGGGTAAACTCAGGAAAAATATACCTAAGGTAAGCGCTTGGGGTAGTTTCTCTGCACCCAAAAAATGCAGTTGAATGGCGACAGTCATCACCGCCAGTGCAGGCATCACTTTAAAACCAAACTTAGTTGCCGCGATGATTCTACACTCAGGGAAAAGGCCAAATAATTGCTTTTGCATTGGCCACGAGTCCATATATTGCTGGCCATTTTTTAAAACATCAGGGAGTGGTAACGCCATAAAGCAATTCACCTTCATCAATCTGTGGACTAATTATAAACCCATCGGGGCACAATTGTGTATACAAGTAATGTTGATACGACACAGCACCAATTTGGTTTAGCGATTGTTCAATAATATATCGACTGTTTGTTCGATAATAACACAAAAAATAAAGTTATTTCTGCAAACAAAAAGATATAGCGATTTAGGATGGTGGCTTCTGCCAAGTATGGTTATACTTCACCCACAGGGTTTGAAACCAATAGCTCAATAAGCACTATTGAAAAGCACAGTTTCACCCCAATCCTTACACAACATTTAATCCAGTTTTTCGGAGAGATACATGTCAGAAACCAGACACGTCCCCCTATTGATTTTGGGGTCTGGACCAGCAGGTTATTCAGCTGCTGTTTACGCCGCACGAGCAAATCTAAACCCGGTACTATTAACCGGCATTCAACAAGGTGGCCAATTGACCACCACCACAGAAGTCGAAAACTGGCCAGGTGACCCTGAAGGCTTAACCGGCCCTGACCTGATGGTTAGAATGCAGCAACATGCTGAAAAATTTGATACTGAAATCATTTTTGATCACATCAATAAAACTGACTTAAGCAAGCGTCCATACACATTGACAGGCGACCAAGGTACTTACACTTGCGATGCGCTCATCATTGCTACAGGTGCTTCAGCAAAATACCTAGGTTTACCCTCAGAAACTGCCTTCATGGGTAAAGGTGTTTCAGCTTGTGCTACTTGTGATGGATTCTTCTATCGCAACCAAAAAGTGGCGGTTGTTGGTGGCGGAAACACAGCTGTAGAAGAAGCGCTTTACTTGTCGAATATTGCATCTGAAGTACACGTTATTCACCGCAGAGATACCTTTAGAAGCGAAAAGATTCTCGCTGATCGTCTTATGGAAAAAGCCAAAAACGGTAACGTTGTTTTGCACTTAAACAAAGAGCTAGACGAAGTGTTAGGTGATGACATGGGCGTAACCGGCATTAATATTAAAGACACAAACACAGGTGAAGTCTCAGATTTAGAAGTAATGGGCTTGTTTATTGCAATCGGCCACTCTCCTAATACAGGCATTTTTGAAGGTCAACTTGAAATGAAAGATGGCTACATTAAAGTGAAAAGTGGTCTTGAAGGTAATGCAACTCAAACTAGCGTCGAAGGTGTTTTTGCTGCCGGTGACGTGAGTGATCATGTCTATCGTCAGGCAATCACTTCTGCGGGTACTGGTTGTATGGCGGCTTTAGATGCTGAAAAGTTCCTGGACGCCCTGTAAACCGCCCACGAAGTCCTGCATTGCGCCTGATAGACAGTATGCTTGATGGTAACTGATGATGCTTGAGCTTTTCCGGCTAGATCACACTAATCGCTTTCCAGCGCTTGAATTTGCGCTGGAAGAGCCTAATGGTTTACTGGCTTTCGGTGGAGATCTATCTACTGAGCGCCTGATTAGTGCTTACAGCCAAGGTATTTTCCCTTGGTTTTCAGATGGTGATCCCTATCTTTGGTGGTCACCGGATCCTCGCGGCATTCTTATGCTCGAAGACTTCCATCTATCAAAAAGCCTACAAAAGAGCATTCGTAAAAAGTATTTCCGCGTCACCTTGAATAATAACTTCCGCGCAGTCATTAACGAATGTGCAAACGTACCTCGTAAAATTACAGGTCTTGGGCAAGTTGGCGAAACCAGCGATCTGACCTGGATCACCGACGATATGAAGGAAGCTTATGAACGGCTCCATGAAGCTGGTGTCGCACATTCTATCGAAGTGTGGGAGCAACAAGAGTTAGTCGGTGGTTTGTATGGTGTTGCTATTGGCGGTGTGTTTTGTGGTGAATCCATGTTCCACTTACGCACCGATGCGTCAAAGGTGGCCTTGTATGCCCTAGTGCAACACATGCAGAAACATTGCTTAGGCTTTATTGATTGTCAGATGGGTACTTCTCACCTTTCGTCCCTAGGTTGCAAAGAAATTGACAGAGAAGCCTTTATTTCACTATTACACAGACATACTGAAACAAACACTAATGAAGAAGTGTGGCGTCCGCAATCCATCAGCAATTTGATCTACGCTGAAAACCATAGCTCGCCCCAAGTAGTCACAAACACTTCATCTATTTCCTTAGAGTAAGTACATTTGATGAAATTTGGTATCACGCAAGCTTTCCCATGCAACTACCTGCCCGACCGGGAGGAACGACTGCTTGTTTGTGTTGAACCCAACCCAAGTTTACGCATCGCTTTCTCTGCCTTAACTGAGTCTGGATTTAGGCGCAGTGGTGACCAAATTTATCGACCTCACTGTACGACTTGTAACGAGTGTCAATCGGTTCGCGTCTTAGCTCGCGCATTCAAAGCGAGTAAAAGCCAAAAACGAGTATTATCGCGTAATAAAGATATTGAAGTGAGAGTCAGCCATGAGAACAAAGATGATTATTACACGCTCTATGAGCGTTATATCTCAGAAGTGCATGCTGATGGCAGTATGTTTCCTGCTTCACCAGAGCAATATTTTGGTTTTGTAAACTGTGAATGGCAAGCCCCCATATTCCTCGAGGCGCGTTTGGCAGGCGAATTAATTGGTGTAGCGGTAACAGACAAACTTGAACGTGGATATTCGGCGCTGTATACCTTTTTCAGTCCAAGTTTGGCGAAACGCTCTCTGGGGACGTTCTTCATATTGAAGCAAATCGCCTTAGCGGTCGAAGCTGATCTGCCCTATCTGTATCTTGGCTACCAAGTAGATGGTTGTCAGAAAATGAACTACAAACAAAACTTCTTACCACAAGAACGATTCTTCGAAGATAAATGGCATTTATTATTAAAAAAGCCATGAAATCCTTTACATAGATAGCTATTTGGGTTAACTTCTGCGCGGCAAAATTATTGACTAACAAATTGAGGTTGTTGCTTTAGATGGCAAAAGAAGATTGCATTGAAATGGAAGGTACGGTTTTAGACACACTTCCAAACACTATGTTCAGAGTTGAACTAGAAAACGGTCACGTAGTGACGGCGCATATTTCAGGTAAAATGCGTAAGAATTATATTCGTATATTAACTGGCGACAAAGTGACTGTCGAAATGACACCTTACGATTTAAGTAAAGGTCGTATCATTTATCGTGCCCGTTAATTAAAATCGAACATTCGATTAAGAAGCAAGCGTCTTTGCTTCGCTAACACACAGAAAAAAACCGCCTTTAGGCGGTTTTTCGTTTTCTGTTACATAGGTGAGCTAATTACGCTTCTGTTTTCGCCTTGGTTACTGGCGTGTAACTAAAGGTCAATTTCTCTTTCTTCAGACCCACTTTCACCTCACCACCCTGGCTTAACTGACCAAATAACAATTCAGTAGCCAGTTCTTTTTTCAGTTGCTCTTGAATGACTCTTCCCATCGGACGAGCCCCCATTGATTTGTCATAGCCTTTTTTGGCTAGCCAATCACGCGCCTTTTCAGTTACTTCGAGTGATACGCCTTTTTGATCAAGTTGCGCTTGAAGCTCAATGATGAACTTATCAACAACTTGAAGTATTACGTCTTCGTCCAAGTGATTAAACCAAACAATACCATCGAGTCTATTTCTAAACTCAGGAGAGAACGTTTTGTTTATTTCAGACATTGCATCATGGCTATGGTCTTGTTGCTTGAAGCCAATCGATTTACGAATAGTTTCTTGCACACCAGCATTGGTTGTCATTACCAATACCACATTTCTGAAATCAACTTTTCTGCCGTTATTATCAGTCAATGTTCCGTGGTCCATTACCTGCAACAGAATATTGTAAATATCCGAGTGTGCCTTCTCCATCTCGTCTAGCAAGACCACACAATAAGGATTTTTTATCACGGCATCGGTTAGCAAGCCACCTTGGTCATAACCTACATAACCCGGAGGAGCTCCAATTAATCGAGAAACTGCATGACGTTCCATGTATTCCGACATATCAAAACGTACCAGCTCAACGCCCATTATTTTGGCCAATTGTTGCGTCACTTCTGTCTTACCAACGCCTGTCGGGCCGGCAAACAAGAAGTTACCAATCGGCTTAGATTCATTCCCAAGCCCAGAGCGAGATAGCTGTATGGCGTCAGAGAGCGTTTCAATCGCCTTGTCTTGACCAAACACCACCATTTTAAGGTTACGTCCTAGGTTCTTAAGCACTTCTTTGTCAGAGGCTGATACAGACTTTTCAGGGATACGTGCAATTTTGGCAATAATTTGCTCAATATCACCCACATTAATTGTTTTCTTGCGTTTAGATGAAGGCAATAGTCGTTGACTAGCGCCGGCTTCATCCATCACATCAATGGCTTTATCTGGCAAATGACGCTCGTTAATGTATTTCGCTGACAACTCAGCCGCAGCAGCAAGTGCTTTCTGGGTGTAGCGCACACTGTGATGCTCCTCATAACGTGATTTTAAGCCCATCAAAATCTTAGTGGTATCACTCACACTTGGCTCAACCACATCAATCTTTTGGAATCGTCTGGCCAATGCGCGATCTTTTTCAAAAATGCCTTGATACTCTTGATAGGTTGTTGAACCGATACAGCGTAACTCGCCGCTGCTCAACTTAGGTTTCAGCAAATTCGATGCATCCATCACACCACCAGAAGCCGCACCAGCCCCAATAATGGTGTGTATTTCGTCAATAAATAATATGGCATCAGGGTCTTTACTGAGTTCTTTTAAAATGCCTTTAAGACGTTTTTCAAAATCGCCTCGGTATTTCGTTCCTGCCAATAGACCACCAAGGTCCAAGGAATACACGGTTGAAGATGCGATAACGTCTGGCACTTCGTCTTGTACGATGCGATAGGCCAAACCTTCTGCAATCGCTGTTTTACCCACCCCAGCTTCTCCAACCAGTAGTGGGTTGTTTTTGCGGCGGCGGCATAACACTTGAATACTGCGTTCCACTTCTTTATCGCGGCCAATAAGAGGGTCGATTTTGCCCTCTTTTGCGGCAACGTTTAGGTTACTCGCATACTTAGAGAGCATAGACTGGTTCTCTTCGCCTTCGGCTCCCTCTTCTTGAATTTCTTCTTGTGGCTCAGCTTCATCGTCTGTTTTGCTCACCCCATGAGAGATGTAGTTCACAACATCTAAGCGGGTGACGTCTGCTTTTTTAAGAATATAAACTGCTTGCGACTCTTGTTCACTGAAAATAGCAACAAGCACATTTGCACCAGTCACTTCACCTTTACCCGATGATTGAACGTGGAAAACTGCGCGTTGCAGGACACGCTGGAAACCAAGCGTCGGTTGAGTCTCACGCTCGACACTTTGTTGTTCGGACATAAGTGGCGTGGTTTCATTGACGAAATCAGTTAGCTCTGAACGCAGTGTTTCGATACTTGCGCCACAGGCCTTCAGCGCTTCTTTAGCGGCAGGGTTGTCAAGGAGCATGAGTAGCAAATGCTCTACAGTCATGAATTCGTGACGGTGCTGACGCGCGAAAACAAAGGCTTCATTCAATGTTTGTTCGAGATCTTTATTTAACATTACTTCCCCTTAATTATAGCGCCGGTTCCATTGTACACATCAATGGATGTTGGTTCTTGCGTGAATATTGATTCACTTGCATCACTTTTGTTTCTGCTATCTCTGCAGTATATATGCCACAAACGGCTTTGCCATGATAATGAACTGTCAACATCAGCTGATTCGCTTTTTCGGTATCCATATTGAAAAAGGTCACCAGAATTTCAATAACGAAATCCATAGGCGTGTAGTCGTCGTTGTTCAGCATCACCTTGTACATCGGTGGCGGCTCAACTTTCTTTTTGACTGTGTCGAGTTGCTTCTCGCCGTCAATATTAATGGTGTTTTCTCTAGTCATAGTTACTATAATAGTGTTAAAAGTGAGAACAAGAACAGTTTTTTAATCATTTTGTTTTTAAGTTGCTTTTAAGTGTAATTTAGACTTGACAACAAGTGGTCAAAAAACCTACAGTTTTAAATAGTGATGCTTCAGCAGTGAGTCACACCTTTCGCTTATCTTCTATTGTGAGGGCAAGCTAGTGGTATTTCAAGGTTCAAGAAAAGGAAGTAGTAGTATGGCAGTCGGCAAAGTTAAATGGTTTAACAATGCTAAAGGTTTTGGTTTTATCGTCCCAGAAGATGGTGGTGAAGATATTTTTGCTCATTATTCAACGATTAAGATGGATGGGTATCGCTCTCTGAAAGCAGGCCAAGAAGTGACGTATGAAGTTCAGCAAGGGCCCAAAGGTTTACATGCTGAAAACATTGGACTCAGCGACGACGAACCAGAAAGATAAAAACCTGGCGAGTATAAAGCGAAAAAGAAATGAAAAAGCAGGCTTACGTCTGCTTTTTTGTGTCATAATTTCGTCATCTACATGATGAACGATACAGTTGTCACCTGTGAAAAACACTCGAAATACTTTTTATCGCCAAAAGTCATCCACCTCGACAAAAGCGAAAAGATCTAAACCCTCTCATGGCGCTCAACAGCAAAATGGGCTTAAGCCCAAAGACCGGAAGGTACTGCTGTTCAATAAACCTCACATGGTACTCACTCAGTTTACCGACCAAGATGGCAGAGCCACTCTCAAGGATTACGTCAATATACCCGATGTTTACGCAGCAGGTCGTCTAGATAGAGATAGCGAAGGTCTTCTCGTGCTGACTAATGACGGTAAACTTGCACACAAGATAGCTGACCCAAAACAAAAAACTGAGAAAACCTATTGGGTGCAAGTGGAAGGTGAACCCAGTGAACTAGACTTGGATAAACTGCGTCAAGGCGTTGAACTCAAAGACGGTATGACCGCTCCAGCGAAGGTTTCTATGATGGCAGAGCCAGATGTGTGGGAAAGAGATCCCCCTGTGCGCTTTAGAGCAACAATACCAACGACATGGTTAAGGATCGTGATTAAAGAAGGCCGAAATCGCCAAGTACGCAGAATGACAGCGCATATCGGTTACCCTACTTTACGTTTGATTCGGTATCAGATTGGCGAGTGGACCATTGACAACATTCCCTCTGGCCACTTTGTTGAAATTTAAGCTACTCCACTTACGTTTATATGTATTACCGACTGTTATTGCTTTGCTTATCCTAAGTTAAGCTAATATAGACAAATTATCGCTATGAGAATGCTATAAAAAAGTAATATTTATTGGTACAATCCGTGCCCGAATTTACATGTGTACTAAACCCCTGTTTAGCGCTTTTCCCAATATTGCGAATTAAGGTAATTTGTCATTGACTAACACGCAGCAAAGTAATCAAAAACCCAAATCTGAAACCAAAGTAATCGTTGGCATGTCTGGCGGTGTCGACTCATCTGTATCTGCCTACTTGTTGCAACAAGAGGGATATCAGGTCGAGGGGCTTTTCATGAAAAACTGGGAAGAAGATGACAACGATGAATATTGCGCAGCAGCGGAAGATTTGGCTGATGCTCAAGCTGTTGCTGACAAACTTGGCATTTATTTGCATACCATCAACTTTGCAGCTGAATATTGGGATAATGTTTTTGAGTACTTTTTGCAAGAATACAAAGCAGGTCGGACGCCTAATCCCGACATCATGTGTAACAAAGAAATTAAATTTAAAGCCTTTTTAGAATTTGCAGCAGAAGATCTAGGTGCAGACTACATTGCAACTGGTCATTACGTTCAACGTCGTTATGAAGACGGCATATGGAAAATGATCCGCGGAAAAGACAGCAACAAGGACCAAAGCTATTTCTTGTACACGCTGAGCCACGAGCATATTGCTAAAACGCTGTTTCCTGTGGGTGACATTGAAAAGCCTCGAGTACGCGAAATAGCAGAACAACAAGGGTTAGTTACCGCAAACAAAAAAGATAGCACTGGCATCTGTTTTATCGGCGAAAGAAAGTTTAAAGACTTTTTAGCCCAATATTTGCCGGCTAAACCCGGCATCATTGAAACAGCTGAAGGTGAAGAGATTGGCGAACACGAGGGCTTGATGTATCACACCCTTGGCCAACGCAAAGGTCTATTAATAGGTGGTAAAAAAGAGCACGGTGATGAGCCGTGGTATGTGGTCGACAAAGATGTTGCTAGGAATGTGCTCATTGTCGGTCAGGGTGCCAATCACCCTCGCTTATTCTCAGACGGACTCGTCGCTAGCCAATTGCATTGGAATGACCGCAAAGGTCCGCAGGAACCGATAAAGATGTCGGTAAAAACTCGCTATCGCCAAGAAGATATAGCCTGCCTAGTGGAGCCGCATTTAAATGGTACTGTGACAGTGCATTTCGATGAGCCACAAAAAGCCGTCACGCCAGGTCAATCTGCGGTTTTTTATCAAAATGATGTCTGTTTAGGTGGTGGGATCATTGACGGGTATATCGTTAATAATGAAGTCCAAACCATGCCCTCCGCTGGTAACCTCTAGGAACAATACACATGATGATAAGCGCTGATATTGAACGTCAACTCGCTTTAGCTGGTGTATGTCAAGCGGCTGCGCTGGTGAAAAGCATAGCACAAACCGGTGAAGCTGATGCCGCAGCGGTAGAAGCGAGTATTTCGAGCATTTTAGTCGTTAACCCTGATAGTCCACAGCAAGTATACGGCTCCTTGCCAAACTTAAAGTTGGGCTTCATGACCTTAGTTGAGCAATTGAATAACGATACTCGTCAAAAAGATGCTCAAATAACCCGTTATGTTGCGTCGATTTTAAGCTTAGAGCGTAAACTATCGAAAAACAAAAAAGCACTTGGCGAATTGGGCGATCGAATCTCTCATGTGCAGAGACAACTCGCGCATGTTGATTTTGAGCACCAACAAATCATGTCATCTTTAGCGAGTGTTTATACCGACGTTGTCAGCCCCCTAGCCCATAAAATCCAAGTCGCTGGCGGTCAGCAACACTTAGGGCAAATTACCAATCAGCACAAAGTGCGGGCGCTACTACTAGCAGGTGTTCGCTCGGCCGTACTATGGCGACAAATGGGTGGTAAGCGTCGTCAAATACTATTTAACAAAAACCAAATTTTGAAAGCCGCCAAACAGGCTGTTCGAGTTATCAATTAATAAACCGTTTTTAAGGACCCATAATGAATTTATCTGCACTTACTGCTTTATCCCCCGTTGACGGCCGCTACGGCAGTAAGACCAGTGAACTAAGAGAGTACTTCAGTGAATATGGACTGATTAAACAACGCGTCGTTGTAGAAGTTAGATGGCTCCAAGCCATGTCTAAACTTGAAGATGTGACAGAAGTACCCGCTTTTTCTGCAGAAGCAAATGCATTATTAAACGATATCGTCGACAATTTTTCCGAAACTGACGCTCAGCGCGTTAAGGACATCGAAGCGACTACTAACCATGATGTCAAAGCCGTAGAGTACTTTTTAAAAGAAAAAGTAGCGGGTAACGCTGAGTTAAACGCTATAAACGAGTTCATTCATTTTGCTTGCACTTCAGAAGATATCAACAACCTTTCCCATGCTTTAATGCTAAAAGGTGGCCGTGATGAGGTCTTATTACCCTATTGCGATAAACTCATTTCGGAACTCACTCGTTTAGCAAAAGAATACAAAACCATTCCTATGATGGCGAGAACACACGGGCAACCTGCTTCTCCAACTACCATGGGCAAAGAAATGGCAAATGTAGCCGTTCGCCTACGTCGCCAACGCGATCAAATAGCAGACATCGCTTTACTTGGTAAAATTAATGGCGCAGTCGGTAACTATAATGCTCACCTTAGCGCCTATCCAAACACTGACTGGCATAGTTTCGCAGCGTCATTTGTAGAGAGCTTGGGGATTACATGGAACGCCTTTACAACTCAAATTGAGCCGCATGACTATATTGCTGAATTATATGATGCTATTGCACGTTTCAACACTATCGTCATTGACTTCGACCGTGATATTTGGGGCTATATAGCACTCGGGCATTTTAAACAAAGAACGATTGCGGGTGAAATTGGCTCCTCAACAATGCCGCATAAAGTAAATCCAATTGATTTTGAAAATTCTGAGGGTAACTTAGGCATTGCTAATGCGATACTGGGACACCTTTCGAGCAAACTGCCGGTGAGTCGTTGGCAACGTGATTTAACTGATTCAACTGTGTTACGTAATCTTGGTGTTGGCTTGGCATACGCAGTAATCGCCTATCAAGCCACGTTGAAAGGCATCAGCAAACTGCAAGTAAATGAGCAAAGTTTAGCGGACGAGTTAGATAACAACTGGGAATTGCTAGCGGAACCTATCCAAACAGTGATGCGCCGCTACGGTATTGAAAAACCATACGAAAAACTCAAAGAGCTTACTCGTGGCAAAAAAGTCAACGCGACCGTTATGGCAGAATTCATCGACACCTTAGCATTACCGGACACTGTTAAGGCGGATTTGAAGCAACTCAGTCCTGCAAACTATATTGGTGATGCAATTAGGCTCGTTGACCAGTTGTTAAACGAGTAATTCTTTAACAAACTACTGTTGATGCGATGACTACTTAGGAAGAGCTTTAACAATGACTCACAAGGAAGTGTGTTGTGAACAAAATGATTAATCACCATAGCAATGGTCTTTTGCTAAGATGCATTTCACTGTGTCTTATAGGCATGGTTTGCTTGCAATCGATTAAGCTAGTTTGGCAAGCTGAGCTTATCGATATTCAAGCGCAGGTGATAAGTCTCCTAATTCATCTAATGTGCTTTATGAGTGCTAGCTTTTTAGCTTATAGCACTCATCGAACATTATCGAGGGTTCTACTCATTGGTGGCTTCATAAGCTTCCTTTGCACCGCTATCTTGCTGTGGCAAGCAGATTTACACATTCAATATTTTTTCATCGTCGGTTTGTTTGTTTGTCTCTTTTTATTTGAAGATTCAGAACGAATAGCAATGTGGGTAACTCTGTGCATACTCGGTGGATTATTTCTTTATTTTCAAATTATTCACGACTTCACCACACCCATTAATGCAGAGTTTACAGACGATATAGCAACCGTTAATGCCATTGTATTAGTACTCTCTTTTTTGGTTTGCGGCTTTTGGGTAAAACGACAACTCACTCATCAGAACACCACGACAAAACAAGAACTTATCCATACAAAAAAAGTGGTTGAGGCAATCATTCCCATGAATATGCAAGCTAATATTTCACATATAGCCAATAGGGACAAAAGTGCTCTTAACGTGGTAGAACATAATTATTGTGCTGTGTTGTTCGTCGATTTTGCAGGCTTCACTCCTTTTAGCTTGTCTATGTCTGATGCCGAACTCGTCAGCTTTTTGCATCGTGTTTATTGCGAGTTTGATGATATTGCTAGCCAATTAGATGTGACTAAAATTAAAACTAACGGCGACCAGTATATCGCTGCCATTGGTATTGAAAATACGAAACTAAATGCTTACAACATTAGTCAATTAGCCTGCTATTTTAGCTTGCAGTTGCAAAGTACTTTTGCAAAAGCCTGTGACAACAAGTTACGTTTAAAAATAGGTATTGCCAGTGGCAACGTACTGTGTGGAATTATCGGTAAACTCCGTCCAGCCTTTGATTTGTGGGGCAATAGCGTAAACTTATCGTCTCGACTAGAGTCTTCGGCTAAAGGTGGCGAAATTCGAGTCTGTCCACAAACTATGCTGTATAGTAAACAGCATTATGCATTCTCGGAAGAACAGAAAGTCGAGTTAAAAGGCATAGGTAATGTTACGAGTTATAAATTACTAGGGCACAAATGATACTGAAGCAATTAGACCAAGCGGTATTCCTTCGAGATTACTGGCAAAAGAAACCCTGCATTATTCGCGGTTTCATTCCTGACTTTAACGATCTAATCGATGAAAATGAATTAGCAGGTTTGGCCATGGAAGATGATGTCGACTCAAGAATTGTGTCCAATAACAATGGCCAGTGGTCGGTTGTTCAGGGCCCAATAGAGGACTTTGAGCAGCATTGTACCGGCAGTTGGTCCCTATTAGTTCAAAGTGTTGACCGCTTTATAGACGAGATTGATGAGCTAAGTGACATCGTGAATTTCATTCCGCATTGGCGACTAGACGACGTCATGATGAGTTATTCCGTTGCGGGGGCTGGTGTGGGTCCGCACATCGATGAATATGATGTATTTATTATTCAGGGAAGCGGTAGCCGACGATGGCAAGTAGGTTTGCCGGATGCATATGAAACGGTACTGCCTCACCCCCTATTGAGACAAATTAAGGGCTTTGAGCCAATTATTGACGAAGTCTTGTTGCCTGGTGATGTTGTATATATTCCTCCAAAACATCCCCACAATGGTGTAGCACTTGAAGCGTGTATGAATTACAGCATCGGTTTTAGAGCGCCGACCGATATCGAATTACTCACTGGACTCATTGATGAAAATGCATATGAGATCAAAGAACCACAAAGATATACTGATGCTGATAGCATACTTGCACGCGGCATCAATAGTATGCCTAGCGCTGTTAGCTCCCATGAAATAGCAACACTGAAATCTAGTTTACGAAAACTGCTTGAATCTAAGGAGACAGATCGAGCGATCATGCAATACTTGAGTCATCAAGCTCTACCCGATTGTGAACCTTTAAGTGAGCCCTATTCAGCAGAAGAAATTCAAGACAAACTGCGAAGCCGAGCACAACTAAATAGGTTGGCGGGTGTAAAACCTATCTATCAGTCAGAACAGGGTGATGAGCACTTTGAATTCTTTATTGATGGAAACATGTTTAAAACCTGTGCTTCTATACGACCAGTGATAGAAAACCTTCTAAACCAAAGAAACGTTGATTTGAGCCAAGCTTGTTTTGATAAAGCGGTAGAAGATCCGCATTTTGTCAGTATCGTAACCCAACTGGTCAACAGCACGTATTGGGATATAAGCGATCTCCTTAGTTAACGGTCTTTCCACAGTTAACTATCCCTTCATCTCTTCATGAGACTCAAAAAAAAAGCTAAGTCGCTCGACTTAGCTTTTCACAAAACATTGTGAGAGTCATACTCTCGAGACTACCAATATTATACCGATGCTAGTACTGAATTTAAGGTTGCGCTAGGACGCATCGCCTTCGCTGCTAGAGCGTCATCAGCAAAGTAATAACCATTGACGTCAACACTGACACCTTGTGCTTCGTTCAACTCCGTCACAATTACATCTTCTTGTGAAGTTAAGCTTTCCGCGATAGGCCCAAATTGTGCTTTCAAGTCAGCATCACCATCTTGTGCAGCAAGCTCTTGAGCCCAATATAAAGCTAGATAGAAATGTGAGCCACGGTTATCAAGTTCATTGACCTTACGCGAAGGAGACTTGTTTTCCTGTAGGAATTTTGCGGTTGCACTGTCTAATGTATCAGCAAGCACTTTTGCTTTAGGTTTGTCATAATTCACGCTTAGGTGCTCTAAGGAAGCAGCTAAAGCCAAAAACTCACCTAAAGAATCCCAACGTAAGTGATTTTCTTTTTCGAACTGTTGAACGTGCTTAGGCGCTGAACCGCCGGCACCAGTCTCAAACAAACCACCGCCATTCATTAATGGAACGATTGACAACATTTTAGCACTTGTACCTAACTCTAGGATTGGGAACAAATCAGTTAGGTAATCACGCAGTACGTTACCCGTCACAGAAATTGTATCTTCACCTTTTGCACAGCGCTGTAGAGTAAACTCGGTCGCTTCAACCGGACTCATTATCTGAATGTCTAAGCCAGCTGTGTCGTGATCCTTCAAGTAAAGGTTAACTTTCTTAATCATCTGCGCATCATGTGCACGGTCTTCATCCAACCAAAAGATAGCTGGCGTATCGGTTGCACGAGCGCGAGTCACTGCAAGTTTTACCCAGTCTTGAATAGGCGCGTCTTTTGCCTGACACATTCTCCAAATATCCCCCTCTTCCACTTCGTGTGACAACAAGGTATCTCCTGCGGTGTTAACAACACGCACAGTGCCCGCTCCTGACATGGTGAAGGTTTTGTCATGCGAACCATATTCTTCTGCTTTCTGTGCCATTAAGCCAACATTCGGTACGGTACCCATTGTTCTTGGGTCAAACGCACCATGTTTCTTACAGAATTCAATCACTGATTGAAAAACACCTGCATAGTTACGGTCAGGGATCATAAATTTGGTATCTTTCTGCTTACCATCCGGTCCCCACATTTGACCTGAAGCGCGGATAGCTGCTGGCATTGATGCATCAATGATAATATCACTTGGAACATGAAGGTTAGTAATACCGCGGTCAGAATCAACCATTGCCATCGGCGGACGAACGGCATACACAGCATCGATATCAGCTTCGATTTCGGCTTTTTTATCGGCTGACAAATTAGCAATTTTGGCATACACATCACCAAGACCGTTTTTAACGTCAACACCAAGTTCTTTGAAGGTTTCAGCGTGTTTTGCAAACACATCTTTATAGAAAACTTCTACAGCATGACCGAAAATCACAGGGTCAGACACTTTCATCATCGTTGCTTTCATATGCAGCGAAAGTAAAACGTCTTGCTCTTTCGCAGCGTTAATTTCTTTGTCAAAGAACGCCATTAATTTAGACTTGCTCATTAAAGATGCATCAATGATTTCTTTGTCTAATAGCGATACTTTTTCTTTTAGCACTGACACTTCGCCAGATTGGCTAACAAACTCAATACGTACATCTTGTTCACCTGAAATAGTAGTCGACTGCTCGCTACCATAAAAATCACCCGCTTCCATGTGTGATACATGCGATTTCGAATCAGCAGACCAAGCACCCATTGAGTGAGGGTTGTTTCTTGCGTATTGTTTTACCGAGCTAGGAGCACGACGGTCAGAGTTGCCTTCACGCAAAACAGGGTTAACAGCAGAACCTAATACTTTTGCGTAGCTTGCTTTGATAGCTTTTTGTTCGTCAGTTTTAGCATCTTCTGGGTAGTTTGGAAGCGCGTAACCTTTTGCCTGCAATTCTTTAATTGCCGCCTGAAGCTGCGGTATAGATGCACTGATATTCGGCAACTTAATGATATTGGCTGCAGGTGTCTTAGCAAGCTCACCCAACTCAGCAAGTGCATCGCCAATGCGTTGTTCTTCAGTCAGGTATTCTGGAAAGTTTGCAATGATACGACCAGCTAATGAGATATCACGCGTTTCAACTTCAATGCCTGAAGATGCTGTGTACGCTTTGATGATTGGTAACAAAGACTGGGTTGCCAATGCCGGCGCTTCATCTGTGATTGTATAGATAATCTTTGGTGTATCAGTAGTCATTAAAATTCCTAATGCTGGTTAACGTAAAGTAGATGTGCTTCAAAAGCACAGCCATGCGCAGTAATGTTTGCTTAAGAGCTAATTTGTTGTTTGTTTTCATCCAAAAACAAAAATTAACGCGACTTTTTTCAAACACAACGCAAAATTCTGGAGCGTGATTTTAAAGGAAATCGAAGCATTTTTATATAGCTATCAGACCAATTGCGCACATGAACCGAACTGATCGGACGAGTTATGAACAATTCCTGTTGCCGATAACCCGGGCAACAGGCACCTCAGGGCTCTCATCATGTCATTTTTTGTGTTTATGTAATAAAACAACAGTTTTTACATGATCACTTTCCCTCCCTTGAGTTTTAGCCCGCTATCAAACCGCTAAGCAATCTTTTATACTTCAATTTTTAAAATTTGGATGTTCTACGAAGAGGCCTTCATGCAATGCTACTGCGGAAGTAAAAAAGCGTTTGCGGAATGCTGTGAACCGATTATCGACAAGCGTTGCGCTGGTTCAGCGGAACAATTGATGCGTTCACGCTTCAGCGCGTACGCGTGTGGACGCTATGACTATATTTTGGCAACTTACACCCCTAAAAAGCAGCAAGATTTAACCATTGCTGAACTTGCTCAAAGTGCAGAAAATACAACATGGTTGCAGCTAAGAGTGCTCGATTCACAAACAACTAACACAACTGCTTCTGTTGAATTCATTGCAACATACCGCATGGCTAATGAATTTTGGCAAATGCACGAATGCTCTAGCTTCGAGCATATTGACGGACACTGGTTCTATAGTGAAGGTAAGGAAGGTGAACAAGCAGGCAAGCTCAAGCCAGAGCGAAACTCACTTTGCCCGTGTGGTAGTCTAAAGAAATTTAAAAAGTGTTGTTTAAGCTAAGACACGATCAAAAAATCAAGCTTACTTAGTGGACGAATTTACCGCTTTGCAAAAAGCATAAAACTTGTTCAATGACTTTTTGGTTTCGCATCATAAATGTGTGTGTAACCGGCAAGGTAACATGGTCTGCCATCCCCTCTAGCTTTGAGCTTTCTACAGACACTTTGCCATCATTAGGCATCGGTAGCATAGTTGACAATATTAAGTTGATACTGCGTGAGCCTGCGATAATACCTAATTCAAAATTTGCAGGGCCTAGTTGTGCAGGCAGGCCGTTTTCACTGGCTGATAATTGCAGTCCCGCCGGGCCGTTAATGGTTTTAAAGCCAGGTAAGGTATTTAAAGCATCAACAACTTCGCTACCTTGATTAGGTGGCCCTAACATCACAACCCTTCCAAGGTTTTCAAGTTCGTTGTCTTGTAAAAACTTTCTAACTAAGATGCCACCCATAGAATGTGTAACAAAATGGACTTTTGAATCAGGCGCTTGCTTCTCAATCGTTTTCTGGATAGCGATATCAACTAATGATTCTATGTCGTGTTTAGTGGACGGATAATCGACGTTTACAACATGGTAGCCTTCGTTTTCGAGCGCGGAAGCAAGCTTGTTCATCGAGCCGGCGTTGCGGGCCAAACCATGCAATAAAACGACTGTTTCTGCCTGTTTCATCAAGCGAGGTCACATAAATGTTGCGATGAATTGTTTAATAAGAGGTCCTAATCCAAAGTAGTGATAAGCCCCCGCAAGTATTCCTGCTGCAACGACCATTGCCATAAAGATAACAAAACCATCCTGTCGCTCTGTTTTTTCAGCTTCAGTTTGTGCGTCTGAATCGCTAGGTCCTTCAACGTCAGCATCTGTTTCCTCAGCTATAATGACTTCTGGAACACTACTTCCATTTTCAGCCAGTGCATCAGATGTACTTTCTTGTTGCTGGGCCTCTTGTTGGCCTGCTTGTTCAGTCTCTGCATCTAGCGTGAACACTGGGTCAATGCGCTCGTTCGATTCAGTAAGAGGTGCTTCAGTGGGCTGTTCTTCTGGTTCAGAAGTTTGCGCGGTGTTAGGCACTTCCTGTGTTGCTGATGCCCGTTTTTCATTGAGGTATGAATTAAGAGACAATTCGTCTTCTGGACTTAACGCGACTTCTACTTTGGAATCTGGATTGCTTTCTAGCGCTGCTTCATATTCAAGCTCTGCTTCAGGTTCAAGCTCTGCTTCAGGTTCAAGCTCTGACTCAGATTCAAGTTCTGCTTCAGATTCAAGCTCTGATTCAAGTTCAAGCTCTGACTCAGGTTCAAGCTCTGCTTCAGGTTCAAGCTCTGACTCAGATTCAAGTTCTGCTTCAGGTTCAAGCTCTGCTTCAGGTTCAAGCTCTGCTTCACTTGCCAGTTCTGGTTTAGGTTCGCCCGCCAATTCAGCGCTAATATCCGCTTCGATCATGGCTTGTATATGGTCAACATCTTCTTGATAGGTATCTTCGTCAGCATCTACCACACAAATGAGTGACTCTTGTTCTAAGCTCTCGCCAACTGCCACCTTGATCGACGTTATCACGCCATCTTCTGGCGCCACGATATCTAAGATGACTTTGTCCGTTTCAATTTCAAATAATACGTCTTCTCGTTCAACTCGTTGACCGACTTCACAGTGGATAGTTACCACTTTCACCTGCTCTGCATCCTCAGGTAAAATGGGTACTCTCATCTCAATCATGATTGTCTGTCCTTGTTCAGTATTCGAAACGTTAGGGTTTACTAATTATTTAATATTTAGGGGCTCAAAGCTTTTGATGAGTTCATCTACAGCTTTCATTTGCGACAAATATCCCTCTAACTTATCGAGAGGCAAGGCACATGGGCCATCACATTTCGCTTCATCAGGGTTTGGATGCGACTCAATAAATAATCCTGCAATGCCCAAAGCCATTCCGCTTCTAGCCAGTTCTGCCGCCTGTTGACGTCTGCCGTCAGCCGAATCTGTTCTACCGCCGGGCTTTTGAAGCGCATGCGTGGCATCAAAAATCACTGGAGCCATTGCCTTCATCTCGTCCATACCCAGCATATCAACCACCAGGTTGTTATAACCATAGCAGGAGCCTCGTTCACATAAAAGTACTTGCTGATTGCCAGCCTCAGCAAACTTATTAATGATATGGCGCATTTCATGAGGCGCTAAAAATTGCGGCTTCTTAACGTTAATGACTGCACCTGTTTCAGCCATTGCAACTACTAGGTCAGTTTGACGCGCTAAGAAAGCAGGTAGTTGAATGACATCCACAACTTCAGACACCGGCTTTGCTTGGTGCGGTTCATGGACATCAGTAATGATTGGCACATTAAATGTTTGTTTGATTTCTTCAAAAATCTTCAATCCCTCGTCCAAACCAGGGCCGCGGTAAGAGTTCACAGAGCTTCGATTCGCTTTATCAAAAGAAGCTTTAAAAACGTAGGGAATACCAAGTTTGTTAGTTACCTCGACATAGGTCTCTGCAATACTCATTGCCAGATCACGAGACTCTAAAACATTCATGCCTCCGAATAGAACAAACGGTGTCTTATTGTCGACATTGATATTCTGTACTTTTACATTGGAAATCAAATTACTTACCTTTTAATGACTTATGCTAAAAACGAAAACGGTTGTTTTGATACTGCAATAGAAGCAGTTAAGCCTACCCAAATGATGGCAGAGGCAAAACCAATGACGCGAGAACGGTTGTTTTTCGCCCATTTCAGTGCGAAAAGACCAGACACGATGTATAAAACGACACCAATGACTTTACTGGCAACCCAACCATCTACCTGCATCATACTAGACATGGTAAGCAACCAAACAGCAGAAGCTAATAACACTGTATCCACGACATGTGGCACAATTTTCAGCCATTTCTGTTGGAGCATCCCGTGCCCTTTTATCGTTAACACGAAGCGAAACGAAAACAGAGCTAGACTTATCACTACTGCCGTTACGTGAAGGTGCATTGCCATTTGATACATTTTATCTTCCTTTCATTTTTATTTTTATTGTTAGTGGTAGTGTTAGTGTTAGTGTTAGCTGTAATGTTAGTGCGCTCTAAACCCATGTTCAACTCGTCACAGCCACTTTATACAAATAAGAACAAAGAGTTTAAAACCGACTAGCCAGGAAATTTACCCATTGTTGCTCTATCTAATTTGTTTAAATCTTGTTTTGTTTCTACCTCGACAAACCCAGCTTGGTTCATCAATTCTTGTATAGCTTTCGACTGCTCAAAACCGTGTTCGATGAGCAAATAAGCGTTTGTTTTTAGAAACTTGCTTGCTTGGCTGATAATATGCCTGATATCAGACAAGCCGTCTAGCCCCGATGTCAACGCAGAATCAGGTTCAAAACGCAGATCACCGCGCTCTAAATAGCTAGAATCGGATTCAACATACGGCGGATTAGTGACGATCAAATCAAAACGCGCCTGCTCTTCAGGTCTGTTCAGCCTTGGCTCAAATGCGCTAAACCAATCACTGAGAATGCACTGTATGTCAATGCCGTTTCGTTTAGCATTGTCTTGCGCGAGAGCCACTATTGAGGGTTTAAAATCACAAGCTGTTACTTGCCAGTTAGCTCTTTCTGACTTTATCGCCAGCGCAATCGCGCCAGTTCCGGTTCCCATATCCAAGACCTGAGCATTTTCGCACAAGGGTAACCCAATTGCAGTTTCGACTAAGGTTTCGGTATCTGACCGGGGAATTAAGGTGTCTTTAGAAACGGCAAGTTCGAGCGTCCAGAAAGCCTGTTTACCCGTGATATAGGCGATCGGCTGCCCCTCTACTCTGCTCTGTAAACACGTGCTCAATCTGCTTAACTGAGCGTTTGTTAAACGCGTGTTGGCATGCGTGATCAATTGAACGCTAGATAGCTCGCAGGCATGCTCAAGGAGCACCTTGGCCTCAAAGTCAGGTTCATTGAACTCAAGTTCAGTTTGGTTTTCTCTCAGAATTTGTTTACTGAGCTTGAGCGCATCATCAACGCTGACACCAGGTTGAAGGCGCTCATTGATACGTGTACTTATGTCGACACTAGTTTGCATCTACGCTACTTAGTATTCTTCTGACAAAGACGCGAGCATATCCGCTTGGTGCTCTTGTCGAATTGGCTCCATTAACGCGCCCAAATCCCCAGCTATGACATCGTCTAACTTATATAGGGTAAGGTTGATGCGATGATCGGTTACTCGACCTTGCGGAAAATTATAAGTACGAATACGTTCCGAGCGATCTCCGCTACCCACTAAAGAGCGACGTGTACTTGCTTCTTCTGCATTGCGTTTATCTTCTTCAATCTGATTCAAGCGTGCTTGCAATACTGACATAGCGCGAGCACGGTTTTTATGTTGCGAACGCTCGTCCTGACACTCTACAACGACACCGGTAGGAATGTGCGTTAATCGTATCGCAGAATCCGTTTTGTTAACGTGCTGACCACCCGCACCAGACGCTCTGAAGGTATCGACGCGGAGATCAGCTGGATTAATTTCAATGGCTTCAGACTCTGGGATCTCGGGTAATACCGCGACGGTGCATGCCGAAGTATGTATGCGACCTTGTGACTCAGTTTCTGGCACACGCTGCACACGGTGGCCACCAGATTCAAACTTCATCACACCATAAGCACCATCACCACTGATGTTAACAATGATTTCTTTGTAGCCGCCATGATCGCCTTCATTGGCACTCATCAGTTCTAAACGCCAACCTTTGGTTTCTGCATAGCGACTGTACATACGGAATAAATCACCCGCAAAAATAGCCGCTTCGTCACCGCCAGCACCGGCACGGATTTCTAAGAAACAACTATTGTCATCGTTAGGGTCGGTGGGTAACAACAAAATTTGCAGACTGACTTCTAACTCTTCCACTTTTGCCTTAGCGTCTTTTAATTCTTCTTGCGCCATTTCACGCATTTCTGCATCGTTTTCCTGTAGCATTTCAAGCGCTGACTCAATATCTTCTTGCGCACTCTGGTAAGCACCAAATTGCTTAACCACTTCTTCTAATTGTGAATATTCTTTTGATAAATTTCGGAATTTATCCTGATTACCAATCACTTCAGGGTCACCCAAAAGGGCCTGTACTTCCTCGAAACGTTCAACTAAGGATTCTAATTTACTGACAACTGACTGTTTCATTCTTTTCCTGTTTCTCTATTTTCCGACACGTCTAAACCTAAGGATTTCGCCAGTAAATTCAGTTGTGTTTCTTTAGGCATCTTACTCGCCTGCTGCAACGCTTTTGTGGGCCCATGCAACATAGCTTGAGTGAGTTTAAATGCTAATTCCTGCATGGCCTCTTCCGCCGCCACACCATCATTGATTTTATTTAAGGCTTTTTGAAGCAATTCATCTCTTTGTCCATGCGCTTTTTCACGATAAGACTTAATTAAATCGACATTTTGAAAATGCTGTTGCCAATTTGCAAACTCTTGCACTTTGCTGGCAATCATTTGTTCTGCTTGCTGAGCGGCGACTTCTCTATTCGCAACGTTTTGCTCAACGATATTTTGCAAATCGTCAACCGTGTAAAGATAAGCGTCGTCCAATTCGCTCACCTCTTGTTCTATATCTCTTGGAACCGCTAAATCTATCAATAGCATGGGTTTGTGTTTACGCTGCTTCAAAGCGGTAGCGACCATTCCCTTGCCAATCAAAGGCAAGGAACTCGCAGTTGAACTGATCACAATATCGGCATGCGCTAGGTGCTCTGGTACCTGGCTGATTGTTATCCCTTCCCCGCCTAGCTTTTCAGCTAAATCAGACGCTCGAGATAAAGTTCGATTCGCCACTGTGATTGATTTCGTCTCTGCATCAACCAAATGCTTTGCCACTAACTCAATGGTTTCGCCCGCACCGACAAGAAGCACTTGGCTTTTATCTAAGCGTGAGAATATTTGTTTGGCTAATTGTACTGCAGCAAATGCGACTGATACTGCATTCGCACCGATGTCTGTGTCGGTGCGTACTCGTTTGGCGATAGAAAAAGTCGATTGAAATAGTTTTTCAAACTCGGTGGCGATTTTTCCCGCATTCTTAGACTCTGTATATGCTTGCTTTACTTGACCTAAAATTTGTGGCTCGCCGATAATCAATGAATCAAGGCCACATGCAACTCGCATCAGGTGCTCGATCGCCTCGTTATCATGCTTCACATACGAATGCTGAAGCACTAACTCACTGCCTGTTTGATGGAAATCGGCTAGCCAATGACTCAGCGCGATTGCATCATCTTTATTAGTCGCTTTTGCATACACTTCAGTCCGATTACATGTAGACAAAATGACCATTTGCTCTGCATTTGTTGTTCCTGGGAAGGACTTTAAAGCTTGAGCAAGTTTATCTGGAGAAAAGGCAACTTTTTCCCGCAGCTCTACCGGTGCAGATTTGTGGTTAATGCCTAGTGCAATGATGGTCATTTAGTCGGTTTAGCTTGCCAAGATTAGTTTAGTCGCGGCATTGTACGAAAAAGCGAATATGATTGAAAGAAATAGCCAATAAAGATTTTTTGTCGATTTATCGCGTAAAACTGATAATCTTATAACAGTCTAGGGCGGCAGGAGTTTACACACGCTCACAAGCACTGACTGCCAATATCGAAACTAACAACAGAGGTTCTCCTTATTCAATCATTTCATCTACATCGCCTGCTAGTCTTGCTGGGTTTTATCCTGATGTTAGCTGCGTGTAAAACAGCGCCTCAACAAGCCCAAAAAAGCGTATTCCCGGACAACTACGATAGCCTTTCGAATCAAGAAAAGTTGCGCTGGCTAAGTCACTGGGAACTAAGCGGAAAGATAGCCGTCATTACGCCTGACGAGAGAAAAAGCGCTTATCTCAACTGGGAACAACGCGAGCGAGAATTTGATTTCAAACTCAGCAACCTCATTGGGGTCACACTTTTGGATCTCAATTACGACGGCGTAATCGCTAGTATTGAAGCAGACGGTGAGACTTATACTGATAGCTCAACCGAAGCCCTAATTTATCGCACCACTGGTTGGATATTACCGCTGGAAAATCTACCACAGTGGATAAAAGGCCAAACCAACGAAGAAGATCTGGTCGAACTCAACGCCGACAATTTACCGAAACGCCTCACTCCCGTTTGTGCCGCGTGTTTTGGCTGGGAAATCACTTATTCGGATTACAAAGAAACTGAGGGTGTATGGCTACCCTACGCCATTACTGTACGGAACCCACAGAAAAAGACACAATTGAAATTTAAGGTAAATCAGTGGACTCGACAATAAACTGGTATCCCAGCCCCGCTAAACTGAATTTATTTCTGCACATTAATGGTCGCTATGACAATGGCTATCACCAATTGCAGAGTTTGTTTCAGCTCTTAGATGTGGGCGACGAGATAGGAATATGTGCTAACCAATCAGGTAAAATAGAGTTAAAGACCCCCATTCAGGGCGTTGCTTACGAGGATAATCTAATAGTAAAAGCGGCTAAAGCATTGAAAGCTCATGCTCATGGTCAGGCTGGCTGTGAATTATACGTGCGCAAAAAACTCCCAATGGGCGGCGGTATTGGCGGCGGTTCATCAAACGCAGCCAGTGTATTAATGGTGCTCAATCAAGCGTGGCAATGCAATTTGTCATTAGACGCACTAGCAGAGATAGGTTTAGCACTCGGTGCTGACGTACCCATATTCATTCACGGAAACACAGCATTCGCTGAAGGTGTCGGAGAGGTACTCGTGCCAGTAACTATCCCAACGGTGTGGTATCTGGTAGCAACTCCCCCCATTCATGTTTCAACGAGAGATATTTTTACTGCAATCGATTTACCCAGAAATACGCCCAAAATTAACTTTGCAGATTATAAATTTGAAGAAACGCACAACGATTGTGAAACTTTAGTCGCGAAAATGCACAAGGAAGTTGCAAATTTATTACAGTGGTTGGTAAACTACGCACCGTCTCGGATGACTGGAACAGGTGCGAGTGTTTTTGCTGTTTTTGATGCGAAAGAAAACGCTGAAAAAGTACTCAACATGCTGCCTGACTCTTATACTGCTTTCATTGCTAAAGGTGTGAATCGTTCTGGTTTACATGAAGCCATGGGTATTGAAAGTCATAGTGAACGTTTAATCCTGACAAGCTAAAACCTATATTGGGGTATAGCCAAGTTGGTAAGGCAGCGGGTTTTGATCCCGCCATTCGTAGGTTCGAGTCCTGCTACCCCAGCCACCGCCAAAATAACGCACTGAGGAATATCTTGTGCCTGATATGAAGCTTTTTGCAGGAAATGCTGTACCTGAACTCGCCCAGAAAGTCGCCGAACGTTTATATACCAAACTAGGAAACGCCAGTGTTGGCCGTTTTAGTGATGGTGAAATTTGCGTTGAAATTCATGAAAACGTACGTGGCTCCGATGTATTTATCATCCAGTCTACTTGCGCACCTACAAATGACAATCTAATGGAATTGATTGTTATGATTGATGCGTTTCGCCGCGCATCTGCAGGCCGAATCACGGCAGTGATCCCCTACTTTGGCTACGCTCGACAAGACCGTCGTGTCCGTTCTGCTCGTGTTCCTATTACCGCAAAAGTCGTCGCTGACTTTTTGTCTAACGTGGGTGTTGATCGTGTTTTGACGATTGATCTACACGCAGAACAAATTCAAGGCTTCTTTGACGTACCAGTAGATAATGCATTCGGTACGCCTATTTTGTTAGATGACATGTTCCAACGCGACTTCGTTCGTCCAATTGTTGTCTCGCCTGATATTGGTGGTGTAGTCAGAGCTCGCGCAACAGCAAAGCTATTGAATGACACAGACTTAGCCATTATTGATAAACGTCGTCCGAAAGCGAATGTCGCTCAGGTAATGAATATCATCGGTGATGTTAAAGGTCGTGACTGTATTATTGTTGACGATATGATCGATACCGGTGGTACTTTGGCAAAAGCAGCAGAAGCCCTAAAACATAACGGTGCCGCTCGTGTATTTGCATATGCGACACACGCAATCTTCTCTGGGAACGCTGCACAGAACTTACGTGACTCAGTCATTGATGAAATCATCATTACTGACAGCATCCCATTGAGCAAAGAAATAAAAGCCTTGAAGAAAGTGAAGCAACTCACGCTTTCTGAAATGCTAGCTGAAACCATTCGTCGCATTAGCAACGAAGAATCAATCTCAGCAATGTTTGAGTATTAAGTAAGCGAAATATGCCTCAAACATCAATGTTTGAGGTATATTGCCGCCGTTTATAAAGAGCCGTTCATGTATTGAATTCTGATCTAACAGTTTTAATACATGAACGGCTTTTTTGTTTTCCCAACTTGTCTCTTTTTGCACAAAGCGCTAAGTGCATGTATAACTAAGGTAACTCAGGATAATAATAAAAAGAAACAGTCCTTATGAGCCTTATTCGCGAAATGAAAAGAAAATACCTTGAATACCAATTCAAGCGTGACAAACTGAACATTATTCAGGAAATTCCTACCGATAGATTTGAATACATCATTCAAACCCTGATTGAACAAGGTTGGGAAATTGCGGCTGAATATCGTCATAAAGACGCATGGGTTTTGCGTTGGCACGGTGAACTACGCAAAGGCACTAGTATATTGAAGTGCAAATGGAAAAAAGACGAACTTGGCTCAATCTATGGCCCAGAACGCATTATTAAAAGTATTGGTGATGATTTTGGTTTTGGCATCAGAACGCTACCAGAGTGGTCACACTAAAATGATATAAAAAGGAGATTTTATGAGAAATTCACATATTTCATCATTGATAAAACAAAAGCGCCCTACTGCTGTCTTGATTGCATTAAGTTTATGCTTTTTCACTAGTGCCTGCACAGAGCAATCAAATATGAAAGAATCTAGTGCAACAAATCAAGAAAGCGCGGCAGAGAAAAAAGAAATTAGCGAATTAAGCTTGAAAAACGACCTCAATGAAAATCAGAAAACAGCAAACATGACTATTCAGGGCACCTTAGTCTTCCAAGAAATGGAAGGTGGTTTTATGGGGTTTATTGCAAATGACGGCAAAAAATATACACCAATGGGAATACCCAAAGAGCACATGCGTGACGGCCTTGTTTTAGAAATAAATGGCGAACTTAAACCGAATATGATTACCATTACACAATTCGGCGAAGTGATTAAAGTAAACTCTGTTCGTGTGATTGATGATTCTAAGGCAAAATCAGCCGACAAAGAAATAAACCCTCAGGACTTGTAAATTGGGTAAATGAGCCATTTTTAGTTTGTGTGTTCCTAGCCTCAGTGATAGAATGCGCCGCCCGTTTTGATAAGGGCTTCCTTTTATTACAGTTTTTGCAGTGCAAAAGCACGCAGTGTAAGAAAGGAATAGCACTCAATTTGGTCGCAAAATTGAGTATCACATTTATTTTTATTTTGGAGACATCACATGTCTGAAGCAATTTTCAATTTGGATGCTACTGTCCGAACTGACCTAGGGAAAGGTGCGAGCCGCCGCCTTCGTCATCAAGACAAAGTACCAGCAATCCTTTACGGTGGCGATGAAGCGCCAGTATCTTTAACACTAGATCACAACAAAGTGATTCAAGCGCAAGAGTTTGAAGCATTCTATTCTCACGTTTTGACAATAAATGTCGACGGTAAAAAAGTAGAAGCACTAGTAAAAGATATGCAACGCCACCCTTACAAGCCGAAAGTAACGCACATTGACTTTCAGCGCGTAATTGCAGGTCAAGCGTTAACAACTAACGTACCATTGCACTTCATGAATGAAGAAGCTGCACCTTCAATCAAAACTGAAGGCGGTCACGCTGAACACCACATGGCTGATATAGAAATCACCTGTATGCCTAAAGATCTTCCAGAGTACATCGAAGTTGATTTGATGGACGTTGCGCTAGGTCAAACACTTCACATTTCTGACCTTACCCTACCTAAAGGCGTTGAGTCTGTAGAGTTAACAAAAGGTGAGTCACACGACTTAGCTGTTGTTACTATTAAGACTGCGAAAGGTCCAAGTGTAGAAGAGGAAGCTGCTGAAGAAGGCGGTGAAGAAGAGGCTACTGAGGAATAATCAGCTTGTCTGACATTCGTCTAATCGTGGGCCTGGGTAATCCAGGCCCCGAATATCAAAATACTCGACACAATGCGGGAGCAATGTTTGTTGAGAGCTTAGCTTCAAAATTCAACTGCCCGTTGAAGTTTGAAAGTAAGTTTTTTGGCTACACCGGCCGTTTTACGCTTCATGGACAAGACATTCGTCTACTTATCCCTACCACATTTATGAATAAAAGTGGCCAAGCCGTAGGTGCATTAGCTAATTTTTATAAGATTGATTACACCCAACTTTTGGTTGCATTTGACGAGCTTGATTTTGAACCAGGCATTGCCAAATTCAAAGTGGGTGGTAGCTCAACGCAAAACGGTATTCGAGATATCGTGGCGAAGCTTGCCAATCAGCGTGAATTCTTAAGATTACGCATAGGTATCGGCCACCCAGGCCATAAAGGTAAAGTTACCGGTCATGTGTTGGGAAAAGCCTCGCAAGCTGAGCAGGAAAAAATTGACGCTGCAATTGATGAAGCTATACGCTGTACTGAAATACTCATCGAGAAGGATCTCGTCACAGCGACACAACGCTTGCATTCATTCAAAGCAGAATAAACACATTTTATAAGAGATTAACCATGCAGTTCAGCTAAGCCTCGAATTGTATTGAACATAGAAGATTAAGGAATTCCATTATGGGTTTTAAATGCGGCATCGTTGGTTTGCCAAACGTAGGTAAGTCGACATTATTCAATGCATTAACCAAAGCTGGTATTGAAGCAGCAAACTTTCCATTCTGCACTATCGAACCAAATACCGGTGTTGTTCCTGTACCAGATGAGCGTTTAGACGCGTTGGCAGAAATTGTGAACCCACAACGTGTCATCCCAACCACTATGGAGTTTGTGGACATTGCAGGCTTAGTTGCGGGTGCTTCTAAGGGTGAAGGCTTGGGTAACAAGTTTCTTGCTAATATCCGAGAGACCGATGCTATTGGCCACGTCGTGCGTTGCTTTGATGATGAGAACATCGTACATGTTGCAGGCAGAGTTAACCCTGAAGAAGACATTGACGTTATTAATACAGAGCTCGCCCTCTCAGACTTAGAAACTACTGAGAAAGCAATTTTGCGCGTAAGTAAACGTGCAAAAGGCGGTGACTCAGAAGCCAAATTTGAATTGAAAGTACTTGAGAAGCTGCTTCCCCACCTAAACGAAGGTGAGTTGTTACGCTCTGTTGACCTAAGTAAAGAAGAACATGCCGCAATTGCCTACATGAACTTCCTAACGTTAAAGCCGACCATGTACATTGCCAACGTGAACGAAGATGGCTTTGAAAACAACCCATACTTGGATCAAGTTAAGGCTATCGCGGAAAAAGAAAATGCCGTTGTAGTGAGTGTATGCGCTGCCATTGAATCGGATATCGCCGAACTAGATGACGAAGAAAAAGCGGAGTTTATGGAAGAACTAGGTTTAAGCGAGCCAGGTTTGAACCGTGTTATTCGCGCGGGCTATAGCCTACTAACCCTAGAGACTTATTTCACTGCTGGCGTAAAAGAAGTGCGCGCTTGGACTTACCCTATCGGTTCTACTGCGCCTCAAGGTGCAGGTAAGATCCATACCGATTTTGAAAAAGGCTTTATTCGCGCAGAAGTCATTGGATACAATGACTACGTTGAAAACAAGGGCGAATCAGGTGCAAAGGATGCTGGTAAGTGGCGCTTGGAAGGCAAAGAGTATATTTTGAAAGACGGTGACGTTATCCACTTTAGATTTAACGTTTAAGAATTACTTTAGTTCACTGAAGTCTAATATTCGGTGTATGTGTCAATTTGAAAGAGATAAGCGGTTACCATGTTAGGTAGCCGTTTTTTTTAGGAGAATGCAATGGAACTATCAGAATTAGGCGATGGCGGCGGAGCCACATATGATAAAGAGCATCTATGCGATAAAAATGATTTCCCTAAGAATGATCGTATCGCTCATTGCTGCGAACTCGAAGGTGAAGAACAAGATGTCTGGCACTTGCATAATATTCATTACGCAGTTGAAGAAGAAGTGAATATGGGTGAAGCCGAATTTGTTGGTGAAATCACCTACCACACGGTCATTTCGATTAACTACTGTCCTTTTTGTGGTGAAACATTAGACTAAGCTTCTTTAGAGCTTAGTCTCCCTCCTTTTACTCACTCTTTTTATGAGACCTTTCATAAATAATTCATACTCAATAAAGAACCTAAACAAATAAATGCGCGTATTGTTTCTTCAAGAATGAAATATCCCCTGCGTTTTGTAGGTCTATTATGGCTTATGGATATTGGTGCATCGTAATTATAAACGATACAAGAATGCAGACATTAAAATGAAGAGATTAGCATGAAGACACAGCTTCCTTTATTACCAGGCGAAAGCCCAATGCCCAAAGCGCCACAAGTCATATTAGATGATGGCACGAATTGCATTCCACAACACTACTTGTCATATCATCATACTCGAGAGTCCGTCGAGGCAATTGTGGCAGAGATTAACTATGATCCTAGCTACTTATTATTTGTAGACGAAGACCATGGTGGCTTGTTTATTCAAGTGGGTATTATTGGCTTAGACAATTACATCGATAAACAAAGTCAGGGCTGTAAAAAGATTGTCTATGGCAGACGATGGCGTGTAGAACCTCAATTACCCTCTTCTGAAATCATACAAACAGCGTATCTGGCACTATGTAAAGCAAGAGAGCATGAAGTGCGTGAATTGGTGAAATTTGACGAAGCAGGCAAAGTCACCACACCATTTAGCTGTCACCATGACTTGCCTTTGATGGCCATGTCGAGTGCGACTAATGCGGATGATAACAAAGGGAGTATCGACGGCGCTCAACTGAAGGCCACTATCGCTAAATTAACGTACGACAAAGCCAAGTTTGAATTGGCTAATTTATTGCCTCTGCCTGGCGGTCAATATTTACTGAGCTTAAAGCCGATAGAAATTGAGAAATCCTCATTGCCAGAGCTTCATTCCATCACTTGCTTGAATATTGTGATGGATGATTTAACCGAAAACGCTTTCTTATTCAGCTTTATGGACGCGTTGTTGCACTTAAGTCAACGGGATGTTGAAGAACGGTTTTCATTTAAAGGCTTTGCTCGCTTTTCGCGGGAAAATAGTGTGACTAAAATCAGCAAATTATCAGCCCAAACCAGACATAAAGGCCTTACAGAGGGCAATATCGATTTCGCCAACATGTTTAAACAAAATAACTATGAAACCGACGAAACAAGAGTGCCAAAACTGAGAGACTCTGCTTTAGGCCGAAAACTTGTACAACAAATGAATCAGTTTGAGATTGGCGGCGGTATTCTGCCTCGTTCTAGTGATTCTAATCTCGACAAATAGGCCTTAACTGATTATTTAGTGCGCAACTGATTATTTCATGCAAAAAAGGGGTTGACGACCACACTTCAACTAAGCATAATACGCGCCACTCTGAAGCGGACAAGCATCGCTGATGAGTAATTTGATGGCTACGTAGCTCAGCTGGTTAGAGCACATCACTCATAATGATGGGGTCGCAGGTTCGAGTCCCGCCGTAGCCACCAATTCACTTATTACCTAGTAATTTGTGACTGAGAGATATGCGGGAGTGGTGGAATTGGTAGACACGCTGGATTTAGGTTCCAGTGCTTCACGGCGTGAGAGTTCAAGTCTCTCCTTCCGCACCATACATTGTTGGGGTATAGCCAAGTTGGTAAGGCAGCGGGTTTTGATCCCGCCATTCGTAGGTTCGAGTCCTGCTACCCCAGCCATCTCAGTTTCATGTTTAATTAGGTATTGTAATCTAAGTCATCGTTGATTACTCTTGGGGTATAGCCAAGTTGGTAAGGCAGCGGGTTTTGATCCCGCCATTCGTAGGTTCGAGTCCTGCTACCCCAGCCATATTCTACAAACGTCGGTTTTCCGGCGTTTTTTGCGTTTTAAGGGATGATATTTTGATACATGACATAGTAAATGCCGTAAATAATTTATTATGGGGCGACGGACAAGTCCTTATTTATATGCTGCTTATCGCCGGTATCTGGTTTACTTTCAAGCTCAAATTCATTCAAATCCTTAACTTTAAGCACATGTTCAGTTTGCTTAAAGGCAGCACCAAAAGTGACAAAGCTGGCATCAGCTCATTCCAAGCCCTTTGCACGAGTTTATCAGCGCGTGTTGGTACGGGTAATCTCGCAGGTGTCGCTGTAGCAATCTCCTTAGGTGGCGCTGGAGCCATATTCTGGATGTGGGTCATCGCGTTACTGGGCATGGCGACCGGTTATGCTGAGAGCCTCTTAGGTCAAGTATATAAAATCAAAGACGATCATGGTGAATATCGCGGCGGACCGGCTTACTATATCAAGCAAGGCCTGAAGAACTCTTGGTTTGCAGTGTTGTTTGCACTTTGCCTATTCTTCGGTTACGGCTTTGTTTTTTCTGCTGTCCAAGCCAATACTATTACCGATGCGCTGAACAATAGTTATGGCATATCGACCACCTATTCTGGACTGGTTATTATCGTGTTAGCTGGTGTGATTGTTATTGGTGGTCTGCGAGCCATAGCGCGATTCGCCGAGTACATCGTGCCGTTTATGGGGATCGCATATGTGCTCGTTGCTCTTGGTATCACCATTATCAACATTCAGTTCTTACCAGGCGTGCTTTACGACATCATCACCTCTGCGTTTGGCCTACAAGAAGCGGGTGCGGGTGCGTTTGCAGCTGCCGTCAAAAACGGTATTCAGCGCGGTTTATATTCAAATGAAGCAGGCTCTGGTAGTGTTCCTCAGGCGGCTGCCTCAGCCACTCCACATCCTAACCACCCCGTTTCGCAAGGTTATGTGCAAATGCTTGGGGTGTTCATTGACACCATGATCCTTTGTACTGCTACCGCTTTTATTATCCTGCTAGCGGGCAATGGAATGACCGGTGAAAGAGAAGGTATTCGACTTACTCAAGCAGCAATGGAGACACACCTAGGCGTGTTTGGCGGTGATTTTGTATCGGCTGCTATTTGCTTGTTTGCCTTCACATCTGTGGTAGCGAACTATGCCTATGGTGAAAGTAATCTTCATATGTTTAAGCTAGACAATAAATTTGGAAGATTATTCTATACCTCAGGCTACTTGCTTATGATCTTTTGGGGCTCGAGAGAAAGCCTACAAACTGTCTGGAATATGGCTGATATGGCTTTAGGCTTGATGACAGTCGTCAATATTATTGCCATCGTTTTACTCACGCCCACCATCGTTTCAGTGACGCGAGACTACAATGAAAAACGAAAAGCAAACGCTAAAATGGATTTCATTGAAGATGATTGCGATATTCAGGGCGAGACCGAAGATAAGATTTGGAAGTAATGCCCAGTAAAACTCAGTAAAAAAAGCGTTGTTAAGAACAAACGCCTAGAGAAATAAAAATAACTGCACAACAACCATGACAAGCAGCAATGGTATTATCCACTTGGCTATTTTGCTCTGAGTTTCTGGAGAGATCCGTACTTCGGATTTCTCCAACATCGGTACAATAATAATTAATGAGATAAATAAAACGGCTAAAATACCTAAAATTGCTGTCACGTTAATACTTCCTTAAAAATTTATAGTGTTTATTCGGGCTTTATTCCATACCCATCGCATACTTCAATACTTTATGTTTCACTGGGCCAGCGTTATCCGCTATTTGAACGCCCATATTCCTTAATAATTTTAACGGTAAGATATCATTACTAAATGTCTGATAGAACACATCCATCGCGGTCATCATTGCAAGGTTAGGACCACGTCGACTGCGCTCGTAATCAATAAATGCTTGTTTATTTGTCAGGCTCACCGGATTACTCTTTATAGATTCAATCAGTGCGCCTACATCCTTAAACCCTAGATTAACACCCTGCCCGGCTAAGGGATTAATCTGATGAGCAGCGTCCCCGACCAAAACAACATTCTTTCTCCAATATTGATTCGCATGCATTCTTCGCAACGGGAACGCTGTTTTATCAATCACTTCAAAGTCACCCAAAACCTTTGGAAAAATAGCCTGCACTTTCGCCTTACACTCGCTGTTAGAGGCTTTCTTCAAAGTCTCGCTTAGCTCATTGTCGCCGTACCAAACTAAACTGGCATAATTGTCGAATAAAGGTAGAAACGCGATAGGTCCTTTCGGTGTAAATTGCTGCCACGTTGCCGCTTCAAATTCTGTTAACATTTTGACCAACAACACATTCGCATTTTGTTGGTACTGCCATGCGGTGGTGCCTATGTTCACAGCCGACCTTAGTTGCGAAAAGCCGCCATCGGCAGCCACGAAAACGTCAGCTACAACATCGCTACCATCATCTAATGAGATTAGCCCGCCCTCTTCGCTGTCGTTTAGCTTGATGCGCTCAGGCGATTGATAAAGTACCGTGACGTTGTCAGCATACTCGTCTTTCAATTTGTTCAGTAAAGCGAGTTGTAAAATTCTATTTTCAACAAAGTAACCTAAGTATTGTTCACCAATCTCATCAGCCTTGAAGTGCAGCGCTTTACTGATGTCTTCCCAAACCGACAGACGACTATATTGTTTGGCTCTCATGGCGAGGACATCGTCCCAGACACCAAATGAACTTAGCAGAGATTGAGTGTAGCGATTTAAGGCAGATACTCGTAAATCTGGCGTCGACTTCGGATCAAAATCATCAGGACGATTAGGCTCAATGACTAGCACCTTATGGCCTAATTTCGCTAAGCCGATCGCGCATGCAGCACCGACCATGCCTCCGCCGAAAACGCAATAATCAACTTGATACCTCATAGTTTGCTTTTCCTTAAATCTTTTTGATGTTTCTATTACACTATATACCACAGACTAGCACAAAACAGTTCACGTTCTATTGCGCTAAAGCAATGATTTTTATCCTGTTTTGTTTACACCTCTTCTTTGTGTAAGCCATTAAGTCCAAACGACGAGAATTATTATCAAAAATTCAAGGAGTTCACCTTGCAAAACTAGCTTAAAAGGCGCTTTCAGTTTAAAATACTGGGTTACGTTAATTCAATACCGCCGGCGTTGATTGAATAGCCATCCAAGAAGGACTGGTGCTAATCCGCCCGCGACCTAATATAGAAGATACAAGCTAACTATGAGCAAGAAGTTATTCATTAAAACTTGGGGCTGCCAAATGAACGAGTATGACTCGGAAAAAATGGCTGACCTACTAGATTCTACACATGGCTATACGCTTGCAGATGAAGCAGAAGAGGCAGACGTCATCTTGCTTAACACTTGTTCAATTCGCGAAAAAGCGCAAGAGAAAGTGTTTCATCAATTGGGCCGTTGGAAAAACCTAAAGAATGACAAGCCTGAACTTATCATTGGTGTTGGTGGCTGCGTGGCTTCGCAAGAAGGAAGCGAAATCAGAAAACGTGCCCCTTATGTCGATATCGTGTTCGGTCCTCAAACCCTACATCGCCTACCAGAGATGATCAAACAGATCAAAGGTGGTGACAAATCAGTGATTGACGTGAGTTTTCCTGAAATAGAAAAATTTGACCGGCTACCTGAGCCTAGAGCTGAAGGTCCTAGCGCGTTTGTCTCTATCATGGAAGGCTGCTCTAAATACTGTAGCTTCTGCGTTGTTCCTTACACACGCGGTGAAGAAGTTAGCCGCCCGGTGGATGATGTATTATTAGAAGTAGCGCAACTCGCTGCTCAAGGTGTGCGTGAAGTCAATTTGCTTGGACAAAACGTGAATGCTTTTAGAGGCCCGCACTACGACGGCAGCATTTGCCGATTTGCTGAATTATTAGAACTTGTTGCATCGATTGACGGTATTGACCGAATCCGTTATACCACCTCACATCCGGTAGAGTTCACAGATGACATCATTGAAGCTTACAAACACATTCCAGAACTGGTTGATCATTTACATCTGCCAGTTCAAAGTGGCGCTGACCGCATTCTAAATCAAATGAAGCGAGGCCACACTGCGATTGAATACAAATCAACCATTCGCAAACTAAAAAAGGTAAGACCTAATTTATGTATGTCGTCTGACTTTATCATTGGTTTTCCTGGCGAAACCGATGCGGATTTTGAAGCAACGATGGACCTTATCAATACGATTGGCTACGACATGAGCTTCAGTTTTATCTACAGCTCACGTCCCGGTACACCTGCTGCTGATATTGTCGATGATGTAAGTGAAGAAACTAAAAAGCAGCGATTACAAATTTTACAGCAACGCATAAACCAAAATGCACAGCGCATTGCTCGCAATATGCTAGATACAACACAACGCGTGTTGGTTGAAGGGCCGTCTAAGAAGAACCTGATGGAATTAACGGGTAGAACAGAGAATAACCGAGTCGTTAATTTTGAGGGTAGTCCAGACATGGTTGGTGAATTTGTTGACCTTGAAATTACAGAGGTTTACAGTAATTCATTACGCGGCAAAGTCGTATTGCGCGAAAAGGATATGGGATTGCGCGTTGCGGTGTCACCGCAAAGCATTTTAGCCAAGCAACCTGTAGCCGATGAGACTGGTGTTACCCAAGTTATACCAGCGTAAATAGTGATAGGCGGCTAATATGCTCGCTATCAAAAGTAACGATTAAACACTGATAAAAGAGAACAGATTGAGTAAGTTAGTAAGTAACGAGATAATTTTACAACCTGAAGATAATAAGCGCCTTTCTAGCCTTTGCGGCCCGTTTGACGACAATATTAAACAAATAGAGCGTCGTTTAGGTGTGGAAATCACTTACCGGGCTAATGAGTTTAAAGTCCTTGGGGATCCGCAACAAGCGAACGGTGCGAGCGAATTATTAAAGCTTCTATATATCGAAACGCAGCCTGTAAAAGGCAGTGTACCGTCGCTCGAACCGAACCAAGTTCACCTTGCGATCCAAGAAGCAAAATGCTTAGAACGCGCTGAAGCTGGGGACTATGGCAAAGAAGTCCATATCAAAACCAAACGAGGTGTGATTAAGCCGCGTAACCCAAATCAATCACGCTACGTGGCAAATGTCATCAATCACGATATTACCTTTGGTATTGGCCCTGCTGGTACAGGTAAAACGTACTTGGCAGTTGCTTGTGCTGTGGATGCGCTTGAGCGTCAAGAAGTGCGCAGGATACTATTAACACGACCAGCCGTTGAAGCGGGTGAAAAGCTTGGCTTTTTGCCTGGCGATTTGTCACAGAAAGTCGACCCTTATTTACGCCCTTTATACGACGCACTCTTCGAGATGTTAGGTTTTGAAAAAGTTGAAAAACTTATCGAACGAAATGTGATAGAGGTTGCTCCACTCGCATACATGCGCGGTCGTACCTTGAACGACGCGTTTATTATTCTTGATGAAAGTCAAAACACGACCGTTGAACAAATGAAAATGTTTTTGACGCGAATTGGCTTTAATTCACAAGCAGTGATTAGTGGTGATATTACTCAGATCGACTTGCCTCGCGGTGCGAAATCGGGTCTACGTCACGCCATAGAAGTATTAAGTGAAGTCAATGACATCTCATTTAACTTCTTCAATGCGCAAGATGTTGTGCGACACCCTGTTGTCGCTCGTATCGTGCAAGCCTATGAAGAGCATGATGCAAAAAAAGAAGCGGAAGCAATTGAGAAAAAGCGATTGAGAGACGAACAAATCCGCAATCAAAGTGATCATAGTGATTTAACGCCCCCTAATGACAATCAATCTTGATCTTCAAAACGTGCTTGAGCGAGATTCGCTTGAGCACGATGTACCCACTTCCGAACAAATAAGTGGATGGCTGTCACTGGCATTGGTCGTGTTAAAAGAGCAACAAGATGCTCTGGCAAATCATCTCGAAGAGAGTAATCAGCCACATCAAGAGACTCAACAGCAGAGCGATGCTCTTGAATCCACGTTTGAAGTCACTGTGCGGATATGCGATAGCGCAGAATCTCAACAGTTAAATAAAGATTATAGAGGTAAGGATAAGCCAACAAACGTCCTCTCCTTTGTTTTTGAAGCACCAACGCACATTGACTCTCCTTTCTTAGGAGATTTGGTCATTTGTGCAGCGCTGGTTGAACGTGAAGCTAAAGAACAAAACAAAGCTATTTTGGATCATTGGGCACATTTGTGTATCCATGGCCTATTGCATTTACTCGGCTATGACCATATTGAAGAAGAAGAAGCGTTAGAGATGGAAAATCTCGAAACCCATGTTCTTGCGCAATTAGGTATTGACGACCCTTACCAAGATCACTGACTATAGGTGTCAGCTTGGGCAACATTAACTTAATAACGAAGAGATTATGAGCGACGACAATCCCCACTCTACCAACGGTTCCACCAATAAAAGCTGGTTAGAAAAACTAAGCCAGACTTTCAGGGGGGAGCCGAGAAACAAAGAAGAACTTTCTGAAGTCATTTCTGATGCTGAACAACGTGAGTTAATCGACCCGCAAACGAAAGAAATGATCGAAGGGGTAATGTCGGTCAGTGAAATTAAAGTGCGCGACATCATGATCCCGAGGGCTCAGATGGTCACGGTTGATGTCGAGCAAGAAGTCGATGAGTTTTTACCCATATTGCTAGACAATGCTCACTCGCGCTACCCCGTCATATCGGAAGACAAAGACCACATTGAAGGTATTTTGTTAGCCAAAGATCTACTACCTTACGCGTTTATACCAGGCAAAGAATTCAAGCTCAAAGAAGTACTTCGCGAGGCAATCATTGTGCCTGAGAGTAAGCGCGTTGACGTGCTTCTGAAAGAGTTTCGGCAACAACGTTATCACATGGCGATTGTCGTCGATGAATACGGCGGTGTATCTGGGCTGGTTACAATAGAAGATATTCTTGAACTGATCGTCGGTGAAATTGAAGACGAATTCGACACTGAGATAGACGAAAGTGATGAAATTCGCCCTTTAAATAAACACACCTATTCTGTGAAAGCACTTTGTTCCGTAGAAGATTTCAATCGCTTCTTTGAAACAAAATTAAATGAAGATGATTCGGATACGATCGGTGGCGTAGTACTTCGTGCTTTTGGTCACATGCCTGAAACAGATGACTCAGTTGAAATTGAAGGCCTTACGTTCAAAGTCACTAACTCTGATAAGCGTCGCATTATGCAACTGAAAGTTACCTTGCCTGAAAACGAGGACTAAATCCTGAATATTTATGTGAAAGCATTAATATTGGTAGTTTTAGGGGCAAGCAATACGCTTGCCTTTTCGCCTTTCAATTGGTGGTGGCTACCCTTTATTAGCTTCTCCCTATGGTTTTACCTACAAAGTCGTTCTGAAGATAAACACTTTGCACTCGCGTGGTGCTTTGGTTTCGGTTACTTTGGTGCGGGGATAAGTTGGGTCCATGTTAGTATCGCTGAACACGGTGGCTTACCACTTATAGCCTCGGTAGGAATGATGATGCTGCTTTGCGGCTATCTCGCTATTTTTCCTGCTATTACGCTTTGGCTAAGCAATAAATTCATGAAAAGAGCGGCTTGGCCACTTGCCCTGCCTTTCTTATGGTTAGTTCTGGAGTGGTGTCGTGCGCACTTCTTGACCGGATTCCCTTGGCTATCCATTGGCTATAGTCAACTCTATTCACCTTTGCAGGGCTGGCTGCCGGTCATTGGAGAAATAGGTGTCAGCGCTTTATTCATAATGATAGCGGTGAGTATTGGTCAGAACCTACGCGTTCAAAAAATAGGTAAATCTTGGCAATTCTCTGGTCTTAGAAGTCTGTTCATCTTAGCCATCGCGATGATTTCTGGTGCTGTTTTAAATCAAAATGAATGGGCTACACCAAGAGGTCAATCGACCGAAGTTACGATGGTGCAAGGTAATATTGCGCAAACAATGCGTTGGATACCCGAGCAAGATCGTCCAACAATGAATAAGTATCGGGAACTGACTCAAGCCCATTGGTCATCCGATATCGTGATTTGGCCAGAAGCCGCTATCCCCAAACTAGAGGTAGCAACAAAAGGCTTTCTACGCGAACTTGATGAGCAGGCAAATGGCACTAATACGGCGCTCATCACAGGCATTGTCGACTATAACTACGAAACAGGAAAGATCTACAACAGTCTGTTAGCCCTTGGTAATGATCTGCGCAACGAAAACACGATCCCTTATCGTTATGGACACAATAATCGCTTTTCCAAGCACCACTTACTCCCTATTGGCGAGTTTGTTCCCTTTGAATCAATATTACGTGAAATCGCGCCTATTTTTGATTTACCGATGTCTTCATTTACTCGTGGCGACTTTGTTCAACGAAACTTAGCAGCCAATGGTACAAACCTAGCGCCAGCAATCTGTTTTGAAATTGCTTTCCCAAAACAAATATCAGCGAACCTAACAGAGCAAACTGATGCCATTATTACCGTGAGCAATGATGCTTGGTTTGGTAACTCTCATGGCCCACATCAACATCTGGAAATAGCCCAAATGCGGGCAAAAGAGTTTGGTTTACCCGTGTTACGAACAACTAATAATGGCCTAACCGCATTTATCGATCACAAGGGTAAAATAACGCAACAAGCTGAGCAGTTCGCTGCAACAACGATCACTGAAACCATTTCATTAGTCAGTGGGAAAACCCCATATAGAATGTTTGGAAATATTCCAACATACTTTGTTTTTGGGCTTTTGTTTGTCTCAGGCTTATTTTTACAAAGAAAAAAACCGAACGAATAAAGTGAAGCAGTCGATATTGTCAGCGGTATCGTCGCTCTTGCCTGTGTAAAAAATACAAAAAATGCAAGCGCGGAAATATAGCAGATCAAACCACTGTATACGTGTTTTACAGTATACTAAGCCACGGATATTCAGGGCGCTCAATGAGCGCCTTATTTTTGCCAAAATATAAGAACAATAATGATAGGTGATTTACGTGCAGATTTTTAACACCATAAACCGCTCCAACCTGAGAGGCGATATCCTTGGGGGTGTCACTGCAGCGATTGTCTCGCTGCCTCTCGCTTTAACCTTTGGTGTTGCCTCAGGTGTAGGTCCTGAAGCCGGTTTATACGGTGCCATTATCATCGGTCTCTTTGCATCTCTATTTGGTGGCACACCCACACTGATATCTGAGCCAACAGGCCCTATGACAGTCATCATGGCAGCGGTAGTGACTACGTTGATAGCGGACAATCCTGATAACGGCCTTGCGATGGCATTTACGGTAGTCATGATCGCAGGCTTAACGCAAATAGCGTTTGGTGTAATGAAGTTAGGTAAATACATCACTATGATGCCCTACAGCGTCATATCTGGGTTTATGTCAGGCATTGGCTGTATCCTTATCGTAATGCAGCTAGCCCCCGCGATGGGTTCCGCTGCGCCAAGTGGAGGTGTTAGTGGCACACTGACCTCTCTGCCTGAGATTATTTCAAATATAAGCTTTGTTGAGTTAGGCATGGCGCTGGCCACCATTGCGATTTTATTCCTCACTCCGAAGAAGTTAAAAAATATTCTGCCTCCACAACTGATCGCGCTTGTCATGATTTCGATTGTGTCAGTGATATTTTTTCAATCTGTAGATATTCGCCGGATTGGTGAAATTAATGTTAGTTTGCCATCTCTCGTTCTCCCTGAGTTCACACCTGAACAAATTAAAACCATGGTCTTGGATGGTATCGTGCTTGGAATGCTTGGTTGCATCGACTCTATGCTGACGTCGGTGATTGCCGACAACCTGACACGCAGCGAACACAAATCCGATAAAGAACTTATTGGACAAGGCGTCGGTAACATGATGTCTGGGCTTTTTGGCGGCTTACCAGGTGCTGGCGCGACAATGGGTACAGTAGTTAATATTCAAGCTGGGGCGAAAACCGCGCTATCCGGCTTAGTCAGAGTGTCTGTGCTAGTGGTAGCTATCTTTGGTGCCTCTGGTTTGATATCAGTCATCCCTATTGCGGTGCTTGCTGGTATTGCAGTGAAAGTTGGCATAGACATCCTTGACTGGAGCTTCATTAAACGCGCTCACAAGGTTTCTAAGCAGTCTTCTCTTATCATGTATGCTGTTTTGTTACTTACTGTCTTTGTCGACCTTGTGGTTGCTGTAGGTATCGGAGTGTTCATTGCTAATATTATTACGATAGAAAAGCTCAGTGCATCACAAGCCAAAAACATTAAAGCGATTAGTGATGTTGATGGTCGCCTGCCCTTAACCATAGAACAGCGACAACTATTGAATAAAGCCAACGGTGAGATACTGTTCTTCTACCTGAGCGGCACGATGATATTTGGCGTATCCAAAGCACTCTCTCGCGAACTCAGCAGTATGACGGAGCATAAAGTGATTATTATCGACTTGAGCGATGTCTCGTTTCTAGATGACACAATAGCGTTAGCAATCGAGAACTTGATCAAAGATGCTAATCAACTAGAAAAACACATTATTATGTTGGTGAAGCAAGACAGTTCTAAAAAGAAACTGCAAAAGATGGGCTTTACTGAAATACTTCCGCCAGATGCTTTTGTACAAAATCGTACTGAAGCACTGACGAAAGCGACTGAATGGTTAGGGCACCATTAACGAGTAAAAACTTGTGGGGGCCCCAATGTAGATAAGGGGCCAAATAAAGGTTTACATAAGGGCTTAGATATATTCGACTTCGATAATTTCGAACTCTACTGCACCCTTTGGTGTTTGGATCGTGACTACGTCATCGAGTTCTTTACCAATCAAACCACGTGCGATTGGCGAATTTACTGAAATCAATTGGTTCTTAATATCAGACTCATCGTCACCGACAATTTTATAAGTAATCTCTTCTTCATTCTCAGTATTTAATACTGTCACTGTTGTGCCAAAAATGACTTTACCTGTGTTTGGCATTTTAGTGACGTCAATAATTTGAGCATTCGACAGTTTGCCTTCAATATCTTGGATACGACCTTCACAGAAACTTTGTTGCTCTCTGGCAGCATGATATTCAGCATTCTCTTTCAAATCACCATGTTCGCGCGCGTCTGCAATAGACTTCACGATTTCAGGACGTTTTACCGACTTTAGTTCTTTTAATTCTTGGCGCAACATCTCTGCACCATGCGCAGTCATTGGATATGTAGTCATGTATCTACTCTTTAATTATTCTATTTGTTTGATTGGACGAGTGAGTTTCTCACTGTTGTCTATAACTCTTAATACTAGGTTAGTTTCATATTAGTATCAAAATAGACAAAAATGCGCCAGTGAAGGCGCATTTTTCATTTTTAGCTCTAGTTGCCATGATAACCTATTTTGAAAAAGTCAAAAACAGCTATCTGCTATAGCGCATCAAGATAAACGATATCTTGTTAAGCATTCACACGTTGATGCAATTCTTGAACAGAGCTTACATTCACTTTGGCATCTGCTGTTCGTGCACGTATTGTGGCAAAAGCAGCGTTAAGTGTTGTGGTATAGCTCATTTTGTTTAACAGTGCTTCGCGGCGAATATAGACTGAGTCAGTTATCGCTTGGCGTCCCTCTGTTGTGTTGACTACGTAACAGTACTCACCATTTTTTATCGCATCTACGATATTTGGACGGCCTTCAGATAGCTTATTAACGATACCGCACTCAACACCATGATCACGCAAGAAAGACGCTGTTCCTTTGGTCGCTTCGACAGTAAAACCTTGCTCTATCATTTCCCGAGCCAAACCTATTAGGCGTTGTTTGTCGTTATTTCTAACTGACAATAGCACTTTACCCTCTACCGGTAATGGTGCTGATGCGCCTAAGTTCGCTTTAGCATAGGCTTCATCAAAGCCATTACCTACACCCATGACTTCGCCTGTTGAGCGCATTTCAGGGCCTAAGAGAGGATCGACACCTTGGAACTTAGCAAAAGGTAGCACAACCTCTTTTACCGAGAAAAACGGAGGTATGATTTCTTTGGTCACGCCTTGAGAAGCTAAACTAGTGCCAGCCATTGCTCTTGCAGCAACTTTAGCTAGCGGCACACCGGTCGCTTTAGACACAAATGGAACTGTTCTTGCCGCTCTGGGGTTTACCTCAATCAGATACACTTCGTTGTCTTTGATAGCAAACTGGGTATTCATCAAACCAACGACCTCAAGCTCTAAGGCCATTTCGGTCACTTGCTTACGCATCACATCTTGAATCTCTTCAGACAAGGTATACGGAGGTAAACTACATGCTGAATCACCCGAGTGAACACCTGCTTGTTCAATGTGTTCCATGATGCCGCCAATCACAACTTCTTTGCCATCACAAATCGCATCAATGTCTACTTCAATAGCGTCATCTAGGAAGCGATCTAAGAGCACTGGGCTGTCATTGGAAACCTTAACCGCTTCGTTCAAATAACGACGTAAGTCTTTTAGGTCATAAACAATTTCCATGGCACGGCCACCAAGAACATATGAAGGACGAACCACTAATGGAAAGCCAATTTCAGTCGCTCTCTCAAGCGCCTCTTCCATATTGCTAACCGTTGCATTCGCTGGCTGCTTCAAACCTAGTTTGTTAACCATATGCTGAAAGCGTTCACGATCTTCTGCTCGGTCAATCGCGTCAGGAGACGTACCAATAATCGGTACACCGTTTTCTTTCAGTGCGCGAGCCAATTTAAGCGGCGTTTGTCCGCCATATTGCACAATGACCCCTTTTGGTTTTTCAACCCTAACGATTTCCAGCACATCTTCTAAGGTGACGGGCTCAAAGTAGAGCCTATCAGATGTGTCGTAGTCGGTAGAAACAGTCTCAGGGTTACAGTTAACCATAATCGTTTCGTAACCATCTTCACGCATGGCAAGTGCCGCATGTACACAACAATAATCGAACTCAATACCTTGTCCAATTCTGTTTGGACCGCCACCTAAGACCATTATCTTATCGCGATCTGACGGTTGTGATTCACACTCTTCATCGTATGTGCTGTACATGTAAGCTGTTGAAGTACTAAATTCTGCAGCACAAGTATCAACGCGTTTATATACCGGCAATATATCAAACTTATTGCGCATATCTCTCACGTCACTTTCAGCAACATTCGTAAGCTCAGCAATCCTAGCGTCTGCAAAACCCTTACGCTTCAGCGTGCGCATTAATTGTTGATCAATTTCTGACAGGCCGATACGCTCAATTAATTGCTCGAGTTGCACGATTTCTTCTAGCTGTACAAGGTACCAACGGTCGATGTTAGTTAACGCGAATATTTCTTCAACGGACATGCCCATTCTAAAAGCATCACCGATATACCAAATGCGTTCAGCACCTGGCTCACGCAATTCATAAATCAGTTTATTTTTCGCTTCAGGGTCATTCAAATCAAGGATGGGATTCAAACCAGACACACCGACTTCCAATCCTCGTAAAGCCTTTTGTAAAGACTCTTGTTGGTTGCGACCAATCGCCATGACTTCACCAACAGACTTCATCTGAGTGGTCAGTCTATCGTTTGAGCCAGCAAACTTTTCGAAATTGAAACGCGGTATTTTGGTCACAACATAGTCAATTGCAGGTTCGAAGGATGCAGGTGTTAGGCCGCCAGTAATATCATTTGCTAACTCATCCAAAGTAAAGCCAACTGCCAGTTTCGCTGCAATTTTTGCAATTGGGAAGCCAGTCGCTTTTGATGCTAGTGCTGATGAGCGCGACACACGTGGGTTCATCTCGATGATGACCATGCGGCCTGTATCTGGACACACGCCGAACTGTACGTTTGAACCGCCAGTTTCAACGCCGATTTCACGCAATACTGCCATAGCGGCATTCCGCATAATCTGAAACTCTTTATCAGTTAAGGTTTGTGCAGGAGCGACTGTGATTGAATCCCCGGTATGCACGCCCATTGGGTCAAAGTTTTCAATTGTACAAACGATGATACAGTTGTCCGCTTTATCGCGTACAACTTCCATCTCGTATTCTTTCCAACCGATTAATGATTCGTCAATAAGCAGTTCGGAAGTGGGTGATAAATCAAGGCCGCGAGTACAAATTTCAGTGAATTCGTCTTTGTTATACGCAATTCCGCCGCCCGTGCCGCCCATTGTAAAAGACGGTCTAATGATACACGGGAAACCGATGCGGGTGGATACGTCGTAAGCTTGCTCTAATGTATGCGCAATCTCAGCACGAGGACATTCTAGCCCAATGGATTTCATTGCTTTATCGAATCGCTCTCGGTCTTCGGCTTTATCGATAGCATCCGCCGATGCTCCAATTAGCTCTACATTGAACTCTTTGAGAACACCATGCTTATTTAAGTCGAGTGCACAATTAAGGGCTGTTTGACCGCCCATCGTTGGCAATACTGCATCCGGGCGTTCTTTGGCAATAATATTACGAACAACTTCCCACTGAATTGGCTCTATGTATGTGGCGTCAGCCATCTCAGGATCGGTCATTATTGTTGCTGGGTTAGAGTTTACCAAGATAACTCGGTAACCCTCTTCTCTTAGGGCTTTACACGCTTGAGCACCAGAATAGTCAAACTCGCAAGCTTGACCAATAACAATAGGTCCAGCGCCAAGAATTAAGATACTCTTGAGGTCGGTACGTTTTGGCATAGTCTTTATTCCTACTGTTAAGCTTGAGTTTTAGATTGAACGATTAAGTCTATGAACTTGTCGAATAAGGGCGCAGCATCATGAGGACCTGGGCTCGCTTCTGGGTGACCTTGGAAGCTAAATGCCGGTTTATCTGTGCGTTCAATACCTTGTAATGACTTATCAAATAAAGACACGTGAGTGACTTTAACGTTTTCGGGTAGTGAGGATTCTTGTACGGCAAAACCATGATTTTGACTGGTGATCATTACCACATCTCGAGCCAGGTCTTTCACTGGATGATTTGCGCCATGATGGCCAAACTTCATCTTTTCAGTGTTCGCGCCACTTGCCAATGCAAGTAATTGATGACCGAGACATATCCCAAAGATTGGAATACCTTTATCTAAGAATACTTTTATCGCTTCAATTGCATAAGTACATGGCTCGGGATCGCCAGGGCCGTTTGATAAAAAGATACCATCGGGATTTAGCGCAAGGACATCGTCGGCGCTAGTTTCAGCAGGTACTAAGCTTAGCTTGCAACCTCGGTCAACTAACATTCTTAAAATGTTGCTTTTGGCGCCAAAGTCGTAAGCGACAACGTGATAAGGCAAGTCGGTTTTGTTAGTCGCATAACCTTTACCTAGTTCCCATGAACCATCAACCCATTGTGTTTTTTCGGTGCGTGAAACGACTTTTGCGAGATCCATTCCTTTTAAACCAGGAAATGCTTTCGCTTGTTCTAAAGCATCGCTTTGTGACAGCGCATCGGCCGAGACAATACAGCCGCGTTGAGCACCCTTGTCTCGTAAAATCCGAGTTAATCTTCGCGTATCAATATCTGCAATCGCGACAATATTATTGTCACTTAAATAGTCAGAAAGAGATTTTTCACTGCGGAAGTTGCTAGCAATTAAGGGCAAGTCTCTAATGACAAGGCCTTTGGCCCAGATTTTATCAGATTCAATATCTTCGGAGTTTGTTCCGGTGTTACCTATATGAGGGTAAGTGAGTGTGATGATTTGTTCGGCGTATGAAGGGTCAGTAAGAATTTCCTGGTATCCAGTCATGGATGTATTAAAGACAACTTCTCCAACACTGTAACCAGAAGCGCCAATGGAAGTACCGTTGAAAACAGAACCATCTTCAAGCACTAAAAGGGCAGAAATAGCCAAGTCAACCTCCTAAAAGTAAAGGTAACAAGGGAAATAGCGGCGAAACACCATTATTTCCGAAAAATACGATAAATCAGTGATTAAACTGTACTTTATCGAAGCTTCTTCGCGTTGTTTTGCATTCTCAATGCAGTCACGTTGACTCGCGTCCACGGCTAAAATTGCCATGTGTGCGTGCTTTCGTCCTGCGCGAAATTGCAAATTAGTGGCAAATTCCGATGAGTATATATGAACGAGAGCGATTGATCTATTTTTTTCTGAAATTTACTTAGTAAACATCAAAAAATGCGGACTTAGGCATGATTTCATGCTTAAACACTTAAAACAAGCAGATTAATCACTCTTAATGGCTTACTTTAAATTGAGCACTTCTTGCATCGTATACAAGCCTGCCGGTTTGTCCTTTAACCAGCCCGCGGCTTTCAAAGCACCGTTGGCAAAGGTCAATCGGCTAGATGCCTTATGAGTTAACTCAATCCTTTCGCCAATCGCGGCAAATATTGCGGTATGTTCACCGACGATATCTCCAGCTCTTACCGTGCTAAAACCAATTGTTTCAAGCTTCCGCTCGCCGGTATCTCCTTCTCGCCCATAAACAGCACATTGTTTAAGGTCGCGACCTAATTCATCGGCAATCGCTTCGCCAATCGCCATTGCAGTTCCTGAAGGCGCATCCTTCTTGAAACGATGGTGAGCTTCAACGATTTCAATATCAGCGTTATGCCCCATAACTGCGCTAGTTTGCTTGGCTAAACTAAGCAACAAGTTTACGCCTACACTGTAGTTTGCAGCGAACACAATCGGGATGGATTTGGCAGCTTCGTCGATTAGGGCTAAGCCACTTTCGTCTAAGCCTGTTGTGCCGATCACGATAGGTTTACTGTGTTTTACACACCAAGCTAAATTATCTGCCAGCGCCTCTGGTAGTGTAAAATCGATGACTACATCTGCTATATCAGAGGGCTTGTGCTGGTTCTCGCAAATTGCAATATATTGTTTTGCGATACCGGCTAACTCACCCGCATCAATTCCAACGAAACTAGAACCATTGCGCACACTCGCAAAACCGAGAGAAACATCGGTATGTTGATAACATGCATCAATTAATACACGCCCCATTCTTCCATTAGCACCTAATACACCAATTTTAGTCAAATCTTTATCCTCACAGTATTATTAACGCAATTATCCACGAAAGGACCGCATGTGAACACCCAATAAACACAAAATGAACAATTTTTTGAGCGCCAATTTGAATTAATTGACCTAAATAGAAGAATTGATTGAGCAAGTTCGATTGAATCCTTACACTATTGTTTTTTGTTCATACAACAGAGGGAATATGACAGTTTACGTTTGGGATTTTCCAACTCGCATTTTTCATTGGCTGTTAGTAGCAACCTTAGTATCGCAATATCTAACGGTTGAAGTGTTAGACAATGCCATCCAATGGCACTTCTATGGTGGTTATTTCATGATGGGACTCATCATATTCAGACTACTTTGGGGGATTATGGGTGCTTATTACGCGCGTTTCTCTGCATTTATAGTATCGCCTGCTGTTGCCCTCACTTATGCAAAGTCTTTAAATACCTCGCACTATAAAGCTAGCTTAGGCCACAATCCTCTGGGCGCGTATTCTATTATTTTTGTCCTGACTGCACTTATCACTCAAACTATCAGTGGTTTGTTTGTTAGTGATGATATTTTTGACTCTGGCCCCTATTATTCTGCAGTTTCAGCCTCTACTCAAGATATTATGAATTGGTTGCATCACAACTTGTTTAATGCCATTTGGGTGTTTTTGGTCTTGCATATCGGCGCGATGATTTTTTACAAGTTTAAGATGAAGCAAGATTTAGTGAAAAGCATGCTCAGCGGTTATAAAAAAATAAATGACTCAAATAATGAATCTAGTGAGCCTATTGATACTCAAAATTTTTGGCTACGCGCTTTTATATTTGCCGGATTATCTGCAGGCTTGGTGTATATGATAGTGGTCGTGCTTGCGCCAGAAGCCAGTGACGAGTTTTATTACTAATATAAGTACTGTTCTAGTGACTTATCATCGAACAAAAAAAACAGCCGAGCAAGGCCTGCTCGGCTGTTCATTTTCTAAAAGTGACTTTTAGTTACTTGTTGTTTGTAATGTCTAAAAGAACATGTTCGCTTGTGAGATTGTTAAACCATATAGAATAGTCAATCCCACCGCCAACGCTGTTTGTTTTAAAGCATGTTTTGACATAATAGCCAATCCTTTTATTTTTTTTATTAGGATTAAGCACTATTAACTTCCATTTACTACTTCGCTTCTCTCAGGGTACAGAGGAGCGCTTGTTACATACTTGTAAAGACTCTCAGTAGCAATAGCACTGAAACGATTCTGAACTTCTCCCAAAAAGCCATCATCGTTAACAAGATTGTTACATATTATAAAGTAAAAGCAAACGCTACTTTGGTCTAAGAACTCAATTTAGTCCGTTTTGTATTTGTCATGACAAGCTTTACAAGTACTTCCAACTGAACCGATAGCAGCGCGAAATTTAGCTTCATCACCGGCTGCGGCAACACTTTGCAAGGACTTGGCTGCATCAACCATATCTTGTGCTTTGGCATTAAAGTCGGCCATGTTCTCCCAGATATCATCTGCAGCTTCTGTTTTTATACTAAATTTGCGAGTATCAGTTTCGAAATAGTCCGGCATCATCATGCCAAGTTGTTCTATACGTAATCCATATTTTTGCATTGCATCAGCGTCATAAGGTATTTGTCCTTTAGCCATACCGCCAAGAGGACCCATGTTGCTTCTTACTAATTGTAAAAGAGCTTGGCGAAATTCTGCGGATGTTTTCGCTTGTTTCTCTGAACTAGCCTCTTTGCTTATTGCAGTACCTGTAAAAAGTGTGGCTAAGATGGCAATCGCCGACAGCGTTTTTCTCATGATAATTCCCTATTGATAATGATTAGAAACATTGCACTCTTGGGTGCAATTAAGATTATAACGTGCTCGAACTAAATAATAGACCATTTCCATAGTGTCGGTAAAAAAAACGCCTATCTTTTCAGATAAGCGTTTGATTAGGTGTTTTGATTGTTACTTAGTTAAATCGTCAAAGAACTTTTTAACCCCGTCAAAGAACCCCTGTTCCTTTGGTCGATGTTTACCACCACCTAAGCTGGCATCAAACTCTTCCAACATTTCTCTTTGTTTAGTCGACAAGTTTACTGGCGTCTCTATCACAACCTTACACATAAGGTCGCCGACACTTCCGCTTCGAACAGACTTAACGCCTTTGCCTCGTAAACGGAACATCTTGCCGGTTTGAGTTTCAGGTGTAATTTTTAATTTAACCTTACCATCTAAGGTCGGCACTTCAATTTCACCGCCAAGTGCCGCTGTTGCAAAACCTAGCGGGACTTCACAGTATAGGTTGTTGCCATCTCTGGCAAAAATATCATGCTCACGAATATGAACCTGAACATATAAGTCACCCGCTGGTGCACCTGTTTCCCCGGCTTCACCTTCGCCAGTTAAACGAATACGATCACCTGTGTCGACGCCTGCAGGCACTTTAACCGACAGTGTTTTCGTTTTTTCTGTGCGGCCCTGACCACGACAAGGTGTACAAGGATCGCTAATAATTTGTCCTTTACCAGAGCATGTTGGACACGTTTGCTGAACGGCGAAGAAACCTTGGCGCATTTGCACCTGACCATTGCCCTTACATGTCGGACAGGTTGTTGGAGAAGAGCCTTTTTTCGCACCTGAGCCGTGACAAACTTCACACTCAACTAAAGTTGGCACTCGAATTTCAACTTCTTTGCCACGCACGGCTTCTTCTAATGACATTTCCAAATTATAACGCAAGTCAGAGCCCTGACGTGCTCGTGATTGACGACCGCGACCACCACCAAAAATATCACCAAATACGTCACCAAATATATCGCCGAAATCGGCGCCATGTCCATGACCACCGCCACGGTTTGGATCAACACCGGCATGTCCGTACTGATCGTAGGCTGCACGCTTTTGGTCATCGGTTAGAATTTCATGAGCTTCTTGAATCTCTTTGAATTTTTCTTCCATACCTTTGTCGCCCTGAGTTCTATCAGGGTGGTATTTCATGGCGAGCTTTTTATAGGCCTTTTTAATAGTGCGCTCATCTGCACTCTTTGGTACGCCTAATACTTCGTAGTAATCTCGTTTGGACATAAATTCAAGGTTTCCTGCTATCTAATCTATTTACATGGATGAAACTATTTTTATAAAGGCTCTTTATTACTATTTGCTGATTCTGAATGGATCTAAGCATTGGGTAAAAAGCATTTATAAAACATCGGTTTAACTAAAATTTTCAGTTAAACCTGATACGAACAAGGCGCAACTCGTCTTCACTCGCTGCGCCTATGTTTATTGAAAAGCGTTAGATGACTTATTTTTTGTCGTCTTTCACTTCTTCAAATTCAGCATCAACGACGTCATCATCAGCTGGAGCTGCTGCACCGTCGTTACCTTCAGGAGCGCCTTGGCCTTCTGCCGCAGCTTTCGCCTGTGCGATTTCCATTAACTTGGTAGATGCTTCCATTAGCGCTTGTACTTTCGCATCGATTTCAGCTTTGTCGTCGCCCTTACGCGCGGTTTCAAGAGCTTCAAGCGCTGCTTCGATAGTCGCTTTATCTTCTTCTGGAAGTGCATCACCAGCTTCTTCAATCTGCGTCTTCGTGCCATGGATCATGCCATCAGCTTGGTTTCTCGCTTGAACGAGTTCTTCAAACTTAGCGTCAGCGTCTTTGTTCGCTTCTGCATCTTGTACCATTTGCTCGATTTCATCATCACTCAAGCCTGAGTTCGCTTTGATCGTAATCTTCTGCTCTTTACCTGTATCTTTATCTTTTGCTGATACATGTAAAATGCCGTCAGCATCGATATCGAAGGTGACTTCAATTTGAGGGGTACCTCTAGATGCTGGACGAATGCCTTCAAGATTAAACTGACCTAAAGACTTGTTGCCTTGGGCTTGCTTACGCTCACCTTGCAGCACATGAACAGTTACCGCAGCTTGATTATCTTCAGCCGTTGAGAACACCTGAGATTTCTTCGTAGGGACGGTGGTATTTTTCTCAATCAATGCCGTCATTACGCCACCCATTGTCTCAATGCCCAGTGACAATGGCGTTACGTCTAACAATAAAACGTCTTTCACGTCACCTGCAAGTACACCACCTTGAATGGCTGCACCAGTCGCTACCGCTTCATCAGGGTTAACGTCTTTACGCGGTTCTTTGCCGAAGAATTCAGTAACATACTTCTGAACAAGCGGCATACGTGTTTGACCACCAACCAAAATAATGTCGTTGATGTCGCTTACTGACAAATCAGCATCAGCTAACGCTTGCTTCAATGGCTGTAGTGACTTTTTCACTAAGTCTTCAACTAAAGATTCTAACTTCGCGCGCGTCACTTTGATAGCTAAATGCTTAGGACCACTCGCATCTGCAGTGATGTATGGCAAGTTCACTTCTGTTTGTTGCGCAGAAGATAATTCAATTTTTGCCTTTTCACCCGCTTCTTTCAGACGCTGCATAGCTAAAGGATCTTTGCGTAAATCGAAACCTTGGTCTTTCTTAAACTCTTCAACAAGATAATTGATCATGCGATTATCGAAGTCTTCACCACCTAGGTGAGTATCACCATTCGTCGCTAGTACTTCAAAAGTGTGCTCGCCATCAGCTTCGTCAATTTCAATGATTGAAATATCGAAAGTACCACCACCAAGGTCATAAACAGCAACGACGCTGTCGCCTTTTTTCTTGTCCATACCGTATGCTAGAGCTGCGGCAGTAGGTTCGTTGATGATGCGCTTCACTTCTAAACCTGCGATGCGGCCTGCATCTTTAGTTGCTTGACGCTGAGCATCATTAAAGTAAGCAGGTACCGTGATAACGGCAGCTGTCACTTCTTCGCCTAAGTAATCTTCGGCTGTCTTCTTCATTTTTTTAAGCACTTCAGCAGAAATCTGTGGAGGTGCCATTTTCTCGCCGTTTGCTTCGACCCAAGCATCACCGTTATCTGCGTTGATGATTTTGAAAGGCATGATATCGATATCACGCTGTACTTCTTCATCTTCAAAACGACGACCAATCAAACGTTTGATTGCGAATAGTGTGTTTTCAGGGTTTGTTACTGCTTGACGTTTCGCAGGCTGACCTACTAAGGTTTCGCCTTCTGAACTGTAGGCAATAATCGACGGAGTTGTACGATCGCCTTCTGCGTTCTCAATAACTTTTGCTTTGTCGCCGTCTAATACTGCGACACATGAATTTGTTGTACCTAAATCGATACCAATGATTCTACCCATTTGTGTGTCTCCAAAAATGTGTTAATGCTCTTTGCATTAATAAGTGGGGTTAATACCCATGTTTTCAATACGTGTTTTAAAAAAATTTACAAGTTTACACTTGTGTATCTACGCCATCACTCGCTGCACGTGACACCATAACCATGGCGGGACGAAGCAAACGACCGTTTAGCGTGTAACCTTTTTGCATGACTGCCATTACGGTATTTGGCGCTAAATCGGCAGACTCTTGCATTGACATCGCTTGGTGAAGTTCTGGGTTAAAAGACTCACCTTGCGGGTCAACCACCTGCATTCCAAACTTTTCAACAGTACTTGTGAATGACTTCAGAGTGAGTTCAACACCCTCAATCACTGGCTTAATGGCATCATTTTCAGCGTCCGCCACTTGCATTGCACGCTCAAGGTTGTCCAATACCGGCAATAATTCGCTAGCAAATTTTTCTAAAGCAAACTTACGTGCTTTATCTACCTCTTGTTCGGCTCTGCGCTTGGCGTTTTCCATGTCTGCGCGGGCACGCAACACTGCATCTTTCTGACCATCAATAGTGCCGTTAGCAATCTCCAACTCAGCCTCAAGCTCAGCGATACGAGCGATGTTGTCATCGTCGTTGATACTCTGCTCAAGCTCATCAGCAGTCATCGTTTGCTCATTTTCGGTCAGCTCTTCGGCGCTAAGCTCTTCAATGTTTTCAGGATTGTTTTTGTCTTCACTCATTACTTTCTCCGCGGATACTTCTTAGTCTTACGTTCAGACGCTTTCTAGGCCGAACTTTATGCATGGCGGATAGATGGGGATAGAATTATGAGCTTCAAGTAAAAAAAACAAAATAACTGCATTTTTTCTCTTTTTTTGCTGCCGTATTCAGTTCAGACTCGGGGAATAACGAAAGTCTGATATCGTTTTCCTAAAAAGTTAGGTAAGTTAACGGCATTCGCTGAAGTCAAGTAACTCAGTGTTAAGTGACATTTTTGTATCAGGAGCACTGTTTGTTTTCGATTTATACCATCGCCTTTATTACACTCTCATACCTAGGGGTGTTGTTTGCCATTGCGTTTTACGGTAATCGCAAAAAGTCGCCCTCTCCTATCGTTTATTCACTTGCTCTAGGTGTACATTGCACATCCTGGGCATTTTTCGGTACAACGACGCAAGCCTCTCAATTCGGTTGGGCATTCGTGCCAACTTACCTAGGCGTTATTCTTGTGATGCTGTTTGCCTTCCCTGTCGTGTGCAAAGTCGCGCGCTTGTGTCGACAATTTAATATTAGTTCTCTGGCCGACTTTATCGGCATTCGATACCAGCACAGTCATTTAATCGCTGGAATTATTACCCTTATTTGCTTTGTTGGTGTCGTCCCCTATATCGCACTACAGCTTGATGCTATTACACTTATGCTCAGCTTAATTACCAAAGATAAGCTAGCTTTTGCGCCTAGTATTGGTTTTTATGTCGTTGCGTTCATGGCTTTGTTTGCCATTATATTTGGTACCCGAACGCTAGACCTTACCGAAAAGCACACAGGCTTAATGTATACGATCGCCTTCGAGTCCATTGTGAAACTCTTAGGTTTACTGATTGTCGGCATTTACGTTTGTTATTATTTGTTCAATGGCTTTTTTGATGTTTTCGTTCAAGCTGCAAAGGAGCCAGCAACCACTGAAATATTGCAGGCAGACTTTTCTGTTTGGATTTTTGTAAGTCACGTCATACTGGGTATTTGCTCGATGTTTTGTTTACCTCGACAGTTTCATATTAATTTTATTGAAAATAATAATGAAACAGAGCTTGTGCTAGCCCGCTGGCTTTTCCCGCTCTTCCTATTAGCGATGTCTATTTTTGTTCTGCCTATCGCACTTGCAGGTAATTTACTACTCGATACCGCTCAATATTCAACAGATAGTTTTGCCCTATCAATTCCCGTTCATTTTGACAATGAACTTGTCGCACTCACCTCTTTCATTGGGGGCTTATCCGGAGCGACAAGCATGGTAATCGTAGCGACTTTAGCTTTAGGCATTATGGTTGCGAACAGTTTAGTCACACCTCTTTGGCTTTCTACTCAAGTCACACCGCATCTGAAAAAAAGCTTAGCGCCTAGCAATATTCTGAGGATCCGCCAGTTTACGGTAATGTTAGTGTTCAGTATTGCCTATTGGTATCACTTAAACATTAGCCAAACAGCACCATTAGTTAAAAGTGGCTTTATTGCATTATCGCTCCTAGCGCAGATGTTTCCTGCTTTAATTATTGGTTTGTATTGGGGTAAAGCAAATAGAAGTGCAGCTTTGTTAAGCACTCTCAGTGGGGCCGGTTTATGGGTCTACTTCATTCTGTATCCAAGTATTTTATCGAGCTACTATTTTAATGAAATTCCGACTGATAGTGAGTTATCTCAGGGATTTTACTTAGCATTTGGCTTCAACATATTAGTATTTGTAGTGGTATCGATGTTCAATCGCCAAGCCCCCTCGGTAATTAACAACCCCTTTCTAATAAGTGACTCTCAACAATCAAAAACGCCTTATCAAATTGTCACTAATGAACTTGAAAGATTGATCGACAAAGTGATCCCCGCGAATTTGTCCGCTGCATTTTCTTCAAGGATCGAGCGCTCCAATGCGAATTTATTGGGTTATGCTGAACCTTCTACCTTGGCGCATGCAGAAAGACTACTTTCATCTCATATCGGTAACGCGGGCGCGAGGATATTGCTTGCGGCTATTTCGACTAATAAGAAGGATGATGTGCATGAGCTTAGTCATTGGGTAGAAGAAGCCTCTCAAAGCTTTCAGTTTAATCATGAATTACTGCAATCCTCGGTTGCGCATATTCCCCAAGGGATAAGTGTAATAAACCAAGAAATGAAATTGATAGCTTGGAACCAGAAATATGTCGATATGTTTGATTACCCTCAACACTTTTTAAAAATTGGTATGCCTATTATCGAGGTGCTCAAATACAATGCGTCGCGTGGTTTAATGAATGGCAAAGAAGATGAAAGGCTGAGTGTCAAAGAGCAGATACAACGTAGAATAGACCACATTAAATCAGGCAGCGCCTATAAGTTTCTGCGTGATAATACCAACGGTAATGTCATCGAAATTGTCGGAAGTCCTCTGCCTGGTGGTGGCTTCGTGACTACCTACAATGATATTAGTGAATACATTCATATCCAACGTGAATTACAGGAGTCTAAGCAAGAGCTAGAAAACCGCGTGGAACAACGAACAGCAGAATTGAATATTGCTAAACTCGATGCAGAGATGGCAAGCACAAGTAAAACCAAGTTTCTCGCAGCCGCGGGGCATGATTTAATGCAACCTTTTAATGCAGCCTCTTTATTTGCATCTATGTTGCATCAAAAAATCCAAGATACTGAAAATAGCGAATTAACAAAAGGCTTGGTGGGTGCGCTAGAAAATGCAGACCAATTACTCTCCATGTTACTTGATATGACAAAATTGGAATCAGGACTAATCAAGCCACATAAACAAGCCATAGACCTAAATGATTTACTGAAAAACTTAGTGAATGAATACCAAGTGCTGGCTCGCCAAAAAGGATTAAACATTCATTATGTGCCAACTAATATATGGGTGATTAGTGATCGACGTTTGCTAAATCGAATCATTCAAAACCTGATCACTAATGCGATTCGTTATACCGACCGCGGAAAGATTCTGGTCGGTGTAAGACGCCGCTCTCTTAACAATGTTGATATATGTGTTTTAGATTCAGGACGAGGTATTGCTGACGAACAAAAGAGTCTTATTTTTGACGAGTTCAAGCAATTAGATAAGCATGAAAACAATCAAGGTTTAGGCCTTGGTTTAACTATCGTTGAAAAAATGAGTGCCTTATTAGAGCACGATATCAAAGTGCGCTCAGAGCTAGGCAAAGGAACGCAATTCCAAGTTCAACTCCAACGAAGCAAGAACAAAAACCCAGTGTCCGCGCCGCTTAATCAAGCAAGTCAAGTTGAAACCTTCCTTGAAGGAAAATATGTCCTTCTCATAGAAAATGAACCACTTATTCAAGCCGCCATGACAACCCTATTTACTGATTGGGGAGCTAGAGTACTTGTTGCACGTGATCACGCTAGCGCTATGGACGCGTATCAGGACAACATAGATATTATCATTGCCGATTATCACTTGGATAACGCAGACAATGGTATTGACGTCTGCAAAGCCGTGCTATCGAGGCAGGATGCCGACGGAGTGGCTCGCTCTATCGTTGTGCTGAGTACAGCAGATAGAAGCCCCGAGCTTAGAGATGAAGCGTCTAATTTAGGTATCATGTTTTTACCTAAACCAGTGAAATCGCTCGCTTTGAAGCGACTACTTGGCAAAGCAATGAAATAATAAGCAGTCTAGGGCCTGTTGTCCTCTGGTGTATGAAACAGAATAAATCTTAGTGACTATAATTTATTCAGGTATACTTGGCGAAAATCCAACATTGGCCTATGATTTTCGCCATTTGAGTACAAGCAGTTAACGGTAACGAGATACCTCAGTGACAACACCACGTTCTAATATCAGCAGTAAGCAGCAAGTCACCCCTTTGGATGCTAGATATCAATACTTGAGTCAAGACCACTCAAATGTTCGTTTGTATTTAACCCTTAGGAATGTGTGTTTCTTAGGTGCTAGTGTACACATTTTATTTATTTTCTTTTTCTTAAGTATTGGTGCTATTTATTTATCGCTCATTAATATACTGAGCGTAAGCACTTGGCTTTTTGCTTTATATAAAAACCATCAAGGTCGATACTTCATCGCCACTATCGTATCGGCAATGGAAATTGTCGTGCATGCGGTGCTCGTCTCTCTTATTTTGGGCTTAAGCATGGGGTTTCATTACTTCCTTTGGCCTGTCGCAGCTCTACTCATGATGTCACCGCTGTTTTCAGCAAAAGTATCCTCAATCATTGGCTTCAGTATCATTAGTTTATTTGGCTTCTTGGAAGTTTATGCTGAACACATTGAATACAGCTTCGCGTATGAAGCCCTTGCGAGCTATGTTCAGATTGGCAACATTATGTTTGCGGCAGTAGGGTTTGTGTTGGTCACCCTGAGTGCTCGCTCAAAGAACGTAAAGACTGAAAAACAGCTATATGAGCTTGCCAATCAAGACGGGTTGACCGAAACCTATAATCGTCGTTTCGTTTATGATCTTGTAGAACAGATGCAGAAAGAACGCCGTCGCTCCAGTTCACTCAATTACACAGCAATGATTTGTGATATCGACGACTTTAAACAAATTACCGACCAACTTGGACACTTAGATGCTGACAAGGTCATTAAAGATGTCGCTGCGTATATTAAGTCTACCGTTAGAGAAACTGATCTGGTTGCGCGTTGGGGTGGAGAGCAATTTTTAATATTATTGATGGATATTGATGCCAAAGGCACCGTGTCTTTAAGTGAAAAAATACGTAAAAATGTGCGCTACCATGTTGACCTAAAGAGCAATACTGACCACATTACGACCTTGAGTATCGGCATTGCTAAAGCCAAAGAGAGTGAAGACTTCGAAGATACCCTCAGGCGGGCAGACATCAGCATGTACAAAGCGAAAAAACTAGGTAAAAACCGTATTATTAACGCCGACTAATCTAGCGCCATGAGTTGTTTGAAAATAACACCAGCTTGAGTTCGGTTGTTTACGTTCAGCTTTTTCAAACAAGCCGATGCATGTTGCTTTACAGTACTTTCTGAAATATTCAATTCATAGGCAATTTGTTTATTTAACAGACCGTCAGCCATCAAACCAAGTACTTTTAATTGATGCGGCGTGAGTTGCTCTATTCGCGTTAACAATGCCTCTTCTTCGTCAAAAGCACCATCCACACTCAGCATTAACTCATTCGGTAGCCATTCCCGACCATCAAGTACTTCAGCAACCGCTTCATTAATCATATCAAGAGATGTCGATTTAGGAATAAAAGCACTCGCACCTAAGGTCAGCGCTTTAGAAATAAGCCGAGGACTTTCTTCGGCTGACACCACAACAATTAATAAGTTGGGGAATTCCGCTCGTATTTGACTTAGGCCGGTTAAACCAGACTTGCCTGGCATCTTTAAATCTAAAAAGATGAGGTCGATATCGTCGTTCGCGGAGAGTGTTGCCAAGGTACTTTCGAAGTCTGCTGATTCAAACAGTTGCTCACCAAATACACCGCCAAGCGCTTGCTTCAGGGCATTTCTAAAGAGTGGATGATCGTCTGCAATAAGTGCTTTCATAATAGGTGGCTAATAGGTAATGCTATTGGAAATTGATAAAGACGTGACAACAGTAATCAAAAGCACACTTTTGTGCAAGAAACAAAAAAGGGGCCGAAGCCCCATAGGACACACAAATAAATCGATGTGTTTTTTAGAAGCGGTAACCAACAGTTAAGTGAACTGTACGTGGATCGCCATAATAACCGATTAATGTAGTATCACCACCCAAGCCAGGCAGTAATTCGCCATTAGGGCCAACACCTACAAAGTCATATCCACCGACTAAGTACTCTTCATCTGTTAGGTTTTTACCGTGCAGACTTGCGTACCAATCGCCTTCATTGCTTTCCCAGCTAACACTCACATTGAACATGCCGTAAGCGTCCTGTTCCAGCAGGTCACTGGTTTCGAACAATAGGTAATCGCCTCTGTAGTAATAGCCCGCATTGATCACAAAGCCACCAACGTTAGTTTCCAAGAAGTAGTTTGCTGACAAGTTAACAGTCGTCTCAGGGGTGTTAGACAAACCAATTAATGGCGGAATTGCATTGTTTACTTCAATTTTTTCGTCGATATAACCCAAGGCTAAATCAAAGGTCAAATTATCAGTTGCCACGTAGGTAACTTCAGCTTCAAGACCGGTTGCAGATGTTTCTGCAACATTTCGTAGCACTTGCTGTAAATCCGTTGCACTATTTCCTTCTCCAAACCCTACGTACTGTCTGTCTTTATGATCGAACGAGAACAGGGTGACATTCGTCCGCAGTCTATCATTCCAGTCTGCTTTCATGCCCACTTCAAGTGAATCAACGATTTCTGGATTAACACCGTCTTCGTTAATCGTCGCTCTTGGGTTAAATGTACCTGACTTGAATCCTTGTGAGTAACTCGCGAATAGTAAAATATTATCTGCCGCTTGATACTCAAGACCTAATCTTGGTGTGAAACGAGACCAACTTTGGCTCTTCGGCCCATCTAATACACCATCACCATTGGCATCATCACCCAGCACAGTCGGGACTAATTGTCCATCAGGGCGAACATAACCAGGGATCCAACCGCTTTGTGGATAAACGTTCGCAAAAACTAAACCATTATTTACAATGGCGGTTTTTTCTTCGTCAGTGTAACGGGCGCCCACTGTCATGCTAAGTGTTTCAGATATATCGAAACTTGCTTGTGTGTATGCAGCCCAGCTCTCTGAATTATTGCAGCCGGTCACTTCACGAGTTAAACCCGGAGTGCCGAACGCGGCTCGACCGAGGAAGCCAAGAATGGCGTCAAAATTACCGCATGACTCACCGTCATACAAATAGATACCGCTGACTAGAGAGTAACCATCAGTGCTGTAATTAGCCTGAATTTCATGTGTGCTGTTCTCATCTTTATACTCTGCTGGTACATCAAAAATATCGAGTGCCGTATTATCAAAGTCTATATTAGTTGGCGAGTAACCTTCTCTGCGTGACGCAATATATTTCAGTTCTAGCTCATCACTGTAATCATAAGAGATCATCAGGCTATACCCTTCAAGCTCAACCAAGTTGCTGGTCGGCAAGCTAGTGTATGAGTCGTATACCGAATCTGGCACAGGCGCATTGGTTAACAAGCTTGGTAAAAGTCGATACCCTCCCTTAGCGTTAGACGTATCGCGTGTTTTGTCCCAGTTTAATTTTATAAATAAATCATCTGCAGGGCGAAATTCAAGGTCAACTCTAGCGGCCCACAAGTCTTTGTTGTAGTTTTCGCGATCTTGATTTGCTAAAGCAGACTGCAAGTATTCACCAAAGCCGTCTCTACTCAAATCGGCGAAACCAAATCCAACATAGACTTTATCGTCAACAATAGGCAGTTGACCGGTAAGTTTAACATCGCGCTGAGAATAGCTACCCACAGTCGCTTCTGCGTTAAACTCGGTGCCGCCTGACATTGGTTTAGTCACATATTTTATCGCACCACCTATGGTGTTTTTTCCATAAAGTGTGCCTTGAGGGCCACGCAAAACTTCGATGCGATCAACGTCAAGTAAATCAAGCACAGCACCCTGTGGGCGAGCAATGTATACGTCATCAATATAAATACCGACACCTGGTTCATATCCCCAAAGCGGGTCTTGCTGACCTACGCCACGAATGAACGCCGTTAAGGTAGAGTTTGTACCACGGCTGGTTTGTAATGTTGTATTTGGGGAAAATTGTTGTATCTCAGTAATTTGAGCAATCCCCTTTTCACTGAGCTCTTTTGCACCAATGGAGGTGACTGCTAGTGGTACTTCTTGGAGGTTCTCGCTGGTCTTTCGAGCGGTAACCTGAATTCTTTCTAGTCGGATTTCTTCTTTGACTTCCGTCTCTTGAGCAGCAAGTTGCGGTGCGCTTAATGCCGTACTGACGGCGATAGCAAGTAATGCTAGTTGTGGTGTTCTTTTTGCAAGTTTCATTTGTTGGTGTCCCCTATCAAACTTCTTACTTCGTTATTGTCGATTATGTTCTATTTTTTATAGCTACGACTGCGGTCCTTATTTAATCTAGGTTAAAACTGATAAAAGGTAACTAGTACCATCGTACTATGGGCATTATGCTAAGGATAACGCACACTTAGGCATGCCTTGCGCTCTGCGGTCACAGAGAATTCACTCGGCAATTAGGAAAATAATAATGATAAGTTTACTCGGCTTAATCGGTGGCTTGGGCCTTCTGATTTGGTTAACGATTAAAGGAATGAACCTGTTTATTGCAGCCCCGTTGTGCGCGCTGTTAGTCGCCTTGACCAACGGGCTACCTATATTCATTGGCGATACGAATTTTGTCGCCACTTACATGTCTGGCTTTACTGGCTTTATCGCCTCTTGGTTTTTTATGTTTTTGCTTGGCGCACTGTTCGGCAAATTCATGGAGGATACAGGAGCAGCTGACTCTTTAGCAAAATGGATAATCGACCGACTCGGCTACAAGCAAGCAGTTTTCGCGGTTGTCGCTGCATGTGCCATTTTGACCTATGGCGGCGTTAGCGTATTCATTGTTGCGTTTTCAGTCTACCCGATGGCCTTGAGTTTATTTAAAGATGCCAACCTGCCCCGTCGCTTCATACCCGCTACGATGGCCTTTGGCTCCGTTACTTTTACGATGACATCAGCAGGTTCACCTGAAATACAGAACTGGATCCCCATTAAACATCTCGGTACGTCTCCTTTTGCAGCGTGGGAAGTTAGCTTCGTTGTTGCCGTTTTCATGGCACTATTTGGCTACTGGTGGCTGAAAAAGATGATTGGTAAAGCGGTGGATGCTGGTGAAGCCTTTGAAGCGAAACCAGAAGACCCAGAAATAAAACAACGTGCGCTACCTAAACCATACACTGGCCTAGTCCCGTTGCTTGTAGTACTACTCCTTTCATTCTTCCTACATGAATCTTTAGCTCAACTCGCCTTAATTGTTGCTCTAGGTGGCGGCGTACTGACCTTAATGGCAATTAACTTCTCGTATTTCCAAAACCTTGCAAAAGCTGTGAATTTAGGTACGACGGGTGCATTACTTGCAATAGGAAACACTGCTGCGGTAGTTGGTTTTGGCGCAATTGCAAAAACGACAACGGCATTTCAAGACACTGTTGAGGTGATGACTCATTTACCAGGCAATGAACTCATTGGTGCAGCAATAGCCGTGAGTGTTATTGCTGGCTTAACGGGCTCTGCTTCTGGCGGCCAAGCTATCGCACTGCCTCTTGTTGGTCCGCATTACCTCGACCAAGGCGTCGACCCAGAAGAACTACACCGTATTGTGTCAATCTCTTCTGGCGCACTCGACTCATTGCCACATAACGGCTATGTTGTTACTACCATCAGAGCTATCTGTCATGAAACGCATCAGCGTGCATATGGTCCAATGGCTGCGTTGACGGTGGTTGTGCCACTTATTGGCTTAGCGCTGGCAATTGCTTTGTTTATTTTATTCTAAAGGGATAGAAACGTGAGTTTATCGTCAATAAAAAATGTATTGAAAGCCTATCATCGTTCTCAGCAACAGAAAGCGCTCACAATGAGTCTTTGTTTTTGCCTTTTGTTTAGTTGCAATGCTATTTCTAAGCAAGAGAACACTTTGCCCTATGTTGATAAGAAGACACATCATATACCGGTATTTGACACGTTCAACGGAAAACAGATTAAAAATGTCAATTTGGGTTGGGAGAGTTACGGCGAGTTAAATGCTGACAAAAGCAATGCAATATTAATTACTCATTACTTCACAGGCAATTCCCACGCAGCGGGCAAGTACAGTAGTGATGATGCCGCGGCTGGGTATTGGGACAGTATCATTGGCCCGGGAAAAGCCATTGATACAAATCGCTTTTTCGTACTCAGTATGGACAGCTTTGCTAACTTGAGTGTCCATGACCCGATGGTGGTAACCACTGGGCCTGCAAGCATCAATCCAGAAACAGGAAAGCCCTATGGCCTTAGCTTCCCAGTGATTACCATGCGCGATATGGTAAATGCACAAAAATCCTTACTCGATAGTCTAGGTATCGATTCCTTGTACGCCGTTGCTGGCCCCTCTATGGGCTCGATGCAAGCGATTGAATGGGCAAGTGCCTATCCGGACAAGGTACCTCGTCTTATTTCGGTGATTGGTTCATCCTTTAGTGACGCTTGGACAACAGCGGCACTAGAGCAATGGTCTATCCCTATTCGCTTAGATCCTAAGTGGAATAACGGTGATTATTACGGTAAGGAAGGCCCAAAAGCTGGACTGACAGCAGCGCTAATGTTTATAACGCAAGTAGCGCTGACACCCGAGTACTTTAATAATACTGGCAAGAGCCTTAATCACTCGCCATTAGAATTGGCACCTCTGCAAGATATTCATGCCAGCCACAAAATCAACCAATGGTTACTTGAAAGAGCGAGTAGTCGAAGTGAGAAAATGGATGCGAATAGCTTGCTTTACTTAGTGCGAGCTTGCCAGCTTTTTATGGCAGGACAACAAAGCTCATGGCAGGATGGCTTACGCAATATTAAAGCGAAAACGCTATTTTTGCCGGCGACTCAAGATTTATTATTGATGCCATATCATGCCCATGATACCCATCAACAACTCAAGACCTTAAAAAAACAAAGTGAACTATCGGAAATACCTGGCGCATTAGGTCACTTAGAAGGTGTCATTGGTATACAAAAGCATGCCGAGACAATTGCAGAATTTCTGTCTAACTAAGGGAAAACAAGGAAAACCATGACTTCATTCAACAAAACCCGTTGTGCCGGTGCCATATGTCTGTGTTTAGGACTTCTCTCTTGTGTTGACAGTCAATCCACCAGTACGGCGGAAAACGCTGATATTAATGATAGTGTAGCAATCACCTTCCCTGCCATACAAACACAGAACATTAGCTTATCAGGTCTTTCTTCAGGTGCTTACATGGCACTGCAATTTCATTTATCACACTCTGAGATTGTCAATGGTTCAGCCTTAATTGCTGGAGGTCCTTACTATTGCGCTCAGAATGATATTGGCACAGCGCTAAAAAATTGTGTTTCTGACGATTCGGGTGCACTCACGCTTTCACCCCTAAATGACTATTACGATAGTGTCCTTGCATCTAAGAAAGTTGCATCTGCTAGTGACAATGTGAATGACAAGCTATGGCTATTTCACGGTACGAAGGACACTCGAATTATCGCAAGTGTGGCAGATCAACTATATGCACAAGTGATGACACTATTTACGCCAAGCAATATAAAATATGTTAACGATAAGCCGTTTGCTCATTTAATGCCTACGCTTGAATCGGGAATTGATTGTAACGTGTCTGAGGCACCGTTTATCGGTGCGTGTAATTATGATGCAGCTGGCGAACTCCTTACGTATTTAGGGCTGATTGAGACTGCCCGCAGTGAAGCCTCATCCGAAACGCTCAAAAGTCACTTAAATGCTTTCTCACAAGCGAGCTATGCGGGAGAATATGCAAACACGCTTGCTGAGAGTGGTTATGTGTTTGTACCTCCACAGTGCCTTGATGCAAAAGCCTGTCAGTTACATGTTAGCTTTCACGGTTGCAACCAAAACGCTGAAACAGTCCAAGACCAGTATGCGATGCAATCAGGCTTAAATGAATGGGCCCTAAGTAACGATATCGTAGTGCTTTATCCTCAAACTAAGAAATCTATGTTTATGCCTCTGAACCCACAATCATGCTGGGATTGGTGGGGTTATACAGGTTCAGAGTATGCAAATAAGGAAGGGCAACAAATTCAAGCTATCAAGAGTCTCGTTGAGCGCATTGACGATATCATTTTGAAGCCTCAATAAGACTTATCATTTATAAATTTAATAGGAAAGCCCATGGAAAGTAAACAACTCAATATATTTGTAACCGGTGGTGCAAGTGGAATCGGCTTTGGTATTGCCGAACATTTGGCTGGCGAAGGTCACCATATCGTCATTGCTGATATTAATGATACTGCGGCTAGCAATGCTGCTGAGAAGCTAAGCGCAAAGGGATTGTCAGCACAAGCTATTGCAGTAGATGTGTGCAATGCCGCACAAGTGGCCTCCCTGCCTGCAAGCCTGGCACCACTTAAGATAGATGTGTTAGTTAATAACGCAGGTATTCAACATGTCAGCAAATTAGAGGATTTCCCAGCAGATAAGTGGCAGTTGCTCATTAATGTTATGTTGGTTGGCCCAGCGCTTTTGACTCAAGCCTTTCTACCTCATATGCGCGAACAAAACTTTGGTCGAATCATCAATGTTGGGTCAATTCATTCAGTCATCGCCTCTCCATTCAAGTCAGCCTATGTTGCTGCCAAACACGGTTTACTAGGGTTTGCAAAAACAGTGGCACTTGAAACGGGTGACGTTGATGTGACGATTAATACGCTCTGCCCTGCTTATGTTAAAACGCCTTTAGTTGAACAGCAGATTTCGGCACAAGCAAAGGAGAACAACATGTCCGAACAGGATGTCGTTGAGAAAATCATGCTCGAGCCTATGCCTAAAAAAGCGTTTATTGAAATTGAAGAGTTAGCACAAACCGCGTCATTCTTGATTTCTCCAGCCGCAAAAAATATGACGGCGCAAACAATCATATTAGACGGCGGTTGGACGGCTCGATAAATACCAATTATCAGCACAATACGCTTGCAACTGCCTCACATTTAAGTGAAAGTTAGCACATATTCGCCGCGTTAAGTGAGAAACTGAAATATGAGCTATACAACCGTTGGCCTAATAGGGAAAACAGACCACGAAGGTAGCCGCGTCAGTCTTAATGCTTTGGTGACTGAGTTAAAAGAACGTAATTGCACGATTTTAGTAGAAGCACGCATTAAAGAAGAACTCGATGATCGCTCGTTAGAGGTTTGCGCTTTAGAAACCTTAGGAGAGCGAGCTGAGTTAGCGATTGTTGTAGGCGGTGATGGTTATATGCTCGGTGCTGCTCGTATACTCGCTCAATTCGATACAGATGTTGTTGGCGTTAACCGTGGTAATTTAGGCTTTCTGACTGATATCAACCCAGAAGATATTACCCGTCAAATCGCCAATATTTTTGAAGGTAAAGTGCACCGCGAAGAGCGCTTTTTGTTAGAAGCAAACGTCTTCAGAGAAGATAAACATCAAGAAACTAACGCTGCCGTCAATGAGATAGTTCTGCATCACGAAAAAGTGGCTCATATGATGGAATTTGAGTTATACGTCGACAATCAGTTCGTATTTAGTCAGCGCTCCGATGGTATTATTTGCGCTACTCCAACAGGTTCAACGGCTTACTCCTTATCCGGTGGTGGTCCTATATTGATGCCACAACTTGATGCACTCACTCTCGTTCCGATGTTTCCTCATACACTCAGCAGTCGACCGATCGTTGTTGATGCGAAAAGCGAAATCACACTGAAAGTGTCAAATGTGAATACCGACAATTTACAAGTGAGTTGTGACAGTCATATCGTGATTTCCTTGAAGCCCGGTGACGAAGTGCGAATTAGAAAGAATCCAAACAAGCTAAACTTAGTGCACCCTTTAGATTACAACTACTTTAATGTGCTGAGAACAAAGCTTAATTGGGGCAGTAAGCTTTACTAATGCAAGATCGTATTCAAGCACTGTATGAGCTATCAAGAAAGAACGAACGACTGATTATTGGCCTGATGAGCGGAACATCCCTCGACGGCTTAGACATAGCGCTTTGTTCTTGTTCTGGAAGCGGCAGAGACACCCAAATATCTTTATTGGCATTCGAGACCCAAGCTTATTCTTCAGAGTTTAGATCAGCAGTATCTCAAGTATTCGCAAAGCAAGCAGTAAAACATGACCTTATTTGTTGGTTAAATGCCTACATTGCACGTGAACATGCTGCAATGGTAAACCAATTCTTGCGTAAACATGAATTCCAACGCGATGATATCGATTTAATTGCCAGTCATGGGCAAACCGTTTATCACCGTCCTTTGTCACTAACCAGTATTGAGGGCCACATATCCAATGTCCCCTCTCATTCGCCTTGCAACAGCACACTACAGCTAGGAGATGGTGACCATATTGCCTCCCTAACAGGGATAATAACCCTCAGTGACTTTCGGCAAAAACACATTGCTCACGGAGGTGAAGGTGCGCCGTTGGCAATGTATGGAGATTACTTGTTACTTGCAGACAAACGTGAGAACCGATGCTTAGTCAATATCGGTGGCATTGCTAACTTCACGTTTTTACCCGCCAATAGTGCGTTTTCAGATACTGTTTGTTCTGATATAGGGCCGGGTAACACATTAATGGATGCTCTTGTGCAGCAAGCTCTTGGCGAAGCTTTTGACCGAGATGCGAGACTCGCGCGCACTGGCAAAGTCAATAAAGCCCTGTTCGCACTACTATGCAAAGAACCCTATGTTTGCGCCCCTTTGCCTAAAACCACGGGTCCTGAACTATTTAATTTGGCATGGTTATCAACCATTCAAGCCAATCATGACTTAACAGAACTCCCATTGGAAGATTTGCTCGCAACACTAAATTACTTCAGTGCTTGGTGTATTGCTAGCCACATCGAAAAATTAGACCGCCCCGTCGAGGTTTATCTGAGTGGCGGTGGCGCGCACAACCCATTGCTATGCGACAACCTAAAAACCCTGCTCGGTCAAACACTGCATACTACCGACGAGCTGGGGCTAGATGGAGACGCTAAAGAGGCCATACTCTTTGCCCTGCTGGCGAATGAATGTGTTTCCGGTAAGCCTACTAGCTTTGGTACAGGTGATACAGCGAACAATATCGCGAATAATCGACCTGTTGTAAGTATGGGCAAAATTTCTCTACCAGACTAGGGCTTACCTAATCATTTCTTTTTTTACTTTCACACAAAACCATTCTTTACATACAGCAAAACACTGTATATATTAACAGTGCACTCATAATCGGAAAAAATACAATGTTAGCGCATATTTCTGTCAAAAATTTCGCCGTAGTAAAACAAATTCAAGTTGATGTTGCACATGGGTTGACCGCAATTACAGGTGAAACCGGCGCAGGTAAGTCTATCGCTATTGACGCGCTTAGTTTATGTCTGGGCGATAGAGCCGATGCATCTAGTGTTCGCAAAGGTGCAGAGAAAGCAGAAATAATCGCGCATTTTGATATTGCCAAGGTTCCACTAGCCAAAGCATGGTTATCGGAACACGAGCTAGAACAAGAAGATAACCCTAATGAATGCTTTATACGCCGTGTAATCAACCAAGAAGGCCGATCAAAGGCATTTGTAAACGGTATCGCTGTATCATTAAACCAGCTGAAAGCCTTAGGCCAGTATCTAGTCGCTATTCATGGTCAGAATGCACATCAGCAACTTCTCAAAGTTGACAATCAACGTCGTCTTTTAGATACCTTTTCCGAACACACAAACTTATTATCGTCAGTGTCGACAGCCTTTCATAGCTTAAAGTCGAAACAGGCCGAGTTGAATCAGTTACAAGCTGAGCAACAACAACGTAATGATCGTAAAAACCTACTAGAGTACCAAGTTGCAGAGCTTGATGAATTTAGCATTGAAGAAAATGAATTTAGCGAACTAGAAATAGAGCATAAGCGCTTGAGCAATAGCCAAACTCTACTTGAACAAGCTCAATTGAGCTTTCACCAGTTATATGAAGGCGATGAGTTTAATGCTTTATCAGCCATTCGTTCGTGTATAAATAACCTGTCTGAGATGCAAGAACATGACTCGCAGCTATCACCCATTGTTGATGTTCTCTCCGAGGCAGCAATACAAGTAGACGAGGCAGCACAAGAATTAAGGCAATATAGCGAACAATTAGAAATCGATCCAATGCGCATGCAGCAAGTTGAACAGCGATACAGCCAAGCAATGGATCTCGCTCGCAAACACTATGTCTCTCCTGAAAACCTGTACGCTAAGCATATGGAGCTGGCGAATGAATACGCCAGTTTGCTAAAGGATGAAGACAGCTTGTCGGAATTGGTCATAGAATGTGAAGCGCTATTCAATGAATACAATCAACAAGCAGAGCTTCTTTGTGAGTCACGTACCAAGCACGCAAGTGTATTAGCAGGTAAAATTCAAGCTTATATTAGCGAAATGAATATGCCTCACGCTAAGGTAAGCATTGACGTTAACCATAGTATTGAGCAGGCACCGAGTGCGAATGGTCGTGACCATGTGCAAATAAAGGTCTCCACTAACCCTGGTCAGGCAGCTGATGCATTAGATAAAGTCGTCTCAGGGGGTGAGTTATCTCGAATCGGTCTAGCAATACAAGTCATTACTGCTAGCGGTAACAATATCCCTACGATGATATTCGATGAAGTAGATACTGGTATCAGCGGTCCAACAGCGTCTATTGTCGGTCGCTTGCTACGCAAGCTTGGTGAAGTATCACAAGTCATGTGCGTCACTCACTTACCGCAAGTTGCCGCACATGGACATAACCAAGTTTTTGTGACAAAGCTCAGCGATGGAGACTCCACAGAAACGAGAATGTTGAAGCTGTCTGAGCCAGAAAGAGTTAACGAAATCGCCCGCTTGCTAGCCGGTGATAAATTGACCGATACAGCAATCGCCAATGCAAAAGACTTGCTTAAATTGTAGTTCCAGCTTTGGTTTAGGACACAAAATACCCCAAACCTCCAGGACGAAAGCAAAATAGAACTAATTAAGAGTTGAATGGTCTCAGTTTAGTGGGTAGCATCTGCCCTCAGTAGAAACGAGGTAATTCCTATCTCACTTAATAGTACAGATTAAATTTTACGCAATGGCGTGGTTTAGCAACACAAACTCGGACAAATAAATGAAGTTAACGCACATCCTCATCATCTTAACGATAGTTTTTTCAACAACAGCGTGTAAAAACTGGATATATCGTATAGATATCCCTCAGGGCAATTATCTGGACGACCGCGACGTACAAAAACTGCGTATCAGTATGACCAAAGAGCAAGTTATTTATGTACTTGGGCACCCTGTAGTAGAAGATTCGTTTGATCTTGATACTTGGTATTATGTTTACGAAATGAAACGTGGCATGAGCAAACGTGGTGAAGACTTCAAGAAAGAGCTGATTATCCGCTTTGAGGGTGACAAGTTAGTTGAAGTGGTAGGCGACTTTGAATTGTCAGAAGAGTTTAATACACCGCTAGATGCTTAATTATCGAAGCGAAGGCGCAGTCACGAAGGTATTGCGCCCTCTTCGCTTGGCTTGATACATCGCAGCGTCTGCATCTTTAAACAACCTATCCTTTATTTCTACTGAGTTTTCTCCCTCTTCTATCATACTAACAGATGTGCCAATAGATACTTCCAAGTCTATAAGCTGGATGTCCGTCAGAATATCTCTACAGGCTTGTGTCAGCTCCTCAGGCTTTGCGTCGTACATAACAATAGCGAACTCATCCCCAGATAGGCGCACGGCATAATTGTGCACCCCATCGCAGCGCTATACCAATACTTCAGCAAGGTTGATGAGACAATCGTCCCCATAAGCATGACCGAAACGATCGTTAATATCTTTGAAGTTATCAACATCTACCACAATCAGTGATACTTCTTTGAACTCTGTTCGCGCTTTATCAATTAGCAAAAGAAGTTGCTTACCGAAATAACGGCTATTTTTTAAACCGGTCAGGCGGTCCGTAATCGAATCTCCATATAGTTCATGGATCATCTGATAGTTTTCCGCAAGTTGACCGACGATGCTTTTATTTATCAGTAAACACATCGCCATGATACAAGCGTAAATAAAACATTGAAAAATGACCGCGGGATAAGTCCAGCCGACAATAGGATAAACCAACATAATGAGCGCAAGCAGAATTGCGCTAATGATTGCGGTGGGTTTTATTGGCATGGTGGTCATCAGGCAGCCAATTAGGATGAGCAAGACAAAGCCTAATTCAGAAAAGTTGACGTCGTATGTTCTAGCGAGAGCAAATACAAAGATATGGACAACACCAGCGCCCAAATATACATAAAGTGACAAGCCTAGATTAGTGCTTCTTGATTTGAATTCTTTACTCCAGAAAAAATAGACAAGCACAGCTAGTGGAATGATGACAAAGATTGATCTGACTAGTATCGTAATTTGATGAACACTAGGTTCAAAACGGTAATAGTCCATCACGGTGAAAGCGAGATAAATAATAAGAGCAAATGAAAAGGACCAACGTTTGAAGCTGAGTGTTGATTGAGCTGTAAATTCATCGAGTCCGCTTTGATAGTCTTTCTTATCGCGCACACTCTGAAAAGTACGTAAGCTATCCAAGATGACTTACCCTTTTAGCTGCGCTAGCAATAACCTAGCTTCTTCTTGTTGTTCATCATCACCCTTCTCAGCAACTTCCTCGAGTAGCTCTGACGCAGCTTCATTGTCTTCCATATCGATGTAGACACGCGCCAAGTCAAGGTTACTGGCCTGATCCGCATTCATATCAACATCAATACTGGTGTCATCATTTAAAAAGCTATCTAATGACATATCTATATTTAGCTCAATTTCATCATCACTGGCAGGCGGCAGCTTTTCACTCTCTTCAATTAAGTTATCAACATCAATGAAGGCTGAATCAGGATCATTATTATCATCTGATTCATCGAAGAGCGCAGTCAAATCTAAATCTGGATTATCTAGCTCCAAATCCTGTTTCGGCTCTTTCTCCGCTTTTGTATTACTCGCCTCTTGTGTTTCCGCTTGTTCTAGGTCTGCTAGTTTAGAACCAGTGTCATCTTCTAGCGCCCCCATATCAGCTAACAAGGAGTCAAAATCTGCGTCTTCTATTTCTTGCAGCACTTCATCTTCGGTGCTTCGGTCAGCCTCTTTGTCTGTGCTAGTACCTAAATTATCTGAATCAAGGAAATCGCCTTCATCTAATTCGGATTTATCGTCATCTAACCAGTCGTCAAGGTCGGGTAGATCCAAGATACTGTCGTCGATAGTTTCATCCAAGTCGCTTGTACTTGGTGCAGTTTCCACATCAGCTTCTGGTTCTGGCTCTATTTCAGGTTTTGGCTCTAGTTCTGCTTCTGGCTCTAGTTCAGGTTCTGGCTCTAGTTCAGGTTCTAGCTCTGGCTCTTGGTCTGAGGGAAGCTCAATATCTAACTCACTCAAATCAATGTCATCTAACTCGTCTGTATCAACTTCTAAAGAATCATCAAGTTCATTATCTAATTCAGTTAATAACTCATCCGTTAGGTCAGACAGATCATTTGTCTCTTGAGAACTTTCAGCATCAACGTTAATAAAATCATCAACGTCATCGAAATCTGAGCCTGTTACCTCTGACGCTAGTTCGCTTTCAGAAGGGCCATTTTCTTCAGTCTGACCTGCTGTTGTTTGGACTTCGTCTTGACTCTGAGAGTCTACAGTTGAGTTCGCTCTGTCTGGCTCGAGTATCTCGTCCAACAATGCATCTCTGTTAGAATCCAAATCTTCATCTTCAACATGATTATTCAATAAATCATCAAGGCTGTCGTCCAAAACAGAGTCAATATCAATTTCCTCCGCCTCTTCGTCAGCGTCGAGATCAATCGTAAAATCTTCTTCATCAAGACCGCTGTCGCTCAGATCAAATACGTCGTCATCATCGTCGTCAGGCATTTCAACACCTAATTCAGATAAAAGTTCGTCGCTCAAGGGGTCACTGAGTTCTTTAACATCGACATCATCGGAAATTTCATCAAGTTCCGCTTCTGACTCAGCAAGCACTTCAGCAATATCCGCTTCAACATCTTTCGTCAGTTCGTCAATGGATTGTATTGTTCTTTGAGATTCAGCAGAGCTTGATGCTTGAGCATCTTGTTCATCAAGTGAATCTAAGTCTAGGTCATCGTCTTCTTCATAATTGTTATTGTCGATATCATCAATCAAACTATCTGTAAGCGTGTTGATTTCGATATTCTTTTCGGTAATTTCAGCTTCAATTTGTTCAATTACATTTTCTGTTATTTCACCAGAAGGGTCGAGTGAAATACCGTCTGGCACATCACCATCAAGCGCGTTCTGCTCTAAGAGGTCGTCAATACTAATTTCGTCTTGCTCATCTTCACTCTCGGTCAGATTGGTCGACGCACCGACGTCAACATCAGCCTCTGATAGCTCCGCAAATTCATCTTCCAGTCCAAGATCATCATTGTCTATACTACTCGCATCAATTGCGTTGGTAATATTGACATCACCACCTTCCAACATTTGGTCAATATCGACCTCCGGTGGCTCATCGTCTGCGTCTGCTTTCTTCGCTTCAACGTCACCGTCGAGGGCGCTTTCTAGTTCATCATCTAAACTGATTTCGTCTTCATCTAAACTGAAGTCATCTTCATCAACAGGCGATTCGAGGTCGCCAAGATCAGAATCAAGGCTATCTAAATCTAGATCATCAATATCTAGGTCGTCATCGTCGGGAAGCTCACTACCTTTGTTATCATCCTTCTGATCCGGCACCAACATTTCATCTTCTAAATCACCGAAATCATCGATATCAGGAGAAATTTCGTCAATCGTTTCTTCTAACTCGTCAGAAAGGATATCGTCAAGGAGGTCGTCATCGGATACAGTTTCGCTTTCAAGCATTGCCAACAAATCGTCTGCATCTTTACTAGCAGCATCATCTAATACAAGCTCATCCTCGTCTAACACGCTCGATTTAGGTTCATCGTTTGCATTTTGTGGCTTCGGTTTTCTTAGCAACAGTAAAGCAATCAGGACAAAAATAAGGAAACCGGCGACGGTAGTAGAAATAATGATGAAAAATGGATCTCGAATCAAAGAGCCCATCGAATCTTGCTTTGATTGCTCTTCTCGCAACTGCATAAGACGAACGAACTCTTTTAGCTCTTCGATCTCTGCGGCTTGTTGATTCAATTCTGTTTCAAACTGGTCACTCAGTTCTGTTTTTAGAGTGTTGAACTCTTCATCTTTCGCCGCCAATGTCTCAAGTACAAGACGATTTTCATCAACGATGCTCTGCGTAGCTTGAATAGATACGTCTAGCTGCTCTCTGAGTTGCTTAACAACTTGGCTTTGCTGGTTGCGTAAACGGTTTATTTGTTGTTGAAAACGCTGTTGTGCTTCATCAAGCTCTTCTTTGTTTACCAGAGGCACATCTGGTTTAAGATTGGTTTGAGTTTCTGGCGTTGTGTTTTCTGATGCTACGCTTCTACCTTGCCTGCCGGTCGCTGCCGCAAAATCACGGTCATCTTGCTGTGCTTTCGCTAAAGCGCGTTGAGGGTCGATCCGAGCAATATAACGGTCGGTAGGCAACTGCAACATTGAACCATTCACCATCGTATTGAAATTTCGATTGTTGAAGGCGCCAGGGTTCAATTCGTAAATCGCCAACATAACTTGATAAACGGTGAATTGTTGATTCTTTCTATATTGGCTTGATATAGCCCATAAAGTATCAGATTGGTCTATTGGCCCATATACAACCCCTGAATAAACATCAGCGGCATTCCTTGGACCTTGAATTTGTGTTCCTTGTGCGGCCGCATTTGCTGAAGCGATAAGCAACAGAATGAAACCAAGCGAACGAATAAGCATTAACGACCACTTCATAATAACTTTTTCGACTCTCCAAATAGGATAATATTTTAGTAATGCGTCAGGATAAGCTTACGACTCAATAACTTGGTCAGACACTATTTGCCGACAAAGCAGGTTATAGTAACTCACCTATGCGAGTTACACTTTCATCACTTTATCGGCAGTTTTGGCTCAATGTTTACTAGCATTATCTATTGCTAGATGAACATTCACTCTACTTACAAATAATCTTTAATAAGTGTTTCGGCAATTTGCACGCTGTTAGTGGCAGCGCCTTTACGGATATTGTCCGACACAACCCACATATTAATACCATGGCTATGAGAAATATCATTCCTCACTCGTCCAACATGAACCGAGTCATTGCCACTAGCTGATGACACTTGTGTTGGGAAGTCTTCTGGCTGACTGTAAAATGTAATGCCTGGCGCGTTGCTGAGTAACTGCTTCACATCTTCCGCATCAATTTGCTGACGTGTTTCAATATGAATAGCTTCACCATGACCGTAAAAAACAGGCACTCTCACTGCAGTTGCATTCACTAAGATACTATCATCGCCCATTATTTTTTGCGTTTCCCACACCATTTTCATTTCTTCTTTGGTGTAATCATTGTCTAGGAAGACGTCGATTTGTGGAATCACATTAAACGCCATTTGGCGAGAGAACTCATCACCAGTCACTGCTTTTGCATTCAATAGCTCAGCCGTTTGTCTTGCCAAGGCTTCCATTGAAGATTTACCAGCGCCTGATACCGACTGATATGTACATACATTAATTCGCTCAATACCGACAGCATCATGAATCGGTTTCAAGGCCACCATCATCTGGATAGTAGAACAATTCGGGTTAGCGATAATATTTCGATTTCTAAAATCAGCAAGTGCGTGCGCATTCACCTCTGGCACAACTAAAGGAATATCTGGGTCGTAACGGTAATGTGAGGTGTTATCAATAACAACGCACCCTGCTTCTGCAGCCATTGGTGCGAATTTCTCTGAAACACTACCACCGGCAGAGAAGAATCCGAATTGCACTAAGGACCAATCAAATTCATCGGCATTTAATACCGTCACTTTTTCACCCTTGAACTTAATTTTCCCGCCAGCTGAACGCTCACTAGCAAGAGGGTAAATCTTATTGATAGGGAAGTTTCTTTCTTCAAGTAACTCTATCATTGTCTGGCCAACTAAGCCTGTGGCGCCTAAAACGGCAACGTCGAACAATTGCGACATGAATCTGTATCTCCAAAATAATTAATTAACTAGGGCTGAACTACTGTCGTTAGTTGGCGATTAAAAACCCTAAAGCCGCTGCGGTAGAAACCATTGTTTTGTTATTGTTGGTTTCAGATTGGGCACCATTAAAATGCACCTTAGCAGCGCTACATTCTCTCCGCTGAGGATAGTTTTGCCTTATCTCTGCGAAGGCCTCTGATTTTGCCATGCGCGAGCGAAAATTACCATCATCCTTTTCAATGTCGTACATATGTTTAAGCATATGAAATACCTGATGAAAACTATCTTCTTTTGAATCAAGCGCAATTACTCTATCGTCGATTGGCAGATAATCTGATAGTTGCTTAGTAATCGGCGTTCCTGAAAACGCACAAAAGGCATCATAAACCATTGATGTGCCCCGCGCTTTCCCTTCAATTGAGTGCCCTGCAATATGCGCTGTAGCTAGACGCAAATAGGGAATCAAGCGTTTTTCAATCAACGGTTCATGCTCCCAAACATCTAGCACAATATTGAGTGCTCGCCCCTGTTCAAACAAGCTAAGTAAGTCTTGATTGTTGACCACTTCTCCACGGCATGCATTAATTAAATACTGGCTTTTTCTTAGTTGACTTAAACGACTGAGCTCAAACATATCGCGCGTTGGAAACTCTCCTTCATCAACCAAAGGAGTGTGTAAACAAATCACGTCAGCTTGCATAACAGAATCAAAACTGACGAACGCCCGCGGATCGCCTGACTTTTCTAAAGGTGGGTCATACAGAGCACAAGAAATTCCTAAAATACGAAGACGCTCAGCCACTGCGCTACCCACATTACCAGCACCGACAATCGCGACTGTTTTATCCTGTGGTATAAACCCATCTTGCTTCGCTAGATGGTAGATCGCATTAAGGACATACTCTGCTACCGCAACAGCGTTGCAGCCACCTGCAGCGTACCACTTGATCCCACGTTCTTTGAGCAAACTAGTATCAAGATGATTGAAGCCCGCCGTCGCAGTCGCAACAAAACGGAGTCTTGTGGCTTCACTTAGGAGTTGTCCATCCACTTTCGTTGTTGAACGCACGAACAGTGCATCCACGTCACGCAGTTGGTCTGTCCTTAACTCTCCGGCCGTAAAACTCTCAGCAACACCAAGGTCAGAGAAAAATTCATCAGCGTAGGGCATTGCATTATCGTAAATTATCTTCAGACCCTTCTCCTTTTAGTCTTTGTTGTGCTACTAAGGTTTTTATCGTTGTAGGAATGTAAAAAAGCCATTCGTATAGAATGGCTTTATCTCACAATTCAGCAGTAGAAACTTAATCTGTATACTTCTTAAATGCCAAACTCGCATTCGTGCCACCGAAGCCAAAACTGTTAGACATAATAAGATCTAACTTTGCATCTCTGGTGGTGGTCACAATATCTAAACCTTTAGCCGCTTCATCCAGCTCTTCAACGTTAATAGATGGTGCAATAAAATCATTTTCCATCATTAACAAACTGTAGATTGCTTCATTCACACCAGCAGCCCCTAAGGCGTGACCCGTTAGTGATTTAGTCGCACTCATTGGTGGGCTATCCTCACCAAACAGCGCTTGGATTGCTTCTAACTCTTTCACGTCGCCAACAGGTGTCGAGGTACCGTGAGTATTCAAATAATCGACTTTTTGATCAATGCCTTGCAAGGCTTGCTTCATGCATCTTACCGCACCTTCACCAGAAGGAGCGACCATGTCATAACCATCAGACGTTGCACCATAGCCAACTATTTCAGCATAAATTTTCGCGCCTCGTGCTAGCGCATGCTCTAGTTCCTCAACAACGACCATACCACCGCCACCAGAGCTCACAAAACCATCTCTTGCTGCATCATAGGTACGCGACGCTTTTGTTGGATCATCGTTGTATTTGGTCGACAAAGCACCCATCGCATCAAACTGGCTAGACAGTGCCCAATGCAATTCCTCGCCACCACCGGCAAACACCATATCTTGTTTACCCAACTGAATCATCTCAAGTGCATTCCCTATACAGTGCGCACTCGTGGCACATGCCGAAGAAATACTATAATTCACACCCTTTATCTTAAACGGTGTTGCCAAACATGCAGATACCGTTGAGCCCATGCAGCGTGTGACCATATATGGACCGATACGTTTTACACTTTTCTCACGTAAAACGTCTGCTGATATCACTTGGTTTTCTGAAGACGCTCCACCAGAGCCCGCAATGATACCAACGCGCTCGTTCGAGTATTGCTCTTCACTCAAGCCAGCATCTTCAATTGCTTGTTGCATTGCAATATATGCGTAACTTGCCGCATCACCCATAAAGCGCAGGGCTTTACGGTCAATGTGTTCTGATAATTCTAGCTTTAAGTCACCCCAAACTTGGCTACGCAGGCCCATATCAGCAAATTGCTGAGAAAAAGTAATACCCGAGCGCCCTTGTTTTAGAGAATCCGTCACTTCTTGTTTGTTGTTACCTATGCTCGATACAATGCCGAGACCAGTAATTACTGCTCTTCTCATTTTTCACCCAATTTGTTGTTGCTTAATTATTATTGTTTTGACGAGAAAATCACGCCGTTATTCAGCGCGCCATATTAACTTGTTTTGTCTTGCAAGTGGTCTGATATTTAGCATCATCATTTCAAAAGCCATGATATACTTTTTCAGTATAATTTTAATAGTTAATTATCTGTTAAGAAAAATTGAGACCCAAAAGTCGCGGTCTTTGCTATGAGTTTCCGTGTTTTCAGCTAAATTTATTTGAGTGTTATCGCTTTGACCATCCAAACTGCATCTATCAAATTCAATGAACAAGGCACCCCTATCGCAACTGAGTTCGACGATGTGTATTTTTCGAACGACAATGGTTTAGCTGAAACTCAATATGTGTTTATTGATGGTAACCAACTCGCAAGTCAATGGCAAAATACGAATGCCACTTATTTTTGTATCGGTGAGACAGGATTTGGTACGGGACTTAACTTTCTTCTAAGCGCGAAGCGTTTTCTTGAATTTCAGGCACAGAATCCATCTTCAACACTTGAACGTCTTTTCTTTCTCAGTACAGAGAAATACCCGCTTAACCCGGATGATTTGGAACTTGCTTTGCGACTGTGGCCCGAGTTAAATACCGAAGCCACGGAATTGCTGAATGCCTATCCATCCCTACTTCCTGGTTTTCATCGTTTGAGCTTATTCAATGGCAGTGTGATCCTCGACCTATTTCTGGGCGACGCCACCGAAGGTTTTTCAGCAGCGCATTCATATGAGCAAGGAAGAGTCGACGCTTGGTTCTTAGATGGATTTGCCCCCAGTAAAAACAATTCTATGTGGCAACCCGCTCTGTTTAATGCCATTGCTAGATTAAGTAGGCCAAATGCCAGTTTCGCCACATTCACAGCAGCTGGTGCAGTCAAACGTGGACTACAGGAATATGGCTTTGATGTAAGGAAGCAAAAAGGATTTGGCAGAAAACGTGAAATGTTAGTAGGACACTTTATTGCCAATAGCACTGACACAAAGCAAGCCCCCATCTTCTACCGACATACTTTGCTTGATACAAATAAGGCCGGGCAACACATTGGCGTCGTTGGTGCAGGTATTGCTGGTGCAATCACCGCATTAAAACTGATTCAACGCGGACACAAAGTTACCCTTTATTGTGCAGACGATGCTATTGCCAAAGGGGCTTCAGGCAATGACCAAGGCGGTTTTTATCCTCAGCTAAATGCTGAAGCTGGCAACGCAAGTCTAGTCCACGCCCATAGCTTTTTGTATGCACGTCGCTTTTATGACGACTTGTTAAACTCGGGTCACCATTTCGCTCACCAGTGGTGTGGCGTTCTGCAATTAGCGTTTAATGACAATGTGACAAGCCGCTATCAGAATATGATCCGCAACAATACTTGGCCTACAAGCCTAGTGCACAAACTAAACGCCAAAGAAGCAAGTGAAGTCGCAGGGGTAGAAATACCCTATCAGAGTTTATTCCTACCATTAGGGGGATGGATATCTCCTCCCGAGTTAGTACACAGCTGTGTTAACGCGTGCATTACTGCAGCAGCAAAAGATACTTTTTCAGTTAAAACAGACTTTCGTTTAGATTCTTATGACACAGATCCACAAACTCTGCAGTTACACTTTTCAAATGGACGCAGCGAGTGTGTCGATGCCCTTGTTCTGGCTTGCGGCGCTCAGTCTCCACAGTTCGAACATTTGTCACTTCCCTTTCGTCTAACACGAGGGCAAGTAGAAAGTATTCCAAGTAAAAATGAATTTTCGAATTTAGCAACCGTATTGTGTCACAAGGGATATATGACACCCGCCATGAAAGGTTTTCATGCAATGGGGTCAACTTACGTCAAAAACGAATTAAATACACAATATCGAGTTAGCGAAGCCGAGATTAATTTGGCCATGCATCAAAAAGCAATGCATGCAGCCAAGTGGTCTGATGCACTGACATTAAATCAACAAACATCACCTGGCAGAGCAGCGCTGAGGTGCTCTTTACCCGATCATCTTCCTGCGGTAGGTGCACTGCCGAATTTTGATCTTCAGCAAGATGAGTTGAATGAACTGTATAAAGCGAAACCAGACAGTTATTACCCCATACCGTCAGTAAAGAAAAATGTCTTTATGCTAACAGCCTTAGGTTCTCGGGGATTAACAACAGCGCCCTTAGCAGCCGAGGTTTTAGTTAATCAAATGATGGGCGAACCACTGCCGATGGACAATACCTTGCTAAATGTTCTCAATCCCAACCGCTTCCTTATTCGAGATTTGATCAGGCGACGATAGCTTGACGTTAATTTGTACTGTGCTCAACTCGACTAACAAACTCAGGGCGAAGACTATCAGCAATAAAGTGTGGAATTAAGACTGATGCACTGGCAACCACACGTTTACTATCGATAGAAATAATACGGGCATTGATTTGCACCCCTTTGGCTTTATCGATAAGAGTCCCAGACAACATATGGTCCATTTGCAGATCTTTCGCTAGTTCAAAGGAGTTTCTTGAAAAAACAAAGTCGCCTCTTTCAGTCACACTGATTGCGTCCATTGTTTTGAAGTCAACGACGGCCAAACCAAATTGCTGAATTTCTGAAATAAAGTATTCCGACAACTGATTACCCAACACATTAGTCTGTTGCAAGCTACGATCTAACCTAACAAACGAGGCGACACCGATTAAGTCATCTTGTTTCATCCCTGAGCTGTTTTTCAGTAGCTCCATGGATAATTGTGCAGCGTAATCTGCCAATGACTTATGCACAAAACTAGGACGGAACAGGCTAGATGGCGTATGCCAAGGCTGAACACTATGAGCTGCCGCATTTGGCAATAATGGAGCCGGCGCTTCTCCTTTATAATTATCCAAGGAAATACCGTTACGCACATTAACACCTGGCTTAGGCTGTTCTAATTCTTCCGAATAATCTGACGGTGACAACCCTTCAACCAATGGTGGTGGTGTGTAGCCCGCTGTCAGCATTCTGCCAACAGCACAAGCATTGAGCACCAACACGGCTGAAGTCAAGGCCACTAATTTGACGAAGCGACTCATATTACTCTCCTCTGATTAAGCGGACGCCATCAACGATTTCAGCCGTTTTACTCGACTCGCTAGGGATCAGCGCATCTACCACGTAAAAAGGAATAAACATTTGTGAGCTAGCAACAATCACATTTGACTCCATACCTAACATACGCGCATTAACGATATACCCACCTTGATGTTTGGTCATCGTGCCGGTGAGCACATACTGAATAGGTGTGGTACTGGTTAAATCAAGAAAATCTCTCGATAAGACGAAATCACCAGTGTCTGTCACTCGAATAAATTGGGTTGCTTTAAATTCAACAACCGGCATTCTGAATTTGTGGAATTCGTGAGTAAAAGACTCCGCAATTTGGTAACCCAAGAGGTTAGTTTCTTTCAAGTCGCTATCTATCAACGAAAAATGTGTCACTGCAACCGGTGTTCTCTCAGTGACATATTCCATATTTGAAACTAAATCTTGAGCCATGTTTCTTACATAATCACCGATGTGCTTAGCCAAAGGACGACTCTTATATGCACCATTTACGCTTGAATAAACTGCCGGACGAACAATAGCGCCAAACTCATCAATCGCATCCTGCTGCTGTTCTGTCTCTTGCATAGCAGTTTGCGTATCCAGAGCATCAACGTTTACAATTTCGTCGCTTTCAGATACAACAACTTCCTCATCAGCCGAATACAAACTGAATTGATTCATATCAGGGAGCATTGTGCAGCCCTGTATAAGCATTAAAAGTGCAATGGTAGTGAGTAGCTTCATAATGTTGCTCCGTCAGATGGATTTTCAATTCGATACAATTTGCCGCCACGCGTCGTGACTTGTTCTGTTTGCCAAAAAATATCACCAGGGAAGAACTTCGTTGCAGCAGCAACCACGTCTTTGGTTCTTGCATTGATGACGCGGGCATTGACAACTGCGCCCTGTTGTTGATGTGTAATTGTGCCAGTAATAAAAAAGTCGACACGTTGAACTGGATTCAACTGAGCAATGTCTCGAGTCAATATGCGGTCAGAATTTTCCGTAATGGTGATACTATTTGCCGCTTTATAGTCAGTGGCGATAAATCCCCTTTTTACAGCTTCAGTAATGAGACCTTGCTCTAACTGTTGGCCCAACAACATCAGTGGACCTTGGTGCTCGGCGTTCGGTTTGAAGGTATCTACTGGGACAAAGCCTGCAACAGCAAATCGATAGTTCCGATCTGGTCGCATCGCCGCAAACAGTTCATTGGCGAGTTCGTGCGTGTGCAGCTCCGCATTGCCAAGGGCAACTTTAGGTTTTATAGATTGCGCGTTTGCCGAGGGAGTGATCACTGAACACCCCGACAATGCAAACAGCAATATCAGGCTGGCAACACTCAAAACAAACAGGGCAAAGCTATTAAATGTATTTTTCACAATAGATGCTCACATAGTGGACATTGGTTTTCATGCTCATGAACTGCAAGAAAAGTTCCAATATGCAAAAACGCATCTTTTTAATTTAAATCGAGTGCTAAGCAGCCACTGAAGGGAAGAGTTAAAACAGATTATTTAGAAGTTCGCGCACTTGAACAGCATCTTTATCACTTAGCTCTTGATTTGCGAATGCATTGTCTAAAGCTAAATGAAGGATATCATGAAGACTCTGCAACGCAGCATCTGGAACGAGTTCTTGAGATTCTAGTTTCTTTTCTGTCTCGGCTACCGCAACATCGAAATGGCCGTGAAGATAACTCGCTATGAATAGTTCTTGGTCTGAGCCATCAACGATAAACGAATCTAGGTGGCTTTGCATCTTATCTACATTTTCAAAAAAGCGTGTGTCGCTAGTCATTCACTTCACCTTCTAAACATCAATTACAGGATATAGCACCATGTCATGGAACCCAGTAATGACAGGGATGGGGCCAGCCATCATTTTATCAACCTCCGGACTACCGCTATCAGAAATTAAAGGTCGTCCGTCGAGCCTTTCAAGCTTTCCTTTGCTCGCTACAACCAACACATTGCTCTTACCCACTTGAGCGATGAGTTCCGGCGATAACTGTTGGTTTCCTCTGCCAAGAATATGACCTTGGCCACCAATTAAGGTGATCAGAATTTTGACGCTCTTACCCGCACAAGCAGAAAGAATTTGAGTTGCTGTTAAGTCATTGGCAAGTAGCGCTTGGTCTTTCACTAAATCAACGCCCAACAAAGTATTTGGTAGTCCCAGCTCCCCCATAATTGCATCAACAGTAGAACCTGAGCCCATAACAAATAGCGTCTCGGGTTCATCGTCCATCAACTCAATCACATGGGCAGCAATATCGCTAAGCACCAGTTCATCGGATTCTTTACCCCCCATTTTAACGGCTTGGATATATTTCAGTTCTTCTGGTACCCGCATTTCACCATAGTGTTTTGCAATGACTTTACCTGTCCTGAACGCGGCTTCATCAATGTCTTTCACTTCGGCTTGCATCAATGTGACCAATTCGCCTTTCACTACTTGAGACAATACTTTTCCTGCAGCTCTTGGTGTAATCGCATAGACACCGCTATGGATTTTGCAGCCTGCAGGCACACCAATGACAGGGACCGTAGTGCCAACAATTTCGCAAACGTTACGTGCAGTCCCATCGCCACCGGCAAAAATAATCAGATCAACATCGGCTTCAAGTATCTTTTCTAGCGCTAAACACGTATCTACTGCTTCTGTTTGTTCGTGCTGTTGGCGATAAACGCATTCATGCTGCAATCCCAAGGTTTTCACTAGATTGCCACCGAGTTCTCCCTCTGCAGTGTACACAAAGATATCTGGAAACAAGTCTCGACATTCTTCCAGTGCCATTTGCATTTTCATCGGAGCTAGCTTTTCCGCTCCCGCATTCAGCGCTTCTTCTCGGATTTTAGCACCATCGCTCCCCTTTAAGGCCAAAGCACCGCCAATACCTGCGTAGGGGTTGACGATAAGACCTAATTTACATTGTCGCATCTATGCTTAACTCCGGCGTTTGATAAAATGCGTGAAGTGCATTCAAAAAAACGCTTGTTCGTTGGTTAAATCCATTCATGATGTAGCTTTTTAGTTGCTCGCTCACCGCATTTTCAAATGGACGACTGCAACTTGTCTCTCCACTTAAATTATCTATGCTTACCCGAAACGGAACATTACATGCTAGTGAGAATGCGTACTCCAATGCTTGAGGCTTCACTTCTACTGACTCAAATTTCGCTTGTTGCTGAGCATTGCGACCGTCTGGTAGATACCAATAGCCATAATCCACTTTCTGACGTCGGCTCTCGCCGGCTACGCACCAATGGGCCACTTCGTGCAATGCACTTGAGAAGTAATCTTGAGTAAAAATAATACGGTGATGGGCGTTTTCAGCATCTGCTGGCAAGTAAATTGGCTCTTTTCCATTTCCTATTAGTATCGTATTTAATGAGGTTTCGAAGCAGGCATTAAACAGTCGAATAAGGTCTTGTGCATCAGGTTCGCAATGTTGAGTCATACTTAGCGTCATAAGCTGCGTTTACATTTTTTATAGATAAATTGAATATTTCTGGTGCCATTGTATCTCATTTCAGGCTAACCTGAGTATTCAATTGCGGCAAAACACGAGTTTATCAAAGGAATGTCTACTAAGCACTCTGTCAACAAAGAACTACACTCTCAGGCAATCGCTCACGAACTGAAACAAGACAGCGCATACTATGCCTCTCTAGCATGGGAACGTCCTGGTGCATTTGTATCTTTGTGGACCATTAGTGAACAACACATCGACCATTATGAACACGTCAACAATGTGGCTTATGTCAGCCAACTTGAAGCCTTGGCATGGCAACATTCCAAGCATCTTGGTTTGAGCATGCAAGACTACAGACGGCTAGATCGCGGCATGGTTATTCAGCAACATGTATTGAATTATCACGTTGCAGCTCATTTGGGTGATGAGCTTGCTTGTGCAACGTGGATTACCGATTGTGATAGCAAGTTTAGATTAAGTCGCGCTTTTCAGTTTATTTCACTCAAGCATCAAAAAACGGTTTTTACCGCACAAACACATTTTGTGTGTGTCTCTTTATCCAGAGGCACACCCAAAAAGATGCCTTCGGAATTCACTGATATTTATGGCACGGCTTCTGAAGGTAGTCATGCATTCGTTTTTAATGAAAATAAAAACGAGGCAGAAGCACAATGACGAAGTTTTTGTCACTTTTACTGGTCCTATCCTTAGCACTCAATGCATACTTGATCGTCAATTTAGACAGAAAACAAACAGGCCAACTGAATATAAGTGATACTGACACTGAGCGAGATAAAGCCCCCCAGGAAGTGATTGCTGCTAAAGAGCTCCCCTCCCTGTCGAATGATGTTCAGGAAGAAAATATACGTCTATCCCAAGAAGCAGAAGTTGCTTATCAATCACCTCAAACACTGAGCGCAGACGAACTCTTTAACTTATTGACTCGCCTGCAAAAAAACAGTCAATTTGTAGAGCTGATCCTTCCTTTACGTGAATACCTAAAACGCTATCCCGATGATTATCGTGCATGGCTAATCGAAGCCGACATGATTTTACATACAGAAAGTTTGAATGTCGCTATTGCCAATTATTACAATCTGTTAGATAAACCACTGCCTGCACAAGAAATAGAAAACATTCAAAAAATTATTACTGTTAATACAACAAGTGTTATTCGTCAATTGACGGGAGATGGAGCATGGGAGTTACTCGCAACTTTTCTCGAGCCTCTCATTCAAATAGATCCACTGAATAAACGCTATATACTCGCTCTAGCTCGCGCCTATGGCCAATTAGAACAATTTGTACTCATGGAAAACGCGCTGGCAGCATTGCCATCCAATGATGCAAGAGCGCAAGGTCTGCGAACTCAAATGTACCAGCGTAACGAAACGCCCGAGCTCGACGAAATAGCCCCGAATGAGCTAGAAGAAACCGTGTCCTTAAGTAAGCGTAGCGTGCCTGTTGCTGGCAATGGAGAGCAGTTCTTTGTGCCTGCGAAAATTGGTCCGCGACGATACACATTGCTTTTAGATACCGGGGCCTCAACAACTGCAATTAATCAAAGCAGTTTCGAAAGGATTGCTTCCGCTGAAAAGGAGTTTATTGGCTATTTCAATGTACAAACAGCTGGCGGTGGTATTCAGGCTCCATTGTATCGCTTAGATAAGCTAGTATTGGGCGAGATTGAAGTGAACCAAGTGAGTGTGATAATTTTACCCGACGAAAATTTAAAAGGTCGCTTCGCCGGATTGCTGGGTATGAACGTGCTGCGTGCTTTTGAAATGCGGTTTGACCCAGAGAAACAAACAATGACGCTCTTTGAACGATAGCTCGATCAAAGAGCGACAACTTTCTTTCGCTTAAAGACTCGCCGCTAAGCGCGTACCTTGGTCGATTGCTCGTTTCGCATCCAATTCAGCAGCAACATCCGCACCACCGATTAAATGGCAAGGCGCATTGAGGCCTTCGGACAACTCACGACGCGGCAACTGACCAGCACAAATGACCACATTATCTACCGGCAATACTTGCTCATCATCATTGATCCGTATGTGCAGACCTGCGTCATCAATCTTTACATATTCGACACCAGCGAGCATGTTAACGCCTTTCATCATTAAACCTGCTCTATGTGCCCAACCTGTCGTCTTACCTAAACCCGCACCAACTTTGGACGATTTACGCTGAAGTAAAAAGATCTCTCGCGGCGAAGGCTCAGGCAAGGCTTTCACTCCTTCAACACCGCCTCGCGATGAGAACGTCATGTCAATACCCCACTCTTTCATAAAGGCTGGGATATTTGTACTGGTCGATTGTTTGCCATGAGATAAGAATTCTGATGTATCAAAACCGATACCGCCTGCACCCATGACAGCCACACTTTTACCCACCGGCTTTTTATGTTTCAGCACGTCAATATAAGACAACACTTTTGGATGGTTGATGCCTTCAATTTCTGGTGTTCTAGGCACTATACCCGTGGCTAGTATCACCTCATCAAAATTGGCATTGTTGAGATCCTCTACTGACACTTTAGTGTTCAATTGCACATCAACCCCATACAGATTTAGCATCACACCGAAATAGCGGATTGTTTCGTAAAACTCTTCTTTCCCCGGTACTTGCTTGGCAATGTTAAATTGCCCTCCAATCTCACTGTCGGCATCAAACAGAGTCACTTTATGACCTCGCTGTGCCGCTGTTGTTGCAGCCGCTAAACCCGCTGGACCCGCGCCAACTACTGCGATTTTTTTCACTGCAGTGCATGGTTCAATGCTGAACTCAGTCTCGTGGCAGGCTCTTGGGTTAACCAAACAACTGGTCATCTTGCCTTCAAATGCGTGATCTAGGCAGGCCTGATTACAGCCAATACAAGTATTGATTTGACTGGCTTTATTGGCTTTTGCTTTGTTTACAAACTCGGCGTCTGCTAAGAACGGTCGCGCCATAGAGACCATATCAGCATCGCCACGTGCTAGTACTTCTTCAGCCACTTCGGGCGTATTAATACGATTCGAAGTAATGACTGGGATATTTAAAGCCTCTCGGAACTTAGCGGTTACCCAAGTAAAAGCAGCGCGAGGAACTTTTGTTGCGATAGTTGGGATCCGAGCTTCGTGCCAACCAATACCGGTATTGATAATCGTCGCTCCGGCTTGCTCTATGGCTAAACCAAGTTCAACCACTTCTTCATAGGTAGAGCCACCCTCAACTAAATCCAACATGGACAATCGATAAATGATAATAAACTTTTCACCGACTGCCTCACGCACTCTGCGTACCACTTCTGTGGGCAGTTTTATTCTGTTTTTATACTCACCGCCCCATTGGTCAGAACGAAAGTTGGTTCGAGCGGCAATAAACTGGTTTAAGAAGTACCCTTCCGAACCCATAATTTCAACGCCGTCGTAACCCGCCCGTTTGGCCTGTTCAGCGGTAAACACGAAATCATCAATTTGCTTTTGAATGCCTTCTTCATCCAGTTCTTTTGGCGTAAAAGGGTTGATAGGTGCTTGTACTGCTGAAGGAGCAACTAGGTCTTTGTTATAAGCGTAGCGGCCGGTGTGCAAAATTTGCATACAAATCTTACCACCCTCTGCATGCACTGCTGCGGTGACTTCTTTGTGGTGCTCTACCGCTTCGTCCGAATCCAAACGCTTAGTAATGGCATGAGTAGCCCCTTCATCATTCGGTCCGATACCACCTGTCACAATCAAGCCCACACCGCCTTTCGCACGTTCTGCAAAAAACGCCGCCATACGTTTATGGCCGTTTGGCGCCTCTTCAAGGCCGGTGTGCATTGACCCCATCAATACTCGATTCTTAAGAGTAGTGAAGCCTAAATCAAGTGGACGAAATAAATGTGGGTATGGTGTGTCAACAGAATGTGTCATGCTGAGCCCTCAGAAAGTCTATGGAATTATTACAGTGTCACGATACGATGAGTCGCGGCTAGTCTACGATATTATTAGGCAAATCTTTACGAACTTGTTGCCAAATTTTACCACTCTCAATACCATACTTCCGCACAACAGCGATAACACGGTCTGCATCATCAGTGCTTAGCACTTCAAGTAAGTGTTGGTAGTATTCGGTAGCTACGTCACGAGCTGCTTGGTGAGAGAAAAAGTAACCACCAATACGCGCATAAATACTTCTAAAACCATTCATCATAAGCACGTATACAGGGTTATTTGATGCAAACGCTAAATCGTGATGCATTTGGTAGTCGAAGTGTGCAAATGCTTTACCATCTTGGCTCACATCTGAATATCTGGCGATAATCTCTTTACACTTTTCAGCATTCTGCTTAAAAGCAGCGCGCATAAATACGGCACTTAAATTTGTTCTCGCAGAAAGTAAATTATCAACGAGTTGGGGACGGCCATCTTGGTCAAGGCGCGCAAGCGTTTCGAGAATATTCAAACCGCATGTTTCCCAAAAATTGTTTACTTTCGTCGGTTTGCCATGTTGAATAGTCAACCAGCCATCTCTAGCAAGACGTTGTAAAACCTCACGTAATGTAGTTCTCGTTACACCAATAAGTTCAGACAATTCACGTTCTGCAGGCAAAATAGTTCCCGGTGGGAAACGGCCGCTCCAAATAGACTCGACAATATATTCTTCTGCGAATCCTGCAGGGCTTTGTGACTTATATATCATTCTTCTCTCAGACAACATGTAACGAAAAAGTTAACTGATTGTACCAGATGGTTTTGACAAAGAAAGTAATAATCCTTTAGTTATTCACAAAACAAGCGAAAACCTAGACAAGCAAACGATTTGTATGGCATTGCCATATAAGATAATGTTAGCCATCGCGGGGCAACTTGCGGTATATTTCGATTTATTCGAGGGCACGGAACAGCTATATGACCAGCATCTGATCGAACACTATAGTGCGAGTGAGATGCTTGATAGTGGCACAAACAAACGCCATTAGGGACGCTAGCGTATATTTAACTATCTGAAAATAAGTAGGTTTTGATGTTATACAAGATTCAACTTTGGTCACACACTCGTTCAGCTTGGCAACTGTTATTTTTATCTGGCGCTATCTTATTAGCTGCTGCTTTATATTTTCAACACGTTGTTGGTCTTGAACCATGCGTAATGTGCATCTATCAACGAACTGCGGTCGTCGGTATTATGCTTGCCGGTTTATTGCCAGTAATTAGTAATATCTTCTTAGTGCGCATGATGGCCTATGCGATATGGGGAACGTCAGCTGTTAAAGGTTATGTCTTAGCCTCTGAACACAAAGAAATTTTGTTCAGCGAAAATGCCTTTTTCGTACCCTGTCCTGTTGAACCTCAATTCCCTTCGTTCATGCCATTGCATGAGTGGATACCCGATGTCTTTGCCGCTCCAGGTAGCTGTTTAGAAAATACTTGGCAGTTCTTCTCGATGGGCATGGCTGAGTGGATGCAAATCATCTTCGTTATGTATATTGCAGTGTTTGGCCTAATGTTTATGTCTCAATTTGTGAGCAAAAAGGTCTAAGAAGGCGATAGCTAAAAAGGCGCTATATAGCGCCAATCCAGGATATAGGCATGCTACTCTACATCGTTCAAAGGCCAAGTGACGATGTAGTCTTCAAACTTTTGCATGTCTACATCATTTTCACTCACTGTCTGTCCTCTCACCGAAATGCCATTTTCATGCATTTTGCTTTTTTTACCCTTATTCAATAAAGGGTGCCACGACGCCAACCCTCGCCCTTCATGCATTCTGCGATAGCTACATGACTTCGGCATATAGAAAATGTCTTTTAAGTTTTCTTTCGTTAACGTAACGCAATGCGGGACCAACTCACTGCGCTTATCATATTGGGTACATTCACAATGTTTGGTATGCAAAAGCTCGCAAACGATATTCGTAAAAAATACTTCTTCACCATCCACGCCTTGACTGGTTGGCATGGGCTCATGTTCGGCAACATCGCCAGCGTCATCATCGTCCATGAACTTGTGAAGACAGCATTTAGCACAGCCATCGCAAATAGCTTCCCACTGCGATCTGTTCATATCCTCTAATGCTGTATCCAGCCAAAATTCTGACTCGATTAACGATTTTGTATAAGGTGTTTTTCTCATTTCATGAACCTTTGAAGGAATTGCGAGTTGTGATTCAAATTATGGAGCTTATTCAGCCAGTAAGACATTGCTAGACAGCTGTATCTTATCATCCAGCGTCAATTGGAGTGAGTCCCCAACTTCAAGTGGCCCTACTCCTTTGGGTGTTCCCGTTAACACTATATCACCTGGGAGCAAGGTAAACACGGCTGAAATCTCAACCAATAAATCAAGCATAGGTCTAAGCATCAATCGAGTATCGCCTGATTGCCTTGTGACACTATTCACGTTTAAGCTGAATTCAAAATGGTCGTCCGCCTTTAAACCCTGCGTTAAAACGAAAGGTGACACTGGACAACTACCATCAAAGGCCTTAGCTCGCTCCCAAGGTTGCCCTTGAGCTTTCAGTTCACTTTGTACATCGCGTAAAGTGAGATCTAATGCCAAGCCTATTCCAGCGATTACATCCCCCGCGTCATTCAGCGATAACTTGCTCGCCCGTTTACCAACTAATAGGGCAATTTCAAGTTCATTATGACACTCGCCAAGACTTTGCGGGATATAAACGGCTTTTTGAACATCACATAAAGCACTTGCTGGCTTCATGAATAACATGGCTTTGTCGGGCACAGCATTGTTCAGTTCTTGAATATGATCAAGGTAGTTTCTACCGACACAAATAGCCTTTCCTACAGGAAGCTCAATCGGCGTACCGTCTAATGTTGTATGTTGATAGTCCACCTGCATGCTTAGCCTTAACTACCTTTTCGAATACGATCAGCTAGGTAACCAACAGAAACGCCAAAATACATAGAGCGATTCCAACGCATCAGGGTATGAAAGTTATTGTAGACCAAGTAAATCCTGCCGTTAATATCATCTGGAAGAATCAGAGAGGCATTTAGATTAACCTGCGGTAAGGCGGTTTCATCGAACCGTGTGACCCCCAAATTTTGCCATGCTTGCAAGGGTAGCATTTTACTTTTTGCTAAACCCGATAGCGCATTAATTTGCGTTTTATCAAAATTATCACTGAGTTTTACCTGACGTCCCCACGTTTGACTGCCATTCCACCCCTCTTGAGATAAAAAGTTAGCGATGGAGGCGAACACATCTTCTGGTGTACCCCATATATCCTTCTTACCGTCACCATCGCCGTCCACCGCGTAAGTTAAAAAAGAGCTAGGCATAAACTGGCTTTGTCCCATTGCGCCGGCCCAAGAGCCAGTAAACTGCTCGACAGAAATATGCCCTTCGTCGAGAATAGTCAAAGCGGCGAAGAACTGACGTTTAAATAATGCTTCACGTCTGCCGTCATAAGCCAGTGATACTAAAGAAGATAGTACCGGGTGCGAACCTTGAATGCGTCCAAAGTTGCTCTCATTCCCCCACAGAGCAACGATAAAACGTTTTTGCACATTGTACTTTTTCGCGACTTTAGTCAGTAAGGCATCATGTTCTTGCAGTTTTTCTACTGCTTGTTTGACCTTCCAGTCCGGCACTCTAGTTTGCAAGTAGGTGTCTAGCGTTAGCTTTTTCTCTGGTTGATTTTTATCCGCAGTCACTACCTTTTCACGTAGCTGAATCGTGGCAAAGGCCTCATCCAGCACCGCTTTGGAATAGCCTTTTTGCTCGGCTTCGAGACGTAAGGAAGCAAGATACTCATCGAAGCTACTCTGTTGCGCTGTGACACACGTGCTCACTGTGATGAATACAATGAATAATAAAAATTTCAGTCCAAGCTGAGTTTGATTCATGAAGAACTCCATAGAGAATAAACTAAATAAGGCGGGCTAATGCACAATTAGAATTTTTTATCGGGTTGATCGCTCAAGCCTTTTTGCCGACGGTGTTTAACCAGCAGACTATCTTCTGTGGGAGGCAACTGTAAATAAAACCCTTTCTCTTTTAGGGCGTCAGCCAATTGCTTCGTATCGATAGGTCCTATTTTTCTGTCTTTATGCATCGGTATCAGCATAACAAAAATAGGCTTACCAAACATATCTAGCAACGCTTGCGGCACATCACTGAAATCAGCTTTTTTCGGGGTATAAAGGTAAGTGTCGGCTTTTTTAGAAGACTTATATACTGCGCAAAGCATTGAATTGTCCTGTATTGTCTTTTGCGAAAAGTGTTTGTAGTTTAGGTACAAACAATGCCTTTCGCCACCCACTTATAATATCAGGTTGGAGTGCCATCGCGTCTAACTCATCAAAATCAAACCAGCACCACTTTAACCACTGATTCAACTGCTTTTTAGATGCCAAGACTTCAGCCCGCGTATTGTTCTCAACAGCTAACTCGTCACATATACGTTTCAATTCAGATAGTGCTTTTTTATAAGCTGAGAAGTCAATCAGTCTTTGAATTCTGCCGGGACAATCAGCCTGCTCAGTAGCACGAGCTTGCATCACAAATGCTAGCAAGGTGTCGCAATGGATCCTCGCTTCTTTCGGTGTTATCGATTGCAACTGAAATAACTTTGCTTTGGTATCTGGCAGCTTCATTGCGACTTCTAGCATAGACTGCTCTCGTAGCACAAAGTTAATGGCCATATCCCTTTTTTGTGCCTGTTCTAATCGCCATGCAGCAATCAATTTAAGCGCTTCACGTGAGTGAGCACCTAATTTCCAGTTATTTTTTATAGATAAGTAGGCATATTCAGAAGGTAAGTCAGTGCGCTTTTTTTGCGATAAAAAGGCGGATTCAGCAAAAACCCAATCTGTTTGCCCTAAGCTTTCTACCTGCTTTGCTAAGTCATGATAGACCGGCAGCAAATAAAATACATCTGCAGCTGCATAGTGGAGCTGCTCTGACGATAAAGGACGTGCAATCCAGTCAGTGCGAGATTCTCCTTTATCTACATGAACTTCTAATATTTGCTCTACGAGGTTTGCATAGCCCAAAGTTTGCCCCATATCTAATAGATTCGCTGCAAACTGAGTATCATATAAGGGCGATGGAACGACGCCTAGATTGTGCCATAAGGCATCGAGATCTTCAGAACAAGAATGCAATACTTTAACAACGGATTCATCACAAAGAATATTCGAGAATATGCTTAAATCAGCAATGGCAACGGGATCTATCAGAGCTAAATGTTCACCATCATAAACCTGGATTAAACCAAGTTGAGGCACCAATGTTCGCGTTCTGACAAATTCCGTATCAATCGCTAGCGCGCTCGCCCATTTTATCTTTTCGCAGTATTCTACCAGTGCTTTTTGTGTATCGATATATTCAAATTCAATCAACGCCAATTAGTCTCTTAGTTCACGACGCAGTATTTTACCCACGTTCGTTTTAGGAAGCTCGTCGCGAAACTCTATAGTTTTTGGCACTTTATATCCAGTTAATAAAGACTTACAGTGTTCAATAACTTGCTGCTCGGTAACGTCGTCGCTTTTCTTAACCACAAATAATTTCACAACTTCACCCGAGACTTCATGTGGAATACCGATCGCAGCAGCTTCCATGACACCGTCATGCATTGCCGCAACCTCTTCAATTTCATTTGGAAATACATTGAACCCCGAGACCAAAATCATATCTTTTTTGCGGTCGACAATATAGAAAAAGCCGTCTTCATCCATCTTCGCAATATCGCCCGTTGCTAACCAGCCATCTGACATAATTTCGTCAGTTGCTTCAGGACGATTCAGATAACCCACCATGACTTGCGGACCTTTAACAAACATTTCACCGGCTTCGCCTTCAGCAACGTCCTCACCTTCATCGTCAACTAAACGAATATCCGTTGATGGCACAGGAAGCCCGATTGAGCCCTTGTATTCGCTAATATTTGTTGGATTAACTGTTACGACGGGTGAACATTCAGTGAGGCCATAACCCTCAAGTAATACAGTGCCTGTTATCGCCTGCCACTTTTCAGCTACAGGCCTTTGCACAGCCATGCCACCGCCAAGTCCGAATCTGAAATTACTAAAATCCAACTCTGCAAACCCGGGTGTATTGATCAGGCCATTAAATAAGGTATTCACGCCAGTGATGATAGCAAACGGGTATTTATTGAGTTCGCTAACAAAACCCTTCATATCTCTAGGGTTAGTGATCAAAAGGTTTGGACAACCATATTTTAAGAAAGTGAGGCAATTGCTGGTCAAAGCGAAGATATGATAAAGCGGTAATGCTGTCACTACCATGTCTTTGCCGATGGACACCGAACTCTCCAAGGTTCCTGAGACTTGTTCTAAGTTTGCGACCATATTCTGATGGCTTAACATCGCTCCTTTAGAAACACCTGTTGTACCGCCAGTATATTGAAGAAATGCGATATCTGAAGGGAGTACTTTCGGTCTTGAATATGTTTGATTCTCGCCAATAGCCATTGCCTGTGTGAAACGTTTCGCCTTCGGCAAATCATAATCAGGCACCATTTTTTTGATATATTTCACTGCAAAATTAACAATCCAGCGTTTGGGTGCGGGAAGCATATCAGCAATACTGGTCAACAGAACTTCTTGTACAGGCGTATCTTGAATCACTTTGGCCAATGTATGAGCAAAATTATCAACTATCACAATCGTTTTAACGTTGGCATCAGTCAGTTGATGCTGCAATTCTCTCGGCGTATACAAAGGGTTCACATTGACAACCGTCATGCCGGCTCTAAGGACACCAAAAAGCGCAATTGGATACTGAAGTAAGTTTGGCATCATAATAGCCACGGCATCGCCTTTCTGTAAGCCTTGGCTTTGCAAGTAGGCGGCAAATTGCATCGATAATACATCTAAGTCTTCAAAAGAAATTTCGTGCCCCATATTGATAAAGGCAGTTTGGTTAGCGTATTCAGTTACAGAAGTTTCAAATATTTCTAAAATAGTAGGCAAATTTGCTACATCTATTTCAGGTTTCATGGCTTTGTCGTAATGCTTTAACCAGACTTTTTCCACATTGATGTCCTTTAAAAAAGTAATGATACGCTGCACTTCGACATAAACAGTCCGGTACAGTCTTATTCTTCTTAATTTGTTTTTTGAATTAACGAGGGTGTCGTGCCCCTACTTAACCCCGTAATACTAAAGGATGATTGCATAAAGATAAACTTTCCTGCTCATTCATCTCATGAATAGGAACTATATTTTATATCAAGCTGGCTATTTTTAATCTGAAATTTTCAACTGACAATGATTCTTAACGATACTCGCTAGTTCGTTAACTGACTCCATGTGCACGTGATGCCCGCCTTTCAAGCTAGTAAGCTGTAAATTTTGAAATAAACCTTGGCGTTCTTTCATTAGCTTTTTCACTTTTTCAAAGCCGCTTTCGCCCAACACAACATGTATGGGACAAAGTATGCTTTTGACGATATTTTCAGCTTGAAGTGATGTTAATCTAATCGACGATTGAGTGCGGAGTCGTTTATCAGTTGTCCACTCTAGATCACCATTGTCCAGTTCTCGAACATTTCGCCTCAAAATAGTCTCTGCATTCATTTCACATAAATCGCTTACTCTCCGCCGCGCTTGAACAATAGACGCAAAGTCATTTGGTTGTTTTATTGGCTTTCCATTCGCAGCGATACGACTTTCTATCGAACCACGTATTTGTGAAATCGTCGTTGATTCATCTTCGGTCAGTGGTCCGGCAGATTCGATACAAACAAAACTGCTCACTTTTTCAGGGAAACTTGCGCTGTAAATACTCGATATAATGCCACCAAGAGAGTGTCCAACCAATGCGATCTTGTCCCATCCATTTTGCTCTACTAGATTGTGTAAGTCATTTACGTAATCTAGTAAATGGTAATGCGCATCGGGACTGCGATGAGAAGACAGACCATGGCCCGGCAAATCAATTGCAATCGCATGATATGCTTCTAATTCTGGGAGTAAGGCCGAAAAGCTAGCAGCATTATCCAACCATCCATGGACCAAAATCAGCAATGGCTTTCCCTGGTTATTATTGCTTAAGGCCGCGATCGTTTGCTTCCCTAGCTCGAATTGTATTTGCTCTATTGGCATGCAAAAAACTCTTGTATAACGTCAAAAATAAAAAAGGCGATAGATTAATCTGATCGCCTTATTTCAAGAACAAGCAAAGCGGTAATGCTGAGTTATTTTTCTTGAGTGCCTCTGGCGGGCTGATCTTGCGTAATATCACCCTGAGATGGTCCCACAGGTCGCGATGCTTCAACAGTTCCCGATGCGCCATCTTTCACTTTCACGCGAACGGTGCCACTGTGATGATGAAATCCCCAACCTCGATGATAGCCATAGCGCGGACCAAATGCCCAGTAAGGTGAAAATGGAGAGAAAGAGAAAGCGGTTACTTCGTAATCGACTGTTTTTTTCCACATATGATAACCATCTGCAATCAGTACAGGATATACATATGCTTGCTCTCCAATCAAACCTTCGGCAGGTTCACCTAGCTCGCCAATAAAGGTCACTAATCGGCCTTTTTCAAATACAAGTGGGTCAATAAAATCACGTACTCTGACTTTAAAACGGCCAGCACTCTCCGATGATAATCTTGGTTTTCCATAATGGTTGTTGGGGTAATGTAGGATTTCGATTTCCGAATAGTCTTTTTTATTGACTACGGCCACAATTTCACCGCCCCAACGGGCTTTTAAACCAACACCGGCCTGATCGCCATTGACAATCGTCTCATAACTAACGAGTTCAACTTCTTCTCCAATATCGATAGGGTCAGGATAGATAGCGCAGCCACCCAAAGTCAGGGCAAGTGCGGCGATGGAAACTTTGAAAATAGAAGGCATATATTTACTCCCAGTGAGTATTGCATATTAGTCAGTGGGTACTGATTTTTTGTATTTATTTTTACATATCGTTGATGTATGTATTTTTTTCGTCTTTCAACAGCGAGTGAGTCAATAACTGAACACTTAACGAATCACTATTCATTAATACTACTATACCGCAAAATTTGACCAATAAAAGCGACAACAGTTCAGAACAAAATAGCAAACAAGACTTTACGTTTAAGCAAAGATATCGACACCGAGCAGTTGAGAAATATCTTCCCGTTGATTTTGCTTGTCGATGCTTTGATACAATTCGAGCTCTTTCCTGACACGGAGATTGACAGTGTCGTCGTAGTTACTAGTTTGCTTGAAGTCTTCAGCACGCTGAAACACTTCTTCATTTCCAACGACTAGTTTTGTTGACTCGAGTTGTTCGCCTTCGATAAGCGCAGCTTTTTGCTGCTCGCTATCAAAGTCTCTGCGGCGCAGCAGTGGCTTATCTTGCGTTGTTTGAACCGCATCTTTGCTAATATAAATAGCACTAGTATTGTTGATATTCGCTGTATCCACTCACTCACCTTTAAGGCTATTCTTTACCTGGCAGCTTTTTCCACGTCACTTTATCTCTCAAATAGGTGGGCGATAAATCGTCTACAGACTTTATATCTCCGGATTCAAGTGACTGCATAGCTATCGACAACATGAACTTTGCGGAGGGATACAGCACCTTAATCGACTCCGCTTCATGCTCTTTTTCTTTTTGCTTCAGTTCGTCTGGATATGCGTCCCAGCCTGTCCCTACTTTCCCAATGGTAACACCCTTACTAGTGCTTGTAGTAGCATATTTTTTGAGCGCCTCTGTAGGCGACAACACTGCCTCATCCTGTAAGGCAACTACGACACCGTTCACGACTTCGAAGTCACCCATATAAACTTCAGCCATCCGCGCATCGATCAATGCATGGGTTCGAGTGAAACCATGTTCTTCATAGTTTTGCTGCGCCATTGCTGCTAATGTTGATACTTCTACCACTGGAAGGTCAGCTCCGAGAGCTAAACCTTGCACGATACCAGTCGCAATACGAACGCCTGTAAAACTGCCCGGCCCACGACCAAATGCAATGACATCCAGCTCCTTGAGCTTGATATTATGCCGTTTTAACAAAGTATCTATCATCGGCAAGACTTTTTGACTGTGTTGCTGCGGACATATTTCAAAAATATCATCTATTTTATTGTCTATCATCAATGCGACAGAGCAGGCTTCAGTGGCAGTATCAATAGCTAAAATTTTCATGGTTTAATCAATCTGTTGTAGGAAGTCATATACAGTTTCTAAACTGCGAGTTCGTTTCATGGCTGGCAGACTACTCAAAAATGTCTGGCCATATTGTTTAGTAACTAAACGATTATCACAAATAACCAATACACCCTTATCGGTTTCATCTCTAATTAAGCGCCCTGCTCCCTGCTTAAGTGTAATGACTGCTTGTGGGATCTGAATTTGAGCAAAAGCATTGCCACCTTGTTTCTTGCAGTCTTCTATTCGCGCTTGAAGCAAAGGATCGTCAGGAGAAGCAAAAGGCAGTTTGTCTATCATTACGCACAATAAGTCATCACCTTTTACATCGACCCCTTCCCAGAAAGCTCCGGTGCCAAACAGCACAGCTTGCTGATCGCGCAGGTACTCGTCTAATAATGCTTGCTTTGTCGTACTTCCTTGAACCAAAATTTGATTTTCAATTTTCTCTTCAACCAGTTCAGCAACCTCTCGCATCATCGCGTGACTCGTGAACAGAATAAAAGCGCGGCCCTTACTAGCATCAATTAACCCACATGCAATATCCACAAGTTTACTCTTGATACTCCTGTCGTTCGGTTCGGGTAAAAAGCGAGGAATACACAATATCGCCTGATTGGCGTAATCAAAGGGGCTATCTAGTGAGAGCGTTTTCGCATTGAAAAGCCCCATCAACTGACGATAATGATCAAAGTTTTCATCTACCATCAGCGTGGCGGATGTGAATACCCATGCAGAGTTCTGAGATTCCATAATCCCAGAAAACTTATCTGCGATACTTAATGGCGTGAGATGCAAAACGACATGTCTTGGCGTAGTTTCATACCATAGACTCACCCCGTTGCTGCTGTCATCGGTCACTTTATCCAAGCGCTCCATGAAGTCGACAATGCGCTCAATCATTAAGTCTAAATCTTTATCTCTGCCTTGCTGAACTATGGCTACTTCAGCCAGTTGCTTCAAGTTTTGCTTTATAATTTCAATCTGTTTAGAGACATCTGTCTCTTTTAATTTTTCCAGCCAATTACCTCGTGCAGGGTTGTGCGGAAAAAGCATGCGTAAATCAGCCATATGCAACTGACACTTTTCAGCAACCTTACCGAGTTGGTCAGCATCTTTCAGCCCAGTTCGCTGTATAGCTATAATATCTTTTGTTAAATCTTGGATCTGCCGACTAGAAATATTCACACCAAAATATTCGCTAGCGATATCTGGTACTTGGTGAGCTTCATCAAAAATCACGACGTCGACTTCAGGCACCAACTCACCAAACCCGGTGTCTTTCAATGCAAGATCAGCAAAGAACAAATGGTGATTGACAACAATCACGTCAGCTTCCATGGCCTTTCTTCTGGCTTGAACCAAGTAACAGTCTTCATAACTTGGGCAATCTTTACCTAAACAGTTATCAACCGTCGACGTAACAATAGGCAAGACTTTGGCGTCTTCCTTAATCGTTTTCAGTTCACCTATATCGCCTGTATTCGTCGTTTCCGCCCATCGACGTACCGAACTAAACTCATTTAACACCTCTTTCTCGAGTAAGGTATTCCCACCGCCATGCTGTGATAAACGATGCAAGCACAAGTAATTTGAACGACCTTTTAGCAAAGCTGTTTTTTTTGTTTTATCTATCGCTTTTTTAACAACAGGCAAATCGCGGTGAAACAATTGTTCCTGCAGGTTTTTGGTCCCCGTAGAAACGATAAATTTCTTTTTTGACAGCAGCGCGGGCGCTAAATAGGCAAAGGTTTTTCCCGTGCCTGTTCCAGCCTCAACAATGAGAGAGCCCTTATCTTTAATGGTATCAGCGACAGCAACTGCCATTTCAGTTTGTGCAGCACGAGGGCTAAAACCTGGAATAACGTCGGCGAGTGGTCCCGGGTTTGAAAAAAAGTCGGCGATATCAATCATTAAAATACAGCTAGATCCATGCAAAAGCGTAAGGGCGAGCATTATGCCAAAGAAAAAACAAATGTACGACTACTCAAGAGGATAGATTTTGCGTCGTGAAGGGAATTTGAAATTGATGACTGGAAACAAAACAGCCCTGTCAGTGGACAGGGCTGTTTATTATTCGTGATACCAAACTTATCTAAACAAGACTTTCTCTTGTTTAAACCAATGGATACAGAATGCTAACAAGCCGCCAGCAATAATTGCTGTTGACCCAAATATAGCAAATAGCTGCACGTAGTCCATGGTGCCTTTAATAAGCTCTTTAATTGCCAATGCGACATTGGTTAATGGCACCCATGCCCAGATTCCTTTTAATTCAACCCCAGGTAACATGGCGAAAATCACAGGAATAATGACAACAAAAACCAAAGGCGTCATATACCCTTGTGCTTCTTTAAATGACCTTGCGTAAATTGATAAGGTAAGTAAGACCGCAGCAAAAATAGCAACCACAGGCACTAACATCAAAAAGACGAGAATAAAGTCAATAGCACCAATAGAAGACATAAACTTCATGACAACTTCGTTTGCCGCACCTTGACTCAGTACGGTCGTCCATATCGCAATACTCAATACTGTCACCAGCGCGGAGGTCACCCCAGCAAAAGCAATAGTAAAAAACTTACCCAATACAATTTTGTTTCTTTCAATGGGTGTGATCAGTAATGTCTCGAGTGTGCCTCGTTCTTTTTCACCTGCACCGAGGTCACTGGCTGGCAACATTGCGCCCTGTAAGCACAACATAAAGATAAAGTAAGGAATAAGCCCACCGATATTCTCACCTTGAGTCTCTCGCTCATCAGCAACGTTCACTTGTTCAATCTTGATAGGTTCTAACAGACTTTTTTGTTGCTCTTCGTTTAATGTGAGGTTTTCAAAAGCGACGTTTTGATACTCTTCTGAAAATTCATCTACAATCTTGTTTAACACACTTTCAACCACGGCTAAGCCTGCTTGATTGCGGTAAAGCGTCAGTACAATTTTACCGTTTGCTAGTACATCGCGACTGTAGTTTTCAGGGATTTCAATGACGAAATCAACATTGTCTGCCTTCACATAGGCTGTGATTTCTTCTTTCGTGTCAATATCAGCAGGCAATTCAACTAGTTTAAATTGCTCAACATCGTTGAGTTTCTGAGTGAATTCGCTGCTATATTCACCACCAATAATAGCAAAAGAGCGTTCTTCTGTTTTTGCCCCTTCGACCACTTTAGAGCCAACATAGATAGCTCCCCCAATGATTAAGGGAAACAACAGAATCGGCAGCGCGATCATAAAAAACAAGGTTTTGCGATCTCGAAGGAGCTCTTTAATTTCTTTTTGGAATACTAACCACATCATTATTCTCCCTGTGCCACTGGCTTATTGTTTTTGTTATGTCCAATAGACTCTAAGAATGCTTCATGCAATGAAGGCCCGGCAACGGCTTTGAAGGTATCGAATGTATCATCAAACATCGTCTCACCTTTATCAATGATGGTGACCATATCACATAGCTCTGAGACCTCGTCTAGATGATGGGTCGAGAAGATAACTGGCACATTCTGGCTCTTCAAATCACGAATAAAGTTCAGTACGGTTTGCGTCGCCATTATATCCAAGCCCGTCGTTGGTTCATCCAGAATGACAACCTTTGGCGAGTGAATGACTGAGCGGGCAATAGAGGCCTTCTGCTTCATCCCGGTTGAATACGTTTCACTGCGACGATCGAGGAAAGTATCCATATCTAGGCGCTCTGAAAGCTCACTGATACGCTTATCAATCTCTTTCGGACTCATGCCGTTTAGCTGACCGAAGTATGCAATATTCTCACGGCCACTCAAACGCCCATAAAGGCCTGTGCCACCCGACAAAAAACCGATTTGGCGACGCGCTTCTACTGGATTTTGAAGAATATCAATGCCCCCTATTTCAATACTCCCACTATCGGGTTGTAATGCCGTAGACAACATTCGTAAAGTGGTGGTTTTACCTGCACCATTGGGGCCTAATAAACCAAGCACTTGACCATTTTGACAAGCAAAACTCACTTCCTTCACTGAGTGGAAGAATCGTCCTTGCAAACGGGGGTCTTTTTTGTCTTGCTCACTGAGCTTTTTGGGGTTTTCTACTTTGAATTTCTTAGCGAGTTTGTTTATTTCAATCACACTCATGTCCTTATCAAATTCTTGTTATTATTTGGCATGCGAGAGCTTGCCTTATTTTTATATCGCATAGACTAAGTCATATTAGGGTCAAAAGCGAAGGCAAAATACAGTGGTAGGAGCTTTAAATGTTTCAAATTGCTACAAATTCAGTTTTTCACTTGAGTTGTTTTCCAATACATTGAATACTTTCCATTCAACATACACAAGAACGGACCCCTGATGAGCGAAATGCAAAACGACCACAATAACTCGAACGCAGTTACCAACCCCATACAGGCATGTAACGATATATTCATCCGGCCTTCAGAAGTGTTCAAAGCGCTTGCGGTAAAAGATAACTGGTCGTGGTTACCGTTCATTTTAATCGCTGTGATCAGTTGTCTGCCAGCGTATTTATATTTTGGCGTCATTGACTATTCTTGGTATGTCGATGCGCAATTGAGTGTGCTTATCCCCAATGCTAGCCCTGCTGAATTGGAAATGCAGAGAAGTTACATGGGTACTGCCGAGTCTGCAAAAAGCAGCGCGCTTTACCTAACACCTGTGATGCTGGTGATTGTTTCTGCTATTTCAGCGCTCTACTACACCATTGTGACCAGAAACGACGATAAGAGTATTCATAGTTTTATGGATTGGTATGGCGTTCAATGGTGGACGATGATGCCATACATTATTGGGGCAGTTGTTTCCTTAGCCATTTTAGTGATGACCGAGCCAGGGAGCCAATTATCACCTTCAGCAATGGCCCCTCTTTCTATGAGCTTTATACTTGGCCTTGATATTACAAACCCTTGGTTAAGTGTGATGAATGAAATACGAGTCGACCGAATTTGGGGCATTATTCTCGCTGCTTCATGCTTACAACAATGGACTAATTTCAGTCGCAACAAAGCCTATATTGTGGCAACGATACCGAGTATTATCTTAATCGCATTTTTAACATTGCTCGCGAGTCTACGGTAAACATGCCGGCCGAAGCATCCGTATCTCTAAGGTCGGCGCTTCGGCATAAAATATCGCTTGTTGCCGTAAAATGCTAAGGTTTGGGCCTCATAATGCCATCCTGGTACTCCTAGAATTGGCAAGGGATAGAACGGTTTATTTTGCTCAAAAACCGCATTTTCGATTAAGTGCTTGTGCAATAAGTGATCATACTCAACTCGCTGATCCTGCCATGCTCTCAGCTCACCATTTGTTTTCTTACTATCAAGCAAAGACTCTGGTGTAGACACTAATAAGACCTTACCAGTGAGGCCAATAAACGGCTTGAGTAACATCTCATAATTTGCATGGCCGATCACAACAGGCATTATTTGCTTATGCCAGTGCGCTTTTAAGGAGATAAAAATTGCCTCCCAATTCTGCTCTGAAAAGTAGGCATGTAAAGACTTGAGTAAGGTGTCGCCATGAATGAAAAGCACAAGACCGCATTCGTCAAAATGGGTGACGTGATTCCTAACTTTTGTGCGTGGCACAAGCCCATACTTTTTGCTCTGTTCTATATGCAATTGATTCATATAAGCTTTAGTCTTGTTGAAACTTAACCACATAAGACCATTAAAGAAATCGTGCCACGTGCCTGCTCGCGTTGGTATTACATTATCTTCAAATATAATTTCTTCATAATAGCGCGGATCATTGCTCAATTGATCTTGGCAGACAAATCGCTTTTGACAATTCGACTGAGTCTCTTGTGCCACTTTGTTTAAATAGGTAGCAGTCAGCAAACTGTCTATTTTGCAGTCACTTCCTTTCCTCTCAATAATTGACGCCTTTATTTGACTCCCAGGCTTCATTTCAGGGGAGTAATAAGAGGCTAATTGATTGAGCGGAGCAGAATTTAAGCGATTTATGTCAGAAAATGTCACGGTTATTGTCTTGTCTAGTTTATTCACGTCAGATGTTTGTTATATTGTGCCACAACAAGTAAGACGATATTCAATAAGTAAGCAAAAATAACAATAAGGAACACGAAATGATTCGACAGAAATCAGGTTTCACTTTGGCATTATCAGCCGCAATGCTGCTCAGTCTGGGTGCATGCTCACAACAAAGTGAAGACGCTGTATCAGAAGCGCCTCAAGCAAACAATTTTGAGGAAGTGTATAACAGTATCAGCACGGAGACCCTCAAACAACATACGAAAACTCTCTCTTCAGATGAGTTTGGTGGTCGTCTACCGACAACGCCTGGCGAGAAGATGACCTTAGATTACCTCACTACTGAGCTTACCAAAGTAGGTTTTGAACCCGGTAACGGAGATAGCTTTTTTCAACAAGTCGACTTAATGCAAATTACTGCATCCCCTGATATGACGCTCACTTTGGGTGAAAATAAACTCGCTTATAAAGAAGACATGGTAGCGGGTTCAAAACGCGAAGTCTCTGAAATCAACTTAAGTGATTCAGAAGTCATTTTCTTGGGCTATGGTGTTAACGCACCGGAATACGACTGGAATGACTACGAAGATATCGATGTGAAAGGAAAAACGGTTATCGTTTTAGTCAACGACCCCGGTTTTGCGAGCCCTGAAGGTGAGTTATTCCAAGGTTCTACCATGACCTATTATGGTCGTTGGAGCTATAAGTATGAAGAAGCCAGCAGACAAGGTGCTGAAGCCGTTTTCATCGTACATGAAACTGCGCCAGCGTCTTATGGCTGGTCAGTTGTTGCGAACAGTTGGAGTGGCCCTCAGTACGGTTTAGTCACCCCAGATGGTGGTGCTAGTCGCGTTGCCGTAGAAGGTTGGATTTCTCGCGAAGCGGCAGTCAAACTTTTTGCCGATGCAGGCTTAGACTTTGATGAGCAAAAAGACTACGCAGCCCAAGGTGCTTATTCAGAGCCACTGAATCTGACAGCATCAGTTACCGTGAAGAACGATTTTGAAAAATCAAAAAGTTATAATGTCCTAGCGACCCTTCCCGGTTCAGAAAAGCCCGATGAGCATATTATCTACACCGCACACTGGGACCACTTGGGTACCGATGAAACTAAAGAAGGTGACCAAATCTATAACGGCGCACATGATAATGCGACCGGCACAGCTGCGATCTTAGCGATGGCAGAAGCCTTTTCAAAATTAAATGAAAATCCGAAACGTTCAGTGAGCATGTTAGTTGTCACCGCTGAAGAACAAGGATTGCTTGGTTCGAAGTATTATGCAGAAAACCCCGTCATCCCTTTGGATAAAACGGTTGCAAACATCAACATGGATGCGATGAATGTGCTTGGAAGAACAAAAGATGTTGCGGTCATCGGCATGGGCAAGTCCGAACTTGAAACCTACCTCGACAAGGCAGTCAAACGCCAAGGCCGTGTATTAACCCAAGAAGACACACCACAAGCAGGCTACTATTACCGCTCTGACCACTTCAGTTTTGCAAAACTAGGCGTACCTGCGTTGTATGCAAAAGGAGGTAGCGAGCCAATTGATGAAGCGACTGCTGACTATCGTAAAAAAACGAATTTAGTTGTTAGAGGGTGTTACCATCAAGTGTGTGACCAATTCCGTGAAGGTTGGGACTTTGGTGGCATTCAAGAAGATACTCAAATGTTGTTTGAGGTCGGTTATGACATCGCAAACTCTGACGATTGGCCAAAATGGGCACCAACAAGTGAGTTTCAGCGATAAGCTGACGACACGAAAATAAGACTTAAATAGCCTCACATGAGGCTATTTTTTTGCCCTTCGGAAATGGCCAAAAAGCCTTACCCTCTTCGATTTTGATTTGTGCATGAATGAAATTTTTTAGTTCCCTCGCTTCATAATAATCATAGCTTGATGCAAGGGCTAACAAATTCCTGCTTTGGCGCAGAAAAGGCTTGCATTTTCTACTCAAAATGGCACATTCAATACCGAGGTAACATAAATAATAATAAACGCGAACATTAGTTCCACATACCTACCTTATATCGACAGAAAACGATAACCCAATCTAATAACCTAGCAAGAAAAGGCGAACCAACCTATGTGTGGTATTTTCGGTATCCTTGATATCAAAACTGATGTGTCTGAGTTGCGCACACAAGCACTCGAATTATCAAAACTTTTACGCCATCGCGGCCCCGATTGGTCAGGCATTTGGCATAATGACAACGCTATTTTATGTCATGAAAGACTCGCTATTGTCGATGTCGATACTGGCGCTCAGCCCCTCATCAGTAATAATGGTAATCAAGTGTTAGCCGTCAATGGCGAAATCTATAATCACAAAGATTTAGAAGCAGGCCTTTCATCACCTTATGAATTCGCGACGAAATCCGATTGCGAAATTATATTGCCTCTATACCAACAAGAGGGCGTTAACTTTATTGATAAGTTAGAAGGTATGTTTGCCTTTGTGCTTTATGACGAAGAAAAGAATACTTATCTGATTGCCCGCGACCACATAGGCATTATTCCACTTTATACCGGTTTTGATGAATTCGGTAACTTCTATGTTGCTTCAGAGATGAAAGCGCTTGTACCGGTCTGTAAGACTGTTCAGGAATTTCCACCAGGACATTATCTCGATAGCACTGACGGGAAACTCGTGAAGTATTACCAACGTGACTGGATGTCGTATGACGCAGTAAAAGATAACGAAACCAACCTAGATGATTTAAAGGCCGCCTTTGAAAAAGCGGTAAAATCTCATTTAATGTCTGATGTCCCCTACGCTGTTCTGCTCTCTGGCGGCCTCGATTCCTCTTTGGTTTCCGCTGTTGCCGCCCGATATGTGGCAAAACGGGTTGAAGATGGTGACCAAAGTGATGCATGGTGGCCTCGACTGCATTCATTCGCAGTTGGCTTAGAAGGTGCGCCTGATTTACTTGCCGCGAAGAAAGTAGCGGACATGATTGGCACTGTCCACCACGAAATCCACTTTACGATCCAAGAAGGTTTGGATGCTATTCGTGATGTGATTTACCACCTTGAAACCTTCGATACTACTACTATTCGTGCAGCCACCCCTATGTACTTGATGACTCGTAAAATTAAAGCGATGGGCATCAAAATGGTGCTATCAGGTGAAGGGTCGGATGAAATTTTTGGCGGTTACTTGTACTTCCACAAGGCGCCTAATGCCAAAGAGCTGCATGAAGAAACTGTTCGCAAACTAGACCGGCTGCATATGTTCGATTGTGCAAGAGCCAACAAGTCGACAAGTGCATGGGGTGTAGAAGCTCGTGTTCCATTCTTGGATAAAAACTTTATGGACGTCGCAATGCGCTTAAACCCACAAGATAAAATGTGTGTCGATGGCCGCATGGAAAAGTGGATATTGCGAAAGGCCTTTGATGATGAAACCTACTTGCCTGCAGAAGTCCTATGGCGCCAGAAGGAACAATTTGGTGATGGCGTTGGTTACTCGTGGATAGACTCTATTCGCGATTTCGTTGAGCAAGAAGTATCTGACCAGCAAATGGCAACAGCTGAATTCCGCTTCCCAATTAACACACCGGACACGAAAGAAGGTTATTATTATCGCACTATATTTGAAGACTACTTCCCACAAGAAAGTGCTGCTAAATGTGTACCTGGCGGCAAATCAATTGCTTGTAGTACGGTTGAAGCCTTAGAGTGGGATGCTAGCTTTAAAGCAGCAGCAGATCCCTCAGGTCGTTCAATGAAAAACGTGCATGGCGGTGAGTTTAAAGGCTAATTGGCCTAAGCAACAGAGTAAACACAAAACGGCATGGGTTCTATTACCTTTGCCGTTTTTTATTGCCTAGCGTCCTCTCTTTTCGCTGCAGACTGAGCAGGTTGATACCAATAATCGGCATCATAGACAGGTGTATTAATGGGTAACAGAGGATTCTCAAGTTCAAAGTGAAGACGCTCATCTAATGCTATTTTGTCTAGCATCTCACCATGATACTCATAAAACAAGGCATCAAAACTGCCATCTTCAATCGCTCTTTGTAAGCCGACCTCAAGCAAGCGAGCCATCGTTACATTACGTTTATTCACAAAAAAGTACATTGCCGTTTTATAATGCAAAGCAACTCTGGGCTTGAGGAGCACGTCTGGATCGGCATTTTCTGCGCTGAGTTCAGGTAATACTTCAATTACAGAGCGCGGGTAAAAATCTGCTTGCTGTCGGGAGATAAGATTAGCCGCTTCTACGTGGTTCTGAGCAGCCAAGACATTGAAGCCATTTGCTTGCAGTATTTTAGTATCAGGCCAATCAACACCTTGCACCGGAGAATAGACAAGAAGTTCTTCCATTGATGTAATTTCTTTTTCATAAAACGGCTTACTTTTATGACTCAATAAGACTCGCCAACCGATAAGGCCCTTAGTAATGGGAATACGAATAGGCAGCAAATCACTTTCTCTTTGCTTGTCAGTCATGCTCCAAACCACATTAACTTCCAAATTTTCTCGCAGCTGTCGCAGTGCTTTGGACTGGTATTTAACTCGAGAAGATGCGCGCATTTCATAGCGCACGCCGGTTTTTTCAAGAGCTAACTTTAATAGAGCCTCAGGATACTTATGGCGCTCATCACCCTCATAGAGTGCACCCGGGTAACTGACGACCCAAGTCGCTGCTTGCACCTTCAAAAAAGCACTACACAATACTAAGCTGGCGATAAACAGTATCTTTTTAGGCATCATCAATAACCACCACAATTATTTTAAGTGCATTGTTTTCATCGGTCCCTAAAGTAAAAGAAAGCTGTATTTTATTCACTTCGGATTCCACTAACAAACCATTGAGATAAAGCTGAGAGAATTTTACCTTTGGCGACATTTGTACTGCTTTTTTTACAACAAACTCTAGTTCTTCACCATCAGCTAGGGAAAGTCGTCGACAATAGTTCATTAACCACTGCTTTAACTCAAGATCTCTATTAAATATGTACTTTTCATTATTGTTCATGACGACGCAGGGGAAATGAAAAAAGGCAAGACTGTCATGAAAGTCCCCTTTGATGAGTAAATTGCACAGTTCTTTTAAAAACAGTTGTTCATTAGGCTGAGGATCCACAAACGCTCCTATTTGATAAGATGATACTACTCGAGTCCAATAAATTTATGAGTTTGCAAAGACAAACGCCAGTTTCGTTGAATGCATGTTTTCACAGCAAAGTCAGTAGCGCGCTTTTGTTGACTGATAGGCTGCAGATAAATCAAAGGTTGTTTGTCCTTAGGCAATAGCGTTAATAATGAATCTAGCTCATCTATGTGCTTTTGCATAGCCACAGGATGTTTTATTTCATTTGCTCTTAGCAATGCGTCTTCCCGCATTTCATAGCCACCCTTCATATTGACCTTTGGAGATACCGTCACCCATGTTTTACTTGAGCACAAAATCTCGAACGTACCACTGGTTTCAATTTGTGTTGTGTAACCCAGTGAATGCGCGAGCTCTGTGAGGTCTCTTAAATCAAACATACAAGGCTCACCACCCGTGATCACGATATGTTTTGCGACATAGCCTTGCTGAGAAAATAAATCGAACAATGATGCTGGAGTGACAGTAAACCACTGTGAGGATTCAAAGTTTTGAGCCATCACGTCTTCTGAACTACTTTCATCTTCTAAATTAATTTGCCATGTATGCTTAGTATCGCACCAAGAACACCCCACTGGACAGCCTTGAAGTCTGACAAATATTGAAGGTGCCCCAGTGTATGAGCCCTCACCTTGCAAAGACTCAAACACTTCATTCACTTTTAAGCTTGCTTGTTGCATATACTCTCTTATTTCTGCATTTCTGTTTGGGATTTTAACAGGGTTCGTATAGAATCAGCACCGTTTTTTACAGGAGAAATGCAATGTCAGCGAAAGTCGTCGTAATATATTCAGGTGGTATGGATTCATTCACCGTGCTCAATAAGGCAATACAAGAAGGTTATGACGTTTATGCTGTTTCATTTGATTATGGTCAAAGGCATAGCAAAGAGCTCGAATTCGCTAGCCGTGTGTGTAAGAAACACAATATAGAGCACAAAGTAGTCGATATTAGTACCGTCAATCAACTTCTCAGTGGCTCGTCACTGACGGATAATATTGATGTACCAGAAGGACATTACGAAGAGTCCAGTATGAAGTCGACAGTGGTGCCAAACCGAAACATGATGATGTTGTCGATGGCTGTTGCCTATGCTGTTTCAATTGAAGCTGAAGCTGTCTACTTTGGAGCTCATTCGGGTGATCACGCCATTTATCCAGACTGCAGAACTGAATTTGTTGAAGCAATGAATGCTGTTTGTAAAATTGCTAATTATCAGGCTGTCGAGGTAAGAGCGCCATATTTAGCGTCGAGCAAAATCGACATTTTAACTGACGGCCTTAAATTGGGTCTCAACTATGCAGACACTTGGACTTGCTATAATGGCAGGGAAAAAGCTTGCGGTCGTTGCGGTGCATGTCAAGAGAGACTAGAAGCCTTCGCTGAAAATGGTGTACAAGATCCGCTTGAATACGAAGCATAAAAAAAGCCAGCAAAA
>NZ_JAVRIE010000010.1:0-57996 GCF_031846165.1 Brumicola blandensis
TATGCTGGCTTTTCTTTTATATTATTTAAATTAGGCGGTAACGAACTCTACGCCTAATTTAATATCACCACGAAGGCCTTCTAACATAGCATTCTTAGCATTTTCTTCGAAGTCGCTTAAATCACCGTACGGTAAAATTTCTTCAACGCCGTTTGGACCTAAACGTACTGGATGAGCAAAGAAGGCTGCATCTTCAGAGTCGTCAACTTGAACGTAAGTATATTCAACAACCGCTTCACCCTTCATTGCTGCAACGAGTGACAAGCAGAAACGTGCTGCTGCTTGACCCATAGATAAAGTTGCAGAACCGCCGCCAGCTTTAGCTTCAACAACTTCAGTACCTGCGTTTTGAATGCGAGTAGTCAAGCTAGCAACTTCTTCATCACTGAAGCTTACGCCTTCAACCTGTGATAACAATGGAAGGATAGTTGTGCCCGAGTGGCCACCGATAACAGGTACGTGAACATCAGTCGTCTTCAAACCTTTAAGATTTGCAACGAACGTTTCCGCGCGGATAACATCCAAGGTAGTGACACCGAATAACTTATTCTTGTCGTATACACCTTTGGCTTTCAAGGTCTCTGCAGCAATCGCAACAGTGGTATTAACCGGGTTAGTAATCACACCAACACATGCTTTTGGACAGTTGTCCGCTACAGCTTCGATAAGGTTCTTAACGATACCTGCGTTAATGTTGAACAAATCAGAGCGATCCATACCAGGCTTTCTTGGTACACCCGCCGGAATTAGAACAATGTCACAACCAGTCAGTGCATCAGCTAAGTCATCTTTTCCATGACCCGTCACTGCAACATCGGTAGGGATATGGCTTAAATCAACAGCTACACCTGGGACAACCGGCGCAACGTCATACAAAGCAAGTTCAGAACCTGCCGGTAATTGAGTTTTTAGTAATAACGATAGGGCTTGACCAATACCACCAGCGGCGCCTAGAACAGCTACCTTCATAAGAATCTCCTGTTAATTTAGCATTTAATTATACGGGCGACACCATAAGCCATAACCGTGCAAATCTCAATCACCGGATGGTCTTATATAGATTATTTTAGTTTACGATTACAAACAATTTACCTAATTAACACTTTTGTCACACATTTTTATTTCATTCGTTTGCGAAAACCAGAGTGCTGTTGCAGAATACCCTAAAATTCAGTTAGGAAAAGAATACACATGTCGACAAGTAAACAAGACGCCTTAATCAAAGCATTCAAAGAGTTGCTTAAAACCGAGAGCTATGGCTCACAAGGCGAAATTGTTACAGCCCTGAAGGAACATGGTTTCGATAATATCAGTCAATCCAAAGTCTCTCGTATGCTCAGCAAATTCGGTGCGGTGAGAACCCGTAATGCTCGGGGTGATATGGTCTACTGCCTGCCGCCTGAACTAGGTATGCCAACGGCAAAAAGCCCTTTAAAGCAACTCGTTTTAGACATCGTGCACAACAATGTGATGGTCATCATTCGAACGAGCCCTGGAGCAGCGCAACTTATTGCTCGTTTACTTGATTCATTGAGTCATACCGACGGCGTACTCGGTACCATTGCTGGCGACGATACAATTTTCATCGCGCCAGCCGATATTACGCAAATTGAAGACCTTCGCCAACGAGTTGAAGACCTTTTTGAGAGTGTATAAAGCGCTTGTTCAAAAGACCTAGTCACTCACATACCGTTTCTAATAACACACCCAAATCGGGTTTATGCTTTGCGTTGTGCATGCTAAGCGCATGTTCAGCGCCACAAAGTGAACCCGAAATCTTCGCCTCAACTTCGTTTTATCATGAGGTAATGAATACTGCTCCATACCTTCCTGACGACAAAGGGCATAACAATTTATGCGCCGACCCTAATAACTTGCGAAAGGACTATACAGGTACGTACCAAACAAGTAAGAAAGTCGATTACAGTAATGCGCGTTGGGAGGAAAGAGTTAGCCATGATTGGAACGCTTTTCCAATGCTGGATAAGTCAGTGGGTAAAGTATTAGTGATTGATATTAAACAGAATAATGGCGAAGCTGTTTATCATTACATGTCAAATGCAAACACCCAAGCGACACTATATGAACCTTGGAGCTCTTCAAAAATATTCGCCTTTACGGGCGCAATTGCTGCATTGAAAGAGCAAAACAATTCGATCGTGTCGGCCCAAGGGAAAATTGGATACACCAATATTGCTGATTTAATCACCAGCATCAACAGTTATGATGCGTTCGGTGACGCCAATGGAGACAGCAATGCTATTGCTACCTTCTTTGCCAATGTTGCAACTCGTGAATACTTAACTGCCCTATTTTATGAGAAGTGGTTAAGACTAAGTACGCCGCATATCTTTTTTCGAGGTTCCTACGGAGCAAGTAGCTTCGAGCCTCAATCTAAAATTTGGTCAGCCATAGACGGTACTTCACAAACCCCTTTAGATTTTAACAATGATGCTAGTAAAGATAAGGCGTATCGCCCCTATCGTTGTGAAACCTGCGGTACGACTGGTAACAAACCGATGACTACGCTAGCACAAGCCGAGTGGCTGAAACGCTTAGCCATGCATCAAACTGACGCCAAGACACGCCATCCATTCCTTGATGAGAGAGATATTAAGACCTTATTCTATGGTGCCGGTAATTCAACAGGTTCCTCACAATTAGGCGGTATGTCTGTCGGGATATCTACGATGCTACAGGATGCAATCGCAAAGCAACTTTTAAGGCGAAGTGAACCACACGCGACACTCGATACAGTGGATACCAAGCAACGAAGACAAAAATACAAATCAGTGCTAGATAGTCAAACCAATGGCTTATGGCGCGTTTTTAATAAAATCGGTTGGGGGCCAAGTGAAACGAGAGGAACAACCGAGAATGTATTGTTAGCCTATGTTTGTTTGCCAATGACTGCCTTAGTAGGCGAATCTTCTTCTGTCCGTCCTGAAAATGAAAGTATTGCATTTGTGATTGCTGCTCAGGTCGCCGTCGATGGCGCAAGCGAAGAGCTAATGAGCGAAGCCGGACAAAAAATGCAAGATTTGATAGACACGGTCTTAACTACATACTTCTCACTGTAAAAAGCAGTAAGTTAAAAAGTGGATAGTGACTAGGGGTCACCGCCTTCGCGGTGATGACGAAACGCGCGGTGATGACGAAACGCGCGCCATCATTCCCGCGAAAACTACTGTCATTCCCGCGAAGGCGGGAACCTAACAGCTAATCCTTATCACTTTTTAACTTCAAACCTGCTTCGTACAATGCGTTCTTTTTAAGGCCATAGTGTTCAGCAGCAATTGCAGCCGCTTTTTTCAAAGGTAATTCTGCTGAAACTAACTTGAGCAGATCCAAAGCGCCCTGCGATATCTCGCCAGTCTGGAGATTATTAGGGCAATAAATCATCAGTACAAACTCTCCTTTTTGATGATTGGGGTCTTGCTCCAACCACGCTAAGACATGCTCTGCGCTGCCTTGGATATATGTTTCAAAGGCCTTGCTTAGTTCTTTCGCCAAAACGATTTCATGATCTGTTTGCAAATTCGCAGCGCATGCCATGACGGTGTCTCTAATTCGCCTCGGCGCTTCATAAAAGACAGTTGTGTACCCACTATTATTAAGCGCCTCTAAAGCCTTTGCTTTTGCTGCTTGCTTTACAGGTAAAAAACCATGGAACATAAATTTGTCAGTTGGCAAGCCAGATGCACTGAGAGCTGTGGTTAACGCGCACGGACCAGGCAAGGAAATCACCTTTATTCCAAACTCTCGACAATCACGCACAAACACATACCCGGGATCGCTAATCAGGGGGGTGCCCGCATCTGAAATGAGAGCAACATCACTTCCTTTTTGTAATAGTTCTACTAATTGTTTCGAACGAGCGGCTTCGTTGTGGTCATGCAGAGATATCGTCTTCGTTGGAATATCGCAGTGAGATAGTAAACGAGAAGAGTGCCGAGTATCCTCGGCCGCAATAATATCAACAGCGCTCAGTACATCTATCGCACGACTGCTAATGTCAGCTAAATTACCTATTGGAGTAGGAACAATGAAAAGCCTTCCGGCTGAGTTATTTTGCATTAATTTCATTCTATATTGAGCTATTTAGAGCATATTCTACACCGACTTTCGATCAGAATATGCGAAAGAAGATAGATATTTGTTTCGCCTTGAGTAAACTAAGCACATATGGACAAATCGAGACACATTTTGAATCAACTTAAGTTAGCCAGTATCCTTCTCTCTGTATTTATTCTTAGCAGTTGTGCGACCAAAGTTGAGAAAGTAGTGACTGCGCCGATCACAAAAGTCGAAAAGCCGAGTAAAGAGCTCGTAGTGAGCAATGCTGAATTGTCTTTACAACGTGCTGAAGAACAATGGCAACGTAACGGTGATATTAACCAGAGAAATCAACTGCTACTTGAGGCAGCTCAGGACTTTCAAACTGGAGAGCAATGTGTACGCAGTGATATTATTGTTGCAAACATAGAACCCTTTCTAACCAAACCGTTTCAAAAACAATATGCAACCTTATTAAAAGCGGAGTGCTCCTTAATTGAACATTATGCCTCAGGCAATTCGGTTGAACTCCTGAAAACGCCAATCGATACTATGATCTCGTGGCTTTCGACGATTAATGAGCCAGCTTTCACTAATCGTAAAGAAGTTCTAATCGCGCATGTTGCCGCATTGCATCAGCGCTGGGACTTGGCATCGAGCGTGTTAGCACAGCAACTCAATGCTGACTCACCTCTAAATAATGCACCAGAGCATAATTTATGGGAATGGTTTTTGAAGTCATCAAAGCAAAACAAACAAACATTAGCGAATCAAAATGGTCTGATGCAAGCGTATTATTCCCTAGCTAACATTATTGAAGATGAGGCCTTAAATGACGTCAGTCGTCAACAGGCTATTGCATTTTGGCAGGAGCGTCATCCAAGCCATCCATTGTCTGTTGAGTTACCGGTTGATATTCAACGTTATATGGAACAAAACATTACAAAAGTAGAAAAAATTGCTGTGCTTCTGCCACTCAGCGGTCGGGTTCAAGCGCAAGGTGATGCAATTAAGCAAGGCATAATGTCTGCGTTTTTCTACCGCTTACAAGACATTCAACAAAACAATCCGGGTGCGCCTATACCACAGCTAACGTTCATCGATACCGGCTCTGACAGTACACGTTTTAAAAGTGATGAAATAAACGCAGAATCACTAGGTCAATACGACGTAATTATTGGTCCATTACTAAGAGATCATGTCAATATGATCAAGGATTTACGCTTACCTGAGTCGATGTTTGTCTACCTAAACCGAACAAACAACCAAGACCGAGGTGAGATTGAAGAAACTGGCGTAGCCAAGGTGTATTTTGCCCTAGCGCCAGAAGATGAAGCCATTCAACTAGCTAATCTTATGCATAGCAAGCAAGTAGAAACGCCAATTTTGATATCAAATGACTCGTCCATCAGTCGTCGCATGATAGACGCGTTCAATCAACAATGGTTAGCGTTAAATAGTGTGGGCACCGACGACCCATTTGCCGCTACCAGATTACCAAAGATAGTTACCTTCACCGACAATAAGAGTTTACGGATTGGTATTACTGATGCCTTGGATGTGTTGCAAAGCCAACAGCGCATCAGTCAAATGTCGAGGCTTAGTTCAGAGGTCGTGCACAGCGTGACTCGCAACAGACGTGACGTGGATGCGTTCGTAGTCTTTGCTCAACCCCAAGAAGTAGAGTTATTAAATCCCATTATAGAAGCGAGTATTAGTTTATTTACCGAAGATACGCTTCCCGTATTCGCTACCTCATATAGCTACCAGCATCAACTCAACAAAAACAGTATTCGAGACTTACGCAACTTAGTATTCGTCGATATGCCATTTTTGATGCCAGAACAGCGTCGACAAGCCTTAGCAAAGGAAGTCGATAGTATATGGAACAATCCACCCAGTACTTTTCTGCGCTTGTTTGCCTTTGGCTTTGATGCGTTTCAGTTCTCTGAACAAATGCAGCAACTTGCGTTTTTCAGTCACACCGAACTATCCGGTATGTCTGGTAAGTTGTCAGTGAACGCAGACCGAGAGGTTGTGCGACAGTTACCCAGTGCCCTGATCGCCGAAGAAGAGATCACACAAACAAATGCTCTCTAACCAGTTTACAGCGAGTCTAAGCGGTTTTGATGCAGAACAAATAGCCAAGCGCTTTTTGTGTGAACAATCACTTCGTTTCATGGAACAAAACTTTACTTGCAAGGTCGGAGAGATAGACCTGATTATGCAAGATAAGAAACAGCTTGTTTTTGTTGAGGTGAAATACCGCAAAAGTAATAGTTATGGAGCGGCAGCAGAGCAATTCACTGTGCGGAAGCGCCGAAAATTAGAGAAAGCGATAAATTATTATTTGTTACAAAAGAACTGCAACCCGTTTCATACAAATTTCCGAATAGATGTTGTAGCAATAGACGATGAACAGGTAAACTGGCTTAAAAATGTGTAAAACAAGCGTTTGTTATAAAACGCAATTAATAAGGCGAATTCATGCTTGAGAATATAAAGAAGAGCTTCACAGAAAGTATCCAAACGAAAATTGCTGCTGCAGAGGAGCTTCCCGTTCCTATTGAAAAAGCAGCGACTATGATGGTTCAAGCTCTTATTCGAGGCAATAAAATATTAAGTTGCGGCAACGGTGGTTCAGCTGGCGATGCGCAACACTTTTCATCAGAGCTATTGAACAGATACGAGCGAGACCGTCCTTCTCTACCGGCCATGGCCTTAACGACTGATAGCTCGACCATTACGTCTATAGCAAATGACTACAGCTACGACGAAGTGTTCTCGAAGCAAATCAAGGCTCTGGGTCAGCCTGGCGATATCCTACTAGCGATATCGACTAGTGGTAACAGTCGTAATGTTATCAATGCAATGGAAGCTGCTCTTGCAAGAGATATGACAATCGTTGCATTGACTGGAAAAGACGGTGGAGAAATGGCTGGCTTCTTGAGCGAGAACGATGTTGAGATCCGCGTACCTTCATCTCGAACAGCGAGGATCCAAGAAGTTCATCTTTTAGTCATTCACAATTTATGTGAATCAATTGATAACGCACTCTTTCCCGTGAGTGACGCAGAATAGGAACTGAATACTGTATGTTGAGTAAAGGAAGACAGTTAGCCTTTTTGGTATTGTTTGCTTCGGTATTACAATCAGGCTGTGCATTGGTTGCCGTAGGAACGGTAGGTACCGCTGCCACGGCCTCTGCAACAGACAGAAGGACCGTTGGTACACAAATAGATGATAAGACAACACAGAGCCGGGTAAGAAGTGCTATCAATGATATCCCCTTAGTGAAAGATGAAGCCGCAATCAGCGTTGATGTCTACAACGGTCAAGTCTTACTAACCGGTCAAGCCCCCACTCAAGAGATGATTCGAAGAGTTGAACAAGCAGCCGTAGCGACAAATAACGTAGTAAAAGTCCACAATCAAGTTCGTTTAGGACAGCCGATTCCAGCGACATCTACCATGAATGACGTTTGGCTTTCCTCTAAGTTAAAAACCATTATGATTTCTGACGAAAGCATTCCTTTGTTTAAGCTTGATTTAGTCGTTGAGGATAGTGAGGTGTTTATTATGGGTTTGTTGACCAAACCTGAGGCCGCTGCGGCCGTCGAAGCTGCAAGAAATGTTAATGGTGTTACGAAGGTAATTCGGGTAATGGAGCTGGTTGAGTAGCTTACTTAACCACTTTTAAACTAGGTCTGTTAGATTTCTTATCTGTTTTGCCCTGACTCTCGACGGGCTCACTAGTTTTTTCTTTTTTCGATTCAACACTTTGCAAAGGCTGCTCTGAAGATAAGGCCTGTTCATAAGCTAAAAGCTCTTCTTCACTGCGTGTAAATACCGTTCCCGCACCATTTTCTCTGGCGTAGATAGCTGAAACAGCAATACTAGGGACATAAACTTGCATAGGCTGACCAGAAAAGCGTGCCTGAAAGGAGATAGAGTCTAGTTCGATGTGTAAATTAACACAGGCACTAGGAGAGATATTCAGTACAATCTGACCCTCTTTTACAAATTGCTGTGGCACTTCCACACCCGGTAATATTGCATCAACAACAATATAGGGTGTTAAACCGTTATCCACTATCCAATCGTAAAAAGCCTTAAGTAAATAAGGCTGGTTGCTGGTCATATTATCCACTGAATACCTCTAGTACGATGCACAATCCACTTTACAGTGGGTTGTGGATCTCACGTTCTTGGTCTGTTAATGATGCTTTGAATGAAGCGCGCTCAAAAATGCGATTCATGTAAGCAACAACATCACGACTACCAGCACCACTAAGTGTGATATTCAAGGCTGGTAAACGCCATAATAAAGGTGCTAAATAACAATCAACTAAGCTGAATTCGTCACTCATAAAATAAGGCTTTTCAGCAAAGATTGGTGCTAGGGCCAATAAAGACTCACGTAATTCAGTACGAGCCTCTTCTGCGCCAGGTTCGTTGCGGAAGATTTTCGCAGCCAACACATACCAGTCATGCTCGATTCTGTGCATCATTAGACGGCTTTCACCACGTGACACAGGATATACAGGCATTAAAGGTGGGTGTGGGAAACGCTCATCCAAATATTCCATAATGATATGAGATTTATATAACACTAACTCACGGTCAACTAGCGTTGGAACTGTGCCGTATGGGTTCAACTCAAGTAAATCTTCGCTTAACTGGCTTGGATCGATAAAACTAATTTCAACGCCAACACCTTTTTCAGCAAGAACGATGCGCACCTGATGACTATAAATATCGATATTGTCAGAAAACAACGTCATGATTGAACGCTTGTTTGTGGCTACAGCCATTAAAACCTCCGAATTCTCAGGACAATGAGAATTGCAAAATAATAGTAACAATTAAAAACACTAAAAGGGGCGCATTGCCCCTTTTATAAAAATATTGGGGTAAGACCTTATTTTTTAACGTCTTTCCAATAATCTTTCTTCAGCAAGTATGCGAACACAAAGAAGATAAGGATAAAGATGAGGACACCTTTACCAATTTTCTCAGACTGCAATCTTGACGGCTCACCGGTATAAGCCAGGAAGTTAACCAAGTCGCGAATTGTCTGGTCATACTCGTCGCTTGTAAGCTTGCCATTTCCATCGGTACGCAAGCCTACATCAACTTCAGTCATTTCACCGTCGATCATTCTCATTTCGGTAGCAAGTCTTGGTGTTCCTTGCAAACCTTCCAATACATGAGGCATGCCCACGTTAGGGAAAGTAAGGTTGTTCACACCAAATGGGCGACTTGCATCAACATAGAAAGTGCGCATATAGGTATATAACCAATCCGAGCCTCTTACTCTGTTGACCAAAGTCAGATCCGGAGGCGGAGCACCAAACCATGTAGCTGCAGATTCATAAGGCATATTTGATGTAATGTAATCACTCACCTTTTCACCTGTAAACTGCAAGTACTGCTCTCCAATCTCTAGCGGTACACCGATATCTTCGAAAGTTCTCTGATATCGCTGATATTGCATCTGGTGACAACCTAAACAATAGTTCATAAAGGTCTGCGCACCGCGCTGCAATGACTCTTTGTCTTTAAGGTCAATACCAGCTTCATCCAGTGGGATATTTGAACCAGCAGCAAAAGCGAGTGTTGGCAAAAGTAGTAGTGTAGTTAACCACTTCTTCATAGTGTAATCCTCTCAGGTACTGGCTTGGTTTTTTCTTTGCCTGAATAAATAAACAATAGGACAAAGAATCCGAAATACATGATGGTAGCAATTTGTGATGCAACAATCTTCCAGTTTTCCTGTGGCGTACCACCAAGATAACCAAGGAAAACGAACACAGCAGCGAATACCAGCAAGTTCACTCTGTGAAGGCCACATCTGTAGCGCCATGATCTCACCTTACCACGGTCAACCCAAGGCAACGCAAACAGAACAGCGATAGCAGCAAACATCGTCAATACACCAAATAACTTATCTGGAACAGCTTTCAGAATTGCATAGAAAGGTGTGAAATACCAAACAGGGAAAATATGCGCTGGCGTTTTGTAAGGGTTGGCTATTTCAAAGTTCGGTTTTTCTAAGAAATATCCTCCCATCTCAGGCATAAAGAACATGATGTAGCAGAAGCCAAATAAGAACACACTGAACGCTACTAAGTCTTTCAAAACGATATGCGGGAAGAACGGCACTACGTCATCGACAATATCGTACTTGTCTGTGTAATACTCATGGATCTTATAAGATGTAAGCTTATCTTTTGGCAATGAGCCTTTCTTATGCTTAATATTCACGCCGTCCGGGTTGTTTGAACCAACTTCGTGTAGAGCGATGATATGCAGAAATACCAAGATAACGATAATCAGTGGCAAAGCAATAACGTGTAACGCAAAGAATCGGTTAAGCGTAGCCCCCGAGATAACGTAGTCACCTTGTATCCAGATAACTAAATCAGGACCGATAACCGGAATCGCACCAAATAGAGAGACAATAACCTGCGCTCCCCAGTAAGACATTTGACCCCATGGCAAAACGTAGCCCATGAAAGCTTCAGCCATCAACGCGAGGTAAATTAACATACCAAATATCCAAAGCAACTCACGTGGCTTTTGATATGAACCGTACATCATGCCTCTAAACATATGCAGATATACAACGATAAAGAATGCCGATGCACCCGTACTGTGCATGTAACGAATCACGTTTCCAAATTCAACTTCACGCATGATGTACTCAACAGAAGCGAACGCTCGCTCTGCTGAAGGTTCATAACTCATCGTTAACCAGATACCAGTGACGATTTGGTTAACAAGTACAATTGTTGCAAGGAAGCCGAAAACGTACCAAAAATTCATATTTTTGGGCGCTGGGTACTGAATTGCGTGCATGTTTGCAACGCGCATCATTGGGATACGTTGTTCAATCCAACTAAGTAATCCGTTCATTACGCAACCTCCGCTTCAGAACCGATGATAATAGTATTATCGTCGACGTATTGATAAGGAGGAACGACTAGGTTTGATGGCGCTGGAACACCTGAAAAAACTCTGCCAGCCATATCAAACTTAGAGCCGTGGCACGGGCAGAAAAAGCCCTCAGCAATGCCTTCAGCGTATTGAGCAAAGTCACCATCAATAAGATGCTGTGGTGAACATCCTAAATGCGTACAAATCCCCACTAGTACCAAGTACTCTTCTTTCAAAGAGCGATATTGATTCTGAGCGAATGTCGGTTGCTGCTCAACCTCAGAGTTTGGATCACGAAGTTGGTCTTCGTGAGCACTAAGGCTAGCCAACAACTCAGGGGTTCTACGTACAATCCAGACTGGCTTACTACGCCATTTAACACGAATCATTTGGCCTGGCTGGATACCACTAATATCAACTTCGACATCAGCACCAGCCGCTTTGGCTTTTGCGCTCGGCTGCCAAGAGGCAACAAAAGGGACTGCAGCACCTACAGCACCAACTGCACCAACAACACACGTACCTACAGTCAAAAATTTGCGGCGATCGCTACTTTGAGGTTGGTCGTTATTTGTTGGTGATTCATTGGTATCTACTGATACATCGCTCATCAACTTTTCTCCGGGGTTGGAAAGACAGGTTTCAACTCAAAAATGCAGACTTCATTGCGGTACTTTAGAAAAGCGCTTAATAAGTCAGCATTTTTGAGCAGAAACACTCGATTAATATTAACAGCGTATGTTAAAAGAAAACCCTTAACAAACACAAGGATTTACTGAGAAAAAATGCGTGTTTTTCTTGTTATAAGTCAAGATTTCTCTACAAGTTGCATATTTGTTTCTTTATCGACTGAAATTTTTTCAACAATAGCGGTAGGCTAAAAATAAAAAACCCAGCCGAAGCTGGGTTTTTTGAATACGTATTTCGAAACGATTTAACGTTTTGAGAACTGTGGACGCTTACGCGCTTTGTGTAGACCCACTTTCTTACGTTCAACTTTACGTGCATCACGTGTTACGAAACCAGCTTTACGTAGCGCTGGACGTAGGGCTTCGTCATACTCCATAAGAGCACGAGTAATACCGTGACGGATTGCACCAGCTTGACCGCTAATACCACCGCCAGAAACGGTAATGTATAGGTCAAACTTTTCAGTCATTTCAACTAACTCTAGAGGCTGCTTCACGATCATACGTGCAGTTTCGCGGCCAAAGAATACGTCAAGCGGACGTTGGTTTACAGTAATTGTACCTGTACCCGGACGTAAGAAAACGCGAGCTGTTGAGCTTTTGCGACGGCCTGTGCCGTAATATTGAGTATCTGCCATTTTGCTCGCTCCTTAAATGTCCAATACTTGTGGCTGTTGTGCTGCATGAGTGTGCTCAGGACCAACAAAAACTTTCATTTTGCGGAACATAGCACGACCTAGTGGGCCTTTTGGCAACATACCTTTAACGGCTTTCTCGATCACCATTTCTGGCTTCTTAGCGATAAGCTTTTCAAAAGTAGTGTCTTTAAGACCACCTGGGTAACCAGAGTGAGCGTAGTACGTTTTGTTCTTCGCTTTGTTTCCAGTTACAGTAATTTTTTCAGCATTAACAACTACAATGTAGTCACCAGTGTCTACGTGTGGTGTATACTCTGGCTTATGCTTGCCGCGCAATCTTAGCGCGATTTCAGCCGCTAAACGGCCTAAAGTTTTGTCTGCGGCGTCAACCACATACCAGTCGCGTTCTACGCTTTCTGGCTTTGCAACAAAAGTTTTCATTATTCGTCACCCGAAATTATCAGTTAAGTTCACTACCAAGCAGAAAATCCGCTTAAAGTGCAATTATATCAACCTGTTAGCCCCTTCGAGCCGGTCGATCTTCCACCTTCCCAAAGGTGGGTGCATGTGGGCAGGTCGCGAATTATACAGACTTTAGCGGAAAAGCGAAGTACTTTCTCAATAAAACTTACTTATCACTGTCAGTTAATAACCTTCGCCACGTGATAACTTCCATTCATCGGTGAGTTGGCCTGCAAATCCCCAGTTTTCGTCATCGATCTCTTGAATAACGACATGAGTATATTCTGGCTTTTTCCCTAAAACGCGTTGTAGTGATTTAGTCACATCTTTCACTAACTCTGCTTTTTGTGCTTTTGTTGCACCTTTCGTAATTTGTATATTAACTACTGGCATAGAGATTCCTAATTAACGCTCATTTTGTTTTTCTGCAAGCTTCGCCTTCTGCCACAGGATTTCTTTTTCTTCCATTGACATCGTTTCGAGGGTTCGTCCCTGCTTAACAGCATACGCTTGCACTTTGGCAAAACGCCCATTGAATTTTTGATTCGCTTGATGCAAGGCCTCTTCAGGCGTGACATCGAGATGCCTACAAAGATTGACGACTGCAAAAAGCAGGTCACCTAACTCTTCCTGAACTTTATGCGGGTCAACGTCAGCTTGCATTATTTCGTCATTGACCTCACGTAACTCTTCTAAGACTTTATCAAATACAGGCGCAACAGTTTCCCAATCGAAACCCAATGTGGAACAACTCGCCTGAATTTCAAATGCTTGGCTTAAGGCCGTTTTGGAACCCATCTTAGCTGCGACTCACATCTGTGACATCTGTAAGTTGTTTCAGTTTGTCTGCCACACGGCTCAAACTGCTCGCGTCACTCACCTCGAGTGTCAGCTTAATCATTGCAGTATTCTGGTTTTTATTGCTTAAACTATTAACACCGAGAAGGCCAACTTTTTCGTTCGATAGCACTGTCGTAATATCCCTCAAGATACCGGCTCTGTCGTGACAATACACTACTACTTCAGTCTGAAAGCTTGTTTGATGTTCGATAGACCATGAAACTTCAATTTGTCTCTCTGGGTGCTGTTCAAGCAAATTAGCTAATTGCGGGCAGTTTTCTTTGTGTACACTAACACCCTTCCCTTGGGTGATGTAGCCTAAGATGGATTCTCCAGCTACTGGCTGGCAGCACTTAGCAAGTTGACTTAATAGGTTACCAACCCCTTCAGCGATAATTGCTTGTCCGTCTTTGCGTGGCTTCGAGCGGCGCTGTTTAATCGCTGGAAGTTCAGGTTCAGGAGGCGGTGGCGCATGTTTTTGCACCAAGTAATGCACGACAGTCATCACCCGAAGGTCACCAACACCAATGGATGCAAAAAGATCATCCACGGTGTTTGCATTAAATTTGTTGGTTGCGTCTGCCGCTAATTTCACTGGTAAATCAACTTTGTTTAATTCTCTCTCGAGGATCTCCCGCCCAGCTTCTGCGTTTTTGTCTTTATCTTGCTTTTTAAAGTAAGAATGAATAGTGGCACGCGCCCTTGCCGAGTGCACATACCCTAAACCGGGATGCATCCAGTCTCGACTCGGTGAAGGATGCTTTCCAGTGAGGACCTCGACTTGATCACCGCTTTGTAGTTTATAGGTAAAAGGAACAATGCGTTTATTCACCTTGGCGCCGTTACACCGGTGACCTACATTACTATGCACATAGTAAGCAAAATCCAGAGGTGTTGAACCCAGGGGTAAATCAATCACATCCCCTTTTGGGGTGAACACGTAAACACGGTCATCAAAGACTTGACTGCGAAGCTCTTCGACAAGGTTACCCGACTCGGCCATCTCCTCTTGCCATTGCAAGATTTTCCGCAACCAATTAAGACGTTCTTCAGAGCCAGCCGTTTTGCCACTCGTGCCTTCTTTATACTTCCAATGTGCAGCTACACCTAGCTCAGCGTCCTGATGCATCTGCTGTGTGCGAAGTTGGATTTCAATAGACTTTCCCTGCGGGCCAACAATCACGGTGTGAATACTTTGGTAGCCATTTTGTTTCGGGGTTGCGATGTAATCATCAAATTCTTTTGGAATATGCTTCCAGTTGGTGTGCACTATCCCCAAAGCGGCGTAACAGTCTTGCAAGCGTTCCGCTACGATCCGCAAGGCTCTTATATCGAACAATTCTTCAAATGTGAGTTGTTTCTTCTGCATCTTCTTCCAGATGCTGTATATATGCTTAGGACGACCAATCACCTCAGCCTTGATTCCTTCTGCATCCAGTAGACTTTGTAGTTTTGTAACTATATCTATAATGTATTGCTCTCTATCTGAACGTTTCTCATCCAACATACTGGCAATACGCTTGTAAGTATTGGGATGCAAATATCGAAATGAAAGATCTTCTAACTCCCACTTCAATTGGCCAATACCCAGCCTATTAGCAAGCGGCGCATAAATACTGGCGCACTCGTGAGCAACAATAACGCGGCTTTCTTCGTCTGCGTCTTTCACAGAGTGTAAGGTACATATTCGCTCAGCCATTTTAATAACGACCGCCCGCACATCCTCAACCATGCTCAATAGCATACGACGAAGTCCATCTACGTGATTTTCATCTTGGCGGTTTCTGGATTGCAAGGTTTTGATTGCATCCATACGACGGACACCAGCAATTAAACTGCCGATTTCGGCACCAAAACGTGAGTTAACGGTTTCTTCATCTAGTTCATGGATTTGGCAAAAAGGAAAAACGAGAGCAGCCTGAAGTGTTTCATCATCCATGTGTAGCTCATGAAGAATTTCAACCATCTCTTGGCCAATAAGCAGTTCTTCTGGACGGTCAGAAATCTCATTGAGCTTCTGTTTGGTGGTTTCAGACACATCTAAATCCGACAACCATTCCTCGAAAGAGGGTCGACTCGTTTGATGAACGCTACGAATTGAAACCATAGTAAATCAGTCCAAAGTTAAGTATATAAATCTAAAAGTCACCTAAGTTCACAAAACAGTAAGTCGATGACTTTTTTCGTAAAAATTTGGCCTAAGGGCATTTTGCTTATGTACCCACATGCTCAATCATTGCCATCATTTCAATGTGCTTGGTGAAAGGAAACATATCCAAAGCACACATTTTTGAAATCATATAGCCTTTTGGTAAGGCTTGTAAGTCGCGTACAAAACTAGTGGGGTTGCAAGAAACATACACTATTTTTGTAGGGGCCAGTTTGGCAATATTTTGCATAACAGTATGCGCACCGTCTCGCGACGGATCGATTATGAATACCGCGTTTTTTGGCAGTGTTAAACGTTTAATTGCATCGTCTTCACTTAGGTCCGCCACTTCAAATTCACAATTATCAATGTGATTTAGTTGTGCATTATTTCGCGCTTGCTGCACCAAAGCAGGGAGGCCTTCAAATCCTAATACCCGCTTGCACTCGGGCGCAAGTGCAAGAGAGAAGTTACCCGTGCCAGAAAACAAATCTACCAGAGTTTCATTCTTGTTTAACGATAACCACTGCCTAGCTTTTTGAAGCATCTGACTGTTTACAGCGCCATTCACTTGCACAAAGTCATTAGGTTTCACCTGCAATACTGCACGCTCGTCATCTCTAATACTAATTGAAACCTGCTCGCTTTCATGAGGATAAAGACACGACAAGCCCCGCACTTTATCCAGAGTTAATACGCTCACTTTTTGCGCTTCAGCAAACGCAATTAAAGAAGTAAGTGACGCTTGACTCAAATTCTTGGTAAGGTGAAGGCATACTTGCCGCTCGTCAGCACCTTCGGTAAGCGTGATATGACCGACGGCTGCGATACTATCCAAGCCTTTTAAACAGCTAACCAACGCTGGATAAAAAGCTTGCAAACCTTTTGATAACACCAAACATTGCGGAATATCAACAACGTTGTTTGACTGGTTCTGACGAAAGCCGATTTTAATACTTTTTGGGTTTCTCGCGTCTATTGCCAAGCGAGCTCTTCTTCGGTAAGCATTGCTGGTACTGGTAATGTCAGAGCGAATGGCTGGTTCCCATTGTGCAGTTTGACTACCGAACTGGCTTAGATTCTTATCGACGTACGTAGTTAAGCGTTCCTGTTTAGCACTGAGTAAAGCCTCAGCTTTAAAGTCTTGATGAGAACACCCGCCGCAGTCATTTACATATGGACAAAACGGTGTTGTTCGCGCTTCCGTATTTGCGTTAAGGACTTTGAGTATTTTGGCATGCCAGACTTTGGTGTTTTGTGACGTTACGAGGACCTCATAGCGCTCACCAGTAAATCCACCCGCGACAACGACAATAGGTTTGTGCTGCAAACAAATACCATTTCCATGGTGATCCATGACATCAACATTGATAACTAACTTCTGCGGCTTAGTTTCCGCTTTTTTGCGCGTTGCTTTGAAAAATTGGGCCATCGCTTAGCTCTCTAGCACAACAGTGGCGGTTGCATAGTGTTTCTCGTCAGATATCGAAATATGCGAATGTTTCACCCCTTGTTGCTCGAAAAGCGCCAGCAAATGACCGTTCACTTTGAGATAGGGTTGCCCCGTTTCTCGGTGCGCAATTTCTAATTGTTGCCAACTAACGCCATTTCCTATGCCATTACCAATCGCCTTGACTGCTGCTTCTTTCGCAGCAAAACGCTTAGCTAAGAAACGCGCTTGCGAACTCAACTCTACGCTATCTTTATCCGATATTTCGACCTGCTGCCGAGGTCGAATGCGCGGCAAGTCACTTAAGGCCGTATAATCTGCATACTCGTTTGCAGTTAGAATGCGTTTTGCCATTGAATCCGACTTACTGACACTTGCTTGTAAACGTGCAATTTCGACTATATCTGTGCCAATACCAATGATCGCCATATGGTTTCCTTAAAACTCGACAATACGCTTACTAAAAGCCTTGACTACGGGCTTCTTGCATCAGCGCGCGCATATCTCTTACAGCCTTATCCAAGCCATCAAAAGCAGCTCTTGCAATAATGCTATGACCGATATTCAACTCGATTAGTTCAGGAATTGCAGCAATGGGTTTTACATTGTGATAATGCAAACCATGACCTGCGTTAACCTTCAGTCCTAAGCCGTGAGCATACTCGATACCCTCTTTTAGCTTAGCTAATTCACGCAGCGCCTCTTCTTCATTCTTCGCTTCTGCATATTGCCCAGTATGTATTTCAATGTAGGGGGCTTTCGCTGTTGCTGCTGCCTCAATTTGTTGTCTATCGGCGTCAATAAACAAGGAAGCTAAAGTATGCTGTTCCGCTAATTGAGCACAAGCATCGCTGATGCGACTCAAGTTGCCCGCTACGTCCAAGCCGCCTTCTGTTGTCAGTTCTTCTCGTTTCTCTGGTACCAAGCAACAAAATTCCGGAAGTACTTTCGCGGCAATTGCTAGCATCTCATCAGTAACCGCCATTTCAAAATTCAGACGAGTATTAATTGTTTCTTTTAACAGAAATACGTCTTTATCCTTTATGTGCCTGCGATCTTCTCGCAAATGCACTGTAATACCGTCAGCGCCTGCTCTTTCAGCAACATCAGCAGCATGCACAGGGTTTGGATAGTCAGTGCCACGCGCATTGCGTAAAGTGGCAATATGGTCGATATTGACGCCTAATAATATGTTTTGCACTCTCGCACTCCTCACAATTTATGTCTTATTTAGACGAGCTAAAAGTCGTCATACCAAGCTAAGTAGTTGATCTAGGCATAAAAAGTTCACGACTTTTTATAGGTTTATCGCCCAACACGGGTCGAAGTGCTATACGACTAATCAGCTTCGCAGCCTTTAATGAATCTCTATGCCAATTCTCTTGTTTCAAATCAATGATGGCAGCGCCAGATATAGCATGCGTTTGCTGACCATCAGATTCACAAAAGCCAATTTCGTTTAGTAAGGTATAACTTTTATCACTTACAATCGGGCGTTCATTTTGATGGTCGTATTCAAAATCAGGTAAGTAACCCAACTCTTCTAACAGAACGAATTCAAAATTCCGCAAAACCGGTTCCAATTCTGCCAACGTCGCGGCTCGGTTCGATAAGCCCTCGAGATTGCTCAATGTGAGCTCGTACTGCTGAAACAATCGCGTAAACCCCTCAGCCTCTGGCAAAGCACGATTCAAGACTTCATTAACATAAAAGACGCAAAAAAGACTCATTTGGCTCAGCACTGACGAACGCGCATTCGACTCGACTCGGCCAAGATTTCTTAGTTGAGAGCGCCCGCTTAATTCAAAGTTGAGTGATTGCATCGGTTGGAGCAGGCTTTTTTTATCAGACTTCGATGAGCGCGCACCTTTTGCTACTGCGCTCACTCTGCCATTTTGCAAAGTAAAAAAATCAACAATTAAGCTAGTTTCCCGATAGGGTCTGCGGTGCAGGACATAGCCATCGTAAATTTCTTTACTCACTCAGCGCGCCCTAACTGGCTTTAATTCTGACGACTTTCATGGTCTCAAACTCCATGCCAGCAATTTCTTTCATCTCAGGGTAGTAGGTCAGGTTCACGACACCAGCCTGTAGATTTTTATACTTCTTTTTACGCTTAAATATAAATGGCACATCACTGCCTTCAATGAGTAATGTATTTACGTACCAGCCATCTTCTTCTCGTTGCACGTGAGACGTGACTTTGCATAGTTCTGAATGAACTAAATTAGGATGTGTTTCTAATAATTTTTGCAAAGCCGTTTTTCTAGCCATTTATGACATTATTCCTCAATTTTATAGATTTACGCTGATATTTTTTTCTTCACACTAAGCAGCCTGAAGAGCCTGAACCAGTAATTGTACACTGATTTGGCCTCTAAATTCATTAATATCTAAGCGATAAGCCATATTTACCTGTCGAGCTTGCTTATTCGGCCACAAATTCAAATCTACGTTAAAAGCAATTGCATCGAATTCAACTCCATCCTGTGCAACTACCATTTTAAGATGATTTTTCCCTACTATTCGCTGGCTTTTCAGTTGAAACACACCATCAAATAAGGGTTCCTCAAAGGTCTGCCCCCAAGGAACTGAGAGCTTGAGTAAGGAAGCATTTTCGAGTGAAATTTCATGGCTCTTCAGCTCACCATCCGATAACAATACATCTTGCTCTGGTAAACCCTCTGTTGCTTCAGCAATAGCAGCTTCAAACAATGCTGTAAACCTTGCGAGGTTTTCAGTTGCTAAACTTAGACCTGCAGCCATAGCGTGGCCGCCAAATTTGATGATTAAGCCCGGGTTTTGTGCGCTAATATGCTCTAATACATCTCGGATATGTACACCTGGAATTGATCTTGCTGACCCTTTTACTTCTTTCTCGTCTTGCATTGCGAACACGATAGTTGGACGATAGTACTTTTCTTTAATACGTCCAGCGAGGATACCAATAACACCTTGATGATAGTCTTCCTTGTATAAAACGATCCCTGCTGGTACGTCTTTGGCTTGAAAAGCTAAGGACTCTAATGCTTTAATCGCTTCCTCTTGCATTGAGGACTCGATTTCTCTTCGCTCAAGGTTGAGAGCATCTAATCGCGCAGCCATTTGTCGGGCTTGATAATCATCGTCGACTAGTAGGCATTCTATCCCCAGCGACATATCGTCTAAGCGGCCAGCTGCATTTAAACGAGGACCAATGACGAAGCCCAAGTCTGTTGAAGAAATTTTCTGACAGGGTCGGTTAGCAATATCAAGAATAGCCCGGATCCCTGGTCGAGCAATCCCGCTGCGAATGCGCTGCAAACCCTGGTGCACAAGTACGCGATTATTCTTATCTAATGGCACAACATCTGCGACGGTACCTAAAGCGACAATGTCTAAATACTTCGCTAAATTAGGCGTTGGTAAGCCTTGTTGAGTAAACCATTGTTGTTCCTCTAGCTTCGACTTAATAGCTAACATTAAATAAAAAGCAACGCCAACCCCCGCAAGGTTTTTCGACATGAACTCACAGCCAACCTGATTAGGGTTCACGATAGCATCCGCTGCAGGCAAGGTAGCGCCTGGCAAGTGATGATCTGTGACGACAACTTGTAAGCCTCTTTGCTTAGCTGCTTCTACACCCGCTAAACATGAAATACCGTTATCGACAGTAATAATGAACTCAGCGCCCTCTTTTGCCGCAACCTCAACTATCTCAGGACTCAATCCATATCCAAAATCGAAGCGATTCGGCACAAGGTAAGTTACTTTTTGATGGCCAAAGTCACGTAATGACAGCATGCAAATAGCAGTACTTGTCGCGCCATCGGCATCAAAATCACCGATTATGCAGATATTTTTTTCTTGTGTAATCGCTTCAACAATAAGTAAAACTGCTTGCTCCAAGCCTTTCATCTGATTGTAGTGATGTAACTGCTTGAGCTGCGTTTGCACCTGCGCAATATCAGTAACGCCACGGTGACGATAAAGTTTATCTAGTAGCGGTGGCAACGATGCATCAATCGGATTGGGTAGAATTGGCGTGCGTCTTTCTATATGCAATGGTTTGATTTCTCTGCGTGTCGATTTACCTAAAGTCTACCATATTGCAAATAAAAGTATGTATGAGTACGTCGACCAAAAAAGTAAAAAGCCCCATTTTAAATACTCAAAACGAGGCTTACGGTTTGTTGTGACCTTATCGTAATTAGGTAAGGTTGTGCATCGTCATCTAGCCATGCAGATTTTCGTAGATTACTCTCAAGGTGTTATTTAAAGCACGTTTAGTATTTGGCCACGAGATAGAGATGTTATCTACCATGCCTGAACCGCAATCGATATCCATACGACTCACCACATCAAACAAGGCCTCTGCATTCACCTTCTTACCCGTTTGAACCAGCCTTCTAGCACCGCGCAGTATTTCACCGGTGTTGTCTTCCATTACAGCATTGTCAGTAGCTTGGATTGCCTCACTTAACTCATCAATCAATTCATTGAGTGCTGTTGACAGCGAATCCACCTGCCCTTGTTGTTGCAGATATGGCAATAAATCGAACCACATTGTGGGGTTCTCAGGCATTTCCATTTGGGCAATTGGCGACTCTTCAACTGGCTCAGCGCTAGTTTCTTTCTCAATCTGCATTTTTTCTTGTGCTTGCTGCAACTCTTCTTTGTGTGCTGCAACCAATGCATCTTCTTGCTCAGCTAACATCGCCTCATTGCTTTGCAACTGTTGTTGCGCATTCTGTAAGGCTTGCTCTTTATCATCTAACTGCGCTTTACTGTCTTGTAACTCTTGCTCTAACTTCGCAAGCTGATCGGCTAAACCAGATTGGTTGTCTTGCTGTTCGTTCAAGCTTTGCTTACTTTGCGAGTATTCTTGTTGCACAGCTTGCAACTCTGCAGTTAGCTTTTCTTGCATTTCTTGTAGGGCCTGAATACTTTCCTCGCGCCCCATTAAGGTAGCTTGTTGTTCTTCTACTTGTTTCTTAAGCGCAAGTTCTTGCTCTTCCTGTTGCTTGATGCGCGACTCTAACTCTTCTTGCTGCTCTTTGGCATGGTTTAACTCATCGAGGAGTTTTTGCTCTGCCGACTTCGTCTCAGTGGCTTGCGATTCAGCTTGCTGTAACTCTTGCAAGTTACCTTCAAGTTTTTGCTGAAGTGCCTGGTTTTGACTTTCAGCCTCTTGTAAAGCTTGCTGAAGCTGTTTCTTTTGTTCTTCAATTTGTTGCTGCTGAGTACTCCATTGCTCTTCACTACCTTCCAACATTTCACGTTGTTTGGCCGCTCTGCTCTCAACATCTGAAAGCTCAACAGATAACTGTTCTAATTTTTGCTCTTTCTCTAATCTAGCTAATTTCTCTGCCTCAGCCTGCTGTTGGATTTCATCCATTTTACTCTGGGAATTTTCAAGCTCTTGACGCTTAGCTTCAACTTCACGTTTTAATTGCTCTTGATGTGCTTCCCACTGCTTACCAGACTGTTCAAGCTTCTGCTGCTGCTCTTGGCTTTGCTGTTCCATTTCTGCCAGTTCAGCTTGTAACTTATCGAACAACTCTTGCTGACGAACTTTCTCAGCTTTCTCCGCTTCTGTTTGTTGCTTCGCTTCGCTTAGAATATTTTCAGTTTCTAGTAAGCGCTGCTGTTTCGCTTTCAATTCTTCCTGAAGCTTCTGCTGCTGTTCGACACGCTCTTGCTCTACGCGTTTCATTTCTTCAAGTTTCGCTGCGGCATGTTGTTCGGCTTCTGAAAGCTCAGATTGAAGACGCTGCATTTCTTCTTGCTGACGCTGCTTCTCAAGCTTCTCTTGCTCTGCAGCTTGTTTCGCTTCGTCCAATGCACCTTGTGTTTCCTGCAAAATTTTCTGTTTCTCTTCAAGCTCTTGCATTAACTTGCTTTGTTGAGCAGCCATGTCGCCTTTTTCTTGTTTCGACATTTCTTCGAACTTCTGCATTTCATTTTGTAAATGCTCAACATGACGTACTTTGTTGGTGAGTTCGGACTGAGCCATTTTATACGTGTTTTCAATTTCTCTGCGCTGACGCTCAGCTTCTTCACTTGCTTTACGCTGATTGATCAGGGCTTGCTTCAACTTCGCACTGATATCGTCACTACTTTGCAGTTGCGTTTGTAACTCGTTAATTTGTGAACCAACTTCATTAATCTCAGCGTCTTTATCAGTAATAGACTGTTTTAGAGAGTCAATTTGATTCACATAAGCACTCATTTTCTCTTGTTGCTCAGCTTGCTCCTGCTCTAATTGTTGAGAATGGGCTTCACTGGCTTCAAGTTTCTCTTGAGCTTGCTTAAAGTTTTGTTCACTTTGTTGAAGTTGCTCAGAAATTTGATTGCGCTGACCTTGCAAGTTGTTTACTTTTTCAGTCGACGCTTCGAGCTGCTCCGTAAGCGCGTTATTTACTTCTTGCGCTTCACTCAGCAACTCCCTGCTCTTGCTGTACTCTTGTTGTACTTGCTGCAGATTGTCAGTGACGCTTTGATGTTTCTCTTGCAAATTGATGTATTCAATTTTTGCTTCAGAGATTTCATCGTGAGCTTCCTGCAACTTAGTTTCAGTATCTCTTAAGTCTTTTAGCTTACTCGCTAACTGCTCATGGCTGGAACGCAACAACTGTTGTTTCTCCGCCACTTCACGCTCGGCTTCCTTGTGGGCTGTTATCGCTTCCAAGCGTGCTTGATCAGCTTGAATAATTTCTGTTAAGTCGGTCCACAAACACAGGATTGAATCAAACTCTTTACCTTTATAAATCGGGATATAAGTTGCCTGGCATGGGCGTAGTGTTGTACCTACTTTGTGCTCCCAATTAATCGTTTTAGCGCGGCCATCATACTTCACTCGATTGACTATACGTTCTAGTTCGTAAGCATCGCCTTCATCTTTATTCAGATCTTGTGAGTAAGGTGCAAAGCCCCACAAATCATCTTCATTCTCTACGCCAAAGAACTCACAAGCTGATGGATTCAGCCTCGAGAAGCCCTTTTCGTCCAATATCGCCATTGGCATACTGCTATGCTCTAGCAGGCCCTGGAATTTCTGTTGTTGGAATTGCTCGCCAGAACGGTCTGAAATCCAACACACATATTGTTCTTTCTCTTTATCGAAGAGATCAATATGTAGCTCACTCGGATGCATAATATCATTTTTACCGCGCAAGCTGGTGTGGAATGCTCTTAAACGACCTGTTTGATGTAATTGTTTGGCTGCTCTACCCGCTGTATCTGCGTCGTTAAATAACTGATAGAAAGTGCCTTTCTTCAGCTCTTTTTCATTAAGCCCTAAACGCTCTGTCATTGCAGTATTCGCGTGTACAATTTTATCTTCAGAATCAACCGTCGCTACGGCTATAGGTGCAATGTCGAGTAAATTAGAGAAATGCGCCCGTTCACTTTCTAGCTGGCGCTGAGTTTCAGTCAGCAGTGTGAGATCTTGGAACATACCGGCAAAACCTGCTCGGTTGTTTTTGTCATCGCCAAAAGATTGAATCGTTAAGCGTAAGTGCAAGGTTTCACTTGAATCACGCTCGTCACTTGCCGCTCGCAATGCAGGTATCAACTCTTCTTCTGCGCGACTTTCTTTGCCGACACGCCCAGTGAACTCTCTATTTAAAGCGCGCCCGATTGTTAAAGGGGTATCTTTAGGGTTGTGTAAAACATTGATATCTTCAGGTACTAAACCGAGCATATCGAAGCGTTTATTCTTAACTTCAGCCAAGCGCACGCCAAACATTCTTTCAAATGGGCTATTCACTGACACGATGCGACATTCCTCATCCAAAATATAGAGTGGGTGTAAGGACACGTTTAGCAAGGCTTTCACTTTTTGTTCACTTGCATACTGGCGGCGTTCATTCTGGCGCAGCTCAGTTTCATCGGTTACAAGAAGCTTGAACGCTATCGACTTACCTTTCTCATTTTTTGCGGTGCTGATGGCAATGACACGAACCGGAACTTTGCAGTCTATGCCAGAGAAAACACTTTTAAAATCGACTTCATGTTGCTCTTTAGCGAGTTCAAAAGACTGCTTCCAAAAGCTTGCATTATTCGGACAGATAACCTCACTCAGCGCTTCAAAGTCGCCAGAAATAGGTTCTTCATGACCTAACATTGAGGATAAAATATGATTGGTTTCAAAGGTTTCTTTTTCAAAATCAACAGTCATCTGGCCTAGATATAAATGCTCCGTCAGTTCATTCAAGTCTTTCAGCTGAGCAGTACTGGATTTAATAGTAGTTTCATAGTGATCAACATCTTCAACGGAGATAACATAAGCCACACCGTCATACATGCTTTTGTTTTTGATAATTGTCATGCGCAGTGTAATGGTCGAGCTGGGCGCTTTCACAATTAATGTCACTGGCTCATCACTGTCTAGCGCTTTATTGATCCGATCTTTTTCGTTATCACCAAAAAATTGATTGACGGGATGTGTGAGCACTCTACTCTTCTCACGACCTAACAATTTAGCTGCTGTCTGATTTAAATCGATAACATTGCCGCGTAAGCCTATCAGCAATACACCACAATTCAGTTGGTTAAGTAGATCATCTTTGTGCGATAGGACTTCATCATGCAGTTCGATCGTTTTGTCTTTCTTCTTCATCAACACAAAAGCAAAAATCGTTAACACCATGAATAAAACAATAGCGCCAATACCAGCATAGGCAACTAAACTTAATGTCCCCTCATCTTGGCGCGCAAGTTTATCGCCCAAGGCGAACGAAGCTGAGCTAAGCACTAGTAAAGACAGAGTAAAAAACCGCTTCACCAATGTAAAAGTTGAAAGTAGCGACTGCTTTGGCATTGTTGATTGTTCCAATCGAAAATAAAAAGATCCTAGTGAACAAGGTAACGCCTTGGCTGCAACTTAAAAATAGTGCATTAGCATAAAGAGTATAGTAATAAATAACTATAGACGCTTAAATTAGACAAAACGATATCCTAGTAACACTTTTATCGGCCGATTGTTGTAGAATTAAAGTACGTATTAGAGGACTTTGTTCACTTTGATTTGAAATGTAGACTGACTACCACGCCAGACTCGTCGTTTTGATTTTCAATATTAATGGCTGCGCCATGAAAGGTTGCAATCATCTTAGCAATGTATAGTCCTAAGCCAAGATGCACTTGCTCAGTGCTTTGTTCTTTGCGCACTGAAATCATTGAATCCAGTAATTCGTTTTGCATATTTGCTGGCAACAAACTACCCGGATTACTGATATGAATACGAAAATCCTGCTTATTTCCTTTCAATGCAAAGCGAATAGTTGCGTCATTCGCGCTAAACTCAACGGCATTCGCGACAATTTTGTCTAGCATCTGCGCGAACAACTCCGGGGCCCCCATCAAGGAAAGCTCTTCTACGTCACTTTCAAGAATGAATTGGCGTTCAGCATAAGCTAATCGATATCCTTCTACGCAGCCTGACAGCACATCTATCGTATTAAACGTTTCAAGTTCGCTGCTTTGAATCGCTTGCTCAAGGCGAGTGGCCTCACTCATGTTACTGAGAATTTTACTCAAGCGCGTAATACCTTGCTTGGCTCTATCTATGTATGCTTGGTTATCTTCACTGTGAGTTTGCAGAGACAAGTTATCGAGAGATGAGTTAACAATCGCCACCGGCGTTCGCAATTCATGTGACAAACGCGACGCCATGTTTTCTAGGTAGTCATTGTATTGAGCGAGTTTGCCCAACACACTTTTGAAGCTACGACTCAAATCACCTATCTCATCCTGTGTCTCCGACGCTTGAATATCGCTAACGATCTTGCCCGAAGCATCAATAGCGTTTTCAGTATCGTTGCGCAGCTTTCGAATACGTGACGATATACTCGATGCCAGTAAGAATAGCGCGAGCGTACCGAGAATAATCACCGCTAAGAAAAAATGAAATTGCTTTTCTAAGGCGTTATTACGTAAGGTTCTAATGCCATTGGTAGTTTGTTCAACTACCACCGCTCCCATTACTTGTTCATCTATATAGATTGGGTGAGCAGCAGACAAAATGACAGCTTTCTTATCTGAACTAAGCCGCCATAAAGAGCTAGGGGTGCCATCAAGAGCCTCGTCAACTTCTTGCCCTTGCAAGGCAAAGGCGTTCTCAAGATCATCGACGAAATCATTTGGTGGCCGCGTCAGAATTTTATAATACAAAGGAAGCAGCCATTCTTGCTCAAGGTATTGCCACCCACTCGTTGCGTCCGTTTCTGTGGTTTGGCTTTGAAAGCCCTCTGAGCGCTGAATGTCGCCGGAGCGCGCGAGTACTCGCATGTGTTTATCAATCACCCATACCCGAGCATTAGAATACTGAAGTCCTTTTAAAATGCTTTCAATTTCAGGACTGGGCACCAGCACAGTACCTAAGGCATCAGCACTACTCGGGTTGGCGGTGCCGATTGAGTACTTGTTGAACCTTGATTGGGCATCGTCAACATCGCTAATAGCAAATGCAATACTGCTCTGCATCATGGAAACGGGAAAACGTAACTCTATTGCATAGCCGTTCTCATTTGGTTTCCAGTATCCTTGAATTTTTGTTTCGAGGCGTTCTGGCTGATTGTTGTCCTGATTCTGCTGCAATAAGTAGGCATTTACCCAACCTTCTTGCATTGGCGCAATAATATAACGCTGGAAATCTCCTTTCGCGTCAATCATCGCTATTTCAAGGAAATCATTGCGATCTATGCGCAAACTATTACGGGCGCGATATACCAAATTATCATCCTGAACGTCAAACATCGCATATAAAAACCCTTCGTACTCTCCAATCAAGTGACGAAACTGAAGACTCTCGGGTGAATAGGCTTGACGTATGTCGATTAAGTTTTGTTCTCCATACTCGATAGCAAGCGAGCGGAAATCTTCCCAGTCACTCAAATCGCCGTCAAGCTGCACAGGATAGGTTATTTTATGTGCATACAAATCAGTACCGGGCGTGACATCACTCAGAAAAGAAGACTGAACGTCGAAGAGTTTTGGTCGTTCATGCAGAGCCGTCGCCACGGAGCGCGCGGTTCCTACCATGGTCTGCTCTTGGCCAATTCGCAGGTATGCTTCTAACTCCCATACGTACTGGTATCCCAAATAAGGAATAGCAAACAAGAATGAGGAGAATAAAAGGAGTTTAAACCGGAGACCTAGCCGCCATTTAGTCATGACTTACTGAACCTTCCAGCGGTAGCCCATACCATATACTGTTTCAATACGGTCAAAATGTTCATCTAGCTGAACAAACTTCTTTCTTATCCGCTTAATATGCGAGGTAATGGTGGTGTCATCAACAACCATTTTTGAATCATCCATCAATTGTTGGCGACTTTTGACGTGACCGGCGTGCTTCGCAATTGCGTGTAACATCCAGAATTCTGTCACGGTGAGCTCTATTAGAACGTCCTTCCACTTAACTGTCATTCGCTTCTGATCGATAGACAAGTGACCTGAAACAATAAGGTCTGCTTGTTCTAAGGGTTGGTTCATTAATTCTGTACGGCGAAACAATGCAGCGATTCGAGCGAGCAAGTGCGGCAAACTGATATCTTTGGTGAGGTAATCATCAGCCCCCATCCGCAAACCACAAATAGTATCAAAATCGTTATCTCTGGCAGTAAAGAAAATGATTGGCAAGGTTTTGGATTTGCTTCGCAACATTTGACACACGGCAAAACCACCATCAATTTCGTCTTCTAAACCAATATCGATAATGGCTAAGTCAGGCAAAGCTTGTTGAAAAGCAGCTTCTGCTTCTGGCCTGTTTGCGTAGGGGGAAACGTCATAACCCTGTTGATTTAAAGCCGATATATAATTGTCGCGAAGCGCTTTATCATCTTCAACCAGTGCTATCTTCTTTGCCATTTACTGCTCTGTTTTTTGTCTTTTATAAAGGAGATAAGTTCACTATATACAAAAATCGTGGCCATGAAAGCTTCTGGCCCTAATTTCCATATTTTCGCCACAATTGACCTCAACATTGCCATTTTTCCTCCCCGAAACTGCCACAAAGTATTTGTTTAATGATTAGGACTTAAACATTTACCTTTTTTAAAACAAACCTCTTTGGAGAGAATCATGAAAACAAAACAAACTAACAAAGCATTTATCACAGCAACTACTAGCCTTGCGTTCATGAGCATGTTGAGCGTTTCGGCTTTTTCAAGTGCTACTCAAAAAGTATCTGAGGAAGAATTGAAGTCACAAGAGAACACGAATAACGCGGTTGGCTTTGGCACCGGTGTTGTCTTTGGAGCCGCAGTGGCTGGCCCAGTCGGCGCAGCAGTCGCAGGTTTATTTGGATTATTTATCGCTGACGATATCAATGATGAAAAACGTTTGGAACTGACTAAAAATGAGCTACAAACGCGATCAACTGAATTGAGCGCGCTACAACAAGAATATGATATCAATATGGAAGAAGCGAATGCGCAAATTGCCGCGATGGATAGTGCAGTAAACGAAGCCATACAGCAAGTGACACCAAACTTAGAAACCAATATTCAGTTCAAAACAGCGTCATTCTTGATTGAAGAGCACTACAAATCACAACTCGATGGTTTAGCAAGTCAATTGCGTCAAAACCCAAAACTAAAAATTGAGCTTTCAGGCTTTGCCGACCAACGTGGCGAATCTCAGTATAACCAAGTGTTATCAGAGCAACGTGCGAATGCAGTAAAAGACTATTTGATTAGCCAATTTGTCAACGATAACCAAATCATCACCCAGTCTTTTGGTGAAAGTGAGTTAGTGAGCACGGAAGGTAACTTTGAAGAGAACTTTTTTGACCGCCGTGTACAAGTCAAAGTCAGTAGCAAAGGTCCTGAAATGACCGCAGCCAATAACTAAGTCGTCAGGCCCTTTATTGCGTCAATGCAAGCAGTGCCCTAATAGTTTAGGGCACTGATTTACTTACTTCCTCAAGGACGTCCACATGTCATCTTTGCAAAAACTATTCATTTTCATCTTAGTCATCGGAGTGGTCAGTATTGTCCATGCTATTGCCCCTTCGATGTTTACACCGGCGTTAAGTACCGCAATGAGTGCTTCTGCTGCTAGCATCTCTAAAGATGAGAAACGAAGCATCAACTTAATTGCGACGCAAAATGTTGTGAATATCAATGAGGCCAATCCACAACTTGTTCATATTAATGATTACTTGGCAGAAAACGGACTAGCACAGCAACCTTATCGCTCTCCCTACGAAAATACCGAATCTGGGCAGTTTTATTTCATGTTACTCGATGACGATGGCAAGACAGCCTATCTCCCCAGTCCACAATTGAAGACCGATGTAGCAATTAAGGTCACCGGCATGATCGCGAGAGCAAGCGTTACGCAAACCTTTACTAATAACAGTGAGAACTGGCTTGATGGTCTATATGTCTTTCCTCTGCCAGAAAATGCAGCTGTCGACCGCTTGCTCATGAAAGTAGGTGATCGAAGCATTGAAGGAGTTATTAAACAAAAAGATGAAGCAAAAAAGGTATATCAAAAAGCCAAACAGGCAGGAAAGAAAGCAAGCTTAATAGAACAACAGAGACCCAACATGTTCACCAATAAGGTGGCGAACATTGGTCCAGGCGAAACGATTGAAGTTCAGATAGAGTACCAACAATTATTGAGCTATAAGGACAGTGCTTACTCACTTCGATTTCCCTTATCTATTACACCACGGTACAAAGGTAGCTTCCGAAGTGCTATCAATGAAGTGGAAGAATCACCTATTCCTAATACTAATATCGACAAGGGTGAGCTTGCGAATGAACAAGATGAGTTAAGCCTTTTTTCAGACCGCATATCGCTGAGTGTTGAGTTAGATCTTGGGACCTCAATACGGAATATTGAAAGTGAACATCACCCAATCCACCAGGATATCAGCTCAGGAAAGCAAGGCGACCGTTATCTTATCTCTTTAGCTAATGAACAGGTTGTTTTAAAAGACTTTGTGCTCAACTGGCAACCGGAGTTAGGTTCTACTCCTACCACAAGCCACTTTAGACAGTGGGTAAATGGCAGTGAGTATGGGCTTATTATGATTTACCCTCCACTGCCAGATGAACAAATAAACGCAGACAGAGAAGTTGTTTTTGTACTCGATACATCTGGCTCAATGGCTGGTGAGGCTATTGTTCAGGCCAAACAAGCACTGGCTTTTGCGGTAGATGATTTAGCGGCGTCTGACAAATTCAATATTATACAGTTTAATAGTCACGCAGAGCTTATGTGGAAGGAAAGCAAATTTGCTGACATAGAAAACAAAGCCGAAGCGTTCGATTTTATCTCAGAGTTGGAAGCAAACGGTGGAACAGAGATGCACCATGCGCTTGCTATGGCCTTGACTGAAAATCATCAGCCTAGCTCAGCCAACTCTGAGCTTTTTACTCCCGATAACTCGCCATCAAAAATGTTTAAGCAAGTACTTTTCATTACTGATGGCAGCGTAAGCAACGAACATAGCTTAATGCAATTTATAGAACAGAACATCGGCGAACAGCGACTTTTTACTGTCGGGATCGGTAGTGCTCCAAATGCCTACTTCATGACTGAAGCTGCGAAAGCGGGAAAAGGAACTTTCACGTTTATTGGTGATACTCAGAAAGTAAATGAAAAAATGCGCGCACTGTTGCATAAAATAAAGAGTCCCGCACTGACAAATATTCAGTTGAACTTGAAAGGACTAGAGCACTATAGCGACTTTGAAATGTTCCCTACCACGATTTCTGATTTGTATAAGAGTGAGCCACTCATTATTTCTTATAAGCAGGCTATTACTGAAGAAACGCCTCGTTTACATGATGCCAATACTCCTTTGCTTGTTGCCAAATACAATCAACAAGTTTGGCATTTTACGCCCAGTGAGACCTCACCAAGCAAATCAGCAGGGATAAATGTTCTCTGGGCACGAGAAAAAATAGCTCAGCTCACACGCGATAAGCGCAAAGTTAATATGAGCACCACTCAAAATGCTGACAATCTCATAGCCACTATGGTTGATGATATTACTCAAACGGCCTTGGAACATCATATTGTGAGCCAGTATACAAGCCTAGTCGCAGTTGATGTTGTGCCAAGTGCACCGACTCATATGCCGAAAGATGGGGCTTTGCTTAAAGGAATGCTAGCACAGAAGTCAAACCAACAAATGGGCCGCCTGCCACAAACCGCAAGCCAGGCGGAGCTGAGAATTGTCATTGGCATTCTGTTACTGAGCCTAGGCTTACTCTTTTTATATCGTAAAGGCATCTACAGAGCGAAGAAGGGAGCATACTAATGTGCACCAAAAACGGCATTCAGCACTTCTTTCAGCAGGTCATTACTCTTGAAACGGTGCTGGTTTATATATTATTCGGCACGGCGATATTTTTATTGTTCGACGGTTTCTATATAAAAGCGAAAGCCAAATATGCACAGTACTTAATTGCTAGTTCTTGGCACCACTATGCGCAAACTGGCGAGCAGCAGAAACCATGGCCTTGGGCAGATACCTACCCCATTGGAGAGTTAACGATGCAGAATGAAAGCCATTATATTCTTTCAGGAGCGAGTGGGCGCAATTTAGCGTTTGGCCCTACTCATTTATTAAATACATCTGAACTGGGAGCCCCGGGAAACGCGGCAATTGCAGGCCACAGAGATACACATTTCGACACACTAAAAAAAGCAGAGCTTGGCGACTTAGTTTATTTAACCAGTCGCCAGCAGGAGCATATCGTTAAGCAAGTATATCGCGTGACCGATATTCGGATAGTGGACCAATACAACCTTGACGTTTTAGCGCCTACCCCGCAAAGCAGCATCACTCTAATCACTTGCTATCCTTTCGATAGCATAGAGCCTAACCCGACTCAGCGATATGTCGTACATGCTCAGAAAATCTAATTACTGAGCTATGACTTTGCGACTGATTTCAAGGTTTCAATAAGATCCTTAGCTGGTTGATAACCATTAATGATTGAACCGTCTGGTAGTATAATATTAGGCGTGCCATTCACGCCAATTGCCTTACCGAAATTATATTGTGCAGTCACTTCATTAGCACAAGATGCAGAAGCAATTCGCCTACCCGCCTTCGCTTTATTCATGGCTTCTTGAGGATCTTCAGCACACCAAATTGAGACCGTATTGCTGTAGACAGATGAGTTGATCCCTGCGCGCGGGAACGCCAAGTATTGAACAGTAATGCCCAGATCATTCAACACGTCCATTTCATTGTGGAGCTTGCGACAGAATCCGCAGGTTGCATCAGTAAAAACTGATACCACGTATTTTTCTTTATCCGCTTTAAACTCAATCATTGAATCTTTGAATTGCTGGACACCCGCTAAACGATATTTCTTCAGTGCCTCGCCAGTTTCATCAACAATTTGATCGCCAACCTTATATATTCGTGCACTCAAAAAGTATTCACCATTTTCGCTCGCGTAGAATATGCCGGTATCTGTATTTATTTGTAGCAAACCCGGTACTGACGAATCTGCAACTGAAATAATTTTAAATTTCAGTTTACGTTCAAATCGCTCAATCAAATCAGCATGCTCGTTTTTTTCCTGAGCAAGTGCCGTAAATGAGATGCCTATTATTACGCTAAAGATGGTTGCCGCTTTTGATATTTTTGAAAAAATTGTCATATATTGTTCCGATAAATTAAATCTGCTGTTCTAGCAGACCGTGATAAGCTACGATTTCATTCAAATAATGTCGAGTCCTATCCTCTAGGATGATGGTTTTCGACAAGAGATTGAAGCCTTTCCGTTGCCACATGCGTATAAATTTGTGTAGTAGACAAGTCACTGTGCCCGAGTAGCATCTGTACTACGCGTAAATCTGCACCATGGTTTAATAGGTGTGTTGCAAAGGCGTGCCTGAGTGTGTGCGGCGACAAATGGCTGCTGATTCCAGCTTGCTTGGCATGAAACTTAATCCTATGCCAGAAAGTTTGTCGCGTCATGACGCTCCCTCGTTTGCTCGGAAATACAGTATTGCTTGGCTTCTTCAGCAATTCAGGACGCCATTCCTTTAGGTACATTTGCAAACAATCCACTGCCACTTCACCCAAAGGGACCAAACGCTCTTTGTTGCCTTTCCCCGTAACTCTAATAACCCCTTGCAATAAACTTATCTCATTCATTTGTAAGTTAACTAATTCAGACACCCTAATCCCAGTGGCATAGAGTACTTCTAGCATGGCTTTATCACGCACATTAATTGGGTCGTTATCTGCGGGCGCCGCCAACAGATCGTCCACTTGCTTTTCACTCAGGGTATCAGGCAAGTAACTAGGTAGCTTCGGGTTGCTTAAACCCTGTGTTGGGTTGCTCGAACGCCATTTCTTAGCAATGGCGTATTTGAAAAATGCACGGGTCGAACTTAAAAAACGACTTGTTGAACGTTGTGATAGTTTCTGCTCAAAACGTTGACTGAGGTAAGCCTGTATATCTGAGGTGCTGATTTCCAGTAAGTTAGATTGGCAGGCCAATGACTTCTGTAAAAACAAGCAAAACTTAGTCAGGTCGGTACGGTAGGCACTCGCCGTATTTTCACTCAAGCCCTTCTCGACCCAAAGCATACTGATAAAGTCATTCAATACTTGCTCATTGTCGTCACTGAGTATCGCCATTTCTGCTTTTTCTTGCTTGATATTCACATCAGAGCCTATCACCTAGAAATTCTTTTTTTGCCGCAGCAGTTCGTAGGCTGCTTGAATGTCCTGTGCCTTCTTCTTCGATAGCTGTAGCGTTTGCTCCGGCAGGCCTTTTGACACCAACTTATCCGGATGGTGCAGCGACATTTGCTTTCGATACGCTTTTTTAATCGTTTTCACATCATCAGTATTTTCAATGCCTAAGATTTTAAACGCATCATTCAATGCTGCGGTGGGTGAATATTGAGGATCCTGAGCATTGTAGGAACGAGAGCGCCCTTGCTGATTGCGGGAGCTTTGCTGATTTTGGGCTCGAGTTCTGGCGTCTCTAAATCGCTGCTCAGCCTCAAAAGTATGCACCAAAAAATCTAACTCCATTTTCTTAAAACCAAGAGTTTTCGCGATCTTCACGAGTATCGCATACTGTGGCGTACTTAATCGCTGGTTAACACAAGCCGCTTGGATAAGAATTTCTAAAAATATTTGCATCACATCCCGACGCGCATGACATTGCTCTTTGAATTGCTGCAACATCTCAACAAGCGCGAAATCTCGCTGCTTACCGTCACGAAATGCTTGTTGTGCTTCTTTTCGAGTATCCCCACTAAGTGCCATCTGGTCCATCAATGCTGAAGCAATCTGAATATCTTGTTCAGTGACTTTTCCGTCTGACTTCGCAATGTGACCGAGCGCGGAAAACAGGCTATGAAAAAACACGGCTTGTTGTTGAATATCATTTGAACTTGAAAAAAAACGGGCAAATCCGCCTTTCTGGGAAAAATCACGACTGTATGTTGTATCAAAAATATGGCCTACAATAAGACCTAATACTGCACCAGCAAAACGCCCAAACATGAAGCCAAAAAAGACACCTACTACTTTCCCCCAGACTTGCATGTTGTAGACTCTCCTTAAACTAATGATGAGAATGTGATCTCTTCGCTGTCAACGCTCTCCAAATCACATTCACCGTGGACGAAAATAGGCTGAGAAAACAGACAAAAAGCGTTAATTTGTTTGAAAATCCAGCATATTTGCGTGAAATATGCTTTTATTCACCTAATTCAAACAATATAGTTGGTTATTACCGTTCAAACGATTAAAATTTGAGGTTATCTGAACATTTTTGCAAATTTGTGTTCGTATTGCCACATGGCAGCTTAATTATTGTATTTTAAGTGCCGGCGAGAATAATAGTCAGTATGCTGATGTATCACTCGCACGCTTTCATATTTACACCCTTTTTCATTGTATAGGTTACCGATAAAAGTCATTGATGATCAAACTGTTTTCTACCATCATGCTGCCATTGTTCGCGTTAAATGTAAGCGCGCAGTCAGTGGAACTGTGCGTCGTTCCCACCAATGAATTCGATTCCTCAGTGCTTACCAAAGACAATAAAGTCTCGGTTAGCGCACTGAATGCCCAGCTTATCCAAAATCAAACCGCTCTATTTAATGGTAATGTCGAGATTATTAGTCCCGATGCCATCATAAATGCCGACATAGCTCGCATTGATAATAATGGTCGCCAAGTGACTGCGAGTGGCGATGTGTTATACAGAGACAACGATCTGCAAGTTGAAAGTCAAGGTGTAGAAGTCAATACAGACTTGAAGCTCTTGCAGATGCAAGACACCGAGTACCAATTCAAAGATATCGCTGGGCGTGGCTCAGCAGATTTGCTTTCACTATCGGGTGAACAAGGCTTGCGCTTAGAGGAAGTCACTTTCACTACTTGTCCAAAAGGCGGTGAGGACTGGCGCATGTCGGCAAGTGAAATAGTCATCGAAAAAGACTCTCCGTTCGGTGAGGCATACAATACGAAGTTTTACTTAGGTGGCGTACCTGTTTTCTGGCTACCTTATTTTGCATTTCCGGTCACTGCTGAACGTCAAAGTGGATTACTGTTTCCAAATATAGGCAGTTCAAGCCAGACTGGCGTTGAGTATGAACAGCCGGTTTACTGGAATATTGCGCCTAATTATGACGCGACTATTTCACCACGTTTAATGACTAATCGTGGCTTGCAGTTGAAAACGGAGTTCCGCTATTTGTTCTCTCAAAATCAGGGCGAATTGCAGCTCGAATACTTACCAAATGATATCGATACCGCTGAAACGGACGAGCGATATTTCTACCGTTATTTGCACCAAGGTAAAATCAGCGATAACTGGAATCTAAATGTCGACTTTAGCGGTATTAGCGACGATAACTACATTGTTGACTTAGGCTCAGACTATTATAACCGTGCAGACACTCATTTATATCGTCAAATGGGCCTGAGCTACTATTCTAATAATCTTGATTTTAGTCTTCAGTTTAGAGATTTTGAAGTCATCGGCGACCATCCCGATGTTTATCGCGCATTACCAGAAATGAAGCTCAATTATGAGGCTAATCTCGGTGAGTTTATTGATTTTAATCTGAGCACTGAGGCTGCATACTTCGAAAACAACTTGGATACTCTTCCAAATGCATTCAGAGTGCATATTGAGCCAAGCTTGTCTATTCCATATCAAAGAGCATGGGGCGAATTGCTTGCTGAAGTAAGTGCGTTACAAACCTATTATGAACAAGATCTTGTTGACAATTATGTGGGTCCTTTGACTGAAAGCGTCTCTCGAACAATTGGCCAAGGTCGTTTGTATGGCTCCCTAATCTTTGAAAATACCGAGCTGTTCGAAAAGAGTGAGTACCTGCTTACCTTCGAACCCAAGGCACAATATCTTTACACTAGTTTTGAAGAGCAATCTGAAATTGGCTTTTATGATACGACCCCACTGCTGACTACGTTTAACAACCTGTTTCGCGGGCAAGAGTTTACTGGCCTAGACCGCATTAATGACAACAATCAGTTTACCTTGGGTGCCACAGCTAGGCTGATTGACCAACAGAATAGAGAGAAGTTGGTTTTGAGTATCGGTCAAATATTTTACTTACAAGAATCAAAGCTAATTAGCAGCGTGCGCGACAACAACCGTTCAGCGCTAGCAGCAGAATTAGATTGGCAAGTGAACCAACGCTGGTTTTTGCACTCTGATATTCAAGTAGCGACCGAAACGCAAAAAGTAGAGCGAAGTAGTATTGCCACTGAATATCGGATTGACGATAATAAACTCATACAAATGAACCATCGCTTTATTCGCGATTTATCAGGTGAGGAAATCAACCAGTTTGGTATTTCGGCAAGTTGGCCATTAACCAAAAACTGGCACTGGGTAGGTCGTTGGTATCGTGACGCTGAGCTGTCCCGTACCACAGAAAGCTTTATGGGCCTGCAATATGAAAGTTGTTGCTGGGCCATCAGAATGACTTACCAGCGAAACTTGAGTAATCGATTTGACGACACTGGGTTACGCTCAACCAATGAGTTTGATTCTGGCATCGCGATGCAATTTATTATTAAGGGTATTGGTAGTCGTAAAAGAAATTCCGACATTTTGGAACAAGGGATGTTTGGCTATCGTCAACCCTACGTTTTGAATTAATTAGAACAGTAGAATTTGAAATAACTAGAGAAAATATGAAATACAATGTACTAAAAGCAGGTTTAATTAGCGCTACTTTGATGTTCAGCATGGTCAGTCATGCAGCAGTGCAGAGTCTCGACAAAGTGTCCGTGATTGTTGACCAAGGTGTGATATTAGAAAGCGAAATAGTCGAGCTGGTTGATGGTGTAAAACAAGGGGCGATTGCCCAAGGTCAAGCACTTCCCTCTGATCGTGCGCTTAGAACCCAAGCAATTGAACGCCTAATATTGAAGAACCTTCAAATGCAAATGGCGGATCGTATGGGTATTCAAATTAGTGATCCTCAATTGGATCAAACAATTGAAAATATCGCACAGCGAGACAACATTGACATCAATGAACTGCGACGTCGTGTAGAAGCAGACGGCATGACGTATGAAAACTATCGTGAAAAAGTGCGAGAAGAACTAATTACTGGCGAAGTCACCCGTGCGAATGTGAGACGCCGTATTTATATCACACCACAAGAGATTGCGACGCTTGTCGACCTGATCAACCAACAAGGTGCAGAACAAGCTGAGTATCGTTTAGGCCACATTTTAATTGCCTTACCTTCTAGCGCAACAGAAGAGGAGATTACCAAAGCGCGAGATACTGCAGACCGTGTAGTCGAGTTGCTGAACAATGGTTCCGACTTTACAAAACTGGCGATTGCCTCTTCGTCAGGTCCAAAGGCACTTGAGGGTGGAGATTTGGGCTGGATGAACGTGAACTCTATGCCGACACTTTTTGCTGAAGCGGTTAACGGTGAGAAAAAAGATGCATTAATTGGTCCTTTGCGCAGCGGCGCTGGTTTCCATATTCTTAAAATTGTGGATTCCAGAGGTGTCGAGCTTGTGGAAGTTGAAGAAGTGAACGCGCGTCACATTCTTATTAAACCATCGATCATTTTGAGCGATCAGAAAGCGGAACAGATGCTGTTAAAATTTAAGGCAGACTTGATTGAGGGCGAAGCAGACTTCGCGAAGCTAGCGAAAGAACACTCAGAAGATCCTGGTTCTGCCCTGAAAGGGGGTGTTTTAGGTTGGAATGATCCGAGTATCTATGTTCCAGAGTTTAAAGAAGCGCTGAGTCGTCTTGAAAAAGATGAGTTTAGTGAACCCATTCGCACAACTCACGGTTGGCACTTAATTCAATTAATTGACCGTAGAATGGATGACGCAACGGAAAAGCGCAAAGAAGATCGCGCATACCAGTTGCTCTTCAATCGTAAGTTTAGTGAAGAAACAGACACTTGGTTACGTGAAATGCGAGATGCAGCCTATATCGAATTATTGGATAAAAAAGACCTATAATGTCAAAACCACTTAAAATAGCAGTAACACCTGGCGAACCCGCGGGTATCGGTCCTGACCTGATACTAAAACTGTCCCAACAAGCTTGGGAAGCCCAGTTGGTGGTTTTTGCTGACACTGAGATGCTGACCCAAAGAGCAAAGCAATTGGGGTTGATTGTTGACCTTATTCCTTACGAAGACGGTTCTACCTATGTCCAACAGCCAGGGCAATTATTGGTAAAACATATTCCTCTCTCAGTACCTGCTATTGCTGGCGAGCTCAATAGTGAGAATGGACACTATGTAGTAGAAACACTTCGACAAGCGTGCCAAGAAAATATCGATGGTACCTTTGATGCCGTAGTCACAGGCCCAGTGCACAAAGGTATTATCAATAAGGCCGGTATTTCTTTTAGTGGCCACACAGAGTTTTTTGCTAATCAATCAAATTGCAGTGATGTCGTCATGATGCTAGCCACCGAGGGACTACGAGTGTGTTTGGCAACAACACATATCCCATTGCAGTATGTTTCTAAAGCTATTACACCTGAGCGTTTAGACAAAGTTATTCATATCATCCACACCGATATGAAATTAAAATTTGGTATCGAATCGCCTCGCATTTATGTCTGCGGCTTAAATCCGCATGCTGGTGAAGATGGGCACTTAGGCAATGAAGAAATTCTAGTCATTACACCAAAGTTAAATGAATTAAGAGAGCAAGGGATCAACCTGATTGGCCCACTTCCAGCTGATACTATTTTTCAGCCAAAATACCTTGAACAAGCCGATGCTGTTTTAGCAATGTATCATGACCAAGGCTTACCGGTATTGAAATACAAAGGCTTTGGAGCATCTGTGAATATCACTTTAGGCCTACCGTTCATTAGAACGTCAGTTGACCACGGCACAGCTGCTGATTTGGCAGGCAGTGGTGATATTGATTGCGGCAGTTTTGAGAAAGCCATTAATAAAGCGATCAAGTTAGCTAGGAAAAAGGTATGAGTCAGAAGCATCTAGGTCACACAGCTCGCAAACGCTTTGGTCAAAACTTCTTGCATGACCAGTATGTGATCGACAAGATCGTTTCCGCAATCAACCCTAGAACAGGGGAAAACCTGGTTGAAATTGGTCCAGGCTTGGGCGCTTTAACCGAGCCAGTTGCCGAGTATATCGATCACTTAACCGTGGTCGAGCTCGATAGAGACCTTGCAAAACGACTTCGCCATCACCCTTTCCTTAACAGCAAACTCACTGTCATTGAGCAAGACGCACTAAAATTTGACTTCGCAAGTTTGCTCGAAAGTGATGAGAGCAAAGAAAAAGGTAAGCTACGTATATTTGGTAACCTACCTTACAACATATCAACTCCCCTAATGTTTCATCTGTTTTCCTTTGCAGATAAAGTAAAAGATATGCATTTCATGCTGCAAAATGAAGTCGTCAAAAGACTCTGTGCTACCCACGGAGATAAGCTTTACGGCAGGCTTTCTGTTATGGCGCAATATTATTGTCAAGCCATTCCTGTCGTTGCTGTTCCACCAAGTGCGTTCAAACCTGCGCCAAAAGTGGACTCAGCAGTCGTTAGACTAATCCCACATAAAACGCCACCAGCGCCAGTTGATAATATTGATACATTACAACGAGTTGTCACCACGGCATTTAACCAGCGTCGCAAAACTATACGCAATAGCTTGAAAGACCTACTCAGTCATGATGAAATTGAAGCACTTGGGATTAAACCTGAATTGAGAGCCGAAGCATTGTCTTTACAAGACTTTGCTCTATTAGCCAATAAGGTTAACGCGTCTATCTAATCCCTTTTCTCTGATTGACACTGGAAGGAATGAAATTTGACTACGCAGTCTTTGTTAAGTATCAATACCAAAACAAAATATATTGGTCGCCAACATAATGCCGATCAAGAATCTGTGTTTGTATTTAGCTACACGGTATCAATCACAAACAACTCCTCGCAAGACGCGCAATTATTGAATCGATATTGGTTGATCACAAATGGTGATGGCGAAAAAGTGGAAGTCAAAGGGCCTGGTGTGGTTGGTGAGCAACCTATCATAAAGCCCAACGAAAGCTTCGAATACACCAGCGCCTCAATGTTAAAAACAGAGGTAGGGACGATGGAAGGCTACTATGAATTTGAGCTACCAAATGGTGAGTTATACCGTGAGCCAATTCCCGTGTTTAGTCTGTCTACTCCAAATAGTCTACATTAGTCAGTAAATGACGTCTTCTACGGCAAAAACCTTCGTTGTTGGTGATATACAGGGATGCTATAAAGGCCTGCGAAGCCTTTTAAAAGAAGCTGGCTTTAAACCAAAGCGCGACAAGCTGTGGGCAGTTGGTGACTTAGTTGCTCGTGGACCCTCTTCCCTCGATACCTTGCAGTATCTATATGACTTGGGTGAACACTTTGATACCGTTCTTGGCAATCACGATCTTCATCTCATCGCGATGGCCCATGGTATTGGCTCACCAAAGCCAGTAGATAAATTAGAAGCCTTGATGAAACATAAATCCTTCGATTCTTTGATCGAATGGTTAATGCAGAAGCCCTTAGCAGCGAAACCGGCTAAACATCACCTCATTTCACACGCTGGCTTATATCCGACTTGGTCTCCCAAGAAAGCAATCAGTCTTTCACAAGAAGTGGAAGCCCAGCTTCAAAGCAAGAAGGCCAAGGATCTCCTCAATACAATGTATGGAAATACTCCCTCGGTGTGGAGCGAAGAACTTTGTGGTGAAGAGCGTTTGCGTTTTGTCGTAAATGCCTTTACGCGTATGCGCTTTTTAAGTGGTCTAGCCTTGGATTTCAAAACAAAATGCCACCCGAGTTTGTCTCCGGAAAACCTATCTCCTTGGTTTGACGTCGCTAACCCAAAGCTAAAACCGAACAAGACTCTTATCTTTGGGCATTGGGCATCACTTATGGGTGAAACAAAGAATCCCAAAGTTATTGGTCTTGATACTGGCTTTGTATGGGGTAAACAAATGACACTCTATTGCATCGAAGACCAGCAACTTTTTTCCATTCAAGCTTAAAGTATTAGTTCCCATAACCGATACCTCTTATAGACATAGTTATAGATAGAAGTACCGAAGCTTTTTTGGTTTCGGTTATTATCGTATTAAACAAATTTTTAAACACTACTATATGGTCGGTAGTTAAGGGTATATAAAATGAATTTAACCGTTGCGATGCGGGTCATTGGTGGCTTCTCCGTGATCAGTTTATTGCTAGTCGTTCTAAGCGGAATTTCATTGTACAACTTAAATGAAGTTGATAGCGCAACAGAAGAAGTCAGCCAACTTGCCCTCCCCACCGTAGGCAGTAGTAATAGCTTAAAAGCCTCGTTTCTCAACATGGGTCGCCTTACGTTTGAAGCATACGTAACCGTCACTCAAGAAGAATTGAAAGAGAAGCAAACAGCCTTTGAATTGAGTCGCACCAACTTTGAAAGTGAGCTTTCTGACCTGCGTAAAGTGGTAAGTGAAGAAAAGAGTCTCAATAGTGCCCTTGGCGCAGTTGAGCTTGTGTTTGAAAACTACGTAACAAATTCTGTTGAAGTCTACAGCAATCATTTGGCTGAACTCGACTTGGTAGATACAATCGAAAATGAGTTTGAAAAGATTGAAGAAAGTGCAGACGACGCATCTTCATTGCTGTTGGACTTTGCCGACCTAGATGAAGTTATCGACTCACCAACCCTGAGCAGAGTAGCCAAAGAAGGTGCTAGCCTTGAATCTAGTCTTCTCCTTCTTTTGACAGCATCTAGTGATTACGTACAAACAGAGACATTGCAGCGCGCAGACATAAGAAGCCAAGAAGTCAGGGTATTAATGAGTCAAGCAAGAGACAAATACTCTGAATTAGTGAACATGGCGAATGGCCAGGATGACAGTGGTACGTTAGAAGAAGTTGGTGAACTCATCAGTGTGATTGAAGACACTGTTACAGGCACCGATGGTATCCTTAGACTGCAAGCTAATATGCTTGAAAGAGCAATCGATTCAAAAAAATATCTACTGCTTTCAGACAAAGACATCGAAGACGCCCTAGTAGCATTATCCTCCCTGCTTGAGTTGGCCAACAAAAAAGCGGTCGACGTGAAGAGCGGTGTAAACAAACAAGTTAGCTCAAGCATGCAAATGATCATCGTCATGGTGCTTATTTCCTTGGGTATAGCTGCCTTCACTGCATTTAAGAGTGTGACAGCAATTACCAAGCCGCTTGAACGAGTGAACAACTTACTACAAATTGCTTCATCTGGTGATCTAACCCACCGACTAGATGACTCATCTAATGATGAATTTGGTATTCTGTCGAAAAACTGCAATATGCTTATCGACAACTTGAAGACCTTAATTGATGGTATCAACAAACGGGCGGAGCAGCTTGCCGCCGCCTCTGGTGAAACATCAGCAGTAACGGAACAAACAACAAATTCGATTCAAGAACAAAAGTCACAAATTTCGCAGATTGCTGCAGCGACCACAGAGATGCACAGTACTTCGCAGTTAGTTTCTCAAAGTGCGGATGACACCTTGCAAGAAATTGGTCATGCAGACAAAGAAGCTGAAAAAGTGAAACAGATTTCGCTAGACAACAAACATACTATTGAAGTATTGGCTAGAGACGTGCAGGAAGCTGCAGATGTTATCGAGAAGCTACATCAAGACAGCGCAAGTATCGGTGGTATTCTTGACGTGATACGTGGTGTTGCTGACCAAACAAACTTACTCGCGTTGAATGCAGCCATTGAAGCAGCAAGAGCGGGTGAGCAGGGAAGAGGCTTCGCCGTTGTGGCAGACGAAGTTCGCACGCTAGCGAGCCGCACGCAGCAATCAACGCAAGAAATCAATTCAATGATTGAAGTACTGCAAGCGGGCGCTGAAAAAGCTGTTGCCGTTATGACTCAAGGTAAACAACAGACTGAAGTCTGTGTCGCCCAAACCGAGAAAGCAACCCAAGCGCTCGACCTAATTACTGATGCAGTACACCGAGCGCATGAGGTGAGTACTCGAATTGAACATGCAGCCAGAGAGCAGCATCAAGTATCTGCCGAAATCAGCGAAAAACTAGAAAGTATTGTTGGTATTGCAGAAGAAACCACCCTAGGTGCGCAGCAGACGACGCAATCAAGTGCTGAAGTTGCAAGGCTGGCTGATGAACTCCAAGAGTCTATTGGTGAGTTTAAAGTCTAGCAACAAACATTTGTTAAAATAAAAAGCCCAATCTAAGGATTGGGCTTTTTGCTTTTAATGCTTTGTAATGCCGATTTGCTATTCAAATAAAGCGTTGTGTAGTACTTTGACTACATCTTCACTGTCCTGATTGCTCACTACAAAAGATAAATTATGTGGGTTAGCACCAAAACAAATCATTCTTAAATTAAAGTCTGAAATTGCAGCGAATATCTTACTTGAGACTCCAGCCGCGCTGTGCATGTTATTACCAACAACCGTGACCAAGTCAAAGCCCTGCTCTACCGAAACATCACATATCGTAGTCAGCTCAGCTAAAGTCTCTTTATTCATTTTTTCAGACACTGTATTAGGTGGGTTATCTAAGGTAAATGAAACTGATATTTCAGAGGTTGTCACCAAGTCTACTGACAACTGATGTTTAGCGATAATAGTGAACACTCGCTGTAAGAAGCCCTGAGCATACATCATCTTTGGTGTTTTAACCGTTACCATAACCTGATCTTTACGGCGGGTAATAGCGCGATACGAAGGCTCGTGCTCACAATCTCGAACAATCCATGTACCTCCCTTTTCAGGCTCTCGGCTTGAGCCGACAAACACTTTGATATTCTGTCTAAGCGCAGGCTCCATAGTGGCAGGATGAAGGACTTTTGCACCAAAAGTGGCCATCTCTGCGGCTTCTTCAAAGCTCAACTCAGGAAGTGGCTTAGCCTTATCCGTAATGCGAGGATCTGTAGTATAAACCCCAATAACGTCGGTCCAAATTTCACAGGTTTCAGCTTCTATCGCTTCTGCCAATAGTGCTGCGGTGAAATCAGAACCACCTCTCCCCAAGGTTGTTGTTCTTCCTTGGTCATCAGCACCAACAAATCCTTGCGTTACCATGACTGAATGTGACAGCTCTGGTAATAATAAAGAATGGGATAACTGCTTAATTGTCGATACTTCTGGCGACGCATTAGTGAATGTAGAGTTTGTTCTGAGCACTTTTCTCACGTCAAAATTGATTGCCGGCACTTCAAATTCTCGCAGCACCGCGCTAAATAATAGGGAAGACATTCTTTCACCCATTGAAAGTAAGGCATCCTTCAAGTCATCCCTGAAGTTAATTTCTTCGTTGGTAGCTAACGCTTTCAGCTCTTCTAGCTTTACTGTCAACTTCTCCTGCACATCTTCAGGATGCTTTAATCGATTTACTATCGCTAGTTCGATGTCTGTTATTTTCTGAACAATATCGTCTATTTGTACGCTCGTTAACGGCGTGTTTGCCAGAGCCACTAAATGATTTGTCACACCGGCCGCTGCGCTTACTACAACAACTCTAGTATTGGGGTTATTAGCGATTATTTTTGCGCAACTGCACATTGTTTCGTAGTTAGCTACGCTAGTGCCGCCAAATTTTGCGACGTTTAACGTGGTAGTCATAATGTTTTGTACTCTTCCTAATGCAATATGTAATAGTATTTCTGACTCGATTATCGACTATCAATTCATTTTGATTTGAAGCTTTTTGGTTGCTTCACACGACCTTCGATAGAGAGCTTGTCACCCTCTTTTATATTATTCTTTTCAAACCAGCCTTGATTCATTTCAAGTGCAAATAGAACAGGTTGAGACGATTTAACAGAAGTGAGATCGTGAGGTTCTAGTTGCTCAATATCAATAATCGTTCCGTCTACAGTGATATAGGCTAAATCTAGTGGTACGAAAGTATTCTTCATCCAAATGCTAGCAATTCTTTCACTATCAAACTGGAACAACATGCCACAGTCTTCGCACAAAGACTTGCGATGCATTAGGCCCAACGCTCTTTCGTCTGGACTATCAGCAAACTCTACTGTCAAGGCCATATTGTGAAATTCAATATTGATACGACTGTCGTCTTTCAGTAATGCTTTTTCTTCTTCTGTAAGATCACCAAAGTCATCTTGAAAGCTGTCAGCTTGACTTTGAACTTGGTATTTTCCCGCGCGCTCGTCAGCACAAGCAAACAGAGAGAAGGAGAGTGATGCACAGATCAGCATCCCAGTAGTGACTAGTTTATTCATTGTGACTCCGTATCAGCTCGTTTCAGCCTTGTTGCACTTTGTGCTCTGTTCTTACTTAGCATCAGCATATTCGTCATACCATTATGGATTGAAAAAAACCCAGTGTTAACAATTATTTTATTACATCTTAAAACTAAAAAGCCGGCAGTTAGAAAAATCTAAACTACCGGCTTTTACAAACAGAACACGTTCTGTTTTATTTCACTAATCAATAAGCGTTAAGCAATATTTAAAGTAGGAATAATCTTCTCTTTGGCTGCTGTCGCTGCTTTCGCAAACTTTGGCATACGATCGAAGTTTAAGTACTTAAATACTTCACCACTCATTGATTCAATTTTGCTTGCATATTCCATGTACTCATCTGCAGTAGGAATACGACCAACAATTGCACCAACCGCTGCCATTTCAGCAGAGCAAAGATAAACGTTAGCACCATCACCTAAACGGTTAGGGAAATTACGTGTTGATGTTGATAGCACCGTTGCGCCAGCTAAAACACGTGCTTGGTTACCCATACATAATGAACAACCAGACATTTCCATACGAACGCCCGCTTTACCATAGATACTAAAGTAGCCTTCTTCCATCAGTTGAGCTTCATCCATCTTCGTTGGAGGAGACATCCATAGACGTGTTGGTAATGTGCCTTTGAATTGCTCAAGTAGTTTACCCGCTGCTCTGAAGTGACCGATGTTAGTCATACATGAACCGATAAATACTTCATCTACTTTGTCACCCGCAACTTCAGATAATGTTTTTGCATCATCAGGATCATTTGGACAACAAAGGATAGGCTCGTTAATTTCATCTAGGTCAATTTCGATGACTTCAGCGTATTCAGCATCAGCATCGGCTTGCATTAATGAAGGTTCAGCTAGCCACTCTTCCATCTTACGAGCACGACGTTCAAGTGTTCTTGGGTCGCCATAACCTTCGTTGATCATCCAACGTAGCATAGTGATGTTAGAATTTAAGTATTCAGCAATTGACTCTTCAGACAACTTGATTGTACAACCTGCCGCAGAACGCTCTGCTGAGGCATCTGACAACTCAAACGCTTGCTCTACTGTTAAACCTTCAAGACCTTCAATTTCAAGAATACGGCCAGAGAAAGCGTTGATTTTACCTTTCTTAGCAACCGTTAATAAACCTTGCTTGATTCCGTATAATGGGATGGCATGAACGAGGTCACGTAGTGTGATACCTGGCTTCATTTTACCTTTGAAACGAACCAGTACTGACTCAGGCATATCAAGCGGCATAACACCCGTTGCAGCAGCAAACGCCACTAGACCTGAACCCGCAGGGAATGAAATACCCATTGGGAAACGTGTATGTGAATCACCGCCTGTACCAACGGTATCTGGCAACAACATACGGTTCAACCATGAGTGGATGATACCGTCACCTGGTCGCAAAGATACGCCACCACGGTTCATGATGAAATCTGGCAATGTGTGTTGCGTATCGATATCAACAGGTTTTGGATAAGCAGCAGTGTGACAGAAAGACTGCATAGTCAAATCTGCGGTAAAACCTAAACATGCTAAATCTTTCAACTCATCTCTTGTCATTGGACCGGTGGTATCTTGTGAACCAACCGTTGTCATTTTAGGTTCGCAATATGTTCCAGGACGAATCCCTTCAACACCACATGCTTTACCTACCATTTTCTGAGCAAGTGTGAAGCCTTTATCAGATGAAGCTGGTACTTCTGGCAATCTGAATAAATCAGTTTGACCTAAGCCTAGAGACTCTCTCGCTTTTTCAGTCAAACCGCGACCGATAATAAGGTTGATACGGCCACCAGCGCGAACTTCATCAAGTAGTACGTCTGATTTATACTCGAAAGTAGACAGCACTTCACCTGTTTCAGCATTCTTCACTTCACCCGCGAACGGATAGATGTCAATGACATCGCCCATGTTCAGTTTCTCAACATCGGCTTCAAAAACGAGTGCGCCAGCATCTTCCATTGTGTTAAAGAAAATCGGAGCGACTTTACCGCCAATACAAACACCGCCACCACGCTTGTTAGGAACACCCGGAAGGTCTTCACCAAAGAACCAAAGTACTGAGTTTGTTGCAGACTTACGCGAAGAACCTGTCCCCACTACATCACCAACAAACGCCACTGGATGACCTTTTGCTTTGATTTCATCAATTTGGGCTAGTGGACCAACTTCACCATGCGTTTCTGGTGTTAGACCATCACGGGTCATTTTGTACATTGCACGAGCGTGTAATGGGATATCTGGACGAGACCATGCATCCGGTGCCGGAGACAAATCATCGGTGTTAGTTTCACCAGTGACTTTAAATACACTGTAGGTAATTTTTTCAGCAAGATCTGGACGCGAAGTGAACCACTCGCCTTCAGCCCAAGACTCAAGGACCTCAGTCGCAAATTTGTTGCCTGCCTTGTGCTTTTCTTCTACATCGTGGAATGCATCAAACATCAACAAGGTATGCTTAAGCTCTTCAGCCGCTAATTCAGCTAATTCGCTATCGTCAAGTAGAGAAACTAGTGTTTCGATGTTGTAACCACCGTGCATGTTACCTAGTAACTGTACCGCAGCATCGCGGCTGATTAGGCCACATGATTCTTCGCCTTTAGCGATTGCACTCAGGAAGCCAGCTTTTACATATGCCGCTTCGTCCACACCAGGAGGGACACGCTCTGAGATTAATTCCAATAGGAACTCTTCTTCGCCCGCCGGCGGGTTTTTTAATAGTTCAACCAGATCAGCCACTTGCTCTGGATTAAGTGGTTTCGCTGGGATGCCTTCTGCTGCACGTTCTTCTACATGCTTACGATAATTTTCTAACACTATTTAACCCTCTTAATTGTGCCGGTGCTTATTTCAACGGCAGGAACGAAGTTCATGATAAAATGCGACGCATAGTATAGCGCTTTACAATAACAATTTGAATGCTCTTCCATTTTTCCTTGATTATAGCCGATATTCAGCAAACTAATTGTTTTAATAATGTTAATGGATATTGGTGATAGATAGCCTCACTCCAAGGCGAATATGCGAGCGGGATCGCTATCCGTTAAGATCAAGATCTCCCCTTCTGCACCAACTGTTATGTCTCTAATGCGATGCCCAAAGTCTTTTAGAATGACTTTTTCTTGGCCGACCTGCTTATCGTTAAACGCGAGGTCATCGTTAAAAGATAACACTCTGATATTTTTAAATTTTAGTGAGCCTACAATCAAACTCTTTCTAAGACTAGGATACCTGCCCCCGTCATAATAAATCATACTCGAAGGCGCGATAGAAGGCGTCCAATCATGATTTGCTTGTTGCATACCTTCGTGTTTCTTTAATGGCGTAATGAGCGCTCCCGAGTAGTCTTTACCATTTGTGATCACCGGCCACCCATAATTTAAACCAGCCTGAATGATATTAATTTCATCTCCACCATCGGGACCGTGCTCGTTCGATAACACTAGCTCGGAGGGTGTTCGTAATAATGCTTGAGGATTTCGATGCCCAAGCGTAAAAACATATTGTTGTTCTGGTTTATTTGCGATAAAGAATGGGTTGTCTTGAAGCGCCTGTCCTGTGTCGCTCATGCGTAAGATCTTACCCATTTGAGAACTCAATACTTGGGCTTGTTCGCGGTAATCAAAACCATCCCCTGTGGTGACTAACAGTGACTTGTCATCAAGAAAGACTAAACGCCCACCGTAGTGAACAGGCGTAGCTCGCAAATCACTTTGCATGAACACATCTTCTAATAGGCTTACGTCTTGACCTTCACTGGGTAATTTAAATCGGATAATTTTCAAACCATTACTATTATCAGTGCCAGCAGCGTAGCTCAAATATATCCAGCCATTACTGATATAGTTTGGATGAAATGTTATATCTAAGAAGCCCCCTTGGCCTTTGCGATACATATCATTAATGGGCAGGGTATAGCGCTTGATTTCTTTGCTTGCCAAGAGTACTGCGACTGTGCCGTCTCTTTCACTGATGAATAACTCATTTCTTGGAGAAAGGTTGATAGACCAAGCTGTATTTAACTCTTCCGTGATTAAACGGGTACTAAAACTCGGCCTTGTCATTTCAGCGTCTGATGCCTCATTGGCAATAGGCAAAGGCTGCACAGCATAGGCTTGTGAACCAATACTCATCAGGCAGCTCGTTACTGCAAGCCAGCTCACGAGGCTCTTGTTTAATCGAGACAATTTTTTCTTCCTTTTCTTATAGCATTTACACACGTTTGTTTTCGGGCTATGTTGAAGCGTTAAATGTTTGAAATGTACCATATCAGTTTACTAAACAATCAAAAAGGACAATTCAATTAATGGAAAAACTACGCACTTTCCTTATCTTCATTTCGCAGGTGTTGATCGCCAGCCTGCTTTCCTTTGTCGTTGCTAGTCTTATGCATTCACAAACAACGCTCTCTGGCTTGATTGACGTAGGTGCTAAGTTATCTTTGAATGACAAACTGACAACGGTTTACTATGATTTTATTGGCTTGTTGCCGGTATATGGTTCAATTATCTTTGCAGGTATGTTGATAGCCATGCCGATTGCGAGTGTTATTAAGCGAAAATTACAAATTTCAAACCGACTCATACATTGCCTTGCTGGTGCAATGGCAATAGTGACAATTCTGATTGCAATGCATCCAATTTTAAATGTGACTTTGATCGCGGGTGCACGGGGGACAGGCGGTATGTTGATGCAAAGTATCGCGGGTGCGATTGGCGGTTTAGCGTACGCGTTTATGCATGAACATAATCAGAAAACAAGGCAGTAAAAATTATTTTCAATCCAAATTGTCAATATCCACCTATAATGTAAATTGATTGTTAATTAATTCAACGCGATATTAAGGTAGCACGCTAATCTTTTCGCGAATATATACATTAAGGATGTGACATGAGTCAGCAATTGGTAATACCTTCCCATATTCATTCATTAGCAGATTACATAGAAGAAACCTTCAAAAAATATGGTGATAAACCCGCTTATAATGCATTAGGACAATCTGTCACTTTTAATGAAGTTGACACCCTTTCTGCACAGTTTGGCGCGTGGTTACTGGAAAAAGGAGGCCTTAAAGCTGGCGATCGTATTGCCATTCAACTGCCTAATCTCATCCAAAATCCAATTGCTATTTATGGAGCATTAAGAGCCGGCTTGGTGGTGGTCAATACAAACCCACTGTACACACCAACGGAAATGGCGCACCAATTCAGTGACTCGGGAGCAAAAGCCCTCGTTATTTTAGAAGACTTCTTGCCAAAATATGAAGCAATCAAAGATAAAACCAATATCGATACTGTGGTCATCACTAGCGCCCCACAAATGTTAACAAAAGCTTACTGCACCGCCGATTATCCTTGCTTCATGAGTATCTTTGAGCAAGGCGCTCAATTAACGCTACCCAAACGTCCGGAAATGTCACTCGATGATGGTTGCATATTACAGTACACAGGAGGAACAACCGGCGTTTCAAAAGGTGCGGAACTCACACACAGAAATGTATTGGCCAACAGCATTCAAACCCTAGAGCGCCTTGGGAAAGGGTTTTCAGAAGGTGAAGAAATTATTGTGTGCCCGCTCCCTCTTTATCATATTTACGCGTTTACTGTGTGTATGATGACCTTATTCGCCAAAGGCGCAATGTGCTTACTCATACCTAATCCACGTGATATGGATACCTTTGTGCAAACCATTAAACCACATCAATTTACCGCTTTTGCTGGTCTAAATACCTTGTTTATGGGCTTATGTGCACATCCAGAGTTTTCGAGTGTTGATTTTAGTAAACTGAAACTCACCATGTCAGGCGGAACCGCATTAACGAGTGCGGCTGCAGAGTTATGGACGAAAACAACAGGCTGCTCTGTCACAGAAGGTTATGGCTTATCTGAAACAGCCCCAGTGCTCGCATTTAATGAACCAGGCAATGAGCATATTGGTTCAGTCGGCTTACCCTTGAGCGATACTGACATTCAGATGCTCGATGAGCATGACCAACCTGTTGCTGATGGTAAAGAAGGTCAAATTGCTGCCAAAGGTCCTCAAGTGATGAAAGGGTATTGGCAACGCCCAGAAGAAACAGCCAAAGTAATGACATCAAATGGCTATTTTAAAACTGGCGATATCGGTGTTCGTTTGCCAGATGGTTGTATTAAGATCGTAGACCGTTTGAAAGATATGATTATTGTTTCGGGTTTCAACGTTTATCCGAATGAAATTGAAGATGTGTTAACTAAACACTCTGATATTTTAGAAGCTGCGGTCATAGGTAAAAGCGATGATAAAACTGGCGAGCGAGTATGTGCTTTCATTACTACAAGTAAAGAGTTAAGCTCGGAACAAGTCCAAGAACACTGTAGAGAGTTTCTTACTGCGTATAAAATTCCAAAAGAAATAACCATCATCGATGAGTTGCCAAAATCAACTGTCGGTAAGATACTTCGAAGAGAATTACGCTAATAGCATCATAATCAAAAAGCGCGTATTATTCCCGCACGAACTTCCTCGGGATAATACGTGCTCCAATCTACTTCAATGCTTGATTTTTCACTTTCGGTCATCGGACCGGTCGTGCTTTTGATCGTGTTCGGCTATGGGCTATACAAAACAGGCTTAATGAACGACGACTTCGTTGAACGTGCTAGTCGTTTAATATTTAACTTCGCACTGCCTGCTCTGTTGTTTACCACTATTATTACTAGTAAAGCCACGGAACTATCTGAACCGACTATGTTAATTGTGGGTGTATTGGGCACCCTATCCGTTTGTTTGTTGTTAATCTTTGCTAGTCCATATTTTGTCGCTAAACGCACCGACCTTGGCGTTGTTATACAGGGTGGATTTCGTTCCAATATGGGGATAATCGGCCTTGCATATTGTGCTAATGCCTATGGCGAAGCTGGGCTTGCTTTGGCATCAATATACTTAGGCGCCTTAACCATTACCTATAATGTTCTGAGCGTGCTTATCTTAAATTACTACTTAGACAGTAAAACGTCATTCTTAAGAGTTAGCAAAGGTGTAGTAACTAACCCTATTATTCTAGCCATCGTTTCTGGCCTATTAGTTTCCCATTTTCAAATAGAGTTGCCGCAAGTAGTGCTCAATAGCGCTGACTATTTTGCTCAACTTACACTCCCATTGGCACTGCTCTGTACAGGCGCAGCGTTACGTTTTTCAAGCTTCAGAAACGATATGAAAGCTGCCACGTTTAGTATTTTTATAAAATGTACTATTTACCCAATTTGTATTGTCTTGGCCGCTATCTATTTTGATCTTCGAGGAATGACACTTGGGACGCTTTATTTAATGTCGATTGCTCCAACAGCTGCAGCAAGTTACGTAATGGTCAGGAAAATTGGCGGCAACCATCAATTAGCCGCCCATATAATTGCAATTAGCACTATAATTTCTGTACCTGTGACTATTGCGGGATACTCCTTACTGCAGAATTACTTGTAGTTGACCTAGGTAGCGTAGTATATTTTTTACACATCCAGCGATGGTATAAAAGCTAAGGACTAGCCATGAATAGCAAACGTAGGTTTCTATGACTGAAGAAAACAAGCGACAACGCCATTTTGAATTAAACATAAAGAATCTCGCACTAGTTGCGGCCATTTTTTTGTTGGCGATAGGCTTACCAATTGTTCTGTTAGTTAACTTCATCTCATTCTAACTTCAATTCGGCGCACTATTTGCATTATTTGCGATAATTGCACTAAGGTTAGATCGAAAACTTCCGATACAGCTATATCAAGTCGTAAAAATTCAGATTCGTGATTAGCTGACTGAACTGAAGATGCAATTTCTGTCACTTTTTTGGCAGCGATCTGCCACAGTCGAAGATAGCCCGTTAACAAAAATGGAAACAAAAACATGTTTGTGTCATCGTCAAAGTATTCTTTGTTAGAACAAGAGAACCGCCGTTTGAAGGGCGAAATGAATGAATTAAGAGCTGAATTAGAAGCGCAGCAAAGCGAGAACGCGAATCTAATGACAGAACTACATAACGCCCAACCTGAAGAGAGGCACGATCTAGCATTAATTAAATGTACACTCGATTCGTTCCAGCAAATAGAGAGTATCAGAGAATCTGTACTTGAATCCTTCTTGTCTATACAACAAGAAAATGACACTGTTAAGGCTATCAACGATCTATTCGAGAAATCGACTAGCTCACTAAGTCACATCGCATCGTCGATGGACGGACTAAGTGTCAAAATGGGTGGCATGACGGAGAATATCTCAGGATTGTCAGATAAAGCAGATCATATCAACAAATTTGTTTCTACCATCACCAGCATTTCAGATCAAACCAATCTATTGGCATTGAATGCGGCAATTGAAGCAGCCAGAGCCGGTGACGCCGGTCGTGGATTTAGCGTCGTCGCGGACGAAGTAAGATCGCTTGCCACTGAAACGAATAAATCAGCGAGCGAAGTTGCAGACCTTGTTGGTAATATTATTTCATCTACAAAAACCGCTGTTGACTCTGCAGAAGATGTGCAAAGTAATAATGAATCGCTCTCTAAAGGTGTTAACACATTAAATGAAAGCTATGGTGACATCGTAAGGTTTTGCGAAAACATGCAAAGCGCTATCTCGACAACTTCTCACACAAGCTTTATTCAAACAGTTAAGCTCGATCATGTTGTTTGGAAAAGCGATGTGTATAGTGTTATTCATGGTATTGCGAACAAGCCTGTACAAGACTTTTCCTCACACAAATCATGTCGTTTAGGGCAGTGGTACTTGAATGAAGGTGCTCAGCTTTATGGCAGCCAAAACGCTTTTAGAAGCCTAGATCAAGCGCATGCTGATGTGCATAATTTTGGCGTAAAAGCACTTGAATATTACCATGCTGGAAACATGAAAGATGCAGTGCATGCACTCGAGAAAATGGAAGCAGCGAGCGCTAAAACGATGTCATTGCTAAGTGATTTGGCGTTAAATAAGTAAGCCTGATTACTTAGGCTTAAGGGCTAACTCTATTGCCGATTCAACATGAAGCTCTGTTGTATTAAACAGCGGAGCTTCTGGTAAATCTTCTGGTGTAAGCAGTAGAAATATCTCGGTACATCCTAAAATAATTCCCTGCGCACCCTGTTCCAACAACTTTCTACTGATATCCACATACTGTTGTTTTGACTCAAGACTTATCTTCCCTTTCACCAACTCATCAAAGATAATTTGATCTACCAAAACTTGATCTTGTTCGTTTGGAGACAACAATTCAATATCAAACTTAGTTTTAAAGCGATCCCTTATATAGCTCGCTTCCATCACAGGTTTGGTCCCTAAGATCCCCACTTTTTTAAGTCCCACTTTATTAATTGCTTGCCCAGTCGGGTCGCTAATATGGATGAAGGGTATACTTAAAATTTCTTCCATGCGATCGAGAACGCAATGCATTGTATTGCTCACACAGATTAAAAGATCCGCACCACCTTTTTCGGCGTCTATCGCTTTTTTTTCTATATATTCCCTAGCCTCATCCCAACGCTCGTTTCTCACGTAGTATTCTATGTTGCCAAAGTTAACACCTTGAATAAGCGTTTCGCCAATTTCCCAACCACCTAGCCGCTGATTCACTTTTTCGTTAATCATTCGATAGTATTCTGAAGTGGCTTGATTACTCATACCTCCTAAAATACCTATCGTTTTCATGGGCGTTGGCCGTTGCATAGACTTTCCCTATTTTCAAATGATTTGGTTTATGAGTCGCCTTATAACTTTACAAAGCGTACCCGACACCAAGAATAAAGCGAGTGTTTTGGTCAAATACGTCAAGGCGAGCGAACGCTTCCCAGCTATCCGATTGCAAAATATTCGTTTCAATTTCCACCGATAAACCGCTACCGGTCGTGATGAAATCCTCGGTCAATTCTGCTCTAGCACCAAATCGACGACTGACATAAGAGTAATAAGCGTAATATTCGAAGGGTCTATCAAATAATGTAATCTCATCTTCAAGTCCTAAAACAAACTTTGTCTTAGAGGTACTCAATCTACTGATCATTTCAATCGAATAGGTTGGCGAATCGGGTGTAAAGTAACGATATTCTGCACGCGCAAAATTTGCATCCGTCATACGCTCCAGGCTCACTTCATATGACGAATAATCATTAATCTGCGATGATATCTCTAACTCTACGTAATTAAGCTTACGCAGGCTGTCTAGTGCGGTACTAGCGTCATCATCTTCAAGCTCACCGACTACCACTTCAAATTTAGTAGCGCTATCGTAGGCATAAACATGTCTTGCCCCTTTTATCCAACCATCTTTGGCCAATCCACTAGAAGATACTCGTCCTTTATAAGTGGGTATGACACCAATTTCAGTTTTACTACCCAGCGATCCAGTGTGTCTGAAATAAATACGACGTAAATAAAAGTAATTGGAAACATCACTATCGATTGTGTTGTGGCTAGAGGAAAATTCATCTCCAGTTACAGCGAATGCGTTTATAGTCCAGGATGTGTCGGGAATAGAAAACGCCGAATAAGCACGTACACGATACTGAAAACGATGATCTCGATTCGAGCGATCGTCAAAACGTAGCTGTGTCTCTAGCTTATTATTGAAAAGACTATCTGCTGATGCTTCGTTACTAGATATAATGATTAAAAAACTGAGAAAAAATAGAGGGCTAGCTTTCATTCGATCCTTATTGTGTATAAAAGTAAACTCGATGGCATTGTGCCTACTAATAATGACCAATAGCAAGCTTTTTCTGAACAAAAAAAAGGCGCTCACTGAGCGCCTTCTTATTATCTTCGAAAAGATATTAGTCTAGGATTTTAGCTACTACGCCAGCACCTACAGTACGACCACCTTCACGGATTGCGAAGCGTAAACCTTCGTCCATCGCGATTGGTGCAATTAGTTCTACGTGGAACTTCAAGTTATCACCAGGCATTACCATTTCTACGCCAGCAGGTAGCTCTACAGCACCTGTTACGTCAGTTGTACGGAAGTAGAACTGTGGACGGTAACCTTTAAAGAAAGGAGTGTGGCGACCACCTTCGTCTTTGCTTAGTACGTAG
>NZ_JAVRIE010000011.1:0-8688 GCF_031846165.1 Brumicola blandensis
CCCACGAAGGTGGGGATCTAAGTTTTACTATTCAGGTAAAATTCATTTTTAATTCAGTTATCGTTCAGGCATCTCGCCCTATTATCCTTATCGAAAACAACATGATGCATTGCAACCTTGCATCACACTTTTATCCAATAAGGAAATATATGAAAACTACATTAGCGTCACTTCTTCTAATTACTGCGACTATCTCTTCACCTGCAGTGCTGGCGGCTGAATCTCCAGACTGGAACTTTGTAGAGGGTTCACTTGAAAAGTTCGATATTGATGATACAGACGAGCTTGCACCATTTGGCTTTGGTTTAAAGGGTTCATACTTGCTCACAGACAACATTTTCATCGACGGAAAATATAGGTTTCTGACTGATGATGTAGACGGTAGTGATTTTGATATCACAAACTTCGATATCAACATTGGTTATCGCTACGGTATTACAAGAACCACTGATATCTATGGTTCAATCGGTCGCAGATCAATCAATGTGGAAGTGAACGACTTCGAAGCTGATGACGATGGTACAGTGTATAAGGTAGGTACTCGCGCTCGTTTATCTGATGAAATTGAAGTGGATGCATCTCTTGCTCACGAACGTTTTGGTGATTTTAGCGACAACACGCTTAGTTTAAGTGGCCACTATTACTTAAATGAGCAACTAGCACTGGGCGCTGGTGTATCAACAAACGATGATGGTGAACAGCTTTCAGTATCAGTTCGCTATTCTTTCTAAGCTGTTTGATACCAAATAGCTGATAGTCTTAAATTGAAGGGACTGTGAATACTAATTCACAGTCCCTTTTCATTTATTATTTCGCCTCTTGAGTTAATTTGTCTACTGCGTAACTCAAGCGATCTTCTTCATCGCCCTCATCGTCTTTGTTTGGCAGCTTCAAGATGAGTTGTTTTCCGGCAACGAGCCAAGAAACGCCAAATGCCGATAAACAAACCACTTCTATCCAAAACACCGCTGTATCGAAAGTTGGGACAAAATAAGCAATTCCAATAAACAAGGGAATAGACACGACCATGGCAACTAAGCACGCTTTATAGATTAAAATTCGGCTTTTCAAGGTGCTTTTATCTTTAGTGCTAAGCCCCGCGAGCTTTAACTTTCGCCCAGCTCTCAGGTAAAACACTCGGCAAAAATAAATAAGACTGAGAATCAACAGAACCGCAGCCACCATATGAATGGTCGGGGCAGCGCTCACCAGACTTGCATTGCAATACTTTCTATCATCGTCTGGCGCCAGCGCCCTTAGCTCTTCTAATGAGTAAGGCGCTTCACATACACGCTGATCGATAACAAAACCGTTCTCAACCACCCAAAGTTTGTCCATACTTGTGGGGAAAAGAGCGACTGATACGGCGAATATAGCTGCCAACGAAGCCACTTTCCTCTCTGAAGACGTGTGCCCTTTGTAAGCCAATAAAAATGAACCAACAATAAATAGGATACCCACAAACACATCTCTTGAGCCTAAGTGATAAGTTAAACTTAAGCTCGTGGGATAAGCAGCCGTCTCAACCTCGGCAGAGGCGTTCACATGGTAAAGAATGACACATAAAATGATGATCGCGAAAGCAGCGAGACCAATCAGTGTTCTGAGGGTTCTATAGTGGAATACTGTGTTTTGCATTTTCCTACATCCTTGTGTGGGTTTTGGCACATAAGGCTTAGTATTGTACAAAAAACAAACAAAAGCTAATCTATATCTGGCGAATGCTCTTCTTTTAAGGCGATGACTTTGGCTCTTAATGCATCAGCCTCCACATCCTTAGGTGCCACGGCTTCACCGATACTTACTGACACTAACGACCAACGCAATCGAGGCAGACGCCACTTGGTTTTGCGTGAAAACATGCTGCCCCATAAACCACCTAGGTGCAAAGGAACAACCGGCACAGGACTTCGCGAAATAATTCTTTCTATTCCCCGTCTAAAAGTATCAATACTGCCATCACCCGTTAATTTACCTTCAGGGAATATGCCCACCAGCTCGCCACGTTCCAGCGCATGAGCAACGTCATCGAATGCGCGTTGAAATGCGACAGGATTAGCCTTTTCACTATCAATTGGAATTGCTTTCGCCATCTTGAACAACCAATGCAAGGACTTTGAATAGTAGATTGGGGCAAATACAACAAAACGAATAGGCCGTGGGGAGGCTGCTAGAATAAACATCCAATCCACGAAGCTCACATGATTCCCAATGATGACAGCGGGACCTTCATCCGGAATATTCTTTTCACCTTTGGTGCGAACTCGATACATACAAATAGCAAGCATGTAAATAACGAAACGAAGGAAAAACTCAGGGACTTTAGTATAAATATAGACAGAAATGAGAAGGTTCAAACCGGCAAGTAGCAGCAATAGCTGTGGAATGCTCCATTCTAAGACAGATAGAGTCACGATGCTGATGATGGCACTACCGACCATAAACAAAGCATTGAGCACATTGTTTGCGGCAATGACCCGCGAACGACTGTTTTCCTCTGTGCGCTGCTGAATCAATGCATATAAAGGTACCGTGTAGAACCCTGCAGCAATACCGATAGCCCCCATCCAAATAAGATGATAAATCATATCGCCGCTTGCAAACACCTCAGACACAGTGAGGAGACTTTCAGGGACATCACGATAAGCGCTAATGTTAGGCTCTTGACTCAGTAGGAATAGAAAAACGGTAATCAAAATGGCGCCAAACGGCACAATACCTAATTCGATTCGAGAACGAGACAGCTTTTCACACAGCAAAGAACCTATCGCTATACTCAGCGAAAACACCACTAGGGCAGCTGTCACGACGAGTTCATCCCCGCCCATCTCGTGCTTTACATAGTTAGGCAAGGCTGTGAGTATAATGGCCCCAATCAGCCAAAACCAAGAGATGCCGACAACTGACTTTCCTACCGATTCAGTCTGGGCGTTCAGCGTTTTAAACACGTCTTTGGTTGAAGAAAAAATATTAAACGTAAAATTTAGCTCTGGATCGTTCGCTGGGCTAAGCGGAATAAATCGGCTACTAATAAAACCGACAGTGGCCAGCGCTAAGATTGCGATGCTGATATACATCGGCCCCGCTTCTTGGGTGATGTAGTAAGTGCCAAAAATCGTGCCTAATAATATGGCGACGAATGTGCCAGATTCGACTAATCCATTTGCTTTGGTGAGCTCATCGCGAGCGACATGTTGAGGCAGAATCGAGTATTTTAATGGGCCAAAAAAGGTGCTCTGCAGCCCCATTAAGAATACTGTTGCCAACATAAGCCATATGAGCTGAGTTAGAATAGATATAGCACCAATTACCATAATCGGGATTTCACAAAACTTGATGATTCGGATCAGGCGCGATTTCTCATTTTTCTCTGCCAGTTGGCCAGCCATCCCCGAAAACAAGAAGAAAGGAAGAATAAACAAACCAGCGGCCAAGTTAGAGTAAAGTGCACCGTCGGCGACGCTCGCAGCTTGGAATATTAATAGAAGTAAAACCGCTTGTTTATATACGTTGTCATTCAGTGCGGAAAAGAATTGCGTAACGAATAAAGGTAAAAAACGTTTGCTGCTGAGTAAGCCGCTTTGGTCGCTGACACTTGATGGATGAGCTGTTTTCGTAGCGTCAGCGCCGTGAATAGGTTCTTTGTTTTGCATAGCATTCCGTACTATATTTCTGCGAAGAGCCTAGATTACACATTAAGCAAGATAAATACGACCTAACTTTTCACTAAATTTCTGACTGCCTTTAAGGCATCAACAGAAAAACCACGGTCGTAGAAATACAAAATCTTTCCCTCTGCATCCAGCAACATCACTCTGGCATTATTCGGGTTTTGATTGCCAGTATAACGTTGAATTTGGTCACCATCTTCGTAAACAGTTATTACACCTTTCCATAATTCTTTCGGGATCCCTTTACGCATGCCTTCGTCGATAAAGCCGCTGAACATTCTTGGTGCCATACCCTGGATTGTAGGAATTTCGTAAACATTAACCGGCGTTTCGGTCATATCTAGGCCAATCAACCAGCGGTCAATATCGAATTGAGAATCTTGTTTGTAGCCAAATAAAAGTAAGGTCATTTCGCCAGCGAAGTCCTTAGGTATGATCACAATCTCACCTTCAAGACTCTGACCTTTGGCCTCTGGGAGTGTTTCCCCCAATTGCACTTGGCTCGGATAATTATAATTAGCACAGGCACTGATCGCCAAAGCTAATACTGCAATGCTTAGAACTTGTCTTAAGGTTTTCACTCACTTCCCTCTTTTTTATAAATAACGTAAGTCTGTTACGCAGTATTTGAAAATAAAGATGTTTATTTTCTCGGCCAATTTGCATAACGTAGATAAAAAATATCATGGAAATAAATAATGGCAAAAGGCACACACCAATATCAAGACGATCCTCGCAACGAGACTATTTTGATTAACATTAACGGTGAGCTCTTCCCTCGCAGTGAAGCCAAAGTATCAGTATTTGATAGTGGCTTTATCCTTGGCGATGGTGTGTGGGAGGGAATTCGACTGCATCAAGGCCACCTTGCATTTATTCAGCAACATATGCGACGACTCTATGATGGTGCAAAAGCCCTAGATATGGATATTGGCATCAGTCAAACAGATCTCGTGAAACGAATTTACGATACATGCAAGGCAAACGACATGCATGATGGTGTGCATATCCGTCTGATGGTGACCCGTGGTATTAAAGCGACGCCCTATCAAGACCCTCGAGTGACTATTTCTCCTGCGACTATTGTAATTATTGCAGAGCACAAGAAAGCACTTGGTTTAGCTGATGGTGAAGGGGTGCGCTTGTTCACCTCACATGTGCGCAGAGGTTACCCAGATGTGCAAGACCCAAAATTGAACACGCATTCCAAATTGAACTGTATATTTGCCTGTATTCAAGCAGCTAAGGCACAAGTAGACGAAGCCCTGATGTTAGATCCTCATGGCTTTGTCGCCACTTGTAACTCCACTCACTTTTTTATTGTGCGGGACGGCGAAGTATGGACGTCTTCTGGTGATTTTTGTTTAGATGGTATCACTCGACGCAATGTCATTAATGTGTGCAAACAACATGGCATTCCGGTTTACGAGCGCAATTTTACACTTGCTGATGTTTATGCCGCAGACGAAGCATTTATTACCGGTACTTTTGCAGGCTTAACACCCGTATCTGAAGTAGATGGCCGTGCGATTGGCAAACGTACAAACCATTTAACCAAAAAATTAGAAGCCTTGTATGTACAAATGATCGAAGCAGATCACGCGGCAAATCAACGTACACAACTTTGCTAGGAGAACCAAAGCATGACAATTCGAATAGCAATGTGGTCTGGTCCAAGAAATATATCCACAGCAATGATGCGAAGTTGGGAAAACAGGGAGGATTGTAGCGTCGTCGATGAACCGTTTTATGCATATTATCTTCAACAAACTCAAAGCCCCCACCCCATGTTTGAGGAGGTGCTCAGCTCGCAATCGCGATTTTATAATGAAGTAGCGAACGAGATGAGTGAAGGTAAGTGTGATACGCCTGTTCAATATCAAAAACACATGACGCAGCATATGCTCAATGAGTGTGACTTAGCTTGGGCAAAAAATCTGCGTCACTGCGTTTTAATCAGAGACCCCGCTTATGTTGTCAATTCGTACACAAATAGTAGGGGCGACTGCACAGCAGACGACATTGGTATCCGCCGACAAGTAGAACTCTACGACTACTTCAGTCAGTTTAGTGAGCGACCAATACCTGTCATCGATTCAGCGTCTATTCTAGCCAGTCCAGAAACCGCTCTTCCTCATCTGTGTGACAGTCTCGATATCCCTTTCTCAGATAAGATGCTTTCTTGGCGCAAAGGCAAGCGTGAAAGTGACGGTGTTTGGGCAAGTCACTGGTATCATAGTGTTGAAGCATCCACTGGTTTTGCAAAACCAAAAGAAGCGTCATTTACACTCAATAAGTCACAGCAAAAAGTGGTCGACGAAGTGATGCCCTATTATGAATATTTAAAAACGAAGATTAGTTAGTGTAAGCTTTTTCAGACACCGCAGCGTTAAAACGCTTCGGGGGTGGGAATCTTTTTGCTGTCATACCATCCTCCTTCAATTATAATGGTCACTCGCTAGCATTTTCGAATGCCTGATTAGCGCAGCTATCAATTTGGCTGCACGCTACCAATGACTGTAATGTAACACCAACGAAAGAGAAATGAATGCCTTCTATCCAGCCAGCTTCCCGAAAAAAACACACGCCAAGGATGAAGGCTGAACGAGGTCTGTTTTCGTTCCCCAAATATTGGGCTGAATGCTTCGACCCCGCACCATTCCTACCCATGTCTCGCAAAGAAATGGACCAACTCGGTTGGGATAGTTGCGATATCATTATTGTGACTGGCGATGCTTACATTGACCATCCTAGCTTTGGTATGGCGGTTATTGGGCGCACCTTAGAAGCACAAGGTTTTAGAGTCGGTATTATTTCTCAACCAAACTGGCATTCAAAAGACGATTTCATGCAATTGGGTGAACCCAATCTTTTCTTCGGTGTGACAGCCGGTAACATGGATTCAATGATCAATCGCTACACTGCGGACCGTAAACTTCGCCATGATGATGCTTACACAGCAGGTAATGTAGGTGGCAAGCGCCCAGACCGCGCGGTAACTGTGTACACCCAACGCTGTAAAGAAGCTTACAAAAAACCTGTCGTTATTGGTGGGATAGAAGCGAGTTTGCGTCGCATCGCACACTATGATTATTGGTCAGATAAAGTAAGGCGTTCTGTCTTGTTTGACTCGAAAGCAGACATGTTGATGTTTGGTAACGCTGAGCGCCCCCTATTAGAAATGGCACACAGGTTTGCTGCAGGCGAAACTATCGACCAAATGCAGGACATTCGCGGTACCGCTGTTATCAGAAAAGAACCCCTGCCAGGCTGGCAAGGCGTTAACTCAACACACGTTGATACGATCGGCAAAATAGACCCCATTGTTAGTCCTTATGAAATAATTGAAGACAAGTGTGCGATTCAATCGGAAGAAGACAAGCAAGCAGCAATTGATGCTGAAAAAGCAAAACCAATCGTAGTTCAGCCCTTCACATCAAAAACAAAACGCGTGAAACCATGGGAGAAAACCTACGTTCTCTTACCGCCCTATGATGTTGTGCGTGCTGAAAAAACACATTACGCTCACACCTCTCGAATACTGCATCAAGAGACCAACCCTGGTTGCGCTAGAGCATTGGCGCAGCGTCACGGCGACAGATTGGTTTGGATAAACCCGCCTGCATTTCCTTTAGAAACTGAGGAAATGGATGCTATCTTCGACTTGCCTTATGCACGGGTACCGCACCCTAGTTATGGTAAGGCCAAAATACCGGCTTACGATATGATCAAGACCTCGGTCAACATCATGCGAGGCTGTTTTGGCGGTTGTACTTTCTGCTCCATTACTGAGCATGAAGGGCGTGTTATTCAAAGTCGTTCTGAAGAATCTATTATTCGTGAAATTGAAGAAATTCGTGACAAGGTCCCAGGTTTCACAGGTGTCATATCTGATTTGGGCGGCCCAACCGCAAATATGTATAAACTGCGATGCAAGAGTGCAAAAGCAGAGCAGACATGTCGTCGATTATCTTGTGTATGGCCAGATATTTGTGGCCACCTAGATACCGACCAAACACCCACCGTTAACCTGTATCGCAAGGCACGCGAAGTCGAGGGCGTGAAGAAAGTACTCATTGCCTCTGGCGTTCGCTATGACCTAGCCATCGAAGATCCGAACTACGTTAAAGAACTGGTTACTCATCACGTTGGCGGATATTTAAAAATAGCCCCTGAACATACTGAAAAAGGCCCATTAGATAAAATGATGAAGCCGGGTATGGGCACTTATGACCGCTTCAAAGAAATGTTCGATAAGTACACCAAGGAAGCAGGTAAAGAACAGTTTCTCATTCCTTACTTCATTTCGGCACACCCTGGGACAAGCGACGAAGATATGCTGAACTTGGCCTTATGGTTGAAAGAAAGAAACTTTAAGTTGGATCAAGTACAAAACTTTTATCCTTCGCCAATGGCTAACGCGACAACGATGTATCACACCAATAAAAACCCGATACACAAAGTGAATCATAAAAGTGAAGAGGTTGAAGTACCTAAGGGAGATATTCGTCGCCGTCTGCATAGAGCGCTATTGCGATATCACGACCCTGCTAACTGGCCACTTATCCGCCGAGCGTTAACGGAAATGGGCAAAGGATACTTAATAGGTAATGGCGCCAAGTGCCTAGTACCTTTTGAAAGCCGCAATGAACTCAAAGGCAGTGAGCAACGCGCTTATGCTAAACGCTCTGTGAACAAAGCTGTTGCGAAAGGTAAAACACCAAAGCATCAGCAGGGCCTAACAAGGTTTAGTGACAACCAGCCTCATAACAAGGCGGCAGAAGAAGCGTCAAAAGCCAAGCCAAAAACCAAAGGCAAACCGAAGCACCGCCGCGGTAAATAAAAAAAGGGGTCAGAGTTAAAATAAAAAGGGGTCAGAGTTAATTTTCCCTTTCAGGTTTGAGCAGGCAATTGATAATGTAAACACGCTTTACGGCATCCTGCCCGCTCCCAAACGGCATCCATGCCGTTTGAAGGTTTACATTATCAATTGCCTGAACAAACCGCGAAAAAATTA
>NZ_JAVRIE010000012.1:0-6342 GCF_031846165.1 Brumicola blandensis
TCCTTGTTACCTCATCTTCCATTGGAAACTGTGTTCCATGTTCGCGGGCATTTATTCACGGGTCTTCGCTAAACAGCATCTGAGTTCGTCGCGACACAATTGCGCAAGCTCGTTCTTTCAAGAGTCCCTCTCACCTTTATGTCAGAAACTTTATCTCGTGTTCGCGAGCGCATCATGTCTGTTCTTCGCCTAAGATAAATCAGTTGTTGTCTTTGGCCAAAACGAGTAATGTTTTACCTAAATGGTTAACGCAAGGTGACAATGGGTGTTGTTTATAAGGCGCGTAAAACATCACAAATCTAACAATCGCATCAACGCACTCCCTTCGGTCGCTGGGACATCATTACGTGCGGCTGCACGCAATGCTGCCCGTTATGCGGGGTGTTATGGAACATCTAATTTTAAAGGAACTATGAAATGAAAAAATACCTATATGTATTAATATTACTATCCTTGATATCAGGCTGTAGTGCATTAAATACAAAACAGAAAGCTAGTTTTTACAATGAAGGGTTAGTCGAAATAATTAATTTTTCAACATCTTTACAAGGGCGTAAGATTGCTAATGAGCCATCTTTAACCCAGTCAAAGTTAGAAGTTATATTTATTTTCGAGCCAGGTAATGAGCGCAATATTTCAGCGTCAATTAGTATTAAACCTACAGGAGTAGAGAATGACATACTTTCGTTTCAACGCGGTTGGACTGCTAATGCAGTGCAATTAGAAAGCAATAAAGTAAGAGCTGAATTCAGCAGTATATTTCTTGCTAGAGAAGATGAACTATCGCCGAATAAGTCTCAAGAAATATCTGTATTAATCAGGAAATTGACGGATTTAGGATGGAATGTAAAATGACATTGATGTTGCATAATAAAACGACTTTGGCTAAAGCTCGTTCTTTCAAGAGTCACTCTCATCTTTCTGTCGGAAACAATTTTTCGGGTTCGCGGGCGTATAATGTTTGTTCCCCGCTACCGACCACCGATTGCAGTATTAGCGTCAAACGAGTATTGTTTTACTTAAATTGTTAACGCAAGGAGACATGGAATGTTTTATCAAAATCGTAGCAAACCGAAACTACATAACAATCGCATAAACGCACTCCCTTCGGTCGCTGGGACAACTTTAAGTGCGGCCTTCGCTTCGCTCAAAGCGTCCACACTTAAACTTGCCCGTTATGCGGGGTGTTATGGTTTTCGTTAGGGTTTAACTATGGCTTGTTATTTGAGGGTTTATGGTGATGACTTGAATGTTATTGAGCTTTTAGAAGCTCACAACATTAAGCCGTCAAAAATATGGAAGAAAGGACTGCCCAGATTCAAAAGTGCCCCTAGTAAGCTAAATAGTAACTCTGGTTTTAATGTCTTAATCAGTGGCGCTGAATGGGATGAATTTGAGAAACAAAAACTAGATGCGTTGAAGTATTTGGAAGAGCATAAATCCACCTTATCATCTATTGCTATGTATTCAGGTGTTGACAGTGGGTACCTAGACTTCGGTATTGAATGGAGGGATGTTACCGTTCAGTGCGACTCCTTCCCGCCAAACTTAATTAAATTAGTTGGTCAAATTGGTTTCGGTATTGAGCTGAGTCAATACACTCCCGATGAAGAGGATGACTAAAGTTATATTACGTTAATACTTAAGCTCTTTCTTTCAAGAGTCACTCTCATCTGTTTTTAATGAGTTGTTTTCGGGTTCGCGAGCGCATAATGTCTGATTCACGCTACCGACCACCGATTGCAGTATCGACGTCAAACGAGTATTGTTTTACCTAAATGGTTAACGCAAGGAGGCATTAAATGTTTAATCAAAACCACAGCAAACCGAAGCAACATAACAATCGCATAAACACACTCCCTTCGGTCGCTGGGACAACTTTAAGTGCGGCTTTCGCTTCGCTCAAAGCGTCCGCCCATAAAATTGCCCGTTATGCGGGGTGTTATGTTTGGATAAGTTAGTAGCGCAATTCAAAGAGTATTGGGCTGATAAAGAGAAGCGTAATAACATACTAATATTATTAGTTTTGGCTTTCCTCTTTATTGAAGATGAGCCTGTGCTGCTAATTCTTAAGTATGCTGCCATCGGCTTTGTTGCAGTGCTTTTTGATTTGTTATCGGAAAAGTACTTAAAATTACATAAAAAGGGTCCGATGCCTTGGTATTCGACCCCAATATTATGGGTTGGCGTACCGGCATTAATATTCATGGTTTATGTGTTTAGTTGGTAAAAATTATATAAAGCTCGTTCTTTAAAGAGTCACTCCCATCAGTTTTTAATGAGTTAATTTCGGGTTCGCGAGCATTGGTTGTTTGGTCCACGCTACCAACCATCAGTTGCTGTATCAGCGCCAAACGAGTATTGTTTTACCAAGATGGTTAACGCAAGGAGGCATTAAATGTTTTATCAAAACCGAGTTAAATCAACCTGTCCTAACAATCGCATAAACTCACTCCCTTCGGTCGCTGGGACACCATTACGTGCGGCTGCACGCAATGCTGCCCGTTATGCGGGGTGTTATGTGGCAAGGGCGTGATTCATGGCTAATTTTTGTAAGAGTTGTGGTAGTGAATTAAAGGGGCCTTTGGAAGCTTATGATGCTTTTGAAGGGATGCATTGGCTCTGCTTTCATTATGCTTTTGAACATTACTCAGATGATCCGGATGTTCCTTGTCAAAGCAGACATTGTCCAACATGGCATATAGAAATTTTGAAAGAAGCACTGATAGCCCGTGGCGAAGACCCAGATAAAATAATTAATGATGCTATTGAGCTTTCATGGTCAAAAAGTTTGGAGGCCAAGCAAAGTAATGGTGTTAGCTCGTTTCTTCAAAAGGGGCTTTCAAAGGTTTTTAAATAACAAATTTCGGGTTCGCGAGCATTGGTTGTTTGGTCCCCGCTGCTAACCATCAGTTGCTGTATCAACGTCAAACGAGTATTGTTTTACCTTAATGGTTAACACAAGGAAACACGGAATGTTTTATCAAAACCGCAATAAATTCAAGCAACATAACAATCGCATAAACGCACTTCCTTCGGTCGCTGGGACACCATTACGTGCGGCCGCACGCAATGCTGCCCGTTATGCGGGGTGTTATGTGTTTCAATGAGCACGAAATTTAGAGTCCGCTTAAAAACATCATCAAAGCTAAAAATTCTTGGTGGATTATTTGGTATTTCAATCTCAATTGTTTTGATTGTGTTTCCGTTTTTTGACGCTTCAGTAAAAGATGTATCTTATACTCATTTCTTTATTGCAGAGGTTATTAACCCATACAAAATAGATAGCACATCAGTAACAACAAAAATTAAAAATGACTCGCGTTTTCCTCATACAGCAAAATATCCTTACGAGGTTAGAGTTAGAGTAAATGGTGAGGACTTCATTGTAGGTAGTTTTAAACAATCGTTTGTGACTGAGAAAGTATGTATTGGTGTCTTGGCTCGCGTTAAAACAAAAAAGGTTGCTAACTATGTTCGGGTCGACGATCAAAATTGCAAATAAGCTCTTTCTTTCAAGAGTTCCTCTCATCTTAATGTCAGAAACTCAATCTCGTGTTCGCGAGCGCATAATGTTTGGTTCACGCTACTAACCATCAGTTGTAGTATCAGCGCCAAACGAGTATTGTTTTACCTAAATGGTTATCGCAAGGAAACAAGGAATGTTTTATCAAAACCGCATTAAACTGAAACAACATAACAAACGCATCAACCTCGCTACGCTCGCGCAGGACAGTTTTCTGGTTGGGACTTTGCCCACCCAAAAAACTGCCCGTTATGCGGGGTGTTAGCTGTGTATTTTATTAAAAGGATTAAAGTATGGTGAAAGGAAGGTCTAAAACGAAAATTTCCAGATTTAACTCAACCTTGCTTTTAATAGGTTTTGTGATCATGTTAATTTTTATAATCTCAATTGTATTTTTTTTCGACCCCCCAGAAATTATTAAAATTGTATTCATCATTTTTTCTTTCCTTGTTTTTGCGTTTGCTTACCAAGCATACAGAAATTCGATTTTCTCGAAAAAAGACCTTCCACATCTAGTAACGGTCCACGAATTGAAAGCAGAAAACAAGCTAATGGAAATTAACGAAAATAAACCCAAATACTATGGTGAAAGGTTAAGGGAAATGGAACAGCTATACAAAGATGAGTTACTTTCAGAAGAGGAATATGCTGCTAAAAGAAGAGATATTCTGGATGAAAACTGGGGCAACTAACAAATAACTATCGCTATAGCTCGTTCTCTCAAGAGTCACTCCCAACTGTTTTTAATGAGTTATTTTCGGGTTCGCGAGCATTGGTTGTTTGGTCCACGCTACTAACCTTCAGTTGCTGTATCAGCGTCAAACGAGTATTGTTTTACCTAAATGGTTATCGTAAGGAAACAAGGAATGTTTTATCAAAACCAAGTTAAATCAACCTGTGCTAACAATCGCATAAACGCACTCCCTTCGGTCGCTGGGACACCATTACGTGCGGGTGCACGCAATGCTGCCCGTTATGCGGGGTGTTAGCTGGTATGAAATCTGAGCCACAATTTGAGAGTTACACCCAAGATGAGTTATACGAAATATTACACTCAATTGATAAAGATGCTTATCCTGAAAGATATAAAAAAGTAGTTTCAATTCTGGGCCTGACTAATGAAATCTTTGGTGATGACGCTGAAACGTTGGATGATGATTCCTCTATCGAAGTAGATCCTGAATTAGCAGAGATAAATAAGACCAAACGAATAAATGACTTTTTTGATTCTTTGAGTGATTACGATAGTGAGTACCTATCTGATGGCAGTGGAGGTGGTGACTTTGATGGTGGAGGTTTTGGAGGTGGAGCTGATGGTGGCTCTGAATAAATTACTTCGTCTTGCTCTTTCTCTCAAGAGTCACTCTCACAGGTTTTTAATGAGTTACTTTCGGATTCGCGAGCATTCGTTGTTTGGTCCACGCTACTAACCTTCAGTTGCTGTATCAACGTCAAACGAGTATTGTTTTACCTAAATGGTTAACGCAAGGAAACATGGAATGTTTTATCAAAACCGCAATAAATCTAAGCAACATAACAATCGCATAAACGCACTCCCTTCGGTCGCTGGGACATCATTACGTGCGGCTGCACGCAATGCTGCCCGTTATGCGGGGTGTTAGCGTGTGTTGTAATGACTAGTCCTTATAATATGTCTTTTGCGTGTTTTACATGCAATAAGTCTTTTAAAAGGGAGTTTAATCTCTCTCAAGAATGCCCGAAAGTTTTAAAGTGCCCCGATTGCGGTGGTTCCGCATATAATTTTGGTCGTCACTTTAAGGCGCCTAAAAAATCGGACAATAAACAATGGAAGAAAATCCACTTTCTATTTGAGCATGGGTTTAGGTTTCAGAAAATCCGCTCTGGTTCGGGTCACCATGACACTGTTGCTTACCCTGACACATTAGAGCAAGCTAAAGAGTTTGTTTTGAAATACAGGAAGTTCGCGTTCAAAAATTAGTGTGTAATTATTCACACACTATGCTGCTCGTTCTTTCAAGAGTTACGCTCAACTGTTTTTAATAAGTTAATTTCGGGTTCGCAAGCATTGGTTGTTTGGTCCACGCTACTAACCTTCAGTTGCTGTATCAGCATCAAACGAGTATTGTTTTAGCAAAATAGTTAACGCAAGGAGGCATTAAATGTTTTATCAAAACCGAGTTAAATCAACCGGTGCTAACAAACGCATAAACGCTCTCCCTTCGGTCGCTGGGACATCATTACGTGCGGCTGCACGCAATGCTGCCCGTTATGCAGGGTGTTAGCCTGAATGTCTCTACCTAAAAAAGGCTCTCGTAAAATTAGCGTTGATGGTCAAGATTATAGGTGGTCAATCCGTTCAAAACCTACTTATTCAGAAGGAGCGTTTGCTTGCGGAATGACAGCGGCAGCTGAGCTTTATGATTCGCCAGTATCTACGCTTCTAATAGTTTTTGATGCACCAAGGCCTGATAACTGGCTTCTCCAAGATGGTAAAAACATCACTCCGAAAATGATAGAGGCTTCCATAAAAGCATCAATTGAAGATGGTTGGAAACCAAAAGAAAAAGAGGGGTTCAAGTTTGAGTTTAAGGCAATTAATAATGGTCAGTTTTAAAAACCATTCAGTACTGCTCTTTCTCTCAAGAGTCATGCCCATCTTACTGTCAGAAACTAAAATTCGGGTTCGCGAGCATTGGTTGTTTGGTTCGCGCTGCTAACCAGCAGTTGCTGTATCAGAGTCAAACGAGTATTGTTTTACTAAAATGGTTAACGCAAGGAGGCATTAAATGTTTTATCAAAACCGAGTTAAATCAACCGGTGCTAACAAACGCATA
>NZ_JAVRIE010000013.1:0-4178 GCF_031846165.1 Brumicola blandensis
TTGCTTTGCCATTTTAAATATTCCCAGCAACGTATAAAAAAATTATTTCTAAGAAGTGAGATTGGAAACTAGGAGATGGTGCTGATAGGCAGATTCGAACTGCCGACCTCACCCTTACCAAGGGTGCGCTCTACCAACTGAGCCATATCAGCAACGTTAATGGAGCGGGCAGCGGGAATCGAACCCGCATCATCAGCTTGGAAGGCTGAGGTAATAGCCATTATACGATGCCCGCGTTCCTAATTCTCGATCCCACTTCCAGAGAAAGTGGTGGAGGGGGCAGGATTCGAACCTGCGAAGGCTGAGCCGGCAGATTTACAGTCTGCTCCCGTTGACCGCTTGGGTACCCCTCCGAGATTGATGGTGCCGACTACCGGAGTCGAACTGGTGACCTACTGATTACAAGTCAGTTGCTCTACCAACTGAGCTAAGTCGGCACTGCATCAAGTGGGTGCGCATATTAAAGAAATGATCGGCATGTGGCAATACCTAATTGAGAAAAAAACACCTTTTTTTGCACTTTTTTTTAATATGCCTTTTTTTAAAGCAAAATATTGCTGATTTTTAATCAACAAACAAGGTTAATCCATCTAAGACTAAGTTTTCATGAAAGAAAAGAGGGTAAGCAAAATCTTCTTGTTTGAGTATATTTCTATTTCCGCCGGTAATAAAAATGTCAAAATCTTGATTTTTTTTCGATAAAGTGAAAATTGCGGTATGTAATAGTCCAACAATTTGAGCTTTGCATCCCGCTTCAACACATTCGGGTGTGTCTTTTTGGAAATCTATTTCACTGATTTCTTCATCTTTTCCGAATACATTTTGTGTATTCTTAAACAATGAATCTCTCAGTAAACGAAACCCGGGGGCGATCCATCCACCCAAATGTTGACCATCTGCAACAGCATCAACAGTAATCGCCGTACCAACATCCACGACAATAAAAGACTTTAGTTTAGATTTAGTGTTGGCAGCTAACATGGCTAACCAACGATCTACGCCCATATTAGAGGTAACTGAATAAGCATTGCTAAGACCGAACTGCGCAGCTTGTGTGCGAGCCTCAATGACTTCGACCTTATTAGATGTCGCTATTTTATTAATATCGTCAACCAAACTGCGACGACCGACACAGGAAAGATATATTTTCTCGGCTAGTTCTATATGTTGTTTGAGTTCTTCGGGCGAACTAGCGGTCTCTGCGCGAGAAGACAACTGTGAGCCTTTGTCATATTTGCGAAACTTAATACATGAATTACCAATATCAATCAGTAAGTTATAACTTCCGGACACTTATTTCTCCACCATGGTGAGGAGTGATGCCCCCTGAGTTCTCGAGTAGTAACGCACCACTTTCATTGATACCTTTGCTCACACCGTGAATTTGATTGTTACCCGACACTAAATATACATATTGATTATAAAACAAGTCAGCTTTCTTCCACTCTTCCATAAATGGTCGTAATCCGCTTGATTCAAACTCCTTTAGCATCTCGGTAAGCGTGCTAAATAGCATCGCTATTAGTTCATTTCTGTCGAGCGAGCGATTCAGAATTTCTTTTATATCTGTAAAAGGTTGATCAATACCGGAAATGTTCTTTGGTAAATCAACATTGACTCCTATTCCGATGATTGCGTTCGCATCGGAACCAACTTGCCCCTCTACCTCTATCAGTATCCCTGCTAGCTTCTTGTTATTGTGGTAAACGTCATTTGGCCACTTTAACTTACAATCATGAATGCCCAATTTTTGCATAACCCGATTAATACCAATGCCAACTAACAAAGACAAACCTACTATAGATTGATAACCGCCGGAGAACGTCCACGCCATAGACATATAGATACTAGACCCGAAGGGTGAGACCCAAGTTTTACCCCTTCTACCTCTTCCACTGGTTTGTGCTTCTGCTAGGCACATGTAGCCCTGAGGAAGGGCTTGTAGATTTTGTTTAATAAAGGTGTTCGTAGAGTCAATGATAGTGAATACATCAATATTCTCTTGATGCTTATGGCCGATGAGAGACAATATACTGTCTTTATTCAACAACTGGATTGGGTTCGCAAGCCTGTAGCCACGCCCCTTTACGCTGAAGATGTCTAAACCAATGTCAGCTAGGTATTTGATGTGATTAGCAACTGCACTTCTACTAATCCCTGTAAGCTCTCCTAAGTCCTCTCCAGAATGAAATTCACCAGATGCGAGGACCTGTATAATTTTACTGCGAGTGAGTGCTGCTGCTTTTCTCATAATGTGACTAATCCTTGTCGTCCTACCAATCTGACTTCGTTCTCAAGTTTGATATCGAATGCCTGGGTTACTTTTTGAGTTATTTCTCTGGCTAGCATGAGTAATCCTTCTCCATCGCCATTACCTGAGTTAACAAGTACAAGAGGTTGTTTGTCGTGACATCGTACCCCTCGATATTCTTTTCCTTTAAAGCCAAGTTGGTCAATTAACCATGCAGCCGGGACTTTAACGGCACTATCGTTAACTTCAAAGTACGGTATTTTTGAGTGTGTAGCCAGTAAAGACTTCAATTTTTCTTTACTAATTACCGGATTTTTGAAGAAACTTCCTGCGTTACCCTGAATCTTTGGATCAGGGAGTTTACTTTTACGAACTTCAATCACTTTCGTGTATATCTCTTCAGGACACGGTTTGATGAGTGTGTCTAGTGGCGCATAAGTGGCATTTACTGTGTGTTTTTTTGGTAGTAAAAAATTAACCGCGGTAATAAAACAACGATTGAAAAGCTCATGCTTAAAAATACTATCTCGATACCCAAATCGACATTCTTCATTTTTAATGAGTTTCATTCTATTCTCATCAATATCATAGAACTCGACACTAGTAATAAACTGAGCAATCTCGACGCCGTAAGCCCCAATATTTTGTATCGGAGCAGCTCCTACCGTACCGGGTATTAAAGCGAGGTTTTCAAAGCCATATATTTTTTGGGCTAAGGTCCAAGACACAAGATCATGCCAATTTTCACCTGAGCCTACAGACAGATTATGACTGTTTTCGTTTTCCTGATGGGCTTTACCCTTGAGTTGATTTAAAACGACGTCGCCTTCGAAGTCATCTAAGAAAATCGTATTACTACCTTCACCTAAGATATATTCAGCCTGCCTATCACTTCTCTGATAATGCAATTTCAGTGCTTCAATAGAGTCGATGTAGTGAATTTTCTCACAAGAGGCATTTAAGCCAAATGTGTGACTATGTTTCAGTGAGGTCAATTTACCAGAGTTCCGAAGCGTCTAAAGGTTATGTGTTTTATAATAACAAGAATCACTTGTTGTAAGCGACTATTATTATGTAATCGATGAACGGGAAATTAACTTCACCTTGTACGATAGTTGATCTTTTTTGCTCGTCTAAATGCGTTACAATAAAGAAAACTGAATAAGAGAAATTGAAATGAAAATTTGTGGTGTTGAAATAAAAGGTTCTGAGGCTATTGTTTGTATACTCGATTATAACGATGGTCTTTTTACGCTACCTGACTGCAGAGTCCGTAAGGTGGAGTTTGATAAGCGCAACAATACAGGTGACATTCGTTATTTTCAATCAACGTTTGCCAAACTTATGGCTGACTATAAAGTCGAGTCTGTGGTTATTAAAGACCGTCCTCTTAAAGGAAAATTTGCAGGCGGTGCGCTTGGTTTCAAAATGGAAGCGGCTATCCAACTAATCGATGGTTTAGATGTACACACAATGTCTCCGCAAGAACAAAAAGAATCGATAAAACGCAATCCAGTTTCTGTTGATTTTTCTGAAACAGGATTGAAAATATTTCAGGAGCAGGCCTTTACTGTAGCATACGCAAAACATATGAATATACAGTATCCTCCACAACCCGAAGCTTAAGTTAATTAAGGCAAGAAAAAGGGGTCAGAGTGAATTTATTTTTCTGCTTTGTTCAGGTCCTCACCAATATAAACCTTCAAACGGCAGGGATGCCGTTTGGGAGTGGGCAGGATGCCGTTTGGGAGTGGGCAGGATGCCGTTTGGGAGTGGGCAGGATGCCGTTTGGGAGTGGGCAGGATGCCGACAAGCGTGTTTATATTGGTGAGGGCCTGCTCAACGCTAAATGATAAATAATTCACTCTGACCCCCTTTTTAATTCACTCTGACCCCTTTTTTGATTTTTGCTATTAGGTTTATTGCG
>NZ_JAVRIE010000014.1:0-3197 GCF_031846165.1 Brumicola blandensis
GGACGGGTTCTTCTATCTCTTTTCAGAGAGAATGGGAGCCTGACGGTGTGCTACTCTCACATGGGGAAACCCCACACTACCATCGCCGCTAATACGTTTCACTTCTGAGTTCGGAATGGGATCAGGTGGTACCGTATCGCTATTGCCGTCAGGCAAAAACTGTTGTTCTTTTAACTATTCAGAAAGCTATTAGTAATCTTTAACGTTAGAGTGTCGCTACTCTTTGACTTTTATTTGATTTGGCTACTTGTCATCACAACACCGGCCTAAGCCACTTCATTCGAAGCTATTTTGGTGTTGTATGGTTAAGCCGCACGGGCAATTAGTACAGGTTAGCTTAACGCCTTACAACGCTTCCACACCCTGCCTATCAACGTTGTCGTCTTCAACAACCCTTCAGGAGAATTAAATTCTCTGGGATGACTCATCTCTGGGCTCGCTTCCCGCTTAGATGCTTTCAGCGGTTATCGATTCCGAACGTAGCTACCGGGCAATGCCTTTGGCAAAACAACCCGAACACCAGCGGTTCGTCCACTCCGGTCCTCTCGTACTAGGAGCAGCTCCCATCAATCATCCAACGCCCACACCAGATAGGGACCGAACTGTCTCACGACGTTCTAAACCCAGCTCGCGTACCACTTTAAATGGCGAACAGCCATACCCTTGGGACCGACTTCAGCCCCAGGATGTGATGAGCCGACATCGAGGTGCCAAACACCGCCGTCGATATGAACTCTTGGGCGGTATCAGCCTGTTATCCCCGGAGTACCTTTTATCCGTTGAGCGATGGCCCTTCCATACAGAACCACCGGATCACTATGACCTACTTTCGTACCTGCTCGACGTGTCTGTCTCGCAGTTAAGCTGGCTTATGCCATTGCACTAACCTCCTGATGTCCGACCAGGATTAGCCAACCTTCGTGCTCCTCCGTTACGCTTTGGGAGGAGACCGCCCCAGTCAAACTACCCACCAGACACTGTCCACAACCCCGATAAGGGGTCAATGTTAGAACATCAAACATACAAGGGTGGTATTTCAAGGGCAGCTCCACGTCATCTGGCGACAACGCTTCATAGCCTCCCACCTATCCTACACATGTAGGGTCAATGTTCAGTGCCAAGCTGTAGTAAAGGTTCACGGGGTCTTTCCGTCTAGGTGCGGGTACACAGCATCTTCACTGCAATTTCAATTTCACTGAGTCTCGGGTGGAGACAGCGTGGCCATGGTTACACCATTCGTGCAGGTCGGAACTTACCCGACAAGGAATTTCGCTACCTTAGGACCGTTATAGTTACGGCCGCCGTTTACCGGGGCTTCGATCAAGAGCTTCGCTTACGCTAACCCCATCAATTAACCTTCCGGCACCGGGCAGGTGTCACACCGTATACGTCATCTTTCGATTTAGCACAGTGCTGTGTTTTTAATAAACAGTCCCAGCCACCTGGTCACTGCGGCCCTCATTCGCTTAGGACGAAAAGTCCATCACAAACAAGGGCGTACCTTCTCCCGAAGTTACGGTACAATTTTGCCGAGTTCCTTCACCCGAGTTCTCTCAAGCGCCTTAGTATTCTCTACCTGACCACCTGTGTCGGTTTGGGGTACGGTTCGCTATATCATAAGTTTAGAGGCTTTTCCTGGAAGCAGGGTATTTGCTACTTCGTCACCGTAGTGACTCGTCTCGTGTCTCAGGCATGTAGATTTCCGGATTTACCTAAAAATCAACCCTACGCACTTTCACTTGGACAACCAACGCCAAGCTAGCATAACCTTCTCCGTCCCCCCTTCACTGATATAACAAGTACGGAAATATTAATCCGTTTCCCATCGACTACGCATTTCTGCCTCGCCTTAGGGGCCGACTTACCCTGCCCTGATTAGCATGGGACAGGAAACCTTGGTCTTCCGGCGTGGGGGTTTTTCACCCCCATTATCGTTACTCATGTCAGCATTCGCACTTGTGATATGTCCAGCAAACCTCTCAGTTCACCTTCAACCACTTACACAACGCTCCCCTACCACTTGAACCTAAGTTCAAATCCGCAGCTTCGGTATATTGCTTAGCCCCGTTACATCTTCCGCGCAGGCCGACTCGACTAGTGAGCTATTACGCTTTCTTTAAAGGATGGCTGCTTCTAAGCCAACCTCCTAGCTGTCTTAGCCTTCCCACTTCGTTTCCCACTTAGCAATATTTTGGGACCTTAGCTGGCGGTCTGGGTTGTTTCCCTCTTCACGACGGACGTTAGCACCCGCCGTGTGTCTCCCGGATAGCACTCATCGGTATTCGGAGTTTGCAAAGGGTTGGTAAGTCGGGATGACCCCCTAGCCTTAACAGTGCTCTACCCCCAATGGTGTTCGTCCGAGGCTCTACCTAAATAGATTTCGGGGAGAACCAGCTATCTCCCGGTTTGATTGGCCTTTCACCCCCAGCCACAAGTCATCCCCTGACTTTTCAACGTCAGTGGGTTCGGTCCTCCAGTTGATGTTACTCAACCTTCAACCTGCCCATGGCTAGATCACCGGGTTTCGGGTCTATACCTAGCAACTCAACGCGCAGTTAACACTCGCTTTCGCTACGGCTCCCCTAATCGGTTAACCTTGCTACTAAATATAAGTCGCTGACCCATTATACAAAAGGTACGCAATCACCCAACAAGTGGGCTCTCACTGCTTGTACGTATACGGTTTCAGGTTCTATTTCACTCCCCTCACAGGGGTTCTTTTCGCCTTTCCCTCACGGTACTAGTTCACTATCGGTCAGTTAGGAGTATTTAGCCTTGGAGGATGGTCCCCCCATCTTCAGTCAAGATAACACGTGTCCCGACCTACTTAATATGGCAACTATGAAACTTCATGTACGGGGCTATCACCCTGTATCGCTGAGCTTTCCAACTCATTCCACTACTTCATAATTACTCGGCTGCTCCCCGTTCGCTCGCCGCTACTTGGGGAATCTCGGTTGATTTCTTTTCCTAAGGGTACTTAGATGTTTCAGTTCCCCTCGTTTGCCTCTACACCCTATGTATTCAGGTGCAGATACCGCCGAAGCGGTGGGTTTCCCCATTCGGACATCTGTGGTTCAAATGCGTTTTGTCAACTCACCACAGCTTTTCGCAGACTTACACGTCCTTCATCGCCTCTAACTGCCTAGGCATCCACCGTATACGCTTAGTCACTTAACCATACAACCCAAAATAGC
>NZ_JAVRIE010000016.1:0-1523 GCF_031846165.1 Brumicola blandensis
CTAGCTGGGTTCTCAAAGTCGCTCAGAGACGCACCACGGCACACAGAAAGCTCATATCGAGTGGTGGGATTAATCGCAGTGCTATGTTCTTGAATCATTTGGTGAGCTTTGTCATAAACACGAAGTTTGATAGTACCCTTGTATTTGTTGTTCTGAAAGTAAACCGTTCCAGTGTCAGTGCCGTCATTGAGTTGATTCAGGATGTACTGCAATTGACGTTGGCGAGTAGCAACTTGAGCGTGACCAGTAGGGTATATTCCACGGATGCGCTGAATCGAAAGAGGACCAGCCAGAGGAGTATCGTAAGCAACATCGAGACGAGTGATATTGTAAGGCGCACTAGCAAGTAATTCGAGGAACGTCCGGTAATGCTCGCTATCGCGAGCTTGCGATAGCAATAGGCCAGAGATAGAAAGGTTAACATAGGAATCTTTGGAGGTTATGAACAGACTCCCGCCGCTAGTAGATTTATAAAGTTCTTTAGCACCCCCAAGGTCAGTGTAGTCCAAGGGTGAAATAGTCGTGAACAGGGAAACAATATCCAAGTGAGGACTAAGCGAAGTTGGATAGGAAATTGAGAGCCAATCCGCGAACGGTTTTAGGTAACTAATGGTCATTTCTAGCGCCCTCAAGTTGAGATACTAAGTCCGTGTATTCGGCATCAAGAAGAGATTTCTTGGAGTCGATGGCAGATTTTAGAGAATCAAGATAGGAACGAACCTTATCAGGATTTCTCGAAAGAGTTGGAGCGTCCTTGCTCGATACTTCAGCACTACTGATTGATAGATTCAAAACTTCAATAAGAGTCGAAACGTTCTCAGAAAGCATCTCAGTGATAAGTGAAGATCTTGAAACTTTGAGAGCAGTAGAAAGCCTGTCCAGTTGAACGCTGAGTTCGGTCGGAATAGTCATAGAAATTCGTTTTGTCTTTGCCATTGAGTAACACCTTAAAAAGAAGATTCAAGGGTAGTATATAGGTAATACCTAACAGTTAAAATAGGTAATACCTAATTTTTGAGTTTTTTAACAAAAAATGCTCTGTATGCATTGATACATATAGCTTGAGACCAGTTTGAACCATTAAGTCAGGTAGGGTATTACTTCTACCTACCTGACGCGGTTGACGCAAACACATCACGTGGTTGTGTCAACATCGCGACGGAAAAGCAGTTAATCAAGGAGGGTGATTTTGTAGTTTATAGGTTTACAAGTTTATCGGTTTAAAAGGATATTTCAGCATCGTATCTAAAGAAGTCTACGCTTCGCTATATGCTTCGCATGTAACAAACATCTTTTCAATTTGACGACGCAATAATAAATCCCCTCCAGGGACGTTTAAAGATTGTCGGACAATCTGTAGTAAAGCTGGGTGGTTCTCGATAAGGAATTTTAACCGTTCATAGTCAGTTATTTGGCCTTTGGAGTAGTCATCGTAGTTGATACGTTCAGCAGCAGTCCATTTTGAAGCTGTAAAGCCCTCAGGAGCGTCCAGAAGGTCTGATGGTAAGAAATGCCAGAACACA
>NZ_JAVRIE010000017.1:0-1421 GCF_031846165.1 Brumicola blandensis
TGAAGTGACCCCATTAAGTTGGACTCATTTCTAAGCGGCAACCAAGGCCTGATTTCGATATTGTATCGGACTCAGGCCTTTCAGTTTCAGCTTAATACGTTCGTTGTTGTAATAATCAATGTATTCTTTGATATTTTCAATGAGTTCATTCGCGTCCTTAAACGTTTCATTGTGATACATCTCAGTTTTTAATATGCCGAAGAAGTTCTCTGCAACTGCATTGTCTAAACAGTTTCCTTTTCTAGACATACTCTGAAGCAGTCCATGCGCTTTCAAATGCTGTTGGTATTGTTTATTTTGATATTGCCAACCTTGGTCTGAGTGTATGAGTGGTCTCTCATGCTTCAGCAGCTTTGCTGTCGCGGCTTTAAGCATATCAGTAACCAAGGGTAAGGTAACAGAGGTTCGTACCTCATAGCTGATCACCTCTTGGTTAAACAGGTCTATTATTGGTGATAAATATACTTTTTGGTCATTAACCTTAAATTCAGTCACATCGGTCACCCATTTTTGATTTGGCTTCTTTGCCGTAAATTCACGTTTAAGAACATTTTCAGCGATTCTGCCGACTTGACCTTTGTAAGACTTGTAGCGTTTCGGCCTGACTTTTGATTTCAAGCCAAGCTCGCCCATCAAACGTTGTACACGTTTATGATTAACTACCAAGCCCATCGCTCTTAGCGCGTAAGTTATCCTACGATAGCCGTATCGTCCTTTATGTTTGTGATAGATATCACGTATATTTACGCGTAAGTCAGCATTGGAGCAGGGGCGATTCAGCGTATTACGATGGTAGTAATACACGCTCTTAGGAAGCCCTGTGACCTTTAATAAGTGTTGTAAGCTGTATTTTGCCTTGAGCTCTTCGACAACTATCGTCTTGTCTTTGCTTTTTTCTTTCTGGCTTGAGCCAAGGCTTCTAACTTTTTTAAGACTGCGTTCTCTGCGCGTAGATAATCCAATTCTTCCCTGAGCTCTTTTTCAGTCATTTCTGCTGATGGTTTAGGAGTTGAAGAGTGATTCGTCACGCGAGACCTTCCTTTTTTCTTGGGTTTGAGACGGGTTATACCTTCGTGAGCATAAAGCTTTTGCCATTGAAATAAAATACCAGGGGATGATAAGTCGAAATAGGCGCTAGTGTAACTGAGAGACCATTCATTATTTCTCATTGTTTTAAGCACATTGAGTTTAAATTCAAATGTGTAGGGAAGTTGTTTGTGAGTAAAGCTATTCGCACCATTGAGCCGATAAACTAACGCCCAGTAACGGACCAGATTAGAGCGTACTTCAAACTTTGGAGCTAAGCTCCTTGAACTCTCTTCTTGCGCTAGTTGCGCTAACTTTAACTTAAATTCTCTGTGATGTTTGGACATAAAAAGACCCCCAGTAATTGGATAGTCCAACTATTGGGGGTCACTTCA
>NZ_JAVRIE010000018.1:0-1342 GCF_031846165.1 Brumicola blandensis
GGGGTCAGAGTCTGACGTATCCCCACGAAATAAATGAGTAAGACTTTGATTTAAAATAAATTGAACATTCATGGTATCTGGTGATCAGATCAATCGCCAAACCTCACTAAAGACCGATACCATGAATGAAGCAACTATACTGAACAAGTTCCTTGCTGTTGTCACCCCTAAAATGCATAAAGTTAGACGTGCATCCCTCGCCAGTAGTGTAAATAGTTTACTAAGAGGGGCAAACGCGAGCGTCACCAGCATAGGCCGAGGTATTTGTTCTGGTGCTTATGAAAAACATCGAATAAAACGTGCTGACAGATTGTTGTCTAACAAGCATGTACAAAGTGATGCACTGACTATTTATGGTGCCTTATATAATCAATTTGTTGGCAATTCTCTGCGGCCAATAATACTTATTGACTGGTCTGATTTGGACACCCATAAAGGCTGTTTTTTACTTCGAGCTTCGGTAGCTTGCAATGGTCGTGGGGTTGCCATTTATCAAGAAATACATGATGTCAGTACAAAAGAAACACCGCGCACGCACAAAGCTTTTCTAGTTAAATTAAGTACCATCATTAATCAACAAGCCACACCTATTATTGTCACTGATGCTGGGTACAAAACAGTGTGGTTCAGAGAAGTAAAGGCCTTGGGTTGGGATTTTGCAGGTCGCGTTCGAAAACCCATGATGTATGTAAACAAGAAGCAAGAATGGGAGCATATAGACGAGCTATACAAGCAGGCTAAACGACGCCCTAACAGCTTCAATGGCCAAATATGCCGCTCGCGTCCGTTAGCATGCACTTTAGTGTTGTTTAAAGGTAAAAATAAGGGGAGACACAGCCTTACTCAGCATAACATTCAGCGACAATCGAAATGTTCAAAAGTCCATGCCAAAGGCGCGACCGACCCTTGGCTGATAGCGACATCACTTCCTAGAACAAAACATACCGCCAAAAAGCTAGTCACTATTTATAAGATGAGAATGCAAATTGAAGAAGAGTTCAGAGACATTAAAAGCAGCTTGTTTGGACTCGGTTTTGAACATCATAAAAGTCGGTGTATTAAACGCATTGCAGTGTTGATATTAATCGCCACCTTAGCCAGTATTTTAGCCAACATAATCGGGTTGGCTATGACTTTAGCCGGGGTACATAAACGCTATCAGGCCAACACACTAAAAACAAGACGAGTATTATCATTTCATTATTTGGGCTTAAGAGGATATGTGGACAAGTACTTTACATTGCTTACTGGGCAATATGAAATCGCTGTAACCCATATCCGACATATGATTAATGAGAATTCCTATGACTAATTATTCGTGGGGATCCCTCAGGGTCAGAGT
>NZ_JAVRIE010000019.1:0-914 GCF_031846165.1 Brumicola blandensis
AAGTTTGAACGTAATAAACCACACGTAAACGTTGGTACTATCGGCCACGTTGACCACGGTAAAACAACTCTTACAGCGGCAATCACGTCGGTATTAGCAAAGACTTACGGCGGTGACGCTCAAGCATTTGATCAAATCGACAACGCTCCAGAAGAGCGTGAGCGTGGTATCACAATCTCTACATCACACGTAGAGTATGATACTCCTACACGTCACTACGCACACGTAGATTGCCCAGGACACGCCGATTATGTTAAGAACATGATCACCGGTGCTGCTCAAATGGACGGCGGAATCTTGGTTGTTGCGGCAACTGACGGTCCTATGCCACAAACACGTGAGCACATCTTGCTAGGTCGCCAAGTTGGTATTCCTTACATGATCGTTTTCATGAACAAATGCGACATGGTAGACGACGAAGAGCTACTAGAACTAGTAGAAATGGAAGTTCGTGAGCTACTAACAGAATATGAATTCCCAGGTGATGATTTACCAGTAATTCAAGGTTCTGCACTTAAAGCGCTAGAAGGCGAAGAAAAGTGGGAAGCAAAAATCATTGAGTTAGGCGAAGCATTGGATTCATATATTCCAGAGCCAGAGCGTGACATCGATAAGCCATTCATCCTTCCAATCGAAGATGTATTCTCAATTTCAGGCCGTGGTACAGTTGTAACAGGTCGTGTTGAGCAAGGTATTATCAAAGTAGGTGAAGAAGTAGAAATCGTTGGTATCAAAGATACAACTAAGACGACTTGTACTGGTGTTGAAATGTTCCGTAAGCTTCTAGACGAAGGCCGTGCTGGTGAGAACGTTGGTGTTCTACTACGTGGTACTAAGCGTGAAGACGTAGAGCGTGGTCAAGTATTGGCTAAGCCTGGTTCAATCAACCCACACACTAAGTTCGAAGCTGAAGT